>CAVXYU010000027.1:0-166489 GCA_963766015.1 uncultured Actinomycetota bacterium | reverse complement strand
CGCGCCGCCCTGACCAACCACGAACCTGAACGGGCTGCCGAGTTGCTGGCCCGGGCCGCGGCGGTTCGCGACACCTACGACCGCCGCGCCACGCCGAGCGAAACGGCCGCGATCGAGGCGACAGCCGCCGCGGTGAACCGGGCGCTGACCGAGCAGGTCGACCCACCAGGTGGGAGCGTCCGCCGGGTCAACCACTGAGAGGTTCAGGCGGGTAACCGGCCTCCACCAACGCGGCGCGGACCTCCCGGGCATCGACCGATCCGCGGACCACCACCAACCCGGCCGAGGCGTCCACCTCGACCGACTGCACGCCGGCAACATCCCGCAACCGGGCGGACACCACGCGGACGGCGTGTCGGCACGTCAGACCCAGCACGCACACGGTGACCGACAACATTTTGCGCTCCCCAAATCCTCCGTCGAATGCGCAGAGCTTGGTCGCCGACGCTGCCCTCCGGCTGTCCGCGCACGCCCACCCCGCACAGAGTCGGGGCAGCACCGGAACAGTGCCCGGACAGGACGGCGCGCCACGGTGGAACACAGCACCACCGGATACCCGCGATCACCCCGAAGTCTCCACCAGGTGCGGCGACCGATGCCCGGCCGCCGTGGTGAGGACGAGGATCCCGCAGATCCGCCATCACCACCGCAGCCGATGCCCGGCTGTCGATGACGGAACACGGGAGCGTCCAACGCTGACCGGAGGTTGCGCCAACCCGGCGGTTTCACCGGCGCGATGCCAACCGGTTGCGCCGGAGACTGATGACACGCCCACCAGCTAGCTTCCCTCGATTCACCCGCAGTTTCCCGCCATGGGTGCGGCGGCCGATGCCCGGCCATCGCGGTGGGAAACCAGGTCCCGCAGTCCCGCCGTCACTGTGGCATCCGACGCCCGGAAGCCGACGGCGGTCAATGCCGAAACGTCCTGTACAGCAACGCCTCCGCATGGCATCCCAGCGCCGCCGACCGGCGGCACCCCATGAAGGGAACACACGATGACCGCCACCCCGACAACCGAACACCATGCTCCGACCGGCGGTGCACACACCATGGTCGGGCGCGTTTCAGCCGACCACGATGCGTTCAGCACGGACATCACCGGCCTTCCGGCCGGCGTGCCCACCACGACCGTTCGGTTGTCCGACGGCGACGTCTACGACCTGCGCGTCGCACCGGTGACCAAGCGGATCGGTGACGCCACGGTCCGGATGCTGGCCTACAACGGGTCCATCCCCGGACCACCCTGCGCGTTCGGCAGGGCACCGAGGTGATCGTGAACGCCGTCAACGACGGCGACCTGGAGACCACCGTGCACTGGCACGGGTTGCGACTGGACAACCGGTTCGACGGCACCCACCACACCCAGGACCCCATTGCGGTGGGCGGCGCCTTCGAGTACCGGATCTCCTTCCCCGACCCCGGCATCTACTGGTACCACCCCCACATCCGGCAGGACTACGGCCAGGAAATGGGCCTCTACGGCACCATCGTCGTCGAACCCACCGACCCGGACTACTGGCCGCCGGTGAACCGGGAGATCACCCTCACCCTCGACGACATCCTGCTGACCGACGGCGCTGTCGCCCCGTTCAGCCGCACCCGGACCCCGCACACCGCGATGGGCCGGTTCGGTGACGTGCTGCTGGTCAACGGCAACCCGGACCTGACATTGACCGCACGGGCCGGCGAAGTCGTTCGCCTCTACCTCGTGAACACCGCCAACACCCGGGTCTTCAACGTCGCGATTCCCGGTGCCCGGATGAAACTCGTCGGCGGCGACAGCGGCCGCTGCGAACACGAACAGTTCGTCGATTCGGTCGTACTGGCACCATCGGAACGGGTCGTCGTCGACGTGCACTTCACCGAACCGGGGACGCTGATGCTGGAGCACCACACCCCCGACCGGGTTTACCCGCTGGCCGAGATCGCCGTCAGCGGCGGAGATGTCACACCAGACCTGGCGACCACGTTCGGCACGTTGCGGACCAACCCGGACATGGTCGCCGAACGTGACCGGATCACCGCCAAGCTCCAGGCGGACCCGGAAAAGACGGTCGCCTTCGTTGCCGAGATGGACATGGACGCCCCCGACACCGACTCCGGAGCCGCGGTCATCTACATCTGCCCGATGCACCCGGAAGTGACCAGCACGGACCCCGCACGGTTCCCGGATTGCGGGATGAAATTGTTGCCCTCGCACCTGATCGGGTCGGCAGCCGGGCACGCAGCGCACGGCGACCATCAGCATCACGAAACCCAGCACAGCCATGAGTCCCGGCCGCGGATCATCATGCCGGCGATGCGCCGGGACCCGACGGCATTGAGTGGGAGGACGACATGGTCGAGGTGAACAGGATGACCACCCCGGCGAACATGCGGTGGATCCTTCTCGACCGGGACACCGGGGAGCGGAACCACGGGATCGGCTGGCGCTTCCGGGTCGGTGACCAGGTGAAGATCCGGCTGGTCAACGAAATGGACTCCGACCACCCGATGCACCACCCGTTCCACGTGCACGGCGCCGGCCGGTTCCTGATCCTGAGCCGCGACGGCACCGTCGAACAGAATCTCGTGTGGAAGGACACGGTGCTGGTCCGCCGTGGTGAAACGGTCGACATCCTGCTGGACGTCACGAATCCCGGTGTCTGGATGGCGCATTGCCACATCGCCGAACACCACGAGAGCGGCATGATGTTCAACTTCCACGTCGACCCGGCCGACGATGCGGCGGCCGACAGCCCAGCGCACTGATCCGACGAGAGACGCGGACGGACGCCCAAAGACGTCCCGGCGATCGGCTGAACCGGCGATTTCACCGGCGCGACGACGCATGAACCAGCTCAACACTCATGTGATCCACCCACCCCTTTTCAAGGAGTCCACAGTGACCACCAGCAGCGGCACCCCTGCAGAAACCCACGCCACCGTTCTCGATGTGCTCGTGATCGGTGCCGGCCAATCCGGACTCGCGGTCGGGCGGCAGTTGCAGCAGCGCGGCCGCTCGTTCCTGATCGTTGACGCCGGCCCGGAGACCGGGCACGTCTGGCGGTCACGCTGGGACTCGCTCGCCCTGTTCACAGCGGCCCGGTACTCGGGCCTGCCGGGCCTGCGATTCCCCGGCGACCCGGACAGCTATCCCACCAAAGACGCTGTTGCGCAGTATCTCCGCCACTACGCCATCACCTTCGCGCTGCCGATCCGGCACCGCACGCGGGTCACCAGGGTGACCCGCGACGGAGCGGGATTCTCTGTCCGCACCGACGGCGAGACCTTCCGAGCCGCCCAGGTCGTGGTGGCCACCGGAGCGTTCCAGATCCCGCTGATCCCGAGCGTCTCGGCCGCAATCGGGCCGGACGTCGTGCAGCTGCACAGCTCTGCCTATCGCAACCCCGAACAGCTGCCCGCCGGACCCGTCCTGGTCGTCGGCGCCGCCAACTCCGGTGTGCAGATCGCGGCAGAATTGCACCGAACCCGGTCCGTGACCCTCGCCGGCGGGTCTGCCACCCGCTCGCTGCCGCAAACGATTCTGGGCCGCGACCTGTTCTGGTGGCTCACGAAGGCGGGATTGTTCACCGCGCCGGCGCACTCCCGGTTGGGTCGGCGATTCCGCAACAGCGGCGAGCTGGTCATCGGGACCAGCACCCGGAGACTGGCCAGGGCAGGTGTCACCGTGCGCCCTCGGGTCACGGCAACCGACGCCACCACGGTGACCTTCGCCGACGGCAGCACGACCACCCCGGCAGTCATCGTGTGGGCCACCGGCTACCGCACGGACCACTCGTTCATCGACATCCCCGGGGCAACCGACGACGCCGGCGCGCCGGTCCACCGGCGCGGGGTCAGTCCGATCCCCGGCCTGTACTTCCTCGGCCTGCCCTGGCAGCACACCCGGGGATCGGCGCTGCTCGGCTTCGTCGGGTCCGACGCCGAACACATCGCCGAGCACATTGCGACCGCGCCGGCGACCGCACCGGCGGCGGCACCGGCGACCGCGCCCGTGCCGGTTGCCTGATCGCCGCGCCGCCGGTGATCCCGGTGGTTTCACCGGCGCGAGTGGCGCTCCCGCCGACCGAGACTGAACCATCCGCTTCCAGGTCAGGAGACCCGTGATGTCACTGCACCGCAGCAGCATTCAAGACACCGCCGCACGACCACCGGTGACCAGCACCCACCGCAGCGATCCCTCGTCGGAACCGGCCGCCACGTCCTCCGGCAGCACCGACCCGGCAGCCCGCGGCACGCGGCGGCGTGCCCGTTGGCCGATGCGGGTGGTGGTCGCCCTGAGCCTGTTCGCCGGGCTCGCCGCCGCCGCGCTCGGCGTGACCGTGTCCGCCGGCGGGACCGAACCGGTCGTCGATGCGTTGGTCCTGCTCGGCTTCGCAGCGGGGTGGGCCTTGCTGCTGGTGCTCTCGATGTTCCTCACCGACCACCCGCAGACGTGGGCCGCCGTTCCCGCCGCCGTGATGGGTGTGGGCGGTGTTGCGTTACTGGTCTTCACCCCGAGCAGCGCCGCCCTGGACGCCCTTGGCTGGGTGTGGCCGCCCGCGCTCGTGGGCCTGCTGGTCTGGATCAGTACCCGGATCCGCCGGCAACTGCCGCGCCGCAGCGGCCGATGGATGCTCTACCCGGTCATCGCGGTCACCGCCGTCGCAGCCGTCGGCGGGAGTATTCATATCGTCACGCAGACCATCGACCAGGCATCAGCAGAAACGCTGCCAGGTCAGCTCATCGACGTGGGGGACCATCGACTGTACTTGTCCTGCAACGGATCCGGTGAACCCACCGTCATTCTCGAGCCGGGCCTCGGAGGAACCGCGCCGGCCTGGGGGTGGATCGCCCCAGTCGTCGCCACGCAAACCCGGGTTTGCGTGTACGACCGGGCCGGCCGCGGCCGCAGCGACCCCGCCCCGCAACCACGGGACGGCGACCAGATCTCCACCGATCTGCACACCCTCCTCGAGCGCGCTGGTGTCACCGGCCCGCTGGTCATGGTCGGGCACTCCCTGGGCGGCCTCTATGCGCTGGACTACACCGCCCGGTATCCGCAGCAGGTCGCCGGAATGGTGTTGCTGGACACCACCCCGCCCAACGCCTTCACCGCACTACCCGACTACCCCAGGATCTACGACGTGCTGACAACCGCAACCGGGTTGTTCCCCGGCCTTGCGCGGCTCGGCGTCGCCCAGCTGGTCAACGGTATGAGCGATGCTCAACTGCCCCCTCGGGCCGAGAGCCAGGTACGCGCCGACTCATCCACCGCCGAACACGGCCGCAGCCAACGTGACGAGCTCGCGATGGTCCCTACCATGATGGCCCAGGCGCGTGCCGTCACCGACCTCGGTGGACTTCCGCTCTATGTGATCACCGCACCGGTGGACGCCCAAGCCAATTGGCTGGAAACGCAAACCGAGCTGGCAGCGCTGTCCGACAACAGCATCCACCTGGTCCTGGCGGGCGCCAGCCACCAATCACTTCTCGACAACCAGGCGGACGCCGCCGTGTCCAGTCAGGCGATCACTCAGGTCGTCGACGCCGCCCGGGGTGGAATTCCCCTCAACTGAACAAGACGCCGGCTGGTGTCGACCACGCCCCACGACGAAGCGCTGTTCGGATGAGCGACCGTCTGATCCGATCCGACGAGGGAACGGAATGATCATGAGGAATGAAGGCAAGAACGTCGCGACGACCATGGCCGAGAAATTGGACGGTGTCAGCGCTACCCAGACCACTTCGGTTCTGCGAAGGCTTTTCGCCGGCGGTCGCGCACCGCTCATCTGGGGAGTCCTCTGGGGCGTCATCCAGGCCGCCGCGCCGCTCGGCTTCTGGTGGCTCGACGCGGCGACCGTCTATGGCATGTCCATCGCCTTGATCGCGGCGGTGTACATCGGCTTCGCGGTCGCCGACGGCCGGCCGGCGGTCATCACCGTCGAGACCACCGTCGCAGGCGGGTTCGTGGTACTCGCCGCGGCAGGAGTCACCGGGTCGGCGTGGCTGATCGTGATCGGCTTCGTCGGCCACGGGTTGAAGGACCTCTGGCAGCACCGCAGCCACTTCGTCGCCAACACGCGGTGGTGGCCCCCGTTCTGTATGACCGTCGACTTCGTCGCTGCCGCGATCATCGCCGTCGCGATCGCCGGCGGAGTCACCTTCCATTGAGCTGGCGGCTTGTCTGGTCAGCGTTGTGCGGCAGACGACACCTGACTTTTGGCAGCGGCTGGGGCACACCTCTGGCAGATACAGCGGCAAACTCCGCGAGCACCTGAAGTTGGCGGTCGGCCGTAGATCTTGCGAACGTCAGCAAATCCCATTCCCATTGACGGATCTACACTTTGCGGGTGCACATAGTCCCGCCGAATCCGCGGACTGGTCCAGCATCTGGCCTTTTCTGTCGGATTCGGCGGGACGTATGTGCACCCGCAAAGTGTAGATCCGTCAATGGGAATGGGATTTGCTGACGTTCGCAAGATCCAGGGCCTGGTCAACCTCACTTGCTCGCGGAGTTTGCCGCTCCCGCTGTCCGGAGGAGTGTCCCAGCCGCTGCGAAAAGTCATGCTCCGTCAGCCGCACAACGCTGACCAGACAAGCCCGCCAGCTCAACATGGAGAGGTGACTCCCGCCGGCGATCGCGACGGCGATGATGCGCGGCAGCGACGAAGTCGAGGGCCGGCGGAAGGAGGAGCCTCCGCCGCGTGTTGGCGACGAAGTGGCTCGAGGCGGGGGGGGTCCTGCGACCCGTCGCCGACGAAGCCGATCACGATCAGCCACGCCGACCCGGTGACTCCTGCAGCAGCAAGTACCAGCGAAAACCCACTGCGACGGTGGGCTCGACGGGGGTGACCGCCGGCCGGCCGTCGGCGACCGCGAAGCCGATGTACACCGCCGCGATCAAGGCGATGGACGTGCCATAGACGGTCGCCGCGTCGAGCCACCAGAAGCCGAGCGGCGCGGCGGCCTGGATGACGCCCCGGAGGAGCTTCCCAGACCAGCGGTGCGCGACCGCCGGCGAAAAGCCTTCGCAGAACCGAAGTGGTCTGGGTAGCGCTGACACCATTGCCAATTTCTCGCCATGGGTGTGCGCGACGTTCTTGCCTTCATTCCTCATGATCATTCCGTTCCCTCGTCGGATCGGATCAGACGGTCGCTCATCCGAACAGCGCTTTGTCGTGGGGCGTGGTCGACCCACCAACCATGTACTACTGCAGTTAAATCCCACCCCCCGGGGCGGCGTCGACGACCTGAGTGGATCGCCTGACTTAGGACACGGCGGCGTCCCGCCTGGTTGTCGAGAAGTGATTGGTGGCTGGCACCGCCCGAGGACCGGTGGATGCTGTTGTCGGACAGCGCTGCCAGCTGGTTCTCCGGTTTTTCCAGCCAATTGGCTTGCGGCAGTCCACCGGTGCGGTCATCACATAGAGCGGAAGATCCACCGAGGTTGGGACGGCACGCGCCTGGGGCTTGGTACACGGAGCCGTCGCGAGCTCGTAGCGTAGGCTGCGGCCGTGTTCGGCGGTCGTTGTTTGGGCGCCTCGCTCGTTGTCGGCCGGAGCGTTGTGAGCGTCGCTGATACCGTTGACCAGCTCCGGGGCCGGGCCCGCCAGGCCGGGAAACATTGTCCGTTTGGCGCACGTTCTTTTTTTTTAGGTCTTAGGTAGTGCGGTGAAGGCGTTGGGCGGGGTGGTGTCCCGCGACGCCGTTCCGACGAGAGTGCTACAGATCTTGGGCGGTGTAAGTGCGGCGCATAAAGGGCGCCCAGGGAGTGCCCGACCATGACCAGCGGGCCGGTCGGACGCCCAGCCCCCTCGAGGAGGGTGTGCAGATCGGTGGAGATCTGGTCGCAGTCCCGTGGTTGCGGGGCGGGGTCGCTGCGGCCGCGGCCCCCGCGGTCCAGGTACACGCAAACCCGGGTTTTACCTGGCGACCACTGGGGGCAATCCCACGCCAGGACAAAACAGGCTCCTCCGAGGCCCGGCTCCAAGGTGACAGTGATGTCACAGAATACATTTGCAGGACAAGTTCCGTCGATGGTCCCCCACGTCGATGAGTGTAAGAGACCTGGCAGCGTTTCTGCTGATGCCTGGTCGATGGTCTGCGTGACGATATGAATAACTCCCGCCGACGGCTGCGACGGCGGCGACCGCGATGACCGGGTAGAGCATCCATGGGCCGCTGCGGCGCGGCAGTTGCCGGGGCCGGGTACTGATCCAGACCAGCAGGCCCACGAGCGCGGGCGGCCACACCCAGCCAAGGGCGTCCAGGGCGGCGCTGCTCGGGGTGAAGACCAGTAACGCAACACCGCCCACACCATCACGGCGGCGGGAACGGCGGCCCACGTCTGCGGGTGGTCGGTGAGGAACATCGAGAGCACCAGCAGCAAGGCCCACCCCGCTGCGAAGCCGAGCAGGACCAACGCATCGACGACCGGTTCGGTCCCGCCGGCGGACACGGTCACGCCGAGCGCGGCGGCGGCGAGCCCGGCGAACAGGCTCAGGGCGACCACCACCGCATCGGCCAACGGGCACGCCGCCGCGTGCCGCGGCTGCCGGGTCGGTGCTGCCGGGGATGTGGCGGCCGGTGGCGACGAGGGATCGCTGCGGTGGGTGCTGGTCAGCGGTGGTCGTGCGGCGGTGTCTTGAATGCTGCTGCGGTGCAGTGACATCACGGGTCTCCTGACCTGGAAGCGGATGGTTCAGTCTCGGTCGGCGGGAGCGCCACTCGCGCCGGTGAAACCACCGGGATCACCGGCGGCGCGGCGATCAGGCAACCGGCACGGGCGCGGTCGCCGGTGCCGCCGCCGGTGCGGTCGCCGGCGCGGTCGCAATGTGCTCGGCGATGTGTTCGGCGTCGGACCCGACGAAGCCGAGCAGCGCCGATCCCCGGGTGTGCTGCCAGGGCAGGCCGAGGAAGTACAGGCCGGGGATCGGACTGACCCCGCGCCGGTGGACCGGCGCGCCGGCGTCGTCGGTTGCCCCGGGGATGTCGATGAACGAGTGGTCCGTGCGGTAGCCGGTGGCCCACACGATGACTGCCGGGGTGGTCGTGCTGCCGTCGGCGAAGGTCACCGTGGTGGCGTCGGTTGCCGTGACCCGAGGGCGCACGGTGACACCTGCCCTGGCCAGTCTCCGGGTGCTGGTCCCGATGACCAGCTCGCCGCTGTTGCGGAATCGCCGACCCAACCGGGAGTGCGCCGGCGCGGTGAACAATCCCGCCTTCGTGAGCCACCAGAACAGGTCGCGCCCCAGAATCGTTTGCGGCAGCGAGCCGGGTGGCAGACCCGCCGGCGAGGGTCACGGACCGGGTTCGGTGCAATTCTGCCGCGATCTGCACACCGGAGTTGGCGGCGCCGACGACCAGGACGGGTCCGGCGGGCAGCTGTTCGGGGTTGCGATAGGCAGAGCTGTGCAGCTGCACGACGTCCGGCCCGATTGCGGCCGAGACGCTCGGGATCAGCGGGATCTGGAACGCTCCGGTGGCCACCACGACCTGGGCGGCTCGGAAGGTCTCGCCGTCGGTGCGGACAGAGAATCCCGCTCCGTCGCGGGTCACCCTGGTGACCCGCGTGCGGTGCCGGATCGGCAGCGCGAAGGTGATGGCGTAGTGGCGGAGATACTGCGCAACAGCGTCTTTGGTGGGATAGCTGTCCGGGTCGCCGGGGAATCGCAGGCCCGGCAGGCCCGAGTACCGGGCCGCTGTGAACAGGGCGAGCGAGTCCCAGCGTGACCGCCAGACGTGCCCGGTCTCCGGGCCGGCGTCAACGATCAGGAACGAGCGGCCGCGCTGCTGCAACTGCCGCCCGACCGCGAGTCCGGATTGGCCGGCACCGATCACGAGCACATCGAGAACGGTGGCGTGGGTTTCTGCAGGGGTGCCGCTGCTGGTGGTCACTGTGGACTCCTTGAAAAGGGGTGGGTGGATCACATGAGTGTTGAGCTGGTTCATGCGTCGTCGCGCCGGTGAAATCGCCGGTTCAGCCGATCGCCGGGACGTCTTTGGGCGTCCGTCCGCGTCTCTCGTCGGATCAGTGCGCTGGGCTGTCGGCCGCCGCATCGTCGGCCGGGTCGACGTGGAAGTTGAACATCATGCCGCTCTCGTGGTGTTCGGCGATGTGGCAATGCGCCATCCAGACACCGGGATTCGTGACGTCCAGCAGGATGTCGACCGTTTCACCACGGCGGACCAGCACCGTGTCCTTCCACACGAGATTCTGTTCGACGGTGCCGTCGCGGCTCAGGATCAGGAACCGGCCGGCGCCGTGCACGTGGAACGGGTGGTGCATCGGGTGGTCGGAGTCCATTTCGTTGACCAGCCGGATCTTCACCTGGTCACCGACCCGGAAGCGCCAGTCGATCCCGTGGTTCCGCTCCCCGGTGTCCCGGTCGAGAAGGATCCACCGCATGTTCGCCGGGGTGGTCATCCTGTTCACCTCGACCATGTCGTCCTCCCACTCAATGCCGTCGGGTCCCGACGCATCGCCGGCATGATGATCCGCGGCCGGGGACTCATGGCTGCGGTGGGTTTCGTGATGCTGATGGTCGCCGTGCGCTGCGTGCCCGGCTGCCGACCCGATCAGGTGCGAGGGCAACAATTTCATCCCGCAATCCGGGCACCGTGCGGGGTCCGTGCTGGTCACTTCCGGGTGCATCGGGCAGATGTAGATGACCGCGGCTCCGGAGTCGGTGTCGGGGGCGTCCATGTCCATCTCGGCAACGAAGGCGACCGTCTTTTCCGGGTCTGCCCGGAGCTTGGGGGTGATCCGGTTACGTTCGGCGACCATGTCCGCGTTGGTCCGCAACGCGCCGAACGTGGTCGCCAGGTCTGGTGTGACATCTCCGCGGCTGACGGCGATCTCGGCCAGCGGGTAAACCCGGTCGGGGGTGTGGTGCTCCAGCATCAGCGTCCCCGGTTCGCTGAAGTGCACGTCGACGACGACCCGTTCCGATGGTGCCAGTACGACCGAATCGACGAACTGTTCGTGTTCGTAGCGGCCGCTGTCGCCGCCGACGAGTTTCATCCGGGCACCGGGAATCGCGACGTTGAAGACCCGGGTGTTGGCGGTGTTCACCAGGTAGAGGCGAACGACTTCGCCGGCCCGTGCGGTCAATGTCAGGTCCGGGTTGCCGTTGACGAGGAGCACGTCACCGAACCGGCCCATCGCGGTGTGCGTGGTCTGGGTGCGGCTGAACGGGGCGACAGCGCCGTCGGTGAGCAGGATGTCGTCCAGGGTGAGGGTGATCTCCCGGTTCACCGGCGGCCAGTAGTCGGGGTCGGTGGGTTCGACGATGATGGTGCCGTAGAGGCCCATTTCCTGGCCGTAGTCCTGCCGGATGTGGGGGTGGTACCAGTAGATGCCTGGGTCGGGGAAGGAGATCCGGTACTCGAAGGCGCCGCCCACCGCGATGGGGTCCTGGGTGTGGTGGGTGCCGTCGAACCGGTTGTCCAGTCGCAACCCGTGCCAGTGCACGGTGCTCTCCAGGTCGCCGTCGTTGACGGCGTTCACGATGACCTCGGTGCCCTGCCGAACGCGCAGGGTCGGTCCGGGGATGGACCCGTTGTAGGCCAGCATCCGGACCGTGGCGTCACCGATCCGCTTGGTCACCGGTGCGACGCGCAGGTCGTAGACGGCACCGTCGGACAACCGAACGGTTGTGGTGGGCACGCCGGCCGGAAGGCCGGTGATGTCCGTGCTGAACGCATCGTGGTCGGCTGAAACGCGCCCGACCATGGTGTGTGCACCGCCGGTCGGAGCATGGTGTTCGGTCGTCGGGGTGGCGGTCATCGTGTGTTCCCTTCATGGGGTGCCCGCCGGTCGGCGGCGCTGGGATGCCATGCGGAGGCGTTGCTGTACAGGACGTTTCGGCATTGACCGCCGTCGGCGTCCGGGCGTCGGATGCCACAGTGATGGCGGGACTGCGGGGACCTCGTTTCCCACCGCGATGGCCGGGCATCGGCCGCCACACCCATGGCGGGAAACTGCGGGTGAATCGAGCGAAGGAACCGAGCTGGTGGGCGTGTCATCAGTCTCCGGCGCAGCCGGCTGCCATCGCGCCGGTGAAACCGCCGGGTTGGCGCAACCTCCGGGCAGCGTTGGACGCTCCCGTGTTCCGTCATCGACAGCCGGGCATCGGCTGCGGTGGTGATGGCGGATCTGCGGGATCCTCGCCCTCACCACGGCGGCCGGGCATCGGTCGCCGCACCATCTGGTGGGGGCTTCGGGGTGATCGCGGGTATCCGGTGGTGCTGTGTTCCACCGTGGCGCGCCGTCCTGTCCGGGCACTGTTCCGGTGCTGCCCCGACTCTGTGCGGGGTGGGCGTGCGCGGACAGCCGGAGGACAGCGTCGGCGACCAAGCTCTGCGCATTCGACGGAGGATTTGGGGAGCGCAAAATGTTGTCGGTCACCGTGTGCGTGCCGGGTCTGACGTGCCGACACGCCGTCCGCGTGGTGTCCGCCCGGTTGCGGGATGTTGCCGGCGTGCAGTCGGTCGAGGTGGACGCCTCGGCCGGGTTGGTGGTGGTCCGCGGATCGGTCGATGCCCGGGAGGTCCGCGCCGCGTTGGTGGAGGCCGGTTACCCGCCTGAACCTCTCAGTGGTTGACCCGGCGGACGCTCCCACCTGGTGGGTCGACCTGCTCGGTCAGCGCCCGGTTCACCGCGGCGGCTGTCGCCTCGATCGCGGCCGTTTCGCTCGGCGTGGCGCGGCGGTCGTAGGTGTCGCGAACCGCCGCGGCCCGGGCCAGCAACTCGGCAGCCCGTTCAGGTTCGTGGTTGGTCAGGGCGGCGCGGGCCAGACCCTCGAGAGCGGTGGCCATCAACCCCATCTCGCCGGAGGATTCAGCGTGCTCCAACAGCCGCCGGTACCCGTCCTGTGCGGCTCCTGTGTCACCGAGATACCCCTCCGTGGCGGCGATTCCGGCCAACGCCAGCCCGGTCGGTGCGGCCACGCCGAGTCGCTGGAAGCCGTCGAGGGCGCGGGCGAAAAGGGGATGGGCCGCTCGGTGATCGCCGCGCTGGGAGGCCAGGACCGCCTGGCCGTAGCTGTGCAGGATGCTGCCGGCGTCGTCGCCGACCTCATCCCGGGCCGTGCCCGCGCGGGTGAAGTAGGCGGCCGCTTCGTCCACCCGTCCCAGGCTCAGGAGGGCGAGGCCGAGGTCGGCGGTGGCCCATTGCGCGGTGTTGTACACGCCCGCCGCGCTGGCGACGTCGATCGCCTCCTGCAGCACCGGGACGGCGTCGGCCGGCACTCCGAAGCGGGTCAGAGCCCAGCCGAAGTGGTACAGCACCGCGGACAGCCCCCACCCGTCGTCGAGTGCACGGAACCGCGCGGTGGCGTCCGCGGCCGCGGCCCGAACGCTGGCGAGATCGGAATGGTAGGTGTGCTTTTCCATCCGGACGAAGGCGGCGACGGCACGACCCCAGTCATCGCCCAGCGCAGCGAATTCGACCTCCGCGTGCTCCAGGGCAGCGTCGGCGTCGGGATGGGCGCCGCCGCGGATTCCTTCCACGGCCAGCAGCAACTCGGAGAACGCGGCGCGGCCGCGGTCCCCGACGAGCTGGAAGACCTGCAGGCTCTCCCGCGCGGCGGCGGCGCACTGAGCGCTGGGGTGCACGATGCAGCCGCGGGGACGTTCGACCAGCGAAACGGCCTGCAGTGCCCGGGCTCTCGAATGCGGGGAGCCGGCCGGTAGGGCGATCACCCGGCGCAGCACCTCCCGACCCTCCAGATGACGACCCAGATGCCAGTACAGGCCGAGCGACCCGGCGAGTCGCAGTGCTCGGTCGACCTGCCCGTCCGTGGCCACCAGCCAGTTCAGCGCCGCCCGGAGGTTCGTGTGTTCCGTCCGCAGGACGGCCAACCATCGGGCCTGAGCAGCGCCACGCATCCCGGTTTCGGCCTGTTCGGCCATGGCCAGGAAGAACGCAGCATGCGCGGCGTCCATCGCGGTCGTCTCGCCGGCCTCGCGCAGTCTGCCGGTCGCGTACTGCCGCAGCGTCTCCAGCATGCGGTACCTGGTGTGGCCACCGGCCCCGTCGAGAACGACCAGCGACTGCCGGACAAGGCGCTCCAGCAGCTCCATCACCCGCTGGGCGGCCAGAGCGGCATCGGACACCACAGCCTCTGCTGCGGCCAGGGTCCACCCGCCGCGGAAGACCGACAACCGGCGGAACAGCACCCGCTCCCGCTGCGTGAGCAGATCGTGACTCCAGTCCACCGCGCTGCGCAGGGTCCGTTGCCGGGCGTCGGCGGTGCGGTCGCCCGAGGTCAGCACCGCGAACCGATCACGCACCCGGTCGGCCAGCTCGAGCGGCTGCAGTCCGGCCAGCCGGGCTGCCGCCAGTTCCAGGGCCAGGGGAATGCCGTCCAGCCGGCGGCAAATCACAGCGACCGCATCGAGTGTCGGCCCGTCCGCGCTCAGATCGGGACGCACCGCGGCCGCCCGGTCCAGGAACAGCCGGGCTGCGGAAAAGTCCCGGACCCGCTCGGATGGGCTCCCTTCGGACGGGACCGGCAGCGGCGCAACGGCCAGCTGCACTTCCCCGGGCACAGCGAGCGCCTCGCGGCTGGTCGCCAGTATCCGTACCTTCGGGCAGCGCTCCAGGATGGCTTGGACCAGCGCGGCCACCGGTTCGATCAGGTGCTCGCAATTGTCGAGCACAATCAGCATGTCCCGCCCGGTCAGCCGGCTGACGAGCACATCGCGCGGCCTGTGGGCCACCGTTCCGCCCTCGATGCCCACACCCACGCCGTCCGCGAACGCCTGGACAAGCATTTCCGGTTCGGTCACGGAGGCAAGCCGAACCAGCCACACGCCATCGGCGAACTCAGGTCCGACCCGCCGAGCCGCCTCCACACCCAGTGAGGTCTTCCCTGCGCCGCCGGGACCCGCGAGGGTCACCAGCCGAGCACCTCGCAGTGCCTGCAGCACCCGGTCCAGGTCGTCGTCCCGGCCGACGAACGAGGTCAATCGCAGCGGCAGGTTTCCCTGCGCCCGGACATCCGGATCCGCCCGGTGGAGGCTGCGGGAAGTGGGCGCGACCCGGGTGATGGCGGCGTCCTGACGCAGGACCTGCTCCATCACGCCGCGCAGCTCGCGGGACGGGTCAACGCCCAAGTCGTCGGCCAGCACCTGCCGGGTCCGGGCGTACACCTGCAACGCGTCGGCCTGCCGACCGGCGTTGAACAACCCGGTCATCAGCAGGCCGACGAGGCGCTCTCTGGTGGGCGCTCCAGCCACGACCGGTTCCAGGTCCGCGACGAGCTCCTCGTAACGGCCCGCCGTCAACATCCGTTCCGCGCGCTCGGCGATGGCCGCGAGCCGCAGCTCGATCAGCCGGGTGGACTCCACGACTGCCCACGGTTCGCCCGCAGAATCCACGAACGGCTCGGCCCGCCACTCCGCCAGCGCCTCGTCATAGATGCGGATCGCCTCGTCCGCTGCCCCTGTGTGACGAGCTCGATCGATCGATTCGGTGAAGCGGTGCACATCGACGCCGGCCGGATCCACATCCAGGCGATACCCGGCGCCCTGCCTGGACAAGAGCTCCCCGCTGCCGGACGCGGCCAGCGCGCGCCGCACCTTCGACACCCGGGTCTGCAGCGCGTTCGCCGGGTCCACCGGTTGATCCCCGTCGGACCACAACTGCTCGATGAGCGTGGTGTCGGCGACAACCCGCCCGGCGGACAACGCCAGGACCGTCACCAGGGCGCGTTCACCCCGCCCGGTCAGGCGCACCGGGCCCGAGTCAACCTCCATCTCGAACGGTCCGAGCAGATGAAGGTGCATGCGCCGTCACACCCCCTCACAGGCCAACCACGAGCACCCACCGCTGATCCTGACAGTCATCGGTACGGACGACAATGCCGCCTTGCCCTGTGGTCCGGTGAACAGCGCCTGGACAGCGGTGGGACAGGCCGGGTGCCGACGCTGGGGCCCACCCACACCACCGAAGGAGCATGCCGTGCACCCCACAACCCCAACATCCCCGATGACGAAACCTGCAGTTGCCCGACCGTCTTTCGCGCCCCGGACCGCACTGCGGACCGGCAGCGCCCTGGTGCTCGGCGGGCTCGTCGCCGAGTACGTCGTGACCTCGTTCCACGCGGCGCACGAGAACCCCAACGACCACCACGCCGTCTTCGCCGAATACGCAGCTTCCGACAACTGGATCGCCGTGCACCTCGGTCAGTTAGGCGCCGGCCTCGTCGTGATCGCCGGCATCATCACCCTGCTCCGGGCACTCCGCCCGACCAGCGGGCCCGCATTGTTCACCCGGATTGCCGAGGGTGCCGCGATTCTGACCGCCTCGACGATCGCCGTACTGCAGGGCATCGATGGCTTCACCCTCAAACACGCCGTCGACTCCCTCGCCGCCAGCCCCCCGGACATGCACGATGCGGCATTCCATGACGCCGAGATCGTGCGTTGGATCGAATGGGCGGCAGCCGGCTACTTCCGCATCACGCTGGGCCTCACCGTCGTGCTGCTCAGTGTCGCGGTCGTCCGATCCCGCGCCCTCCCGCGATGGTCTGCGCCGGTGGCGCTGCTCGCCGGCTTTTCCTTCGTCGTCGATGGCATTGCGGTCGGCACCGACGGCTTCACCGGCGGCACGCCCAACCTGGTGGCCTGGGGGGCATTCATCCTCTTCGCAGTCACTGTGACGGTCGCCGCCTGGTGGCCCGGCCGTAGCGACCGGACCGCGGAGCAGCAGCCCGCCCGGGATCGCCTTCCCCGCAA
The DNA here is from genome assembly GCA_963766015.1 of uncultured Actinomycetota bacterium. Lineage (GTDB taxonomy): Bacteria > Actinomycetota > Actinomycetes > Mycobacteriales > Nakamurellaceae > Nakamurella. The sequence goes on along the minus strand of CAVXYU010000027.1, from coordinate 149,761 downwards.
TTGATCCCACCGTCATGCTTCCTGCACTGGCGATTTCGCCGGCGCGATGCCGGGCGGTTCGCGGCGAGGGTGAGTGCTTCACCGATGTATCCCCTCGAGCACACCGGAGGCACACCATGAGCACCACCGAACACCATCAGCCGACTTCACAGTCGACGGCGAACGGGCACCACCGTGACCCCGGCGGCCGCGGGAAGCCTCCGGAGCGCCTCTCATGGGCAGTCCTCGCGCTTGCGTTGGTCGCCCAGGTCCTTGTGGTGTTGGACATTTCGGTGGTCAACACGGCATTGCCGACCATCGGTGCGGACCTGCAGCTGAGCAGCGGAGACCTGCAATGGGTGGTCACCGCATACCTGCTGATGTCCGGCGGCGGGTTGCTGCTCGGCGGGCGGATCGCGGATCTGCTGTCCCGACGGAGGGTCCTGATCACCGGCCTCGCGGTCTTCACCACCGCGTCCCTGGTGAGCGGGTTCGCCTCCACCGCCGGAGTGCTGGTCGGCGCCCGCGCCGCGCAGGGATTGGGCGCCGCGCTGATGACACCGGCGGCGCTGGCGATCATCATGACGACCTACGCCGGTGCGCAACGGGCCAAGGGCCTGGCGATGTGGGGCGCCGTCGGCGGTCTCGGCATCGCCGCGGGCGTGCTGGTCGGCGGTGTGATCACCACCTTCGCCGGCTGGCAGATGATCTTCTGGGTCAACGTCCCGATCGGCGTCGGCGCGATCATCGCCGCACTGGTGCTGCTGGGAAGGAACGGCCCGGCCCGGCCGGGACTCGCGCCAACTGGACCTGCCCGGGCGCGCTCGCCGCCGTCACCGGCCTGGCCGCGCTCGTGTTCGGCATCCAGAGCGCGGCCAGCGACGGCTGGACATCACCGAAAACACTTGGCGTCCTGTCCGTCTCGGCATTGCTGCTGGTTGCCTTCGGGTTCATCGAGCGGCGGGTGGCGCATCCGCTGGTGCCGCCGCACACCTGGCGGATCAAGACCTTGGTCTCCGGGACGGGCGTGATGCTCGGCGTCACCGGGCTGCTGGTCGGGGCGGTCTTCCTCGGTTCGGTCTTCTTCCAAACGGTGCTCGGCTACACCGCGTTGCAGGCCGGACTGGCTTTCCTGCCGATGGCGGCGGTCCTTGATCGTCGGAACGCGGCTCGGGCAGCCATCTGCTGGGCCACGTCCCGCCCAGGTTGGTCGCCGCCGGTGGGCTGCTGCTGGCCGCCGGTGGTGCGTTCTGGTTGTCGACCGCACCCGTCGATGCCCGATTCGCCGCCGACCTGCTGCCCGGGCTGCTGCTGCTCGGGCTGGGCGTCGGCCTGGTCTTCGTGGCCGTATCGATCACCGCGATGGCGGGCATCCCGGCCCAGCATGCCGGGATGGCGTCCGGGTTCCTGATGACCGGCCATGAGATCGGCGCGGCGCTCGGCGTCGCGGTGCTGGCGGCGGTGGCCACCGCCGGCGGTGACCTGACCACACCGAGCCGGTGCGGCCACCGGGTTCTCCTGGGGGTTCCTGGCAGCAGCGGGGATCGCCGCCGGTCTCGCCGTGGCCGCGTTCCTGGCCATGCCGGCACAGTCGCGCGACCGGTCAGGCACGGATGCACATGCACTGACGTCGACGGCGGCAGTCGGCTCGGACGAAGTCGTCAGGCGCCATCGAGCATCAGCCGAGGTTGATCCTCGCCAGTTCGCTGCGCGAGGTGATACCCGTTTTGGCGAAGACGTTCCGGAGGTGGAAATCGATGGTTCGGGGGCTGAGGAACAACTCCGCGGCGACCTCACGGTTGGAAAGCCCCTGTGCGACAGAGGAAGCGATCTGCCTCTCCTGCGCCGTGAGCGCCACGCTGGTGGAGGCATCCCGTTTCCGGGCGGTCTCACCGGAGGCCCGGAGTTCCTGCTCGGCGCGCTGCACCCATGGTTCGGCGCCGAGGTCTTGGAAGGTTTGCAGGGCGGTCCGCAACTGCTCTCGGGCATCGACCCGGCGGCGGGACCGGCGCAGGAACTCCCCGTAGGCGAGGTGGGTGCGGGCCCGTTCGAAGGGCCGGTCCTGGCCGGGCTCGGTGCCGAGCGCCTGGGCGAAGAATTCTTCGGCTGCCGCCGGCGAATCCTCCTGTGCGGCAAGCAGTGCACGCCCGTAGGCGACAACCCTGCGGGCGTGCGGTGTGTCGGCGATGTCGGCGAACTGTTCCAGCTCGGTCAGCCACCTCGCGGCGGTGTCGAGGTGACCGGTTCGGACGGCGATGTCCAACCGGTCGTAGGCGGCCAACCGGGTCAGCGTGGGTTGGGTCATCTGCTCGAAGTGGTGCAGCGCGGCCGCGGGTTCCCCGGTCAGCGCTGCGTGGCAGCCCTGCGCCCACCGCCGGGTGTCCTGCATCAACACGCCGAGGATGCCGGCGGGCTGCCCCGCGGTGACCCGATCCAGTTCGGCCAACAAACCGTCGTAGCGCTGGTCGCCGCGCAGCGCGGCCACCAGCGCCAGTTGCGCCAGCGGCATCGCGGCCAGGCCGTGTTGCCCGGTGCTGCGGGCCAGCTCCACCGCCTCGGTGGCATGGGCCACCGCGCCGGTCCAGTTCCCGCCCGAGAGGTCGGCCAGCGCCAACCGCGGCAACGCGAACAGGACCAGTCCGATCGCCCCGTCGTTGCGGGCCTGGGTCAGCATGCGGCTGAACAAGCGGCGGAAGCCGTCGTCGTCGCCGAGGTGGAAGGTCGCGATCCCGAGGTTGGTCAACAGGTCCGTCTCGGACAGGTCATGCCCGAGGGTGACCGCCTGCCGCAGGGAACCGCCGCGGCGGCCAGGCCGTCGTGGTTCAGCTGGTGGAACCCGGTCAACAGATGGGTGAAACACCTTGCCCGGGTCGAGGTGTCCCGGGCAGTGGACGCCAGGAGTTCGGCGGGGTCGAGATCGGTGCGGTCCTGTTCGGCCAGGAATGTGGACCCGGCGGCGGCGATCATGCCGATCTCCCGGGCCCGCTGCGGGTCGGTGGCCACCACGTCCCGGGCGGCCCGGCTCCAGATCCCGACCCCGACCGGCACGGAACCGGCAACGAATTCGATCCGGCCGCGGAGCCGATCCAGATCGGCCCGCACCACGGGATCGGTGACAACGGCTCGGGCCGTGTTGGCCAGTCGCATCGCCCGCGGCAACTGCGCCGCCAGCCACGCATTGGTAGCCGCCGCGAGAAGCCTGGCGCCGCGGGCCGTCTCGTCGCTGGTCAGCTCGGCGGCCCGTTCGAACGCCGCGCTGGCGGCCTCGAAGCCACCCCGTGCCGCGGCGCGCCGGGCGGCGTCGTCCAGCGCGGCGACGACCTCGTCGTCGGGTTCGTCGACCGCCGCGGCGAGGTGCCAGGCCCGCCGGTCCGCGTCCTGCCCGCCGGTCATCACCTGCGGCCAGCGCCCGGTGCGCCTGCTGGCGAACGATGCGTCGCGGCGCCCTGATAGACGGCGGATCGGACCAGCGGGTGACGGAATCCGATCTCGGTCCCGGTGACGGTCAGCAACCCCGATTCCTCCGCCTCGGTCAACGCGTCCGGGCCGACGCCGAGCAGCTCCGCGGCCTGCCGGACCACGCTCACCCTGGTCGAGTCGTCGGCGGCGGCGACACACAGCAGGGTCTGCGCGGCGGCGGACAGCCGGCGGCTGCGGTCCAGGAAGACCCGCTGCACGCCCTCGGTCAGCGGCAGGTCCGCCGGCAATGGCTCCCGACCGGCGAGCTGGGCCGGCGGTGAGCGAACCGGGCAGCTCGACCAGAGCCAGCGGGTTCCCGCCGGTCTGCCGCATCAGCCGGTCCCGGACGTCATCAGCGACCGGCACACCGGCCCGCTCGGTGAGCAACGCGGTCGCCGCGGCCGCGTCGATGCCGCCCACCACCAGCTCGGGCAACTCGCCGCTCTCGAAGCGGCGGACGTCACCGTCGCGGGCCGCGAACAGCAGCGCAACCCGTTCCGGTCCGAGCCTGCGCGCCACGAAAAGCAATGCGGCGGTAGATGCCTCGTCCAGCCAATGCGCGTCGTCGACGACGCACAGCACCGGCGACTCCTCGGCCGCCTCCGCCAGCAGGCTCAGCGTGGCCAGGAAGACCAGGAACCGGTCACCCGTCGCGGTGTCGGTTTCCCCGAACGCCGCCCGCAGCGCAGCAGCCTGGCGCGCGGGGAGGTGATCGACGTGCCGGCATCACCGGGCGCAGCAGTCGCTGCAGCGCGGCGAACGGCAGTGGCGACTCCGATTCGATGCCCTGGGTACGCAGGATCTGCATGCCCGGCCCGGCATCAGATCCAGCGCGGGTCATCAGGTCGGCCAGCAGCGCCGACTTCCCGACACCTGGCTGCCCCGCGGACCACCAACGCGCCACCCCGCGAGCAGCGGGCTTCGGCCAGCAGCACCACGAGGCGTTCCCGTTCCCGATCGCGACCGTGTAACACCCCGGCAGCGTAAGCGCAGGTAGCGCGGCTCATCGACCGGCAATCCCGGCGCACGGAACTCCGCTAGGACCGGAGTTCCGCGTGCGGATACTCCTTGTCCCGGTTCTGGAAGGCCAGAATGGCGGGGTTCTGGATGACGCCGTCGCGGATCTCGATCGACCTGCGGATGGTGGGGTCGGCGTCCCAGGAGTCGCCGCCCCCCAGGACCGTGTCGAGAAAGGGAATCAATGCCTCGCTGATTTCCCATGTCGCTGAATTCCAGAGGTATGACGGGCTGTGGTCGACCGCGTAATACAGAACATTGTCACCGACGATGAACGTGGGTTCCTCGAACGTCGTCGGGCGGGCCCAGCTGAATCCCATGCCCTCGTCGCAGGAAACGTCGATCACCAGCGTCCCCTGCTTCATGCCCGGCAGGTCGTCGTCCGTCATGAACATGAGCGGGGCATTCGGGTCCTGCAGCACGCAGTTGACGATGATGTCGTGCCCGGCGAGGAAGTCGGTCAACGGCACGCTGCCGTCCTCGGTCACCGCCCGGCTCACCTGCCCGGGGCTGTCGTCGTCGAAATGCACCATGCGGGCCGTGTGGATCGGGGCGCCCACCGCTGCGACGGCACGATGCGTGAGGACGTCGACGTCATACACGTTCAGCGCATTCAGCGCGGACACCGCGCCTCGGGCGGTGGCACCGAAGCCGATCACCACCGCGCTCAGCCGCGGGCCGTAGGCGCCGGTCCCGCCGGCGAGCTGCATGGCCTGCAGAACGGAGCAGTAACCGGCCAGTTCATTGTTCTTGTGGAAGACATGCAGATTGAAGCTGCCGTCCCTGTTCCAATGGTTCATCGCCTCGAAGGCGATCAGGGTGAGCCGTTTGTCGATGGCGATCTGCGTCAGTTCCTTGTCCTGAACGCAGTGCGGCCAACCCCAGAACGTCTGCCCCGCGCGTAATTCCGCGATGTCGCTGAGCATCGGTTTGGGTTGCAGGATGATGTCGCATTCGGCGATGAGCTGTTCGCGGGTGCGGAATCCGGCGACCTTCTCCCTCAGCCGGTCGTCGGAGATTCCGAAGTCGTCCCCGTAGCCGTGCTCGAGATAGATGGCCCCCCGCGATCCCGACGGAATCCGGTCGAAGTGGTGCGGATGCAGCGGGTGACGACGCTCGTTCTCCTTGAGGGAGCGGGCCATCACGCCAAGGGTCAGCTGTGTCATGCGGCGTCCTCCAGGCTCGGCATTCCGTGCTCCATTCGGTCGGCGCAGTGCCATCGGTATCGGGCGGGCCGTGCCCGGTGAGGGTACGCCCGCCCTGCCGCAGGGTGCTGAAACAGCGCTCCCGCCGCCGCACGGGCGCATGGGGCACCAGCCCGAGCAGGCGATGGTCGACCGGGTCGGCACGGCAGGCGTTCGCCCGGCGTCCCGGTCGTTGGGCCTCATCGAGTCGCGCCGCTCGCCGGGCCCGGCCCTGCTGCGCCACCACGACACGGTGCTCGCCGGCCTGCGCAGCAATGCGTTTTCCGTGGCCCCTTGCCTTGCATGCTTTCTCCGCCATCGACGCGTACGGCTACGGCGATGAATTCGAATTCGGGCTTGCGCTCATACTCGACAGCCTCGAGCGTCACCTCCTTCGCGATGCGACCTGAGTATTTGAGCACTATATAGATGAAACCGGCGGAAACATGACGCCCTATCGGCGATGACGTTAGAAAAGCGCTGCACGCTACGATTTGACGGCGAATTGCCACCTCGATAGGGTCGGTTTTGCCCCTTTCTCTCGCCTCGATCTTGATTCGGCCGTCCACTGTTGACCCGCCGGAATCTGCGACTGCCGGGGGCGGCCGCCTTCTGCCGGAAGGGTCCAACGCGGAAAGGACTTGTGCCATGCGACGTTCCCTCTTGACCATCTGCGTGGTGGTAGCGGGGCTGGTGCTGACTGCTGGCTCAGCGGGCGCAGGATCTCCTCAGCATTCTCGGCCGCCGGTCGACGCCGGCGTTGCGGTCCGACCGCCGGCGCCGGAACTGACGGAGGCGTGGTGGCAGACCTACATGGCCGCGGGGTCGGATTCCTTCGAGCGATGCGACCTGGGCACTGCCTCGGTGGTCTTCCTCGCCGGAACCGGCGGCGGGACGGCCACCCGAAACTGCACCGTGCCGGCAGGCAAGTCTCTGCTCGTGCCGCTGATCAACATCGAGTGCTCGACCGTCGAAGGCGACGGGCCGGGATACCGTCAGTTGCGGGAATGTGCCGCAGGGTTTGCCAACGACTTTGATGAGCAATTCTTGAGCATCGATGGAACCCCGGTCGCCGATCCTGACAGGTTCCGTGTGCCGACGAAACTGTTCAAGTTCAGTTCGACGGCGGACAACATCTTCGGTATTCCCGCGACCAGGAAGACCAATTCGGTCTCTGATGGCTTCTGGGCGGAGATCGCGCCGCTCCCCGCAGGCACCCACACGGTCTCGTTCGGCGGGTCCTACCCGCCCGGACCTTTTTCCACCGAGACGACCTACATCTTGACAGTCGTTTAGTCGAGCAGAGTTTCGATGAACGGTCTACGCCCGGGCGAGAAACCTCAGCCCGGGCGCAGGACCGTCATTCCGGTCGACGCGCCCGCGGCCGCCTGGGGCAGAAGCTCAGCGGCCTCCTCCATCGTGACAGTGCGTCCGACAAGTTCCTGCGGCCGGAGCGATCCCTTCCTGACCTGGTCGAGCATGTCCGCGTAGTCGTGTGCGGCCATGCCGTGACTCCCGAGAATGTCGAGTTCCCAGCCGATGACCCTGTCCCATGGCACCTCGGGTCTCTGATCGGCGGACAACAGCCCGATCTGCACATACCGTCCGCGGCGGCGCAACGAACGGATCCCTGCGGTGCTGGTCGTCGCCGAGCCGACCGCGTCAACGGCGACGTGCGCCCCGCCGTCAGTGATCTCATGTATCCGCTCGGCGACGGACGGCGATGAGGCCAGGGTCTGGAGTGCGCCCACACGCGTGGCCAGCATGAGCGCGTCGGGATTGGGATCGACGGCAATGACCCGCGCCCCGACCGACGCCGCGATCATCACAGCGCTCAGCCCGACACCACCGGCCCCGAAGATCGCCACCCATTCATCAGGCCGAACGGCCGCGCGCGCCCGGACGGCCCGGAACGCGGTCGCGAAACGGCATCCAAGGCTCGCGGCCGCCTCGTCGGGGATGGCCGCCGGGACAGCGACCAGATTGACATCGGCACCCCGGATGACAACAAGTTCTGCATGGGAACCCCACTCCGTGAATCCGGGTTGGGTCTGATCCGGGCACACCTGTGCGTCTCCCTGCAGGCACCATTCGCACACACCACATCCGCAGACGAAGGGCGCGGTCACCCGGTCACCGATCGACCAGCCGCGCACGCCGGAGCCGAGAGACTCGATCGTCCCGACAAACTCGTGTCCCGGCACGTGCGGGAGGTGGACAGTGTCGTCATGTCCGGCCCAGGCGTGCCAATCGCTCCGGCACAGCCCCGATGCCGCAACCCGGATGACCGCACCTGCCGCCGGTGCGACCGGCTCGGGAACGTCCCGCACGTCGAGTGGCCCACCGAACTCCTCGTAGACGATGGCTCTCACGGCGTGGGTGCTCCGCAGTTGTCGATGCCCATGGCAACAGTCTCGCGGTGAACCATCGGTCCGCGGGGAGCGGGTCGGCGACGCTGGTGGGTCAGGCGCTGGCTAGACCCCCGCAAACTTCTTGCCCAGATGGGCGGCCCGCTGATTGGCGAACAGACGCCGGCGCAGTTCGGTGCATGCCGCCGTGACGGCTTGCTGCTGATAGTCGGCGACCAGCGGCGCGATCTTCAGGAACACAGCGTTATCGACGTCGCCCTTCAGGTTGCTGTACACCTTCTTCAGATACTCGCCCTCCTTCAGGGCGCATTGATCCAACTTGTTGATCTCGTCGAGCAACAACTTCTCCCGCACGTCGTACGGGTCGCCCGCCCCAGCTGCCCACCAGCCGTTGAGGAGGGCCACGATCAGGTCGTTCCGCCGTCCGGCCGAGGTCTCGACCTGGACGGTATGGCGGGCCAGCACCTGGTAACCGGGGCCCTTGGCCTGACCGCCTTCACCGGCACGCCTCTCCTGCAATGATCTGATCAATTTCGCACCCTCGAGCTGCTGCCCGCTCCCGCCCACCTTCTGGTTCTCCGCATGCGTCCACATACCGCTCACCTCACCGTTCTTCGTCGGCCGGTAGAACGTTGTCGGCTCGCTCGGGTAGATCGGAGCACCGAGTTCCTGGATCCTGTCGCGCAGCTCCATTTCCTTGCTGTATATGTCCTTGAGAATCCCGGTGATCGGGGCGACGGTGCCTGCGGTCGTCAGGTCGTAGCCGAACGTCACCAGCGTGGTCTTGTCCAGAATGCCGGGGCTCGCCTCCGCCTCGGCCAACCCGAGATGCTCAGGGCCTGCAATGGCCGGATTCGGCTCAGGCATGGGCATGTCGTCATCGCCCATCTTGTGCCACACATGATCGTGAATCGTCGACAGCGCCGTTTCCAGCGCCAGAGCGCCGGGGTTCGTCGCGGCGACAGCCCGCAGTGACGTGTACGGAACGAAACCCTGGACCGCCTCCAATCCGTCCGCGTCCGCTCGATGCCGCCGCTCCCAGGTCGCGGTCACGATCTGCAGGGGCGGTCCGTCCCAGGCTCCGAGAATGTCCTTCGCCTTCTTGGTCAAAGCCCTCTGTAGTGCGACGTTCTCGGCACCGAGCGTCGCCTTCTTGTCTGTGACCTCACCTTTGTCCGTGTATTTCTTGGCCGGCGTCCACGCGCCGTTCAGCACAACCGTCAGGCCGACATCCCACGGGCAGTTCAGTCCCCGGTATCGACCGAGAATCCGGTCGATGTTGTCGATCGTGGTGATCGTCTCGAACAGGAACGCCCGCGGACGGGCGGCACTCCTGCTGCCCGCATAGGCAGCCGCAGTGCCGGCGGCTCCCCAGGTAATCGGGTGCACTTCGACGAACATCTTGCGTTTGGTGCTGGAAACGTCGTAAGCCCGCTCGTTGTAGACGCGGCGGACGGTTCTCGCTCGGCTCACCTTTCGCGAAACAGCGCCTTGCTGCAGCGTATGTGCCAATTCGTGAGCGAGCAGATGCTGGCCCTGCTCTGTCCGTGTATCAGGAACTCCGTCGCGGAAGTACACGTCCGCCCCGACGGTGAAGGCGCGGGCTGACAGTTGCCGGTTCAGTCGTTCGGCGACCGGTCCGGTGTGAACGCGGACCGCACTGAAGTCGCCACCCATCGCCGATTCGAACTGCGCGCGGACATCGCGGCGCAGTTCCCGACCCGCGCCGGTCGCGGCGATCGCCTGCTCCGTATCGAGGTCCAGGGCACCGCCCGCAGCGCCGATCGGGGCCAGTCCCCCGTCGCGCAGCAACTGGATCAGGCGGCGCAGCGGAGGCGCAGGAGAACCTGGCGGACGAGCTGCGTGATCGGCCTGCGCTCCTGCGACGGCACGGAGGACGTCCAGGGGCGCCTCCCGCGGCTGCTCAAAGTCCATGTGGGTGCTCCGGTCCGGCACGTTGGGTTCGGCGGCGGCCATCTGCCGCAGCTGACCTACAACCGACGTGGCGATTGCATCGGCCTCGCGTTCGGCCGGATCGGTGGATCCGCCAACAACGAGCGAGGCCTGCGCGCCAACCGGCCGGACCAGCCCGGGTACGGCAACCACTGCGGTCGGATGAATCCCCGCGGGCACGACGGACTCGACCACCACCTCGTGCTCGGACAACGGTTGTGCAATCACAGAAGCGACGGCTCTCGTCACGGGGAAGGCCTCTCTGCAGCCACTCCGGCGCTGGTTGTGGCCCCGCTCCGACATCCCGGTCGTGGCGAGGCACGGACATTAGGCCAAGTGTGGCATCAATCGGCACGTTGCGCAGTCGTTCCGCGAACTTTCAACTGCCGGGAAGGTGCGCGCAAGGACCGACCTGAAAGCGGTCGCCGTCAGCCGCCCAACTCGGCTGATCTATCAGACAAGAACGAAATACCGGAAGCACCCGGCCCTTTTCCGTCACCGCGACCATCGGCGAGTGCTGCCGGCTCATGACCGACGCGTTTTCCATGACCGTGGCGTTCGGCGTCACGATCGGGCGGTCGGCATCCCGGCGCGGCAGATATGCCTTGTCCGGCATCAACTGCGCCACTGTGTGACCGGAGAGTGCGCGGCACAGCTGGTCGGCCTCGGTCCCGGGGATGACGCGAGCCAGCGTCGGGTCCTCATCGATGTAGTCCGGCAGAGCGAAACGCAGCACCTGGGAAGCCGGCAGCACGACGAGCGGCAGCCCGTCGGCATCGAGCACCACCAGACCGGGCAGTGCGCGTTCCACCAGCAATCTGGTTGCTGTCAGCGCATCGATGTCGGTTGTCACCACGGGGAAGTCCTGCATCAAGTCGCGGGCTCGCACAGCGGGCACCATACCGGCGTCGCCAAGCCTCGGGTGGCTGCCGAGGTGCGCAGCAGAGAACCGACCACGACCACAAAACCGGTCGGGCCGCGCAACGTCCGCAACCGGAAAGGAACTGCAACTGCCGGTCAGGCCGATTCCAACAACAATGCTGCATTGTTCAGCATTGAGAAACAATTCGCATCACTGCCAGCGTCCATCATGACGTTCGCAGACGTATCCCGTCGATTCGCATCGATCACACAACACTTCGAACGCCTCTGCTGTCTCCGCACGTTCATTCCTGCAAGTCGGGCAATCGTTGAGCGGACGAAAGCACCTGGTACACACCAGGAAATGCGCTCCTCCAGCCGTACCGGCAACCATGGTGGAACCGCCTCCCCTCGTCGTCGACCGATTCCGGGAGGTCGTCCATCGAGCGCACCGATCAGCACGACGTCACCGTGGTCAGGTGGCATACGTCAATGCCTGTATGCGCGGGAATAGTCAAACACGACAGCGGCCGCATTCCGGCACGCCGGCCGGCACTACCGCCCGTTCGTGTCATCGGGCATTCGCTGCGTGCACGGGCACCTCACCGGTGCCCTGTTCGAGAACGGTTCGGCAGATGATCCGGCGGGCGACCGGGGCTCCGATCCTCGTCCGGCGATCACGAACACTTTCCAGAGCGGCGCCAGATCGACCCGACGGCGGCTTACCGGACGGCCTGGTTCAGTGGTGCCGCTGGACTGCCGTTCAACCCGCTGACGCAGGCCTATCCGCTCGTGGCGGTTGTAGCGCTAGCCGGACAGTCCTGGCCTGACGACGTCATCGCAGGTGCGGCAGTTGAGCGTCCGGGTGACCCGTTGTCGGGTGGGGTTCCCAGGAGTGTGGGTGCGCGCATGGTTCCGGGTCTCGAGCCGAACACATGACTTGCGGGTGCCAGCTCCGCAGCTCATGCACGTTCCGACAGCCTCTTCTTTGCACCTGGTGTACCAAGTCCGGCAGAAAAACCCCAGGAACGGCACCGCGGCAAAGGCGACACCCAAGCCCAGCATTCCCGAGGCCACGGGACAGGGCACAGAAGCCACCGGCCATGACCACAACGATCGGATCCACACTGTCGGGTCCTACTGAATTCAAGCGTGGTGCCGGCGTTGCTGTCGGCGAGCCAGGTGAGCCGACTGCTACGTGACCGGGGTCAGGAGTTTGCGGACCTGGGAGGAGGTGGGCACCCGCCCGGAAAGGACCAGTTTCCCGTCGATGACAAGCGCGGGAGTGGACATCACGCCGTAGCCCACGATGGTCGGGTAGTCGGTGACCTTCTCGATGGTGGCGTCAATGCCGAGCGCGTCAACTGCTTCCTTGGTGACGCGCTCGAGGTTCTTGCAGTTGTTGCAGCCGGGGCCGAGCACCTTGATGATCATGACGAGATTCCTTTCCGGAACGCGTTGTCAGGCGAGGAGGAGGTTGAACAGGTAGCCGATGGCGACGATGCCGGTGGCGGTGACGCCGACGAACGCGGCCAGCAGTGGTGGTTTCAGGACCCGGCGGAGCAGGATCAGCTCGGGCAGGCTGAGCGCGACGACGGCCATCATGAAGGCCAGCAGCGTCCCCATCGGCAGGCCCTTGTCGTACAGGGCCTCGACCAACGGCATGATCCCAGCCGCGTTGGAATACAGCGGGACACCGATGGCGACCGCGACCAGCACACCGAACGGATTCCCGGGGCCGGCGTAGGAGGTGAAGAAGTCGGTGGGTACCCAGCCGTGGATCACCGCGCCGAGGCCGATGCCGACCAGCAGGTAAGGCCAGATCTTGCGCAGGATGCTGCCGACCTCCTCGACGCCCATCTGGATGCGCTGATCGAAGGTCAACTCTGCGGCCGGGTCGACGACCTGCCCGCCCAGCTTGGTCTCGAAGACGAACGGTTCGACCCACTTCTGCGCGCCGAGCCGCCCGAGCACCCACCCGGCGACGATCGCGATGACCAGCCCTGCCCCGATGTAGACGGCGGTGACCTGCCACCCGAAGAGACTGAACAGCATGCCGATGGCGATCTCGTTCACCATCGGGCTGGCGATCAGGAAACTCAGGGTGACCCCGATCGGCACGCCGGCGGCGACGAAGCCGATGAACGCCGGGACCGCGCTGCACGAGCAGAACGGGGTGACTACGCCGAGCCCTGCGGCCATGACGTTGCCGACGCCTTCACGTTTCCCGCCGAGCAGCGCCCGGGTCCGTTCGATGCTCATGTAGGACCGCAGCACGGTGACCACGAAGATGATCAACACCAGCAGCAGCGCGATCTTGATGGTGTCGTAGAGGAAAAAGTGCAGCGTCTCGGTCAGCCGCGCATCCGAGTCCATGCCGAACCCGGTGTACAGCAACGCATCCCACAGCCAGCCGTTGATCCAGTACACCGTGATCCAGGCCGCGCCCGCGGCAATCAGGAGCAGGACCTGCCCGCGGTGGGTGGTCGGGATCCGTTCGACGACGTTCATCACGACACCGGCGATTCCGCCGCACCCGGTAGCGCGGCGTGCATCCGGATCACCGCATCTGACGCCAGGGCGTAGTCGATCCACCTGCCGCGGCGGGTCGAGCTCACCAGGCCGGCTTCCCGCAGCGCCTTGAGGTGATAGCTCAGCAGGTTCGCCGCAATCGGGATGCGGGCCTGCAGATCGCAGACGCACGAACCGCCCGAGGTCAGTTGCTGCAGGAGCCGCCACCTGATCGGATCCGCAACGACTGCGAGTAGGTCAGCGCCGTCGAGGGTCGACCGCACTTCAGTGGGCGTTGCAGCAGTCATGATTGAAGTGTGAGCTGATGAACCCACCCGCCACAGGGGCGAAGGTCCTGACATGGTCCGCCTGCGAGTGTCAGAAGTCATGATGGGGAAGCGGCATACCTCTCAGCGCCACGGAATGTTGGAGACGGCCAAAATTCGGACCTCCAGTTGAGGCCATTGGACCCTGTCCCCCCGTGGAGCTGTCGGTCGACAGTGGGGGGACCGGCGCGACCCGTTTTCGAAGGCGCGGGTGTGGCGTCGCCATCGAGAGGACCCACCATGTCCGAAGCCGTCATCGTCGCCACCGCCCGCTCGCCGATCGGACGGGCATTCAAGGGTGCCTTCAAGGACACCAGACCCGACCAGCTGACCGCCACGATCGTGCAGGCCGCCCTGGACCAGATCCCCGAGCTCGATCCGCGAACGATCGACGACCTGCTGCTTGGTTGCGGTATGCCAGGTGGCGAACAGGGCTGGAACATGGCCAGGGTGGTCGCCGTGCTGCTCGGACTGGATGGCGTCCCGGGAGCGACCATCACCCGGTACTGCTCGTCCAGCCTGCAGACCACCAGGATGGCCATGCACGCCATCCGCGCGGGCGAGGGTCAAACCTTCATCTCGGCGGGTGTCGAGTGCGTCAGCCGCTTCAAGGTCGGCAGCAGCGACACCCCACCAGTTGGCGACGCCGATCCGCGCGCTGCCGGCACGAACCCGTACCTCGACGTGCAGTTCGACACCGCACACGCACGGAGCCTCGCCAGGGCCGCCGGTGGCGCGCCCGTCTGGCACGACCCACGCGAAGACGGGGAGCTGCCCGACTACTACGTGTCAATGGGGCAGACCGCCGAGAACGTGGCCGGTCTGCGCGGCATCAGCAGGGCTGAGCAGGACGAATTCGCCCTGCGATCACAGACCCTGGCCGGCAAGGCGCTCGCAGACGGCTTCTGGGCGACCGACATCACCCCGGTGACGCTCGCCGACGGCACTGTCTTCGGCGCTGACGAGTCGCCTCGCCCGCAGACCACGCTGGAGGGTCTGTCCGGCCTGAAACCGGTGTTCCAGGTTGACGGTTCGGTCACCGCAGGCAATGCCTGCCCGTTGAACGACGGCGCGGCCGCCCTCGTGATCATGAGCGGCGAGCGTGCGGCCGAACTCGGGATCACTCCGCTGGCGCGTATCGTGTCCACCGGCGTGTCCGCGCTCTCACCCGAGATCATGGGCCTCGGACCGGTCGAGGCGACCCAGCGCGCACTGGCATTGGCCGGGATGAGCATCAACGACATCGACCTTGTAGAGATCAACGAAGCCTTTGCCGCGCAGGTCATTCCGAGCTACCGCGAGCTCGGCATCGACATCGACCGACTCAACGTGCATGGCGGAAGCATTGCAGTCGGCCACCCGTACGGCATGACGGGCGCACGGATCACCTCGACCCTGCTCAACGGCCTCCGCAGCCGCGACGCGACGTTCGGACTGGAAACCATGTGCGTCGGTGGCGGTCAGGGCATGGCGATGATCATCGAACGACTCAACTGAGTGCGGTCAGCTGGCAGGGAAAGAGGGAACGGAGCGCTATCGGCGCTGGGTGCTGCTCAGGACATCGGCCAGCTTGTCGAGGGCTTCTGGGACGAGGGTGAAGTACGCCCACACCCCACGCTTGTCCCGGTTCAGCAGGCCCGCATCGACGAGCACCTTCAGATGGTGGGACACGGTGGGCTGGGACAAACCGAGGGGTTCGGTGAGGTCGCAGACGCAGGCCTCACCGCCCTCGTGGGCGGCGATCATCGACAGTAACCGCAACCGTGCAGGGTCAGCGATCGCCTTCAACGTCCGGGCGAGATCCGTTGCGGCAGAGGCGCTCAACGGCTCACGCACCAGCGGGACACAGCATGCGGCATCCAGGAGCGGCAGCGTCGTCGGGCGGGTCATCACACCAGTATGCCCCACGTATTGACACACGTCGATGTTTAGTACACGATGGCTTCGATATTGATGTTCGTCTATGTGAAGGGGTTGGCGATGACGGGTTCGGACCAGGACATCCGGGATCACGTGCGGGAGCGGTACGCCGCGGCGGCGCTGTCGGTGGTATCCGGGTCCGCGGCCAGCTGCTGCGGGCCCTCGGACGGGCCGCAGACCGACTGTTGCGGGCCGTCCGACGCCCTCTCGGCGCTCAGTGATACCGATGAGGCGGAAATCTTCGGTGCTGCCCTGTACACACCGGGCGAGACCGACGGGCTGCCCGAGGAAGCGGTCCTGGCATCCCTCGGTTGCGGCAACCCGCTCGCGGTCGCCGACCTTCGCGAGGGAGAACGGGTGCTGGACCTCGGGTCCGGCGGCGGAATCGATGTGTTGCTGTCCGCCCGCCGGGTCGGCCCGACCGGGTTCGCCTACGGCCTGGACATGACCGATGAGATGCTCACCCTGGCCCGGGCCAACGCGGCCAAGGCCGGCGCCGCCAACGTGGAATTCGTCAAGGGCAACATCGAGGACATCCCGCTGCCCGATGCCTCGATCGACGTGGTGATCTCCAACTGCGTCATCAACCTGTCCACCGACAAGTCCGCGGTCATCGCCGAGATGTTCCGCGTCCTCACGCCCGGTGGCCGACTGGGGATCTCCGACGTGGTCGCCGAAGACCACCTCTCCCCGGCCGATCGCGCGGAGCGCGGGTCGCATGTGGGATGCATCGCCGGTGCCTTGTCCCGATCGGAATACCTCAACGGGTTGTCCGCCGCCGGTTTCACCGATGTCGGACGTCATGTTCACCCACGAGGCCGCACCCGGGATGCACGGGGCGATCATCCGCGCGACGAAACCTGTTACGGCGTCGGCAGTCACCGCCGCCGAGGGCACGAGTGCGCCCTCAGTCGATTCGAGCACCCGGCTTGTGGAGGTCTTCGAGCCGGCGCTGTGCTGCAACACCGGGGTGTGCGGCGACGACGTCGATCAGGCCCTGGTCACTTTCTCCGCCGACCTCGACTGGGCCGCCGCGAACGGCGGCCGGGTCGAGCGTCACAACCTGGCCAACGACCCGCTGACGTTCGCCAACAACGACACCGTCAGGCAGTTCCTGCAGCTGTCCGGCTCGGCCGGGCTCCCGCTGGTTCTCGTCGACGGAGTCACCGCCCTGACCGGCTCCTACCCCGACCGCGCCCAACTGGCCCGCTGGGCCGGCATGAGTGCCCAGCCGAAACCGATGGGTCCGCGCCGGTCACGATCCCCGCGGGGGTGCAGATGCTAGGGCTCTCCGACGCCGGATCCTGCTGCTGCACCTGCACTTCCACGACCAGCGGGCGCTGCTGCTGATGAAAAACACCAATGTCCCGGCTTTCCTGACTGGTCCGCCGCGGTTCCTGTTCTTCACCGGCAAAGGCGGCGTGGGGAAGACCAGCATCGCGTGCGCGTCGGCGCTGACACTGGCCGGGACCGGCAGGCGGGTGCTGCTGGTCAGCACCGACCCGGCGTCCAACGTCGGGCAGGTGTTCGGACTGAGCATCGGCAACACCATCACCCCGGTACCTGCTGTGCCCGGACTGTCGGCCCTGGAGATCGACCCGGAACAGGCCGCCCGGGCCTACCGCGAACGCATCGTCGGCCCGGTGCGAGATCTGCTACCGGCCGCCGAGATCGCGGCGATCACCGAGCAGCTGTCCGGGTCGTGCACCACGGAAATCGCGTCCTTCAACGAGTTCACCGCCCTGCTCGCCGATGACGCAGGTGTCGGTGACCGGTTCGACCATGTGCTGTTCGATACCGCCCCGACCGGACACACCATCCGGCTGCTGCAGCTGCCCGGTTCCTGGACGGAATTCCTCGACGCCGGCGTCGGCGATGCGTCGTGCCTGGGACCGCTGTCGGGCTTGGACAAGCAGCGCGGCATGTACTCCGCCGCGGTCCGAGCGCTCGCCGACGGCACCCGCACCCGGCTCGTGCTGGTCGCCCGCCCCCAGCCGTCCAGCCTGGACGAGATCGCCCGCACCCACACCGAACTCGACGCGATCGGCCTGCACCGCCAGAACGTCGTCATCAACGGCGTCCTGCCTTTGGATTCGCGAGACAACGACCCGCTCGCCGCCGGTATCCGCGCCGGCGAGCAAGCCGCCATCGACGCCCTGCCGGCGAAGCTCCGCGGCCTGCCGACCGACCGAATCGACCTCAAGGCCGCCAACATGGTCGGGCTCCCCGCATTGCGGACGCTGTTCACCGCATCAGGACCGGACGATGTCTCGGGCATTTCGCCCGACCCGTTGCCGGACGCGCCGCTCGCCGACCTCATCGACGACCTTGCCGCCGCGGGCCACGGCTTGATCATGTGCATGGGCAAGGGCGGGGTGGGTAAGACGACGATCGCCGCCGCCATCGCCGTCGCGCTCGCCGAACGCGGCCACGACGTCCACCTCAGCACCACCGACCCGGCAGCTCACCTGACCGCGACCCTGCAGACGAGTGCCGACGGCGGCCGTGGGCCGGCGAACCTGAGGGTGTCGAGGATCGATCCGGCTGAGGCCACCCGCGTCTACCGCGACCGGGTGCTCGCCACCAAGGGTGCCGCGCTCGACGAGACCGGTCGCGCCGGGCTTGCCGAGGATCTCCGATCCCCGTGCACGGAGGAGGTCGCGGTGTTCCAGGCATTCAGCCGGATCATCAACGAGTCGACCCGGCGGTTCGTGGTTGTCGACACCGCACCGACCGGCCACACGCTGCTGCTGCTGGACGCCACCGGCTCCTACCACCGCGAAATCGCCCGCCAGCTCGGTCACGGCATCAACTTCACCACCCCGCTGATGCGGCTGCAGGACCCGGAGAACACCAAGATCATCCTGGTCACCCTGGCCGAGCAGATACCGGTGCTCGAGGCGACGTCGTTACAGGCCGAGCTGCGCCGCGCCGGCATCGAGCCGTGGGCGTGGGTGGTGAACAACTCCCTCGCCGCGGCGCGGCCGGATTCGCCCTTGCTGCGCCACCGCGCTGCAGCCGAGCGCGAACAACTCGACATCGTCATCGGTGAACTGGCATCTCGCGTCGCGGTGGTGCCGAGGCTGGCCGACAACCCGGTCGGCGTCGCGGCACTCGCCGAGCTCGCCGACGCCGGTGCGGTCACCGCCTGGGCCTGAAGTGGAATGGGCGTCGGCGGGCCTGGTTTGCCGTCATCATGCAAACCCTCGACCTTGGCCAGCGCCCGGAGTCGTTGCCGGGCAAAGCGTTCAGCCATCAGTGGCAGGAACTTCGTCACGCTCGCCCGGACCGCGAACTGGTCGAACGAGGAATGCAGGAATCGTTCGATCGTCTCGGCGCCGAAGACACCCTCGAAGTCGGTTGCCAACCGGGTTGCCGCCGTCCGCAGTGCATGTGCTTGGTCCAGGCTCAGCGTGTTCCACGTCGGGGTGGTCGGAGTCGTCATCGATTCCCTCCAGGGAGATCGTTGCCTTCGGAAGTCTCAGGACCGTTCGATATCGGTGGGCCGGTGACGGTGGCGGCGAGTTGCTCGACCCTGCGGGTGATGTCGGCGTATGCGGTTTCGAACGCCTCGTCGGTGTCGACCCGGACCGGGTCGGGGATCGACCAGTGCAACCGGTCCAGGGCAGCGTCCAGTTCCTCGTGCACGTTGTCGCAGACCGCGACGACGAGGTCTCCGTCACGCACCACTTCATCGATGCCGACGGGTTTGACCCGCCCGAGTCGGAGCCCGTGCCTGCGGCCGGTGGCTGCCGCTCTCGGGTGCACCCGCACGGCGGGGTGGGTGCCCGCGGACGCGGCCGGTACCGCGCTGATCCTGTTCCACCGGGCGGCCGCCAACTGGGACCGGGCCGAGTTCGCGGTGCACACGAACACCACCCGCGGCCACCTGGCCGAACCGAGAACATCGGCGGCATCGCGTCCCGCGGCCGCCGCTTCCCGGACCAGCGGGTCGTCCAGGCACAACTGCACATAGCTGCGCCGCCGGTCACCCTCGGACCGGACCCGGCGGATCACCCCGGCATCTTCGAGCACCTTGAGGTGATGGGCGAGCAGATTCGTACCCAAACCGAAGGCCTCGGCCAACTCACCGGGCGAGGCGTCGCCGGGCCCGAGCCTGTCCACGATGCCCAACCGGACCGGCTCACCCAACGCCGCGTGCACCGAGGCCCGCCGCTCCAATTCCATGGTCATGCCGTCTCCGTCACCCCATTGATCGGTCATCGCAGCACCAACGCTCGCCGACTAGCTCGAAAGCTATTGAGTCAAGTATGGTTGAGTTATGAGCGCTGTCAAGGACGCCGATCCCATCGGCCTTCCACGCCGGTTGTTCGCCGAGGCGTTGGGGACCGGCTTGCTGGTCACCGTGGTGGTCGGTTCGGGCATTGCCGCGGCCCAACTCTCGCCGGGTGATACGGGGCTGCAGTTGTTGGAGAACAGCATGGCGACCGTGTTCGGTCTCGGGGTACTGATCCTCATGTTTGGACCGGTGTCCGGCGCGCATTTCAACCCGGTTGTCACTGCGGCCGACTGGATCCTCGGCCGGCGGCGACGCACCGGGATTCCCGGGTCACATGTCGTGCCCTACATGGGTGCGCAGGTTGTCGGCGGCATCGCAGGTGCCGTGCTGGCCAACGTGATGTTCGACCTGCCCGCCGGTCAGATCTCCACCACGGATCGGGCGACCGCCGGGCACGGGATCGGCGAAGTCGTTGCCACTGCCGGACTTGTCGCCTTGATCTTCCTGCTCGCCCGCACCGGCCGACATGTCCTTTCCGCCGTTGCGGTCGGCGCCTACATCGGCGCGGCGTACTGGTTCACCAGCTCCACCTCGTTCGCCAACCCCGGCGTCACCATCGGCCGGGTCTTCACCGATACGTTCACCGGCATCGCACCGGGGTCGGTCCCACTCTTCGTCGGCGCCCAGATCGTCGGGGCCGCAATTGGACTCGGGGTCGTGGTGATCCTGTTCCCCGACAGCGAGGACGCGTCGACCGAGTCCACCGTGGAACCCGACTCGAGTCCCGCGATTGCGACACCAGCAGACAGGAGTGGATTGTGAGCGACCAGAATTTCGCCGGTACGACGGCCCAGGTGGCGGGACCGGTGCATGACGTGATCGTGGTGGGTTCCGGTCCGGCGGGGTATACCGCCGCGATCTACCTGGCGCGGGCCGAGCTGAACCCGCTGGTGTTCGAGGGCTACTCCTATGGTGGCGCCCTGATGACGACCACCGAGGTGGAGAACTTCCCCGGCTTCCCCGACGGCATCCAGGGCCCCGAGCTGATGTCGAAGATCCGTGAACAGGCCGAACGCTTCGGCGCGGACCTGCGCACGGTCGACGCCGAGGCCGTCGACCTCTCGGGCCCGATCAAGACGGTCACCGTCGACGGTGTGCTGCACCGGGCGCGGGCCGTGGTGCTGTCCACCGGGTCAGCGGCGCGGTACCTGAACCTGCCCGACGAGCAGCGGCTGATCGGCCGCGGCGTGTCGGCGTGCGCGACGTGTGACGGTTTCTTCTTCCGCGACCAGGACATCCTGGTCGTCGGTGGCGGTGATTCGGCGATGGAGGAGGCCACCTTCCTGACCCGGTTCGCCCGGTCGGTGACGATCGTGCACCGCCGGGAGGAGTTCCGGGCCAGCGCGATCATGCTGGACCGGGCCCGGAAGGACCCGAAGATCCGGTGGATCACCAACGCCGCGATCACCGCCCTGCACGGCGAGACGAGCGTCACCGGGGTCACCCTGACCGACACCGTCACCGGGCAGCAGACCGAGGTGGCGGCGACGGGCGTGTTCGTCGCGATCGGGCACGACCCGCGTTCCGGCCTGTTCCGTGACCAGGTCGCCACCGACGGCGAGGGTTATGTGCTGACCGGGCGCGCCGTGGGTGCGACCGCGTCCACCGGGACCAGTGTGGAAGGTGTGTTCGCCAGCGGCGACCTCGTCGACCACACCTACCGGCAGGCCATCACCGCCGCCGGGTCCGGCTGCGCCGCCGCCCTGGACGCCCAGCACTACCTCGCGTCCCACCCGCTCCCGACCACCCACACCACCGACCCGCTCCCCCAGGAGCCGGTCGCCGCGTTCGCCGACTCCCTCGGCGTCTGACCACCCGATCGTCATCACCACAGCTGTCCGCACATCGACCGAGGAGAACCCCATGTCCGACAAGCCCGCCGTGCTGTTCGTCTGCATCCACAATGCCGGCCGATCCCAGATGGCCGCCGGTTATCTCACCGCCCTCGGGAAGGGTCGGATCGAAGTGCGCTCCGCGGGTTCAATCCCTGGAGACAAGGTCAACCCCGTCGCGGTCCAGGCGATGGCCGAGGAGGGCATCGACATATCCACCCAGACGCCGAAGGTGCTGACCACCGAATCCGTGCAGGCCTCCGATGTCGTGATCACCATGGGTTGCGGTGACGCCTGCCCGATCTTCCCGGGAAAGCGCTATGAGGACTGGAAACTCGACGACCCGGCCGGGCAGGGCATCGAGATGGTCCGGAAGGTGCGCGACGACATCCGCGGCCGGGTGGAGAGTCTCATCGGCGAGCTCCTGCCCGCCATCGCCTGATGACCAACCCGGTCGACGTTCAGGGCCGGGAATTGAACGAATGCGCCTGATCCGGGACGACATCGCCGGTCGAGTCGAGGTTCTCGCCGGTGAGTTGGCCGACCAACACCTCACCGGCGCCTGACTCGTTACACCTGGAAGTCGTTGCCGTCACGGGTCGCCGTTCAGCAGGTCAGTCGGCGCCCGCGGGCAAGGCGTGGAGTGCTGCGTCGGCGTGCTTCATCTGAATGTTGTGGAGTCGCCAGGACGTGGTGAACAACGCGATCAGTGCTCCGTCGCTGCGCTGCAGAGTTTCGGTGCCGCTCTCGCCCACAAGAACGGCAGCGGTGGCGGCGTCGGTTTGCCGTGCGACGCTGTAGTCCAGACGCTCCAGGGTGATCGGCGCATTGAATTCGAATTCCATGCGGTGGGTGGCCACCTCGAACTGCATTGGGCCGACGGCGGCGAAGACCGGGGCCTGATCCCCGCGGCGATCCGAACGGAGGACCTGGACGACGCCTTCCTGTTCGAGTTGAAGCACCCCGCGCCGGAATTGCTTGTAGCGACCACTGTCCTGTGCGCGGGCGACGGCGAAATGCTCGGGTGCGAACTGTGGAATTCGCGGAAATCTGACCGCCCGCTCGACGTAGAGGGTGTCGCCGACCGCAAGAGCACTGGCGTTGACCAGACCGATGACGTCGCCGGGATAGGCGGTGTCCAGAGTGGTGCGGTCCCGGCCGAACATTGCCTGCGCGTATTTCGTGGCGAACGGCTTACCGGTGTCTGCATGGGTCGCGACAATCCCACGGTGAAAGATGCCTGAACAGACCCGGACGAAAGCCACGTGATCACGGTGCGCGGCATCCATTCCGGCCTGGATCTTGAAGACGAACCCGGAGAACGGGGCTTCCAACGGATGTGATCGACCGTGGGCGTCGGCCCGCGCGGACGGTGCGGGAGCCAGATCTATGAGGGTGTCCAGCAGGTGCCGGACACCGAAATTCATGACCGCAGCGCCGAAGAGCACGGGCGTCGCCTTTCCCGCCAGGTAGGCCCGTGCGTCGAAGTTCATGCCGGATTCGGTGAGCAGGTCGTGCTCTTCGACGGCAACCGGCCAAGCCGACGGTTGGTCGACGGTGGCTTGGGCAGGCGCCAGCACCTCCTCCTCGGCGATGGTGGCCCCGCCCGGGGTCCGGGTCAGCTTGAGGTAGTCACCGGTGGTGCGATCCAGCAAACCGTGGAATTCACCGGCAATGCCCACGGGCCAGGTCAGCGGCATGACGTCAAGGCCCAGCCGCTGGGTGATCTCGTCGAGAAGCTCGAGCGGTTCCCTGCCGGGACGGTCCCATTTGTTGATCAGCGTGATCATCGGTATGCCACGGAGCCGGCACACCTCCGCAAGTTTCAACGTTTGCGGTTCCAGCCCTTTTGCCGCGTCGATCAACATCACGGCACTGTCCACAGCGGCCAGGACCCGGTAGGTGTCCTCGGAGAAGTCGGCGTGCCCGGGGGTGTCCAGCAGATTGATGACGTGGTCGCGATAGGCGAACTGCAGCGCGGCGGAGGTGATGGAGATTCCGCGCGAGCGTTCCATCTCCATCCAGTCGGACACCGTGCCGCGGCGCCCCGCTTTCCCGTGCACCGCGCCGGCCTGACCGATGACGTGCGCGTGCAGGGCCAGCGCCTCTGTGAGGGTCGACTTACCGGCGTCGGGATGCGAGATCACGGCGAACGACCGACGCCGGGCGGCCTCAGCGGTCACGATGGCCGTGCCGTTGTCGACCGATACCGGTGGGATCGGGTTGGTCGTGAGCACCGTGTGTCCTTCCATTGCTGACGACCACCGAGGGGATCTCCGTTGCCGCCGGTACGGGGCAGGCGGCCAACCCGGGAACCTGCTTGCTGGGTCGTGTTCTCTGTCCGGACGGGATGATCGTCGATGAACTGAGCGGCCTCACCGGTCAAGGTGTGCGATGGCCGCGTCGACGTTGACCGGCTCGAGCCTACAAGCCGGGCGAACAACGGGGCGCCACGAGTTCTGCCGGTCAGGCGGAACGTGCCGTGGCGATCGCAGCATCAACTGCCCCCTCGTACAGCAGATGTACGCCGAACCCGCCGACCGCGTCAGGGCCGATGAAGAACGATCACAGTAGTTCGAGCTCACGTGCCCGGTCGACGGCACCGCGCCTCGTGCTGACCTCGAGTTTGCGGTAGATCGATTGCTGGTGGGATTTCACGGTGTTCACCGTGACGAACAGGTCTGCCGCGATCTCCGCCGCCTTGAACATGGTTGGGAGATAACGCAGAACTGCCAGTTCCCGTTCGGTGAGTGGCTCGACGAGCATCTTCGTTGTGGCCGTTGCACCTTGAGACTGCGCTCCTCGCCCGCACAGTGGGGCGGTGAACTCGAGGTGTCGTCCGACGGTGTGGCGGTGACGGGTGAGCAGCGCTTCGACTCGCGGCCCTCCGGCACGGAACGGCCTGGTGATGCCGACGCCGTGGGCGACGTCGACGGCGTCGCTCATGGCGGCCATCGCGGCGGTATCCCGGTGCAACCGGTCCGCCGCCAGGGCGGCCAGCACGCGGGCCTGTACGACGGGTGCCCGGTACGGGACCGCCGTCACGGTCACCGGTTCCAGCACTTGGAGGGCATCCTCCGGCCGATTGAGCATCAGGTGAGCCTTTGCCATCGTGACCCGAGCCAGTGCCGCCTGATAGCCGCCCACCTCAGGGGCGTCGCCGATCAGCGCCAGGGCTGCGTCCGGCTGATGCGCCGCCAGTAAGGAATCGGCACGAGTGGCGGCGACCCATCCCCGCAGCAATGCCGGCAACGTCATGTCCGGTCGTTCGAGGCGATCGAGCCGTGCAACGGCAGCGTCCAAGGCCCCTGCGTTGTCCTGCCCGAGCGCCACCTGCACCTCGATCGTTGCGAGGACAAGGCCGACGGCCCGATCGAATCCGCCGTTTTGCGACATTGCGGCGCTGACCATCCGGTGCGCCTCGTCGAGTTGATCCCACTCCAGGTGAGTGATTGCCGACGCGGCGTAGAGGCCGAGCGCTTGTGGTTCGGAGGACCACCCCTTGCGCGCCGCGAATCCGAGTGCGTCCGTCACCTCGCGGTCCACCTGTGGGAGGCCACCGTAAAACACCTGCAGCAGGAGCAGGTGAGCCCGGATTCCCAGTTCCACCAGCCCCAGACCGACTTCTCGGCTGCGCGCCTGGGCGGCGCGCAGCGCTTCTTCGGCGTCGGCCAGGTTCCCCGACCACAGCTTTCCCAGAGCCGCATTGGTATCCGCGATCACGCGGAAGCCGTCAGCGCTCGGTAGTCGTGACCGGGGCGTGTGGTCGACGAGATCGCGAAGACGGGCGGCGGTCGGAGCGACCCGGACCGGGTCGTCGGCCCGAGCGTGAACGAGCCGAAGGGTGGCGATGACCACCCGCGCGGGTTCGCGATAGTCCTCGGCGAGCCCAGGCAACAGTTCTGCTGCGTCCCGAACGTCCCGGGCCATCGACTCGTAATCGTGCCGGTGGTAATGCGTCATGGCGGACGCCAGCAGGCAGCTGGTGGTCGGCGTCGCGGCGGCCCGGGCGACTGCTGGCTCGAGGGCCGCGACGAAGGCCCCCGCACGGGCCGTGACAAGCAGGGGCACCGCTTGTGCCGCAAGTCTGCCGACCTCGTCCCAATGCCCCGCAAGACAGGCATGGCGGATCGCAGCGACCGGCTCACCCTGTGTTTCAAACCATCGGGACGCCCGCGCGTGGAGTTCGACGACCAGTTCCGGCCGTTCGAGAGCCAGCCGATGCTGCAGCATTTCCTGGAGCAAGGGGTGAAGCCGGAACCAGTCGTTACGCCCGGCCAGGCCGACAACCAACGCGTGCTTCGCCGCCAACCCTTCCAGGATCAGTTGACTGTCCGGGCGACCGGTCAGTTCGGTGGCCAGCGAGGCGCAGATCCGGTCGACCGTGCTGGCCGCGAGCAGGAAGTGCCGGTCGACGTCGGGAAGTTGGTCGAGTACCTCCTCGATCAGGTACTCGGCGCACCAGCGGGGTGGAGCCGGTGAACTTGGAGACGCCGGCCTGCACGTCCGTCGAGTTCAGGCTCATCAGGGCCAACCGGAGGCCGGCCGCCCACCCCTGTGTGCGCTGCCAGACGCCCGTGAGTTCGTCCGGGGACAGATCGACGCCCTGGACCGCGAACAGGGCGCCGGCCTCTGTCTCGGTGAACGCCAGGTCCGAGCTGTGGACGTCCAGCACATCGCCGTTGAGCCGGAGGCGATGCAGCCGCAGGGGCGGATCGAACCGGGTGGCGAGCACCAACCGCAGTTGTGGCGGCTGATGCTCCAGGAGCTCCCCCAGCGACCTCAGAACGACGGGGTCGGTGATGCGGTGAAGATCATCCAGGACAAGCGTCACCGTGGCCGGAAGGGTTGCCAGCGCGGCACAGCCCAAGCGGGCTTCCTGAATGCCGAAACCGACCGACGGGGACAGGTCCAGGATGGCGCTTCCGGGCGGTACCGCCCCGCTGATGGCCAGCGCACCAACGACATCCGCCCAGAACTCCCGCAGGTCGTTGTCCGTGTCGTCCAGGCTCAGCCAGGCCAGCCGGTCGGGTCGGCCGGCACCGCGTGCCCATGAGGCCACGGTCAGTGTCTTACCGCAACCGGGTCCCGCGCTGATCAGGGTGATCGGGTGCCGCCGTCCCTCCGTCAGAAGCTGATGCAGACGCGGGCGCGGCACGAATCCTGCAGGAATGGCCGGTGGCACTGCACGGAGCCGGAGCTGATCGGCGAAGGGGTCGCGGCTGCCGGAAAGCGGCGCAGCGGGGCGCGGCGTCCCGATCGTGCGCTCTACGGCTCCCAGGTCAGTGGACACGTTCCCAGCTTTCACCGGGCAAATCTGGAGCGGTGGTGTCTTTCGGTCCTGTCTTCCATACGTTTGGAATGATTTCAGCGCCGCTCCGGCGTGGAACCGTCGTGACAGTAACCCCCACACTCACGACGGAGATCGACATGGTGGCGCTGCAGGTCGAAATCAGGGTCTCTGGCACCGTGCCGACGGACGTGCTGGATGAGCTCCCCGGACTTCGCGTGACGACGGCTGTGATGGAGACGGTTCTCAGCGGACCCGTCAGGGACCAGAGTGAGCTGATCGGAATCATCAACCAGCTGCAGGGCTGGGGCATCGAGCTGCATGCGGTTCGGCAACTCGAGCCCGGCACGGCGCCCGCCGATGATGGTCAAGGCTCGTGAAGGTCTACGAAATCGATGTGGCCGGGCCGATCGGACCGGTCGTGCGGTCCTGTCTGCCGGCCTTCACCACCCGCTCGGTGGCGCGCATGACGGTTCTCACCGGAACGGTGAACGACCCTCAGGTGCTGCTGAGCGCAATCGACCTGCTTGATCAACGCGGCCTGGTGACCCTCGATATCCGGGTCATCGGAACAGCACCCTCCTAGGACTCCGCGGGTGATGGCCGCCGCCGGTGCTCTGGCACCCCGGCAGCACGGCCGCCCTGTCGGTGCACGAAAACCCCGGGCCGCAGGCAGAACGCCTGCTGTGGCCTGCCGACGGAGTTAGCTGTCCTCCCAGTCCGAATTGGGCGCATGCGGCCGATCCGCTTGATCCGATGCTGATACAGCATGCGACACAGAGCTATTGGTCCGGTCGCTGTTCCGAAGGCACGGGAGTCATTCTTCGCGGATGATCCTGAAACGTCGCAGTGCGCGAACAGTGGGTATCAGTGAGCAAGGACAGGCCCGAATGGAAGAAAAGGTGCCCCATGACGACAAGCCAGGACAACAAGCAGAAGTCGGTTCTCGTATCTCGTGACGGGTGGCACACGAAGCACCACGCCGAGGTCCTGATCATGAACCGGGACGCGGAGGGGCCCGGCGGATCGGGTAACTATTACAACTCGCTCGGGTTGGCGGGCGACGTCCCCGACGAGGACTTCGACGCACGCTTCCGGGCACTGGATCCGGCGAAGTTGCGGGAGGAATTCGGCGGGGACGCGATCCGGTTCAACGGTCCGCGCCGTTTCCTTGCCGACCGGTTCACGGCTGAGGCCTTCGACGGGGGCAAGCTGACCATGGTCGGCGCCATTCCCATGTACCTGTACGGCAATTTCGTTGCGCCGAATTTCGAAGCGTTCATCTCCGGCAAGCAAACCCCATATGTGGAAACCGTCTCTCGGCGCACCACCACGTGGTTCTTCGAGGCCGGCACGGAGGTGTACGAACTGATTTCCCCTGAGGGAGTCGTCTTTGTCATGCAGAGCGCCTCACTCGGAGTGGACCCCACCAACACGGTCGACAAACTGCCGACACTCGGCGGACGCCTGCAGATGCCCAAGGGATGGGCATACCGGGTCGAGACACTCGACAAGGAACTCGCCATGCGGGCCACCTATGACGATGATCCGCCCAACACCATTGTCCTCGACGAGCTGGAGAACAATTACCGGCGCCTCCGGAACGTGTAGGCGGCGTACTGCCGCGCAAACACCCATCAGCTCTGCGAGGGCAATCCCGAAAGTGCACACGAAAAAGAGGTAGCAGCGCAATGTCGGACAGCAATGGGAACCGGTCCCCGGGAACCCGCGAGCAGGGACCGGTCGACTGGCGAGAGGCATTCGCCTACACGGCCGGGGTACAGGCTTTCGTCTACGGCTTCCCGTACATCTACTACGCGCAGCTGCGGCACGCCTGGGTGACGGACAAGCGGGACACGGAGGTCGTGCCGTACGCGGCGGTCAACCATTTCTGGCACGCCGGCGCGACTGCTCGACGCGACCTATCGGGACGGCGGGTCCCCGAGCACCGACAGCCTGTACTCGTTCGCCTGGGTGGACCTGCGTGCGGAGCCGGTGATCCTGTCCCATCCGGACATGGGCGAGCGCTACTTCGCACTTCCAGCTGGCGGGGTTCACCTCGGACAACTTCGACTACGTGGGGCAGCGCACGACCGGAGCCACTGGCGGGGACTTCGCCATCGTCGGGCCGGGGTGGAACGGCGACCTGCCGCCGGGAGTACGACGAACGGAACCGGCGCCGACGCCGTGGGTGCTGGTCCTGGGCCGGACCGCGGTCTCCGGCACCGCCGACCAGCCGGCCGCGAAGATGTTGCAGCACGGGTACCGGCTCACCCCGCTCAGCCTGTGGGGGGTCGTGGACGGGGTTGTCCCGGACCGTCGGGACGTCTACGCCCCTGCGCCCGCGTCGGACCCGCTGGCGCCCTGGAAGTCACTCAACGCAATGCTGGCCGAGAACCCGCCGCCGCAGCATCACGACGTGGTGCTGAACCAACTGCGGGACATGGGTATCGGCGCGGGTCTGGATGTCGAGGCCCAGCCGGACGTCGTCAAGCAGGCCCTGGCCCGCGCTGCTGTTGCCGGGAGCGCGCTGCTGCGACAGCAG
Organism: uncultured Actinomycetota bacterium; assembly: GCA_963766015.1. Taxonomy (GTDB): domain Bacteria; phylum Actinomycetota; class Actinomycetes; order Mycobacteriales; family Nakamurellaceae; genus Nakamurella. The sequence goes on along the minus strand of CAVXYU010000027.1, from coordinate 120,215 downwards.
TTCGTCAGCGGCGACTGGGCCGAGCAGGTCAACGGGTGGCGATACCCGCCGCCGGAGGAGGGGCGCTTCGGCGATGACTTCCTGCGCAGGGCGGCCGATCAGTGCCTTGCGGGGATCGCGGCCAACGACCCCCGAGTCGGTCTACCTGCTGAACTTCCAGGACGCCGACGGGACACCCTTCGCGCCGCAGGATCGGTACGAACTGCACTTCTCGCATCGACGAACTGCCATCGGTGGAGGCGTTCTGGTCGCTGGCCGCCTACACCTCGGCCGACCTCAACATGATCCCGAACCCGGCCGACCGATACTCGATCGGCGACCACGGCGAGCCCCTCACCCGTGACGACGACGGCGGTCTGACCGTGCACCTGCGCCCAACGGCGCCCGGCGATGCTGGGGACCGCAACTGGCTGCCGACCTCAGCCACCGACCCCTGGTTCCTCATCCTTCGGCTGTACCGACCTAGGCCTCCCGTCATCGACGGGACATGGCGGTGCCCGGCTGTCAACCGTGTGACCGCGGACGTCCTGTCCGAGAGGGTATCTGCGGAGGTAGCACGATGATCTGGGCACTTCTGATCTTGCTCGGTGTGCCGCTGTGGATGTGCGCCGCCGGAATCCTGGTGCTGGTGTTCCGCAACAAGTCCCTGCGGCAACGGCATGGCGACATCCCGGTGCGGGTGCAACGCGCGGGGAAAACTCGCTGGACACGCGGCCATGCCGTCTGGGTCTCCGACGTCTTCGCCTGGCGCGGCAGCCCCGCGGCATGGAGTGAAGACCTCTTACGGGTGACCGATGCAAGCGTCGGAGTCCTGCAGCCGGACGATCTGAAGAAACTGCACCGGTTGAACGACCCTACTGTCGCCATCCTGACACCCGACGTCGGTGACCCGATCCGAGTGGCGGTGGGGTCCGAGCACCGCGCGGCGCTGCTCGGTCCGTTAAGCACGACGGTCGGCGGAGCCTGACCCGCACCACATCAAGGGGTTTCTCCAGCAGGGCCGGTGGAAACATCGGTTCGGCGAATTACCGGACTCGTGCCGCCACGAATGGTCGTGCAGGAACTGGCCTACCGATCAGCATCGCGGGGTATCGCAGCCGGTGTGCCGATCGAACCCGGGTCCAAGGGTCTCGCTGAGAGCAATCGACGTCTGCGTCCGGCCTTGGCGAGCATCCGAGGACATGAGGCCAGTCCGATACTCGCGCGATGTGCACCTGGAGGGATTCGAACCCCCAACCTTCTGAGTCGGGGCACTAGACCTAATCGAGTGACTCACGCAATGTCACCGGCCGTAGCGGTCCTCCCCGGCAGCCATCTCGGACCTGTCCAGCAAGAAGCCGAGTTCCAGCAGACGGTTTACTGCGGCCCAATGGTGGCCACAAGTCGTGGCCCAGTTTCGCAGTTCCTTCACGATATGTCGCCCGGCGGTATATCAGAGGACGTCGTCTTAAGATTCTGCGCGCCGCAATACCGATAAAAGATGAACTACCACCAAGAATGGAGTCATCTATCATTCCACAACCGCCACCGCACGCCAAAGCACCGAGGAATTACCCGAAACTCCCGACCAATGGAAACCCGCGAAGGGAAACGAAATGACCACCAGCAAGAAAATAGATCCGCTCGCAGAGTTCCTCGCTGCGCGGAATGCTGAGGACTTCGCAAGGCATCAGGAAGCAGCGGCAGCCGCACTTGCCGACGCTGAGGCGTCGACCAATCCGGCCGAACGGCAGCGCATCTTCATCGACAGGGTCCGTTCGGACGCGCTGCTCGCGGACGACGCCGGCCTCGCGGCCGCCGTGGAGACGCTGACAAAAGACCTCGGCCAGATGATCGCCCGGTTCGCCGACCGGTTGGATATCCGGGACCAACAGCATCGGGACGTCGCCGCAGAGTGCCTGGCGCTCGGACTGGTCAGCGGTGACGACCCTGTGCATCGCCGCAGCACCGACATGGGCGCCGGACTCGTCATCGACGGCAGGACGATCTTGCCGGGCAGTGCGCGGGACTGGCAGCGCCGGGTCGAGCGCGCGGTTCGCGACGAGACTGCCGCCCTCCGGCGCAATCGGCAGGCTCAGTCATGAGACACCGTTTGTCCACCCGTTGTACGCGATTGGTGGTTGGCCTTCCTCGCTGCGGGATTGTCTGTCTTCGTTCGTCGGTGTCAATGTCGTTCGTCCTCGGTGCTGGTCCGCTGGCGCGGGCCGAGCGCCTGCGGGCGCTCCACATTGACGCCTTCTCGCGGCGGCAGGGAGGGCAGCTGTCGAGGAAGGCCGGGGTGTGGTCAGGCCGCCCGCGGGTGCGCCATGGCTTTGTTGCGGTTCGCGGTGTGCACGGCCTCGTCGTAGCGCACCCCACGGCGCAGGCAATGCCAGAGCACCTCGAGCCAGCGGTTTCCCAGAGCGCGGAGCGCGGCCTGGTGGCTGTGATGGTCGGCGATGTGCCGGTCGTAGAACTGCCGCGCCCAACGGGATCGTCGCAGGGAACAGAACGCCCACTGTTGCACGGCGTCTCGCAGGTGCCGGTTGCAGGCCAGCCGGCAGGCCACGACGTATTCGCTCTTCCCGGAACGCCGGGTGACCGGGGCCTTCCCGGCGTAGCATGCCAATGCGTTCGGGGAATCGAACTGCTCGATGTGGTGGCCGATCTCTCCGGCCACCCTGGCGGCGAGACGGTCACCCAGGCCCGGGAAGCTCAGGTAGATCTCGCCGCCGGGGAACGCCTGCCCCGGCTGGTTCTCCGGCGCGGTCCGGCGACTTGCGACGGTCGCCCAGCAACAACGCACCCATTCGTTTCTCCCAGATCCGACGCTGTGCGCCAATGGCCAGCAATTGCACAGCGGTCAACCGGATCGTGTCAGCCTTGGCTCGCACGAGATAGTCACGGGCACTGAATGTCTCGCCAGTCAACACAGCATTGACGTGGTCGGCGAAGCGGTCCGGCCAGCCGTGATGCCCTGCTTTGGCGAAGGCCATGATCTCCTCGCGTGGCGCGTGCCGCAAAGCCTGCGCGGTGGGCCAGCGTTCCAACATACGCAGGAAAGTGGGTCGGCCCATGTCGTAGCCAGCGATCTGCATCGCGGCCGGGAACGTCGCGATCAAGTCCGCCCGCAACCGGTTCAACAACCTGCGTTCATCGCGGTTGGCCCGCTCGTCGTCCCGGGCGATCGCCCGCAGCTCGGCGGCGACCGCGCCGTGCGGGATCATCGGCCGCAACGCGGCGAACCGGTCGAACGCCAGCAGGCACGCGATCCGCGCGTCCTCCGCGTCGGCCTTCTTCCGGGCCGGCCCACGCCGGCGGGCGATCAGGTCCGGGTTCACCGGGACGACCGTGAACCCGGCATCCAGCAAATGCTCCACCAGCATCCCGTGGCTGCTCGATCACCACTCGCACCTCGGCCGGGTTCGGCTCCAACCCGACAATTCTGGTCAGCAGGGCGGTCACCGCCTTGGGGTTGTGTTCCACCCGGCTCACGTCGAACACCCCGTTTCTCCGGTTCGACCCAGGGCCACCAGGTGGTACTGCTCGGCCCAGTCGATCCCCACGCCCAACATCTGACGCCTCCTTCCGCGCGTCAACCAATTCGGACACGAAGGCGCGGCGCCGTGCTGATGGACCAGTCCTCACGGGACGACACCGTTGTGGGCGTCAGGCCTTCCGAGGCCGCCCTTCCGGCACGCCGTCTCATGACAGTCCTCACAGGACGAGCGGCTCAAGCGTTCCCGGAAGGGGATCTCTCATGAATGAAGGTAGTGCCATCAGCGCCGCGGAAGACCGACAGCGTGAGCACATCGCCCGGCGAGCGCGGGCCGTGGAGAACGGTTTCATAAACCCGATCGTCGACCGCACGCTCGGAACGAGGACGGCCTTAAAGGACCCGGGCAAACCCGTAGACCTTCTGGATCTGCTCGATCTGGAGCGATAGGATCTGCGGTGTGACTCGATAATGACCGTACATCTTCCGGCACAAAGGGTTCTGGGATGGAGCGCGTCTTGAGCTGCTACCGACTGGGAGTCGACCTCGACGCTCAAGGGTGCTCCCCCTGGGGTAGGGCCCCGTCCGACACCGCTCCCGGGAGGGATCACCCCGGGTGGACAGCTCCGGAGCGCTGGCGGGCGAACCGGTGAGCGCGGCGGACCGGTGTCGGTGCACCGGTCCGCGTCGCAGCCTGGCGGGCACTCCATTTATGCGGTCTCAGTTTTGTCACGGCGGAGGTGGCGATGGTCAACAGGCCTGCGGCATCTTGCAACGAAGGCCAGGGCAAATCAGTCGATGACGTTGTGAACGATCTCACAGAAGTCGAGGTCAGGTGAGTTGACTGCGATGTTTTCCTTCACGATGCCCAGGAATTCGAGGAATTCGTCATCGGTAGGGTCCGTGGGCGTTCCGCCATTGTCGGTTAGCACCTCGAACACGGTTCGGCCGACGAACTGATGCACTCTCGCACCGGACTTGTCGTAGCTGACGTCGGAGGTGAACGAGCTTGAGCGCACTATTGAGGTTCCGTCGCCGTTGTCGGTCACCTTCAAGTCGGCGCCCGTGGCCACGCCGTCGGATGTGATTGACTTGCCGTTGGCGAGGTTGGTCCGTTTCGTGGTGTAGTGGAAGTGGTCCGATGTGTATGGGAGGTCGTTCGGTCCCCGCGACTTCAACCGGTAGGTCCCGACGAAGTGCTGCTCTCGAAGCACCAACAGGTCCGGCCTTCCTGCGAGGTCGCAGTAATCAGCGATTCTTTCGACATTCGTCACGTCGTAGCGATCGCGCTCGGGCGGTTGGCCGGCGGCCGGGGTGGCGGCAACGGTGGCCAGGATCGCGGTGAGTGCAGCGATCGGGATGATGAACAGGCGATAGCGGCTCATTGGTAGTCCATTCGTCGGTCGACCTTGGGTACGATGGTGGGCGGGACACCGGGCAGAGTCGGAGGTATTCGGCATGGATGCTTGCCGGAATCAGTTCAGTGATCCGGGCGTTGATGGGCCCACCTCGGCTGTAGACAATCCGGCCGCGGGCTCCTTCATTCTCGGGCCGTCACTGGCCAATGAGACGGGGCACAGTCCACCGTAGGACCGTTTAATAATCGGCGTCCTCAGGATCAGGCTTGTCCCGGCGGGGACCGTGAGCGCCGATCCCAAAACCCCACCAGCCATAAACCCATAGGACCGTCCGATCCCGCGAGCACGGCTCGAAGGTCTTCGGTCGACCCCGAACGAGCGATTGGGCTTCCAGGCTCATGCTCGGCATGCCGCACATCTGCGGCGGCAATGAGATAGAGAGCCGAGAGCCACATCACCTGAGGAAGTAGTCGGTCAACTCGGCGCAGAAATCGATGTAGAAACCCGAGTGGCTGCCATTGTCCGCCACCAGCGACCAGCTGCCCTCGATTAACTCGTCATTGCTTAGGTCGGTGTCGCCTTTGGTGTCGACCTGGAACGTCGTCTTGAGAACGCCACGGTCGAAGAACAACTTGTTCCCGTCCTCATCGCGGGCCACAAATGGCTGACCCGCTTCCATGGCGACGAACTGGTAAACGGTTCCCCCCACCAGAGTGATGTGCAGGTCTTTGTACAGACCCTGATGGTAGACAGTGAGCGTTCGACCATTTGCGGTGAGCGTCTCCTGGGTATTGTAATTGTCGAAGTAGTAGGGTGGGGCACCCGGTTTGCGCGGCGCTTTGAGCATGAAGGTCCCCTCGAATTTCGCGTCGTTATGAATGACGAATCCACAGTCATCGAAATTGACGGAGTCGGTACCGCTGTAATGCTCGCGCTCCAACGGCGCCGCCTGCGCCGGCGTGGCCGGTGCGAGGGCAAGCAGAACCAGGACGGGCACGAACCACTTCTTCATGACGGAGCCTCCAGTCCCACACCGGGGTCCGGTTCGCGGATGGCCCACCAAGTAGTCGTCTGGAGCCATCGGAGGGACTCAGGATCACCGCCGGGAGCGATGGTTTCCAAAACCTATACCCAGCCGCCCGGTTCGGGTCAATAGTCCGTTCCTTCGTCACCGTGGCTGAAGAATCACCGCGGGCGACGATCACGACCGGCTCTGGACCGCTGGGACCAGCGACGGCCAGCCGGCGAAGCTGGTGGTTCTTGCCGTGCCGCCGTCCCGACGACTTGGCGACGTGCGACGTGGTTCTCGTGCTGGCTGGATCACGGTGATAGATCGGGATCAGAATCTATGCGCCGACTCGGCGTTCTGATCCCGCTCGCCGGTGCACTCGGTACACCTCCGCCAGGTCCAGGCCACTGGCAGCGGCGATCTCGGTTCCGGTCCTGCCGGCGTCGAACGTCGCGAAGATCGCGCGATTGCGTTCTGCCAGCTCGTCCCGCGCTGCGGCGGCCTTGCGCCATACGTTCGTCGCGATCGCGACGCGGTTCAACGGGTCGGTGGTGGTGCTGCTGGTGTCGTCGGTATCACTGCTGTCCTGGCTCACTTCACGATCCTCATGCTAGTGTCGCGTTAGCGTGTTGGCTTTACCTTCGCTGGTGATTTCGAGAGAATGGGGCATGTCTCGTAGCCCTGACCCGGTAGTGTCGGACTCCGACCGGAAGGTGCTGGAGTTCTGCGGCGAATGCCATCGTGGACGTCGCTGCAAACGTCCTGCCGGGCTCGGGGTCTTCCTCTGCTCACCAATCGCCGGGCGATGCCGAACTCTCTCGACCTGATGTTGTCGAGGCCGCTGAGGGTGTGTGACCAATCGGTGACCAACTGGCCGGATTGTTCGGACAAGTGATCGGCGTTGACTTGGACTCTGTGCGCCTGGAGGGATTCGAACCCCCAACCTTCTGATCCGTAGTCAGATGCTCTATCCGTTGAGCTACAGGCGCCTCTTCAATTCTGCTCGAACGACCGTTTCCGACCCCTCGAGTACCACCGATCCGCCGCAGCGAACCGTCCTAGCGTGCCACCGGCCCTGGGCGAAAAGCCCACGGCCAGCGCGGAAGCGGAGGGATTTGAACCCTCGGTGCCCTTACGAGCACAACACATTAGCAGTGTGTCCCATTCGGCCGCTCTGGCACGCTTCCCAGGGCCACCCACGGGGTGACCACCGGCGGGTAACCCTACCTGGCGCGGGCACAGCGGAGCAAAGCTGCTGGTCAACGTGCTCCCTGACGATCTTGGAGCACGGGCTAGGACAGGCATGCGTCCGGCGAAACTGCATCAGCCGAGGCCGGTGCAGGCCCATCGGCGGCGCATCCCACCACGGTGTACCGGGTGCCGTCCCAGGTGTAGAGCACCCACACGGCAGCGCCGACGGCCTGGTCCTGGACAGCGATGGCGAGCCGGTCGTCGGCGTCGATGACGGCGCCGTTCTCGGTCGCCGACGGGAAGGCGTCATCTCCTGAAACATCGCGCCAAGCACCGTTATCGGTCAGCTCGAAGGCGGACAGGATCGCCCGGCCGTCCGGCTGACGGCCCTGGACGACACACGTTCCGGACGCGCAGGCGAGCACTCCGCCGTCCGGCGAGGGGAACGCCGCCCCGTACGGCACTCCGATCACCCCGCGGGCCTCACCGTCAGCGGCAACCGACAGCAGGATCGCCCTGGCTCCGGTCGCGACCAGCGCGGCGGACAGATCACCGGTCACGTCCCGGTGGGTGGCCAGCACCGTGCAGCCGTCACAGTTGGCCAGTGAGACGTTCAGCCCCTCACCCGCAGGCGCCGGGGCCGGCGGAGCCGTGGTGGCAGAGGGTTCGGGCGCCGGCGGCTCGACACTCGGCGCGGCCTCGGCGGACGGCGATGCGGCGGACGCGGCCTCGGCGGACGGCGATGCGGCGGAGAGGGCAGCGCCCGACGATGCCGCAGTCGTGGGCGAAGCGACGCTCGCAACCGGCGGGACAGACGCGGAGCCGGGTGAACCACCGGGCAGCAGGTCCGGGACCGTCACCATCAGCGTCGGCCCGGCGACCCGACGCGGACCCCGGGGGCGCCGCCGACGAGCTCGGCTCGGCCGAGTCGAGAGTGCCTGTGCCGCAGGCGGTGACCAACACGCCGACCAGCAGCGCCCCAGCCAAGCAACGGAGCGACAGCTTCACACGCGGCCAGCCAGAGCACTGCGGGCGACGTCCAGGAAGGCATCGAAACCGGCCGGATCGGCCAGCGCGTCCCGGGACACCGCCGACTCGACGTCGGCACCTGCCAGGATGCGTTTCACCGGGACCTCGCACTTCTTGCCGTTGATGGTGTGCGGGACGGCCGGCACAGCCACGATGGCACCGGGGACGTGCCGGGGCGACAGTTCGGTGCGGATGAGCTTTCGGAGCTCTGCGAACACCGGGGCGTGGTCGCCGGTGCCGTCCTCCAACACCACGAACAGCAGGAGATCGCCCTCCCCGGCGGCCGATGAGGTGTCGACCACGAGCGTGTCGACCACCTGCGGTACCGATTCGACGACCCGGTAGAACTCCGCGGTCCCCATTCGCACCCCGCCGCGATTCAGCGTCGCGTCAGAACGGCCCTCGATCACGCACGACCCGCGCGAGGTGATCCGGATCCAGTCGCCGTGTCGCCAGACACCTGGGTACTCGGCGAAATACGAGTCGTGCAAACGGGTTCCGTCATCCCCCCAGAAGAAGACCGGCATGGACGGCATCGGTGCGGTGATCACCAGCTCGCCCACCTCGTTCACCAACGACTCCCCGGTCGGCGAGAACGACTCCACCTTCGCGCCGAGAGCGCGGCACGAGATCTCACCCAGCCAGACCGGCATGTTCGGTGCCCCGCCGACGATCCCGGTGCAGATGTCGGTGCCGCCGGAGAATGACGCGATCTGGATCCCGTCGCCGACCTCGTCGTGCAGCCAGCGGAACCCCGCGGTGGACAACGGTGACCCGGTCGAGCCGATGGCGGCGATCGACGTGAGGTCGAACTGGGTTGACGGGGTCAGACCGGCCTTCTGGCATGCCGTGACATATGGCGCCGACATGCCGAACAGGCTGACCCGGTGACGTTCCGCGATCTTCCACAGGGTGTTCAGGTCGGGGTGTCCGGGGCTGCCGTCATACAGGACGACGGTGGCGCCGACCAGGAGGCCGCCGATCAGGAAGTTCCACATCATCCAGCCCGTGGTGGTGAACCAGAGGAACCGGTCCCCCGGGCCGAGATCCCAGTGCAGGCGCAGCGATTTGAGGTGTTCGACCAGAATCCCGCCGACGGACTGGACGATCGGTTTGGGCAACCCGGTGGTGCCGGAGGAGTAGAGCACCCAGAGCGGCGCGGAGAACGGGACGGGGGTGAAGGTCGGCTCCGCCGACTCTGCGGTCAGCTCTTCCCAGCTCAGCATCCCGTCGGGCGTCGGGGTCCCGAGCGCCGGGATGTGGACCGCACCGGCCAACGAGGGAAGCGCCGCGCGGATCTTCTGCACCGTCCCGGAAACGGGAAAGGACTTGCCGCCATAGCTGTATCCGTCCACCGCGATCAGCACGGTCGGTGAGATCTGGGTGAACCGGTCGATCACCGACGGGGCGCCGAAGTCGGGTGAGCAGGACGACCACACCGCCCCGATGGCCGCGGTGGCGAGGAACGCGACGAGGGCGTCGACGGTGTTCGGGACCAGCGCGACGACCCTGTCCCCGGCACCGACGCCGAGCGCGCGGAGCCCCGCCTGTGCGGCGCCGACCTGTGCCCGCAGTTCGTCGAGTGTCACGAGCCTCTCGCTCCCGTCCTCCGCGACGGCGATCACCGCGGGATCCGCGACCGACAGCAACGACTCTGGCGGCCCGGACAGGGCGTGCTCGGCGTAGTTGAGCGTCCCGCCGGGGAACCAGTCGGCACCCGGCATCACCGCCTCGGGTAGCACCTCGGTGGGTTGGTCGTGCCAGCGAACGCCGAAGTAGTCCGTGACGGCCGACCAGAACCCGGGCAGATCCTGCACCGAGAAGTCCCACAGCGTCGGGTAGTCCGGTATCGGGCGGCCGGTTCGGGTGGCGACGAACGAGGAGAATTCGGTGATGGCGGCACGAGAAACCCTCTCGGGGCTGGGCTGCCAGAGCACTTCCGGGACCAGGTCAGACGGGCTCATGTGACTTTCCTACACCGTCCTCCTTCCCCGTCACGCAGCGGCGCGCCCCAGCCCGGGCGCCGCCCGGGTCACGTCGGCGGTGGGCTCGAGGCGTGCCCGTTAGGGTCGGGAGTGCCTGCACGGCGACCCGCCTCTGCAGCCGCCCGGTACCGGTTCGACACCGCCTCGACACCCGCAGCATCCGCACATCGCACAAGATCAGGAGCTCTGCACATGACGGTCCGCACCCGGTCCGCGCTCGACACGCTCCCCGCGTACGCCCCCGGAAGGACCGTGCAGGGCGCGATCAAACTGGCGTCGAACGAACTCTCCTTCCCGACCCTGCCGTCCGTCGCAGCGGCGATCGCCGAGGCGGTTGCGCACGAGTCCGCCGGCATCAATCGTTACCCCGACAACGGCGCACAACTGCTGGTCAGCGCGTTGGCCCGGCACACCGGCGCACCCGAGTCGCACGTCGTCGCCGGGAACGGGTCGGTCGCGCTCTGCCAGCAGCTCGTCCAGGCGACCGCGGGCGACGGTGACGAGGTGCTGTTCGGCTGGCGGTCGTTCGAGGCCTACCCGATCGTCACGCAGATCACCGGGGCAACGGCGGTCCGGGTGCCGGTCACCGACGATCACGCCCTCGACCTCCCGTCAATTGCGGCGGCGATCACGCCCGCCACCCGGCTGATCTTCGTCTGCACCCCGAACAACCCGACCGGGACGGCCGTCACGCGGACCGATCTGCTCTCGTTCCTCGACGCTGTCCCGGACGACGTGCTGGTCGTCGTCGACGAGGCCTACCGCGAATTCGACACGGCCGCCGACTCCCCCGATGGACTCGAGTTCGCCCTCACCCGGCCGAATGTGCTGACGCTGCGCACACTCTCGAAGGCGTACGGATTGGCCGGGCTGCGCGTCGGATACGCCATCGGGGACCCGCACGTCATCACCGCGCTCCGCAAGGTGGCCATCCCGTTCGCTCTCGGGTCGCTCGGGCAGGCCGCTGCGCTCGCGGCTTTGGCGGCGAAGGAGGAACTGGCACCACGCTGGCAGCAGGTGGTCGCCGAACGGGAACGGGTGACCGCTGCCCTCCGGGCGCTCGGCTTCGAGGTACCGACGTCGCGGGCGAACTTCGTCTGGCTGCCGCTGCGCGAGCGGGCCGCGCAGTTCGCCGCGCACGCCGAGGATCACAAGGTCATCGTCCGGGCGTTCCCGGACGCCGCGGGCGGGGTGCGGGTGACGGTGGGCGCACCGGCGGAGAACGATGCATTCCTCGCGGTGGCCGGCTCGTTCCGGCTGTAGCGGTCGACCCGGTTCTGCGGCCGGGGAGCACCGCAGCGGCTGTCGGTGCCCGGTCCCACACTGGACGTGTGTGGGTGCTGCACGTAGACATGGATCAGTTCATCGCTGCCGTCGAGCTGCTGCGGCACCCGGAACTGGACGGGCTCCCCGTCGTCGTCGGCGGCGCCGGTGACCCGACCCAGAGGTCGGTGGTCGCCACCGCCTCCTACGCGGCGCGGGAGTTCGGTGTTCGCTCCGGCATGCCGATGCGGACAGCGTTCAAGAAGTGCCCGGACGCGGTGTTCCTGCCCGCCGACAACCCTGCCTACGAGCAGGCCTCGGCGCGGGTTCAGGACGCTCTGCGGTCCTTCGACGTGGTGGTCGAGGTCCTCGGCTGGGACGAGGCCTTCCTCGGCACCGACGCCTCCGACCCGGAGGCGCTCGCCCGGGAGATCCAGGCCGAGGTCCTCGCCGAGACCGCGCTGCACTGCTCGATCGGCATCGGTGACAACACGCTGCGGGCCAAGCTGGCGACCGAGTTCGCCAAGCCGGCCGGGGTGTTCCGGCTGACAGCCGAGAACTGGCAGGCGGTGATGTTCGACCGTCCCACCGCGGCGTTGTGGGGAATCGGCGGCAAGACCGCCCGGAAGCTGGCGGAGCTGGGCGTGCGGACGGTGCGGGACCTGGCAGGCGCCGATCCCGTGCTGTTGGCCGGGCGTTTCGGGCCGAACATCGGTCCGTGGCTGGTCAGCCTCGGTCGGGGAGAGGGTCGGCGAACGGTGAACGGGGAACCGTGGGTGGCCCGCTCGCACAGCCGCGAGACGACCTTTCAGCAGGACCTGACCGCATGGTCGGACGTCAGGGATGCGATCACCGCGCTGGCCCGCCGGCTGCATGCGGATGTGCTGGCGGACGGTCGGGACGTGGGCCGGGTCGCGGTCAAGGTCCGGTACGCGCCGTTCTTCACCTCCACCCGCAGCGCCACCCTCCCGGCGCCGACCTCCGACGTAGCGGACCTGGAGTCAGCGGCGCTGATGGTCCTGGAGCGCTTCGACCACGACCGTGCGATCAGGTTGCTGGGCGTCCGGGGTGAGTTCGTCGACAGCGGCTCAAGCAACCGTGACTCAGGGGACGGCGACTCAGCCGACTCAGCCGACGCGGGCTCACACGGCGAGCAGGCGCCACAGCGCGATGATGCCGAGCACCACGATGCATCCGCGCAAGGCGACCGGGGACAACCGCCGACCGTAATGGGATCCCACGAAGCCGCCGATCAGTGAACCGGCGGCAATGAGACCGACTGCGCCCCAGGCGATGCGGTCGAATGCGACCAGGGTGTATGCGGTCGCGGCGACGAGGTTGACGACCAGCGTCAGGAGGTTCTTCGCACCGTTCATCCGCTGCATGGTCTCCGGCAGCAACGCGCCCATCACGCCGATCAGCAGGATGCCCTGGGCGGCGGCGAAGTAGCCGCCGTAGATGCCGACCAGGAAGGTTCCGACGATCAGCGCGGTGAACCGGCCGCGGCCTACGACGTCGTGATCGCGTCCCGCTGCTTCGGCGCGCCTGCGCACCCACCGCTGCAGCGCGGGCTGGACGACCACCAGGATCAGCGCGACGACGAGCAGGACCGGAACGACTTTCTTGAACGTGCTCTCCGGCAGGTGCAGCAACAGCCAGGCCCCGCAGACCGCGCCCAGGAAGGACGCCGGAATCTGCCACCGCAACCGCGGTCCTTGGCCGCTCAGTTCGCGGCGGTATCCCCACGTCCCCGACGCGCTGCCCGGCACCAGACCGATCGCATTGGACATGGTGGCGGTGACCGGCGGGAAGCCGAACGCCACCAGGGTCGGAAATGTCACCAACGTCCCGGAACCGACGACGGCGTTGATGGTGCCTGCCCCGATACCGGCGAGGAATATCGCGATGATCTCGACCGGACTCACCCGGGAACCCTAACGACGGTTGCGCACCGGTCCTGTCACGGGCCGGATCCCGTGCTGCCGCGCCCGTTCTCCGGCGGCGGCCGGCGAGCTGGACCACCTCAGCGGGTTCGGCCCGCTCCCGACAGAATGGGACCATGACGACCGCAGGCCGCACACCCGGCGCGACCCGTGCCTGCTGACCGGGAGGATCCCGCCGCCGCCCACGCCGAGGCCATCGACGCGGTCGTCCGGGCGATGCGCGAGCGGATTCTTCCGCCGCTCGAGCTGGAAGCCGGAACCTGGCCGTTGACGGCCGACACCGCCGGCGTCGGCGACGACGTGCACCGGGCGCTGCTGGCGGATGACTGGGCGGAGTCCGGCATGCGTGCCAAGCAGCTGCAGCGGCTCATCGACGCGCAACTGGTCGCCCGCAATCGGCAGCTCAGTGCGGATCATCCGGGCGGCCGCGACCTCGGCCTCACCCGGGAAGGCGAGCGGGTCGGCCGGATCCTGCTCGACCTCGACGACGACCTCGCCGGGCCGTCGACCGCGGCCGTGACCCTGGTGGACATCGCGGTCCACCCCCAGCATCAGCACACCGGCATCGGCCGGGAGGCGCTGCGGGCTCTGCTGGCGGCCGCGGCCGACACGAACCGGGAGGTACGGGTGACGGCGGTGTTCGGTACCCCGGCACTCGCCTGGTTCCTCGCGGCCGGGTTCGCCGAGTCGGGCGGCGACGTCCTCTACCGGCAGCTGCGGTGGAGAGCCTGATCGACCGCTTGTCGGGCAGTGTGTGGCGGAGGCGGAGGGATTCGAACCCCCGAGGCTTTTGACACCTGGCCGCTTTCAAGGCGGCTTCCTTCGGCCACTCGGACACGCCTCCGCGGAGGAGTCTAGTGGGCTTGCGGGCTCGTCCCGCTCAGCGCAGCATCCGCGGTTCGACGACGGTCTCCACCGCTGCCCCGTCCGGTCCGCGCTCGACCCGGTAGGCGGCGCAGCCGGGCCGGTCCGCCACCGCCTCGACCATCTCTGTCCCGCGGTACACCAGCCCCACCCCGTCGTCGGTGGCGAAGCCGTCGCTCAGCGTGCGGTTCTCGATGAGCCGGTGGTAGAGCGGGCGGCGCTGCTGCTCGGAGTTGTAGTGCACGCCGTTGGAGTACGGCAGGAAACCGAGGCCGTTCGTCACAGGGCGGAGCTCGGGGCCGAAGGAGTCGGTGGTGCCCCCGTGGTGCCAGCAGATCGATCCGGCGGACACTCCGCCGAGCACGACTCCGGCCTCCCATGCCTCCCGCAGCAGTTCGTCCCAGCCGTGAAGCCGCCACAGCGCCAGCAGGTTGGCCACCGATCCGCCGCCCACCCAGATGACGTCCTGGGCGAGCAGGTGCCCGCGCACGTCGGCGAGGTTCGGCATCGAGAACAGCTCGAGGTGGCTGGGCCGGAACCGGTCTGAGAGCGCCGAATAGACACTCGCGACTACAGCGGGGTTGTCGCCCGTCGCGGTTCCGATGAAGCACACCTTGGGCGTGCCCGCGGCGCCGGAGAGGTCGGCGGCGAGGTCGAACACCGGCCCCGCCGACAGGTCGAAGCGGTCGAAGCCGCGCGGATCGAAGCCGATGGAGGTCGCGATGATCGTTGGCACGTCGGCGGGCATGACGACGACCTTAGGCGCCGGTGGCTACGGAGATCGATTCGCCGATATCGGCTCTCAAACCTGAGATGAAAGGTCCGATTTCGGCGAATCGATGTCCGGGTACGGTGCGGGTGCGGGTGCGGGCTGCGGGTACGGGCTCCGGGTGTGGGCTGCGGGTGCGGTCAGGAGCGGTGCTTGCCCTCGCCTGCAGCGACGCGCTCCGCCAACGCCTCGTTCGAGGATCTCCCGACCGTCCGTACCTCCCGGCCGTGCGAGGCACTCGCGCTGTGCCTACCGGTGCGATCGCGGCACCGGTCGAGGCGGCGCCGTTCGAGGCGGCACCATTCGAGGCGGCACCATTCGAGGCTGCACCATTCGAGGCTGCACCATTCGAGGCGAGCACCATTCGAGGCGGCGCCGTTCGAGACTGCCGCAGCGTCCGATGTGGGGCCGCCCCACGAGCACCCGCCGTCACGGCGCCGGCGGCACCGTTCTGGTGACGATGTCCGACGCGCCCGTCGGCCGGGCAGCACCGTCCGCTGGAACCCGCGCACCGGCGAGAGCCGGACGCGGAGCACCGATCCCCACCCCGGAGTTCAGCGCGGCCAGCAGCTTCTCGCCCTCGATGTCGACGTTCGGCAGCACCTTGCCGAGCCAGCGCGGCAGGTACCAGGCGGTCTTGTCAAGCAGCGTCATCACGGCCGGGGTGAGCGTCATCCGAACGATGAAGGCATCCACCAGCACGCCGATCGCCAGCGCGAAACCGATCGACGCGATGATCGTGTCCGGCGCCAGGATGAAGCCGGCGAAGACCGACGCCATGATGATCCCGGCCGCCGTCACCACCCTGGATCCGGCGGTCCAGCCGCTGATCACCGCACGCTTGGCATCCGCGCCGTGCACGTACGACTCGCGCATGCCGGTCACCATGAAGACCTGGTAGTCCATCGCCAGCCCGAACAGCACGCCGATCAGCAGGATGGGCAGGAAGCTGATGATCGGTGCCGGGGTGTCCACGCCGAAGATCGCGCCCAGCCAGCCCCACTGGTACACCGCGACGACGGCGCCGAACGAGACGCCGATGGTCAGCAGGAAGCCCAGTGCGGCGACCACCGGGACCACGATCGACCGGAAGATCAACAGCAGCAGCACCAGCGCGAGCCCGACGACGATGAGCAGGTAGACCGGCAACGCGTCGGCCAGCTTGTCCGAGACGTCGATCGCGGCCGCCGTCAGACCGGTGACCGCAAGCGACGCACCCACCTGGGAACCGAGCGCGGGCGCGCCGTCCCGGAGGTCGTGCACGAGCTGCTGGGTGGCTTCGTCGGACGGCCCCGACTTGGGCACCACCGTGACCGTGCCGAACGTGCCGTCGGCGCTGACCTGGCCGGGGATCGCCAGCATGATGTCGTCGCTGCTGGCCTGGACGGCCTGCGCGGTTGCTGGCAGCACGGTCGCCATCGAGGCGGGGTCGTCGACGGCGACGGTGATCAGCAGCGGGCCGTTGATGCCCGGCCCGAAGGACTCCGAGATGAGGTCGTAGGCCTCACGCTTGGTGGTGTCCGGTGAGGCCGTCCCGTCATCGGGCAGGCCCAGGTACAGGGACATCGTCGGTATGGCGATGATGCCGAGTCCCAGAACGCCGACGATCAGCACCAGGGCGGGGCGACGGGTGATCATCCGGATCCACCGGTTCGGCGAATCCGCATGGTCGATCACGCCGATGGGTCCGGAGGACTCCGCTCGCAGTGCCGCGGCGGCCGCCCGGTCCTTCTTGCGGAGCACCTTCTCACCGGCGAAGCCGAGCAGCGCAGGCAGCAGGGTGATCGCGATGAGCACGGAGATGCCGACCGTGCCGGCCGCGGCGAGGCCCATCACCGTCAGGAATGGGATGCCGACGACGGACAGCCCGGCGAGCGCGATGAGCACCGTCAGGCCGGCGAAGACGACAGCTGTACCCGCGGTGCCGTTGGCCCTCGCGATGGATTCCTCGATGGGCATGCCCGCCGCAACCTGACTGCGGTGCCGGGAAACGATGAACAGGGCGTAGTCGATACCGACCGCGAGGCCGAGCATCAACGCGAGAATGGGTGCCGTGTTGGACATCTCGATGACGCTCGAGGCCCAGAGGATACCCGCCATGCCGGTTCCGACGCCGATCAGCGCCGTCAACATCGGCAGGCCTGCGGCGACGATCGAGCCGAAGGTGATCAGCAGCACGACCATCGCCACGATGACGCCGATGCCTTCGGTGGAGCCGATCGCGGGAGCCTGGGCCACCGCACCGCCGCCGAGTTCGATCTGCAGTCCGTCGACCTCGTTCGCCGTCGCGATGGACGCCAGATCGGCCTGCGTCGCCTCCGGGATCTCGGTGATCTGACCGGCGAAGAAGGCCTGCGCGAAGGCGACCTTCTGATCCGGAGAGACGGTCCGGCCGGTCGACGGGTCGATGACGTTCGTGACCCCGGGCAGCCCGGCAGCCTGGCTGACGACCGCGCCGATGGCCTTCTGGTACTGCGGTTCGGTCAGCGTCCGGCCCTCCGGCGCGGCGAAGACGATGCGACCGGTGGCGTCACCGGCTCCGGGAATCCGCTCGCCGAGTTGGTCGAGCGCGGCCTGCGCCTGCGTACCGGGAATGGTGAACGAGGACGTCATGGTGCCCGAGAACGCGGCGGCCGCACCGCCGAGACCGAGCAGCAGCGCGAGCCAGATTCCCAGCACCACCCATCGGCGGTGGGTCGCGAAGCGGCCGAGACGGTAGAGCAGGGTTGCCATGTCGTTCTCCCAGTCGGGGATTGCAGCGATGCGGGTGATGGTCGGTGGTCGTCGGTGACCGGGATGGCGCGGCGATGCCCCGGCGGGGGCCTCGCGTCAGGAGTTCTTCGGGTCCGGGGCGAGCGAGCGGAGGTCGATGATCGAGAACGCCAGTGCGAGCTGATCGGTGAAGCCCTGCGGGCCGCCGGGCCTGCCGGTCAGCACCCATTGCTCCATGCAGGCGGTGCCGGCCAGGTTGCCGAAGGCGGCGAGCATCCGAGCCCTGATGTCTCCGCGTGGCAGGCCGCAGCGGTCGGCGATCGCATCAGCGAGCTGCCCGACATTCACCTCGTCGGAGGCGAGCACCGCCGCCTTCAACTCCGGCTCGGAATGGAACAGGCTGAAGAACCGCTCCCACCGCTCGGGCAGGTCCGCAGCGACCCGGCTGAGCGCGTCACACAGGATCCGGTCCAGCGGGTGCTCTGCCGGCGCCTGCATGATCGACACCGCGATGTCGTCGAACCAGCCCTCGGCCACTGCGGCGACGCACTCGGCTTTACCCGCGAAGTAGTTCGAGAACGTCCGGCGCGATACCCCCACGGCGGCCGTGATGTCCGCGATCGTCACCTCGTGATAGCCCCGCTGGTGGGCCAGGTCCATGGCCGTCTCGGCGAGGGCACGGCGGGTGGCGTCCTTCTTGCGTTCGCGCAGGCCCGCGGTGTCGTGGCGTTCGGCGACACCCGCCCGGCTTGTCATGACGCAGAACTCTAGGCGTCGATTGCGCAGTGCGCAATCTTTCCCAGAGTGCAAACGCCGTGGCCGCCGTCACGGTGAGTTGAACATCCCGGTTGAGCCTGCTCCGTTCGGGGTACCCTGCTTCGGCACAACAGAGTTCGTCATCAGCTGCCGACCACCAGGAACGGTCAGGGACACAAGGACTTTCACGTATCAGACCGCGCACCGGAGGACCGGATGAAGTTCAACCCCAACGCACGTCTCGACACCTCGCAGGTGCAGGACCGGCGCGGCAGTGGCGGCGGCGGAGGGTTCGGCGGCTTCGGGTGGCGGCCGTATGCCCGGCGGTCGCGGCGGCGGGCTGGCGGTCGGCGGCGGCGGCCTGGGGCTGCTGATCGTCGTCGGGATCGTGCTGTTCAACATGATCAGCGGCGGTGGCGGCGGCACCGGCAGCACGGGCGGCGGGCTGTTGCAGGGAGCCAACGGTAATTCCACGGTCGACAACGCACAGCTCTCCAGTGCCTGCAAGACCGGCGCCGACGCCAACACGAACGAGGACTGCGCGGCTGTCGCAGTCATCAACTCCGTGCAGGGCTACTGGGCGGACACGCTTGCCTCCTCCGGCACCACCTACCGCGAGGCGGACACGGTCTTCTTCAGCGGTTCGACCGCGCACCGGCTGCGGTCAGGGCAGCTCCGGGATGGGCCCGTTCTACTGCCCGCCCGATGAGCTGGTCTACATCGACCTGATCTTCTGGGACGACCTGCGGACCAAGTTCGGCGCCAACGACGCGCTGTTCACCCAGGCCTACGTGCTGGCCCACGAGTACGGCCACCACGTGCAGAACCTGCTGGGCACCAGCGATCGGGTGGGCAGGCGACCGGCGCCAGCGTCAGGATCCGTGCGGCTCGAACTGCAGGCCGACTGCTACGCCGGAGTGTGGGCCAACCACGCGACAACGGTGCCCGACGCCAGCGGGCAGGTGCTGATCACCGAGATCACCGAGGCCGATATCCAGAACGCGGTCCAGACGGCCGGCGCGATCGGTGACGACTACATCCAGATCCAAGATCTCCGGCCGGAACGTCGACCCGTCGCAGTTCAGCCACGGTTCGTCGGCGCAGCGGCAGAAGTGGTTCCTGACCGGGTACCAGTCCGGCAACCCGGCGTCCTGCAACACCTTCGACACCGACAACCTGGGCTGACGGTTAGCCGGGCAGCGGGTTCTCCGGGGCTGATTCGTCTCGCTCCGAGGGTCGGCCGGCGCCGGACAGTACGATCGCCGCGCACACCAGCACCATGCCGACGACCTCGGCCCAGCTCGGTCGTTGCGACAGCAGGACGGCGCCGGTGATGGCCGCCGTCACCGGCAGCAGAGCGAGCAGGATCGCGAACCTCGCGGCCGTCACCCGGCGGAGGACCACCTGCTCGATGGCATACGGGATCACCGAGCTCAGCACGGCGATCCCAACGACCGCGGCCGCGCGGCCGGCGTCGGTGACCACCGGTTCCGACGGCGCCGACGGCCAGCGGCGAGTAGACGAAGGCACCGGCCGTCATACCAACGGCGAGGGCGCTGATCCCGTCCCGCTTCACGGCGATCCGTCGGCCGAGCAGGATGTATCCGGCCCAGGCGGCCGCCGAGGCGGTGATCGCCACCAGCCCGATGACGACATCCCTGGTCAGCCCGCTCTCGAGTTGGACGCCGGCCAGCAGCACCACGCCCAGCGCCGCCAGCCCGATGCCGACCCGGTCCCGCCAGCCGCGACCCGTGGCGGCGGCAACAGCGACCGGGCCGAGGAACTCGATCGCGACGGCTGTGCCGAGCGGCAGGTAGTCGATGGCGATGTAGAAGACGACGTTCATCGTCGCCAGCACGATCCCGAACAAGGCCGCCCCGGCCAGCTCGCCCCGCGTCCAGTGCTGCCGCCACGGCCGCCGCCACGCCAGCAGAACCACTGCCGACACCGCCAGCCGCCACCAGGCGACCGATGCTGCGGGAAGCACCGCGAACAGACCCACCGCGAGCGCCGCTCCGGCGTACTGGGTGAAGCCGGAGGCGAGGAACAGGACCGGTGCGGGGATCCGGTCGGCGACGGCGCGCCGGTCGGAATGCTGTTCGGCCCCCACCGGGCGAGTGTGTCAGCCGGGCCGGCGGCGGTGGGCCGCGGGCGGAATCGTGGGCCGGGTTCTCGGTGCTGCGGCCTGCTGGTTCGCTTCCGCCGCCCGCGGTCGCGTCGGCTCGGATAGCGGTCAGATCCCGAAGAACGCGCGGCACGTCGGCAACCCGCGCACCTGCACGTCCCAGCCCGGCCGGACGAAGTTCGCGGGATCGAGCGTCAGGCGTTGCTCGACAGCCCGCTCACCCGGCCGGCGCTCGACGACCACGGTGCCGTTGTCGACGTAGCCGAGCTTGGCCGAGACCCGCAGCGACTCTGGATTGTCGACGAACGCGCCGCTTTCGGCCCGCCCCGCCTTGAGGTGGTCGAACGCGAATTGCACAACGGCGGAACGCATCTCGGTGCCGAAGCCCTGGCCCTGATGGGCCGCGCCGAGCCACGACCCGGTTCGTACGGTCCTGGTCACGGCGAAGGCGGTACCGGCGAGGTCCTGCACACCGACAACCCTGCCGCCGGCCCGGACCAGGAACGGGACCGTCCAGGCTTGCGGGGTGCACGACGCCCGGGTGCTCCAATAGAAGCGGAGCGAATTCGCGACCAGCTCGTCGCGCGGCGCGTCCGTCCAGGCCAATGCGAACGGCATCCGGTCCGGGTGGTGGATACCCGCGAGAATGACGTCGAACGTCTCGACCAGGTCGTCGTCCTGCAGCGGCGTGAGCGTGAGCCGCGGGGTCGCGAGCCGCAGCCCGAACACCGGCCAGTACTCCGCGAGGCTGCGATCCGGGGGCGTCACGGCTCGTAGCCTGCACAAACGGTCCGGTTGACGCAATCGATTCGCCGTTTCCGGATTCGTTCGTGGCGGCGAAGGGTTCGAAATCGGCGAATGGAACGGGGCCGATGTGGACAACGCCCGGTCTCCGCCGGTGCCCCGGGCGACGATGCCGCATGCCGCAGCCCTCGGTTCCCCTGCCGTTCCCGTTGACGGAGTCCGCCTTCACCGTCGCTCAGGCACTGTCGATCGGTGTCGGGCAGGGTCGGCTGCGCGGGAAGGACCTGGATCGGCCGTATCACGGCATCCGAGTGGTCCGACCGCAAGCCGGCAACCGGGCGGGCGTCACACTCGAGGGCGGCCCTGGATCGTCGCTCGGAGCGCAGCTGGAACTGATGTGGCGGTGTGCAGCCCTGTTGGTTGCGATGCCTGCTGGCGCGTTCTTCACTCACACCACCGCAGCTGAACTGTGGCCCCTTCCCCTACCGACTCGCGGCTCGGAAAGGCACATTCATGTGAGCGTCCGGCCTCCGCAGCGCCCACCCCGCCGACCGTCGGTGGTCGGGCACGAATCGACCGATCCGCTAGCGGTTGTCACAGCGCGCTGCACCCTCCCTGTCGTCAATCCGGCGACGCTGTTCTGTCAGCTTGCCTCGATGCTGTCGCTGCCGGATCTGGTCGCCGTCGGTGATGCTCTCGCCCTCCAGCCGGTCTTCCAGGACTGGTCCGACGACCGTCCGTGGGTCACGCCGGAGCAACTCGAAGAGCGTGTTCACTGCTTTCGTGGACGCGGGAAGGCGAGGGCGGCCAAGGCGCTTGCCCTGATCAGACCCGGCGCCGAGTCGCGGCCGGAGACACTTCTCCGGCTGGCCATCGTGGACGCCGGCCTACCCGAACCGCAGGTCAATGTGCCGGTCCTCGACCCGGCGGGGCGGTTCATCGGGCGAGGTGACCTCGTCTATCGGCGCTGGAAGGTCGTCGTCGAGTACGACGGTGAGCAGCACCGCACCGACAACCGTCAGTTCGACCGCGACGTTCGCCGGCTGGACGACTTCGCAGCGCACGGCTGGCGGGTGGTGCGGATCACGGGGCGGACCTTCGCCGACCGGCCGAGAAACCATGGACCGGGTCGCCCGTGCCCTGATCGCCGGCGGCTGGCGACCCTGATCCCGCCGGATTCGCAGCAGCGCCGGAGGCAGCTGCAATCGATTCGCCATTTCCGGATGCCGCAGCACCCGGGAACGGTCCGAAAACGGCGAATGAACCAGCATCGGCAGGGGTCGGCTGAGGTGCTGCCGTGGGCCGGACGTCGCGGGGCGGTCCAGGCGGGCGGGCGGGCGGGGGCAGAGGTCGGCGGCCGGACCGGAGGCCCGGCTACCCTCCACGAATGTTCGCCGTCACTGTTGAACGGGAAGACTCCGGCCCCACCCTGCGCTGGTCGGAGGTGCCGGACCCGGCCCCGGGGCCGGGCGAGGTGCTCATCGACGTGGCGGCGAGCGGCGTCAACCGGGCGGACCTGCTGCAGGCCGCCGGGCACTATCCCCCGCCGCCAGGAGCGTCACCGATCCTGGGTATGGAGTGTTCGGGGGTGGTCAGCGCCCTCGGGGCCGGGGTGTTCGGTTGGCAGGTCGGCGACCGGGTGTGCGCGCTGCTGGCCGGCGGCGGCTACGCCGAGAGGGTCGCGGTCCCCGCCGTGCAGGTGCTGCCCGTCCCCCGCGGAGTGGACATGGTGGATGCCGCGGGGCTGCCCGAGGCGACCTGCACCGTCTGGTCGAACCTGGTGATGACCGCGGAGCTGCACTCCAGGCAGGTCGTGCTGATCCACGGCGGCGCGTCCGGCATCGGCACGATGGCGATCCAGGTCGCCCGCCGCGAAGGGGCCACGGTTGCCGTCACGGCGTCCCGGCCGGAGGGATTGGAATTCTGCCGCGAACTCGGCGCCGCGATCACCATCGATTACGCCAACCAGGACTTCGTCGAGGAGATCCGCTCGGCCACCGGCGGGAAGGGCGCGGACATCATCCTCGACGTCGTCGGCGCCAAATACCTGGAACGGAACATCGCCGCCCTCGCCGACGGAGGCCGGTTGATCGTGATCGGGATGCAGGGTGGCACGAAGGCCGAGCTGGATCTCAACTCCCTGCTGCGCAAGCGGGCCGGGATCATCGGCACCACCCTGAGATCCCGTCCGGTCAGTGGCCCCGGCTCCAAGGCCGAGGTGGTGGCCGCCGTGCGGGACAGGGTGTGGCCGCGCATCGAATCGGGTGACATCCGGCCGGTCATCGACTGCGTGATGGATGTGACGGACGCGGACGCCGCGCACCGTCGTTTGGCGACGGGCGGCCACATCGGCAAGATCGTGTTGCGGGTCCCGAAGCCCGGGACCGGCGCGGGCACGACCAGCGCGGGTCACGACCGCAGCGCGGGTCCGACCAGGCGAGCGACCGGCAGAACGATGCAAGCAACGAGCGGCGCAAGCAAGACCGACGCAGGCAAGAGCGACGCAGGCAAGAGCAAGGAGAGCGGATGATGACCGACCCCAGCAACCACCGGGTGGTGGTGATCGGCCCGGACGGGCAGCCGGTCGGCTACGCGGATATGCCCAACGGACAGAACGAAGGCGACGGCAGCGCCGATTCGCCGGCCAACCCGGGCGATGCGATCGGCGAGCCCGCGAAGGTGATGCGGATCGGCACGATGATCAAGCAGTTGCTCGAGGAGGTCCGGGCGGCACCGCTGGACGATGCGAGCCGGGCCCGGCTCAAGGCGATCCACGAGAAGTCGATCAAGGAACTCGAGACCGGGCTGACTCCGGAACTCCGCGACGAACTCGAGCGGCTGTCGCTGCCGTTCACCGAGGACGCCATCCCCTCCGACGGCGAGCTGCGGATCGCGCAGGCTCAGCTCGTCGGCTGGCTGGAGGGCGTGTTCCACGGACTACAGGCTGCGCTGGTCGCGCAGCAGATGGCAGCCCGGGTTCAGCTGGAGCAGATGCGCCGTGGGGCGCTGCCGCCGGGCCAGTCGGGCAACGACCCATCGGACGGGGTCGGCGCGTCCGGTCCCGGTCACGGGCAGTACCTGTAGCCCGATGACGACCCGGAGCGGCGGTGCGGCAACGGGCGCACCACGTTCCGGGGCATCCCTGCTGGTTGCCCGAGTCGTGACCAGAATGCTCGAGATCGCCCTGATCCTGGTCGGTCTCGGCTTCATCCTGCTCTCCGAGGATGACGAGCTGGGCTACCTCGCGATCTGGGATCTGCTCGCGCTGGTGTACGTCGGCGGCGGCGTCATCGCGCTGCGACGCAGCCGCCGCCGACCGCCCCTGACGGAGCCGCCGCCTCCTGCCGGCGACCGGTTCCGGTTCAACTTCGCCTTCGCGATCGTGTCCAGCCTGATCGGTTTCTTCGTCGCCGTCGACATCGCAACGTCTGACAACCCTGACGAGTACCAGGTGCTGCTCAACATCCTCGGCGTCATCGCGATGGTGATGTCGTGGATGCTGCTGCAGGCCGGGTACGCCCGGCGGTACGCGAACATTCAGCGGGCGAGCGGTGGGCTGACCTTCCCGTCCACCGAGTTCCCGTCGCCCGTGGACTACCTCTACTTCGCGGTGACGATCGGGACGGCGTTCTCGGTGTCCGACGTGCTGGTGACCACGTCCCGTATGCGCTGGCATGTGATGGTCCACTCGACAGTTGCCTTCTTCTACAACGCCGCGGTCGTCGCCTTCGCACTGAGCCTGTTCGCCGGCCGCTGACGCGTTGCTCTCACGACGCGCTGCTCGAACTCGCGCCCTGAAGCCGGCCCCGCGGATAACGGCCGGTGCGGCCACAGCGCAACCGGCCAGCGTCGCACAGCCGGACCGGTTTGTCCTTCCCGAGGCACAAGCCGGGACCTTCGGCCCCTGTGGATCCGCTCGTCACTCCATAGCGTTGAGGGCGGGACGGCGAGGTGTCGTCCCGCACACCTGCCACCTGGAGCCTTCATGCCCGCGCCGACCACCGACAGCGCTGAATTTGCCGTCCCCACCGAACCGACGGCGACCAACGGGAACGGCCACCGCCGCCCCCGGAAATCTGAGCCCAGCAGCACCGAAACATTGGTTACCACAACAACAGCCGAGCCGGACGACACCGCCGCCGTCATCGACGCACTCGTCGTCAAGGCCACCCGGGCCCTGCAGGATTACGCACGGTTCAACCAGGACGAGATCGACTACATCGTCAAGAAATCCAGCGTCGCCGCACTCGACCAGCACGGACAACTGGCCATGGCGGCCGTCACCGAAACGGGCAGGGGCGTTTTCGAGGACAAGGCCGCGAAGAACATCTTCGTCAGCGAGCAGATCACCCACTCGCTCAACGGCATGCGCACGGTCGGCGTGATCAGCAATGACGAGCTCGACGGCATTGTCGAGATCGCGGAACCGGTGGGTGTGCTGTGCGGCATCACCCCGGTCACGAACCCGACGTCGACCGCGGTCTTCAAGAGCCTCATCGCCCTGAAGACGCGTAATCCCATCATCTTTGCGTTCCACCCGAACGCACAGCAGTCTTCCGCGATGGCCGCGCGCATCGTCCGTGACGCGGCCATTGCCGCAGGTGCGCCGGAGAATTGCATCCAATGGATCGAGCATCCCTCGATCGCCGTCACCAATGCATTGATGAACCATCCGGGAATCGCCGTCATTCTGGCCACCGGCGGCAACGCCATGGTGCAGGCAGCGTATTCCTGCGGGAAGCCTGCGCTGGGTGTCGGCGCGGGCAACGTTCCAGCGTTCATCGAGCGGACCGCGAAACTGCAGCGCTCGGTCAACGACGTCGTGCTGTCCAAGGCCTTCGACAACGGCATGGTGTGCGCGTCCGAACAGGCCGTCATCCTCGACGAGCCGATCTACGAGGACGCCATGGCGGAGTTCGCCAGGTTGCATGCGCATCGCTGCTCGCCGGAGGAGAAGACCGCCCTGGAATTGTTCCTGTTCGGCGCCGAGGCGAACGGCACCGCGTGCTCCGGCGCGAAGCTGAACGCCGACGTCGTGGGCAAGAGCCCCGAGTGGATCGCAGAGAAGTCCGGCTTCAGCGTCCCGAAGGGCACCTCGATCCTGCTGGCCGAGGTCTCTTCCGTCGGCCGGCACGAGCCGCTGACCAGGGAGAAGCTGTGCCCGGTCCTGGCCGTGCTCCGGGCGACCGACGCCGACCACGGCATCAGCCTTGCCGAACAGATGGTGGAACTGGACGGCCTCGGCCACAGCGCCGCCATCCACACGGCCGACGAGGCACTGGCCATCGAGTTCGGCCGCCGGGTGAAGGCCGTCCGCATCATTCGCGACTCCCCCACCACATTCGGCGGGATCGGTGACGTCTACAACGCCTTCCTCCCCTCGCTCACCCTCTCCTGCGGCTCCTACGGACGGAACTCCGTGTCGGGCAACGTCTCTGCCGTCAACCTGATCAACATCAAGAAGGTCGGCCGGCGGAACAACAACCTGCAGTGGTTCAAGGTCCCCGGCAAGACCTATTTCGAGCCGAACGCCATCCGCTACCTCGTCGACCTGCCGGACGTCTCCCGGATCACCATCGTCACCGACACCACGATGACCAAGCTCGGGTTTGTCGACAAGATCATCCAGGTACTGCACCGGCGACCGGAACACGTGGCGCTGCAGATCATCGACTCGGTGGAACCGGAGCCGAGCGTCGCCACCGTCCAGCGCGGCGCCGAACTCATGCGCGAGTTCCGGCCGGACACCATCATTGCGCTCGGCGGCGGATCGCCGATGGACGCGGCCAAGGTGATGTGGCTGCTGTACGAGCACCCCGAGGTCGTTTTCGCTGACCTCAAGGAGAAGTTCTACGACATCCGCAAGCGCGCCTTCCGCTTCCCGACTCTGGGCGGGCTCGCTCAATTGGTCTGCATCCCGACGACCTCCGGAACCGGCGCCGAGGTCACCCCGTTCGCCGTCATCACCGATCCGGCAACGGGCAAGAAGTACCCGCTGGCGGATTACGCGCTGACCCCGACGGTGGCCATCGTCGACCCCGTCCTGACGGCCAAGATGCCGGCCGGCCTGGCCGCCGACTCCGGCTTCGACGCGCTGACCCACGCCACCGAGGCATTCGTCTCCGTCTATGCGAACGATTTCACCGATGGCATGGCGCTGCATGCCATCCGGCTGATCTTCCAGAACCTCGCGGCGTCGGTGAACGGCGCCCCCGGCGACCCCTTGACGGTGGCCGCCAGGGAGAAGATGCACAACGCCGGGTCGATCGCCGGCATGGCGTTCGGCAATGCGTTCCTCGGCATCGTGCACGCGATGGCGCACACCATCGGTGCCCGCTACCACCTCGTGCACGGCCGGACGAACGCGACACTGCTGCCGCTCGTGATCCGCTACAACGGCACCGTGCCGACCAAGCTCACCAGCTGGCCCAAGTACGAGAGTTACGTCGCACCAGAGCGTTTCCAGCAGATCGCAGCGATGCTCGGACTACCGGCGGCGACCGCGGCCGAGGGCGTCGAGTCGTACGCGCTCGCCGTCGAACGGCTCCGCGCGCAGGTCGGCATCCCGGCGTCGTTCGCCGCCCAGGGAGTCGACGAGGCCACCTTCATCGGTGATCTGGACGTGCTCGCGATGGGCGCCTTCCGCGACCAGTGCGCCCCGGCGAACCCGCGGATGCCGATGCTCGCCGACATGAAGGAACTGATGACCGCCGCGTACTACGGAACCGGCGTGCAGGAAGGCCGGGCGCTCGTTCCGGCCGCTGTCGCGGTCTGACCCACCGGGCGCGTGGTGCCGGGCCGCCGCGCGCCCCAACGGTGGCCCGTACCACAGCGCTGACCCGGTGGCATGCGCCACAGCGGAAATAGGCCTAAAGCCTCATCCGCGGTGATCAACATCCGCCTAGCGTGATAACCAGCCCGGTCTGGCCCGACCGAACTTCGAGGAGAGAAATGACCATCGCAGCAAACCCGCAGCTCGCCGACACCACCGGTGCCGGCCCCGACGCCTGGCGGGGGTTCGTATCCGGCCCCTGGCAGGACGGCATCAACGTCCGCGACTTCATCCAGCGGAACTACACCCCCTACCTGGGTGACGACTCGTTCCTGCAGGGCGCAACCGACCGCACCACGGCCATGTGGGCCAAGCTGACCGCGATGTTCCCGGTCGAGCGCGAACGCGGCATCTACGACGTCGACGCCGACACCCCGTCGTCGATCACCGCGCACGCCCCCGGCTACATCGACAAGGACAACGAACTCATCGTCGGCCTGCAGACCGATGCACCGCTCAAGCGCGCCATCGTCCCCAACGGCGGCTGGCGGATGGTCGAGGACTCCCTCAAGACCTACGGCTACGAGCCGAACGCCGCGGTGAAGGAGATCTTCACCAAGTACCGCAAGACCCACAACGCCGGCGTCTTTGACGTCTACCCGCCGAACGTGCGCGCGGCCCGGAGTTCGCACATCATCACCGGCCTGCCCGATGCCTACGGCCGCGGCCGGATCATCGGCGACTACCGCCGGGTCGCGCTCTACGGCGTCGACGCCTTGATCCAGGGCAAGAAGCTCGAGCGCATGGAACTGGACATGGAGCGTTCCGTCGAGGACGTCATCCGTGACCGCGAGGAGAACTCCGAGCAGATCCGCGCTCTCGGCGAGCTCAAGCAGATGGCCGCCAACTACGGCTTCGACATCTCCCGGCCGGCGGCCACCGCGCAGGAAGCACTGCAGTGGCTGTACTTCGCCTACCTGGGCGCGGTCAAGGAGCAGAACGGTGCGGCGATGTCGCTGGGCCGTACTTCGACCTTCCTGGACGTCTTCATCGCACGGGACCTGGCCGAGGGCGTCATCACCGAGACCCGGGCGCAGGAGCTGGTCGACGACCTCGTCATCAAGCTGCGCATCGTGCGGTTCCTGCGCACCCCGGAATACGACGCGCTGTTCTCCGGCGACCCGACCTGGGTCACCGAGTCCATCGCCGGGATCGGCGAGGACGGCCGGCCGCTGGTCACCCGCAGCTCGTTCCGGATGCTGCAGACCCTGTACAACCTGGGCCCGGCACCGGAGCCGAACCTGACCGTGCTGTGGAGCGACAAGCTGCCGGACGGCTTCAAGAAGTTCTGCGCCAAGGTCTCCATCGACACCTCGGCCATCCAGTACGAGTCCGACGAGCTCATCCGCAGCTCGTGGGGCGACGACGCGGCGATCGCCTGCTGCGTGTCGGCCATGCGGGTCGGCAAGCAGATGCAGTTCTTCGGGGCGCGGGTCAACCTCGCCAAGACGCTGCTGTACGCGATCAACGGCGGGCGTGACGAGATCACCGGAAAGCAGGTGTCCCCGGTCGCGGCCCCCGTCGCCGGCGACGTGCTGGACTACGACGACGTCGCAGCCAAGTTCGACAAGACGATGGACTGGCTCGCCGAGACCTACGTCGACGCGCTCAACTGCGTGCACTTCATGCATGACAAGTACGCCTACGAGCGCATCGAGATGGCCCTGCACGACGGCAAGATCCTGCGCACGCTGGCCTGCGGCATCGCCGGCCTCAGCGTGGTCGCCGACGCGCTGTCCGCCATCAAGTTCGCCGAGGTCACGCCCGTACGGGACGAGACCGGGCTGGTCGTCGACTACAAGATCGACGGCGAGTTCCCGAGCTACGGCAACGACGACGACCGGGTCGACGCCATCGCCGTCGGTGTGGTGCGCGCGTTCATGGAGAAGATCCGCAAGCAGCCCACGTACCGCAATGCGCTGCACACTCAGTCGGTGCTGACGATCACGTCGAACGTGGTTTACGGCAAGAAGACCGGCAACACCCCCGACGGCCGGCGCGCCGGTCAGCCGTTCGCCCCGGGCGCCAACCCGATGAACGGCAGGGACACGCACGGCATGCTGGCCAGCGCACTGAGCGTCGCCAAGCTGCCGTACGAGGAGTCGCAGGACGGGATCTCGCTCACCGCGACGGTCATTCCGGCCAGCCTCGGGCACACCCCCGCGGAGCAGGCCGCGAACCTGGTCGGCGTGCTGGATGCCTATGTCGTGTCGTCCGGGTTCCACATGAACATCAACGTCCTCAACCGGGAAACCCTCGAGGACGCGATGGAGCACCCGGAGAAGTACCCGCAGCTCACGATCCGGGTGTCCGGATATGCGGTGAACTTCGTCAAGCTGACCCGTGAGCAGCAGCTGGACGTCTTGTCGCGGACCTTCCACGGCAAGCTGTAATGCCCGGCGGCCGCCAGATCACCAGTACCGAGGAGGGGAGACGGGACATGACCGTCACCCTGGGCCTACCCACCATCGGCCACGAGCCCACCACCACGGGCGACGATCCGAACTCGTTGCGCCACGCGCTGTTGCAGGCGGAGCACGTCGGGAGCGTGGGCAGTGTCCACTCCTGGGAACTGGTGACGGCGGTCGACGGACCCGGCACCCGGCTGACGATCTTCCTGTCGGGCTGCGGGCTCCGCTGCCAGTACTGCCAGAACCCCGACACCTGGCAGCAGCGTGACGGCAGGCCCACGACCATCCAGGAGATCCGGGAACGCATCGCCCACTACGCACCCGTGCTGCGGGCGGCGCACGGCGGGGTCACCCTGTCCGGCGGGGAACCGCTGATGCAGGCCAACTTCGCCGCCCGGATCTTCCGGTACTGCAAGAAGATCGGCATCCATACCGCCCTGGACACATCCGGTTTCCTCGGGAAGCGGGCCACCGACGAGATGCTCGACGACACCGATCTGGTGTTGCTGGACGTCAAGTCGGGGCTTCCGGATACCTACCGGACGGTCACGGGCCGCAGCCTGGCACCGACCCTCGAATTCGGCCGCAGGCTGGCCGGGCGGGGCAACGCGATCTGGCTGCGGTACGTGCTGGTGCCTGGACTGACCGACGCGGTCGAGAACATCGACGCCGTCGCCGATTACGTCCAGAGCCTGCAGTCGCTGGGCTCGAGGCCGGTGGTCGAACGCGTGGAGATCCTGCCCTTCCATCAGATGGGCAAGTCGAAATGGCACGAACTCGGCCTCGAGTACCCCCTGGAGGGGACGGAGCCGCCAACGGAGGAGTTGATTTCTCGCGCACGCGACCAGTTCGCCGCGCGGGGGCTCACCGTGTTCGTCTAGCGCTGCAGCCACCGGGGCGGTCAGGAGCCGGGGTGAGCCGCTCTCCACACGAGATCAGTGTGGGGAGCGGCTCTTTTCCGCGTCCGGGCGCGCGGGGCCAGGCGGGCGGCCGCCCACCGAGTCGCCGGTTCCGTGCCCTTACCGGGTCGCGAAGGGCACGGAATTGGCGACTCGGTGCGCTACAGGGCGCGCTCGTGCTCGCGGGAGTCGGCAGAACCGTCCGCGGAGGCCGCGGTGGTGACGGCGGTTTCATGCACGCCTTCGGCCAGCGCCTGCACGCGGCCGGCCATCACCGGCGTCGACTCGTCCCACCTGATGCCCTCGGCGGCATCGGCGCGGCGCCGGGCGATGCCCGACAGCGTCTCCAGCACGACCCGGTTGCCGAGGATCGCGGTGATGTCGGCATGGTCGTAGGGCGGCGCGACCTCCACGATCTCGAGTCCGACCAGCGGGACATCACGGCCGATGCGGCGGACCGCATCCAGCAGTTCGCGCGCCGTCAGCCCGCCGGGTTCGGGCGTCCCGGTGCCTGGTGCCGTGCCCGGATCGACCACGTCGATGTCCACCGACAGGTAGACACCGTCGGTGTCGTCCATCGCGATGGCGATCGCCTCGGTCAGCACCTCGTCGAGGCTCGCGCCGCTGGATCTCGGCCATCTCGTAGCAGCGCATGCCCTGCTCGGCCATCCACAGCAGCTCCGGCGGTTCGGGCCAGTAGCCGCGCAGCCCGATCTGCAGGAAACGGTCACCGCGGACCGCGCCGGATTCGATCACCCGGCGCATCGGCAGCCCGTGCCCGTACAGCGATCCGAACTGGATGTCGCCGGTGTCGGCGTGCGCGTCGAAGTGGATCACCGAGATCCGGCCGTAGCCGAAATGCTCCGCCATGGCGGTGATGTCGGGCATCGCGACGGTGTGATCACCACCGAGGACGACGGGGATCTTGCCTGCGGCGGCGATCGTGTAGACGGCTGCCTGCAGGTTGTCCAGCGCCAGTTTGGTCTCGGTGGGCGCCATCTCGACGTCACCCGCGTCGACCACGCCAAGGTCCAGCAACGGGTCGACCCGCAGCGACAGGTGCGGGCGCGAGCCGGTGTGCTCGGAGTAGTCGCAGATCCGCAGCGCGAGCGGACCCATCCTGGCGCCGGAGCGGTATGACGTACCGGAGTCGTACGGCGCGCCGACGATGACGGCACTGGCGCCCGAGTAGCTCGCGGGATCGGCGAGGTCGCACCGGGGGACCCCGGTGAAGGTGACGTCCGGGCCGTACATCGCGCCGTATCTGGGCATGACTGGGATGTTCCTCTTCACGTCTCGGGTTCGCGATCGATCCGCATCGCGCGTTCCGGCGGGACGCGAGATCGACACCACGAATTTCGTTGTTCGGAACACTATCGGCTACGGATTCGCTTGCGCAACGCTCGTCAACGCTGTCAGGATGCTCTGGTGCCGCACCGGATGCCCATCGACAGCATGCTGGCGGAGCCGGGCGCGCCGATGGCCAGGCAACCGCTGGACGACGTCTCGAAGAAGATCATCGAGCAGTTGCAGGAGAACGGCCGCCGCCCTTACGCCACCATCGCGGCGTCGGTGGGGCTGTCCGAGGCAGCGGTCCGCCAGCGGGTCCAGCGGCTCGTCCGCGACGGTGTCGTGCAGATCGTGGCGGTCACGAACCCACTGCACGTCGGCTTCACCCGGCAGGCAATGATCGGTATCAAGGTGGACGGTCACCTCGACCCGGTGGTGCAGGCGGTCTCGGCATTGGACGAAGTGGCCTATGTGGTGATCACCGCCGGCTCGTTCGACGTGCTCGCCGAGGTGATCTGCGAGGACGATGCCCACCTGCTGCACATCATGAATCACGCCATCCGCACCATCGAGGGTGTCCGGTCGACGGAAACCTTCGTGTACCTGGAACTGTCCAAGCAGACCTACACCTGGGGAACCCGATGACCGCCACCCTCCCGAACGCCGCTTCTTCCGCCGACCGCGGAGCCGGTGTTGCCGAGTCGATGGGTTCGCCCACCGATCATCTGTGGATGCACTTCAGCCGGATGGGTTCGTACGAGACGACGCCGGTGCCGATCATCGAGCGCGGCGAGGGTTGCTACATCTGGGACACCAACGGCAAGCGCTACCTCGACGCACTGTCCGGGCTGTTCGTGGTGCAGGCGGGGCACGGCCGGGAGGAACTCGCGCAGGCCGCCGCTGCGCAGGCCCGGAAGCTGGCGTTCTTCCCGATCTGGTCCTACGCACACCCCACCGCCATCGAGCTCGCCGACCGGATCGCGGCGGCGGCCCCCGGTGACCTGAACAAGGTCTTCTTCTCCTCCGGCGGCGGCGAATCGGTCGAGACGGCGTGGAAGCTGGCCAAGCAGTACTACAAGCTGACCGGCCGTCCGGGTAAGTACAAGGTGATCAGCCGCTCCATCGCCTATCACGGGACCACCCAGGGAGCCTTGTCGATCACCGGCGTCCCGCCGTTCAAGCACGCCTTCGAGCCCCTGGTTCCGGGCTCGGTGCGGGTCCCGAACACCAACTTCTACCGGGCACCCGAGTTCGTCGCGCACGACGAGAAGGTGTTCGGCCGGTGGGCCGCCGACCAGGTCGAGGAGGCGATCCTGATGGAGGGCGCCGATTCGGTGGCCGCGGTGTTCGTCGAGCCCGTGCAGAACGCCGGCGGTTGCTTCCCGCCGCCTGCCGGATACTTCGAGCGGCTCCGCGAGATCTGCGACCAGCACGACGTTCTGCTGGTGTCCGACGAGGTGATCTGTGCCTACGGCCGGCTCGGGACGATGTTCGGCGCGCAGAAGTTCGGCTACCAGCCGGACATCATCACCTCGGCGAAGGGCCTGACATCGGGCTATTCGCCGCTCGGTGCGGCGATCATCTCCGACCGGATCTTCGAGCCGTTCAGCAAGGGCACCACCACATTCCCGCACGGCTACACCTTCGGTGGTCACCCGGTGTCCTGCGCGGTGGCGCTGGCCAACCTGGACATCTTCGAGTCGTGAGGACCTGCTCGGGAACGTGCTGCGCAACGAGAATGCCTTCCGGGCAACGCTCGAGCGGCTGCTGGACCTGCCGATCGTCGGCGACGTCCGCGGTGACGGCTACTTCTTCGGCATCGAACTCGTGAAGGACAAGGCGACGAAGGCGACGTTCAACAAGGAGGAGAGCGAGCGGATCCTGCGCGATTTCGTCTCCACCGCGCTGTTCGAGCGTGGGCTGTACTGCCGGGCCGACGACCGCGGGGACACCGTGGTGCAGGTCGCGCCGCCGCTGATCAGCGGTCAGCGGGAGTTCGACGAGATCGAGTCCATCCTGCGGTCGGTGTTCACCGATGCATGGGCGCTGCTGTAGCTCTGCTCGCGCTCATGACGCTGCGGTCGTGATTCATCAGGGAGGCGCCGCCACCCCGGTGCGGGGGTGGCGGCGTCCATATGGACCGTCATGCCGCGGCCGCACTCCCCAGCACGATTCCGCCCGCAATAACGATCGCGGCTTCAGATCTTTTCCACCCCGACCAGTGAGCTGTGGTAGCGGGATTCCTTCCACACGCCGTCGACCCTTTTCCAGATGATCGTGGCGATGACGCCGAACCTCAGCTTCTCCTCCTCGGCGATGAAAGTCTGGTCGAAATCCACGACGCTGTAACCCATGTCGCCGCTCACGACCGCCTCGTAGCCGGTGATCTCCGACCACGTTTGCGCACGCAATGCGTCGAGTTGCGCGAACAGGCCGGTGAACCACTCCTCCCACCCGGCGCGGTCCCTGATGATCAGGGAGCCGCCGGTGGTGGTGATGTCGACGATGCCGAAGTCGTCGTCACACAGCGCTGCGAGGCGGGCGTAGTCGTGATCGCGCACGCTGTCGAGCAATTCTAGGGTGAGTCCGTAGAAGGGCTTCTCCTGCATGGTGATGGTGTTCATCAGATCACTCGCTTTCCTCGTCGCCGGGAATCGGGCTCGCGGTCGGCGAACCAGGACGGGCGCGGTCATGCCGGGATGGGGCGCTGATCGGAGACGGTGGAACCATTCCCGGAACCGTTGGACAAACCGGCGGTTGCCGGTGCGGACGCCACGGCGAATTCGTCGTCATACGCCGCCGGATCGTCGATCCTGCTCTTGATACGCGCCACCTGGAAGATCAGCAGACCGAAAGCGGCCTTGGCCAGGATGTCAGCCACGCTGTAACCGACCTGCCGCAGCACGAAACCGTCTGCCCCACCGAAGAAGTCGCCACCGATGATCGGGAAGGCGTATGCGATCGGGTACACGCACCACAGCACGACGAGCATCACCGGCAACAGCTTGGTCAGTCGGCGCACCTGCACGGGCTGGCGGTCCAGCGACCGGGACAGCTCGACGAACAGGACGTACACGATGTAGAGGAACGGCAGGGTCGCGATGATGCCCCAGACGATCCGGGCGGTGTTCGTGGTGGCGACCTCGCCCGGGTAGCCGAGCACGATCATCGCCGTCGCCGCGGGAATCAGCTTCACCAGCAACGAGCGCTGCGCCGCCCTGGCCAGCGCCATGACCGCAACCGTCTCGACCAGCAGCAGGGGCACGGTCAACAGCCAGTCCACGTACCGGTACGCCTCGTTGAAGACAACATTCGACAACTGGTGATCCGAGGTGACGGTTTCGCCGGCCGGGTAGCTCTCCTGGAAGTTCGTGAAGATCCGGAAGTAGTGGTAAGCCGCGATCCCGCAGACGATCGCGGAAATAACGACGGCATTGCGGTAACGGGGTGCTACCCGTCGCTGCGACATCACGAGATACAGCGCTGTGAACAACATCGACGCGATCACGAGCGAGAACACGTTGTAGACGATGTCGTACTGGCCTGCTGTGAGGGACGTGATGTTCACGGCGAATTGGTCGATGCCCATGACAACTCCCTTGGGGAAGCGGCATCCATGCCGCTCGGGGTGCTCACCGATGGTTCGGCGGGTCACTGTCCGGTATACGCCGAACCGGACGCCGTCGTCAAACTTGTGCAACTTCTGTGACCTAACCGATGGCGGTTCACCCCACGCCGGCGGCTGTCCACGCCGATGCCAGCGCTGTTATCGCCTCGTCAAGACTCGCGCAAACTGTCGCGGGCCCGGTGTCCAATCCGGTCCAGCCCTGGCCGCCCACCAACAAGACCAGTCGGCGATGCGCCGCACGCACCGACGCGAGATCTGTTGCAGCGGAAGTATCGGACAGGCTCATCCAGATCAGGACGGCAGGCGCCCGGGTGAGCCGTGCGGTGGCCGCCAGCGCGCTCATCGGCGTGCGCGGCCCGAGGAAACGCACCGGAACGCCCCGCTCGGCCAAGCCGGCTCTGACTGCATGCAAGGCGAGAACATGATCCTCGTGCGGACTGCCTGCCAGCACAACCGGATTCTCTTGTGCAACTTCTGGTAGGAAGGCCGTGTACTGCGCGAACGCGGTGGTGACCGCCTGGGTGAGCAGGTGCTCCACCTCGATACCGGTCCCGGTCCGCTGCCAGTGTTCGCCGGCGGCGACCAGCACCGGGCGGAGAATCTGGTTCCAGGTGTCGACGGTCCCCCGCTCGCGCAACGCGGCAACCACGGCGTCGGTCAAGCCGAGTTCGTCCAGCCTCGAGGCCGCTCGGGCCAGACCACGAACATCGGGACCGGCACCCGGAACTGCCAGGACGGAACCACCGGGGCCGCCCCGTCGGGAAAGGGACCGCGCCGGTTGCTCGCTCGACAACACCGTTGCGGCCGCAGCAGCGGGATCCGAGCCGGCCAACACTGCGGCCTGCATCCGGACCAGCCGATCGACATCGTCGGCGCTGTAGCGGCGGTGCCCGCCGGCACTACGGGCCGAGGCGGTCAGACCGTAGCGCGACCCCCACATCCGCACGGTCGATGGTGCGACGCCCAGGCGTCCCGCCACCTCGCCGACCGACATGTCCGCCACCTGCCGATCATGGCATGGCGGCGGATCTGGCCCGTTTCAGCAGAACGAGGTGAGTCACCGGACCCATGGCACCGCTTCTTGGAGCCGGTGAACGCACTTGTCCTTGACACCAGCGTGCTGCTCGGACCGGCACCTCCTCCGCTCGACGGTCAGATAGCGATCAGCAGCGCCTCACTGGCTGAGCTGCACTTCGGTGTTCTCGTCGCACGCACCGACGGAGTTCGGGCCGAGAGGTTGCGCCGACCGGCCGTTGTCGAGCGATCCTTCGACGCGCTGCCGATCGACACCACGGTTGCCCGCCATCACGGTCGGCTGGCGGCCGCGGTGGTGGCCATCGGCCGGCAACCGAGAGCGCGGGTCATGGCTCTGTTGATCGCTGCGACGGCGGTGGCCTTCAATGCCTCGCTGGTCACCCGCAACCCATCCGACATGGGGGGCTCGAGGACCTTGTCGACATCATCGCGGTGTGACGGCGAGCCTCAGCTTTTCGCACCCGCACCCGCGCCCGAGCCAGCGGCAGCAACGGCCCGGGCGAACCTGGCCTTCTTCCGGTTCTCCCGGACGATCCAGGCAGTGTCCTTGTCCTGCACGGTCTCCAGCTTCCGGAAGACGGGTAGTCCTTTCACCGGGTCCGCCGCGATGACGACGCTCCAGCCGTACCCGAGGGCCTGCCGGAGCGTTCGCACCCCTGGATTCCTGCGCCGGTCGACAGGAATCCGGGCGAGGTCAGCGGTGATCAGCTCCAACAGGCGGAGCGCGCGACCCGCGTAGACCCTGTCCCGCAACAATCTCGGCTCACACACGGCTGCGACCGCGGCCCGTCTGACCAAGGGGTCCGGATCACCTGCCCACTCCTCCGCGAGCCGGAATCCCCGGTCGGGGTCGTCATCGCAAGCGCGCTGGACCGCCATGGCCGCCCCCTCCCGTACCCGCCAACGATCGTCCGCAGCGCATCGGTGCAGCAGCTCGAGATGCCCGTCGTCACCGGCACCGAAGAGCCTTCCCACCGCGACAATGCCGCAGACAGAGGCGAACTCGTCCCCTGTGGCGACCAGTTCGAGCGCCCTGGTGAGGTCCGCCTCCTCACCGCAGGCGGCGACGAGTTCGAGATTCCCGCGCGGGCCGGGCAGACCGCTGTGCTCGTTGATGTACGGCAGCCAGTCGTCCAGAGCGCGCAATGCTGTGCGGTGGTCGTCAACCTTGCTCACGAGTTCAACCTTGCGCGGGACCCGAGGTCGTGGCCAGTGTCGAAGGACCCGGCACTGAACCGGTGAAAACGCAAGGTGAATCACGCCGGCTGCCGGGGAATCCCGGTTGGCGCCCGCCTTGCGGGTGCGCGTGGGACCCTTGCCCGATGACGGAACTGAACGTGCTCGGCGACGAACTCGAGCCGTGCGGGATCGACCCGTTGACCGGCTTCTACCGGGACGGAACGTGCGCCACCGGCCCGGAGGACGCCG
The DNA here is from genome assembly GCA_963766015.1 of uncultured Actinomycetota bacterium. Classification (GTDB taxonomy): domain Bacteria; phylum Actinomycetota; class Actinomycetes; order Mycobacteriales; family Nakamurellaceae; genus Nakamurella. The sequence goes on along the minus strand of CAVXYU010000027.1, from coordinate 81,469 downwards.
GCCGGCACGTGGTGTGCGCCGTTGTGACCGAGGAGTTCCTCGACCATCAGCGCTCCGTCGGCAACGACCTCAGCACACCGCTGCCCCAGTACCGGTTCCCGGGTCTGGTGCCGGGAGACCGTTGGTGTGTCGTCGCGGTGCGCTGGCAGCAGGCGCTCGAGGACGGGGTGGCCGCGCCTGTGGTGCTGGCAGCGACGCATGCGCGGGCGTTGGACATCGTCTCGATGGAGGATCTCCGGCGGCATGCCGTTGACGTGCCCCCGGATCTCAGCTCGCTCGACTGACTACCGTCTGCCCCTGGCGGCTGAGCGGGATCGCCGTCTTCAACCAGGGCTGCCTCAGAACCAGCGCTCCAGGATCTGCGCCACTCCATCCTCGTGATGGTGCGCGCCGACCTCGGTCGCGATAGCGGCGACGTCGGGATGCGCGTTGCCCATCGCCACCCCGAACCCCGCCCAGTGCAGCATCTCCAGGTCGTTCGGCATGTCGCCGAACGCGATGACGTCCTTGCGGTCGATGCCCCAGCGCCGCCGCAAGCTCGGCGAGCGCTGTGCCCTTGTTGACCCCGGCCGCGGCGACCTCGATCAACCCGTCGTCCGTGGAGTAGGTGATGTGCACCCGGTCAGCAGCGGCGTTGCGCGCGGCAAGAGCCAGCGATCGAGAATCACCGGTACCCCGGACCAGCAACTTCGCGGCCGGCTCGGACAGCAGCACCGACCGGTCGGCGCGTTGGAAGTAGCCGAAGGCCCAGGGATGGTCGTAGCGCTCTTCGGCGAGGCAGGCCTGGATGGTGGACCCGAGCCGCTCGACGGCGATCGCGAAGTCGACCGTCTGGTGTTCCAGGGAACCGACGAACTCCTGCATGGTGCCGGCCGTCAGCGGTGACGACGCGATGATCTGCCCGGCTGCGATGTCGTAGACGATGGCGCCGTTCATGCAGACGGCCGTCCCGGTGAAGCCTGCCTCGATCACCGGGCCGAGCCACCACACCGGGCGCCCGGTGGCGATGACCACCCGCGCACCGGCGTCCTGCGCGCGGCGTAGTGCATCGATGTTGCGCTGGCTGACCCGATCACCGGACTCGTCGAGCAGCGTTCCGTCCATGTCGGTGACGACCATCGCGGGACGCGGACCGGGATCGATCCGCGTCGGGCCGACGCCGTTCACCGCCGCCGACAGGTCGGACGACGCCGCCGGCGTGGGAACTGAGGAGATCGTCACCTCGACATTGTCACCCGCCGCACCGACAGTCCCGAACGACAGGGACGACCGGGCGCTGGGCGAGCGGCAAATTCGGTCGCAATGTCCGATTCAACGAGAGTTGTGTGACGAAGGGCCACTACTGCTTGCCGGCGTTGGGTCCCCATTTGGTCAGCACGGCCGCCTCGATGATCGTGGCCACTGCGTACAGGATGATCGAGCTCATCACCGCGAACACCACGATCGTCCAGACGCCGCCGTAGTTGCCGGAGCCCTTGTAGCCGCTCAGCACGCCGCCCATCCCGTCGAACCCGACCAGCCACTCGGCCAGCATCGCGCCGACGATCGCGCCCGGCACCGAGATGCGCACCGACGCGAAGAACTGCGGCAGCGCGGACGGCATCCGCACTTTCGTCAGCTGGGTCAGCGGCGATCCGCCGTTGACCCTGATGACGTCCAAGGCCTGCGGGGACGCTCCGCGCAAGCCGACGACGATGTTCACCAGCGCCGGGAACAGCACCACGATCGCGGCGATGACGGCGATACCGAGGTTGCCCTGGCCGAACATCAACAGCAGCACCGGGGCCATCGCGACCAGCGGCACAGACCGCAGCAGCATCGCGATAGGCATGAACGCGAATTCGAACGGCCGGTAGAGCACGAAGCCGACTGCGATTGCGGTGGCCGCCACCATGCCGCTGACGAACCCGATGCCCGCGTCCACCAGGGTGGTGCCGAGTGCCGCGAATGCCTCCGCCCGGGCTTCTGCGGCCGTCAGCGAGGCCGGTCGGACACCCTTCGGCGGCTGGTCGGAGAACAGGTAGTTCCAGACGTCGATCGGCGTCTTGCCGACGAACGTCGAGACGTCGAAGATTCGCAACAAGACGGCCCAGATCCCGACCAGCACGACCAGCGCGACGATCACCGTGATCACAGCGGTGAGCACCCTGCGGCCGACAACGGATCCCGCCGAGGACGCGACCGGCTCTGCGGTGGCGTCCGGCCGGGCGAGGACGGCCGTCATGACGACCCCGGCGAGTCGGCGCCCGTGGTCCACGGCGTGACGATCCGGGCGACCAGGCCGACGAGCAGGAAGCCAACACCGGCTATTCCGCCGCAGACCAGGGCGAGGTACCACAGCTGTGGTGCATCGGACTGGGTCTGCGCGGCGATCAGTGCCCGGCCGATCGTCGAATCACCGCCGCTGCCGAGGTATTCCGCAAGCACCGCACCGAGAAACGCTGCGGGGGCGGCGATCTTGAGTGCGGCGAAGAGGCTGGGCAGTGCCGCGATCAGCTGCACCTTGCGCAGCATCGTCCATTTCGTCCCACCGTAGGCACGGACCAGGTCAAGGCTCGTACGGGGAGCCGCCCGCAGGCCGAGCAGGCAGCCGACGACGGTCGTGAAGAACACGCTGAGCGCCGCCAGCGCGATCGATGCACCGTTCGGCGAGGTCCGGCCGGCAACGATCACCAGGATCGGGCCGATCGCGACGAGCGGGATGCAATAGGTGACGATTGCGATCTGGTTGACGATCTCGGCCAGGAACGGCAACAGCAGGACGAGGACCGACAGCGCGATCGCGGCCAGGTTCCCCCAGATGTAGCCCTGGATCGCGGCCATGATCGTGGACGAGGCATTGTTCCAGGTGGTCTGCCACTGCTGCGGATCGAGGAAGAGCGAGAAGACATCACCGAGGACTGGGTATCGCGTTGCTCTCTTGGTACAGCGTTTGTGACGCGATCCACCAGACCACGATGATGATCACGGTGCCGATCAGGCCACCCACCCAGGACGGAGCACCGTCCCACCACCGCTTGCGCATCGATTCCGGGTGCGCGGTGGCAGTCGGTGCCGAGAATGCCCGGGCGCCGAGCAGCGCCTTGTCCTCCTCGACATCGATATCGAGGTCGAGGTCGCCCGGGTGATGTTCGCCGGTCATCAGGCTTCCGCTGCTGCGGGATCTGAACCGGCCGTCCCGAACAGGATCTCGGAGAGCCGGTCGGCGTAGGCATGGAACTCGGGGGCACGCATCATGTCAGGTGTCCGCGGCCGTGGCAGATCGATCGGCACCACCTCGGTCACCCGGCCGGGTCGCGGGCTCATCACGGCGACCACGTCGGACAGGAACACGGCCTCCGAGATGCCATGCGTCACCATCAGTGTCGTCGCCGGCTTCTCGGTCCAGATCCGCAGCAACTCGATGTTCAGCCGCTGCCGGGTCATGTCGTCCAGGGCCCCGAACGGCTCGTCCAGCAGCATGACGGTCGGCTTCACCACCAGGCAACGGGCGATGGCCACGCGCTGCCGCATGCCGCCGGAAAGCTGCGCAGGCTTGGCGTTCTCGAAGCCGTTGAGGCCGACCAGCGAGATCAGGTCATCGATCAGACCGGGCTCCGGTTTGATGCCGGCCACCTCGAGCGGCAGCCTGATGTTGCTCGTGACGGTCCGCCACGGCAGCAGCGCGGCCTCCTGGAAGGCGATCCCCAGTTCGTGGTTCCGCTGGATCTGCATCGTCGACTCGCCGTTGATCAGCGCACGGCCCGAGGTGGGTGTCTCCAGACCGGCGAGGATCCGCAGGATCGTCGACTTCCCGCAGCCCGACGGTCCGAGCAGCGACAGGAACGAGTTCTGCTTGGTGCCCAGGTGCGTGTCGGACAGGGCGGTGACCGTGTTCTTGCCGAGGCTGAACGTCTTGCTCAGGCCCTGGATGTCGATGCCGGTCGCCGCCCAAGGCTCGGCCACCGGGTCCGTGGTCGAGATCGCAGTGCGGTCCCGCGCGATGGGAGCTGCTGGCTCCAGAACGGTCTGCGGGGCAAGCGTTTCGCTCGGCGCCTCGGTCATCGGTCGTTCATCCCGTGATCAGGCTGGGGTTGTCGGCATAGATCTCGTTCAGCATGGACAGGTCGAACAGGTCCGTCGCCGCGATCGTGATCCCGATGTTGCCCAGCGCAGTGATGATCTGATTTTGCAGGTCCTCGGTCAGGGTGAACAGGCCATTGGCCTTGGTGTCCTCGGAAACGATGAGAGTGTTCTGCGCTGCGGCCTGTTCCGTCTGGCCGGCCAAGTCCAATTTCAGGTCCTTGCCGTATACCTCGACGGCCAGTTTGGCCGCACCCGCCGGGTCCGCGACTGCGTCGGTCCAGCCGAGGATCTCGGCGACCAGGAACGCCTTGAGCATGTCCCGCTTGGTGTCGATGGTCTCCTGCGCGACAGTGAAGGTCTCCGAGGTGAGCGGGAGACCGTTGTCGGCGAAGGACAGCGTCACCGGCTTGAATCCCTGGTTCTTCACCAGGAATGGCTCGTTCGTGAGGAACGCCATGAAGCCGTCGACTTTGCCCTCGGTGAGCGGCGTCGGCTCGTACTGGACCACCACCTGGGTGAGCGAAGCCGGGTCGACCTTGTTCGCCTTCAGGAAGCCGTCGAAGATCTGCTGGTTCGTGCCGGCCTGGATACCGATCTTCTTCCCCGCCAGATCGGCGACGGTGTTGATCGGCTTGCCCTCTTCGAGGCTGAGGATGCAGAACGGGTTCTTCTGGAACGTGCTGCCGATCACCTTGAGCGGGGCACCCTGCTCGCTGATGAAGCGGGCCGTTGCGTCCGGTGCGGAGATCCCGACGGTGATGTTGCCTGCCGCGACGAGCGCGTCCGCGCTGTCGACCGGCCCGCTGACCAGATCCACCTTGGAGAAGCCGGCGTCGGTGTAGTAGCCCTTGGAGTCCGCGAAGTACTCGCCGCCGAATTCGATGTTCTTGATCCAGGACAGCTGTACCGAGATGTCGCCGTTCGAGCCCGGCGCGATCGCGGTGGACACGGCCGACCCGGCGGCGCTGGATCCCGCCGCGCTGGATGCTGCCGCGCTGGATGCTGCTGCGCTGGTGGAGCTGGTGGCCGTCGTCGTCCCGGATCCGCAAGCCGCCAGGCCGATTCCCGCGGCACCGAGACCGGCCAGCCGCAGGAAAGACCTTCGGCTGGCAAGGCGGGCGGCGATCTGCCGCGCGGACTGCGGGTCGACTGAGGTCATGTGGTTGCTCCTGGCTACTGGATCGCTGCTGGTCGGGTGCTGCTTGTGTGCACTGCTGCACGTCGGTCGTGCTGGTCGGTCCTGCTTGGCGGGTCGTCTGGCTCCGGTCGTGTGGCTCGGGTCGCGTGGCGCATTGCTGGTGCAGGCCGGTTCTGCAGTGCCGGTGTCGTGCCGGACCACCCCGGCACGTCAATCGGCCGGACCTGAGTCGGGCTGCTGTGAGCGGACCGATGGCGGGAGCCGATCAGAGGTGAATCTAAGGAGCCTGATGACGCAGGTGATGACTGGCGCGTTACAAGGTCATTGCGGCAGCAACCGTTTGCGGCCGTTCGGGGTGACGAATTCGCACGTCCCTTGCCAGGCGGCGCGAATGTCGGGCAGTGGTGACGCGGCGTAATCGAGCCCGAGCCAACGGGCGACGGTTCCAGGGCCATCGAGGTCGAAGCGGTTCGCCGCCGCCAGTTCGGGCCCGTCGGGCGCGCGCATCCCCAGCAGACTGACCGTGTCCAGCACTCTCGCGGCGCCGATGATGCCCGGATGCCGGCGATGCTCGGGGCTGGTGAGATCCAGCTGCTCTTTCATCAGCAGGATGCCGCGCTGCCGCACCGACAACGTCGACTCCAGCCCGCCGCCGACTTCGCCGGTCCGCCCCAGCACCAGCGTCTCCCGCAGCAGGCGACAGCGCCGACGCCGAGGTCGATGTCCGTGGACCGGTGGACATTCGCGCCGTGGCTGACGACGAACGGCTCGCCTGCCCAGACCAGCCGGCCACCGTCCGCGATGCGGATCCGCACCGTCCACGACGAGGCTCGGCCGTCGGCGTCATAGGCAACGGTGCCGGCGGTCTCGACCAGTTCCAGCCACGCCCCCGGTCCGACGTCGACCTCGATCTCGATGTGATCTCCGCCGAGCAGCAGGGCTTGGGTCCCCACCAGCCCGACCCGGGCGCCGGTGTCGTCGGTGCGGATGATCCGCGCGCCGATCGGCCCGTCGGTGACGGTGAGTCTGGCCCGCCCCGGTGCCGCTCGGACGCGGATCAGCGTCACGCGGTGGTGGGGGTTCGGTCGGTGGTCGTGCGTGGTCTTGGTCGTGGTCGTGGTCGTGTCTGTGTGCTGGTGACTGTGCAGCGGGCCGTCGCCGTGCCGGTGGACGGACGCCGCGCCACCCTCTTCGGCGTGGCTGTGCGGCGCCATCGGGCCCGGGTCGACGGCGACGTGGCCGCCGGACCGGAACAGCCGCAGCACGCCGCGGACCCACGCCGTCAGGTCGTCGATGGAAGCCCGGTCGAGCCGGGACAGGCCGATCACCGGGCGGCCGTCCCTCGCCGCCTTGCCGTCCGCCACCATCTGCGGCACGTCCACCCCGACGTACGGGCCGAGGTCGGTCTTGTTGACCACCAACAGGTCCGCCCTGCCGATGCCCGGCCCACCCTTGCGCGCGACGTCGCCGCCCCCGGCCACGTCGAGCACGAAGATCTGCGCGTCGACGAGCGCGGGTGAGAACGTGGCGGTCAGGTTGTCCCCGCCGGACTCCACGAGAACGATGTCCAGCGGCGCGAAGTCGGCCTCCAGGTCCTCCACCGCGAGCAGGTTCGCGGTGACGTCGTCCCGGATGGCGGTATGCGGGCAGGCACCGGTCTCGACCGCGCGAATCCGTTCCGGGGCCAGCACCCCGGCCGACCGGAGGAACCGGGCGTCCTCGTCGGTGTAGATGTCATTGGTGATGACGCCGAGGCTGAGCTCGCCGGCGAGTTCTCGGCAGATCAGCGCGATCAGCGAGGACTTGCCGGTGCCGACGGGCCCGGCGACCCCCAGCCTCAGGGTCTGCCGGGTCGACTGGCTTCTGTTGCGGGAGAGAAGTTCTCAGGCACGGAACAACCTTTGGCTCGTGGTGGCATGGATCTGCGCCCACTGCTCGATCAGCGGCGCACCGAACGCGGGCATCTGCTCAATATCGTCGATCTCGGCGAGCTCGACGACCAGTCGCTCGATGTCGGGGGCGGCGGACATCACCCAGCCGGTGGTGACGACGGGGTCCAGCGGCTCGAGTTTCAGTGTCGCGGCGGCGACGGTCTGGACGTCGTCGTAGCCGATCAGCCTGATGAGCTGGGCTGCGGACAGCCCCGCCAGCGCCGCCGCGACGCCGAGCACGACAGCCCGGCCCGGCTTGCCGATCACGGACAACGCCTGCGCAGCCTGGCTTTCCGGCCAGAGCTTCTGGACGAGCCGGGCGTAGCCGCGGCCGAGCAGCACCGACGTCTCGCGCAGCGCCGGGCTGATCGTCCGCGCCCGCCAGGCCGCGTCCACCGCCGCGAGCGCCGCCGCCGAGGTCGGGGCTCGTGTCCACGGTCTGCGCCCGGGAGATCACCGCGGCGCCGGCCTCGACCGCGGTGACGGTTCGTAGCCTTGCCCGGATGTACCGCGGGACGTCCGCGGGCGCCATGCCTGCGCGCAGCGCCGCCTCCAGCCCCGCCGACTGCGTGTGCGCACCTGTCGGCAGCCGCGCGTCCGCCAGCAGCATCATCATCACCTCCGCCGAAACCCCCTCCACCGGAATCGAGTTGGCGGTATCCGACGTTCCGGGGGCCAACGAAGGGCGGATTTCGCCAACTCGATCGGTCATCAGGACGCTCGCCATCCCCCCGCGATCAACGCGCCGCGGATCCGGGCGATGCACGCGTCCCTGTCGCCGAAGAAGGACCTTCCCAACACCCGCACCACGGTCCACCCGGCGGCCGCAAAGGCCTCCAGGCGCAGCACGTCACGGTCGAATTGCTTCGTGGTGGTGCGGTGCTGATCGCCGTCGTACTCCACGACAACGCGCCACCGCCGGTACACCAGGTCTCCACGGCCGATGAACCTCCCGGCAGTGTCCCGTACATCGACGTTGACCTCGGGTTCCGGTAGTCCATCTCCCAGGATCGCCAGCCGCAGAAGCGTTTCCGGCCGGGATTCCGCGCCCGGCCTGATCAGGCCCAGCGCTGTCATTGCCGAGGCCTTGCCACGACCGCGGAACAGGTCGACCCGATCCCTCAACCGACCGAGCGACACCCAGGGGCGATCCTCGCGCCAGTCCTGGAACACGGGTTCGAACACCAGGGCATCGCCGACCGCAACCAGGTCGGGCAACGGGAGTGCCGAGGCGAGCTGGCAGAAGAGGGTGGCCGGATCGACCACCGGGAGCCCTCCCCGGTCGACCACCGCAACACGTGGTGCAGCGAGCCGGTGCCCGACAACGCCGGTCCGGCGCGGCGGGTACAGCGGGCGGCGGATGCCGACGTGCACCTGCTCTGCGGCGGCCGCCGGGGGGAGCGGAACGGGCCAGAGCCGTGCCGCCGTCAGGTGGCTGAAGAAGGCCCCGGCCGGTAGTGCGACGAGGAGAGCGCTGCAACGCTCCGCCAGGCCGTGGACGAGCGGTCCGGCCGGCGCCTCCTCGTGCAGATCCCTCTTGCGGACAACCCGGACCCCATGAAAGGGCCGGTTCAGGTCGTTCCCGCGTAGCCGCCGTTCACCCAGGCCGAGCGACTGCCCCTGCGCAACGGTGAACGGAGCCGTCCGCAGGACTGGCGGGAGGGGCTTCCGGGGCTCGGGAGACATGCCGCATGTTCGCGTGGGACGGGCGCGCGTCCTCGGGTTTGTCCCCAATCCGCGCACGGCCTCGGTTCGAGTTGGCGATTTCCGACGTTCGCGGGGCCGGGGAAGGTCGGAAATCGCCAACTCGATCCCCCCGACCAGCTCAGAACATCGCATACAGCTGGGCCAGGGGCAGCCATTCGGCGGGGGCGGGGACGACAACCTCGCCGTCGATGCTGATCTCGAACGTCTCGGGCTTGATCACGATGTCCGGGAGCGCGTCGTTGTTGATCATCTGCGCCTTGCCGACGTCCCGGGTCGGCTTGACGGCCGCCAACCCGCGCTTGAGCCCGAGCCGTGAAGCCAGCCCGTCCTCCAGAGCAAACGGGGAGACGAACGACAACGACAGCTCCGCGCCGATGGTGTCGGTCAGTGCGGGCCGCATCAGCACCGGCTGCGGGGTCGGGATGGAGGCGTTCGGATCACCCAGCGCGCCCCACACCAGCCCGCCACCCTTGAGCACGACAGCGGGCCGGATCCCGAAGAACTTCGGCTCCCACAACACCAGGTCGGCGAGCTTGCCCGGCTCGACGGAGCCGATCTCGTCGTCGATGCCGTGCGAGATCGCCGCGTTGATGGTGTATTTCGCGATGTACCGCTTGGCGCGGAAGTTGTCCACCGGCATGCCGCCGCCGATGTCTCCCCGCCGCGCCTTCATCACGTGCGCAACCTGCCAGGTCCGGCAGATCACCTCGCCGATCCGGCCCATCGCCTGCGCGTCGGAGGAGGTCAGCGAGATTGCCCCCATGTCGTGCAGGATGTCCTCCGCCGCAATGGTTGTCGCCCGGATCCGGGACTCGGCGAAGGCAAGGTCCTCGGGCACGGCGGGGTTGAGATGGTGGCAGACCATGAGCATGTCGAGGTGCTCCGCGACCGTGTTGACGGTGTGCGGGAGCGTCGGATTCGTCGACCCGGGGATGACGTTCGGCAGTCCGGCCAGCGTCAGGATGTCCGGGGAGTGTCCGCCGCCGGCGCCCTCGACGTGGAAGGCGCTGATCGACCGGCCAGCAATCGCAGCGATGGTGGAGGCGACGTAGCCCGCCTCGTTGAGTGAGTCCGAGTGCAGCGCGACCTGCAGTCCCCACTCGTCGGCCCCCCGCAGCGCGGCGTCGATCGCCGCGGGGGTGGAACCCCAATCCTCGTGAACCTTGTAGCCGCCGGCCCCGGCCAGCGCCTGCTCCTTCAACCCCTCCATGGAGACCGTGTTTCCCTTGCCGAGCAGCAGCAGGTTGATCGGATACGGGTCGATCGAGCGGTGGATCTTCTCCAGATGCCACGCGCCGGGCGTCACGGTGGTCGCCTTGGTGCCCTCGGACGGCCCGGTCCCGCCGCCGCCGAGCGTGGTCAGCCCGGTCGCCAGGGCCTCGACGATCTGCGACGGGGAGATCAGGTGCACGTGGGTGTCGATGCCGCCCGCGGTGAGGATCTTGCCCTCGCCCGAGATGACGTCGGTGGACGGCCCGATCTGCAGCAGCGGGTGCACCCCGTCGGCGACGTCGGGGTTTCCGGAGCGGCCGATCGCGACGATTCGGCCGTCGCGGATACCCACGTCAGCGCGGACGATGCCCCAGTGGTCCAGGATGATCGCGTTGGTGATGACGGTGTCCGGCGCTCCGTCGGCGCGGGTGGTGCTGCCCTGCGCCATCGACTCGCGGATCGACTTGCCGCCGCCGAACACGGCTTCCTCGCCGCCCGCGGTGAGGTCCTGCTCGACCTCGATCCACAGGTCTGTGTCACCGAGCCGGACCTGATCGCCGACGGTCGGACCGTAGAGCGCGGCGTATTCGGAACGCGGAATCTGCACCATTTACAGCTCCTGTTCGGCGGCGGTCTTGATCTGGATTCCGGGGATGCGGCGATTTCCCATGAAGGCAACGGCGGCCACGGAACGGGAGGCGCCGGGCTCGAAGCGCCGTGACGTGCCGGACGGGATGTCCAGCCGGAACCCGTGCGCCGCAACCCGATCGAAGTCCAAGGATTTGTTCGCGTCCGGGAGATGCAGGTGTGAGCCGATCTGGATGGGCCGGTCTCCGGTGTTCACGATCGTCAGTTCGATGCGCTCGGCGTCGCTGCGATCGGCGTTCAGCTCGATGAATCCCGGGGCGGTGCGGATCGCGCCCGGCCCGTCGGCGGAGATGGAAGCCATGAGGACGCTCCTTACGCGATCGGCTGGTGGATGGTGACGAGCTTGCGACCGTCCGGGAACGTCGCCTCGACCTGGACGTCCGGCAGCATCTCGGCGACCCCGTCCATCACCTGATCCCGCGTCAGGACCTCACGGCCGCTGTTCATGAGATCCGCGACCGTACGGCCGTCACGGGCGCGTTCGATCACCCAGGTCGTGAGCAGCGCGACGGTCTCCGGGTAGTTCAGTTTGACGCCGCGGGCCAGCCTGTCCCGGGCCACCATGCCGGCCACGGCCAGCAGCAGCTTCTCGGTGTCGGCGGGGGTCAGGTGCACCGGTGCCTCCTCGTCGGGACCGGACTGTGGGTCCGGAACTGTCGCCAGTCGTGCCGCTCATCCTGTCCGGCGCGCAACGGTCAGCCCTCGGAAACCCGACGGACCGGACTGTTCGGCCTGGTCCGCGAGATTGTGCATCAGTCATGTGTCGATTGCGTGTCGGGCCGGGTCGGGCGCGGGGTGTCCCGGCTCGCGAAAACATCGCACGGCCCGCCTGCGGTCGGCGTACTGTCGCCTGCTGGCCGGGCCCCCGACGAGGTGCCTGGCCGGCAATCAGCGAGGAGAGGCACAGCACAGTGAGACCCGTCACCCAGTCGGACATTCGCCGTTCGATGATCAACAGCTCCCGCGGCGAGGCCGCCAGGATGAACTTCCCCGCCACGTTCGCCGGGATCGAATGGGACAGCCTCGAGTACCTCGGCTGGCGCGACCCCAAGGCTCCGCAGCGCGGTTATCTGGTCGTCTGGGAGGAGGAGCGGCTCACCGGCCTGGCACTGCGGGCGCCTGAGGGGGTGTCCAACAAGACCGTCATGTGCGCGCTGTGCCGGTCCACCCATTCCGGCGGTGGAGTCGCCCTGTTCGTCGCGCGGCGGGCCGGGGCCGCCGGGCGGAACGACAACACCGTCGGCACCTACATCTGCGCCGACCTGGCCTGCTCGATGTACGCCCGACTCCCAGCCGCGACCGCCTCCGCCTGCCCGGCGCCCGGAATCTGTGTCGACCAACGGCTGGCCGATCTGTACCGGCGGACCGTCACGTTCCTCGACAGGGTGCGCGACTGACGAGTACGCGGTGCTTGGCTGACGGCTGCCGCCGATTGTCGGCGGCGGACGCCGCAGACAGCCGGACACGGCAGGATCACTCGACAACGTGCCGCAGGTATACCGCCGGATCCGCCATGAAAGCTCGCCAGTTCCGGACCAGAGACAAATCCTCCCAGGGCGTCTCGCGCAGACCCCAGTCGCCCAGCTCGAACACCCGCGCACCTGGCACCGATGCGACCAGTGGCGAATGCGTGGCAACGATGGCCTGGGCGTGGCCCTCGACCGTGAGCCGGTGCAGCAGGGCAACGAGGGCCAGGCAGCCGGAGAACGACAGCGCCGACTCGGGCTCGTCCAGCACGAAGAGCCCCTGGTCCTTGAACCGGTCGGAACCGAGCAACGCAAGGAACGACTCCCCGTGCGACATCTCGTGGAACTGCGGATCGGCTCCCGGGTGCTCCTCCAGGTACGAGTAGAAGCCGTGCATGGTCTCGGCCCGCAGGAAGAACCCCCAACGCGAGGCGCCTGCACCGCGCACCAGTCGGAGGTAGCGCCACAGCTCCGATTCGGACTCCCGCGTGGTGTGACGGGCGCCGGTCGACCCACCCTCGGGCGACATCCCGTACGCCATCGCAATGGCTTCGACCACGGTCGACTTGCCGCTGCCGTTCTCCCCCACGAGGACGGTCAACGGCCCGAGGTCCAAGCCACCGGTCACCAGTCCGGCGACGGCGGGCACCGTCCAGGGCCAGCCATCGTGGCCGGGCGCACCGCTGGAATGCTGGCCGCCGGGCTGCTCGACGTCCGCCGACCCGCCATTCGCCGACCCGCCATCCGCCGACCCGCTGTCCGCCGGCCCGCTCGCCCTCTGCTCGCCGTCGACCCGGCGAAGGGGTCGCGCAGCGCTCCGCCGTCCGGCCACGCACACCTCCACTCGCAAGGCATCGACGCCCCCGCCTCGACCGGCCGAACGAGGACCTCGACCGGCGCTCGGTACCGCGCCCCGGATCAGGTAGCGAGCGACCACATCGTTGCCGATGCCACCGACAGCGTCGAGTTCGGTGCGGGTCGAGTTCGGTGCGGGTCGAGTTCGGTGCGGGTCGAGTTCACAGCCGCTCGACTGGACGCAGGCACCCCGCCGTCCCGAGCGTGTGTGCACGGCCAGGGGTGAAGGTCACTCACAAGCTCGCGCCTGCAGCCGCCGGGGAGGGGTCGGCTCAGGGCAGCAGCGCGTACGCGGGCACCGTCAGGAAGTCGACGAACGAGTCTTGCGTGCACAGGTCGTAGATCAGGTTGCGTCCGTCGGCCAAGAGTTCACGCCCGTGCGGCTGCTCGGACCAGGTGTCCGCCAAACGCTCGGTGGCCGTGTCGAGCAACAGGGTGATCAGCGGCGCGCTCACCCGCCGCCCGTTGTCCATCACCACCCGGTTCCGCCGCCACTGCCACACCTGGCAGCGCGAGATCTCCGCGGTCGCCGCGTCCTCCATGAGGTTGTTGATGCCGACAGCCCCGCTGCCGGCCAGCCAGTTCACCGTGTACTCCAGCGCCACCTCGATGTTGTCCCGCAATCCCTTCGCCGTGACGGTCAACGGCAGGGAACGGATGTCCAGCAGGTCCTTCGCCGTGACGTGCACCTCCGGCAACACCTTGTCGAGCTGACTGTGTCCGTCGCCGAGGGCTGCGTCGAAGATCTCCTTGCAGATCGGCACCAGGTCGGGGTGCGCCACCCACGATCCCTCGTACCCGGCCTCCGCCTCGCGGGTCTTGTCGGCGCGCACCTTGTCGAACGCGACGGCGTTGATCTCGGGGTCCCGCCGGGACGGGATGAACGCCGCCATCCCGCCGATCGCATAGGCGCCGCGCCGGTGGCAGGTGGCTACCAGCAGGTCGGAGTACGCCTTCATGAACGGGGCCGCCATCGTGATGGTGTTGCGATCGGGCAGCACATACTCGTCGCCGGCGTCGCGGAACGTCTTCACGATGGAGAAGAGGTAGTCCCAGCGGCCCGCGTTCAAACCGGCCGCGTAGTCGCGCAGCTCGTAGAGGATCTCGTCCATCTCGAAGGCGGCCCAGATGGTCTCGATCAGCACCGTGGCCCGGACGGTTCCGTGCCGCAGACCCAGCGCCTCCTCGGAGAACGCGAACACCTCCGCCCAGAGCCGCGCCTCCAGATGCGACTCCATCTTCGGCAGGTAGAAGGCGGGCCCGGCACCACGGGCGAGGAGCTCCTCCGCGTTGTGGAAGAAGTACAGCCCGAAGTCGACGAGCGCGCCGACCAGAGGCTGCCCGTCGATCGTCAGGTGCTTCTCCGGGAGGTGCCAGCCGCGGGGCCGCGCGACGATGACCGCGAGTTCGGTGTCGGCCTTCAGCCGGTAGGACTTGCCACCCTGATCCAGCTCGACGGTGCGCCGGATCGCGTCACGCAGGTTGATCTGCCCGGAGATGACGTTGCTCCAGGCAGGGGTGTTCGCGTCCTCGAGGTCGGCGAGCCACACCTTGGCGCCGGAGTTGAGCGCATTGATGGTCATCTTGCGATCCGTCGGCCCGGTGATCTCGACGCGGCGGTCGGTCAGGTAGTCCGGGATCGGCGCGACGGTCCAGTCGCCCGACCGCACGTCCGCCGTTTCCGGCAGGAAATCGAGCGGACCGCCGACGGCGACCGCGTCCCGGCGGCACTGGCGCGCCGCCAGCAACTCGTCGCGGCGGGCGGCGAACCGCACATGCAGCTCTTTTAGGAAGGCCAGCGCGGCCGGCGTCAGGACGTCATCCGTGCCCTCGACACGTGGACCGGAAACGGTGATCCGACTGCTCACTCAGCATTCCTCTCGATCAGGACCTGCCGGCGGGCGCCGGCTGAAACGACGTTGTGCGCACTGGCCAGGATGGCCCCGATCGCCGACCGGACACGGCGAACATCAACTCTTGCGTGCCGGGTCCGGCTCGGAATCGGCGTGCCGATTGTCCTCCTGTTGGGGCACCTCGAAAGGGTGGTCGACCTGACGCGGGATCTGCGCGGCCTCGCCGAAAGGCTCCACCATCGGGTTCTGCCTGACCGCGTCGTGCCCGGAAATGGTCGAACGCTCCTCGGCCTCGTACAGCGCGCGCTGCTTGTCCGAATTGAGCAGCAGATTGAGCAGGATCGCGGTGATCGCGCCGGCGCTGATGCCCGAATGGAAGATCGTCTGAAACCAGTTCGGGAAGTCGTTGTAGAACGAGTCCCGGACGACCGGGATCATCGCGACACCGAGCGAGATCGCAACGACGAGGATGTTGCGGTTGTTGAACCTCACCGTCGACAGCGTCCGTACGCCGCTGGCGGCCACCATGCCGAACAGTGCAGTTCCGGCGCCGCCCAGGACCGGCTGCGGAATTCCCTCGACAATGGCACCCATCTTCGGCGTGAGGCCGAGCAGGATCAGCACCGCACCGGCGAAGGTGGCGACGAACCTGCTGCGCACGCCGGTGATCGACACGAGGCCGACGTTCTGCGCAAATGCCGTGTAGGGGAAGGTGTTGAAGACACCGCCGAGGACGGTCGAGAGCCCGTCAGCACGCAGGCCGTCCGCGAGCCGCCGGCTGTCGATTTTCACCTCGACGATCTCACCGATCGCCAGGATGTCGCCGGTCGTCTCGGTCATGATCACCAGCGCCACGATGCACATCGACACGATCGCCGATACCTCGAAGATCGGATATCCGAAATAGAACGGCGTGGTCACGCCAACCCATTCCGCATTGGGCACCTTGTCCCAGTTCACCATTCCCAGCGGAATGGCGACCAGGGTGCCGAGGACGATGCCGAGCAGGATCGAGATGCGGGCGAGCGCGTCGGGCGCGAAACGTTCGATCAGCACGATGAAAATCAGCGTGCCGGCGGCCAGCGCGACATTCTCCATGGGCGCGCCGTCCGCGGTGATCAGACCCCCGCCGACCCAGTTCGCGGCAACGCCGAACAGCGACAAACCGATGATCAGAATGACGGTGCCGGTCACCAATGGCGGAAAGAATCGGACAAGTTTCGCGAACACCGGGGCCAGCAGCATCATGAAGATGCCGGATGCGATCACCGAGCCGTAAATGGCACCGACGCCATACTGGGACCCGATGACGATCATCGGCGAGACCGCGGCGAAGGTGCAGCCCTGCATCAGCGGCAATCGGACACCGAACCACTTGAATCCGATGGATTGGATGAGGGTCGCGATTCCGGCCACGAACAGGTCCGCCGTGACCAGGTATCCCAGGTCGTCCGGATTCAGTTTCCCGGCTGCGATGAGCGCGCCACCGACCACCAGTGGCACCGCGACGGCCCCCGCATACAGGGCCAGCACGTGCTGCAGGCCGAGCGGGATCAGTTGCCGCCAGGGGGGCAGTTCATCGACCGATTCCAGCGGCTTCCCATCCGGTCCGAGTGTGCGCCGAAATCCCATCCCTGGCCTCCCATGAAACGGTGTCGGATCGGACGTCGACGTCCCCCGCGAGAATCTGACCTGCGCACTGTCGCCCGGTGACGTTGCGGGAGAAGGTGAGCGGCGTAAACGAGGTGTTACGCATCGTCAGGCTGGACGGTGATAGGTGGAGTGGATGCCGGAGGCGCCGATGATGGCAACTCCGATTGCCGCTGACGGCGCGGACGCCCGGGCGACTGGGGCACCGCCCGTGACGCGCGAGACCGGGAGATCGTCACCGCGGAGGGACTGGCCAGTCCCGACGGCCTGCACCCGGTTCAGCGGGAGATCGCCGCGCGGCGGCGGGACGCAGTGCGGTTTCTGTCAGCCGGGCTTCATCTGCTCGATGGGCCGGGCCGGCCTATCGGACCGATCGACACCGCACCTGATCGGGCCGGGGACTCTCCCTGACCTGTGGCCCCGTAGGCCCGGCAGCGCCTCCCGCGGTCGGCTATCCCCGGTGGCAGCCGGATACTCCGCTCATCGCACGAGCAGGACAAGGACCGTCGCCACAGCGCCGGTGCCGGCCGCCGCCGCGACCCACAGGCCGATCCGGGACTGCGTGTCCAGCGCGGCGGACCACCCCGCCCGATCCAGGGTCTGAGCGATCAGGCCCTGCAGTTCGGCGGAATCGAGTCGGTAGTCGACGACCTTGCTGACACCCGCAGGCCCCACTGCCCAGATCTGCTCCGATCCCAGAGCCCACACCCGGCCACCCGACGTCGACATCCGGCCGGTGACAACCGGTATCAGCCGGCCGTCCGGTCCGGCGGCCCAGTCGAGCTCCTGCTCACTGTCCGAACGCGCCACGGTGGAGGCCCCGACGGCGGTGAGGGTGGTCGAGTACGACTTCCGCAGACCCTGCCGCTGGAGCAGTGCCCACCAACTGGTGTCGGCGAGGTCGACCCGCACCGTCACCGATGACCCGGATCGGTCAACCGTGTAAGGCGTTCCGGACGTCCGCCGGACGAGGTCGGAGACCACCTCGTCGAATGTCCACGCCCGGTCGATCTGAGCCGCCGGCCCCGGGTCGGGTTGCTCCGGCCCGCTCACGCCGCTGCCCGGCACGACCGGCTGCCCGATACCGCGGCGGCGCAATCCCAGCACCAGGATGAGCGCACCGAGCGCGGCGAAGACCACGCCCACCGCCAGTCCGACGTAGAGCAGGATCTTCTGCCCGCCCTCGACGGTGTACGCCCACACGGCTTGCTCGGGCCGGTCCGGCGGGAATGCGACGCCGACCACGTCGCCGGATGCGTAGTCCCCCCTGTGGACCCCACCGATGTCGTCCACTTCGATCGTGCGGTCGCCGGTGCTGAACCGGACGTCGTAGCTCCGACTCGTGCGGGTCTGGCCCGAGGAGCTCTTGCTGGTATCGGTCGTCACGGACACCACTGTCGCCTGGGCCCTGCCGGTGTAGGTCGAGTAGTCGCGCGATCCGAGGAGAACCAGCACCGTCCCGATCACGACTCCCACGACGAGAAACACGGATCCGACCACGATCATGGTGCGATTGCGCGGAGCGGCCACCGGCCGACTCTCCGGCACTGCCAAGCGTTCCTGTGACATCAACTGTTCCTCATCGTTGCTCGCCGGTCCGTGCCGGATCTGACCATCAGAGGATGCTGCGGAGCGCTTGCGGGACGCTGAAGAGTCGCTGAAGGCCGGGCCGGCCGGAATACCGCCGAGATCCGTGACCGGCCCGGCTGGGTACTTCTCAGATTCGCACCCACGAATGGAGGGACGTGACGATGACAGATCAACCCACCCATGATGAGTTGCCGATCCCTGATTACGACCACCTGCCAATCGGCTCCCTGTTCCACCGGGTCCGGTCCCTGGAGCAGGAGCCGCTACTGAAATTGCTGCGGTACGAGCGTCACTCCAATCGGGTCGCCGTCACCCAGGCCGTCGAGGCCCTGCTCACGCAACTGCAGGACGGTGCATGGATCCGGTGGCGGACATACCGGTGACGTCAGGTCTGTGCACCTCGGCGGTGAACGAGGTGTGATTGGGGTTGATTCCGACCACGGCCGCCGCCCGACGGTCGGCCGCCGCCCGACGGTCGGCCGCCGCCCGACGGTCGGGCCGGAGCCGCCGTCAGGCCAACTCGGCAGCCAGGATCCGACCCTCCGCCGCGAGCAGCGGCACGGCACGGTCGACGGTTTCCGGGGTCATCCGGCCGGCCGGCCCGGAAATGGACAGCGCCAGCCGCGCCCGCACTCCGGGAATGGCGACTGCAACGCACCGCACACCCATCTCCTGCTCGCCGTCGTCCACGGCGTAGCCGTGCTCGGCCGACCATCGCAATTGCTCGGCGAAGACCTCCGGGTCCGTGATGGTGTGCTCGGTGTACCGCGGCATGCCGGTACGCTGTAACACTTCTCGCACTTCTTCCGGTGCCAGATCAGCCATGATGGCCTTCCCGACGGCGGTGCAGTGCGGTAGTACCCGTCGGCCGACTTCGGTGAACATCCGCATCGAATGCCGCGACGGCACCTGTGAGATGTACACGATCTGATCTCCGTCCAGGGACGCCAGATTGGCCGTCTCCCCGAGTTCATCGACGAGCCGGGTCAGATGCGGCCGGGAAATGACACTGAGCATCGTGGAGGAACTCTCGGCCAGCAGCAGGATCCGAGGACCGAGGGCGTACTGACGTGATGGCTCCTGCCGCAGGTACCCGAGGTCGACCAGTGTGCGCGCCAATCGATGAATGGTCGGCAATGGCAGATCGGACGTCGCGGCGAGGGCGGACAAGCCCATCACGCCACCGTTGGCGGCCAGCGCCTCCAGAATGGTGAACGCTCGCTCGATCGACTGCACTCCGCCGCTCGATCTCCGCGCAGTCTCCGGAATCGCCGCTGCGACCAGGCTTCCGGCAGGCTCGACGTCCAGGGCCATACCGCACTCCTCGGGGCAGTCACAGCTTCGGGACGATAATTCCGGATGACGGAAGTATACGGCCATCCGCAGAGTGCCCGGGCACACCACGCCAATCGGACGGTGCGTCCGAGCAATCCCGGATCGCTGGTGCCGCCCCACGTCGACGACCCGGTCGCCGACCCGGCCGGCCGTACATCCCCGGCCGGCCGGACATCGGATCAGTCCCGTCAAGCGAGCGACTGACCGCGGCGGCTCGGAGGTTGCGTGCCCGCAACCGGGAGTGGACCCGTCAACT
Source organism: uncultured Actinomycetota bacterium (assembly GCA_963766015.1). Classification (GTDB taxonomy): domain Bacteria; phylum Actinomycetota; class Actinomycetes; order Mycobacteriales; family Nakamurellaceae; genus Nakamurella. Next base: position 61,763 of record CAVXYU010000027.1, on the reverse strand, counting down.
TGGTCTCGGGACTTCCAGATGCCCACCACGGCGACGGCTGAAGTGCATTCGAAACCGACTTCAACAGACTGTTGACGTGACGCACACCACGTTCTATATTTTCGAGGAGCGGAAGATTGATTCCGAAGATCGGCTCAACGGGGAGCAGGTGTGGCCACATGGCGGTGTCCGCCGGCTCCCGAACGACCGGCAGAACCTGGACACAGTCACCCAAACCCTTGCTAACCAGTGGATGTCGGGCCAGGCTCGGCCGAAGTGACCGAGAGCCGGGCACCGGGCCGGCACCAGCCGCCGACCGCCATCTGCCCGACACCACCACCAGGGTGCTGCCGAGCGCAACAACCCTGCACCATCCCCCCTCGACCCTCCAAGGGAGCTGACGAGAAATGACCATCGTCCTGGGCGCCAACCAGTACGGCAAGGCCGAGAACCGCCTGGTCCGGGTCTACCGCGACACACCGCGGCACGAGATCCGAGACCTGAATGTGTCGTCATCGCTGCGCGGCGATTTCCGGGACGCGCACATGACCGGCGACCAGGCCGCGGTCCTGCCCACCGACACCCAGAAGAACACCGTGTTCGCGCTGGCCAAGGAGAAGGGCGTCAGGTCGATCGAAGAATTCGCGCTGACCCTGGGCGACCACTTCATCGCCCAGACGCCGAAGGCGACCGGCGCCCGGATTGAGATCGAGGAGTATTTCTGGGACCGCATCAGCATCGACGGCGCGCCGCACGACCACTCCTTCGTCCGCAACGGCGGCGAGACCCGCACGACGGTGGTGACGGTGGAGGGCCGCGGCGCCGATCGTCGCGCCTGGGCGGTGTCGGGCTTGAAGGACCTGGTGGTGGCGAAAACCACCGGCTCTGAATTCTGGGGGTTCCTGAAGGACGAGTACACGACCCTGCAGGAGACGACCGACCGCATCATGGCCACCTCGCTGGTCGCCCGGTGGCGTTACCAGAACACCGATGTGGACTTCGACAAGTCCTACACACAGGTGCGCGCCCTGTTGCTGAAGCAATTCGCAGAGGTGCACAGCTACGCCCTCCAGCAGACCCTGTACGCGATGGGCCGGGCCGTCCTGGAGGAACTCCCGGACGTCGCGGAGATCAAGTTCAAGGCACCGAACAAGCACCATTTCCTGGTCGACCTGTCGCCGTTCGGCGATGAGAACAATGGTGAGGTCTTCTGGGCGGCCGACCGGCCGTACGGCCTCATCGAGGCCGCTGTGGAGCGGGACGACGCGTCCGACCCCGGATCGGCGTGGAACACCGTGCCCGGATTCTGCTGAAACGCCAGCATTACAGTGCCCACTCCGGCCCGCCCGATTCTGATCCCCACCGTGCTGACATCTGCCATCCCGACAGGCGCCGCTCCGGCGCTCTCTGAAAACCATTTCTCGCAGGAGCACCGAAAGGGCACCTCATGACCTCGACGAAATCTCCGGTTCGCAGCAAGTCGATCAAACACCCCGTCGATCAGATTCTCCCGGTTCCAAAACTGGCGGTCTACGGAATCCAGCACGTGCTCGCGTTCTACGCCGGCGCGGTGGTGGTGCCGATCCTGCTCGCCGGGGCCATCGGGCTGACCCAGGAGCAGTTGATCCACCTGATCAACGCCGACCTGTTCACCTGCGGTATTGCCTCGATCATCCAGTCGATCGGCTTCTGGAAGGTCGGCGTCAAGCTGCCATTGCTGCAGGGCGTCACCTTCACTGCGGTGTCGCCGATGATCGCGATAGCAATGGCGAACGGTGGCGGCACCGAGGGCCTGCTCTACATCTACGGTGCGGTGATCGTCGCCGGCCTGTTCACCTTCTTCATCGCGCCGTTCTTCGCCAAGTTGATCCGGTTCTTCCCGCCGGTGGTCACCGGCACCGTCATCACGATCATCGGCATTGCCCTGCTGCCGGTCGCGGCGCTGGACGCCGTCGGCGGCGGCGCGAACCCGGACCCCAGCAATTCGAGGAATCTGGCTTACGCGATGGGCACGCTGGCGATCATCGTCATCATCCAGCGGGTGTTCAAGGGGTTCATGGCAACCGTCGCGGTGCTGGCCGGGCTCGTCATCGGCACCGCTGTCGCCTTCTTCCTGGGTGATGCGTCCTTCGGCAGTGTCTCGACCTCACCATGGTTCGAGGTCACCACGCCGTTCTTCTTCGGAATCCCGAAGTTCTCTGCGGCAGCGATCATCTCGATGATCGTGGTCATGCTGATCACCGCGGTCGAGACGACCGGTGACGTTTTCGCGACCGGCGAGATCGTCGAGAAGCGTGTCGGGGCGGAGGATGTGTCCAAGGCACTGCGCGCCGATGGACTGTCGACGTTCATCGGCGGGGTGCTGAACTCCTTCCCCTACACATGTTTCGCTGAGAACGTGGGCCTGGTCCGGCTGACCAGGGTCAAGAGCCGGTACGTCGTTGCGGCAGCGGGCGTGTTCATGATCCTGATCGGGCTGGTCCCGAAAGCTGGAGCACTGGTGGCCAGCGTGCCGCCGCCGGTGCTGGGTGGCGCCGCCCTGGCGATGTTCGCCACCGTCGCGGTGGTCGGCATCCAGACCCTGGCCAGGGTTGACTTCCACGACCACCGCAACGTGGTGATCGTCGGTACCAGCCTTGGCCTGGCGATGTTCGTCACTGCGCAACCCGATGTGGCACAGGCCGTCCCGGACTGGGCACAGATCATCTTCGGCAGTGGCATCACGCTGGGCAGCCTGTGCGCCATCTTCCTGAACCTGATCTTCCACCATGTCGGCAAGGACTTCGGCCCGGCGGTGGCAGGTCGTCCGGGCGCCGGTGTCATCCGGCTCGACCAGGTCAACCAGATGACCCGTGAGGAGTTCGTGGAAACGTTCGGCCGGCTGGTCCAGGGCCCGCAATGGGTGGCGGAGCGCGCCTACGACCGGCGTCCGTTCGCCGACACCCATGATCTGCGGCTGTCGTTCCAGGAGGCGCTGTTCTCCTCCGACCGGAACGAGCAGCACGACCTGTTCACCTTCTACCCCGACCTGGGCAGCGACGCGGTCGAGGGCGACACCCGCGGCGAGGAGTCGGCCCGCGATCAGGGAGCAGTCGGCCTGACCCTGCTCAACGACGAGGACCACGAGCACTTCGCGCAGCTGACCCAGGCCTACAGGGAACGGTTCGGCATCCCACTGATCGTCTCGGTCCGCGACGTCGAGAAGCGTGATCACATCCTGAAGTCGGGATGGGAACGGATGCAGAACTCGCCGGCGCAGGAACATGCGGCGGCCATGATCGAGGTGGCCAAGATCGCGAACCACCGGTTCGACGACCTCGTCGCGGATGCCAGCCCGATTCTGGGCGCGCGGGCGGCGAACCTGGAGGCGACACCGTCGCTGGCATCGCCTCCCGGTGCGCGTCAGGTGACGAGTGACGGCACTCAGACCGAAGGTCTGCATCGCTTCAACGGCATGTCGGACGCGGAAGCCCGGGCGACACTGGCGTCCTGCCTGGCGGTTCCGCGGTGGATCGACGAGATGTCGGCGGGCCGCCCCTACGATTCGCGGGGCGCCGTGTTCCGGCAGGCCCGCGCCTCCGCGGCCACGTTCACCGACGACGAAATCGCCGCGGCCCTGGCCCGGCACCCGAGGATCGGCGAGCAGGCGGGTGAGGGTCACGACGCGGAGTTCTCTGAAAAGGAGCAGGCTGCCGTCGGCGACGCCGATCCGGTCATCACCGCCGCGATCCACGCCGGGAACGCCGAATACGAGAACAGATTCAATCGGGTGTTCGTGATCAGGGCCGCCGGTCGGCCGGCCAGCGAGATCCTGGCCGAACTACGCCGCCGGCTGAACAACACGCCCGCCGACGAGAAGGTCGAGGTGACCACCCAGCTGAGGGAGATCGCCCTGACCCGACTGGAAACGGTGTTGGCCTGATGGGTAGCGGCGCCCGCTCGGACAGCGCCCGGAACACCGACGGCGGTGACGCAGACATCACCGTGCTGGAAGGCGCCCACGTCGTGACCGTGGACGGCTCCGGTTCAGAGTTCGCCGGTGGTCATGTGGTCGTCACCGGCAACCGGATCACCGCCGTCGGCCCGGGTGCCGCTCCCACCGGCTTCGCCGGGGGCCGCCGGATCGATGCGAGCGGGTGCCTGATCACACCCGGGCTGGTGAACACGCATCACCACCTGTACCAGTGGATCACCCGCGGGCTCGCGGTGGATGACACGCTGTTCGGCTGGCTGACCACGCTGTACCCGGTGTGGGGTCGGATCGATGCCGATCTGGTGCACACCGCGGCCAGTGGCGGACTGACCTGGTTGGCGAAGACCGGCTGCACCACGACAACCGATCACCATTACGTCTTCCCGCGTGACGGCGGTGACGTTCTGCAGGCGGAAATCGCTGCGGCGCAGCGGGTCGGACTGCGGTTCCAGCCGACCCGCGGGTCGATGGACCTCGGGCAGAGCAAGGGTGGCCTCCCGCCGGACAACGTGGTGGAGGACATCGACGTGGTCCTGGCCGCCACGGAGGCGGCGATCGACGCCCACCACGACCCGTCGTTCGACTCGATGCTGCGGATCGGCGTCGCGCCGTGCTCGCCGTTCTCCGTCACCGGGGACCTGCTCGAGCAGGCCGCCGATCTGGCTCGGCGCAAGGGTGTCCGCATGCACACCCACCTGTGCGAGACGGTGGACGAGGAGGACTTCTGCCGGGAGAAATTCGGCTGCTCGCCGGTGGAATACGTGGAATCCCTCGGCTGGCTGGGTCCCGATGTCTGGCTGGCCCATGCGGTGCACCTGTCGGATGCGGCGATCGCGTCGTTGGCGGCCACCGGCACGTCGGTGGCGCACTGCCCGACATCCAACGCCAGGCTGGGCGCCGGCATCAGCCGGAGCCGGGACCTGCGGGACGCCGGCGTCGCGGTCGGCCTCGGTGTGGACGGCGCCGCCTCCAACGAGGCCTGCTCGCTGCTGGAGGAGGTGCGGCACGCGCTGCTCTTCGCCCGGGCCCGTGGTGGACCGCAGGCACTGACCGTCAGGGACGCGTTGGACATGGCGACGATGGGCGGCGCGCGGGTGCTGGGCCGGGCGGACGAGATCGGCTCGATCGAGGTCGGCAAGCTCGCGGACCTGGCGGTGTGGCGGCTGGACACGTTGGCGCACATCGACATCGCCGATCCGGTGGCTGCTCTGGTGCTCGGCGCGCCGCCGCCGCTGCGGCTCCTGATGGTGAACGGCCGGACGATCGTCGAGCACGACCGGCCGCTGACGATCGATGAGGATGAACTCGCCGGAGAGGTGGCCCTGGCGAGCAGGACCCTGCTGGCCAGGGCCGGGTGACGGTGATGAGCAGCACCTGCGGGGCGGCCGGCGGACATCGTTGCGGTCTTGTCTCGTGAGATTCTCGGTACACAGATTCGATAGGAGTTGGTGACGTGAACGGTCAAGTGACGGTGAACGGCAGGCCGTACGAACTCGGCGATGTCGGAGGCCACGTCACCCTGCTCGACTGGCTGCGCAGCACCGGTTTCACCGGCAGCAAGGAAGGCTGCGCGGAGGGCGAGTGCGGTGCCTGTGCGGTCATGGTGGCCCGGCCGGCCGGCGACGAGGCGAGCCGATGGACCGCGATCAATGCGTGCCTGGTGCCGGCGGCCGGCTTGGACAACCAAGAGGTGATCACCGCCGAGGGCCTTGACGGCGACGGCACTGCATTGCACCCGGTGCAACGCGAGATGGCCGACCGCGGTGGGTCGCAATGTGGTTACTGCACACCGGGTTTCATCTGCTCGATGGCCTCGGAGTACTACCGCGTCGACCGTGGCAGGGATACCTCGGAGGTCCCGGAGCGAGCGGCCGAGGCGGAGCCGCACACCAGCGGTGCTGCGGCAGAGAGATCGCTCGGCCGGAACGGCGCCGATCCGACCGCGGCCGGCCGGGCCCCGGATCACGAGCACGGCCCGAACGGCTTCGACCTGCACGCCCTGTCCGGAAACCTCTGTCGTTGCACGGGTTATCGACCGATCCGGGACGCGGCATACGCACTCGGTCAGCCGTCCGAGTCGGATCCGCTGTTCGCGCGGCAGGCTCAACGCGCACCGGCGCCCGCACCGACCAGGGTCACCAGCAGCCAGGGCGCCTTCGCCCGGCCCGCGGACCTGGCCGAAGCTCTCGAACTGCTCGCCGAGAACCCGGCCGCGCGGGTGCTCGCCGGCTCCACGGACTGGGGCGTCGAGCTGAACATCCGGCACTCCCGGGCCGAGCTCACCATCGGTGTCGACCGGCTGGAGGAACTGCGGGAGTTCGCCGTCGGTGCCGACAGCATCGACATCGGCGCCGCGCTGACCCTTTCCGAGGTGGAGCGCGCCCTGGCCGGCCGGGTACCGCTGCTGGCGCAGCTCTTCCCGCAGTTCGCGTCACGGCTGATCCGGAACGGAGCAACGTTCGGCGGCAATCTGGGCACCGCCTCGCCGATCGGCGACAGCCCGCCCGCACTGCTGGCGCTGGACGCCTCGCTGGTGCTCGCGTCCAGCGGCGGTGAGCGGGAGGTGCCGTTGAGCGGATATTTCACCGGTTACCGGCAGACCCTTCGGCGCCCCGACGAGCTGATCAAGACCATTCGCATCCCGACGCCGGTCGCGCCGATCAGCGCCTTCCACAAGATCTCCAAACGCCGATTCGACGACATCTCCAGTGTCGCGCTCGGTTTCGCGCTTCGGCTGGACGCGCCGACGGACGGGGAGGCCCCGGCCGTCGCCGACATCAAGATCGGGCTCGGGGGCGTCGCAGCCACCCCACTGCGCGCGCTGCGCACCGAGGAATTCCTGGCCCGCCGGCCCTGGACCGCAGAGGTGGTAGAGCAGGCGGCCAGGTGCTGAACGCCGAGGCCACCCCGATCAGCGACCACCGGGCGAGCGCGGCCTACCGGACCGCGATGCTCGGCGCATCGCTGCGCAAGTTCCACGCTGAAAACACAGGTAATCCACCCAGCCGCGTTTTCCAGGAGGTCTCGTCATGAGCAAGGCGCACGGGCCGCTGGCCGACCGGCCGATCAATCCGAAGGTCGGCCTGGAGATCTCCCACGAGAGCGCCGGCCTGCACGTCACCGGAAAGGCCCTGTACACGCAGGATCTGGTCAACCGGACCAAGGACGCACTGCATGCCTGGCCCGTCCAGGCGCCGCACGCGCATGCGCTGGTCACCGGCCTGCGGGTCGATCCCGCCTACACGGTGCCCGGAGTCGTCAGGGTGCTGACCGCCGCTGATGTGCCGGGTCTGAACGACGCCGGCGAGAAGCACGACGAACCGCTGTTCCCGACCGAGGTGATGTTCTACGGCCATGCCGTCTGCTGGGTGCTCGGCGAGTCGCTGGAGGCGGCCAGGCAAGGCGCCGACGCGGTCGAGGTCGAGTACCAGGTGCTTCCCGTCGGTGATCACGATCCAGGACGCGATCGCGGCGGACAGCTTCCAGGGTCACCACCGGACCGTCAGCCGAGGGGATGCGGACGCCGCGATGCAGACCTCGGTGCACCGGTTCAGCGGTGAGTTCGAATTCGGCGGTCAGGAGCATTTCTATTTGGAGACCAACGCGGCGCTGGCCATGGTCGACGAAAACGGCCAGGTGTTCGTGCAGTCCAGCACCCAGCACCCCTCCGAGACCCAGGACATCGTCGCGCACGTGCTGGGCCTGCACGCGCACCAGGTCACCGTTCAGTGCCTGCGGATGGGCGGTGGTTTCGGCGGTAAGGAGTTCCAGCCGCACGGATTGGCCGCGGTCGCCGCGCTCGGCGCCGTGCTCACCGACCGGCCGGTTCAGCCTGCGACTGAACCGGACCCAGGACATCACGATGACCGGCAAGCGGCACCCGTTCCTGGCCACTTGGGAAGTCGGGTTCGACCAGGACAAGCGCATCTGCGCGCTGCGCGCGACACTGACCAGCAACGGCGGCTGGAGCCTGGATCTTTCCGAACCGGTACTCGCCAGGGCGTTGTGCCATATCGACAATGCCTACTGGATACCGAATATCACGGTGCACGGCCGGATCGCGAAGACGAACCGCAGCTCGAACACGGCGTTCCGCGGTTTCGGCGGCCCGCAGGGGATGATCGTCATCGAGGACATCCTCGGCCGCTGCGCGCCGCTGCTCGGCGTCGAGCCTGAGGACCTGCGGCGCAACAACCTCTACACAGCGGGCCAGGCGACGCCGTACGGCCAGCCGGTGCGGCACGCCGAGCGGCTCGCCGACATCTGGTCGATCCTGATCGAGCGCAGTGGCTTTCACGATCGCAAGGCGCAGATCGCGGCGTTCAACCAGGCGCACCCGCACACCAAGCGCGCGGTCGCCATGACGCCGGTCAAGTTCGGCATCTCGTTCAATCTCACTGCGTTCAACCAGGCCGGGGCGCTGGTGCATGTGTACAAGGACGGTTCGGTGCTGATCAATCACGGCGGCACCGAGATGGGGCAGGGCCTGCACACCAAGATGATCCAGGTCGCCGCCACCTCGCTGGGGGTGCCGCTGAGCTTCGTGCGACTGGCGCCCACCCGAACCGACAAGGTGCCCAACACCTCGGCCACCGCGGCAAGTTCGGGTGCCGACCTGAACGGCGGCGCGATCAAGAACGCCTGCGATCAAATCCGGGCGAGGCTGAACGTCGTCGCCGGCGGGAAGCTCGGGGTCCATCCGGACGACGTACGTTTCGTCGACGGCGTCGTCACCGGAGTCGGCTTCCACGACAAGCAGATCCCCTGGGCGGAATTGGTGCACGATGCCTACTTCCAGCGCGTGCAGCTCTGGGCGGCCGGGTTCTACCGGACCGCGGGCCTGCACTGGGACTCCTCGCGGATGCAGGGCGAGCCGTTCAAGTACTACGCCTACGGCGCAGCCTGTTCCGAGGTCGAAGTGGACGGTTTCACCGGGGCCTACCGCCTGCGGCGGGTGGACATCGTGCACGACGTCGGCGACAGCCTCTCGCCACTGATCGACATCGGCCAGATCGAAGGCGGTTTCGTGCAGGGCGCCGGCTGGTTGACCCTGGAGGAGCTGCGCTGGGATACCAGCGACGGCGTGAACAGGGGCCGGTTGAACACTCAAGCGGCCAGCACCTACAAGATCCCGAGCTTCTCGGAAATGCCCGAGGAATTCAACGTGCATCTGTTCGAACGGGCCACCGAGTCCGGGGTCGTCTACGGGTCCAAGGCGGTCGGCGAACCGCCACTCATGCTGGCGTTCAGCGTCCGGGAGGCATTGCGGCAGGCAGCGGGCGCGTTCGGTCCGAAGGGTTGGTCCGTGGATCTCAGCTGCCCCTCGACGCCGGAAGCGGTGTACTGGGCCATCGAGGCGGCGCGGTCCGCCGACAGCACGCCGTCGACCGACGGCGGCAGCTCCGTGGCGCACGCGGTGCTGACGGGGGTGTGAGCCGTGGACTGGCTCAGCGCCGTCCAGCAACTCCGCCGGGAAGGGCTACCCGGAGTGCTGGTGACCGTGATCAAGGTGCGCGGGCACGCCCCCCGCGAAGCGGGCGCGAAGATGGTGGTCGGCGCCGACCACAGCTGGGGCAGCGTGGGCGGCGGCAACCTGGAGGAGGCGGCCGTTCAGCGCGCCCGTGAGCTGATCGCCTCGGGCACCACGGAGCCCGAGACCCAGGAAGCCCGGCTCAATGAGCGCGCCCGGAACCGGCACGGCCGCCAATGCTGCGGCGGCGAGGTGACGCTGCTGCTCGAGCCGCTGCCTGCCCGGCCCGTGATCGCGGTGTTCGGCGTCGGTCATGTCGGCCACGAACTGGCCAGGATCCTGTCCAGGCTGACGATTCAACTGCACCTGATCGACTCCCGCGAGGACGAACTCGACCAGCTGCGATTGGCTGACGTCACCGACGGGATAGCCGACGTCGTCGTCCACCACGCCGTTCTCGGCGAGCAGGTGCTCGACATGCTGCCGCGCGGGGCGCATGTACTGATCATGACCCACGACCATGCGGAGGACTTTGCGCTGTGTGATGCGGCGTTGCGCCTTCCCGGACTCGGCAGTATCGGTCTGATCGGGTCCAGCGCCAAGTGGACCGGCTTCCGGCGACGACTGGCCGAACAGGGCCACGAGCAGACCGTGATCGACCGCATCACCAGCCCGATCGGCATCCCGCAGATCACCGGCAAGGAGCCGGCGGTGATCGCCGTCAGCGTTGCGGGCTCGCTGCTGCTCCAGATGCAACGGCCGGCTGATCCCGGGCGTCCGGTGGGCCGGTCGGCTGTTCGTCACCAGATTCCACCGCGGGAGCAGACGACGGACGTGGCCGCCGACATCAGGGAGTCGCAGCGATGACGCTGTACCGCGCCACCATCATCGACACTCCGGGCAACCCGTTCGCCGGTGACCCGGCCGACGCGATCGCCGCCGACGCGGACGGAGGTGTGCTGGTCCGGGACGGGATGATCGTGGCCCGAGGGCCTTTCGCCGCGCTGCACGCCGAGCACCCGGAGGAACCGGTCACCGAGCTGCCCGGCGGCCTGCTACTCCCCGGCTTCGTGGACACTCACGTGCACTACCCACAGATCAGGGCGATCGGCGGGCTCGGCATGCCGCTGCTGGACTGGCTCGAGCGGTGCGCGCTGCCGGAGGAGAGCCGACTGGCCGATCCGACCTACGCCGGGATGGTGGCCAAGGAGTTCCTGGACGGATTGCTGGCCTGCGGGACGACGACGGCGCTCGTGTTCGGCTCGCATTTCGCGCCGGCAATGGACCTGCTGTTCACCGAGGCGGAGATCCGGGGGCTGAACGTCACCGCCGGTTTGGTGCTCAGCGACCGCATCCTGCGTGCCGACCTGCTGTCCACACCGGACCGCGCGCTGGCGGAGAGCAGGGAACTGATCCAACGCTGGCACGGCAAGGGGCGGCTGCGGTTTGCGGTCACTCCGCGGTTCTCACTGTCTGCGTCGGAGGAGATCCTGTCCGTCTGCACGGACCTCGTGCAGGACGCGGCGGGCGGCCGCAAGGACATCTGGTTCACCTCACACCTGAACGAGAACGTCTCCGAGATCTCCGCGGTGGCAGCACCTGTTCCCCGGGTCGGATCACTACCTCGGCACCTACCACCAGCACGGACTGGTCAACGAGCCGCAGCGTCTTTGCGCACAACGTGCATGCCGGCGACAAGGAACTGGCGATGATGGCCGACGCGGGTGCCTGGGCGGCGCACTGCCCGACCAGCAACGCCGCGCTCGGGAGCGGACACTTCCCGATGCGCCGGCACGTCGAGCACGGTGTCGGAGTCGCGCTGGGCTCCGATGTCGGCGCCGGGACAGGGCTTTTTCTGCCCAAGGAAGGCTTGCAGGCGTACTTCATCCAGCAACTGCTCGGCGCGGAGGGCCTGGCGCTCACCCCGGTCCACCTGCTGTACCTGGCGACCCGGGCGGGCGCGTTGGCCGTGGGTCTGGCGGATCGGGTCGGGAGATTTCAACCCCGGAAAGGATTTCGACGCGGTGTGGCTGCGGCCTGCGGCAGGCAGCACCTACGAGGTCAACCTCGCGCATGCCGCCGACAGCGCCGACGCACTCGCGAGGACCTTCGCGCTCGCCACGCCCGCCGACGTGGCGGGTGTGTGGGTGCGCGGCCAGCGCATCCGGGCCGGGCGGGCGCAGCGGGTGGATTGAGCGGGCCCCCGGCCGAGCGACCTACCTCGGTCAGCTGCCGAGGTAGGTCGTGAACGCGTAAGTGCTTGCCAGCACGGCGATGTGGTAATGCCCGCGATCACCCGGCAACAGCGAGCGCACCACGATCGACGGGTAGAAGACCGCGGAGTGGTACTGCTCGAAGTAGTCCGCCGTGTTCAGGGTCAGCCGATACTCGCCGGGTTCGAGCGACCCGGCGTTGAGCTGTCCGATCCGTCCGTCGGCATCTGTCACCCCGTGACCCACGTCGGTCAGGGTGCCGTCCGGTCCGAGATGCTCTAGTACGGCAGGTATCCCGGCCGCCGGCCGACCGAGAACGGAATCGAGTACGTGCGTGCTGACCCGGCCGATCGTCGTCATGCGAACTGCCGGCTGAGGACGGCGTGCCGGTTCACGTCTTTGTAGAGCAGGTAGCGGAATCGGCCCGGCCCACCGGCGTAGCAGGCCTGTGGGCAGAAGGCGCGCAGCCACATGAAGTCGCCCTCCTGGACCTCGACCCAGTCCTGGTTGAGGAGGTAGACGGCCTTACCCTCCAGAACGTAGATCCCGTGTTCCATGACATGCGTCTCCGGGAAGGGGATCGCCCCGCCGGGCTCGAAACTGACGATGTTGACATGCATGTCGTGGCGCAGGTCGGTCGGGTCGGCGAACCGCTGGGTCACCCACGCGCCGTTGGTGCCCGGCATCTCGACGCCTTTCACCTCGGCGTCACTGGTGAAGAACGCCGCCGGCGTCTCGATGCCGGGGACCCGCTGGTAGGCCTTGCGGATCCAGTGGAAGCGTGCCGGCGCGTCTCCCGGTCGCCTGTATCTGCCAATCCGCGCCGGGCGGCAGGAAAGCGTAGCCTCCGGTCGTCATGTCATGTTTCTCCCCGTCGAGGGTGACGCACACATTAGCCCTCCATCAGGAACAGCACACCTTCGGCGCCGGGGTCGGTCTCCGGGTGATCGCTGCCGCCTCCCGGTGACACCTCCACGATGTACTGCGAGAACGTCTCGGCGAACCCGGACAACGGCCGGGCGATGACCCACAACCGGGTTCGGTCCCAGAACGGCAGCAGGCTGGTGACGATGTCGCGCATCGTGCCCCGCGGCAGGACGGCGTAGGCCTCGGTGAACACCGCCCGGTTCGTGGTCAGTTCCGTCTGGCTCGGGTGCCCGCCGGTTGGCGCGTAGTACTGGGCTGTCATGAGAATCCTTTCTTCGGGAGCCGTCCCCGGCTCGGGAGGGACGTGGGCCGTTGGGCGGTCAGGCGAGCAGCACCCACAGGGCAATGACGCCGAGCAGGACGATGACCGCCCGGAGCAGGGCCGGTGGAGCCTCCGGCCGACATGGGCACCGACGAAGCCGCCGATCAAGGTTCCGCAGGCGATCAGACCGGCTGCGGCCCAGTCGATCCGGTCGAAGGCCACGACGGTGTACGTGGCTGCGGCCACCACGTTGACGACCAGGGTGAGGATGTTCTTCGCGGCGTTGACGCGTTGCAGGGAGTCCGGCAGCAGGATCCCCATGATGCCGATCAGCACGATGCCCTGGGCCGCGGCGAAGTACCCACCGTAGATCCCGGTCAGGTAGGTACTGATCACCAGCAGCACCATTCTGCTGCGAGTCACATGGTCCAGGTCGCGACCCGACTTCTCCGCGCGGCGCCGGGTCCATGCCTGAATCCGGGGTTGGGCGATCACCAGGATCAACGCGAACACCAACAGCACCGGCACGATCTTCTTGAACGTCGTCTCCGGGAGGTGCAGCAGCAGCCACGCACCGGTCAACGCGCCGAGCAGCGAGCCGGGCAGTTGCCAGCGCAGGCGGTCCCACTGACCGCGCAGTTCCCGCCGGTAACCCCAGGTCCCGGAGACGTTGCCGGGAACCAGTCCGACCGCATTCGACATGGTCGCCACCACCGGCGGATACCCGAAGGCCAGCAGGGTCGGGAAGGTGACCAGCGTGCCCGATCCCACGACCGTGTTGATCGTTCCCGCTGCGATACCGGCGAGGAAGATGCAGATCGCCTCGAAGATGCCCACGCATTACCGGCTGTCGTTCTCTCGGGACCGGTAGCCGCGCCAACCGCCACGTTCGGAGATGTCGACGAGTTCGGGCGTGCCGAGGATTTCCCGCCGCAGTACGACCGCCAATGCTGATTCACCGTCCGCCAACTCGACGACGCCCAGTTCCAACTCAGCGGGCTCGGCGGGAATGAATTGCTCCCGGATCGTGGTCAGCGGAACGTCGTAGAGCTCACCGGGAACCGACACTCCTCCCTCGTCCACCTGCCACAATGCGGGAAACCGATCACCGACGGAGAAGAACCGGTACTTCGGGGCGGTGTGCACGAACCCGAGAAAGGGGTGCTCGGCGATGGTGTGGTGAACCGCGCCGCCGCGCATACCTTCACCGTTCACGAACAACGGGACACTCGTCGACATCATGTGCTCCTCGAGCCCGTCGCTGTGGCGGCCGCATGCCCAAGACGGAGTTGGACATCGATGTTGCCCCGGGTCGCCTTGGAATACGGGCAGCGTTGGTGCGCGAGTGCCAGCAAGTGCTCACCCTGTTCCCGTGAAATGCCAGGCAGGTCGGCGGTGATGGTCGCCGCGAGCGAAAAGGCGCCGGCCTCCTTGAGCAGGTCCACGGTGACGCTGACCACCGATTCGGTCAGCGTGATCCCCTCACCGCGTGCGGAAACCTTCAGCGAGGAGTGGAAGCACCCGGCGTACCCGGCGGCGAAGAGCTGTTCGGGATTGGTGGCGCCGCCGGGACCACCCTGTTCCCTGGGGGTCGCCAGGTCGACGTCGACCATACCGTCGGTGGTGCGGGAGTGACCGTTGCGACCGTCCCCGGTGGAGACGGCGGTGGTGCTGTACACCTGTGGCATCTTCTCGATCCTCGTTTTCTTGTTGTGCGGCAACAATTGTGGAATCTGCTGCCATTGCGTCGGCTCAGCCAGAGCCAGCTCAGGCCAGAGTCAGCTCAGCCAGCGTCAGCTCAGCCAGTCGCGGGCGATCCGGCCGGCAAGTTCCTGCAACAGACGCGCCGCATCGGTCATGCAGACCGCCGGGTCGGTCTCGATGTCCAGCAGTGAATATGCGGCGCTGATACCGCCATCGGCCAACTCTCCGGAACTGAGCAGGTTCCGGCCGGCGACGGCGATCACCGGCACGCCGGCCCTGTGGCCCGCGGCCGCGACCCCGGCCGGTGCCTTCCCGTGCAGGGTCTGCCGGTCCAGCGAGCCTTCCCCGGTGATCACCAGCTTGGCCGCAGGCAGTTGCTCGTAGAACCCGGTCAGCTCCAGCAGCAGGTCGATACCGGATCGCGCCTCGGCGTCGAGCACAGCGACCGCCGCGAACCCGACGCCGCCGGCCGCCCCCGCGCCGGGGAGATCGGCGGCCGGGTGGCCCGACGGTCCGGGGCGCACATCCATGGCGCGGGCCAGCTCCGTCGACCACCGCCGCAGGGCCCCGTCCAGCCGCGCCACGTCGTCGGTGCCGGCGCCCTTCTGTGGGCCGTACACGGCGGCCGCCCCGGTGGCGCCCAGCAGCGGGTTGTCCACATCACTGGCCAGGACGAACTCGGTTCGGGCCACTGCCGGATGAAGGCCGCTCACGTCGACGCGGTCCAGCTGCTCGAGTGCGGCGCCACCCGGCGGCAGGACGTTGCCGGCTGCGTCCAGCAGCCGGGCGCCCAGCGCGGTCACCATTCCAGCGCCACCGTCGGTGCTCGCGCTTCCCCCGACGCCCAGCACGATCCGGTGGCAGCCCGCGTCCAGGGCCGCGGCGATGACCTCGCCGAACCCGGTGCTGCTCGCCGTCAGCGGAGCGAGATGCCCTGCTGGCAAACGGTTCAGTCCGCAGGCGTCGGCGAGTTCGACGACGGCGACACCGTTCCGCACCGCGTATCCGGTGTCCACCGGATCACCGGTGGGACCCGTCACCCGCACCCGGACGAGCCGGTACCCGGTGGCGACCGCGGCGTCCAGGGTGCCGTCGCCGCCGTCGGCGACCGGAACGGTCACGGTCTCGACGCCGGGCACGGCATCCCGCAGGCCCGCCGCGACCGCGGCGGCGACCTCGCCGGCCCGCAACGACCCCTTGAACTTGTCCGGAGCCAGCAGCACGTGCATGTCGAAGGCCGTTCAGTCCAGCATCGAGATGACGGCGGTCGGCGCGTCCTTCGAGGACAGCGCGAGTTCCTCGAACTCCACGACGTTGTCGATCTCGGTGCCCATGGAGATGTTGGTGACCCGCTCGAGGACGATCTCGACCAGCACCGGGACCCGGTGCTCCACGATCAGCTTCTTCGCCGATTCCAGCGCGGGCAGGATCTCGGCCGGGTCCTGGACGCGCAATGCCTTGCAGCCCAACGCCTCCGCGAGCTTGACGTGGTCCACGCCGTAACCCGAGATGTCCTCGGAGGATGGCGTGTTGATGTTGTCGAACGCCAGCTGAACGCAGTAGTCCATGTCGAAGCCACGCTGGGACTGCCGGATGAGGCCGAGGTAGGCGTTGTTCACCAGGACGTGGATGTACGGCAGGTTGAACTGCGCGCCGACGGCGAGTTCTTCCATCATGAACTGGAAGTCGTAGTCACCGGTCAGCGCGACAACGGTGGAATCCGGATCGGCCGCGCACACCCCCAGGGTGGCCGGGACGGTCCAGCCCAGCGGCCCGGCCTGCCCGGCGTTGATCCAGTGCCGCGGCTTGTAGACGTGCAGGAACTGAGCCGCCGCGATCTGGGACAGCCCGATGGTCGAGACGTAGCGGGTGTCCCTGCCGAAGGCCTTGTTCATTTCCTCGTACACCCGTTGCGGCTTGATCGGGATGTTGTCGAAGTGGGTGCGGCGGTGCATCGTGCGCTTGCGTTCCTGGCAGGCGGCCACCCACTCCGACCGGTCCGGCAGATCGCCGGCGTCGCGACGTTCCCGCGCCACGGCCACCAGCTCGGTCAGTGCGAAGCCGGCGTCGGACACGATGGAGTAGTCGGGCGGGAACACCCGACCGATCTGGGTGGGCTCGATGTCGACGTGCACGAACGTGCGGCCCTCCCGGTAGACCGAGAGGCCGCCGGTGTGCCGGTTCGCCCACCGGTTACCGATCCCCAGGACATGATCGGACGCCAGCATGGTGGCGTTGCCGTACTGCTGCGACGTCTGTAGTCCGGCCATCCCGGCCATCAGCGGATGATCGTCCGGGATGGTGCCCCAGCCCATCAGGGTCGGGATCACCGGCACGTTCAGCAGTTCGGCGAGTTCCACCAGCTGATCGGCGGCATCGGCGTTGATGATGCCTCCGCCGGCGACGATCAACGGCCGCTCCGCGGCCTGCAGCATGTCCAGTGCCTTCGCCGCCTGTGCCCGGCTCGCGCGCGGCTTGTACACCGGCAGCGGTTGATAGGTGTCGGGATCGAAATCGATTTCGGTCATCTGCACGTCGAACGGCAGGTCGATCAGCACCGGACCGGGGCGGCCGGACCGCATCAGGTGAAATGCCTGCTGGAAGGCGCCGGGCACCTGCGCGGGCTCCATCACCGTCATCGCCATCTTCGTCAACGGCTTGGCGATGGCCGCGATGTCGACGGCCTGGAAGTCCTCCTTGTGCAGCTTGGCGACCGGCGCCTGCCCGGTGATGCACAGGATCGGGATCGAATCCGCAGATGCCGAGTACAAACCGGTGATCATGTCCGTACCCGCCGGCCCGGAAGTGCCGACACAGACACCGATGTTGCCGGCTTTGGCGCGGGTGTATCCCTCGGCCATGTGCGAGGCGCCCTCGACGTGCCGGGCCAAGATGTGCTTGATACCGCCGTGGTCTCGCATGGCGGAGTAGAAGGGATTGATGGCCGCGCCGGGCAGCCCGAAGACGGTGTTCACGCCCTCGCGTTCGAGGATGGCAATGGCGGCGTCGACCGCTCGCATGCGGGTCATGGGAATCTCCTGATTCAGCTGGTGGGAGTGGTCTGGGATGCTGCGGGTGATTCGGGGTCGCGTCCGGAAAGTCGCAGCACGCCGCGCAGCAGCGCTGAGTGGTCCAGTCCGCCGTCACCGCTGGCGAGCGCCGACGCCATGAGCTGGGCCACGACGGCCCCCAGCGGGATCACCACGCCGGCCTCCCTGGCCGCTGAGGTGACGATGCCCAGATCCTTGTGGTGAAGCTGGATGCGGAACCCCGGCGGAAACGACCGGGTCAGCATGTTCTGGCCCTTCTGGTCCAGCACCTTGCTACCGGCCAGACCGCCGCCGAGAACCTGGAGGGCGGCGGCCGTGTCGACGCCATAGGCCTCCAGGAACGCGACAGCCTCGGCGAGCAGCTGGATGTTGCCGGCGACGATGAGCTGATTCGCGGCCTTGACCGTCTGGCCGGCGCCGCTCGGGCCGACGTGCACGATGGTCTTGCCGACTGCCGCGAAAACCTCTGCTGCGGCCTCGAAGTCGGCGGCATCGCCGCCGACCATGATCGACAGGGAGGCATTTTCCGCACCGGCCTGGCCACCGGACACCGGGGCGTCCAACAGCCGGAAACCCTTTTCCCTGGCTTGTGCGGCCAATTCCGTTGTGACATCGGGACGGATGGAGGAGAAGTCGATGATCAGTGTTCCTGGTGCTGCCGTCTGGAACACTCCTCCGTCACCGGCGAGAACATCCCGGACGTCCGGCGAGTCGGGGACCATCACCGCGATGATGTCGGCGTTCCGGGCGGCGTCGCCGACCGATTCGGCGCCCCGGCCGCCCGCGGCGATCAGCTCGTCGATCTTGGGGCGGCTGCGGTTGTATCCGACGACATCGAACCCGGCTTTCACCAGGTGGCCCGCCATCGGCGCACCCATGATGCCCAGACCGATGAACGCGACGGTGGTCATGTTTTTCTCCTTGTCGGTCGATACCGAACGTTTCGGGGGGAGCTGTGATCAGGATGGTGTGATCAGGACCGGCTGGACCGGGCGTCGACCGGCAACCAGCCGAGGCTGTCGAGCGTGGTGCCGCTCGGCTTGTATTCCAGGCCTACGTAACCGCCGTAACCGGCCGCGGCGAGCGCCGTCAGATGCGCCGGGATGTCGAGTTTTCCGGTACCGGGTTCGTTCCGGCCGGGGCTGTCGGCGATCTGTACATGGCCGATTCGATCGGCGTGATCGGTGATCGCCGCCGCGACATCGTCACCATTGGTGTCCAGGTGGTAGAGGTCGCAGAGGAAGGTGACGTTCGTGGCGCCGGATTCCCGCTCGACCCGGTCGATGACGGCCATGACGTCGGCGGCGGTGCGGAGTGGGTACCGCGGCGCCCCGCTCACCGGCTCCACCAGGACTGTGCCACCGATGCGGTCTACCGCAGCGGCCGCCGCCGCGAGATTGGCCGCGGCGACGTCGTCCTGCTCGTCCGGTGTCGAGTCGTCGACGCGATTGCCGTAGAGCGCGTTGAACGCCTTGCAGCCCAGCCGCTCTCCCACACCGACGGTGACGTCGATGTTGTCCCGGAACTCCGCGGACCGGGCCGGCCAGGACACCAGGCCGCGGTCTCCGCCGGGCATGTCTCCGGCGAAGAAATTCAACCCGACGAGTTGCACTCCCGCGTCCTGAACCGCTCGGACGAATTCATCCACCTCGGCGTCGGCCGGCACCGCGGACGGGAAGGGCCACCAGAATTCGATGGCGTCGAAACCGGCCTCGGCCGCTGCCGCGGGCCGTTGCAGCAGCGGAACTTCGGTGAACAACATGGACAGGTTGGCGTCGTAACGCAGTGGGTGAGCGTTCATCTCAGGCGATCCTCATCGTTGGGCAGGTCGGTTGATGGCACCGGCAGCGGCTTGCGCTGTGCGAGGGCTTCCAGAGTTGGACGGTCGACGCCGGTGCCGGCGGTGACCTCGACGTCGTCCAGCGCGCCGCAATGCAGGCCCCGGACCACGAAGGCGGCCAGCGCCTGCGCGGTGGCCGGCTCGTCCATCACGCCACTGGCCTGCTTGGTCAGGTAGTTCGACAATCGGGTGGCGGCCGCCGGCAGACCCGAACGGTAGAACGCATAGGTCGCCAGGTAACGGGTGGGCAGGTGCCCGGGGTGCATGTCCCACCCCTGGTAAAAGGCTCGTTCCAGGGAGCGCCGCACCAGTTGGGCGTGCAGGTGCATGGCGGCGTGGATCTGCTCGCGGCTACCGGTCGGGGTGACATTGGTCGACCCGTCGCTCAACCGCACCCCGGTGCCGGCCGCCGCGACCTGCATGACGGCCTTCGCGTGGTCGGCGACGGGGTGCGCGAGACTCTGCTGGTCAGGTGCGACACCACACGCCGCGCTGTAATCGAATGTTCCGTAATGCAATGCCACGCAACGCGTTCCGGCAGCATGGATCATCGCCGCGACGGTGGCGGTGCCGTCCGCACCGAGAATGCTCTGCGGGGTCTCGATCTGGATCTCGAACCGCAGGGCCCCGGAGCGCAGCCCGTGTGCGCGCTCGAGTTCCTCACAGATCCTGACCATCGCCCGTACCTGATCCACCGACGTCACCTTCGGCACGGTCACCAGGAATCCCGGCGGCAGGTCACCGTCCGAGCCGAGCACGCCGGCGACAACGAGGTCCAGGGTGCGCAGCCCACGGCGGCGGGTCGCCTGCTCCAGACTCTTGAACCGGATGCCGGCAAACGACGGTCCACCGGAAACGGTCAGCAGCTCGCGGAGCACGGTCGCCGCACGGCGCGCGTCTGCGTCCTCCTCGGCGTCGGGCCGATTGCCGTACCCGTCCTCGAAATCCAGGCGCACATCCTCGACCGGCTGGGTGGCGAGCTTGTTCCGAACGCGTTCGTAGACCTCGGCGTCCAGACCGGACCCGAGACCGGTGACATCGGCAACGACATCCAGGGGCGCGTGCTCGTCGAGCAATTCCCGGGCGAGGCTGCCCCACTGCCGGGCAGTCCCGGCATCCGCGTCGGATGCCGCGGACATAGACGGTGTGCACCGGCTGACGGGTGCCTGGATCACCGGGATAGTGATCCGCCAGAGCGAGATCGGCACCGGCCAGGGACTTGTCCAGTTCCATCAGGAAGTCGTCGGTGAACGCCGAGACCACTGCTGAGCTGGCGGATCCCATGACGTTCATCCCCTTAATTTCGTATGGTGGAAGTTAATGTTCGCTGTATGAAAACTACCGTAGGGTGCGGCCCGGGGTCAAGATGCGCTCGGGTGTTTCCCGATGCCGGTGTTTCTTCGCATCAGCCGGCGCCTGCACGATCAGCCTCGATGGCGGCTGTGTAAGCGGGCAGGGTCAGGAAGTCGGCGAAGTCATCGGCGAGCGCGACCTGCTCGAACACCTGCCGGGCGAGCTCGTACCGGCCGGCGTCATACGCAGCCTCGGCCGATCTCGCCGGCGATCGCCGCCAGTTCCGCGGAGACGATGGCGCGGACCAGGTCGGCGGTCACCACCTTCCCGGTGTCCAGCGTGGTCCCGTTGTGAACCCATTGCCACACCTGCGATCTGGAGATCTCGGCGGTCGCCGCATCCTCCATCAGGTTGTGGATGCCGACCGCACCGCTGCCGCTCAGCCAGGCCTCGAGGTAGCGCAACGCCACCTCGATGTTGTTCCGCAGTCCCGCTTCGGTGACCTCCCCGGGCACCGACCCCACATCCAGCAGTTGCGCGGCGGTCGACCTCGACCTCGTCGCGACGCCGGTCGAGTTGGTTGGGCCGTTCGCCCAGCACCCGGTCGAACACCTCCCGGCAGACCGGCACCAGGTCGGGATGGGCCACCCAGGACCCGTCGAACCCGTCCCTGGCCTCCCGTTCCTTGTCCTCGCCGCACCTTCGCCAGCGCCAGTCGGTTCACCTCGGCGTCGCGACGGCTGGGGATGAACGCCGCCATCCCGCCCATCGCGAAGGCGCCCGCGGCGGTGACAGGTTGCCACCAGCAATTCGGTGTAGGCGCGCATCATCGGTGCCGTCATGGTGACCGCGGCCGCGGTCGGGCAGCACGAACTGCGGGCCGGCGTCGCGGAAGTACTTGATCACGCTGAACAGGTAGTCCCACCGGCCGGCGTTCAACCCCGAGGCGTAATCCCGTAGCTCGTAGAGGATCTCGTCCATCTCGAAGGCGGCCGGGATGGTCTCGATCAGCACTGTCGCCCGGATCGTGCCGTGCTCGATGCCCAGGTGCTGCTCGGCGAAGGCGAAGACGTCGTTCCACAGCCGGGCCTCCAGATGGCTCTCCATCTTCGGCAGGTAGAAGTACGGGCCGCTGCCCCGGTTCGATCAGCTCCGCGGCGTTGTGGAAGAAGTACAAACCGAAATCCACCAGTGCCCCGACGGTCGGGGCGTCGTCGACCAGCAGGTGCCGCTCGTCGAAATGCCAACCGCGGGGCCGCGGCACGATGACCGCGAGCGGCCGGTCCGGTCGCCAGCCGGTACTGCTTGCCCTCCGGGGACGTGAACTCCAATCGACGGCGGACGGCGTCGAACAGCGTGACCTGCCCGCCGATCGACGTTGGACCAGTGCGGAGTGTTCGCGTCCTCCAGATCCGCCAGCCACACCTTCGCGCCGGAGTTCAGCGCGTTGATCGCCATCTTCGGTTCCGGCGGCCCGGTGATCTCCACCCGCCGATCGACCAGATCAGCCGGTGCCGGCGCGACGGTCCAGTCCGCCTCGGCGCACCTGCTCGGTGTCGGGCAGGAAATCCAGCCGCCCGGTGCGGGCGGCCTCGGCTGCGCCGCTCGGCGCGGCGGGCCAGCAGCTCGTCCCGACGGGCACCGAACCGTCGCTGCAAGCGCGCGACGAAGGCCAGCGCGTCGTCGGTGAGGATCTGCTCCGAGCGGGGAACCGACGGCCCACGGACCTCGACGTCCGGCGATGTGCTCCCGGAGCTCGGCGCGTTCTTGGAAGTGCTCATCAGCCCTTTCCATTTCGGGGGTTTCGGCTGTTGTGGTGATTCGGCAAACACGGCCGTTCGCCAGGGGTCAGCCGGTCATCGGGGCGGCCTCGGCCCGCTCTCCGCGTCGCCGGTCAGCCGCCGGATCGCGGCGGCGACGGCAGGCGCGACGGTGGGGTCGAACACGCTGGGCACGATGTAGCTCGGGTTGAGTTCCTCCGGCTCACCGCGTCGGCGATGGCCTCGGCGGCGGCGATCAGCATCTCCTGGGTGATGTCGGTGGCGCCGGTGTCCAGCAGCCCGCGGAAGAACCCGGGGAACGCCAGCACGTTGTTGATCTGGTTGGAGAAGTCGCTCCGCCCGGTGGCGACCACCGCGGCGTGTTCCCTGGCCGCCAGCGGGTCCACCTCGGGCACCGGGTTGGCCAGCGCGAACACGATGGCATCCGGTCGCCATGGTGGCGATGTCGGAGCCCTGCAGCAGGTTCGGTGCCGACACTCCGATGAACACGTCGGCGCCCGCGAGCACCTCGGCCAGCGAGCCGGTGAGATCGTCCGGGTTGGTGTTCTCGGCAGCCAGCGGCGCATGTCGTCCCGCGCCTCGCTGCCGGATGCACCGCGCCGTTCCGGTCGCAGCCGACGATGTTCGGGCGCCCTGCGCCTGCAGCAGTTTGATGATCGCGGTGCCGGCGGCGCCGACCCCGGAGACCACGATCCGCACCTCGGCGAGGTACTTCCCGGTCACCCGCAGCGCGTTTCGCAGCGCGGCCGCCACCACGATCGCGGTGCCGTGCTGGTCGTCGTGGAACACCGGGATGTCCAGCAGCTCACGCAGCCGTTCCTCGATCTCGAAACACCGCGGTGCGGCGATGTCCTCCAGGTTGATGCCGCCGTACACGGGCGCGATCGCCCGGACGATACTGACGATCTCGTCGGTGTCCTGGGTGTCCAGGCACACCGGCCACGCGTCGACCCCGGCGAACTGCTTGAACAGCGCCGCCTTGCCCTCCATCACCGGCAGCGCCGCCGCCGGACCGATGTTGCCCAGGCCCAGCACCGCCGAGCCGTCGGTGACCACCGCCACGGTGTTGCGCTTGATCGTCAGCCGCCGCGCGTCGGCGGGGTTCTCCGCGATCGCCAGGCACACCCGGGCCACCCCGGGGGTGTAGGCGCGGGACAGGTCGTCCCGGGTTCGCAGCGACACCTTCGGGGTGACCTCGATCTTCCCGCCGAGGTGGATCAGGAAGGTGCGGTCGCTGACCTTTCGCACGGTGAACCCGGCGCAGCTCGCCCAGCGCTGCGGTGATCCGCTCCGCGTGCTCCTGGTCGGTGGCATCGCAGGTCACGTCGACCACCATGGAATCGTGGTGGGATTCCACCACGTCCAACGCGGTCAGCGACCCGCCGGCGCGGGTCACCGCCGTGGTCAACTGACTGGTCGCATCCGTCGATGTCGGGCACTGCACCCGCACCGTCACCGCATAGCCGGGACTCGTCGACGTCATCTATCTTCTCCTCTTGTCGAAAAGCTCTTCCAAGGTGCGTCGTGACGAGGTCTCACACCATTCCCCGCCGCAACAGGCGGCCGGTGGGTGTCCGCCCATCGACCTCGGCTCCGCGCAGGAAGGTCCTGCGCACCACCCCGGACAACGCCTGCCGGTCGTACGGGGTGATCGGGTTCTTGTGCTGCAGACGGGAAACGTCGACGACGAAGGCCTCGTCCGGAGCGAACACAGACAGGTCGGCGTCGTAGCCGAGGGCGAGTTTGCCCTTCACCGGTAGCCCGGCGAGCTTTGCCGGCCGGGCGGACATCCACTCGACCACCTGCTCGAGCCCGATCACCCGACGGCGGGCCTCCGTCCAGATGATCGGCAGCCCCAGCTGCAGCGACGACACCCCGCCCCAGGCCACGGCGAAGTCGCCGTTCTCCAGGTCCTTGAGGTCAAGGGTGCTGGGCGAGTGATCGGAGACGATGCAATCGATCGTCCCGTCCATCAGCCCGGCCCAGAGCAGTTCCCGGTTGCCGACCTCACGGATGGGCGGGCAGCACTTGTACGCCGTCGCCCCGTTCGGGATCTCCTCGGCGATCAGGGTCAGGTAGTGCGGGCAGGTCTCCACCGTCAGGCGCACGCCGTCACGTTTGGCACTGGCGATCATCGGCAGCGCATCGGACGAGGACAGGTGCAGGATGTGGCGCGCGGGCGCCGGTCCACCGGGCACGCTCGATGACTTCCGCGATCGCCACGTTCTCCGCGCCGCGCGGCCGTGACTTGAGAAATCTCTCGTACTGGTCGCCCTCCGCCGACGGAGCCCGCTCGATGGCCCGCGAGTCCTCGGCATGGACGATCATCAAGGAGTCGAAATCCTTGAGAATCGCCATGTCCGCTTCCATCTCGTCGGCCTCCAGGTGCGGAAACTCGTCGACCCCGGAATGCAACAAGAAGCATTTGAACCCGAAAACACCGTCGTCGTGCAGCGGCCGCAGGTCGGCCTGGTTTCCGGGAATCGCCCCACCCCAGAAGCCGATGTCGACGAAGGCCTGGTCCCGGGCGGCGTCCCTCTTCAGCTCCAGCGCGGCGACCGTGGTGGTCGGCGGGATGCTGTTCAGCGGCATGTCGATGATGGTCGTCACCCCGCCGGCGGCGGCGGCCCGGGTCGCGGAGGCGAACCCCTCCCAGTGGGTGCGCCCGGGCTCGTTGACGTGCACGTGGGTATCGACCAGACCGGGCAGCAGCACCTCGTCCTCGGCCAGTTCGATGACCTGGTCACCGACCAGTGCGTTACCCAGTGGCTCGATGGCCACGATCCGGCCGTCCCGCACACCGACCTCGCGGGGCACCTCGCCCGCGGTCGTCATGATCCGCTGTCCGCGGATGACCAGGTCGAAGTCCGCGCGGCCGTCGTTCCCGATGTGCTGTGCGGCGTCCGTCTGGTCCGTTGTACTCATCGCCGATCTCCCTCACGTCCGATCAGTTGCTCGTTGCCCGCGGGCCGCGGCCAGTCCTTGAATCGTTTCGGTCCGGGCCGGAGCGTAGGTTCGGACCTTGGATGTGCTCAGTCCCAGTCGCACCAGCGACTCCGCGATCGTCACCGCGGCGGCGACCCCGTCGACGACCGGTACACCGGTCCGCTGCACGACCTGCTCGGTCAGCCCGGCCATGCCGCCGCAGCCCAGGCAGATGACCTCCGCCTTGTCGTCCTCGACGGCATGCACAGCCTGGGCGACAATGGCCTCGACCGCGCCGTCCGGGTCGCTCTCCAGTTCCAGGACGGCCATTCCGCTCGCCCGCACCGAGGCGCAGCGGGCGTCGAGTCCGGCCAGCTTCAGCCGGTCCTCGATCAGCGGAACCGCGCGGTCCAGGGTGGTCACCACCGAGTACTTGTGGCCCAGGAACATCGCCGTGCTCGCAGCGGCCTCGGTGATGTCGACGACCGGGACATCCAGCAATTCCTGCAGGCCCTCCCGGCCGTGCTCGCCGTAACCGGCCTGGATGACAGCATCGAACGGGTCCGGATAGGCACGCACCGTTTCCATGACGGCGATCGCCGCCAGGTAGCTCTCGTAGTTCCCCTCCACCGATTCCGCGCCGAACAACGGCGTGAGCGGAACGATCTCCGTGTCCGGCCCGGCGACGGCCGCCGCCTGCTTGCCGATGGCCTGGGTCATGGATTCGGTGGTATTGACGTTCACCACAAGAATGCGCACTGCGGATCTCCTTCGGTCGGGATATTGCGGCTGGTCCGGGCGGCGACTAGTGGACGCTGGGCACCGCGATCGACTCGCCGTCGACCTCGTTGATCGGCATCTTCCGGTCCGCCACGATCAAATAGAAGACCAGGCCCAAGCCGGCGCCGATGAACCAGGAGAAGCCCGCCACGGCGTGGAACGCCGGCACCACGGCGATGATCACCGCGATGATCGCTGCCGGAATCAGCGCCCAGATCGCCCGCATGTTGAATCCGCCGCGGTAGTGGTAGTCCCCGGTCGGCGCCTCGCTGTACAGCGCCGGCACGTTCACCCGGGTCTTCCGGATCAGCCAGTAGTCGCGCCATGATCACCCCGAACAACGGGCCGAGGATGGCGCCGAGGCCGCCGAGGAAGTACACGATGACGGTGGGGTTGTTGTAGACGTTCCAGGGCAGGATCACGAGGCCGATGACCGCACTGACCAGGCCGGCCCGCTTGAAGTTCAGCTTCCGCGGGAAAAGGTTGGCGAGGGCGTAGATCGGGGCGACGAAATTGGCCATCAGGTTGACGGCGATCGTGACCATGATCAGGGCCAGGCAGGCCAGCACCAGCAGGAACGTGTTGGGGATCGTCTGGACGATGTCGGCCGGGCTCTCGATGATCTCGCCGTTGATCTTGAACTGTCCGCCGGCCAGCACGACGACGATGGCGCCGAAGAACAGCATGTTCAACGGGATGCCGAAGAAATTGCCGCGGATGATCGCCGACTTGGTCTTCGCGTTGCGGGTGAAGTCGCAGAAGTTCAGCACGAACGTTCCGTAGATGGCGATCCAGAGAGCCCCGCCGACGAAGATCTCCCGCCACATCTCACCCGCCGGAAAGCGCCTGATCGGTGGACAAGGCGATCGAACCGCCGGCCTGGATGAAGATCCAGATGGCGATGCCGAGCATGCTGACCAGGATGATCGGACCGGCAAATGCCTCGTACTTGCGGATCATCTCCATGCCGTAACTGACGATGATCACCTGGATGATCCACAGGACTGACGAAAGATATCCAGCCGAGGGTCGAGAGCCCCAGAATGCTGTTCGAGTCCAGCGAATCCAGTGACGGGAAGATCGCCACCAACAGGACCCGCAGCACCACCGACGCCAAATAGGTCTGGATACCGAACCAGACGATGGCGACGCCGCCGCGGACGATGGCGGCGATCTGCGCACCGTGGATGCCGAACGCAATACGGCTCATCACCGGGAACGGAACGCCGGTCTTCTCGCCCATGAACCCGGACAGGCTCAGCAGCCCGAAGAGCACAACGCGCCGATCAGGAGCGCCAGCAGGATCTGCCAGGCACCGAGACCGAGGGCGAAAAGGCTGATCGCGAAGGCGTAGTTGCCCAGGCTGTGCACGTCGTTTGCCCACAGGGTGAAGATGTTGTACGAACGCCACTTCCGCCCGACACGTTGGGTCGGTGCCAATCCTGGTTGTACAACCGGGGACTGAGCTCCACCTGTTGATCGAATTCCTGGACGCGTGACACAGGGTCTCCCTCATCTTGGTTTCCGGCTGATCATCGCAATCAACCGGCAAAGAATCACCTTGGCAGGCTCATCTGTGGTGATGAGCGACCGGAATCGTCGATCGACCGCTGATATCGCAGCGCGGAAAAGGCCTGTCAACTCATGATTGGGCAACGGCGAAAGCCGGTCAAGATGCTCACAGATATATCTCCGCTGCCGAAGCAAGCGGCAGATCAACAGATCCCGTCGCGGGTGGAACAGCGCGTCGGAGCGGCCGGGGTGGTCGTTCGTTCCGACCGGTTCGCCGGCCGCGCCCCGATCGGTACCCAAACGGTCAGTGCCCCGTGGAAGGTCCGTTCTGTCGTCCCGATCGTCCGTCGAGTGACCGACTGAATCGGTTCCGCTGCCGGTTGCGTGCTGCGCCCGGGCCGTGCGGGGGGTGCTGACCCGGTTGGTATTCCGGTGTCACGCCGGGGGCCGGGCCTTCGGCGAAGATCGGCGCCACGTTGTCTTTGCGGCCCAGCACGTTGAACAGGATGTTCAGCAGCACGGCGGTCACCGCGGCCGCGCTGATCCCGGAATCGAAGATCGTCTGGAACCACGACGGGAACTCGTCGTAGAAGTCCGGCACGGCGATCGGGATGACGCCCATGCCGATCGACAGTGCGACGATGACCAGGTTCTGGTTGCCCTCGTAGTGCACCGCGGACAGGCTGCGGATACCGCTGGCCGCAACGCTGCCGAACAGCGCCAGCCCGGCGCCGCCGAGCACCGGCAGCGGCAGCGCGGCGACGACAGCCCCGACCTGTGGGAAGAACCCCAGAACCAGCAGGATCCCGCCACTGACCGCGACGACGAACCGGCTCTTGATGCCGGTGAGCGCGACCAGACCGACGTTCTGCGCGAAGGCGCTGACCGGGAAGCCGTTCAGCAGTCCACCGGAGACGGCGGTGGACAGGGTGTCGGCCCGCAGCCCGTTGGCGACGGTCTTCCGATCGGCCGGGCGACCGACCACCACGCCGATCGCCAGCAGGTCGGCGGTCGTCTCGGTCATGATCACCAGCATCACGATGACCATCGACACGATGGCGGCCAGCCTCGAACGTCGGCGCGCCGAAGTGGAACGGGGTGGAGATGGCGAAGCCCTGGGCCTCGGACACCCGGGAGAAGTCGACCTTGCCGAAGAGCGCGGCGACGACGCCGCCGGCGACCAGGCCGATCAGGATCGCGATGCGCGAGAAGAATCCGGGCAGGAAGCGGTAGACCAGCAGGATGATGGCCAGGGTGATCGCGGCGAGCCCGATGTTGGACAGCGAGCCGAAGTCCGCGCTGCCGGCACCGCCGCCGGCCCAGCGGATCGCGACCGGCAACAGCGAGATGCCGATCACGGTGATCACCGACCCGGTCACCACCGGTGGGAAGAAGTGCAGCAGGCGGCTGAACACCCCGCTGAGCAGCGAACCCGACGGCACCGGCGATGACGATGGCACCGAAGATGGCGCTCAATCCAGCTGTGCCACCGCCGGCCCCGGTGCCGATGGCGATCATCGAACCGACCGCGGCGAACGAGGTGCCCTGCACGATCGGCAGTTTCGCGCCGATCCACGGGCACGCCCAGGGTCTGCAGCAGGGTGGCGAGACCGGAGATCAGCAGCGTGGCCGCCAGCAGGTACGACAGGTCGGAGAACGGCAGCTTCAGCGCACTGCCCACGATCAGCGGGACCGCGACCACGCCTGCGTACATGCTCATCACATGCTGCAGTCCGTAGACGAACATCGGCCCGGGCTTGAGGACCTCGTCGACCGGGTGGCTCTTGGCGTCGAAGACGGCGAGGTGATCGCCGGCCGCGCCGGCCGGTTCTGAACCGTGTGTCATCCCGGTCACCAGCCCTGACCCGGGTCGAACGCCGAGCCCCGGTGCCGGGGCGTCCGTGTTGTGCACGGTGCCTTCGATGAACCCGTAGGGCCGGTCGTCGGCATGAAACACCTCGTTGCGGTTCTCCAAACCGTAAGGGCTCAGATCGACGACGAAGTGATGCTTGTTCGGCAGGGAGAATCGCACTTCGCCGATCTCCGGCTGCTCGTCGATCATCGCCTCGCCCATGGCGTACATCGTCTGCTGCAAGGCCAGGCTGTGATGGCCGGCGAATACGTCGCTCATGGTGAAAAGCGCCCTGTCGTAGGACTTTCCCCAGTCCACCCCGTCGACCTGGGTATGCCACCACTGGCTCGTCACCGCCGTCGCCATCACCCGGTCATGGGTGGGCTGCAAGGTGGTGTACCGCTCCTCGAGGTATCCGAAGAATTCCGAGTCCGTTGTCTTGAGGACGACGTAGTCCCGCACTCCGGAGACCACCCACAGAGTGGTTCCGTCGTAGGTCACGGTGGCCGTGCGGACGAACCCGCCGTCCCGGGCGAACGCGTGCGGGTGCGGGGCGCCGTTGTGGCTCAGCCGGTTCCACGGGTAGGCCTCGATCTTGACCCGGACGCGGTGGACCGGTTCGACGTCGTCGACGAAATGCTTCGCCAGGGCGACCCCGAACGACTCGGGCTGGCGGGCGGCTTCACCGTGTTCCTTGGCGAACGCGTTCACCGTGTTCTTCGTGGCGTCGGTCGTCAGGCAATTCGCGTTGTCACCCTCGAGGTGAATATCCGCGAAATCACCGCTCAACGCAACACTCACGTTGTAGTCGACGATTTCATGCGGATCGGCGTCGCGGTAAATGCGGACCACTCTGGTTTCCGCTTTCCCGTACTGATTGTGTCCGAGCGTGACACCCATCTTTTCCTCACTCCCTTGGTAGGTGAAAAACGTGCGGCGATCGGCGTCGAAGTGGAAGGGGACACCGATACCGCCGCGAGTCGAATGCGAAGGATCGCTGACCGAGAACATTTCGCATCGTGGAACGACTCTGTCGAGATATGAAACTACCGGCCCTGCGTCAGGCGCGTCAACGGTTCGGTGCCACCGCAGCAGATATATCTGCGCCCGTGCCGCGACGGCTCGGCGGCGACACCTGGCTCAGGCGCGCCCTCAATCGACAATCCCTCCACCATCGAAGTCCTCCGGCCCTGCGCAGGCAATAGGTTGGTCCTGATCGACACCGTCCGAGTCGAGAACGGGAAGACGGCCCGTGGAGGGAACGTCCACGATGCGACACCTGGATCAGGCATCAGCGCTTCTTGCGATCCTCAAATCGGACCGTCCCGGTCTGTCCCAGCAGGCGATCCTCGACGAGATCCGGCGGGCGATCCTCAGTGGCGGCGTCCCGCCCGGAAGCCCGATACCTGTCGACGAGACGGCCGAGGTCTTCGGCGTCAGCCGTATCCCGATCCGGGAGACCCTGAAGACGCTCATCGGCGAGGGCCTGGTCGAGCACCGGCCCCGCGCCGGGTACACCGTGGCCAGCCTGACAGTCGAGGAGTTCCGGGAAATCTACGTCGTTCGCGGTGTCCTGGAAATGGCGGCGCTGAAAGCGGCCGTCGGCAATGCAGAAACCGAGGACGACCGACGAGCCACCAGGGCACTGCATGCACTGGACCAGGCATTGGCCGCCGAGGACCACCCGGCCTACCAGCGGGAGAGCCGCGAGTTCCACCTGGCGTTGGTCAGCCCGTCCCGAATGCCGCGCCTGCTGCACATGATCGAGCTCGTCTGGAACCTCACCGAACCGATTCAACCGATGAAACACATCAGCGACGACCACCGCGATCAGCTGCACGCCCAGCACAGCGACATGCTCCAGGCCTTCGCCGACCGCGACGCCGCCGCATTGCTCGCCGCCGCCCGTCGCCACCTCGACGACCTGGAGGCGGTGGTCGCCGACCTACCCACCGAAACCGGACTTTTCGCGCCATAGGCCGGCCGGGACGGGGCGGGCATCCACCGGGCGCGGGACGTCGGTTGCCGACGCCGATTCGTCAGACCGGTTCCAGCACCTCTCGCCCACCCAGGCCGGGGCGGAGCGCGGCCGGAACCCGCACCGAACCGTCGGCCAGCTGGTGGTTCTCCAGGATGGCGACCAGCCAGCGGGTGGTGGCCAGCGTCCCGTTGAGTGTGGCGGCGACCTGCGGCCTGCCGTCCGCGTCGCGGTACCGCACCCGAGCCGCCTGGCCTGGAAGGTCGTGCAGTTCGACGTCGAGGTGAGCTCCCGGTAGGCCTGCTGGGTGGGCACCCAGGCCTCGCAGTCGAACTTCCGGGCGGCCGACGTCCCGAGGTCACCGGCCGCGACATCGATGACCCGGTAAGGGATCTCCATGTCGGCGAGCATCTCCTCCTCGAACGCCAGCAGCCGGAGGTGCTCGCCCGCAGCCTCCTCGGGCCGGCAGTAGGAGAACATCTCCACCTTCTCGAACTGGTGCACCCGGAGGATGCCGCGGGTGTCCTTGCCGTAGGAGCCGGCCTCCCGCCGGAAGCACGACGACCAGCCGACGTACCGAGTCGGACCGCTTGCCAGATCGAGGATCTCGCCCGAGTGATAGGCCGCCAGCGGTACCTCCGAGGTACCCACCAGGTACAGCTCGTCGGCGGCCAGCCGGTACACCTCGTCGGCGTGCTCGCCCAGGAAACCGGTGCCCTCCATCGATTCCGGCTTCACCAGAACCGGCGGGATCATCGGGATGAAGCCGTTGGCGATGGCCTTGTTGACCGCGAGGGTGAGCATCGCCCATTGCAGCTGGGCGCCCACGCCGCGCAGGAAATAGAACCGCGCCCCGGAAACCTTGGCGCCGCGCTCCATGTCGATCGCGGCCAGTCCCTCGCCGAGCGCCAGGTGGTCACGCGGCTCGAAGTCGAGCACCGGCGGTTCCCCGACATGCTTGATGACGACGAAGTCCTGCTCCCCGCCCGGCGGCGCGTCCTCGATGACGTTCGGCAGCGCGAGCTGAGCCGCCGTCAGCTCCTGATTCGCAGCCTGTTCCGCGGCCTCTGCCTGCTTCACCCCGGCGGCCAGCTCCTTGCCGCGTTCCAGCAGCCCGGGACGCTCGTCGGGCGTCGCCTTGCCGATGCTCCTGCCGAGGGTCTTCTGCTCGGCCCGCAGCGTGTCTCCGGTCGACACCGCTGACCTGCGTGCGACGTCCGCTGCCAGCAACCGGTCGACCAGGGCCGGATCAGCGCCTCTGGCCCGCTGGGAGTTGCGGACGCGGTCGGGGTCGTCACGAAGTAGTCGCAGGTCGATCACCCGCTGAGCCTAAACCGGGCCGCCGTGCCCCCCGGACGCTCGTCCCGCACGGCGGCCCCTCACCGCGGACGGCCGGCGCAGACCACCGGGAAGGACCGCAGAGCAACGGCGCCGCCTGCCCGGCGAGGCAGAATGGCCGCATGCCGGTGGTGATGACGCGTGAGGAGTTCGAGGAGCTCGTTGCCGAAGCGCTCGACCTGATCCCCGCCCAGTTCACCAAGGCCATGGACAACGTCGTCATCCTCGTGGAGGACAGGCACCCCACGCAGAACCTCTACGGGCTGTACCACGGCGTGGCGCTGACCTCCCGGACATCCCAGTACTCGGGTTACCTGCCGGACACCATCACCATCTACCGGCTGCCGATCCTGGCCCACGCCCGTGACGTCGAGGCCGCCCGCGAGCAGGTGGCGACGACCGTCATCCATGAGGTTGCGCACCACTTCGGGATCGACGACGACCGGCTGGACGAGCTCGGCTGGGCCTGAGCCGGCCCGCCGGCGGACTGCCCTGCGGAACCGCTGGGGCTGCCATTACGCTCCCCTCAGCCATCACGTCACGCAAGCCACCAGGCGCCGGCGGAACGCAGCCTGCCAGCGAAGGAGCGAACATGCCCACCATCGCCGTCGTCGGTGAGGTCGTCGCCGATGCAGTCCTTCCGCCGGACGGAATCGTCGACGGGGCAGCGCATCTCACTGTCCACCCGGGTGGCGGGCCGGCCAACACGGCCGTCGCACTGTCCCGTTTGGGTACCACCGCCCGGTTCGCGGGGCGGCTGTCCGGCGGTGCGCTCGGGGCGTTGTGCCGGGCGAAGCTCGAGGAGTCGCTGGTCGATCTGAGCGCGTCGGAGAGTGCGACGGAACCGGCCACCCTGGCCATCGCCAGGCTCGACGCCGCAGGCGCGGCGAGCTACGAGTTCTACACCGACGGCACCGCGGACTGGGCCTGGACGGACGCATCGTTGGCGCCGCTCATCGACGGTCCGTTCGCCTACAGCCCGCCGGTCGCCATCCACACCGGCACTCTCGCGCTGGCCCTGCAGCCCTCCGGTCAGGTGATCGAGAACCTGCTGGCCAGGGCCCGCCGGATGATGACCGTCTCGATCGACCCCAACCTGCGCACCCTGCTGGTGCCGGTGACGTCCTACCGGCTCTGGATCGATCGGTGGGCCGGGCTGGCCGACATCGTCCGGTTGTCCGAGGACGACCTCGACCAGCTGTGGCCCGGGTGGACCCCCGAGCAGGCCGCAAAGCATCTACATGCCTGCGGTGTGCCGCTCGCCGTGGTCAGTCTCGGTGCCGACGGCGCATTCGCCTCCCTGCGCGGGGAGCAGGTCCGCACGCCGATCGCGCCCACCACCCTGGTCGACACGGTCGGCGCCGGCGACTCCTTCCACGGCGGCCTGCTGCACTACCTGGCCGAGGCCGGATACCTCGGCGGTCGCCTCGAAACGCTGACCGTCGACGGCTTGTTCGCCGCGCTGACGTTCGCCTCCCGGGTGTCGGCCATCACCTGCTCGCGCGCGGGCGCGAACCCGCCGTGGGCGGCCGAGCTGGCCGGCTGACGTCAGCCGAAAGACCCGGACAACGCAGTAACCGGAAGGGGCACGTGATGGCCGGTTGGAAGCTCGTCGGCGACGGGAAACCGCTCCCGCTCGGCGCCGTCGTCATGCCGAACGAGCGGCTGTCGTGGCCGAAGACCATCGGCGTCGGCGCCCAGCACGTCGTCGCGATGTTCGGCGCGACGTTCGTCTTCCCGCTGATCATGGGCCTCGACCCGAACCTGGCCATCATGATGTCCGGCGTCTGCACGGTCCTGTTCCTGCTGATCGTCGCGAACAAGATCCCGTCCTACCTGGGCACCTCGGCCTCGTTCGTCGGCGCGGTGGTGGCCATCCGGGCGTCCGGCGGCAGTTCGGCGTCGGTGACCGGGGCGATCCTGGTCGCCGGCCTGACGTTGGCCGCAGTCGGCCTCATCGTCCATTTCGTCGGCGGCCGGGCGCTGCGAAAGGCATTGCCACCGGTGGTCAGCGGCGCCGTCGTCATGCTGATCGGGTTCAACCTCGCACCGGTGGTCGCCGGGGTCTACTGGCCGCAGGACCCCGGCGCGGCGTTCACGGTCATGGTCTTCACCATCGTCGCGGCCGTCGCGTTCCGCGGGTTCTGGTCCCGGATCGCCATCTTCCTGGCGCTGATCTTCGGTTACCTGCTCTCCTGGGTGCTGGACGCAATTCTCGGTCCCATCACGGCCGCCGACGGGACCGGCGCGGTGACCACCCATCTGCGGGTCGACCTGAGCGGCGTGGCGGACGCGGCGTGGTTCGGCTTGCCGCCGTTGCACGCGCCGGAGTTCCAGCTCAACTACATCCTGCTGGCGCTGCCGGGCGTCATCGCGCTCATCGCGGAGAACACCGGTCATGTCCGCGCAGTGGCGGAGATGACCAACACCGATCTCGACCCCTATATGGGCAGGGCACTGTTCGCGGACGGGCTCGGGACCGCGCTGTCCTCGTCGATCGGCGGTTCTCCGACCACCACCTATGCCGAGAACATCGGCGTGATGGCGGCCACCAGGGTGTATTCCACGGCGGCCTACTACGTCGCGGCGGCGGTGGCGATCCTGCTGGGCCTGGTGCCGAAGTTCGGCGCCGTCGTGAGTGCCACCCCGGGCGGGGTGCTCGGCGGGATCACCGTGGTGCTGTACGGGATGATCGGGCTGCTCGGTGCGAAGATCTGGATCGAGAACCGGGTCAATTTCGCGAATCCGGTGAATTTGGTGCCGATCGCGGCGGGGATCATCATCGGCGTCGGCAATGTGTCGATGTCCTTCGGCAGTGATTTCGAGCTGTCGGGTATTGCTCTCGGGTCGATCGTCGCCATCCTCGGCTATCACGTGGCGAGGCTGCTGGCACCGCCGGAATTGCGGGAGCCGCTGCTTCCCGACGGCCGGTCGGCGACGGCAACGCCGTTCGGTTCCGTGCCCGACCGGCAGGACCCTCGTCACCCCGGCTGAGCCAACGGCGCTCGAGGGCCCCTCGCGGTCACCGGATCAACCCCGGGAACGATCACTACTTGTTAACGTAGCGCGCTTGTGGCAAATGACAACTACCCTGAATGAGTCACCCCGTCGAGCGATAACACCGTAAGCTCGGTGAGAGGTTGTCGATATAGGGACTTTGGACCCTGAATGCGTACACCATTCGAGCCCTACGATCCTGAGGCCTGTTAACGATAGGCCCGGCGGAACCCGCCGGTGGTCCGGCCCGACAGTCGGGTCGTACGGCGGGGAGATGCGATGGCAGACCACGCAGTGACACCGGGCGACCGGACGTTGTGCACCGCCTCTCTCGCGGTCAGTACCGGCATCTTCCCGGCCTCGGCCGCTGAGCACCCGGCGGCGGTCGGGACCCAGCGGTGACCGCGGTCGACGGTGTCCTCGCCCTGGGTATCGTGCTGGGCTGCATCGGAGCCACCGTCGCCGTGGTCTGGGCCCGCCGGACGGTCGGTCACCGACAGGCTGCCGGCGTCGTCGCACCGCCCGACTGGATCTGGACCGTCGACCTCCAGGGCAGGTTCTTGTCCAGCAACGAGAGCTGTCTGGACGTGTTGGGTTACACCGCCGACGAATTGGTGGGCCAGAACGCCGCCATCGTGATGGATCCCAGAGAACTGCTCCGTGCGGAGGCGATGGTCAAGGCGGCCGGGGTCCCGCAGGAAGGTCTGGGCAACCTGATCATCTCGGCCACCCACCGCGACGGCTCGAGTTCCTGGTGTGAGGTGCGCATCCAGCCCGAGGTGGATGCGTCCGGCGCGATGGTCGGCTGTCGAGGGGTCAGCCGGCTCATCGGGCCGGACGCCGCCCAGGTCGTGGCGAGCCGGGCGATGCGGTCGCGCATCCAGCGGATCATCGACAATCGTTTGCTGGTCACCGCTTTCCAGCCAATCGTCGACGTCCGGACCGGGTCGGTGATCGGCGTCGAGGCGCTCAGCCGGATGACCGTCGAGCCTTCGTCCCGGCCGGACATCTGGTTCGCCGAAGCTGCGGCGGTGGGCCTGGGAACCGAGCTCGAACTGGTGGCGATCGACACCGCGTTGAGTGCGGCGGCCGCTCTGCCACCGGCTTTTTCAATCTCGCTGAACGCCTCGCCGGAGACCTGCACTGACGAGCGGTTGGCCGCGATGATCGGATCCTCCGCCATCGACCCACGACGGCTGGTGCTCGAGGTGACCGAGCACAGTCGGGTGCTCGACTACGGGCCGCTGACCGTAGCGCTGTGCAGGTTCAGGCAGTCCGGTGTTCGGATCGCGGTCGACGACGCGGGCGCGGGCTTCGCGTCCGGACAGCACATCGTCAAGATCCGCCCCGACATCATCAAGCTCGACCGGAGCATCATCAGCGGGATCGACATCGAATCCGACCAGCGTGCCCTCGCCGCCGGATACGTGGCGTTCGCCGGTCATATCGGCGCGGTGTTGACCGCCGAGGGGATCCAGACGGCCGAAGAGGCGACAGCCGTTGCGGCGCTGGGAATTCACTGCGGCCAGGGCTACCTGTTCGGTGCGGCGACCGTCGACCTCCGGGTCTGGCGCAGCTGGAACTGCCTGCCGCTACAGGGACGGCAACGATCCGGTCCACCGGCTGCCACCGAAACCGCAGTGCTGGAGCCCAGTTTCGGGGCGGCGGTCCTGGACGCGTTGCCCGACCCCACCGCGGTGGTGGACAGCGCCGGCGTGATCATCGCCGTGAACCGGGCCTGGCGGACATTCGCCCTGGAGGGCGGCGGCACAGCGGACGCCACGGGGGTCGGGACCAGTTATCTGGACGTCTGCTCACGCGCGGCGGCGACCGGATCCGCCGAGGCGCTCGAGGCCCTGAACGGTTTGCGGGCGGTACTGATCGGCGATGCCGTGGTGCGGGAGAGCGAATACGCGTGCCACGGCAACTGGGGAGCCAGGTGGTTCACCTCACGAGTCAGCGCGATCGGCGCCGGGGCGATCGCGGGCGGTGGCGGCGCGGTGGTCTCGCATGTCAACGTCACGCGGCGGAGACGGTCGGAGGCCGAACTGGCTCAGCGCTCGTCCGTCGACCCGGTCACCGGGCTGATGGACCGGGCGTTGTTCGAACGGAAACTGCAGGACACATTGCGCACGGACCCGGATGTCATGCCCGGGCACCTTGTCGGGGTCGTGTCCGTCAACCTGGAAGGCCTGGGAGCGGCCACCGACCGCTACGGGCATGCCGCGGGCGACGGCGTGCTGCTGATCGCGGCGGAGCGACTGACAGCGCTGGTCCGGCCTCAGGACACGGTGGCCCGCACCGGGAGCGACAGATTCGCCGTCTGTGCCCCGGGCATCGGCGAGGCGGCACTGCTCTCCTTATCGGATCGCATCTCGACGACGCTCGGCCAGCCGTACCCGACGCAAGGACGCCAGTTCATCGTGGCGGTCGGCGTCGGAAGCCATCTGGCGTCGGGCGGGATGAACTCGACGGAGGCCATCCGGGCCGCCGATCACGATCTGTATGCCGTCGAGCGGGTGCCGCAGCTGACGGCCACGCCCAGCTCTCCGTGAGGATGCGCTGAACCGACCGCCTGCAGCGCAACGGTTGTCGCCTGATCCGGGACCTCAGGACCTGATGCGGGAAGTCAGAACCAGTGCGCGAAGACACCCTGCCGCGGATGACGCACGACCACCGAACCGGACTTCTTCACCCCGGTCAGCACCAGGTTCATACCGCCGGCCGCCGTGCGCGGATCGACCTTGTTGGCCATGTGCCCGCCCCGCATCTGCAGGCCGTCGACCCGCACCGAGCTCCCGCGCGGCACCACCAGTTCGGCCGACCCGCCGTAGTTGGAACGGAACTCGACCGTCACGGTCGGCGAGGTGAGCTGCGCCGCGGTGAAATCGAGTCGGGTGCTGGCACCGGTCCCGCCGATGACGATCAACGGCGGAACGGTCCAGTAGCCCTTGAACGTCCGCGAACCCCAGCCGGTCAGCTCCAGGACCCCGGCTGATCCGGCCGGTTGTGGTGCGCCGGAGAAGCCCGGTCCGGGATCGGTCCTCGGTCGTGCGGCATGCTGAGCCGCCGTGACGGATCGGCCGGCGATCTCCAGGCCGGGCAGATCCAGCAGCACGGCATTGAGGTCCCGGCGGGTACGGGCCGCGATCACCTTCGCGCTGCGTTCGGTGTACTCACCGAGGTCGATCAGGCCCTGACCGGTGGCCTTCTCGAGCAGCGCCAGCACGTGCGTGCGCTCGGCGTCCGACACCCGCAGGTCGCGGGGGTCGATCGGCGAGCTCGTCATGCCATCAGAATAGTTGGCTGAGAATCGTTGGCCCTGCCGCGCCGCCGGACAGATCAGCGGCCGGTTGCGGCCGGATCCACCCTGGCAGCGGGCAGGGCGTCGGGCGACCCGGTCGGGTCCCCGCCGGCCGGCCCGCTTCGTGCGCCGTCGTCCAGGATCCGGCCGCCGATCGCTCGACCGGACCAACTGAGCACCTGCCAACCCGAGGCCGGTGTGCCGGTGGATTCGAGCACGATCATGCCGGTGTTGTGCAGTGCGTGTTCCCGGCCGAGGGAATCCTCGGCTGCGGCGAGGTCGGTGGCCCGAACGGACGCCCACAGCCGCAACATCGCCCCGTGCGCGAAGAGCACCGCGCAGCCGTTCTCCCCGACATCACGGCGCAGGCACTGCACCACCTCCTCGACGACCGCGTCGAACCGGTCGAGGACCTCGCTCCCCAGTTGCCCGCCCGGCATCCGCACGTCGAGCTCTCCGTGGATCCACTGCCGGATGACGCCCTGGTAGGTCCGGATCGACGCGTCGTCACCGAGCATCTCCAGGTCCCCTGCGCCGACCTCACGGAGCCCCGCCCTGACCTGCACGGGCAGACCGCGCGCTGCCGCCAGCGGCGCAGCCGTCAGCTGGGCGCGCCGCTGGGTGGAGGCGTAGATGGCGTCGATGCGATAGCCGGCCAGCGTTTCCGGCAGCGCGGCGGCCTGCTCGTGGCCGAGGTCGGTCAGGCCGGGCCCGGGCACCCCGGTGTCCAGCAGACTGTTCACGTTGGACGGAGTCTGACCATGGCGGATCAACAGCAGGCGCATCA
This sequence comes from uncultured Actinomycetota bacterium, assembly GCA_963766015.1. GTDB lineage: Bacteria > Actinomycetota > Actinomycetes > Mycobacteriales > Nakamurellaceae > Nakamurella. The sequence continues at coordinate 21,798 of CAVXYU010000027.1, read as the reverse complement.
GGTCCACTCACCTTGTTGCCAGCGGCGAATCTGGTCGCTCGCCTCGGTGTACGCCTTCGCGGTCGCGAAAGCCGCGGCGGGGACATTGGTTCCCGCGGCCCGTGGGTAGGAGCCGAGCCATCGCAACAGCGCGGACCGCCGGGTCAGCGCCCCGACGACGTCGGCCATCGCCGGCTCGGCGAGGTGCCCGTCGGCGTCCACCAGGAAGACGTACTCGCCCATCTTGGACCGGGTGGGCCTGGACTCGAGCCGGGTCAGGTTGATGCCGCGGGCAGCGAACTCGGTGAGCACGGCGAGCAGCGATCCCGGCTGGTTGTCGACCGACAGGACCAGTGAGGTGCGGTCATTGCCCGTGGGCGCCGGCGGCCGTCCGGGTCGGCGGAGCAGCACGAACCGGGTGACCGCATCGTGCACCTCGCCGATATCCGCGGCGAGGGTGACCAGTCCGTACCGCGGGCCGGCCACCGGGGCGGCCGCCGCGGCATCCAGTTCGCCATCCGCCACGGCGGCTGCTGCAGCGGCGTTCGACGCCGACATCACTGCCTCGGCCGACGGCAGCCGGGTGGCCAGCCAGGGCCGGATCTGCGCATGGCCATGCGGATGAGCGCCGACAGTTCGGATCGACGCCAACTCGGTACCGGGGCGGACCAGCAGGTCGAAGGTGATCGGGACGTACGCCTCGGCGGTGATGAGCAGAGGCTCGCCGTGGGTCAGTTCGTCCTGGGTGAGCGGGACCGCGCCCTCGACGGAGCTCTCCAGCGGAACGCACGCGGCTGCGGCGGAACCGTCCCGGACGGCGGCCAACGCGACCGAGACACCGGCGACCGGATCCAGCTGGATCCGGGTGACCGGCGGGTGCGGTGTCGTGTCGTTCCGCAAGGGCACGTGCGGCCTGCTCGGTGAACGTGCCCTCGGGCCCGAGATAGACCCAGCGCTCCGTCACGGGGACCGCGGCGCCGTCTCCGGCGGCAGGTCCTGCAGCTTGGCGAGCGCCGCCGGGATCCTGCACCTCCATCCACGCGATGACGTCGCGGAACGGAACGCATTCGGTGTCCGGTTGCCCGCACTTGTCCAGCACGAAACCGGTCAGCGCCTTTTCGTAGGCATTGTTGTTCCAGGCATTGAAGTGATTGCCCAGGATCAGCGGGGCGCGGTTTCCGTTGAAGGTGGCGTTGTACATGTCGTCATAGGTGGCTTGGACCTGCGCGGCATCAGCATCGGACTGGGCCTGCGTCACGCCATCACTGGTCGCCTGACGCTGCGTGTAATAGAAGTTGTAATCCATCGTGATCTGCTGCTTGCCGGTCCCGTGGATCGGGAACGTCGCCATGCCCATGGCCCAGATCTTGTACTGGGGCGACTTCTTCGGCCATCCGATGCCGGTCCGGGTGAACGACGAGTCGTACGTCATGTTGTGCTCGGTCAGCGCCGGGAACAGATCCTCGGCGTGGCCCTCCAGGCACGGGGTGCGCTCGCCCTTCACGACGGAACCGTCGAAAGCGAGGTCGGGCATCTTGACACCCGGATTGTTTGCCTTCACATTCTTGATGAGGGCGAAGAATTGGTCGAGCTCGTTGTTCCAGTCGGCCGTGGTCCACTGGTTGCCGCTGGGTTCCGCGCCCGCGCAGAAATGGCCGTTGAAATGCGAGCCGATCTCGTGGCCCGACTTGTACGCCTCGTTGAGGTCCGCGATCTCGGTCGGCAGGTCGCCGGCGGTGTTCCAGTTGATCGACGACTTCCCGGGGCTGTGGCCCGGACCCTGGTAGGCCATCCTCGTCTCGTCCGACAACATGTAGGTGCCGGACAGGAAACCGGTGAAGCGGAACGGCACCTGACGCGAGACGTCGAACCAGTGCTGCCACTTCTCGTGCCAGCCGACGCCGTCGAAGCTCACGACGATGAACTGCGGCGGCTTCTCCCCCGGCTTGAGCTTCTTCGGCACGTACCCGTCGGAGAGGGCGACCCCGTCCTTGGCCGGCGCGTTCGGGTCGGCCGGTCCGGTGCTCGCCGCGGTACTGCGGACCGCGGTACTGCTGACCGGTGCCGAGCTCGACGCCGGGGTGCTGCTGCTCGGTGCCGACGAAGGCGCCGGGGAGCTCGGAGCCGGTGAGCCGGCCGCCGATGACGCCGGAGCCGCAGTCACGATGTTGGTCACCGTCGCATCGGCCAGTCCCCCGCCCGAACCACACGCCGACAGCAGTACCAGCCCGGCCAGCGCCACCACCAACCGACTCCGTCCCAACTGCATACATCCTCCGTCGTCAGACACAGCACTACCCCAGGACAAGAGTGCACAGGGTGCCCCGAGCGTACTGTCCGTGACGCCTTGTTTGTTCACGGTGAAATCCTGCCGGGGGCGCAGGACACAACGCCGACATCCCACCTCGCCGGGGCAAACGCGTCGCGCGCCTAAGCTCGCGAACCATGACCAGCGCATCGGGGCCGCCACCCGTACCCGCCGACGGCGTCGCCGACGAGCCGGTTCCCCGCGCGTATACGGCCCGCTCGATCCGCGTCGAGTTGCTGGTCGTCTTCCTGGTGACGCTCGGGATGAGCGGGCTGTTCTCGCTGGTCAACCTCGTCGATGCACTCCTGGCGCCGATACCGCTGGCGTCACAGACGGTCTCGATCCTGGTGCCACAGGCGCAGGCGTCTTTCCTCGATCTGATCAAGCAGGTGCTGACCATCCTGCGCGGTTTCGCCTGGGGTGCCCTCGGGCTGTACCTGCTGTGGCGCAGCGGCGTCAACCTCCAGCGGCGGCTGGGGCTCGACCTCCGAAAGCCGTGGGCGGATCTCGGCGTCGGGGTCGGGCTGGCCGCCGTCATCGGCATCCCCGGGTTGGTCTTCTACCTGGTCGCCGTCAACCTCGGCATCAACCTGACCGTCGCCCCGACCACTCTGAACGATGTCTGGTGGCGGCTCCCTGTCCTCATCCTTGCCGCCGTGGAGAACGGCTTCCTCGAGGAGGTGCTGGTCGTCGGCTACCTGCTGACCCGGCTGGACCAGCTCAAGGTCCCGGCGGTGGTGGCCATCGCGATCAGCGCGGTGCTGCGCGGTTCGTATCACCTGTACCAGGGGTTCGGCGGGTTCATCGGCAACGCGGTGATGGGTGTGGTGTTCGCGTGGCTGTTCCGCCGGACACGGAGGCTGTGGCCGCTGGTGATCGCCCACTCGCTCCTGGACATCACCGTGTTCGTGGGGTACTCCGCGCTGCGCGGGACGGTCAGCTGGCTCCCGTAGTGCTTGCTACGACCCTCATCGAGATGGCGATTTCCGACGTTCCCGGGGCGGCGGAAGGTCGGTTTCCGCCAACTCGATTGCTGACCGGTCCCGCTACTCCAGCACCGCGATGGCATCGACCTCGACCAGCAGGTCCGGTTCGCCCAGGGCCGAGACGCTCAGCAGCGTCACGGGTTTCATCAGGTCCGCATCCAGCTTCGCCGCCGCCCGACCGACGCCTGCGCCCAGGGCCGGCAGTTTGTCCTCGCTCCAGTCGACGAAGTACAGCGTCAGCTTGACGACGTCATCGAAGCTCCCACCCGCCGCCGCGATGCCGGTCGCGACGTTCAGGTACGCCTGCTCGACCTGAGCGGCCAGATCGCCGGTGCCGACCCGCTCGCCTTCGGCGGTCCGCGCGACCTGCCCGGCGAGGTAGACGGTGCGTGACCCCGAGGCCACCGCCACCTGCGGGTAGGAGTCCGACTTCGGCAGCCCATCGGGCTCGAGCAATTCGACGGTCATCACAGTCCCTCTCGTCGGGCGGTGCGGGGGTGTCTTGCTGTGGCTACCGTGAACACCCACTTCGACGGCATGCCGGGTCTGTGGCGGGCGGTCCGTCAGGAGGGATTCATCCGGCTGGCCCGACGACTGGCGCGGGTGGACGCCGGCGAGGACCCGGTGCGGGACCTGATGGCGCTCGGCGCGGCGTACGTCGGCAACGCGCTGGCCAACCCGTTCCTGTACCGGGCGATGTTCGACACAGCCGCCGATCTGGAGAACCCAGACGCGGCCGACGCCGGCTTCCAGCTGCTGGTCGCAGCGGCAGACCGTGCTCGGGCGGCGGGCCGGTTCGCGGCCTCCAGCGAACCATTGGCCGTTGCGACCCGATTGTGGGCCACCGGCCACGGCCTGCTGATGCTGGTGCTGACGGGCGTGCTGCCCGAGGACGTGCTCGAGCCGCACTCCACCGGCATCGCCCAGGCGCTGTTCGTCGCGGCGGGTGACGAGGCCGATCGGTGTCGGCGTTCGGTTGCGGAGGGCTGGAGCCTGGGCGTCGGCTCATTCACCCAGGCGCCCGCCGTCGGATGAAGCGCAGCCCGGCTCAAATGCGCGTCGGACACCTGTCGGGCAAGACGCCCGCGTGCACGCACCGCGCGCGCGATCGGTTGAACCTCAGCCTCTCGAAAAAGCGCGGGTAACGGCGACCCTGGGAGGCAGCGGTTCATCCGAATCGACCCCGGGCGCTAACCCCTACCCCCAACCGCCGCGAGACGACCCTGCGACAGCGCATCCGTCAGCGCAGGGTGAACTGCCGCCCCAGAATGCCGTCCCGCGCGCGGCGTTCGGCGTCGTTCAGCGGTGTCTCGTCGGTCAGCGCCCGCTCCAGCCGCTCGGCGAAGGCCAGGGCCGGCGCATCCCATTCGCTCGGGTGGGCGTCACGGTCCAGATCCCACACCGGGACCAGCCGGCCGTGTGCGCGGAACGACCCGACATAGCGCGAGCCCTCCCCGAGACCGAGTTCCTCGGCAACGGCCAGCCTCGCGAGCGCGGCCATCAGCGGCTGTTCGTCCTCGGGACGCACCCAGCGCAGGTGGGCCCGATCACCGGCGTCGACCCAGTACGCGCCGCGCAAACCCGCGACCCGGGCGGTCGGCATGATGGCCGCGTTAGCGCGTTCCAGCGAGAGCGCCACCTCACTGCCGGCCTCGGGTTCCTCCTCGAGCCACCAACTGAAGTCAGGGTGGACCGTGACCTCGATCGGCTCGTCGACGATCAGGTCCGCAGTAACGGGGACCGATGCTCGCGCGGCCGACCACGGACAGCACCGATGACGGCTCCGCGGCGAGCGCCCACTCGAGCGAGGCGGCCAGATCCCGGGACAGGTCACCGCTGTGGGTCTGGACCTGCATGCCGAGCAGGATGGAGCCGTCCGATCTGGTCAGCGCTGCCGCAGCGCCGGGCAGCACGCTGGCCAGGGTCACCGAGGGGACGTCATCGGCGGGGTCGATCAGGGTGAGCGGCGCGCTCGCCGACGGCACGAATTCCCGCAACGCGATCAGTTCGGTCTCGGCGGCCAGCCCGGCGAACGGCCGGGTGACGATCATGTCCGCGGCATCGGCCGAGCCATGGCAGGCCTTGTACCGCCGCCCCGAACCACACGGGCAGGGACGACGGGGGTTCTCGGCGGGACGGTCGGCGGTCGCGGTGGCCTTGGTGGCGGTCGCGGAGCCGGCGGAGCGGCGCTGGGTCTTCTTGGACACCCGGCCACGGTAGCCGACCCGGCGGGACCGGCCGGTCAGGCAAACGATTGACCAGCTGCGGACCCTCCCGAGCGTCGTGAACACACGGAACTGGTCACTCGGCGCCGGTTACGGGGTCGGCGGCGCCCGCGGACAGCACGGGCCGGGTGGGTGCCGGCGGCTGGACCACCCAGCCGTCAAGAGGGGCGCGGCGCGGACTGAAGAAGCCCGCGAACCTACGGAACAGCGCGGCGCTGACGACGGCCACGACGGCCGCAAGGAGGTCGACGGCGATGTGCAGCTCGACGGTGTCGGCGATCGCCTGCAGGCTGCCGCCGGCACCACGGGCCACGGTGATGGCGACCAGCACCGCCGAGCAGATCCAGGCGACCCACCACAGTGCCGGCAGTCGTGATCGACGGGTCCGATCATCGGGCGACGACTGCACGAGCATCCGGTCGATCTCGGTGATGATCTGACCCGCGCCGTAGATGTTCCAGACCGGGACGAGCAACCGCGCGACGATGCTGCCGGCCGTGCGTGACGGGGCGCGGCCGAGCCGCCGGGCCGCGGCCGGGTGACTCCTGACGAGCGCCGGCACGGCGAGTGCCACGGTGACCAGCGCAGCGGCGACGGCGGTGAGACCTGCTGACGCCACGAGGATGTCGCTGGCCCGAACAGCCGAGCCGGACAGCACCAGGGTCCTGCCCTGCACCATCAGGACGAAACGCCAGACCTCCGCACCGGCAGCGGTCAACGCGGCAAGGCCGGTGAGGGCCGCCAGCCATGAGGCACCCCGCAGCGCCGGCACGGGATCCTTGACCGGAACGGGGCCCGGCTGCGGCGCTTCCGTCCACACCACGGCGGGGAACGACCAGCGCGGGTGATCACCGCGGTAGGACGGGGGGCCGAGATACGGGCGCCGACGGCCGGCGAGCCCGGGCGGGGCTGTCGCTCCCTGGTACTTCGATACCTCGGACTTCGATACCTGGGACGTCGGGCCACCCGGTGGCGGGTGGGCGATCCACCGCTGCAACGGCGCCCCGCACGCGACGCACCTGGCCGGCCCGGCCGAGCCGACCGGCTGTGGCACCTGGCAGTACGCGCAGCGGATGTAGCGCTGCGGCCGAGGTCCGGTCGTCACCGGTTGTTCGACCGTCACCGGTTGTCCCGTGTCATCCGGGATCGCCTGTGCATATAGACATCTCAGATGACCTGCGGTGCGGCGTCGCCGGCGGCAACCATCGGCCGGCCCGCCGCCGACCAGCTGCCCATGCCACCCTGCACGTTGACCGTGTCCCAACCCTGCTGGTTCAGGTAGGCGGTCACCCGGGCGGAACGGCCACCGGACCGGCAGATGACGTACACCGGGTCGCCGTCCGGTACCTCGTCGAGCCTCGCCGCGAGTTCCGTCATCGGCACATGGACCGCGCCCGGCGCATGGCCAGCATCCCATTCGTCCTGCTCCCGCACATCCAGCAGCACCGCGTCCTGCGGAACGTCGCTCACGCCGACCTCGGGAATCGATGGAGTGGTCACCTCTCCATCCTTCCACCGGGCCGTTCCAGCCTCGATCGAGCGACCGGATCCAGCACCGGGCCCCGGCGAGCCGACTCCATCGGGTGACGCAGGCTTCGCGCTGCGAACCTGCGCCGCTCTCGATGAGCATTCATATTCGGCTACGCCTTGTAGTTAATCGCGCACTCAACTACTCGTGCATTGCTCAGGATGTTGCGGCTGTGCGCCTCCAACGGGCGTCGAGAGCCCCGATGGAGTGATATTGGGACGGGATTGTGCCGGAGCGTGATGTCTTCATGTTTACTGGTTGTAGTTGATGCAACCGCACAAACTAACCCTATCGTTCAGAATCTGACGCGGAAAAGTAACGCTCCGTCTACCGCAGGCAGCACTCCCTTGACCAAGACTTCGAGCGCTCCCGAGGGGCCAGCGCTCGAAACTGACCGGTACCGGTGGGTTGCCGGGAGTCCTCCCGCCGGTACCCCGAGCACTGGATCCGGTCCGGTCATCAGGCCGGGCCGGATTCGGTCATTTCGGGTGCGCGACATCGGGCGGATTCGAGGCCCCGCTCTGTAGGGTCGATCGAGGAACTGTCAACAAGAGCCGCAGCAGAAGCGAGGTGCCGAACATGTCCACGTTTCGCGTCCTCATGGTCTGCACCGCCAATCACTGCCGGTCGCCGATCGCGCAACAACTGCTGCAATACGACTCGTCGGCGAAGTTCGGACCGGATGGTGCGTGGCAGGTCGATTCGGCCGGCACCGACGTCCGCGCACCGTGGCCGATGCACGATCACGCCAGGACGGTGCTGGCCGAGCGGATCCCAGAGGTCGGACCGCACCACTCGACGGACCTGATCGTGGAGGCCGTGCGTCATGCCGACCTCGTGCTGACTGCGGCCCGGCAACACCGTTCGGTGGTCGTCACCATGGTGCCGGCCGCCATCGGCCGGACCTTCACAATCCTGCAGTTCGCCCGGCTGTGCGACCAGGTGGAGCCGATCGTCGGGAGAGACTCCGGTGAGCTGGGGCGGGAGCTCGTCGTCCAGGCGAAGCTCGCCCGCTCGACCCTGCAGCCGGTTCCTGTTGAACACGACGACCTGCCGGACCCGATGGGTCGCGGTCTGGCTGACTTCCGGCTGTGCGCCGACCGCCTCCAGGAAGCCGTCGATTCGATCCTGCGTCCGGTCGAGCTCCTGGTGCCTGTCCGGTCTGTCGGCGGAACCGCCGCGGTCACACCGACACCGGTCGCACCAGGGCCGCCCCGGATCGGACGCGCTGCGGTCGCCCGCCCAACGGTCGGCCGCCCTCCGGTCGCTCGCGGGCGTCGGTTCCGCTGAGCCTGCAGCTCTCCTTGACCAGCCGTGACGGGCTTACTTGACCCGTGATCGGCTCATTTGACCAGCCGCGACCGGCGGCGATCCGCAAGCAACCGGCCGCCGGTCTGGCAGGTCGGGCAGTACTGGAAAGACCGGTCCGCGAACGACACCTCGGCGATCGACGTCCCCGCACACCGGGCATGGCAGCCCGGTCCGGGCGTGCACCCGGAGCCCGTGCGCTTCTCGCCCTTGAGCCGGGCCGCCTCCGCACCGACCGATCGGGCCACGGCGCCGGCGAGCACCCCGGACATGGCCTGCGCGAGCCGATCCAGCTCGTCCGGGCTCAGCTGACCGGCCGTCGCGAACGGCGAGAGCTTTGCCATGTGCAGGATCTCGTCGGAGTAGGCGTTGCCGATCCCGGCGATGACGGTCTGGTCGGTGATCACGGTCTTGATCCGGCCGGTCTGCCCGCTGAGCACGCCGGCCAGCCGTCCCGATCCAGTGCCAGCGCGTCGGGCCGAGCCGGGCCACCCCCGGGACGCGACGCGGATCGAGGACCATGGCCGCGGCCACGGACTTCTTGGTGCCGGCCTCGGTGATGTCGAAGCCGCCCGTTGCCGAGCCGCACCCGCATGGCGATCGGGCCGCCCATCTTGGGCGGCGTCGTCGACAGCGCGTCGGACCAGCGCAGCCAGCCGGCCCTGGCCAGGTGGATGAGCAGGTGCAGGTCCTCCGTGGATCGGTCCCGTCCGCGCCGGGGGCGGTGACGATGTCCAGGAACTTGCCGTGCCGACCCGCTCCGGTGACCACCCGGCCGACCAGCGCCGATGTGGGCGGGTCGTAGGTGGTCATCACGTTCAACGAGGCCACGGTGACGGCGGCGATCGGCTGCCCGGTGGCGTGCTCGGTCAGGAACGCGGCCAGCGCGGTGACCTCGGGCAACTCCGGCATGCCGACCAGTGTGCACGGGGCTGCGGTGACGCGCATCGCGGTCGCGCGGCGTGTGGACAAACCCGGGACGCTCGGCTCCTGCTCCGTACCGTGCCGGTGGTGCCCGAGTCCAAGCCCGGTTCCCCGATGCGGCGCGTGGTGCCGGCCCCGGCCCGGAGCGCGAACATTGCTGAACATCGTGCTGCCCACAGCAGCACGGTGTTTCACGATGAGCACCCTGAGACGCCCGGGACGCACGCCGCAGCAGGAATGCAGCTGAGTTCGAGTGCACAGCGGGACCTGCTGGCCCTGCACGCGCTCCGCCAACGTCAGCTGCGCACCGCATTCCTGTACGGCACCCGACGGTCGTGGCGGGACCGCCGCCGGATCTGGCCGGCGGTTCTGGTAGGGCTGACGCTGGTCGGGCTCGCCGTTGCCGTGATGAGCGCGGTCGCGGCCTTCCGCTAGCCGGATCAGTCCTATCGATGAACGACGTCGCCGATGCGGTCCGCCGCGGCGCTGATCACCTGGACCAGTCCCGGGTTGCTCAGCGCCATGGACAGCTCGGGCGTGACGGGGAAGGAGTCCGCCCCGGGCAGGAACAATGCGACTGCGTCCCTGCCCGTCATCGACGAGGCATACAGGATCCCGTCGACCCGCCGGGGATGGGTCGCAATGGCGTGTGCCCACCGGCGGCACACCGACTGCGGGCCCGTGTTCAACGCGTGCGAAGCACCTGCACGGATGGGCCACGCACCGCGAATGTCGAGTAATTCGAGCGGCCGAACCGGTCGCCAGACCGTGAGATAAGGATTGTTCGGCCCGGCGGGCTCGATGACTCGGCCGCGTTGAAACACATCCGCCAACGCGGTGTCGACGTCTGCGGCGGCGTACGTGACGGCAAAGTCAGGGTGGAAGGCCGGAGCCCCTGAGCTCTTGTAGATGGGATGCGGGTCAAACCGGGAACGCGTCGGCCCGAAATGGCGAAGTCGATGCCACGGCAGTGCGAACGGACCACTGGTTCCGTGAATCCGCACCATCCACGAATGCGGCCAGTCCATCACGTCGTCGTCCAGGATGGGGACGGGTTCGGGTGGATTTCGAGGTAATTTCACCACTGGTAGAGCTGCTCTACCATCTCGACCACCGGAGTCGGGGACTGCCCTGCGAGAAGCCACCGGCGGGGCGATACCGGTGTGCCCGCGAGATACAACTCGTCATCGGGGCTCGTCATGAAGCGCTCTACGCTGATCGGCGACGCCCCACTGGGGATCGCGGCGATCACCTTGCGGAGATGTGGGCAATGGGGCCGCGTCCTCAGTGAACTGCCAGGGTGGCAGCAGCCACGTCCGGCCCATCTTGACGCCGTACAGGGAACCATCGGCGATCGCGCCGCGGATCCGGTTCGCCGATCTGCCCAGTCGCTCCGCAACCACGGTGACGGATAGCGCGCCGGAGTTCTGGACCAGCACGTCGGCCGCTGCCTCGACGACGGTCTGGTCCGGCTGCCGTTCGAAGTCCTCGGGCGGCACTCCAACCACTGCAAGCACTTCCCTGTCGTGGGCCGACAGCGCCCGGGAATCGCCGATCACCCGCCGCCGCAGGACACGCTCCAACTCCGCCGCGAAATCATCCGGAGAAATGCCGTTGCCGTAGTCCCGCAGTACCGACTCCACCGACGACATTCCCGGACTCCTCACCGCAGGTGATCGTCCATACTCTAGACGAACACTCATCGATTCGCCATCGGGTGTCCGGAAACCGTCAGCGCCCAGTCGGTCAGACCGAGATTGGCGGCCGCCAACAGCACGACTGCCACCACGAGAAGCCGTTCCACCACATCGAGCAGCCGCGCCGTGCGCGTCGCGGTGACGGCCGAGAAGCGTTCTGCCATCAACCGGGCGGCCGTTGCCGCCGCTGGCAATGCGACCGCCGCCGCCATGATCATCGGGGTGTGCAGGGTCGGCGCGGCGCGGTAGAAGCCCACCGCGACAGCAGATAGCAACAAGAGGCCGGCAATACGAGGAGTGATGGAGTGGGGCACCTGAGCGAACACCCTCGCGCGCAACAACAGCAGACAGGCCACTCCTCCCCCGAGCGCCAGTTCCTCCGGGTCGCCCGACAGAGCCGCCGGAGCGGCGCCGAGAACGACGGCGGCGCTCGCCCCGACCAGGCAACCTGTCAGCAACCGCTGCGATGCGACGAGTGTTGCATCGAAGCCCGGACCGACCGTACCGACCTGCTTGGCGATACCGGTCACCACCAGCACCAAACGCGGCAAGGCGCCGAGCATCACCGCACCGAGAACCGCGACGGCAGCGGCACTGTCGACCAGGGGCGCACCTGTGATCGCGCAGAGCGCAGTCGCCGCCGATCCCATCAACGGGATGACGAATCCGGCCGCGACCGCGACCGCGAACGGACGGAAGACGGCCGTCCAGGCCGTGAGGAGCAGGGCACACCCGGCTGCCACCACCGCGATCAGGGACGGCCCGGCAACAGTTCCGGCCGTCCACCATCGCAACCCGGTCGTCCCGGCAACGGCCGCCCAGCCCGCTGCTGTAACCAGGAGCGCAGTTGCGCAGGTACTTTCGCCCTCCCGATCGGTCAGCGCGGCGAGGCCGGTGAACATAACAGCCACACCTGCTGCCGCCCACGCAGGGATTCCACTCGCGAGGGCGACGGGCACCAAGGCAGACCCCGCGACGACGGACGCCCATATCAACAGCCGGACCGTCGAGCGTGAATCCCAGAACCGACCGTGCCGCTCGACACTGTCCTCGATGCGGTCACGGGCGGTCCCTGCCGAGCGCGCCTCATCAGCGGTGCCCGGCGTCAGGGTGAGAACGTCACCGACGAGAACGCGGGCTTGATCGAGGGTTTCGCCCGGTAGGAGCGGCGTTCCATCGATGCGGACGAGACACCACTCCCTCGCTGAATCCGTCGCCGGGTGGGGTGCGAGCGACCGCATCACACCGGCCATCAGTTCCCCGACAGGGAGCGTCGCCGGTAGAACAAGATCCACGACTCGGGATCCGCAGGCGATCGTCACCGGGCAGACGGACAGTGCGGCCGTAGGCGGGGATGCCGGGGTGGGCTGTGATGGACTCATCGGTCCCGTTCTTGGTGATTCGAATGATCTTGCTGCGGCGACCGCACTGTGGACAACTCCAGGTGCCGAGCAGTCCGAACCCTAATCTGGGCCGCAGCCACGAACGGCGGTTGTCCACAGGCTCGTTACCGCAGAACCATTTCGTATCAGATGATTCGGAGGACCGATGATCCTTCCGGTGCCCGCGGCACGAGCGGAGCCGAGCCGGCCGCTCGACGGCTCGATCACGCTTGCGGCGCCGCCTCGGCAATCCGAATCCACGCCCATCACCGGGTCGCTCGGCATGGTGCTGATGCCAGTGGCGTCAGGGGTCGGCGCTGTGTTGCTGGCCGTGACCTCACAGGGCAGACCGGTCATGGCCGCCGTGGCCCTGCTGGTGCTTGCGGCGTCGATCGCCGTCGGCGTGGTGATGCTGGTCGGCGCGCGGACGGGTGAGCGCGGCCGGACCCGCGAGCAGCGCGAGCGGTACCTGGATCATCTGGAGCTGACCAGGTCTGAGGTGCGCTGTGCTGCAGGTGATCAGCGGAATCGTGCGGCGCAGCGGCATCCGGAGCCCGGCCGGCTTGCGGACCGCGCGTTGTCCAGGGATCGGATCTGGGACCGGCTACCCGCTGACCCTGACTTCTTCGCCCTACGGATGGGTGTTGGCGACGTCCCACCCGTCCGACCTGCGCGGCTGCCGACCGACGCCGGTGACCCGCTCGGGCGCCACGACCCGGTCTGCCTCGCGGCGGCGACCGAACTGGTGGCGCAGCAGTCGACGGTGCGGGACCAGCCGGTGGTCGCGCGGTGGGAAGCGGGGACGACGGTGTGCATCGCCGGGCCGGTGGATGGCGTGCTCGGGTCCGCCCGAGCACTGCTGCTGCAGGTCGTCGGGGCGCACAGCCCGGATGACGTCGGGATCCTGGTGTTCAGTGCGGCTATGGAGCGGTGGGATTGGCTGAAGTGGTTGCCACACTGCCACTCTCAGCGCAGCCGGGATGGCCCGCTCGCGTTGCGGCTGATCACCGATGACCCGGGTGCGGCCGCCGAGTTCCTGACGTCGGAGACCGCGGACGGCGGCGTTGCGGGTGCGCCCACTGGCCGCAGCATGCTGGTGCTCGTCGACCATCTCGAGATGAATCCGGAGGGTGTGGCCGGGCTGACGGACCTCGGCGAGGTCGCCCGGACAGCAGGGGCACGGCAGCTTCACCTGTTGCCGGCGGATGCGGACATACCCGGGTCGGTCGGGATCAGGATCACGGCTGACGGTGGTGGTTCCGGCGCACCCGGCAACGGTCAGCGAGTCCAGGGCCGGATCGAGACAATCGACGTGTCAGGCACTGTCATCGCGCGGCACTGCCGCCTGGATCAGGTCAGCCTGCCCACCGCGATGGGTCTCGCCAGGTGCTTTGCGCCGTTGCGTCCGGAGAGTGCGGCTGCCGAAGCCAGTTCCGCGCGGGCGCCGGGCCCGGCACACCGGATCGCCGATGTCGCCACCATTGACCCCGCGGTTTCCTGGCAGCCGCGGCCGGCCTCCGATCAGTTCTGCGCTCCCATTGGTACTGCGCCCGACGGCTCGATCGTGCATCTGGACCTCAAGGAGGCCTCCAGGGGCGGGATGGGTCCGCACGGATTGATCGTCGGTGCAACAGGTTCCGGAAAGTCGGAACTCGTGCGCACCCTGATCACCTCGCTGGTGATCGGGCATTCGCCGCGGAGCCTTGCGCTACTGGTCGCCGACTTCAAGGGCGGGGCGACCTTCGCGGGCCTTTCGACACTCCCCCACCTGGCCGGAATGGTGACGAACCTGGATGCTGACCTCAGCCTGGTCGACCGCTTCCGGGCAGCACTCGGCGGTGAGCTGCACCGTCGACAGGAGTTGTTCGCCGCAGCCGGCGGGCTGACGTCACTGGATGACTACGCCGCAGCCTGCGGAGTACGCCCTGACCTCGAACACCTCCCTCGGCTGTTGGTCATCGTGGACGAGTTCTCCGAGATGATCTGTGCACGACCCGAACTCGTCGATCTGTTCTCGACGATCGGAAGGATCGGGCGGTCGATCGGCGTCCATCTGCTGCTGTCGACACAGCGACTCGATTCCGGGCGGATCAAAGGGCTGGAGAGCCACCTGTCCTATCGCATCTGCCTGCGCACCTTCTCCGAGGCGGAATCCCGAGAGGCCATCGGCGCACCCGATGCGTTCCTGCTGCCCCGGGAGCCGGGCTGGGCCTACCTGCTGGCCGGCGGCCCCGCTGTCCGATTCAGGGCCGCGAACGTGTCCCGGCCCTACCGCGCACCACCTACCGTGCTGTCCCGTGACGAGCCGGACCTTGGCCGAGCGGTCGTGATGCCGTTCGAGGCGCGGAACGGCTTGGCAGCGCGGATGGTCGAACTCGATCGGTTGGCGCGTGACCATTCCACCGGCGGCGTTCCTACCCGCCCTGCCGTCAACCCACCATTGTCGACCGTGCTCGAGGTCGCCGTCGGCCGATTGGTGTCCGGTGCCGACATGCACCCGCAGGGGCAGCAGGCACGGCAGATCTGGCTACCCCCGCTGCCGGCGCGGCTTGCTCTCGAGGACCTGGAGGGTTGTCCGGTCCCGACGGATGGCAGGGCACTGCCGGTCCCCGTCCGGACAGCGCCGTCCGCGGTCCTGGGTGTGGTCGACATCCCGGAGCGGCAGCGTCAGGAGGTGTTGACGTGGGATGCGGCCACAGGGAACGGCCACCTGCTGATCGTCGGCGCGTCGCGGTCCGGGGCGTCCACCGCGGCCGCCACCCTGCTCGCGTCCCTGGCCTATCGCCACTCGCCGAGTGAGGTTCGGGTCGCGTGCATCGACGCCGGCGGTGGTGTGCTGTCCGAACTCTCGGCTCTCCCGCACGTTGCGGCGGTTGCCATGCCGTCGGAGACCGACTTGCTACGAAAGGCTCTCGCGACCGTGACCGCGGCGGTCGACGCGCGCGAGTCGATGCCTGCTCCTGCCGGCGCCCCTCGTATTCACCTGATGCTGATCATTGACGGGTGGGCCGGGGTCAGGGATGTCGACCCGGATGCCGGTGGTGCCGTGGAACAGATCCTGCGCCGGGGACCGCGGCACGGCGTCTCCGTCGTCCTGACGGTGAGCGCGCCGGGTGAGGTCGGAAGCCGCCTCGCCGCTCTGTTCGGCAGCCGAATCGAGCTGCGGCTGACTGACCCCTTCGACTCGGTTATCGACCGGCAACGCGCAAAGGAGATCCCCGCCGGCCGGCCCGGTCGTGCGCTCGTCACCGGTGGGTACCTCGCCCAAATTGCCGTGCCGTTCGCCGGCGACCGGCCAGGCGCCACTGCCGCAGACCTGATCGAAGGGGTTCGCCAACGATGGCCCGGCCAGCGAACGGAGCGGATCCGCACTCTCCCGTCAGCGGTGACGATGGCCGAGCTCACGTCGGCCGAATTGCGCTCTACTGTCAAGACGGGTGCCGGCACGTCAACCGGGTCAGTGATTCTCGGGCTGGCCGACCACGATCTGCAGCCGATGCGGCACGATCTGCTCGGCGACAACCCGCATCTGGTGATCTACGGCGACGGCGGCTCTGGCAAGACCACGGTGCTCCGCTGCCTCCTGGCCCAACTGGCAGCGATGACGCCGCAGGACGAGCGGGCCTCGCAGCGGGCGGAGATCGCCGTCGTGGACCATCGACGGGCCGGGCTCGCGGCGGACGGCCAAGAGGCGGCTGCACGAGTCAGCACCCATCAGCAGGAGACCGCCGCCCTGTGTTCGGCGCTCGGTCGGGAACTCGCCGACCGCCTGGCACGGAGGACACAGCCTGCGACGCGTGGAGGATCCAGTTGTGAGGATCAGCCTGACGTCCGGCAGATGTACCTCCTCGTTGATGACGTCGATCTGGTCGCCACCCCGGTGGCCAACCCGTTGCTGGGGTTGCTGCCGTACCTGCCGGTTGGCCGCGACCTCGGCTTTCATCTGATTGTCGCCAGGCGGGCCGGCGGGGTGGCCCGGGCGCAGTACGGGCCGCTGCTGCAGGCACTGGGTGATCTCGGCACCCCGGTGCTACTGCTGTCCGGGTCTCCGGCGGAGGGCCGGATCGCGCACGGGCTTGTCCCGCGCCGCCTCCCGCCGGGAAGGGCACAGTTCGCCACCAGAAGGTCGGGGGCGGTGCTGCTGCAGACCCCGCTGCCGATGTGAACCGGCCATCCGGTTGCGGCCGTCATCCCCGCCGTCGACACTGAGCCGGACGATTCCGGCAAGATCACCAAGGGGTGGGCGACGTGTGTCGAGGCAACCGCGATCGTGACATCGACCGATCCCCGGCCATCCACAACGACAGCGAACGTACCGACGCCGTACGGGAATCGTCGTGACGTCACCCGGCAACCGCAGGCAACCGAAGGTCGCGGTGATCGGCGCGGGCTCGTGGGGGACGGCCGTCGCGGCGATCATCGCCCGCAAGTCGCCCACCGTCATATGGGCCAGGTCTGCGGAGGTCGCCGGGCAGATCAACGAGAACGGCCAGAACGAGCGCTACCTGCCCGGTTACCCGCTACCCGAGACATTGACTGCCAGCTCCGATCTGCAGGAGGCAGTCGAACCGAGCGACGTCATCATCATGGCGGTGCCGTCGCACGGTTTCCGCGGCGCACTCAACGATCTCGCTCCGTACCTGCGGCCATGGGCGCCGGTGGTCAGCCTGGTCAAGGGTCTCGAGCAGGTCACCCACCTGCGGATGACGGAGATCGTCGACGAAATCCTGCCCGGGCATCCGGCCGGCGTGCTGGCCGGCCCGAACATCGCCCGCGAGGTCGTCGCCGGGTACGCCGCAGCCGCGGTGATCGCGATGCCCGACCAGCACCTCGCCGCCCAGCTCGGAGAACTGTTCCGGACCAAGCTGTTCCGCATCTACAACAGTTCCGACGTCGTCGGGGTGGAGATCGCCGGAGCGCTGAAGAACGTCTTCGCGATCGCGGTTGGGATGGGCGACGGCGTCGGGAGCGGCGACAACACCCGTGCCGCGGTCATCACCCGGTCGCTGCGGGAAATGTCAAAGCTCGGTGAACGGATGGGCGGCGATCGGGACACGTTCTCCGGGCTTGCCGGCCTGGGCGACCTCGTCGTGACCTGCACCAGCCCGCACAGCCGGAACCGGCACGTCGGCGAGCAACTGGGTCGGGGCCTGTCGATCGACGAGGTGCTGGCCGGGATGAAACAGGTCGCCGAGGGCGTCAAGTCCGCGTCCACCGTGATGAAACTGGCGGCGGAGTACGGGATCGAGATGCCGATCGCCCGGGAGGTGGACGCGGTCGTCAACCACGGGTCGACGCCGATGCAGGCCTACCGCGGGCTGATCAATGTGGCACCGGGACACGAGGTGCACGGCGAGGGTTGGTGAACGGACGCCAGCTGGGGCGCCACCTCAGATGGAGCCCGGGCCACCGCCGTTCCATCCGAGGATGGCGTCGTCGGTTCCGTTGTCCACGTCCCCCAAAGTGAGTTCCGCCAACGTCCCGAGCCGCGTCAGCGTCGGCGCTTGGTAGGTTTTCGCGACTGCCGCCGTTCCTTCCGCCGTGCCGTCATCATCGGTCATCTTGACCTCCCGGCCATTTCGTCGGTCACTCGTCGCGGGTCTCCGGACAAGGAGGCGGCCTGCCATAGCGACTGGAGCAAAAGGGCGCTGCCGCCAGGAAACCGGGGTGTTGACCAGGCCACCTCCAATCGCCTCGGATCGACGAACCGATTGTGCACGGTTGACGCCCGGCCACGGAGGAAGTCTTTGGTGTGCCGGCGGGCGAAGACGTCACCGAACCATGCTTTGCCGCGATGCCGCCACGCCGCATCGGGTAATCGTGAATCTGCAGCCAGCTCCAGCAGCTGTTCTCGGGACAGCGCGCGCGTTCCGGCAGCCAACCGGAGTGCGTGGTGAAAGCCGTTGTCCAACAGCGGGTGGACCACCCGCACATCATGATCACCGGCCACGGCGGACAGATTATCCAGCGCCATGACCAGGTTTCGACGCCGCAGCTGCCAGTTCACCCGGTTCGCACCCAGCGGCGGCTCGCTCCGCGCTTCGGTCAACCGGCGACGTAGCAATTCCCGCGCCGCGTTCGGCGCGAGCCACGGTGCCGGACGGCGGTGCTGCAGGCGCCTGGCCCGCAGCGCGACCGGCACGGCATCCCGGACGGTGGAACGCACGCTCGACGGGCGCGGCGTCCAGGCGGACAGCACCTGATCGCCGCCGACCCCCGTCAACAGTGACCCCCCGCCGGCCAGGTCCAGAATCGGGACGTGCAGATGTAGGTTCGCCGGATACAGAAGTCCGTACCTGTGCAGCACACGCGTGGCGACGGGGCCGACGAAGTCGAGATCATCGCCGGCCTGCAGAACGACCCGTTGGACGATGCGCAACTCGGCGAGAACCACGGCCTGCCTTGCCGATTTGTCCGCGGCGGGCGCAGCGCTGACGTGCCAACTGACCGGCACCGGGTCAGGTAGGCCGTTCCGCCGCGCCGCGCGGACAGCGACCGCCAGAACGAACGAGGAATCCATTCCGCCGGAGAAGCTGACCATGCAGGGCGGCCGCATCAGGGCGGGGAGGACGGCACGTTCGATCGATGCCAGGGCCGAAACGGCCGCCCTGCCACCGCAACTCGGGTCTCCGACGACGGCTGCTCCATCCGCGGCGCCCAGCACAGACCCGGTCGCGACCTCCCATTCGGTCAGACGGGTGTCCCCCTGCAAAACAGAACTGCGACCGGACCTCATTCGAGACCGGCGGTATCGACGTCGTATCCGAACCAGTAGGTACCGGCCTTGTCCGCGACGAAGCTGAATGCCACATTGACCGATTCGGACGGGCCCAAGCCGCCCGGCGGCAGCGGCACCGAGAGGGTCGAGTTCAACCCGCCACCGAGGGCGGGCAGGGCGGGTGCGTCCACACCGAGGTTCTGCACCGTGACCGGGACGCCCAGCACCGAGACCACCGACGTCGCGCTCGCCGGATCGACGGCGCGGAGTTCGGCGTACGGGCCGCTCAGCGGAGCTCCCGCCAGTAGCCCGTGTGCCTCGCTCAGGATGCGCACCCGAATCCTCATCGCGGTGGCGGTGCCGCCGCTGGTATTGGTGATCGTCCGGCGGATGATCAGCGAACCCGGGACCCCGGTCTGCACCCTCACCACAACGCGGTTGGGCGGGTTCCCGACCGCCACCCCGGGAGCCAGCAGCGACGAGCGGGCCACAAAGGTGTGTTGCCACGGGTCGGTCAGCCCGGTCGGCGACGCCGATCCCAGCATCGACTGCACGCCACCCACGACTGCGCCGGTCGACGACACCAACGCGAAGTCGGCGGCATTGTCCTGGGTGTTCTGCACGTAGGACGTCGGCTGAATTCTGACCCACGCGAATTGCGCGGTGGGCGTCCCCGCGACATCCGGCAGCGGGGTGCCGAGGTGGTACCCGGCCACGTTCGGCCCGACCGCGTCGGTCACCGTTCCCGCGGTGTCCGGAGCGTGCACCGCGAGGCCGCCGGCGCCGAGGTCCGCTCCGGCCGGGTAATCGGAATGGGCGACGCCGGCGAGCGAGAATGCGGGACCGGTGACAAGGAACGATCGCCCGGTGGGCAGCACCGGGCTGTCAGCCGGCAAGGTGGTGGTGGCACCGGAGCTGCTGGTGATCCGAAAACCTGCCAGTGTGACCGGGTTTGGGCTGACATTGGCGAGCTCGACATATTCATCGGCCGGACCCGACGGACCGGACAGCCGGAATTCGGTGACCAGCACCGAACCCGGGGTGGCCACCACCTCGACCGTCACCGGAGTGCTGGCCCGCGCACCGTGGCCGGTGTCACCGCCGTAGCCGGCGACTATCTCGTGCGCTCCGAACGCCGACGGTGCAAACGAGACTGCCGCCGTTCCGCCGGAACCGACAGCGGCAGAACCGACGACGGTGGAGGTCCCGGATTGCGGGCCGGAGGTGATCGAGTCGGTGAAGGTGACCGTCCCGGTGGTCCCGGCCGGTCCGACGGTCGCGGTCAGCACGACCGCGACACCGGGCGTCACCGAGCCGAGGGAGGCGACCAGCGAAACGGTGGACGCAGCCCTGATCACGAAGGTCAGCTGCTGGGTGGCGACCTGGCCGAAGTCATCCGTGGCCTTCACCGTGACGACCGACGTGCCGCCGGCGGTCGGCGTCCCAGAGACTGCACCGGTCGTTGCACCCAGTGACAAGCCGTCCGGAAGGCTGCCGGCCGCGACGGTCCAGCTGAACGGCCCGGTGCCGCCGTTCACGGTGAACTGCTGGAGATAGGCCCGGCCGACGTCACCGACGGCGGGCGGCGGCAGGGTGAGCGTCGGTGCGGGAGCGATCACCACGGTGCCACCCGCCGTCGCGCTCTGTCCGAAGCTGTCCAGAACGCGCAGTGTCACGGCGAAGGACCCTGCTGCGGTGGGTGTCCCGGTCAGGACGCCGGTTGCCGGGGTGAGCGTCACACCGGCCGGCAGGGTCCCGGCCGACAACGAATAGGCGAACGGACCCGTGCCGCCGGTGCGGACGGGCTGCGCCGTGTACGGGACGCCGACCTCGCCGACCGGCGGGGTGAAGGTCAGCCCGGGTGACGCGGCGATCGCCAGGGTGATCGCCTGGGACGCGGTCTGTCCCCTGCTGTCCTGCACGTGGATGGTGACCGGGAAGGTGCCGGCGGCGTTGGGTGCCCCGGAGAGCAGCCCGGTCGTTCCGTCGAGTGTGAGCCCGGCCGGCAGCGGCCCGGTCACGGTCCAGGCGAACGGCCCGGTTCCGCCGGTGACGACCAGTGGATTCGAATAGACGACACCCACCTGACCACCCGGCGGGGCCGGGAAGGACAGTGACGGTGACGCGGTCACCGTGATGGTCAGGTTCTGGGTGGCCTTCTGTGCCTGCGCGTCGGTGACCTGGACGGTGAACGGGAACGGTCCTGCGGTCGTCGGCGAGCCGGCGATCAGGCCGGTGCTCGCACCGAGGGTGAGCCCGGCAGGAAGCGCGCCGGAGCTGATTGCCCAGCTGAATGGTCCGGTGCCGGTGCCGGTTTGCACGACGAGCTGGTTGCTGTAGCCGACGCCGACCTGGCCGGACGGTGCCGCCGGATTCGCCAGGACGGGTGCGGCGGCGACGGCCAGGGTCAACGGCTGGGTGGCGAACTGGCCCGCCGCGTCGGTCGCCTTGACCGTGAAGGACGCGGTTCCGGCGGCCGTCGGTGTGCCGGTGATGGCACCGGCGGAACTCAGCGTGAGTCCGGCCGGCAGTGCGCCGCCGGCCAGCGACCAGCTGAACGGGGCCGTGCCGCCGCTCACCGTGAACGCAGGATTGGAGTAGGCCGCGCCGACCTCGCCCGCGACCGGCGTCGACAGGGCCAGGCTCGGCAGCGGGTTGATCACCACCGCCGCGGATGGCACCGAGGCCGGACCCGTCCCTGCGGCGTTGGTCGCCTTGATGGTGAAGGTGTAGGAACTGTTCG
>CAVXYU010000026.1:0-192509 GCA_963766015.1 uncultured Actinomycetota bacterium | reverse complement strand
TGACCATCCTGTCGTTCCAGGCCTCCTGGAACGAGCTGCCACACTTCATCATCTCGCGGCAGAGCCCGGAACTGAACACGTTGACCTCCGGCGTCGCAACTTTGGTGAGCGGACAACTCGGCGGCGG
The DNA here is from genome assembly GCA_963766015.1 of uncultured Actinomycetota bacterium. Classification (GTDB taxonomy): domain Bacteria; phylum Actinomycetota; class Actinomycetes; order Mycobacteriales; family Nakamurellaceae; genus Nakamurella. The sequence continues at coordinate 192,382 of CAVXYU010000026.1, read as the reverse complement.
GACGCAGTTCCCGCTGAAAATGGCCGCCGCTCTGCTGATGACGATTCCGGTCGCCATTGTGTTCTTCATCTTCCAGCGGTATTTCGTCCGCGGCGCGAGCGCGGGCGCCGTCAAGGGCTGATCGGGCCCGTCAGGGGGAGACGGGGACCTCGAGCAGTGCCGACAGCTCCGCCGTCAGGCCTCCGTCGGACCGCTGGATCCCGTCGATCGTGATGACGGGCGCCAGCAACCGCGCACTCGAGGCCAGCCAGACGCCGTCGGCGGCATGCAGGTCCGCCGCCGTCAGCACGGCGGCGTCTGTTGCCCAGCCGGCATCGGCCGCAACCCGGAACAGCCGCCGCACCGTGATGCCGTCGAGGATTCCGGGCGCGGGCGGGGTCAGCAGAGCGCGCCCCCGGGCCACCACCACCGACGCGGTCGGCGCCTCCAGCACGCCGCCGTCGGCGCCGACGAAGATCACGTCGTCGGCGTTGTTCGCGGCAGCGTGCCGCAGCGCGGCCATGTTGACTCCGTAGGACAATGTCTTGGCGCCGGCCAGCAGCCACGGCGCGGCCTCCGCACTCGCCGCGGTGAAGCCACGGTTCAGCAGCAGGACCCGGACGCCGTTCACCCGCTGGCGGATGCTCACCGGCGACAGCGCCGCGCCCAGGGCGTAGCAGACCGGCGCCGCTGCCGACTCCGGTCCGCGGCTGGCGACCAGCCGGACCACCATCTGACGCCCCCCGTCCCACGCCTTGACAGCCGCTGCGACGGCCCGGCGCCACTCATCCGGTCCAGGCACCACCATCCCGGTCATCTCGGCGGAGACGGCGAGCCGGGCCAGGTGATCGTCGAGATCACGGGGAACGCCGTCCACGACCAGGGTGGTCTCGAACACCCCTTCGCCGCGCAGCACTCCGAGGTCGTCCGGGCGGAGCAACGGCTCTTCGGGATCGAGCAGGCTTCCGTCGAGCAGCGCCACCAGCGGCGCGGGGTGGTCCGTCACGGTGCACACGGTAGGGGATCCGGGGCGTCGGCACCGAGTGGCCACAGACCTCGCAGGACAGACATCGATGCAGCACGCGAGCCGGGTGGGAGCGTCAGAGCTTGCGCAGCCTGATCCTGGACACTGCGTGGTCCGGACCTTTGATCATCACCAGCGTCGCCCGACCCCTGGTGGGCAGGATGTTCTCCACCAGATTCGGCTCGTTGATCGACGACCAGATCCCGTTCGCCATTTCCACCGCCTCGCTGTCGGTCAACCCGGCATACCGGCGGAAATAGGAACCCGGGTCGGCAAATGCCGTTTCCCGTAATCGGAGGAACCGTTCGACATACCACCGACGGATATCGCCGGGGTGCGCGTCGACATAGATCGAGAAGTCGAAGAAGTCCGACAACGCCAGCGCGCTGCGGCCGGTCTGGTCGAGACTGGCCGGCTGCAGCACATTGAGCCCCTCGAGGATCAGCACGTCCGGCCGCCGGACGACCACCTGGTCGTCGGTGAGGATGTCGTAGGTCAGGTGGTCGTAGCGCGGGGCGCGCACCTCGGGCGCCCCCGACTTCACCTCGGCGACGAACCTGAGCAACGCCCTCCGGTCGTAGGACTCGGGAAACCCCTTGCGGTCCATCATGTTCCGCTGCTGCAGGATCCGGTTCGGATAGAGGAAACCGTCGGTGGTGACGAGTTCCACGCGGGGAGTATCGGGCCAGCGGCCCAGCATCTCCGCCAGCACCCTGGCCGTCGTCGACTTGCCGACCGCCACCGATCCGCCAACCCCGATGACGAACGGGGTCCGCTCGGTGCGCTCGCCGAGAAAGGTGGTGGTGACCTGGTGCAGCGCTCCGGTCCCGCCCACGTACATGTTCAGCAGCCGGGAGAGCGGCAGGTAGATGTTCTCCACCTCGGCGAGGTCGATCGGATCGCCGAGCCCGCGGAGCCGCTCGACCTCCTCGCTCGAGAGCGGCAGCGGTGTGGATGCGGCCAATGCGGCCCAGGCCGCCCGGTCGAGTTCGACGAACGGCGTGACGCCGTGTCCGTTGAACACGGGTGATCGCCGCCGCCCGGCGACCGACGCCGCCGCAGCAACGGAGACGTCACTGTCGCCGACCACCATGAGCCGCAATTGTGCCGGTCGGTGGGCAGGTCAACCAATCGACGGGGACCCACGAACTGTGACCTGCACCTCATTGCAAGCGATTTCCGGGCCGCAACTGCCGCTAACTACCATGGAGGCATGGCAACACCGCTGGCCCCCGTCCCGTATCACTCGCCCTTGCTACAGCTACCCGGAGCGGTGAGTGCGACCGGTATCGACGCCGGAACCGCCTGGCACTACGGCGACCCGATGGGCGAACAGCGCGCCGCCGTGTCCTCGGTCGCGGTGTTCGACCGCTCGAACCGGTCGATCATCACCGTGACCGGCACCGATCGGTTGACCTGGCTGCACACGCTGACCAGCCAGTTCCTCAGTTCGATGACCGACGGCCAGAGCACCCAGGCGCTGGTGCTGTCCCCGCAAGGCCACGTCGAGCACCACTTCGTCGATCACCGAGCTCGGCGGGACCGGCCTACCTGGACACCGAACCGGGTGCGGGTGCCGGGCTGCTGGGCTACCTGGACGGCATGCGGTTCTGGTCGAAGGTGGACGTCACCGACGCCTCTGCAGAGATTCGGTCTGCTGACGCTCGCCGGGCCGAAAGCGCGGACCGTCGCCGAACAGGTGCTGACATCGGCAGCGGGTTCTATCGACGCCGTCGACGCCGGGCGTGCCGTGCCGCTGGCCGCCGGCGGCTTCGTCCGACCATCCGACGACGGCGCCCTCGATGTGCTCGTCCCCCGCGAACAGCTCGCGGCACTTGCGACATCGCCTGGTGACGGCCGGCGCCGTGCCGGCCGGCAGTTGGGCGGCCGACGCGCTGCGCATCCCCACCCGCCGGCCACGGTGGGGCGTCGACACCGACGACCGCACCATTCCCGAACGAGGTGTCCTGGCTGGCCACCGCCGTCCACCTGGAGAAGGGCTGCTACCGCGGGCAGGAGACTGTCGCCCGGGTGCACAACCTCGGCCGGCCGCCGCGCCGGCTGGTGATGCTCAACCTGGACGGCTCGGCGAGCGGCGCTGCCGGAAACCGGCGACCCGGTCAGCACGGCCGACGGCCGGGTCGTCGGCCGGGTCGGCACCGTCGCGCAGCACTACGAGGACGGGCCGATCGCGCTTGCCCTGGTCAAGCGCACCGTCGACGCCGGCACCCCGCTGCTGGCCGGCACCGTCGACGCGGCCATCGATCCGGCGGACGCGCTTGGACGAGGCGGACACGGCGACGCCCGTTGTCGGCGATCGACCGCCGGGCGCTGAGCCAGATCCGGCGGAGCTGACCCGGTGGGTCCGCCCCTGGTCGACCCTCGAACAGATCCTGCGACGCCGCCGAACTGATCCGGCCGCATGCCGTCCGCACGCCGCTGCTGGCCTCGCCGTGGCCCGGGTCTGTGGCTCAAGCCGGAGAACCTGCAGCCGATCGGCGCCTTCAAGATCCGCGGCGCGGTGACCGCCATCTCCCGGCTCGACCCGGAGGTCAGGGCCCGCGGCGTGCTCGCGCATTCCTCCGGCAACCACGCGCAGGCCGTCGCCTACACGGCGCGGGCGTTCGGCATCGACGCGCACATCGTCATCCCGGACAACGCCCCGGCCCGCAAGGTCCAGGCCACCCGCGACCTGGGCGCAACCGTCGAGCTGGTGCCGGTCGAGCAGCGGTTCAGCCGGCCGGCTCGAACTCGCGCGAGCAGACCGGCAAGGCGATGATCCCGCCGTTCGACCACCCCGACGTCATCTCCGGCCAGGGCACCGTCGGGCTGGAGATCGCCGCAGGACGTGCCCGACGTGACCACCGTGCTGGTCCCGGTCTCCGGCGGCGGGCTGATCTCCGGCATCGCCGCGGCGATCACCGCGCTGCTGCCGAACGCCAAGGTGGTCGGGGTCGAGCCGGAACTCGCCGGCGACGCCGCCGAGTCCTTCCGGGCCGGCCGGCGGATCCCCTGGACGCCCGGCGCAGACCGCCCGCACGATGGCCGACGGGCTGCGCACCTTCAGCGTCGGCGAGCTGCCCTGGGAGCACATCCGCACCCAGGTGCACGACATCGTCACGGTCACCGAGGACGAGATCGCCGACGCCACCCGGCGGCTGCTGCTGCAGGCCCGGCTGGTCGCCGAGCCCAGCGGCGCCGTCGCCGCGGCGGCCTACCTGCACCATCCGGAACTGCTGCCCGGCGGCCGGACGGTCGCGGTGCTGTCCGGCGGCAACATCGATCCGGCCGTGCTGCTGGCATTGTTGTCCGATGCCTGACCCGGACGCGGCCCGGCCCGTCTGCTGACCACCGGCGTCACACCTGTAGCGCCACGACCCCGACCGCCCCACCGAGTTCTGCCAGGAGCACAGCCTTGTCCACCGTCCCGACCGAACTCGTCCGCGTCTACCGCTCCGGCTTCCACGAGGGATCGCATTTCGGCGCGGTGGTGATCACCGAGGCGGACGGGTCCGTCCTGCACCGGACCGGTGACGTCCGGAGCCCGATCTTCCCCCGGTCGTCCAGCAAGCCCTTCCAGTCGGTGGCCATGCTGAACATCGGCGCCGACCTGGCGCGGCGCCGACCTGGCACTGGCGTCGGCCTCGCACTCGGGTGAGCCGATGCACGTCGACCGCGCGCTCGCGATGCTCGACCGGGCCGGAGTGACCGAGGACGACCTCGCGCTGCCCGCCCGCGCTGCCGATGAACGACGCCGCGAAACTGGCCGTCCTGCTGGCCGCCGACGGCCCGGCCGGATCGCGGGCACGCCGGATCTACATGAACTGCTCCGGCAAGCACGCCGGGATGTTGACCGCGTGCGTCGCCGCCGGCTGGCCCATCGACGGCTATGTCGCTGCCGACCATCCGCTGCAACGACAGGTGGCGCGAGGAGATCACCCGGCTCACCGGCGAGGCACCGGCAGCTGTCGGCATCGACGGCTGTGGCGCGCCGCTGTTCGCCATCTCGCTGCTGGCCCTTGCGCGCGGCTTCGGCGCCGTCACGGCGGCCGCTGCCGGCACACCGGAACGCACCGTGTCCGACGCGATGCGCGCCCATCCCGAGATGGTCGGCGGGACGGGCCGGGAGGACACCCGTCTGATGCGGGCCTTCCCGGGGCTGCTCGTCAAGGGTGGCGCCGAAGGCGTGCACTGCGCGGCACTGCCGGACGGCCGATGCGTCGCGGTGAAGATCACCGACGGCGGCGACCGGGCCCGGATGCCCGTGCTGATCGCCGCGCTGCGCCTACTCGGCGTGGGTTCGGCAGGGACCGCCAACGCGGACGGCTCCGGTTCCGCTCTGCTGGACGAGCTGGGGACCGGCGTCGTGCTGGGCGGTGGTGTGCCGGTCGGCACAGTGCAGATCGCTCCGGGCGTGTTCTGATCTGCGACCGCATACGATGGCCGTGCCACCCGATCCGGGATGACGGTTCGCCGTTCCGGCCGTCGGGTGGGTGTGGGAAGCGCACCATCGAGCCTGTACTGTTGACACCACGAAACACACCTGATTCCGGGGCCGCCGTTTCTCGGCCGCCCCGCTTCTTACTGCAAGGGGGTCCGCCATGGGGCGTGGCCGTCAGAAGGCTAAGCAAACGAAGGTCGCACGGGAGCTCAAGTACCACACCTCGTCGATCGACGTCAACGCCTTGCAGCGCGAGTTGACCGGCGGGGCGGTGTATCAGCCCCCGCCACCGCCCGTTGTCGATGATGACGACGATGACGATCCCCTTGCCGTCTATTCGAAGTACGCCGAAGAACTCAGCGACGACGATCCGGCCATTTACGTCGCACCGTCCCGACGCCGTTAACGGTTCCCGTTGCGAGGCCGTCGAGGTGATGTCGTGATCACCCCGACGGCCGGAGTTCGTCGGTGACCTACACCAGCGAGCCTGCGGCCGCGTCGTCCGGTGCCCGAGGTTCTCAGCGGGTGGATCCCCTGGTTCTTGACAGGCTCTGGGACTTCTCGGATCCGGCCGGATCGGAGCAGCGGCTGCGCGAGGCGATCGACCGGGCGCCGACCGACAGCACCGAACATGCTGAGCTGACCACCCAACTGGCCAGGGCACTGGGCCTGCAGGACCGCTTCGACGACGCCCGTGCCCTGCTGGACGTCGTCGCGTTGCGCGGATACCCGGATCCGGTCGTCGGAATCCGGCTGTCCCTGGAGCGCGGCAGACTGCTCAACTCGTCGGGAAGCCCGGCGGCGGCGACGGAACACTTCATCGACGCTCTTGGCGCCGCTCGCGCCGCCGGAGAGGACTTCCTCGAGGTCGACGCCGCGCACATGCTCGCCATCTCCGATCGCGACCACGCCGACGACTGGACCGCACAGGCGCTGCGGGCCGTCGGGCGCTCCCGGGACCCGCGTACCCAACGCTGGGCGGGCTCCCTGCACAACAACGCCGGCTGGGCGCGACACGACGCCGGCGACTACGCCGCCGCCTTGGAGGAATTCGAGGCGGCACTGGCCGCGTACTCCGTGCACGGCACCATCGAGCAGGTACGGGTGGCCCGTTGGGCCGTCGCGCGCGCACTGCGGTCACTGGCCAGATTCGACGAGGCCCTCGAGACCCAGCTCCGGCTGGCTGCGCACGGCCCCGCCGACGGGTACGTCGAAGAAGAGCTGACCGAACTGCTGCTGGCCACGGGGCGCCGCGGGGACGCCGCTGCTCATGCGGCGGCCGCCGTGGAGTTGCTCGCCGCGGACAGCTGGTTCGCCGAGTACGAGTCGGGCCGGCTGGAGCGGCTGCGGCAGATCGCCGCGAACGGCTGACCGCTACCACCAACCCTTCCGTTTGGCCCAGATCAGCAGGGTGATCGACATGATCAGCATGGTGACCAGGGCGACCGCCAGCTGCCCGTAGTGCGTCTGGTCGTTCACGATGACGTTCATCCCGAGGATCGACGAGAGCGCTGTGATCGGCAGGGTGACCGCCGCGATCACCGCCAACCGCTCGGCGGCGATCGTCATCTTGGTGTTCGTCCGCGCCTGGTAGAACTCGATGGTGCCGACCAGATAGTCCTTCTGTCCGTGCGACATCGCCCGCAGCCGGCCGAACTGGTCCACGCTGTCGTCGAGCAATTCCGCCCCCCGGCCCGGTCCGAAAGCCTGGATCTTGGCCATTCGCGCGTAGACCTCCCGGCTCAGACCGGCCATCGTCTCCACCGTCAGCAACCCGTGTCTCGCGCGGAACATTTCCTCCAGGAACTCCTCCGGGTTTCCGAGATGGCCTGCGGTCACACGTTGTTCGAGCTGCCAGACGTCCTCGGGTCAGTTCGGCGGTGTAGTTGCGGAGCCGACCGGTGAGGGCCGAGACAAGCCCGTGTGACAGCTCGAAAGATTTCGTCGGGCGCAACCTCCCCGACTGCAGCCTGTTCAGCAGCGACTGCACCTCGACGGTGGCCACCTGTGGGTCGACCGCGGGGTTCAGCGGCCCGTGCACCGTGACCAGGTAGTTGCGCCCGACGAACTGGTCAAGCTCGATGTAGTGCACGTGGCCGGACTTCCCGGCGAACGGGGCGTGCAGCACCAGGAACAGGTGATCGCTGTACAGGTGAATCTTGGGAACCTGGTTGCGCTGTTGGCAGTCCCGAATCGCCAGCGGATGGAAGCCGAAGACATACGTCAGCGTGGCGGTGGCCTGTTCATCCCAGGTCGGGACGTCCACCCAGACGATGCCATCGTCGCGGCGGAGCAGATCCGGGAGCTCGTCGACGCCGTGTTCGGTGACGACGGCACGGGTAGCGGGTTGGCTGCCGGTGGGTCCGGGCTGCTCCGCACCGTCGGGCACCCAGCCATTGGAGGTCGGCACTCCCGATTCCCTCGGCGGCAAAGCCCACCCTGCCGGTGCCGGTGCACCGCCCGGACCCACCGGTGACAGCGCCGGCTCTACCTCCGCCGGCGCCAGGGCGATGAATCTGACATCCACGGCCGGCCTCCTTCCGCGCTCCAGCGGGCGGCCCAGCGTCGACCCAGCGGAACTCCATCACAGCACCACCGGCGGTCGGCTGCGACCACATCGGCTGGTTCGGTGTCCGGCTGCGTACTCGTACTGATGCCCGCACCAGCCTGCGACGCAATGCTGAGACGGCGTTACTCCCTGTGACAGGTCGGTCTGATCATCCCCACCGATCGATACCGGCGCGAGCGGTATCAGGAAGGACGCGGGCAGCTCCGGACAACCGGGGACAGACCACCCGACGACCTTGCTGGGGGCAACGTGACACCGACCGTGCTGCTGGGTCAGTTCGAGGAAGGCGGGCCGGGCAGGCTGGGCGCCCCGGCAGCCGCCCGGGTGGGAGGAACGCAAGCTGCCGGCACGGCGCTGCGGGCCGCGCCCCGACCAAAAGACGTCATGCCTGACGCAATGCTGTCGGGCACACCCGTTCCGGAGACGCTGCTCCCGGACACGCCGGTACTGCGGGTCGACACCGCGGTGATTCGTGACCGGTTCCTGGGTCTGCAAGCGGCCCTTCCCGCAGTGGCCATTCACTTCGCGGTCAAGGCCAATCCCGCGCCGGAGGTACTGCGGACCCTCGGACCGCTCGGCTGCAAATGGGACGTGGCCAGTCCCGGCGAGATCGACTCCGTGCTTGACGCCGGCGGGCGGCCCGAGGACCTGTCCTACGGGAACACGATCAAGAAGGTGCGGGACATCGCGTACGCAGCGCACCGCGGTATGGGGTTGTTCACCGTGGACAGTGCCGGCGAGCTCGAAAAGGTCACGACCCACGCGCCGGGGTCGACGGTCCTTGTCCGGGTCGCCACCACCGGAGCCGGCGCCGACTGGGCCCTGGGCGGCAAGTTCGGCTGCTCCGGAGTGGAGGCCGAAACACTGCTGAGCACGGCCGTGACGGCGGGCCACCGGGTCGGCGTGGCGTTCCACGTCGGCAGTCAGCAACGCGATCCGGGCGCCTGGGATGCACCACTGGAGCTCGCTGCCGCGCTGCGCCGCGCGTTGCGCCGCGACGGCGCGGAACTGGCCGTCGTGGACATCGGCGGCGGCTTCCCTGCGCACCTGCTGACCGATGCACCGCCGATCACCGACTACGGGACAGCGATCGATGCCGCCGTGCGCCGGCACTTCGGTGACGACCGGCCGCAGCTGATGGCCGAACCGGGACGTCATCTGGTCGCCGACGCCGGCGTTCTGGAGACCGAAGTGGTGCTGGTCTCCGAGCGCGCCCGCACGCGATGGGTCTACCTCGACGCCGGGCTCTTCACCGGCCTTGCCGAGGCCTACGGCGAGAGCATCCTGTACCGCCTGGAGGTGCTGCGGGACGGTGAGCCGCTGCTCGGTACGGCAGGCGAGACCGTCCTGGCCGGACCCACGTGCGACAGCCTCGATGTGCTCTATCAGCGTCACCGGTACCTGCTGCCGCTGGATCTCCGGTCCGGCGACCGGGTGCGATTCCTGTCCGCGGGCGCCTACACCGCGACGTACTCGTCCGTCGGGTTCAACGGCTTCCCACCGCTGCGCGAAGAGTTCGGGCCGCTCCGATGACCGATCCACTGCACTCCGGCATGGACACCGCGGTCCCCGCGGGCACTGTCGCGCCGACCTTCAGGTCCGCTCTGCGCGAGCTCCGGTTCCGCTTGCTGCTGGCCGCCCACGGGTCCGGCACCGTCGCCCAACTCGTGCTGACCCTGGCGCTGGGCATCGAAGTGCTGGCCCGCACCTCTTCCGGGGTGTGGGTGTCGCTGACCGTGGCGCTCGGATTCGCGCCGTACGTGGTGTTCTCCGGGTACGCGGGTCTGCTGGCGGACCGGTATTCGCGGAGCCTGGTCCTGACGGTGTCCTTCGTCTCGCGGGCCGGCGGAGCGGTGCTGCTGGCCGTCGGGCTGCTGGCGCACTGGCCGGTTCCGGTGCTGGTCGCGATCGCCGCCGGGACCGCGGTGCTGGCCACGCCGTCCTATCCCGCACTGGCCGCGGCGACACCGGAATGCGTTGCGGACGAACAGCTCACGGCCGCCAACGCGCTGGTCACCGGCGTGGAGAACACCACCTGGATCGCCGGGCCGGGAGTGCTCGGGCTGCTGCTGCTGTCGGGCAGCGGACCGGCCCTGGCCACCGTTGTTGCTGCCGTGCTGTTCGTCGTCGCTGCCGGGCTGTCGATCCGGGTCCGGTTGCCGCGGCCCGCGGCGGTCCCGGTGTCGGCGTCCGCGCTGCTCGACGGGCTACGGGTGGTGGCGTTCCGGGCATCAGTCCGCCGGCCGATGACGGTGGCCGTCATCGACAACTTCCTCTACGGCTACCTGGTCGTCGCGATGGTGCTGCTCGCCGAACGGGTGCTCGGCGGCACCGGGACCGTCGGCTGGCTGAACGCCGGCCTGTCGCTCGGCGCCCTGGGTGCGATGGCAGTGGTGAACCGGATGGCCGCGCACACCCGGCCGGCGCCGCTGCTGTTCTGGGTGATGACGATCTTCGCCATCTGCACAGCCCTGGTGGGCATCGTCGGCTGGCTCCCGCTGACCGTCACCCTCGTCGCTGTTGCCGGCGCGGCGACCCTCATCGCGGAGGTGATGTCGGTGACCCTGCTGCAGCGGGCGGCACCGGACGAACTGGTCGCCAGGGTGTTCGGGGTCTACGACCAGCTGAACGTCGGGGCCATCGCGGTCGGATCGTTGATCGCCGGCCCGCTGGCCGATCTGTGGGGAGCGGGCACCGCGATCGTGGTGGTCGCGATCGCCTCCCTTGCCGCGTCGTCCGTCGCGACCACCCGGCTGTCTGCGACCGCGTCGACCGGTGATGCTTCCGGCCCGCGAGAGCCCACTGCTTGACTTCCCGACGGCAGATCCGGGATCAGCTGGTGGCGGCGATGGTGGTGCTGACCATGACGGCGGTGGTGATCGCGGCCTGAGCTTCCCGGATCACCTTCCGGACGCTGTCGCTGGCCCAGTTACCCTCGCCGATCTCCTTGCCACGGGCCTTCGCGACCTTGAGGTCGGGCTTGTCGACGACCGTTCTGAGCATGTCCGCGGCGGTCAGCACCGAGATGATCGCGGCGGTCCTGCCGTCGGGCTCGAGTCCCTTCACCAGCGCCGCGGCAGCAGCGTCCCGGACGGTCGCCTCACGGACCTGATCCTGTGCCGGCCAGCGCGTTGTCGGGAACAGCCCAAGGATCTTGCCGGACTCGCGGCGGAGGATCCCGCGCTCGGCCAATGAGCCGTTCAACCGGTCGCGCAGGCCTTTACCCAGCAGGCCGATGGCCTGTGACGGCTTCACCGGACCCTTGTCGAGAAGGCCTTGCAGCGCGACGTCGAGCACCGGATCACCCGAGGGGGCGGCGTTCGTGACGACGACCTTCGCCTTCCGGTCGTCACCTTCGAGCGTGACCCTGCCGAGCATCACCAGTTCCATCAGCACCGCACCGGCGAGGGCCGGGTCGAGTTGGGTGGATGGCACCGTGGTCTTGCCGGTGGCGTCGTCCGTCGCGAGCAGCAGCAGATCTTCGGCAATCAGCATCATCCCACCGTAACCATTCGCCGGGCGAACGGTGCCGTGTGCCCCTCAGTCTGCCCAGGCGGCAGGCTTCGGTCCTGGTATCCCGCCGATCCGGCGGGAACCAGCCCGCCATCCTCTGCCCACTGCCACAGGAGCAGGGTCCTTCGGCCGCGGAGGCGCGAAAGTCCCTGCGGTGAGGGCACTGGACGCGTACCGCTCTGCACGGCGGTCCCCGTCCGGGCCGGGAGGGGCGGCGACGCGCCACGCGATCGAAGCGGCGGTTTCGGTCCCTACCGGACGCAGAAGGGGACCGGAATCGCCGTCTCGACCGGTTCGGACGCGAGCTCGGACGCGCCGGTCGACCGTCAGGCCATCAGCACCGGCTCCGCCATGACCGTCGGCACCCCGAGGTAGTCGCCGTAGCGGGACACCGCCCGTTCCAGGGCAGTTCGCTCCGCCGCCGAGAGGGGCCGCCGGAGCTGAATCTCGATCACCGCGCCGGAGCCGGTCAGCTGATGTCGCCAGTGCCCGGCCAGAGCCCCGTCGATCAGCAGGACGTGCAGGTGATACGGGCTGTCGCCCACCGGCAGGACCCCGCTGGGTGCCAGCATCAGCCGGCTCTCGCTGTACGACATGATCAGCTCGTCGTAGCCCTGCAGCATGTCGACGATGGTTGGTTCCCGTTGCGGGGCAACGGTTCCGAGGATCGGAGCGGCAGGCGACCACATCGTCAGGCCGTCCAATTCCTCGATGAAGCAGTCACTCTCGACTGCGGCGAACCCGCGACGTGCCTGGCCCAGCGTCAGCGATGCCCAGGTCGCCAGGTCCTTGGCCGTCACCGGGGCGCGGGTGGCGACGAACCGCCGGGCCAGCTCGGCCAGCGCGCTCGTCCTCGTCGAATCCGGTCCCGGCGGGCACCCGCTCGTCGAACGCCGCGTAGGTGTGTTGCTTTCCGCGCATCGCACCGCTGACCAGCACCTCGTCGTACTCGGCGTGGATCAAGATGAACACCGAGCCGCCCGCCGCCGGCCGGGATCCCGGCCGCTTCCAGCGCCTCCGTCAGTTCCTTGCGGGTGCGGTGCCGACCACCCTCGACGGCCCCGGCCAGCACGGCGCTCGACCGCGCTCAGTTCGGCATCGTCGAGCCCTACCTGCCGGTCCGTAGTACGCCATCTGCCGGCGCAGCCGCGGCGCGGTGAGCCGGAGCAACCACCGCATGTCCTCGGGCGCGACGAAATGCCAGGTGGGCCGCAGGACGTGCGTGCGGAGCAGCTCGCCGTCGTCGAACGCCTGCAGCATCGCCGCCCGGTCGGGACGGCCGGCGACCTGCTGCGCGACACCCCACAGCGCGTAGCGCGAACTCCTGGGCCTGCACCGCGACCAGGTCGCGGACGGCGTCGCCCGGGGTCGCGGCCGTCGGATGACGCAGGCCCTGATGCCGAACCCGTTGCTGCACGACGAAGCGCCGGGGTCGACATGTGTCACATGGTCCCCGCAGATGGCGGACAGGTCCTGTCCTGCACGGCAGAGCGGAACGGTCAGAACCGGGGGTGATCCCCGCACAGGGTGACCCGCTCGGTCCGGTCGCCGGATTGCTCGACCGTGCCCAGCACGACCGACCACAGATGACGGGCGGTCAGCATCGCCATCGCGCGGTCGACGTCGTCGGCGGGCAGCACGGCGACCATGCCGATGCCCATGTTGAACGCCTTCTCCATCTCCTCCCGGGCCACCCGGCCGTGCGAGGAGATGTAGCCGAACACCGGCAGCGGGTTCCACGCCCGGCGATCCAGCGCGGCGGTCAGACCCGTCCGGGATCACCCTGGCCAGGTTGTTGGCCAGGCCGCCGCCGGTGATGTGCGCGTAGGCGTGGACGTCGGTTTCCCGGGTCAACGCCAGGCAGTCGAGGGCGTAGATCCGGCAGGGCTCGAGCAGTTCCTCGCCTAGGGTGCGGCCGAACTCCTCGACATGGCCGTCCAGCGGCAGCCGGGCGATGTCCAGCAGCACGTGCCGGACCAGCGAGTAACCGTTGGAGTGGATGCCCGACGAGCCCAGGCCCAGCACGACGTCACCCGGCCTGATCCGGTCCGGCCCGAGGATCGACGTCCGCCTCCACCACGCCGACCGCGGTGGCCGGCGAGGTCGTAGTCGTCCGGCGCCATCAGCCCCGGATGTTCGGCGGTCTCGCCGCCGACCAGCGCGCAGCCCGGCCAGCACGCAGCCCTCCGCGATACCGGAGACCAGCGCTGCGATGCGCTGCGGGTCGAGCTTGCCGCAGGCGATGTAGTCCTGCATGAACAGTGGTTCGGCGCCGCAGGCAACCAGGTCGTCGACGACCATGGCCACCAGGTCGATGCCGATCGTGCCGTGCACGTCCATCGCCTGGGCGATCGCCGACTTCGTGCCGACGCCGTCCGTCGACGAGGCCAGCACCGGCTCCCGATAGCGGTGCAGCGGCAGCCGGAACAGCGATGCGAAGCCGCCGATCCCGCCGATCACCTCCGGCCGGTGCGTCCGCCGGGTGAACGGCTTCATCAGGTCGACGGCCTGTTCACCCGCGGCGATGGAGACGCCGGACCCGGCGTAGGTGGCGCCGGTGCCGATGGAATGACGTCCGTTACTCATGCTGCTACTCGTCTCATGGTCTGGTCAGCGCGTCCTCTGCGCCGTATCCGGCCGCCGTCACCGGCGCGGCATCACCCGCCACTCCCCTGGCGTGCCCGTCGAGCGGGCTGCGCAGCAGCGGGTCGGACGCCGATCGGCCGTTCACCTGGGCCGGGTTGGCGACGCCCCTGGCGATGCCCTCGAGCACGTGCTTGCCCACCTGGGCCGGGATCGGGATCGGGTAGTCACCGGTGAAACATGCCGTGCAGAGCCGGTTCTTCGGCTGCTCGGTCGAGGAGATCAGCGCCTCCAGCGACACATAGGACAGCGTGTCGGCGCCGATCGAGCGGCGGACCGCTTCGACGTCACCCGCGTTCGCGATCAGCTCCGCCCGGGAGGCGAAGTCGATGCCGTAGAAACACGGCCAGCGCACCGGCGGTGACGCGATCCGGACGTGCACCTCGACCGCGCCGGCCTCCCGCAGCATGCGTACCAGCGCGCGCTGGGTGTTTCCGCGGACGATCGAATCATCCACCACCACAAGGCGTTTCCCGCGGATGACGTCACGCAGCGGGTTGAGCTTCAGCCTGATGCCGAGCTGCCGGATGGTCTGCGAGGGCTGGATGAACGTCCGCCCGACGTAGGCGTTCTTGACCAGACCCTGCCCATAGGGGATCCCGGACGCCTGGGCGTAGCCGATGGCCGCGGGGGTGCCGGATTCCGGTGTCGGGATGACCAGGTCGGCCTCGATCGGCGCCTCTGCGGCGAGCCGGCGGCCGATCTCCACTCTGGTCGCCTGGACGCCGCGGCCGGAGATGGTGGTGTCCGGGCGCGCCAGGTACACGTATTCGAAGACGCAGCCCTTGGGCGTCGGGGGCGCGAAGTGCTCGCTACGCAGGCCGTCCGCGTCGATGGCCAGCAGCTCGCCCGGTTCCACCTCGCGGACGAAGGACGCCCCGACGATGTCCAGCGCCGCGGTCTCGGACGCGATGACCCAGCCGCGATCCAGCCGACCCAGCACCAACGGCCGTACCCCGTGCGGGTCACGGGCGGCGTAGAGGGTGTGCTCGTCGCAGAACACCATGCTGAAGGCGCCCTGCAGTTCCGGCAGCAGTTCCATCGCAGCGGCCTCGAGACCCGAGTCGGCAGACTTGGCTGCCAGCAACCGGGTGATCACGTCCGAGTCGGTGGAGCACTTGCCGCGGCCGGCCTTGCCGGGCAGGGCTGCGACCTTGGCCGCGAGTTCGACGGTGTTCACCAGGTTGCCGTTGTGCCCGAGCGCGATGCCGGACCCGACGTCGGTGATGGCGAACGTCGGCTGCGCGTTCTCCCACGTCCCGGAGCCGGTCGTCGAGTACCGGCAGTGGCCGACGGCGATGTGCCCGTTCAGCGAGGACAGGGTCTGCTCGTCGAAGACCTGCGACACCAGGCCGAGGTCCTTGAAGACGACGATCTGCGACCCGTCGGCGACCGCGATCCCGGCCGCCTCCTGGCCGCGGTGCTGCAGGGCGTACAGCCCGTAGTAGCTGAGCTTCGCCACCTCTTCGCCGGGGGCCCAGACACCGAAAACGCCGCACTCCTCGCGCGGCGACGGGTCCTGCTCGGGGTCGAAGAGATGTGCCGGATCGGCTCCGGCCGCGGGCGCACCTGACCGTCTGACGGTCGGCATGGGTAGGAGGGTTCGACTGTGGATCGCGCCGGTCATGTTTTCCAGCGACGGACCAATGACCACGAAAACCGTGCTCCTCTGCGAGCGGATCATGCCAGGGGATCAGCGGTACCCCACTGTACCTGCTCAGCGTGGCAATCCGGGCGGACCGGGAAGTCGCGCAGACCCTGTCAGCGGCTGCCGCTGCCCGCCACGGGCCGGTCGACGTCGATCGGGAGTACCGCCGACAGATCGGCCCGGGTGCCGCTCGCGACCACCCGCCCGTCGGCCACCGCATCTGCCCAGGCGAGCGTTCCGGTGGCCAGTGCGAGCCATGTCGCCGCGTCCATCTCCACCACGTTCGGCGGTGTGCCACGGGTGTGCGTCGGTCCGGCGATCGCCTGAACCGCCCCCTGCGGAGGCACCCTGACCTCCACCGACCGTCCCGGATAGGCCTGCGCCAACCAGCGCAGCGTCGCCAGCACGGCAGCCCGGGTCTGGCTCGCATCGAGCGGACCGGCGGCCTTGCCCAGTGCGGTGGCGACCTGGTCGCGGGTGACTCGTCTGGTCATGACGCCCCACCCTAGGGCGCGGGGCAGACGGCCTGGACCGGGCGGCGGCGGCACGGCGCCCAGCGGTTCACGGGTCCGCCGGGACGCGGGGCCGCACCGTGATACTGCAGTGGTGAGCATCACCCGTCATGGCGCGCGCCTGTGGACAACGTCGTCGCCGCCCCGCCCCACCTCGGTGGTCCTGGTGCTGCACGGCGGCTCGATCGACTCGTCGATGCGGGTGGGCCGACTGAGCCCTGCCGCTCTTCGCCTGGTGCCGGTGGCGCGCACGGTCGGGCGCTCGGTCCGGAACGCCGCTGTTTACCGGTTGCGGTTCTCGATACGGGGCTGGAACGCCGATGGGGCGGCGGTGCTGCGGGACGCGCGCTGGGCGGTCTCGGAGATCGCCCGGCGGCACCCGGGGCTACCGGTGGTACTGGTCGGGCACTCGCTGGGTGGCCGGGTGGCCATGCAGACGGTGCGGACCGAGCGAGCGGCGGTCGGCGCCGTCGGCCTCGCACCGTGGCTCGTGGCAGACGATGCCGTCGACGGCCTCGACGGCGCGCCGCTGTTCGTCGTGCAGGGCACCCGCGACCGGACCATTCCCGAGCCTTCGACCAGGGACTGGCTCGCCCGAGCCGTCGGTGCGGGCGCGCAGGTCGAATCGGTGCTGATCGAACGGGGCGGGCACCCGATGCTCCGCTACGCCCGCCGCTGGCACCGGCTCGCCGCGGACGGCGTGCTGTCCGTGCTGGCCGATGCGGATCTTCCCGCGACCCCGCAGCCGGGGATGATTCCGCCATGATCATCGCCAGGTCGGTTCTGATCTTCCTGCTCGCCGCAGTGGCGGAGATCGGCGGGACGTGGCTGATCTGGCAGGGCGTCCGGGAGCAACGCGGGCTGGTGGGGATCGGCGCCGGCGTCATCGCTCTCGGTCTCTACGGCCGGGGTGGCGGTCATCATGTACGCGCCGCGGGCCGGCTGAACTCGAGGAACGCCGGCGAGCCGACCCGCCCCGTCAGGCCTCATCCCGCTGGTACACGTCCGGGATGCCGTCGTGATCGGTGTCCAGGGCCTCTTCCTCGCACATCGCGCGGTATCGCCGATTACGCAACCGGAGCAGGATGCCCGCCAGCACGGCGGCTGCGACGGACCCGGCGAGTACCGCGATCTTGACGTGGTCGTCGGCCTCCGAACTCCCGCCGAACGCGAGTTCGCCGATGAGCAGGGACACGGTGAAGCCGATCCCGCCGAGGATCGCGACCCCGGTGAGATCGGGCCAGGTGAGCCCTTTCTGCAAGGACCGCCCGGTGAGCTTCGACGTCAGGAAGGTGGCGGCGAGGATGCCGAACGGCTTGCCAAGAACGAGCCCGGCGATGATTCCGATCGCGATGGGGTCGGTGAGCGCGGATTGCAGGCCGGCCAGCCCGCCGATCGCGACACCGGCGGAGAACAGCGCGAAGATCGGCACGGCGACGCCCGCCGAGATCGGCCGCCACATGTGCTCGAAATGCTCCGCCATCCCGGGCCGGTCGTCGTCCTTGCCGGCCACCTTGCGCGCCCGAACCGGGACCGCGAAGCCGAGCAGGACACCGGCCACCGTCGCGTGCACGCCCGAGGAGTGCACCAGGGCCCAGGTCAGGAACGCCAGCGGCAGCAGCAGCCACCAGGAACTGATCCGGCGCTGCACCAGCAGGGTGAAGATGGCCAGCGGCACGAGCGACAGCAACAGCCACAGCGGCTGCAGGTCCGAGGTGTAGAACAGCGCGATGATGGTGATCGCGAGCAGGTCGTCGACCACCGCAAGGGTCAGCAGGAACGTCCGCAGCGCGGTCGGCAGGTGGGTGGAGATGACCGCGAGAACCGCCAATGCGAAGGCGATGTCGGTCGCTGTCGGGATCGCCCAGCCCGTCGGGCCGGTGCCGCCGGCAATCGCCAGGTAGAGCAGCGCCGGCACGATCATGCCGCCGACGGCGGCCGCCACCGGGACGACCGCGCGCTGCGGATCACGCAGGTCGCCGGCGACGAATTCACGTTTGAGTTCGAGACCCGCGACGAAGAAGAAGATGGCCAGCAGGCCGTCCCCCGCCCACTGCGCGACCGTTAGGTCCAGATGCAGCGCGGCCGGCCCGAACGTGGAGTCCCGCAGCGTGAAGTAACTGTCGGAGATCCCGGTGTTCGCCCAGACCAGCGCGACGACGGTGGCCAGCAGTAAAAGGGCCCCGCCGACCGTCTCCTTGCGGAGCAGTTGGGCTACCCGGCCGTCCTCCGCCCAGGTTCCGGGCGAGAACAAGGCAGGGCGGGTGATGGCCATCGGAGGCCCTTCTCTCGTCGCTTCGAGTCGTCGACTCAGTTACCTGCCGACCAGACTTCCCGGCGCACCGCGGCTCACCCTATCCGCAGGCCGCCCGCTCGTCCGCTCGTAGAACACCACGTCCGCTAGACGAACTGGTGCACGCCGACGTGCTGCTGTACGGCCGTGTCGACCAACCGGCCATCGAACGAAACCACGGAGCTCCGCTGTCGATCGCCGACAGCAGGACACAACAGTCGGGCATTCTCAGGCCGGTGACCCTGAGCCGGGCCAGGGCCTGCGCCGCACCCGGCGGGAACGGAACCTCCAGCACACCCAGGTTGCCCAACTCGGCCAGCACCTGTTCCACCGTGCCGTCCCTGGTGGGCAGCACCAACACTTCCGCCAACGTCACGGGGTTGACCACCAGCTCCTGGCTGCCGCTGACGGCCTGCACGATGAACTCGCTGCTGAGCACTACCTGTAGTCCCGTCGGCCGCCACACCGTCAGCCGAACAGGGCCGGGAGGGTGCCCGCCCAGGCCGCACGCAGATCTGTCAGCGGCAACCGGGCCACACCCTGGATGTCCACGAACTGTTCGTCTGGCGCCCCGGTGTCGCCGGCGTCGACGACGCCGATCTTCACCCACGGCTGCCGGCGGACGGTGCACATCTCGGTGAAGCGGAGCTCCTCGGTACGGGGCACCGCGACGACGACCCGTGCGGTCGATTCGGAGAACAGCCAGACGAACGGATCGGCGCCCTCCGGCAGCACGATCCGCGCGCCGGTCTCGCCGGACAGGCACATCTCCACGACCGCCTGCGCCAGCCCGCCCTCGGAGAGGTCGTGAGCCGCGGACACCATGCCGTCGCGGGAGCCTGCAATCAGGATCTCGCCGAGCTTCCGTTCCGCCTCGAGGTCCACCGCGGGCGGTCGGCCGCCCAGGTGCCCGTGTACGACGTCAGCCCACGCGGAGCCGTCGAACTCGTCACGGGTGGTGCCGAGCAGCAGCAGCGTCTCGCCGGTGTCCTGACCGATTCCCGGGATGGTCCGCCGGCGGACGTCGTCGATGACACCGAGCACACCGATCACCGGGGTGGGCAGGATATTCACCCCGGCGGTCTGGTTGTACAGGCTGACATTGCCGCCGGTGACCGGGATCCCGAGTTGCGCGCAGCCGTCGGCGATCCCATGGATCGCCTCCTTGAGTTGCCACATCACCGACGGGTCCTCGGGGTTCCCGAAGTTGAGGCAGTCGGTGACGGCGAGCGGAGCGGCCCCGGTGGTGACGACGTTCCGGTATGCCTCGGCCAGCGCCAGCTGACCGCCCGCGTAGGGGTCGAGCATGGTGTAGCGGCCGTTGCAGTCGGTGGCCATTGCCAGGCCGCGTTCGGGCCCCCCTCGGTTTCGGCCACCCGGATGATGCCGGCGTCCGCGGGCTGCGCGAGCACCGTGTTGCCCCGCACGTACCGGTCGTACTGGTCGGTCACCCAACCCCGCGAACACAGGTTCGGCGAAGCGATCATCGTCAGGATCAGGTCCCCTAGCTGGTCGAGCGTCGGTCGCGGGAGAGAGGCAGAGGTGTTGGCCTGCAACGCATCCTGGGACTCCGGGCGGGCGACGGGCCGGTGGTAGACCGGCCCGTCGTGGGCGACGGAGCGCGGCGGTACGTCCAGCACCGTCTCGCCCTGGAATTCGATCGTCAGCCGCCCGGAGTCGGTGACCTCACCGATGACGTCCGCCTGCACCTCCCACTTCTCGCAGACGGTCAGGAATGCGTCGACCTTGTCGGGGGTGACGACGGCGCACATCCGCTCCTGCGATTCGCTGGACAGGATCTCGGCGGGCGTCATGCCCTCGGCGCGCAGCGGCACGTTGTCCAGCACGATGTGCATCCCGCCGTCGCCGGCCGACGCGAGTTCGGATGTGGCACAGGACAACCCGGCGCCGCCGAGGTCCTGGATGCCGACGACGAGACCGGCGTGGAAGACCTCGAGGGTGCACTCGATCAGCACCTTCTCCGCGAACGGATCGCCGACCTGGACCGACGGCAGCTTGCGCCGCGCGGAGGACCTGCTTGCAGGGTCCGACCCGTTGTTGCCGACGCCGTCCTCGCTGTCGCCCCCGGCGAAGGTGGCCGAGGCGAGGACGGATACCCCGCCGATGCCATCGAGTCCGGTCCGCGAGCCGTAGAGGATCACCTTGTTCCCGACGCCGGACGCGTGTGCGGTCTGCAGGTCCTCCGCACGCAGGACGCCGATGCAGGCGGCGTTGACCAGCGGGTTGCCGGCGTAGGACGGATCGAAGATCACCTCGCCGCCGATGTTCGGCAGGCCCAGCGAGTTCCCGTAGCCGGAGACCCCCGCGACCACTCCGGGTACCACCCGCTGTGAATCGGCGGCATCCGCCGGGCCGAACCGAAGCTGGTCCATCACGGCAACGGGCCGGGCACCCATCGCGAGGATGTCCCGGACGATCCCGCCGACACCGGTCGCCGCACCCTGGTACGGCTCGACGAACGACGGGTGGTTGTGCGATTCGATCTTGAAAGTGACCGCCCACCCGTCGCCGATGTCGACCACGCCGGCGTTCTCGCCGATCCCGGCCAGCATTTTGGACCGCATCTCGTCGGTCGTCGTCTCGCCGAAATAGGCCAGGTGCACCTTGGACGACTTGTAGGAGCAGTGCTCGGACCACATGACGGAGTACATCGCGAGTTCCGCGGCGGTGGGCCGGCGGCCGAGGATCTCCCGGATGCTCGCGTACTCGTCATCCTTGAGCCCCAGCTCGCGGAAGGGTTGTGCGACATCGGGTGTCGCGGCCGCATGGGCCACGGTGTCCAGTTCTCGGTCCAGATCGACCAGGTCGACCGCGCCGATCGGGTCGGTGATGTCCAGCAGGTCGGCGGCGGTGGGGTGTGCCAAGGGGCCGGTCATCGGGAGACACCGGCGGTCTGCGTGGAGGCAGCTGAACCCGGCGCTCCGGCCGCGGCTCCGATCCAGTCCCGGACCGAGTAGAACAGTCCCAGCCCGTCGTCGGTCGGCCCGGTCAGCGCGTCGATCGCGTGCTCCGGGTGCGGCATCAGGCCGGCGATCCGGCCGTCCGCCGAACAGATGCCGGCGATGTCGCGCATGGCGCCGTTCGGGTTGCCCTGGGTCGGGCCGTCCCCGACATAACGGAACAGCACCCTGCCTTCGCCCTCCAACTCGTCGAGCACCTTCTCGGAGGCGACGAAGCAGCCCTCCGCGTTCTTCATCGGGACCAGGATTTCCGCCCCCGGCTCGAAACGGGATGTCCAGGCGGTGTCGGTGTTCTCGACCCGCAGCCACTGGTCGCGACAGATGAACCGCAGGCTGGCGTTGCGCACCAGCGCCCCGGCAACAGGCCGGCCTCGCACAGCACCTGGAACCCGTTGCAGATCCCGAGGACGGGCAGTCCGGCGCGGGCGGCCTCGATGACGGACCGCATGATGGGAGCCTGTGCGGCGATCGCCCCGGCCCGCAGGTAGTCGCCGTAGGAGAAGCCGCCGGGCACCACCACCGCGTCCACTCCGCGCAGGTCGGTGTCCGCATGCCACAGGGCGACGGGCTCTGCTTCGCTGTACAGGACCGCGCGGGCGGCGTCGACGTCATCCAGCGTTCCCGGAAAGGTGATGACGCCGATCCGCGGTCCGGCGCCACCGGTTTCCCCAGCGGTCGACGTAAGACCGATGTCGCCCTTGGCGATCACCGCGTTCCAGCTCACAGTGCCGCCTCGGGCGCGGCCTGGGCCGGCTCCTCGACCGTGCCGAGACGGGTCACCGTCCAGGTCTCGATGACGGGGTTGGCCAGCAGCGTGCCGGCCAGCTCGTCCAGGTCCTCGTCGGAGACGGTGTCGTCCACCTCGAGGTCGAAGTGCTTGCCTTGCCGAACCGACCGCACACCGCTGTGCCCGGTGCGGGCCAGGGCAGCGAGGATGGCCTTGCCCTGCGGGTCGAGGATCTCGGGTTTGATGACAACGTCGACTGCCACGCGCGCCACGGCGGTGCTCCCAGCGGGTTCGGATTCTTCGGTTCGGATTCTTCGGTTCAGTTTCTCGGGGACCGATCAGGTCGGGTCGGACCTGCAGAAAGGTGTGCGGCGCGGTCTCGCACCGCATGCTCCGGCGCATCCGACCGCCTGTCAGCGTATCGCGGGTCGGAGTATCGTCCGGCCGTACGGTGCGCTCCTCACGAACGGTGGCACTCCCGTCCACCCTTCACGTCAGGCGGTCATCATGCGTCGGCTCCTGCTTTCCCTCTCGCTCTGCGCCTCTATCTGCGCCACCGCACTGCTCGGCGCCGCGTCACCGGCAGGCGCAGTCGGCCCCTTCGGCCCGGATCAGATCATCGTCAACTGCATCCCCGGCCCGATGGCGGCGTCCATCGCATCGGACGGAACCACGATGGGCTTCAGCCCGTGCAACGGCGGCTTCGGGGACGGCGCGATCACCTACTTCTCGCAGCAGCCGCCCGGGGTCATCGTCCGGGACCCGAGTCCGTACACCGGAAAGGTGCTGGCGACCGCCTGGGACGGTGTCGACGCGCTCTATGTCGTGTTCACCCAGGGCAACGCTCTCAAGATCGGGAAACGGCTGCGCAGCACCGGTAGCTACTCCGCGACCACGCTGCTCGCCACGGGGTCGGGCCTCGCCCCGTTCACCGCCGATGTCGTCGCCTCCGCGGGCAAGTGGTGGACTGTCTGGAGCCAGCAGGTCGGGCCCGGCGGAGAGTTCGCCCAGACCGAGCTGTTCCAACGGCACACCCTGCTCGGGACCGAGCCGGCCACCCGGATCACCGGCACCTCGAGCTCGATCGACGACGGCGAACCGACGCTCGGCTACTCCGGCGGCCGGCTGACGATGATCTGGACCAGGACGTCGACGCCCGCGGTGCCGGGCCAGTCCGACCTGCGGATCGCCACGAACACCGGAGCCGGCTGGACGTCGTCCACGCTGACCTCCGCCGGCTTCACCAACGACCGGGCCGACAGCATCACCGTGGGCGGCACGACGTACGTGGCGTGGCAACGGGACGGCAGGATCGTCGAGGCCGACAACCTCTCCGGCAGCTTCGTCAGCCGGACGTTTGCAATTCCCGGCGTCGGCCCGAAGATCGGCGCCTCGGCGGGCAAGGTCTTCGTGGGGTGGACAGTCGGGACCGACGTCAACCAGAAATTCTTCCTCGCCGAACGGGCCGCCGGCACCTGGACGGGCACCGTCCTCTCGGCGTTTCCCGGCGGTGCGGAGGCGGTGCTGGGTCAGGGCGGTAAGGCCAGGGTGATCTACGCCGAGGACGAGCGCGACCACCTGCGGGTCCAGCTCTGAAACCGGGGGCGCTTCACCGTTGGGTGACTGTTACACCGGAGTGAACGTTCGTCCCATTCCAGCGCGGCTCACCGGCGGCCCGGTCCCGCTGGCTTAAAGTTTCCGCTGGCTGTCATGAGGCAGCGTCCGACGACCCGATGGAAACACAGTGACTGTAAAGATCCAGCGAGCCACCCCTGTCACCGCCAAGATTCAGTTCGTCCTTCCCGACGACATCCACGACGGCCCCATCTCGGCCGTCGGATCCTTCAACGACTGGAAGCCCGGGGTGCACCGGCTGGTGCGCCGCAGCAACGGCACCCGCAGCGTGACCGTCGAGGTCCCGCGTGGCACCGAGGTGAGCTTCCGTTACCTCGGCAACGGCGGGGTCTGGTTCGACGACCCCGACGCCGAGGTCATCACGCACGAGGGCGCGCTGATCCGCACCTGACTTTCACGGTTTCGCTGAACCGCCTTGGGGTGAGTCGGGCCGACCCACCCTCAGCAACCCGACCCGCCGTCGGTTGAACCCCTCCCTCCCCAAACCCGGCTCTCCACCCCGCCACCGGGAGGGAGCGGTTCAACCGACGCACCCCGGCGCTCTCAGGCTCAGGACAATACGAGCGTCAGCTGGACGGCCGGAGCACGGGCCCGTCACCGCCGTCACCCACCTGCTCGTCCTCGATCGGAAAGATCCGGGGTGGGGGGTCTGTGGTCTGGGTCTGCCATCGGCGGCCGAACAGGTACATCACCGGGAGCGTCGCCAGCAGCGGGCCGATGATGGCCACCGGTCGCAGCAACCACCACGTCATGGTGGGTTCGGTGCCTTCCACCTGGGTCCCGAAGATGGACCACTCGACGGCGCGGGACAGCGCCATCCCGGTGGTGTGGAACAGGAACAGCGGCAGCGCGAACCGGGTGAACACCGTGGTGGCCCGGGCGAAGGCGCCTCCCCTGCCCAGCGCGTGCATCACCATCGGCCGGATCAGTTCGGCGAAGCCGACCTGGAACACCGTGAGCGCCACGATGCACACCGTCGGCGGCGCCATGTTGGAGTGCTCCCCGGGCACCCCGACCATGGACCCCGGGTAGAGCCCGGAGAAGACCAGCCCGATCAGCGCGAACAGCCCAGCGGTCGCCATGATCCGGCCCTGCTGACGAGCCCGGGGTGACTGGTAGGCCCAGTCCAGCCGGCCGTCGGAGTACCGGGGCGCGCTGTCGACCCCGGAGATGCGGCCGTGGAAGTACCCGAGCTGGAACGCGAATCCCCAGACGAAGACCATGTTGAGCCACTCGACACCGGGCAACCCATACCGGAATCGCAGGATGTCGACGATGACGGCGAGCCCCGCGAGGACGACCAGCACCAGCGCGTCGTACCGGCGGTGCAGCCAGACGGTGATCGGCATCAGGCAGATGAAGATCAGGTACGAGAAGACGAACCACAGCGGGGACAGCACCATCAGCACGGCCTGACCCATCCAGGTCAGGTCGAAGACGATGCCGACGACGATGCCGAGGATCACCCAGGTGACGAGCAGCGCGGCCGACGGGATGGCCAGTGACCGTGCCTGCCGGAGGGCGAAGCGCCACAGCCGTTCACCGCGGGCGGCGGCCCGCTCCCAGGACTTCAGGTGCACGTAGGCGCCGATGTAGAAGAACACCGGCAGCACCTGCAGCAGCCAGGTGGCGATCCACAGTCCTGAGGTGAACCCCAGCGGGCTGGTCGCGTACGGGCCCTGATCGCCCCACACCAGGATGGTGAAGCACCAGTGCCACAGGATGACGACGAGCAGCGAGAAGGCCCGGAGGAAATCGGCATAGGGATCGCGTGCGACGCGCCGCGTTCCGGTGGCCATCGGGCTTCACTCCTCCCCTGACGTAGCTACCTCCATCTTCCTCGTCTCCGCTGGTCAAGGGCGCAGCCAGGGCGTCGGATGAGTCGCGGGTAGACCATAGGAGCATGGGTTCGGCGTTGCAGGTCCGTCACGTGCCCGGATCCCGGGCGCGTCGCCGCAGGTTGGTGGCCCTGGCCTGCGCGATCGCCCTGCTGACGGTCGAGCAACGTCATGTCCAACCGGGTGTTGCCGCCGTGGGCGTACGTGCCGTGGAACCTGACGATGGCGTTCGTGCTGCTCGGCATCGCCTACCGCGGTGGCGCGGGTCCGGCGGCGGTCGGGCTCGGCATCCGGCACTGGCACCGGCCGGTCGGGGTCGGCCTGCTGCTCGCCGGTGGTACTGCGCTGCTCTTCGCTCTCGGGATGATCGTGCCCGCGACCCAGAGCGCGTTCATCGACACCCGGATCGGCGACGCGAACACCGCGCAGATGCTGTTCGTCGTGCTGATCCAGATCCCACTCGGCACCGTGGTGCTGGAGGAGGTCGCCTTCCGGGGCGTGCTCCCGGCGTTGATGGGGGTGTCCCCGGCAATCCGCTGGAGCTGGGGTCCGGTGCTCGGCGCGTCCGTCCTGTTCGGCCTGTGGCACATCCTGCCGTCCATCGGCATCGGGGATGCCAACGCGGCGGTGGGTGGCGCGATCGGCCACAACGTCGTGCTGACAACGACACTCGCGGTGCTGTCGATGACGGTCGCCGGCGTCGCGCTGTGCCTGATCGCCCGGTTGGGCAAGGGCATCAAGACGACGATGCTGCTGCACTGGGCGACGAACTCGCTGGGTTTCCTGGCCGCGTGGCTGCTGTTGAACTGATCGCCGCCGCCCACGACACCCTTCGTCGACAGCCGGTCGCTGCGATTGGGGACCCTCCGGGCGACGTAGCCTGACCCTTGGCCGGAGCCGGGGCAGCGGCTGCGCCGGTCGTATCGGACGGTTGACCCTGGCGCGGCCAGGACGGAAGGTTCACGGATGAAGATCTCCAAGTACGGGCACTCCTGCCTGCACGTCGTCGACGGGTCGGCCAGCATCCTGATCGACCCGGGGATCTTCTCGCAGGGCTTCGAGACCCTGTCCGGCCTGACCGCGGTGCTCATCACCCATCAGCACCCCGACCATGTCGACACCCGGCGGCTCACCGGGCTGCTGCGCGCCAACCCGGACGCGGCCCTCTACGCGGACAGTGGTTCCGTCGCAGTGCTGGCCGATGCAGGCATCGAAGCCACCGCCGTGCAGACCGGGGATGTGCTGGACGTGGGCACCCGGGTGGAGGTGTGGACCGGCGATCACGCGGTGATCCACCGCGACGTCCCGGTGATCAGCAACGCCTGTTACCTCGTCGGAGGGCGGCTGCTGCACCCCGGCGACAGCCTCACCGACGTGGGCCGGCCGGTGGAGATCCTGGCCCTGCCCACCTCCGCTCCATGGATGGCGGTCAAGGAAGCGATCGAGTACTTCCGTGCCGTCCATCCCGCGGTCGCCATCCCCATCCACGAGAAGGTGATGGCCAACCCGGCGATCGTCTACGGGCTGTTGACCAGGCTCGGCCCGCCCGACGCGCGGTGGCTGAACCTGGACGACGGCCATTTCGAAGTGCTCTGACGATTCGCTCTGACCCGTCGATCCGCTCACTCGAATGGGTCGACAGACCACCCCGGAACACCCACATGCACGAGCCGGCCGACCTCCGGCCGGGCGGAGGTAGGACATGGCCGACGGCCAAGGGCAACCCACCACCGAGCCTGCGGGCTCCGCCACGGTGACACGTTCACGCCGCTCCTGGCGGTTGCCGGTCGATTCGGACCCCGAACGTCCCGACTACGCGGTGGTGCGCAGGCTGGTCCTCGGCAGTGCGCTGATGCTGTTCCTCGAGCTGGCGCTGATCCGCTGGCTCGGGTCGAACATCGTGCACCTGAGCTACTTCTCCAACTTCGTGCTGCTCGGGTCGTTCCTGGGCATCGGGCTCGGCTTCCTGATCTCCCGGCGCTCGTGGTCGGTGCTGCCGGCCACCCCGGTGATCCTGGCGCTGCTGGTGATCTTCACCTTCCTGGAGCCGGTCACCATCGACCGGGCCGTGGCGACCAGGTCATCTACTTCACCTCGCTGAGCACCACCGGCCCGCCCGCCTGGCTGGTGCTGCCGCTGATCTTCGTGCTGGTCGCGGCCTGCCTGGCCGGGCCGTCCGAGGTGGTCGGCCGGTGCTTCGCCCACCTGCGGCCGCTGACCTCCTACCGCTGGGACCTGGTCGGCTCGTTGATCGGCATCGGACTGTTCACCCTGATGTCGTTCCTGCGGGCGCCGTCGGTGGTGTGGGGCGTCATCGTCACCATCGGGTTCGTGCTGCTGATCGGGAAGTGGCAGCGCTACCTGGCCCTGGTCTCCGGCGCGGCGATGATCGTCGTGCTGGTGATGGAGACCCTGACGCCGGGGATCTCCTGGTCGCCGTACTACAAGATCTCCACCGAGGACCGCGTCGTCGGCGGCCTTCGTTGACCGACATCTCGGTGAACGGCGTGCCGCACCAGATCATGCGGGCCGCGCAGCAGCGCCTGCTGGAGGAACCGCAGTACGGGCTGCCGTACGAGCGTTCACCGGAGAACCCGCTGGACAACGTGCTGATCATCGGGGCCGGCTCGGGCTCGGATGTGGCGATCGCGTTGTCCAAGGGCGCCAAGCACATCGACGCGGTCGACATCGACCCGCGGATCATGGACATCGGCGCCGAGAAGAACCCCGATCACCCCTATGACGATCCCCGGGTGACCCGGCACGTGAACGACGGGCGGGCCTTCCTGGAGACGACCGACACCAAGTACGACCTGATCCTGTTCGCACTGCCGGACTCGTTGGCCCTGGTGACCGGGGCTTCGCAGATCCGGCTGGAGAGCTTCCTGTTCACCGAACAGGCGCTGCAGGCCGCCGCCGCGCACCTGACGCCGGACGGCTCCTTCTCGATGTACAACTACTACCGCGAGGACTGGCTGATCGACCGGCTGGCCGGCACCGCGGCGGCCGCCTTTGGCCACCAGCCGTGCGTCGACAAGGTCGGCGGCGGTCAGGCGGTGGTGACGGCGGCGCTCCAGGAGTCCAAGCAGTCCTGCGGGACGCCGTACTCGCCGGCCGGCGACGTCATCGCGCCCGCCACCGACGACCGGCCGTTCCTCTACTACCAGGGCGGCTCGATCCCGTCGCTCTACCTGTGGACGCTGGGCGGCATCCTGCTGATCTCGCTGATCGCCGTCCGCATACTCGGCGGGCCGTTCAAGGCCATGCGGCCGTACGCCGACCTGTTCTTCATGGGTGCGGCGTTCCTGTTGCTGGAGACGAAGAACATCGCCACTTTCGCGCTGCTCTTCGGCACGACGTGGCTGGTCAACGCACTCGTCTTCGCGGGCGTGCTCGTCATCGTGCTCGCGGCAGTGGAAACGACCCGGAGATTCCGAACACCGCCCCTACCGGTGGTGTTCGGCGGGATCGCGGTGGCGCTGGCGGTCTCCTACTTCATCGAACCGTCATGGCTGCTCACCATGCCGTTCCTGCCGCGCCTGGTTGTCGCGATCCTCCTCGCCTTCATTCCCATCTATCTGGCCAACGTCGCCTTCTCGAAGCGGTTCGGAGCCTCGGACGACTCACAGTCCGCGTTCGGGCTCAACCTGCTCGGCGCGATGCTCGGCGGCTGCCTGGAGTACCTGGCGTTGCTGACCGGCTACCGGAACCTGCTGCTGCTGGTCGCGGTGCTGTACCTGTTCGCGTTCCTGCTGGCACCGCGGAAGGGTCTGGTGTCCGTCTGACCCCTTGGGGCTTGTGACGTTCTCCCGGGGCTTGTGACGTTCGGGGCGGGCGGGCGGCCGCTGCTCAGGAGGTGACGGCCGGCCACACCGTGCCGCCGGCGGCGACGGTGCGGACCGCGTCGACCAGGACTTCGGAGTTGCCGTCCTTCACCAGATAGCCGCAAGCCCCCGCCTCGGCGGCGTCCCGGGCAATGGTCGAACTGGTCGAGCCCGTCAGCATCAGCACCCTGGACGGCGAGCCACCGGCCTTCAGCCGGCGGGTGGCCTCGGTTCCGGACATCATCGGCATCCGCGAGTCCATGATGACCACGTCGGGCAGCACGGTCCCGGCGAGCTCCGAGACCTCAGTGCCGTCCGCACATTCTCCGACGACATCGATGCCGCCCGCCGCCCGCAGCATGCCGGCCACCCAGTGTCTGACCAGTTGATGGTCGTCGACGATCAGGACGCGAATCACTGGCTTCCCCCTCTCGCTCACGGGGTGACGCGGAACGTACCGGTGCGCCCAGCCGCGCGTCATCCCGTCGCTGAGAGCACCACGGCGATACCGACCGTTGATGCCATCACCGCCATCTCGACACCGGCGAGCCGGACCAGCGGTAGCAGACGACCACTGGCTGCGGTTACGAGTGTGTAGCGACGGTGACAGTGTCCGATCGCGGCCATCAGGACGATCGCAAGGGTCTTGGCGATGATCAACCGGCCACGTCCAGTGTTCACCAGAGCGGACCAGCCGTCCACCATGAGAATGCTCTCCACGAGTCCGGACGCCCCGACGGCGACCAGGCAGAGCAGCGCCGCGGTGCTGAACCCCGGCAGCGCCGAGCGGAGATCGGACGGGAACCGGCGCAGGTGCAGCACCAGGGCGAGCAGCCCGCCGACCCAGACCGCCGCGGCCAGCAGGTGAACGCAGAGCGCCGTCATCGCGGCCGCGGGAGTTCCGTGATGGCCGGCATGACCGCTCAGCGCCGAGGGCAGCAGCGCCGCGGCGGCAAGAACGAGCAGGGCGGCGCTGCCGGCAGACCAGCCGAGGCGGCTTCCGAACAGGGCGATCACGACCGCGACCCAGAGCGTTGCCAACCCGGCCAGCAATTGCTCGGTGCCCAGTAACACCAGCACACCGTCCAGGTGCCCGGGTAGCTCGGTCGCCGGAACTCCGGCCAGAAACGACACCGTGAACACCATCCACCCGACAGTCCCGATCCCCCAGACCGTGGCCCAGCGAACCGTCATCGCCGCAAGATGGTCCGTCGCCTCCGGCGAGCGGCGCCGGAATCCAGTGCACCGCAGGAACAGCAGCCCGACCACCGCCACTCCTGCCATCCGCTGGACGAACTGCGCCAGCGGCAGGCCGATGGCGGTGACCGACCCGGCGTCGGGCAGGCCGGCCGGGGCCGGCTGGTAACCGGTCGATGTCCACCAGCGGGCGATCACGATGGCGAGGATTCCTGCCACCGCGGCGGTGCCGATGACCGCCGCCGTCGTCGAGGAAGTCCCGCGCCGGGAAGGTGATGGGCCCACAACAGGTGCCGGTACAGCGGGGCTATCGATGTTCAGCATGCGACGTCCTCGATCGGTGTTCGGTGGTCAGTCATCGCGCGTTCGTCAGCGGCTTTGGTCAGCGGCTGTACTCAGCGGCCGTTCGACGGCGCCGGGCGGCGGTCGTCATCGGTGATCACCGCAGGCGGGCGTCAGGTCCCAGAGCATTCGCCCGTCCAGCACGGAGGTGGGGATCGGCCCGTAGGCCCTGGAGTCGATGGAGTTCTCGCGCCGGTCCCCGAGGACGAAAGCAGTGCCCTCGGGAACGGTCACCGGGCCGAAGTAGACGCCGTCGATGGTGGAGTGGTCGACGTACGGCTCCTGCACGACCGCGCCGTCGACCAGCAGCAGGGCATCGGCGATGGCCACCGACTGCCCGGCCAGCGCGACGACCCGCTTGATCACCCGCCCGCCGTCCTGCGGGTGCGGGAAGGTGACGATGTCGTCGACCTGAACGCCGGCTCCGCCGTCCAACCGATGCAGCAGCAGCGTGTCCCCGGTACAGACCGTCGGGCTCATGCTGTCCGAGGAGACGGTCACCGTGTCGAGCACCTGGGTGCGCAGGACGATCGCGCCGACCAGGACGGCGCCGGCGGCCAGGCCGACCGCGCGGCGGCCCATTGATCAGTCGTCCCAGGACGGCGGGTCGGCAAGGATCGGGTCGTTGTCGTCATTGCTGCCGTCCTTCAGGCCCACGCTGAACTGGTGCATCATGTCGTGGTCCTCGTGCGGCAGGTTGTGGCAGTGGACCATGTACTTACCCTTGTGCGGTCCGAATTTCATCATCACCCGCACCTTCTCGCCCTCCCCGACATAGACGACATCTTTCGGCCCGAGCTCATAAGCGAACGGCGCGTTACCGTTTCGGCTGAGGATTTTGAAGTCGACGAGGTGGATGTGGACGGGGTGGAACCAACCCCCGGAACTGTTCTCGATCTCCCAGATCTCGGTCGCGCCGAGATCCGGGTCGGCCAGCACCTTCTTGAATCCCGAATCGACCACGTCGTGCCAGGACTCGCCGTTGAGGTTCCATTCATTGGTCGTGTCGTCGCGCTGCACCCTGATGTTGCGGACCTTCATCGAGTTGGTCGGGGTCAAGGCCATGACCTCGTTGCCCGGGTTCAATGTTTGCGGGATGGTGAGCGCGGTCGGGTCGTTCCGGTCGAAAGGGTCGTCCACGACGTCGAAGGCCATGATCTTCCCGGTGTAGTCGTAATCCCGGTTGTTGGGGTTGGACAGGTTACGCAATTCGATGCGCTGCCCGGTCGCGAACTTCGAGAAGTCGATGAGCACCTCGTACCGCTCCGCACTCCCATGCCGCCATTGGCTGACATTCTGGGATTTCGGCATCAGGCCGCCATCGGTGGCGACCATGTACATCGGTGCGGCGGGTGAAGTGCTGGGCCGGTACGACCGGGAGATGGACGCATTCAAGAAACGGAATCGGTAGATACGCTTCTTGACCTTCATCACCGGCCACGGGCGGCCGTTCACCAGGATGACGTCACCCCACAGTCCGGAATGCGTGCGGTCGTCGTACAGCTGCGATCCGTTGGCGGCGAACATCATGTCGGACAGCGTGATCGCGACGTCGAATTCTCCCTGCGGAAGCAGGGCGCGTTCCTGCGCGTCATGAAGGTGATACTGCGAGGCTAGCCCGGAGTAGGCGTTCTGCGCCGTGTAGTGCACACCGTGGTCGTGGTACCAGAGGGTGCGGGCGGCCTGAAAGTTGGGGTACTGATAGGTCTTCTTCTGCCCCGGTGCGGTGATGTCACTGGCATAGCCGTCGTATTGCGGTAATGACGCCGAGCCGTGCAGGTGCGTGGAGATATCCATCGGGGTACCGAAAGTGGGGTGCGCCGCCGGCAGTTTGTTGTGCATTGTCATGGCAATGCGGGTGCCCTGCTCGACGTTGATCCGCCTGGCCGGCACGAGACCGTCGTAGCCGAGCACCGGCGTGGTGAAACCCGGCACGATCGCGGCGCCACCGGGCCTCGCGGTGATGTCGTAGTAGTCGATCGGTCCGTCGGCGTCCGCACCCTTGACCGGGGTCAGCACCTCGAGCCGGCTGAAGGTCGTCTGGAACGGCTTGGGCATCTTCGAGGACGGCAGCAGGCTCGCGCTCGCTCCGCTGACCGTGCGGCCCAGCGGAACGGCGAGTCCCGCGGCACCCAGGAGGCCGAGGCCGCCCAGCTTGAACGCATCCCTGCGAGTGAGTTGCATGATTCGGTCCTTGATGGTTCGTGGGAACGGGATCGTGGTATTGCGCTGACATAGGGTCGGCAAGGTGCGAAGTCGGCCGGGGGAAGGGCGTCCCGGCGGCGTCGACGCTGACAGTCCGGCTGGGCCCTGCGCCCTCACGCCGGCGCCCTGCAACAAGCATGGCGATGTGGAGCACTTCGCAAAACCCCGATCAGAGGGGCGGTCGGACCCCCAAAATTAGGTGTCGGCGAGGAGCCGACCCCCCGAAAGGCCGAATGCAGTCGGCCGTCTCGAATCGGTCAGATGGGTACAGCAACTGGACCGAACGGGTATGAATCGGTGCGGCGGCACCCAATGCCCTGTTCGGGTGGCCACATTGGTGGGACAACATTTGCGCCATCAACTTGTGGCGACTGAGGTGGATGTTGATCGCAGACCCAGGTCTGTGGTGCAGGAAGTGTGATCCGGCCGGGGGGCGGCGAAGTGGGGGACGACGTGCACAGGACCGGGGTGGATCGACCGCGCCCCGGCGAGGCGGCGGCCGAGACCGCCGACAAACAAACCATTCTGGTGGTCGATGACCACCGCTCATTCGCCGACCTGCTGTCCGCGGCGTTGAACACGGTTGCCGGGATGAGCTGCGTGGGTACGGCGTCATCGGCGTCGGAGGGCGTCGAACTGGCAGCCCGGCTGCAACCCGACATCGTGGTGATGGACATTCAGATGCCGAAGCAGGACGGGCTGGCTGCCGCCCGGCAGATCCGCGATGTCGCTCCCCGCAGTGTGATCGCGATGGTGACGGCTCATCGCGATCCGGCTTGGATTTCGCGGGCCGCGCAGGCGGGAGCATGCGCGTTCATCCCGAAGGACGGCTCCTTGACGGAGATGATCGACGTCCTGACAAGGGTTCGCCCAGGACAGATGCTCGTTGCACCGTCTGCCTTCTCGGGTCCCGCACCGACAAAGAGCTGGTCGGGTGAAACACGGCCCGTGTTGACCCAACGGGAGATCGACGTACTGACCTATCTGGGCCGAGGGATGTCGGCCAAGACGATCGCCCAGACGCTCGGCATCACCCTGCACACCTGCCGGGGCTACGTGAAGTCGTTGCACAGCAAGCTCGGCGTCAACAGTCAACTGGAAGCGGTCGTGAAGGCCCAGCACCTGGGGCTGATCGGTGTCCCTGAAGAGCACTGAGCGCCTCCGCGGCAAGCGGGGCGTCCGCCGCGAACTGACCCTGTACGCCGGTGTCGCCGCCCTGACGCTGGCCGTGGTGGGCGCCGGTGCGGTCGTCGCGAGTCGATCGGTCGCCCGCACGCAGGCGCTCAAAGAGTCGGAGCGGGTGACGGACAGGCTCGCCGACCATCTGGTGGCGCCGCTGCTGCAGGACGCGCTCCGCGGCGACACGGCCAGGCGCGAGGAGCTCGACCGGGCGATCGAGATCCGGATGAACGACGGCTATCTCACCGAGATCACCGTCTGGGACAGGTCCGGCCGAATTCTGTACTCGGACATATCGGAGGAGATCGGCCAGATCGAGGAACCACCGGCAGAGGTGGCCGCAGCGATCGACGCCGGGGTGACGAGTTCGGACTTCGAGGAACAGCCGGAAGCCACCGATGAGATCTTCGGCGACGACAGCCCGGGGTTCGTCGAGGTGTATGTCCCGTTCGAGGTGAACGGGCAGCCTCCGCTCGCCTTCGAGGCGTACTTCAACTACTCGCGGGTGGAGGAGAACGCCAGCACCTTGCTGAAGGCGATCCTGCCGCTCGTACTGATACCGCTGCTGGCCCTGCAGATCTTCCAAACCCCCATCGCCGTCTCCCTTGCCGGCCGCGTCCGCCGGCACGAGGCCGAACGGTCGGCCCTGTTGAAACGCACTCTGTCCGAATCGGAGAAGGAGCGGATGCGGGTCGCGGCCGACCTGCACGACGGACCCATCCAAGATCTGGCGGGGGTCGGATATGCCCTGGGAGCCATCGCACCTGCCATCCCGGACACCTATCAGGAGCTGGTGCAGAGCGTGCACAAGACCGTCACGCACGCCATCGGATCCCTGCGCAGGTTGATGGTCGATCTGTACCCGCCCGACCTGGACGCGACCCAGCTCGCCGTCACCATCGACAATCTGGCCGTGCCGCTGCGCGAAAAGGGCATCGACGTAGAGGTCGCCGCCAATCCACTTCCCGACCTCGACAACGATTCGGTGACCACCCTGTACCGGGTCGCGCGCGAGACACTCGCAAATGTCGCCGAGCATTCGGCGGCGTCAAAGGTACGGATTTTGCTGGCCACCGATTCCCGTGACAATGAGTCCGGCTCCCAGTGGGTGCGCCTGCGGGTCAGCGACGACGGTGTGGGCATCGACGAGCGTGGAGTCGACAAGCGTGCCGAAGGGCACCTCGGTCTGCGGTTGCTCAAGGATCGCGTCGAGAGCCTTGGCGGTACCTTCACTCTCACGACGGCCCGGAGCAGGGGCACGACGATCGACGCGACCCTTCCCATCGTCGGCCGGCCGCGGACGAGCTAGCGCTGCCCCAAATTTGGGGGTCCGTCGACCCCCACGCTGCGGCTTCCGCGGCGGCCGCAAGAGATGAATCCTGAGTGGGTAGATCGTCGACGACGCAGCCGGTGGATCCGCCCGCAGCGCTGTCGGATCACCTCCCGATCCCCCTCTCCCACCGGGAATCCCACAACCTGGAGTCCACATGACTGTGCACGACCCGCTTGACAGCCGCGGTCGAAGCTCTTTCCGACCCGGACAGCGCAAACCCGGCTGGGTGCGCCGGATCGCCTTGCTCACCGCCGTTGTCGTCCTGCCGCTGGGGCTGGCCGGCAATTCGCTGGCCACCACGCAGGTGACCGTCAAGAATCCCGGCGGCCTCGTTGCCGCCGGCCCGGTCGACGGTGCCAACGGCTTCCCGACCTGGTACGCCGACAGCGCGGGAAATCGGGTGGAGCCCTGCCTCGACCCGGACAATGCGCTGTGCGGTTTTCTTCCCGGTGACGTTCCGGATGCGGAAAGCCCCATCTCCTTCCCGGACAATTTCCCGGAGGAATTCTTCTACCAGCTCATCGACAGCAGCCTCACCCTCCCCGGCGGTGGAAAGGCCACGCTCACGCTGGGTTTGGAGGCGGCCTTCGCGAACGGCCCCGCCGAGGCGGGCGAGCAGGTGGTGTTCGCCCGCACCCGGGTGGTGCTGAAGGGCGCGCCCCGCAG
Organism: uncultured Actinomycetota bacterium; assembly: GCA_963766015.1. Taxonomy (GTDB): domain Bacteria; phylum Actinomycetota; class Actinomycetes; order Mycobacteriales; family Nakamurellaceae; genus Nakamurella. The sequence goes on along the minus strand of CAVXYU010000026.1, from coordinate 155,833 downwards.
CACGACGGTGACCATCAAGCACCCGTTCGGCGAACTGACGATCGACACGGACGGCACCGGCGCCGGCCGGCTGGTCCAGGACATCTCCCCCGCGGTCGGCAACTTCGATGCGGCACTCAAAGGAAACTTCGGGCCCTTCCTCAAGTGGAACCCCTCCGTGGCACCGCAGGCACCGGTCGGTTATGCCGGTGATCCGGCAGTGGCCCACCCGGTGGTCGGCGGCCTCGGCGGGTACAACAAGTTCTCCGTCTCCGGCGGCGGACTCGCTCTCGAGACCGACCAATTCACCATCAGCGGCAAGCTCGCCACCAACACCGGCGTCACCGCTGACCGTGCCGTGATCAACGGCGGCTACCTGGACGTGTTCGCCACCAGCAAGGGTTCTGCCCTGCAGGTGGACGGGATCGCCGGATCCTTCGCGACCACACCGATGACCCACGATGACGGAACCGACCGCCACTACGCGCGCATCGCGTTGCCCGCGACAGGCCGCCCGGCCCAGGTGACGATCCGGAATCTCAGCGACAAGCCCGTCAGCACCGCCGTTGTCAAGACCGGCGACATCACCGTCACGCAAGCCGACTACGACGGCAGCACGCTGACCGTCGCGGCGACCGCCGGCAGCTACCCACTGACGGTGGCGGGCCTGGGCACCCTGGAGAGCTCCGAGCCGAGGACGTGGACGGTTCTCTCGCCGCCGCCCGCCATCAGCATCAAGGGAAGCAACGGGCTGACGGTCGTCTTCCCGGTCCGGGTCACCGGCGGCCCCGCGATGGAGCCGGCGCTTCCCCCGGTCCCGCCGGAGACCGATCCGGGCCCGATCAACGACAACACCCCGAACAACCCCGCCTCGGACCCGGTGGCCGCCATCGCCCCGGTCAGCCCGACCCGGTTGGGCACCAGCGTGACGCTGGACGGCAGCGCATCGGTCGGCGCCGCGAGCTACGCCTGGACCCAGGTGAGCGGCGGCCCGGCCGCGACCATCACCGGTGCGGACACCGCCAAGCCGATCGTGTCGTTGAAGTACTTCACGTCGACCACGGCGACCGCGCCGTCGCCCACCGCCGAGCCCATCGTCTTCCAGTTGGAGGTGACGAACGGGGAAGGCAAGCGCAGCGCACCGGTGGTCGTCGAGATCCCGGTGAAGACCGACGTGCTGAGCGTTTCTGCGGGTGCTCGTCACCGGCTGGGCACCGAGCTGCGGATCGACGGAACGTCGTTGATCGACGGTGCCGCCGGCGTACTGTCGCCGCAGACCCAGGTCGTCATCTGGGACACCACCCGGGCCACCCCGGTCAAGCTGGGCAGCTTCCCGGTCGACACCCTGGGCGCCTGGGCCGCGCGGCAGAAGCCGGGGCCGACCACCCAGGTCCGGACGGTGCTGATCCAATCGACCAGGGGCGGGACGGCGGTGGCCACCCTGGCCACCTGACCCACTCGCGCAGCTGAAAGGGGTGCCCGCCGTTGCTTCGGCGGGCACCCTTTCGTGTACCCCTCATCTGATGCGCCATTTCACCTGCCAAAGGGCCGGGACACCTGTCACATTCACCGGGCCTGCGGTGTCAAGTGGTCATGACTGATGCCTCCCCGACCCAGACCGCCTCTTCGAGCGCACGCCCCGCAGTTCCAGGTCCCGCCATACCCCGGCACATCAGGAGCGCCCGGGCGCGCATCCCGCTGACCGAGCCGCGCGGGCTCTTCGACCGGCTGGTCGCCGGTTACGCCAAGCGCCGGTTCGGCCAGGTCCCCGACAACCTGCTCGCGATGGCGCACAACCGGCGGGTGCTCGTCACCGACGCACGGTTCGAGATGTCCGTCGCCCGCTGGAAGGCGCTAAATCCGCAACTCAAGGCGCTGGCCGAGATGGCGGCCGCGGTGGCCATCGAATGCAGCTGGTGCCTCGACTTCGGTTACCACGAGGCACATTCCCAGGGTCTGGACACGGTCAAGATCGCGGCCGTGCCGCGCTGGCGGACCTCCGAGGTGTTCACGCCGGTGGAACGCAGGGTGCTGGAGTACGCGGAGGCGATGACGACCACCCCGCCGACCGCCACCGACCAGCTGGTGGCGACCCTGCGCGAGGACATCGGGGACGCGGCCCTTGTCGAGCTGACCATGATGGTGGCTGTGGAGAACCTGCGATCACGTTTCAACGCCGCACTCGGCCTGGCGTCCCAGGGCTTCTCCGAGTCGTGCCGGTTGCCGCAGGCGCCGACGCAAGCCCGCCCCAGCGGTCAGCAACGGAAGCCCTCGTGACGGACCCGGACGACCCGCCGCCCACCGGAGGCGCCGAGGAATTCGCGCAGCACCGTGGCCTGCTGTTCACGGTGGCCTACGAGATCACCGGCTCGGTGGCCGACGCCGAGGACGTGGTGCAGGAGAGCTACCTCCGTTGGGCGGCACTCACGGACGGGCAGCGGGAGGCGGTCAGAGCGCCGCGCGCCTACCTCGCCCGGGTCGCGACCCGGCAGTCCCTGAACCGGGTTCGCAGCAGATCCCGGCTGCGTGAGGACTACGTCGGCCCTTGGCTTCCGGAGCCGCTGGTCACCACCCCGGACATCGCCGATGACGTCGTCCTCGCCGAGTCGGTGTCGATGGCGATGATGCTCGTGGTGCAGAGCCTGACCCCCGACGAACGGGCGGTGTTCGTGCTGCATGAGGTGTTCGGTTTCGCCCACGACGAGATCGCAGCGGCCGTCGGCAAGTCGCCGGCCGCGGTCCGGCAGATCGCGCATCGGGCCCGGTCCCACGTGCAGGCACGGCGGCCCCGCCCCACCGGGAGCAGGGCGGATGTGCCGGAGGTCGCGCAGCGCTTCATGATCGCAGCATCCACCGGAGACCTGCAGGGACTGATGGACGTGCTGGCTCCGGACGTCGTGCTGCTGTCCGACGGCGGCGGGAAGGTGCGGGCCGCGATGCGGCCGGTCGTCACGGCCGACCACGTCGCGCGGCTGCTGATCGGCCTGCGCACCAAGATGATGGCCGGTGAGAACCCGCCCCTCTCCCGTACGGAACCGGCGATGGTGAACGGCCGGCCGGGCGCTCTCGTGTTCTACGACGACGTCCTGGACACGGTGGCGACGGTGGAGATCGAGGGCGACCGGATCTCGGCCGTGTACCTCGTCAGGAACCCGGACAAGGTGCGGACGGCGGTGGTGCAGCGGGAGGCCGGCCGTTGACGGCACCTGCCGGATGCCTGCGCGTCTTCTTTTGGACACCCGGGTAGGACAGGCTGTGGTGTGACGTCCCGGGCTCGCCGGCACGTGCTCACCCGCACAAGGAGTCCTTTGTGACCGATACGGCTGTCCGGAACCATTCAGTGACCAGCACGCCAACGCTCTCGCCCCAGCAGCTCGCGGACCTGCACTCCTGGTGGCGGGCCGCCAACTATCTGGCAGTCGGCCAGATCTATCTGCTCGACAACCCCTTGCTCCGACGGGATCTCGTCTCCGACGACGTCAAACCCAGGTTGCTGGGCCACTGGGGGACCACCCCGGGACTGAACTTCATCTACGCCCACCTGAACCGCATCATCCGCGAGCGGGATGTCAACGCCATCTTCCTTGCCGGGCCGGGACACGGCGGTCCGGCCGCCGTCGCGAGCGCCTACCTCGATGGCACCTACAGCGAGGTGTACCCGCGGATCACCCCGGACGAGGACGGGATCCGCAAGCTGTTCCGTCAGTTCTCCTTCCCCGGTGGCATCCCCAGCCACGTCGCCCCGGAGACGCCCGGGTCCATCCACGAGGGCGGCGAACTCGGCTACGTGCTGTCGCACGCCTACGGCGCGGCGTTCGACAATCCCGACCTGGTGGTGGCCGCGGTGGTCGGCGACGGCGAGTTCGAGACCGGCCCGCTGGCCGCTTCCTGGCACGCCAACAAGTTCATCGACCCGCTGCACGACGGCGCGGTGCTGCCGATCCTGCACCTGAACGGGTGGAAGATCGCCAACCCGACCATCCCCGCCCGGATCACCCGCCCGGAACTCGAGGCGCTGCTCACCGGCTACGGCCACGAGGTCTTCACCGTCGAGGGTGACGACCCGCAGATCCTGCACGAGACGATGGCCACGACCATGGACGCCGTGCTGGCCCGCATCCGGGACATCCAGGCCGGCGTGCGGGAACGCGGGGAGACCGAGCGCCGCCCGTGGCCGATGATCCTGCTGGTCACTCCGAAGGGCTGGACCGGGCCGAAGATCATCGACGGGCTGCAGTACGAGGGAACCTGGCGTTCGCACCAGGTGCCGCTCACCGGCACCAAGGACAACGACGACCACCGCAAACTGCTCCAGGAGTGGATGGAGTCCTACCGCCCGGACGAGCTGTTCGACGACAACGGAAAGGTCCTCGACTCGATCAGCGCGCTCGCCCCGGCCGGCGATCGGCGGATGAGCGCCAACCCGCACGCCAACGGCGGCCTGCTGATGAAACCGCTCGTGCTGCGCGACTTCCGTGAACGCGGCGTCGAGGTGACCGCACCGGGCGCCTCGATCCATGAACCGACCCGGGTGATGGGCCAGTATCTGCTGGACGTGATGACCGACAACCGGGAGAACTTCCGCATCGTCGGACCGGACGAGACGGCATCGAACCGACTGGACGCCGTCTATGCCGTCACCGACAAGGTCTGGCAGGGCGAGATCCGGCCCGAGGACGAACATCTCGCCCACACCGGCAGGGTCGTCGAGATCCTCTCCGAGCACACCTGCCAGGGCATCCTGGAGGGCTACCTGCTGACCGGCCGGCACGGCCTTTTCTCGTGTTACGAGGCCTTCATCCACCTGGTCGACTCGATGTTCAACCAGCACGCGAAGTGGCTCAAGGTGACCCGCGAGATCGGTTGGCGGCGTCCGATCCCGTCGCTGAACTACCTGCTGACCTCACACGTGTGGCGGCAGGATCACAATGGGTTCTCGCACCAGGACCCGGGTTTCGTCGACCACGTGATCAACAAGAAGGCCGAGGTCGTCCGGGTCTACTTCCCGCCGGACACCAACACCCTGCTGTCGACCACCGAGCACTGCCTCGCTTCGGTGAACTACGTCAACGTGATCGTCGCCGCGAAGCAGCCGTCGTTCGACTGGTTGACCCCGGACGAGGCGGGCGACCACTGCGCACGCGGCCTGGGCATCTGGGACTGGGCGTCCAACGACAACGGCGACCCCGACGTGGTGATCGCCTGCGCCGGTGACGTGCCGACCCTGGAGGCCCTCGCGGCCGTCAGTATTTTGCGGGAACGGCTGCCGGAGTTGAAGATCCGGTTCGTCAACGTGGTCGACCTGATGCGCCTGCAGGACAAGAGCGAGCACCCGCACGGGCTGTCTGCCCGCGACTTCGACACCCTGTTCACCGTCGACAAGCCGGTCGTGTTCGCCTACCACGGGTACCCGACGCTGATCCACCGGCTCACCTACCGCCGGACCAACCACGCCAACATCCATGTGCGCGGCTACAAAGAGGAAGGCACCACCTCGACGCCGTTCGACATGGTGATGATGAATGACATGGACCGGTTCCATCTGGTGATCGACGTCATCGACCGGGTGCCGTCGCTGCAGTCGTCGGCGGCGCTGCTTCGTCAGGAGATGGTGGACGCGCGGGCCGCCGCCCGGCGGTACACCCGCCAGTACGGCGACGACATCCCTTCGGTCCGGGACTGGACCTGGGGCGGGTCGACCGGCTCCGGCGAGGGCCCGACCGCGCCGTTGTCGGACACCAGTGCGGACTTCAGCCCGGAGGTCGAGTCGGCCAAGAGCTGAATCCGGCCGGTGCCACCGTCCGGCACATCACTGGCGGGCACATCACTGTCCCGACAGAAAAGACCTGATGTCAGGCGGCAGGTGGGCGTCACAGTCGCCCACCTGTCGCGTTCGGGGAGGCGTCAGACCTTGGCGACGTCCCGGCCGTGTGCGGTCAGCGCCCAGATCACGAAGACGTCCAGGGCGATGATCAACATCGACCAGAACGGGTAGTAGGGCAGCCACATGAAGTTCACCACGGCGCTGATCCCCACGACGATCACGCCGACCACCCTGGCCCAGACCGCCCCGGTGAAGAGCGCGAAACCGGCCAGCGCGACGACGATGCCGCCGATGAGGTGAATCCATCCCCACGCGGTGATGTCGAATTCAAAGGTCCACTTCTGGCCGACGACGTAGAACTCGTCGTTGAACAGGGCAACCAGGCCCTGGATGGCGTGGAACACCCCGATCATGACCATCATGGCGCCGGCGAACACGGTCAGACCGACCGCGGTGCTGCTCGGAGGACTGCTGGTGCGTTGGTCGGTGACCATGGGAATCTCCTTCGCGAGGGCGAGCAATCTACCCACTCAGCGTGCGCCGTTGCACCGCCGCAGGCACCACTCGGAAGGGATGAGCAGCGGCGGCCGAATCGTCGAAACTCCCTCCAGCGGCGCCTTTCACGGTCTCCTGTCTCATCCGTTGCGGATGAGACACGTTCCTTGATCGGCAGCGGCGGGCTGCGAACGGCGGCGGGCGCGAGGTTCAATGGCTTCTTCGCGGATGACATGGAGGAGGGCGACTCGTGGCCTGGTTCGTACTGGTGTTGTCCGGAGTGCTCGAAGCCGGCTGGGCCCTGTCGTTGAAGGCCTCGGACGGACTGTCGAAGCTGTGGCCGTCAGTGTCCTTCGTGGTGCTGCTGGTCGCGTCGATGGCCGGTCTGATGTTCGCCCTCAGGACGCTGCCGGTGGGGCCCGCGTATGCCGTGTGGGTGGGGATCGGTGCGGTCCTCACGGCCGTCGTCGGCATGGTGGCGTTCGACGACCCGGTGTCCGCGATCACGATCGGTTCCATCGCGCTCATCATCGCGGGCGTCGTCGGACTCCAGCTGGCCGGCGCCGGTCACTGATACGGCAGGTGACTGCGCGGCTGACCGCAAGGACGGCCGGGGACAGCGGTCAGCCCGGCCAGTCCGCGAAGGAACGGCCCGAGATGCGTTCGTACGCCTCGATGTAGCGCGCCCGCGTCGCGTCCACCACCTCGTCGGGCAGGGCGGGCGGTGGTTTGTCGGACGCACGATCCCAGCCGGACGCCGGTGAGGTCAGCCAGTCCCGGACGTACTGCTTGTCGAACGACGGCTGCGCCCGGCCGGGCTGGTACCCGTCGGCCGGCCAGAACCTGGACGAGTCGGGGGTCAACACCTCGTCGCCGAGCACCATGGCGTTGCCGAGCATCCCGAACTCCACCTTGGTGTCGGCCAGCAGCAGTCCCCGGCCGGCCGCATGGTCGGCAGCCCTGGAGTACAGCGCCAGCGTGAGCGCCCGCAACTGCTCGGCCCGCTCCGCGCCCACCGTCGTCACGACCGCAGCGAACGAGACATTCTCGTCGTGCTCGCCGATCTCGGCCTTCGTCGCGGGCGTGAAGATCGGTTCCGGCAGCCTCGAGGCCTCGACGAGACCTGCTGGCAGGGGGATGCCGCAGACGGTGCCGGTCCGCCGGTAGTCGGCCATTCCGGAGCCGGTCAGGAATCCGCGGGCAACACACTCGACCGGCAGCATGTCGAGCCCGCGGACCAGCAGCGCGCGGCCGGTCACCTCCGCCGGGATGCGTGGATCGTCAACGGCCACAACGTGGTTCGGTACCAGATCGGCCAGCAGGTCGAACCAGAAGACGCTCATCGCGGTGAGCACGCGGCCCTTGTCCGGGATCGGGTTGGGCAGCACATGGTCGTAGGCGCTGATGCGGTCCGAGGCCACCATCAGCAGCAGGTCGTCGTCGACCTCGTACAGGTCACGAACCTTGCCGGACGCCAGGTGTCGGTACTCGCCGGGCGAGGTTGTGCCGATGGCGGGCGGACTCTCGCCGACGGGGTCGGGGATGCCGCTCATGCCCCGCCCCTCACGCCGCTCCCTCTCATGCCGCGCCGTCCAGCCCGCGGCGGCGCAGCAGCGGCTCGATCCGCGCGTCCCGTCCGCGCACCGACCGGAAGGCGGCCATCGAATCCACCGACCCGCCGACGGACAACAATTTGCGGCGGAACAGGTCACCGTTCTCCCGGCGCAGCCCGCCGTTCTCCTTGAACCATTCGACGGTCTCCGCGTCGAGCACTTCGGACCAGATATAGGAGTAATAGCCGGCCGAATACCCACCGGAGAAGATGTGCTGGAAATAGGTGGTCCGGTACCGGGGTGGGACGAGCGGATGACGGATCCCGGCGTCGGTCAGGATCTGCAGTTCGAAATCCTGTACGTCGGTGATCACCGTGTCCGGCGCGATGCGGTGCCACCCCTGGTCCAGCACCGTGGCGGCGAGATATTCGGTGGTGCCGAAGCCCTCACCCCATTGCTCGGCGGCGCGGATCTTCGCGACGACGTCGGCGGACAGTGGTTCACCGGTGTCGACGTGCCTCGCGTACTGCTCGAGGATGTCGGGCCACAGAATCCACATCTCGTTGACCTGGCTGGGGAACTCGACGAAATCCCGCGGAACGTCGGTGCCCGACAGCCGCGGGTACCGGACCTGGGAGAACAGGCCGTGCAGCGCGTGACCGAACTCGTGGAACAGGGTGCGCACCTCGTCGAGCGTCAGCAGGGCCGGTTCGCCGTCCGGCGGGCGCGGCACATTCAGCACGTTGACCACCACCGGGGCGAGGTCGAACAGGAACGACTGGTCGACGAAGTTGGTCATCCAGGCCCCGCCGCGCTTGCCCTCGCGCGCGAAATAGTCGCCCAGGAACAGGCCGATCGTCGAGCCGTCGGCGTTCCGCACCTCCCACACCCGGACGTCGGGGTGGTAGCCGGCGAGGTCGGCGCGGGGTAGCAGTTCGATGCCGTACAGCCGACCGGCGGCCGCGAAGACACCGTCATGCAGCACCCGTTCCAGGTCGAAATACGGCCGTAGAGCTACGGTGTCGACGTCGTAGCGCTCGGCGCGGACCCGCTCGGAGTAATAGGCCCAGTCCCACGGCCGCAGCTCGACGCCGTCCTTCGCCGCCACCGCGGCGAGCAGTTCTGCCTCGGCATCGGCGTTGGCCATCGCCGGCCCGACCAGCTTGGCCAGGAACTCGTCGATCGCTGCGCTCGTCTTGACGGTCTGGTCAGCCACCTTGGCGTCGGCGTGAGTGGCAAACCCGAGCAACCTCGCGCGCTCGGCGCGGACCGTGGCGATCTCGATCGCGACCGGTCCGTTGTCGTGCTCGCCCGCGCTCGCCCTGGTCGTCGATGCCTCGAAGAGCCGGCGACGGACGTCACGGTTGCGCAGCACCGCCAGCAGCGGCTGTCCTGTCGGGAGCACCAGGTTGATCGCAAACTTGCCCTCGTGTCCGCGGGCGGCTGCCGCACCGGCGGCCGCTGCGACCGCGTCCGGACTGGCTCCGTCCAGTTCGTCGGCGGATTCCAGCAGCAGGACGGCCGCTTCGGTGGCCTGCAGCAGGTTCTGCTGGAAGCGGGTGGACAGCGTCGACAATCGCTGGTTCAGCTCGGCCAGCCGGGTCCGCCCGGCCTCGTCCAGACCGGCTCCGGCGAGCACGAAGTCGAGGTGGTAGCGCCGGACCAGCATGGCCGACTCGTCGTCGAGGGCGGGCTCCTGCTGCTCGTCCTCGAAGACGGCCGCCACCCTTGCGAAAAGGCGTGGATCCAGCTTTACCGAGTCCGAGTGCGCCGTCAGCAACGGGGCGTACTCCGACTCGATGGCTCGCAGCGCGTCGGTGGAGTCCGTCGACGTCAGGTTGAAGAAGACCGCCGACACCCGCTGCAGGGTCTGCCCGGACCGCTCCAGCGCAACGATGGTGTTCTCGAACGTGGCCGGGTCGGGGTCGGCGATGATGGCGTCCACCTCGGCGCGGCGCTCGGCCATCCCGGCCTCGAATCCCTCGGCGAAATGCCGGTCGGTGATCCGGCCGAACGGCGGCAGGGCGAAGGGCAGGCCGGACGGTTCGAGCAGCGGGTTGATGCCGTCCGGCGCGCGCACGCTCCCCCGGGTGAACTCCGATTCGGTCATCAGATCTCCTCTCAACAGTCGACCAGTCCATCACAGCCACCGGCAGGTCCCCCGGCCGCCCGGGAGCAACCCACTAGTGTGATCCGCGTGGGAGCCGACGACGACGAACCTGCTGGCGACGCCGCGTCGGACCCCGCAGCCACCGAGGCATTCGGGCCGATCGGACCGCAGGCGTCCGAACCCCCCGCGACGCAGGCGTTCGACCCCACCGCTTCCCGAAGTTCCGATCCCAGCGCGACCCAGGGATCCGACCCGGCGGCCACCCAGCGCTTCGACCCGACCGCGACCCAGGGCTTCGACCCCGCGGCTACCCAGGGATCCGGCTCCACGGCCGAGCAGGGGCTTGGTACCGATCCGACCCCGGACATCGTCCCGGGGATCGTGTTGGACAACCGTTACCGGCTGGAGGAGTTGCTCGGCCGCGGCGCCACCGCAGAGGTCTACCGGGCCACCGACGAACTGCTCGGCCGCTCCGTCGCGGTCAAGGTGTTCCACCGCGGCATCGGCGACGCCACGACTGTCGCCCGGCAGCGCACCGAGATGCAGGTGCTGGCAAAACTCCACCACCCGCACCTGGTCACCGTCTACGACGCACGGTTGGGTGTCGATCACGGACCTGGGGCATCGGGTGACGACGACCTGACGTACCTGGTGATGGAACTCGTCCAGGGCGGCACGCTCGCCAACCGGATCACGCCGGACGGGATGCCGCCCGCAGACGTTGCCAGGGTCGGCGCGGCCGTGGCCGGCGCTCTCGCCGCAGTGCACAGCTACGGACTGGTGCACCGGGACATCAAGCCGGCGAACATCCTGATCTCGCGGACCGGCGAGGTGAAGCTCAGCGATTTCGGCATCGCGCGGGAATTGGAAGCCGAGCGTCTGACGTCGGCCGCCGACGTCATCGGAACGGCCGCCTACCTCAGCCCCGAGCAGGCAAGAGGTGCCCAGGTCGGGCCGCCGACCGATGTGTATGCGCTCGGTTTGGTGTTGCTGGAGAGCCTCACCGGGCGTCGCGAGTACCCGGGCAGCGCGGTGGAATCGGCGGTCGCGCGGCTGCTGCGTGATCCCGTCGTGCCGCCGACCCTTTCCGGTTCGTGGCCGACACTGTTGCGCGCGATGACCCAGTCGGACCCGGCCAGGCGGCCGACCGCCGCAGAAATCGAGGCGGCCCTGACCGGCAGGGCCGAGGTCGTCGCGGCACCACCGGCGACAGCCACACTGCCGCAACCGGTCCCCGTCATTGCCCCACCGCCGGCGCAGAAGCCGAAGCCATCGGCCGGCCGCACCTTCCTGCTCACGCTGCTGATCCTGGCTGTCACGGCCGGCATCATCGTCGGGATCGTGGCGCTGCTCCAGCGAAACAGCGGCACCACGCCACCACAGGTGACGACGCCGCCGGCCACCAGCAGCCAGGTGGGGCCGTCGGTCGTGACGACCACCGAACGGACGACCGAGATCTCGACACCGCCGACCACCCAGACGACCCCGACCACCGCGACGACCCCCACGACGGAGACCACTCCGACCACCGAGACCACTCCGACGACCCAGACAACGCCCACGACGGAGACGACCCCGACGACCGGGACGACCCCGACGACGTCGGAGCCGACCACGGCGCCGACGTCAGAGGCCCCGGCGCCGGGTGCGCCCGGCAGTGCCACGGCGGGGACGTCCGCCGGCGGCTGACGTCGGCTCGGTCAGCCGCCACACCGCTCCCGCCGGTGCGCGACTTCGGGCCCACCCGTGGGCGCCCCCCGACACCGCCTCCAAGCGCGTCGAATGAACCATCCCCTTGCCGTTGGCGGCTGCAGCGCCTGTTTGGCGAGGGAGGGGTTCGGTCGGCACCGACGGAACGATCAGCCCGCGGCGAGCCGCTCGCGCAGTTCGGCCACGTTCCCGGACTTCGGCAAGCCCCGCTTGACGAGTTCCTCCTGCAGTTGCGGCTTCGTCCAGCCCTCGTACGCGTCCGCCTCCTTCGCGGTCTTCCGGGCGGGCGCCGGCTTGTCCTGCGCCGCAGCGGTTGTCGTCTTCGCCACGGGTTCCGGTGCGGCGGATTTCTCGGTCGCGGCGTCCACCTTGGGCGCATCGGCCTTCGGTGCATCGCTCGTCGGTGCATCGGCCTTCGGTGCATCGGCCTTCGGTGCATCGGCCGTCGGTGCATCGGCCTTCGGAGCGGGAGCAGAAGCGGCCGCGGCGGGCGCCGCCGGCTTGAAGGATGCCGGCACGGCATCGGCAGCAGACTTCGCGGCGGTCGCAGCGAGACCGGCGAGCGGCTTGCTCACCGCAGCTGCTTGTTCGCGAGCTGCCTCCAGGATCGCCTCTGCCTGCTGGCGGGCGACCTGCAGAACGGCCTCGGCCTGCTCCCGCGCGGCCTTGCTGGCGGCCTCGGCGCGCTCCCGAGCCCCCTCGAGGATGGCTTCGGCCTGTTGCCGGGCCGCCTCGGTGCGAGCCTCGATCTGTTCACGGACCGCCTCCGCCTGACCGCGGATCGCCTCGGCCTGATGCCGGGCAGCCTCTGTTCCCGCCTCGACCTGTCCCCGGACGGTCTGTCCTGCTGATTCCAGTTCATCCCTCGCGGCTTCACCGACCCGCTCGCTCATGCCCAGCATTCGTTTGGCGAAATCGCGCTGACCTTCGAGCATCTTCTCGGCGAAGTCGAAAACCTGGTCGATCACCTGATCCGGCTGCGGTGCGTGACCGGGGACCTCCCCGACTTTGCCGAATGCGTCCTGGGTGATGCGCGTCCACGTCTCGACCGCATCGACGGCCTGGGCCTGTGTCGAGCGGACTGCCGCCGCGAATTGTTCCTGGGGCGAGGACATGGCATTCCTTCCGGTTGACACCGCAATCCGGGGGCGGTGTGATTGTGACGCGAGTAGCTGGTGGATCACACGGTATCGACAATCCCCTCGCCGCGACACAGCGCATCACGGGGCGCACGGCCGGTACCTGCCCCGTGTCCCCGGCCGTGCATCCCCATTGCCGAGACCTGTTGCGCACCGGGATGTGTCGCCAGTTGCGTACCGGGCACCGATGGTCTCCGGGGTCCGCGCGTGACCGCTGCCGACCTTGCTTCATCCTGCCCGTGCGCCGGCGGGGAATTGGCCGGGCCAATGGAATGGCCGCGACGGCGAACACCCGCCGGTCAAGCACTGGCACATGTCGCGATCCCCTCGAGGATGCAAAAAAGCCCCGGTCGAGTCGACCGGGGCCCTTTCACGATTCGACCCTCGCGGCGCGATCATGGAACGCGCCGGTGGGCCTCACAGTTCAGGAGCGGACGCGCGAACGCCCACCGAACTTGATCCAGAGCAGGAGGACGATCACGGCGCCGATGATGGAACCGATGATTCCGGCCGGCTGGAAGAACCCGTCCTGCGCGTCTTTGTGGAACAGCAGGTAGCCGAGGAATCCACCGACGAACGACCCGATGATGCCGATGACGATCGTCATGGGGATCGAAAGATCCTGCTTTCCCGGTATGAGCAGTCGCGCCACGGCGCCGGCGATGAGCCCGACGACCAGGAGGCTGATGATGAGACCGAGCATGGTGCATTCTCCCTAGGAGTGTGTGGTCCACGGCCGCGTTGGAACTCGGCCATGGGCAGGCGGACCGGAATCGCCCGCTTGCTGTTCGAAGGTATCCACCACCACGGTGGGTCAAACACAACTGCGCCGAATGAGCCGTGTCGCCCGATCGGCGGCCGTCAGCGGCGTATGACTGGATGTGCGGGCTCGCGGCGTGGGCGCGCATGGACACCCGCCGGGGAACCGGCTCCCAGCCGCTGCAGTCTCCGTGACCCCCGACACAGCGGCAGCGGCGGCCCCGGTGCAGGATGGCGGCATCCCGACAGCGAAGGAGCCCACCTATGGCGTCCCTGCCCAGCGATCTGTTCCGACTGGTCGTCCGAGTAGGTGTCGGCGGCGTCCTCGCATTCGACGGGTACCAGAAGATCCAGATCTGGTACCGCGGTCGGGCGACCGCCTCGGCAGCAGCGGCGGATCCTGAGATCGCGACAACCGCAGGCGGACGGCACGCCGGCCTGGCTTCCGGGCTCGGGCAGGCGGTGGGTGGCGTCATGCTGATCCTCGGGGTGGCAACACCGGCGGCGGGCGCCGCCGCGGCGAGCAGCATGGCACTGACCGCGACGGCCGGCGCCGACGCCGCCGCCCACACCGGGCGTTCGATCAAGGGCGGCTTCGAAGTTCCCGCGGTGCTCGGAGTGGCCGCCGGCGCCCTGGCTCTGGCCGGACCCGGTCGGATCTCGATCGACCACCTGCTGGGTAACCGCCTGGCGAACCGGCCGGCGGCCGTGTCCTCGTTGTTCAGCACCGCATCGACCCTCGCCGTTGTGCTGCTCCGTCGGCAACGAGCGGCTGCCGCAAGCCGCTCGTGACCCTGCCAACGGCCGCCTGGTGGGCATGGTCACACCTTGCGTTAGCTGAGTTAGCAAGAACATGCGCTAATCTTGCTAACAGGCGCCGGAGTCCCGGCACTGTCTGACGTTGAAGGAGTCCCCATGGCTACCGCCACCAAGGCCGCGCAGAACGGCACCGCCGCCACCGAGGCTGCGGTTGCCCAGGTCAACGACACTGTTGCCAAGGCAACAGCCGCCGCCAGCGACATGGTGCACCGCACCGCCGATGCGCTTGCACCCGTCGTCAAGTCCGCCGAAGCACGGATCGCCGAGCTGACCGAGACCATCACCGCCGAGGTCAAGAAGGCCGAAGCGAAGACGCAGGAGCTCATGGAGACCTTCGCCGAAGAGGTCAAGAATGCCGAGGCGAAGACCCAGGAACTGACCGCCGTCTACGCCGAGGAGATCAAGAAGGCCGAAGTGAAGAGCCGCGAGTGGAGCGAGTCCTTCACCTCCCAGTTCGCCGAGGTCGCCAGCAAGTCGCTGGACACCTACCAGCAGGCCGTGCAGCGTTACCTCGACGCGACCATCCAGTTCGTCGACGCCATGAAGAACGACTCGATCAGCGACCTCACCCGGCGCAACGCCAAGGCCGTCACCGACATGGTCGACGCCTCGGTCAGCCAGGCCCGCGGGCTCGTCAAGTAGTTCCAGCCGGATTCACCGGCCAGACCTGAAGGGATGGATGGCGCCGTCCGTCCATCCCTTCGGCTTCACACCGCCTCGGTCGATCCGCCTCCGGGCCGAGATCACCTGCGGCGAATGACGTACCGATACGACGAATCCCCCTTCCCCGCACAGGCGGAAGGGGGATTCGTCGTGTCGGGGCGGTCGGACTCGGGCTGTCGACTCGAAACAGGCTGTCAATTCCAGACAGGGCCGGGATTCAGGACAGGTGGAAAACTGTCTCGTCGACCAGCGATCCGATGCGCTCCGCTCGAAGTCCGTCCCAGGAGTCGCCGCGCGGCGCCGGAGCCTGAACGCGAACGGCCATCACCGGCGCGGACTGCCGACCGAATCCGTCCTGCTGCCAATTGCCGCAGCGGACCCAACCGATTTGATGGAGCGCTTCGTCGGCGGCGTCGTCATTGGGCGCCTGCATCGGGGTATCACTGACCCGGATACCCCCGCAATCCAGCACGAAGACCTCTCCACGGAATTGTCTTTCGGCTGAACCATTACCCTGGAACACCGGCCAATCCATGCAGAAGGATGTGGCATCTTCCTGAACCGCGGTGAATACCGGGCTTTCGTCTGTCATTCTTCCTCCCCTAACCGGCGGTGGAGCCGGGAGTCGATCTTGCCGACCAGGAACGTGTCGTCCAGGGCCGGCGCTTGCACATCACACCGATGCAGGCAGAGTCCCTGTCACATCGAGGTTGTCGACAGCAAGATTGTGACGGAAGACGCCGCCGTTTTCCTGTTCAGTCCGGCGTACGCACGGTCAGCGACCGAACGACCCCGAGCCGGACGTTTGATGTCGATGGCGACGATTCCGCCAGAGCGGTGTTGCGACTGATGAGGCATGACCCGTGGCGGGTCTGACCAAGAGCGGTGTTGGGAAAACCCTACTGCACATGTCCCTGCCCGAGAAGATTGCGGCAATCCTCACACTCTGGTGGCCCGACCCGAAAGGATGATTTTCCGTATCAGCCTTCGACATCAATGTCAGAAAGGGATGCTGCCACCGGCCGGTACAGGGCGAGAGCGTTCCCGCACAGCACGCGACGATGATCGGCCTCATCCAGCGCATCGGTGATCAGCCGCAGATCGCCGACCTCGAACGGTCGAGGCGCCCGGGTCCCCGGCAGATCGGTGCCGAACATCAGAGCGTCGGGGTTGATCCGATGAATGCTGCGGAGCACCGCGGCGATGTCCAGATCGCCACGGGTGAAGCCGGTCGCCTTGACCCGGGCGCCGGCACCGGCCAGCCGGAGCAGGTCGGGCAACCCCTCCGTCGTCAGGCCCAGGTGATCGATACTGATCTGCGGCAACCGCTCGAGCAGCGGCCGAAGTTCCGTCAGGTCGGCGTTGCGGACATAGAACTCGCTGTGCCAGCCGGCGATCGCCCACACCCGGCGACTGAGTCGTTCGATGAGGTCGGACCGCGCCATCCCCCCACGGACCAGGTTGAACCGGACCGCGCGCACCCCTGCGCCGTGCAGGGCGCTGATCTCGGCGTCCGGGCAATCGTTGGGCAGTTGGGCGACCCCGACGAAGCCGGGCCCAAGGGTCCGCAGAGCCGCAACCAGGTAGGACCGGTCGAACGCCTGGAAGGAGCCCGTAACCACAGCCCCACCGACGATCGGCCCACCGATCCCGAGCAGCGGCCCGACGCTTGCCCGGTAATCCGCGCAGCGGAACGGCTCAGGCAGGAAACCCTGGTTCCCGACCAGCGGGAAGTCCGGATCGATGATGTGCAGGTGGCTGTCGAACAGGCGGCGCGCCGGCGGTGTCATGCCGGCATCATCTCGTCAGGGCCATCGCGTCGGGGTCATGGTGCCCGTGCATCGGGTCATCGCGTCGGGTCATCGCGTCGGGTCATCGCGTCGGGTCATCGCGTCGGGGTTGTCAGGTCGGGCGGGCAGGTCAGAGGATGGCACCCGGCCGGTAGCCGGCAGCGGTCGGGTGTTCGGACACCACCGCGGCGATCCGCTCCAGCACCTGGGTCACCTGTTGACCGGCCAGTCCGGTGAACGACAAGGGATCGGCGAGCCGCGCTTCGAGGTCCGCCCTGGACAGTGGCAACCGTTCGTCGGCCGCTAGTCGGTCGAGCAGATCGTTGTCGACCTGGCCCTTCTCCCGCATGGCAAGGGCAACCGCGACGGCGTGTTCCTTGATCGTCTCGTGCGCCGTTTCCCGTCCCACGCCGGCTCGGACAGCGGCGATCAGCACCTTGGTGGTGGCCAGGAACGGCAGATACCGCTCGAGTTCCCGGTCGATCACGGCCGGGTAGGCGCCGAAATCGTCGAGCACCGTCAGGAAGGTCTCGAACAGGCCGTCGATCGCGTAGAAGGCGTCCGGCAGTGCCACCCGGCGCACCACGGAGCAGGAGACGTCACCCTCGTTCCACTGCGATCCGGCGAGCTCCCCGGCCATCGAGGCGTACCCGCGGATGATCACCGTCAGGCCGCACACCCGTTCACAGGATCGGGCGTTCATCTTGTGCGGCATCGCCGAGGATCCGACCTGCCCCGGCTGGAAGCCTTCGGTCGCCAGCTCCGCCCCTGCCATCAGCCTGATGGTGGTCGCCAGCGACGAGGGCCCCGCCGCCAACTGTGCCAGTGCCGATACGACCTCGTAGTCCAGTGATCGCGGGTAGACCTGGCCGACACTGGCCAATACCTTGCCCGACGGTGAGAATTCCTGCACCACAGCAGCTTCCAGGTCAGCGACCGCGTCGGAGGTGCCGAGAAGATCGAGCATGTCCTGTGACGTGCCGACCGGGCCCTTGATGCCGCGCAGCGGATACCGGTCCAAGAGATCGGAGAGCCGGTGGTAGGCCTGCAGCACCTCGTCCGCCGCCGAGGCGAACCGCTTGCCCAGCGTGGTGGCCTGCGCCGGGACGTTGTGCGAACGACCGGCCATCACCAGGTCCGAGAACTCCGCCGCGCGGCGGCCGAGCGCGTCGAGGACGGCGACGCACCGATCGCGCACGAGCTGCAGAGAGGTGAGGATCTGCCACTGCTCGATGTTCTCGGTGAGGTCGCGGCTCGTCATGCCCTTGTGCACCTGCTGGTGGCCGGCCAGCGCGTTGAACTCCTCGATGCGTGCCTTGACGTCATGCCTGGTGACCCGTTCCCGGGCGGCGATGGACGCGAGGTCAACCTGATCCACCACAGCCTCGTACGCGGCGATGACGCCGTCATCGATCTGCACGCCGAGCGCCGTCTGGGCCCGGAGTACGGAGAGCCAGAGCCGCCGCTCCGCGACGATCTTGTCCTCCGGCGACCAGATCACCACCATCTCCGGCGATGCGTACCGCTGGGCCAGCACGTTCTCCACTACGCGTTTGCTCACCGGTCGATTCTCCCAGCCGCACGGTTTGTGAAAGTCCACGCCGCCCGCTTGACCGGCGCGTTCCACCGGCTGCAGCCAGGTCGCATCGAGCACCCACTGAACCTCTGCCTCCCCAAACCACCCCCGAACACCCCCCGCTGCCAGGGAGACGTCCACTCGACGCCCGCCCCGCACGCAGGCGAGAACCCCCGATCCGGACTCGTCGGACATCGGGGCCGGGTTGCCCACCAGACATGGACCCGTCACGATCTCGGCATGCCCGCGCCCAGTGCGACGTCCGCCGCGTCCTCGACGGGGCTGCTGCACCAGACTCGGACCCCCCGCCGCCGACGGCGCAGGTGACCGCGGCCCTGGTCGCCGGTCTCCTGGCGGGTTACGGCATCGCCATCCCGGTCGGCGCGGTGGCCACGTACCTGGTGTCGCTGACTGCACGGACGTCCGCGAGGGTGGGCGCGGCCGGAGCGCTGGGCGTGGCGAGCGCGGACGGGCTGTACGCGTTGCTCGCCGTCATCGGCGGAGCTGCGCTGACGGGCGTGATCACCCGCATTGCCACCCCGCTGCGCTGGGCATCCGCCGCCGTGCTGCTCGTACTCGCCGCCCGCATCGCCTGGACCGCGATCCGCGATCACCGTTCCGGCGAGCTGGCGCCGACCGATCCCGGGCGCATGACGGCCGCCCGGGCGTACTCGACCCTCCTGGGCATCACGCTGCTCAACCCGGTCACCGTGCTGTACTTCAGCGCGCTCGTGCTGGGCAGCAAGGCCAACAGCCTGGGCGGCACAGGCGCATCGGCTGTCTTCGTCATCGCAGCCTTCCTTGCGTCCGCCAGCTGGCAACTCGTGCTCGTCGGCGGCGGGGTGGCGCTGGGCCGGGTGCTCACCGGACGCACGGGCCGGCTCGTCACCGGGCTGGTGTCCAGCGCGGTGATCGTCGTGCTGACCGTGGCCTTGCTGCTGTCGGGCTGAGTCAACTCTTGCCGACCCGCCGCGGCGGGTCTGGAATTACGTGATCGGCCCTGCCGACCCGGACACGATCGGGCCTGCCGACCCGGACATGATGGGCCTGCCGGCCCGGACATGATGGGCCTGCCGGCCCGGGACAGGAGACACCGATGAGCATCGAGCAGACCCCGCCCGAGACGAGAGGTGTGACGGCCGAGGTGCTTGCAACAGTTGACCTCGGCCGGGAGATCGAGGGCATGACGGGACGCCACCTCCGAATGCGGAAGGTGACCATCGAACCCGGAGGGGTCTTCGGCCCGATTCACGACCACAAGGACAGGCCGGGGATCGTCTACATCCTGCAGGGCACGATCACCGACCACCGGAACGGAACGGCCATCGAATACGGACCGGGAGTCGGCTGGCCCGAGGACCGGGACACCCTGCACTGGCTCGAGAACCGGGGACCTGTTGCGGCGGTGGAGATCTCGATCGACATCGTCGCGGGGAGCTGACCGCGAGCAGCCGGAGCGCCGGTCACCCTGAAAGCCCTCCGTACCCCATCAGCTGACGTGTTCAGCGGGCACGTCGACGCAGAGCGACATAGGCGGCGACCGCGAGCACGCCTCCGGTCGCGGCCAGCACGGTCCACGAGAAGCCGTACCCGGACTGCCCGAGATCGGCGTACGGCGAGTCGCCGGCGATCAGCCCGCTGACCCCGAGATGACGCGCGATCGCCTCGAACGCCCAGCGGTCAGGCATCACAGCCGCGATGCCCGACCCGGTGGCCGTCATCACCGGCACCGGCACCATGGCGCCGGAGAACAGCACCGCGGGGAAGCACAGCATGGGTAAGGCGAGTGCGGCCTGCGCCACGGAGCTCACCGACGCGGACGCCAACAGCCCGACGAACAACGCCACGACGGAATTCAGGCCGAGCGTGACGAACAGAGCTGCCCAACCGCGCTGGTCGAGGTCGGGAAGCCGGCCGAGCATCCGCAACACAGCGAGCATGACGGTGTTGACGGCCAGCAGAACCGGTGCCAGCAGAGCAACTTTCGATGCCAGATAGGCGGCATCGCTGACCCCGGATTGGTGTTCGCGGCGCACGATCGGCGCCTCGGTGCAGATTTGCAGCAGGCCGTAGGTCAGGCCGAAGAAGAACCCGGCGAAGGCCAGCCAGAAAGCTTCCATCACCGCACCGGTGGGGTCGACGCCGGGGCTGAACACACCGGGCCGGAACAGGATGGCAAACATCGCGATCACGACCGCCGGCGACCCGAGCAGGATGCTCAATGTCAGACGGTTGCGCAGCACGATGTCGGCCGCGCGGCGGGTCAGGACGGCGAACTGCCGGGGTCTCGACGGGCGCACCCGCCGCACCCCGGGGGAGGACCGCCGCGCCGACCGCTGCTGACCGGGGCTGCTGGTCGGCGCGGCGCTGCCGTGGGTTGCGTGCTCGAGCACGGCCGGGTCCGCCAGCCGGTCGTAGAGGTCGGTCAGGGTGTCCGCGCCCAGCCGGGCGGCCGCCAGCCCGGGCGGCCCGTCGTAGACCAGCCGTCCCCCCGGAGCCAGCACCACGAGGCGGTCACAGGTCTCGACGTCCGCCACCGCGTGGGTGGTGAACGCGATGCCTGCGCCTCGGTCGGCCAGCTCGCGCAGCGTCGCGACCAGCGCGCGGGACGTGGCCGGGTCCAGTCCGGACGTCGGTTCGTCGAGTAGGCACAGGTTGGGTCGGGCCAGCAGCTCGACCGCGATGCTGGCTCGTTTGCGCTGGCCACCGCTCAGCGACCCGACGGGCACCGCGGACCGCTCGGCCAGGTCAAGCTCTTGCAGGACGTCGCGGACCGCAGCGCGGGCCTCGTCCGTGCCGCCGGCGAGCCGGAGCCCGGCGGCGTAACGCAGCGTCCGCTCCAACGGCAGGTCCGGGTGCAGGATGTCGTCCTGCGGCACCAATCCGACCGCGCCGTACGGCGAGCCGCTCCGCCCGTCCTCCGTCACCAGCTCGACGGACCCGGCGGCCGGTCCGGTCAGCCCGGCCAGCGAGGCCAGCAACGTGCTCTTGCCCGCCCCACTGGCGCCGACCACAGCGACGAGTTCGCCGGGCGCCAGCGTCAGGCTGACCCCGTCCAGCACCCGCCGGCCGCCGCGAACGACCACGACGCCCTGACCGACGAGCCTCGGGTACCCACCGGGTACGGGCTGAACGGGCGGGGTTCGGGCGGCAGGACTGCGATGGGCAAGTGTGCGCACATCAACGGCGCGCGGGGCGGCGGCTCGGGGGGCAGGGGTTCGAGGGGCAGGGGGTCGGGGCGCGGGGGCTCGGGGGGCGGGGGCTCGGGGGGGTGTGATCATGTGACCAGCCTGAAAGGAGCGGCTTCCCTGCACCTTCCCGGGATCTGCCCGCCGTCGCGGGGTCCTTCACCGTCCGTTCAAGCACCGTCCGTTCAAGCACCGTCCGTTCAAGCACCGTCCGTTCAAGCACCGTCCGTTCAAGCACCGTCCGTTCCAGCACCGTCCGTTCGAGCACCGTCCGTTCGCACGTGGACCTCAGCTGCCCATCGCGGAGGCCCGTTCGGCGGACTTCAGAGCAGGGCCGCGACGGCGGTGGCGAAATCGGCCATCGCGGCCCGGTAGAAGCGGGGGCCGTAGGACACCCGGGCGACACCCAGACCACGCAGCGCGGCCAGGTCGAGTTCGTCACCGGTGTTGCCGTTGATCGGGCCCGGCAACTCCGTGACGATGGCGGTCAGATCGGCCCTGTGCCGGACGCCGATCGGGTAGATGCAGTCCGCGCCCGCCTCGCGGTAGTGCCGACCGCGCCGGACAGCTTCGGCCACCCGATTCGCCTCCGTGACGCCGCTGGTCGGCAGGAACACGTCCACCCTGGCGTTGATGACGATGGGAACGCCGGCGGCGTCGGCTGCCGACCGGACCGAGGCCAGGTAATCCGCCTGGGCCCCGGGCTCGACCAGTCCGCCGGCCCGGTGATCGCTGTCCTCCAGATTGCAACCCACCGCGCCGATCTCGAGCAGCCGGTCGACGAGCTCCCTCGGCGGCAGGTGATAACCCGCCTCGGCGTCGACGGTGACCGGCACGGCGACGGCCCGCGCCACCCGGCCGGCCGCGGCGAACATCTCCGCCCACGGCGCACCCTGCCCGTCGGGAAAGCCCAGCATCGCGCTGATCGCCGCGCTGGCCGTGGCGACCGCAGGGAACCCCGCCCCTGCGACCACACCGGCGCTGGCCGCGTCCCACACGTTGGGCAGGACCAGCATGTCGCCGTGGTGCAACTCGCGCAGTCGCTCGGCGTGCGCTCTCAGATCCGTCATCGTCCACCTTCGCCAGTCGCGGTTGCCGGTTCAGACCCGAACCGAACCCGCAACTGATCGGTGCAACGACGCCACTCTCAGCCGGCGAACACCAGCCGATCCAGGTAGTCGTTACGGAACACACCGTCCGGATCGAGGTCCGTTGCCAAGGCACGGAAGTCAGCGAGCCGGGGGTAGGCGGTGGCCAACGCTTCGGCGTCGGCCGCGAAGAGCTTGCCCCAGTGCGGCCGCGGATCGCAGCCGGCGATGGCGGCCTCGATGTCCACCAGCAATGCCTCCACGGCCGGTTGCTCCCGCAGCCAGGTGAAATGGAACGCAACGGTGTCGCGGCCGTAGGCGGGGCTCAACCAGAGATCGTCGGCGGCCACGGTGCGGATCTCGCAGACCTGCAGCAGCGGTGCGATCCGGGGCGCCAGCGCCCGCAGTGCGGCGACCACCTCGGACGCGCGGTCCCTGGCGACCAGGTATTCGGTCTGCACCTCGTCGCCGTTGCTCGGGGTGAAGTCGAGCTGGAAGTGCGGCAGCCGGTCGTGCCACGGACCGGCGATGCCGAACTGCCCGGTGCAGACGTCACCGGGCAGGCCGGGCAGGGGATGCCGGGCCACCGTCGCCGGCGTTGCACCGTAGAAGGACTCCCGCACCCGACCGGCAGAATCGAAAACCGCTGAGCCAGAGTTGTTCTCGTCGATCCGGCTCTTGCACCACACCTGCGTGACGGTGTCGCCCTGCAGGTCGGTGAACAGGCTGACGCTGTACGCGGACGACACGATCTCGGAGATGTTCTCCTCCAGTGCCGACCAGGGAAGGTCCTCGAAGACGTCTTGCCGGACATCGAAGGTCGGCTCGACATCCAGGGTCACCCGGCTGACGATGCCGAGCGCACCGAGCGACACCACCGCTCCGGCAAAGAAGTCGTCGCCCCGGGTCAGCGTGCGCCGTTCGCCGTCGGCCAGCACCAGTTCAAGGGCCTGCACCGCGCCACCGAGGGCCTGGTTGCGCACACCCGATCCATGGGTACCGGTGGCAACCGCCCCGGCGACGCTGATGTGCGGCAGGGACGCCAGGTTGGGTAGCGCCAGGGAATGCGCCTGAAGGGCGGTGGCGAGCCGCCCGTAGTTGATCGATCCCGAGACCGTGACCGTGCCGCCCGCCGCGCCGCCCGGTGACGGGTCGATCCGGATGTCGTCAGGAAGCCCGGTGGTATCGATGAGATCGCCTGTGGTGTCGGCGATGTCATTGAAGCAATGCCGGCTGCCCAGAGCCTTCGCGTGCTCGGCGCCGGCGACGATCTCCTGCAGCTCGGCAACCGAGCCCGGCCGATGAAGCCTGGGTGCCCGATAGCGGTAGTTGCCGGACCAGTTGGTCAACGATGTCATGTCGCCAGGATCCACCGGACCTCGCCGTCGACGATGTCCGGGGTCGGCGCGAACCCCACCCGCCCGGCCACCGCCGCGGAAGCCTTGTGGTCGGGATGCACATGCGCCGTGACGACGTCGACCCCCTGCGCCAACAGCCACCGGACCATCGCGGTGGCGGCCTCCGTGGCGAGGCCGCGACCCTGCTCCCCGGTGCCGAGCACCCACGCGACGTCCGCCGCACGCCGGCCCGCCTCGGTCGTCACGGTGGCCTGAAGGTATCCGACCGCGCGCCCGTCCTCGCGGACACGAAGGACCCAGTTCAACCAGTCCTCGGTGCCGTCCGCCGACCGGCCGACCACCTGCCGGGCGTACTGCTGCCGGAGCTCTTCGACGCCGGGCGGTGCGCCGCCGGTGAAGGTGTACAGAGCGGGATCGCCGAGTACGGCGGCCATCTCGTCGGCGTGGTCGACGAGCAGCGGTTCCAGCAACAGGCGCGCTGTGCGCAGTGGCGCGGCGATCACCCGCTACGCGATCGCGTCGAGCACTGCCCCGGCGGCGGAGCGCAACTGCTCTGTCGTCAGGCCGGTCGGAGCCGCCGGGACACCCGCGGACGCCGTCGGACCACCAACGGCCACCTCGAGTCCGCCCCCGTAGGCGAAGGCCGTGACGACACCGCCCGCATCCCTGCCCACATACTCGCCGTCAGCCGGTCCGTCACCCGCCGGGACACATCGAACGACCGCTTCGCCGCTGGTGCGCGCGCAGGCCCCGACCGGAGCCTTCGACACCCGGACCACCAGCTCCGTTCCGGGCTCGGTACCGAGCAGCATCGCCCCGGCAACCGGATCGGCACCACACTCCTGGAGCAAGGGCTGCGGCTCCCCGAAGGCCCCGGCCGGCAGGGCCGCTGTCAGGGCCGCGGTGGCCGTTGAACTCAGTGCAGGCCAACAGGAATCTGCGGCGGTCGCCCCCGGCGCGGCGGCCTCCGCCGGCGCCTCGGCACTGCCCGCGGCGTTCCCCGCCGCATCCGAACTCGGCTTGCCCGAA
Source organism: uncultured Actinomycetota bacterium (assembly GCA_963766015.1). Taxonomy (GTDB): domain Bacteria; phylum Actinomycetota; class Actinomycetes; order Mycobacteriales; family Nakamurellaceae; genus Nakamurella. The sequence continues at coordinate 130,753 of CAVXYU010000026.1, read as the reverse complement.
GCGGCGGCGGATGTCGCTGCGGCGGACAGGTCCGCCGCAGGAGGTGCCGGCTCCGCCTGCACGGCCGGCCCACCGGGCCCGCTGACTGCCTGCGAATCGGCGGCTGCCTCCCGGCCACCGACGGCTGATGTGTTGGTGGATCCGGTGTTCAGGGTCAGCGGGATGACGACAGCGGCGATCGCCGCGACGGATGCGGCGGCAACCAGGGCGATCAGCGCGGTGCGGCGCCGGGGCGCACCGGTGCCGCCACCGCCGACCAGCCGCAACGGGCGGCGCGGCGCATCCCCGGTCGGCCGGTTGTCCGCCGCCGACTGCTCGGCGCGAGCCGCGGCGATGACGGAGGCGGCCGTCACGGTGCTCGGTGGGGCCTCGGGGTCCTCCGCCAGGTCGGCCAGCAAACCGGCGATCGTCTGCGCTTCGGGATCGTCTCCCTGTCCATGCACGTCACTCACCTCCTGACGTCGCCGTGCCGAGCCGGGCCAGCGCAGCCTTCAGTGCCGCGAGACCACGGGCGGTCTGCGACTTCACGTTGCCCTCCGAACATTCCAGCGCCGTCGCGGTCCCCGCGACGTCCATTCCCTCGTAGTACCGCAGCACCAGCACAGCCCGTTGACCCGGCGGCACCTCTTCCAACGCCTGTCGCATCAGCTGCCGGTCGACCACCCCGGAGGCGATGTCACCGGCAAAGCTCTCGTCGGACACCTCCGGCAACGCCTCGACCGCCCGCTCCCGCCGCCACGGCCGCCGCGACTCGTCGACCGTCGCCCTGACCAGGCACTTCCGCACAAAGGCATCCAGAGCGGCACGGTCACGAATCTGCTGCCACGCTCCGTAGAGCTTGACGAAGGCGATCTGCGTGAGGTCGTCCGCCCGGTGCCAGTCACCGCACAGCAGGTAGGCCGTCCGCCGCACCCGATCACGGCGTGCGGTGACGTACGCGGAGAATTCCGCCTCCTCCTCCGGACTCACCGAGCCTCCCGCTGTGATGGTTGGACGGACCGTGTCCGGTGGATGGTTGCACGGACCTCCCGCCGGAGACCTCCGCCGCGTCGTACGGCACCATCAACAGTCGTGCCCACGCCCCTGTCGATGTCCACCCGTACCACCGGGTGGGCGCTGTTCGGGCTGCTCGCGGTGGCCGCCGCCTGGGGTTCGAGCTTCCCGTTGACGAAGGCTCTGCTCGACCGGATGACGGCCGTCAACTTCCTGGCCGTCCGGTTCTCGCTGGCCGCCCTGCTGATGATCGTCGTCTTCTTCCCGGCGCTGCGGCGGCTGTCCCGGACATCGCTGGTGCGCGGGCTGTGGCTGGGAGTGGCCTACGGGGTCGCGCAACTGTTGCAGACCGTCGGTCTGCAGTACACCCCGGCGAGCATCTCCGGCTTCATCACCGGGATGTACGTCGTGCTGACGCCGCTGTGCGCGGCGCTGCTGCTGCGCAGCAGGATCGGCCGGCGGGTCTGGCTCGGCGCGGGAATCGCCACTGTCGGGCTCGCCCTGCTGGGACTCAACGGGCTGTCGATCGGCTTCGGCGAGGCGATCACGCTCGCTTCGGCGCTGATCTACGCAGTGCACATCGTCGGGCTGAGCGCCTGGTCCGACGCCCGCGAGGCCCTGGGACTGGCCACTGTGCAGCTGACGGTGACCGCGTTGGTCAGCGTGCTGGCGGCGTTCGTCGTCGACGGAGGGATCGCGCTCCCGAGCACCGGATTCGACTGGCTGGCGATCCTCTACATGGCCGTCGTCTCCGGCGCGGTCGCGATGATCGTGCAGTCCTGGGCGCAGGCCCACCTGGCTCCGTCACGGGCGGCGATCACGATGGCCACCGAACCCGCCTGGGCGGCGCTGTTCTCGATCCTGTTCCTGCACGAGGCGCTCACCTGGCGGATGGCGGTCGGCGGCGGGCTGATGCTCGCCGCGATGATCATCGTCGAATCCGGGCCTCCGCCGCGGGAGCCGTTGCCCGACGTCGCGACGGCGCCGACTGCCACCGGTTGACCAAGCGGTCGAGGTCCCGGTGACGACGCCGGCGGACGGAATACCCCGCTGACGACCGGGGCGACGACGGTGACCTCAGCCGGCCCCCAGCTCGGACGGCAACACCGCAAACCCCGGGGACGGGTCGGCCGGCGGCCAGTCCAGCCACACCGCCCACGGACCACTCCCGACCAGCAGCCGGCGCAGCCCCGGCGGGACATCCGCACGAAACTCGAACGGCGGCAGCGGGTCTGATCCGGGCCCGGCCGCGGAGTTCCCGTCGAGCGAGAACGGGTGAAGGCCGGCCCGGTCCGACGCATCGCCGGGGGACCCGACCGCAGGCCGGGACAACCTCGTCCGGTCGATCAACCGGCGCACCGCCGCGCTCGCTCCCCACGGCCAGCGCTGGCCGGTCTGCACCGACGACCTGGACGTGAGATCGGCGGCACCCAGCCGGGCGATGGCCAGGTACTCCTGCACCCTGTCCTGAGCCGCGATCTCCGCCGGCTCCGGGTGAGTCGTGTCGAACAACGCGACGGTCGTGCCGGCGGCGGTGATCGCGACCGCGGACACCGAATCCGGAGCCGCGGGGACGGTGATCCGGTGATGGCCGAGTCCGACGGTGTGCCATGGCCCGTGCACCGGCACGGCGACCCACCAACCGGCGCGTCCGGGCTCGTCACCGCTGGACGTGAACACCCCGTGGGACGCGAAACGGTCCGGAAATCCTTCCAGCAGCAGTTCGGCCGGCGGCACCGACGCGGCACCGCCCACCAGCAGGAACGACTGGTGACCCCGCGCCCACACCTCGGACGTCGCCAGCGCCAACTGGGCCGCCGGCGAGGACCAGGTCAGATCGCGATTGCCGGTGACACGGAAGCCGTCCACCCGCGGACGTGGCGCCAGGGTGAGCTCGGTCAGCGACCCCTGCCGCACAGTCAGCGGAACCCGGGGATCCCTGCCGCACGGATCCGCCAACACCGCGGTATAGCCACCGGGCGGCAACCGGCCGGCGATCGAGCCGACGCCGACCGCGCATCTGACCCCGGATCCGTCCTCGACGATCACCATGGCGTTCGGGTCCGGCGAGCGCAGATGGACATCTCCCTGGATCGCCGGGCCGCCGGACGTTCCGGTCACCGGGAGCGGGTGGGTGTCCCGGCTGGTGACCGCCGAGAAGGGTGCCAGCACCAGGGACGGATTCGGTCCGGACGCGAACGGCGGACTCGGCAACACCGATATCAGGTACGGCTCGAGGGAGGACCATCGGACAACGCTCCGGTCACCGGCAGGGCCGCTGCCGGGACCGTCCTCACTCAACGCCGCCAGCAGCGCGGCGGTCAGCCGACCTGTCCGCCGGCCACGGGGGTTCTGCGCGCCCTCTCAGATTCAACCGCCGGCGGGAACGTCTCGAAGCGGAACTGCATCGCAGTGCCGGAGGGCCTTCGCGATACCGCGGAACGCTTCAGGGCCGGCACCACAGGCGGATGGTCGGGCAACCCGCCCCGGCCGCGGTCGCCGTCGATGAGAGTGACCACCTCACCGAAGTCCGCCTGCGCGAGCCATCCGGCGAGTTCCTCGACCGCGACCCCGACCACCGCGGTGTTCGGGGAGACGCGTCCCGGCAACATGATCAGCGGCTGTGCGAGGAAGGCCGCCGGGCTGGAGGGACATCCGCGCGCGGCGATGTAGACGTACAGCCGATCGCCGGAGCCGTTGTCGAGAAGGCGATTGACCTCGGCGTCGAGGCGTCCGTGGTCAGCGGGCCCGTCGACGCGGACATCGCCCGGCACCGTCGTGCCCGGCGCGGTGCTCACCAACATCCGCAGGTCGGACGGTGCGACGCCGCCCTCCGACAGCAGCCAATCGCGCATCGCCAGCGCATCCAGGACCGCGCTACCCCACCCCGCGTCAGGGCTGGTTCCCGGCGGGACATCGGGGTAGTCGTCACAGCCGACAACCAGCGCGGCGATCCTCATCGGGCAGCCTGTGCAGCCCACACCTTCGGTCGGCCACCCGACCGGACCCGGTGCTGCTGACAGGCTCTCATCGTGCTGGCGTCCTCCGGATCCGGGCGGGGTCGGGCATCGAAGTGAATCTTGGGACACCCGGCCCCGGTCCGCTCGGCGAGGACACCCGATCGACTCAGTGACCCAGCCGACCCGATCGACCGTGTCGGCCGGGTCGGCGAGGTCGCGCCGATCAGGACGCCAGCGTCGCCTGCCAGAGGATCGGCAGCGTCGGTTGCCGGGAACCGCCGGCCGGCTCTTCGGTGATGGCCACGACGTTCTCGCCGGCCTTGGTCTGCGCCGCCACGATCTGCTGCTGACCTGCCGAGGCCTCGGGCAGCACACCGAGCGAGCGCGGCTGGTCACCCGCGATGGCCCACAGCTGGTACGTCCGATCGGACGGCAATGCGCGCAGCCCCGTGACGTCTACCAGCGCAGCCCCGCAGGACGGCGCGTAGCTGACCGTTCCGTTCCCCTTTGCCGGGGTGATCTGCGTCCGGTCGGCGGCCTGGGCGATGCATTGCTCCGGGGTTGCGGCCTGGTTGTCGTCGCCCGTCCGGTTGACCGCGACGATGGTGCCGGCGCCGATCACCACCGCGGCAACCGCAGCCGCGATCAGCGCGGCGGGCCGCCGGTACCACTCGAGCCTGACGACTTCTCCATCGGAGTTGTCGTCGGCGGCGTGCCGTCCGCGCGGCCTACCGGAGGTCTCCCCGGCGCGCGGGCCGGGAGCGATCGGTGGTTCCGGTACGGAGGATGGCGGTTCGCTGTCCTGAGCCGCGGGGCGGCCAGGTGACGAGCCGGTGAGCGGCGGCAACTGCGCAGTGACGGCGATACGGGACATGATCGATTGCCGCAGTGATGCGGGCGGGACCTCGGCGGCCGCCGAGCCGAGCAATGCGGCGGTCTCCAGGAATCCGGACAGTTCCGCCGAGCAGGATTCGCACGAGTCCAGGTGATCACCGACCTCGGTCAGCTCGTCCGCCGGCACGGCGTGCAGCGCGAAGGCCGCGGTGTCCAGGTGCGGATCGGCGGTCATGACGCCACCCCCAGGCAGTCGCGCAGCCGGATGAGACCGTCCCGCAGCCGGGTCTTGATCGTCGGCAGTGGAACCGTCAACAGCTCCGCCACCTCCCGGTAGGTGTACCCGCTGTAGTAGGCGAGGGTGACCGATTCGCGTTGCAGGCCGGTCAGCGTCTTCAAGCAACGACGGACGGCGGTCCGTTCGAAGGCCGACTCCACCGCTTCGACGACCGAGTCGACGTCGCGCTCGGTGGACGCGTGCGCGACCTTGGCGTCCCGATCGGCGGAAGCCTGTGCGGAGCGCACCCGGTCGACCGACCTGGCGTGCGTCAGCGTCATGATCCAGGACGTCGCCGAGCCCCTTGCGGCATCGAAACGGCTTGCCCGCCGCCAGATCTCGAGGAACACCTCTTGGGCGACCTCTTCAGCCTGGCTCGGGTCGCGGACGATCCGCCGGGCCAGGCCGAACACCCGGGCACCGAAAGTGTCATACAGCCGCTCGAAGGCGTCCTGCCGGCCCATCGCGGTCAGTCGGAGCAGCTCTTCGGGTGCTGTGGGCAGGCCGGTGGGCGGGTCGGGAACAGCGGACAGTGACCGCCGCACCGTTCCCGGCGCGGGCCGGTCCTGCCAGGAGGACTCCGGGGGAGGCATCGGCTCATCCTTTCGGCCCGGTCCGAACGTTCACCGGGCGGGTGCTCTGTGGTGGTGGTTCGGTGCGCAAGCCGCCCCGGATGGCTCAGCAACCTTGTTGATCTTGTGACGGGCACCGGGCGGTCCGGCCACCGATCAACGGATCGTTCCTTACGAAACGGTGACACACCGGTAGATCCTCCCGTGGGAGGCGGACGATGAGAGCGTGACCGAGCCGACTCCGCAGCAGCCTGTGAAAGATTTGCCACGTTCGGCCCATCCGGAGGGTGCCGGAGCGCGAATCCCTGGCATGACCCGATCAACGCCCCCCAGTACCGAGCGTCCCGGCCCCGCGTCGGGCACCGGTGCCCCCGGGGACCGGCAGCCCTGGCGCCCGGGAATCGCGGCGGCGGCCCTGGTCGGCGTCATCGCCATGGGCCTCGCCATCGGCCTTGCGGAACTGCTCGCGGCCCTGGGCCAGTGGTTCGGTCTGCTCAACACGCCGTCATCGCCGATCTTCTCGCTCGGCCAGACGTTCATCCAGTTCACCCCGGAGTGGCTCAAGGAATTCGCCATCCGGACCTTCGGGGAGAACGACAAGAATGCACTGACCGCCGGAATGGGCATCACCCTGGTGGTTGTCGCGGTCGTCATCGGCATCGTCGGCAGGCGCAGCCCGCGGCTCGCAGTCGCGATCACCGGCGCGCTGATCCTGGTCACCGCCGCCGCCATCCTGAGCCGAACCGGCGCATCGGTGCTGGACGTCCTGCCGATCCTGATCGGCGGCGCGGCCGGTATCTACTTCCTGGTGGTCGTCTTCCGGCGGCAACTCGACGACCCGGCGGATGACGGACCGGTGCCCCCTCCGGCCACGGCCGCGCTGACAGGACCGGACCGGGCCGGCGAGACCACCGGATCCGAGGACAACCCGAAGGCAGCGCTGACCGGAGCATCGCACCCCATGGGAAGGGTCGGGACCGCGAAGGCGAGCCGCCGGCAGTTCTTCAAGATCGCCGGCATCGGCGCCCTGGTCGCTGTCGCGGCAGGCGCGCTGACCCGCTGGATCCCGAGCTCCGCCGAGGTGGCCGCAAGCCGCGACCGGGTGGCCCTGCCGACGCCGGTCGAGGTCGAGAAGGTCGACGTCGCGGCGATCGGGCTGGACGTTCCCGGCATCACGCCGTTCGTCACCGACAACACCGAGTTCTATCGCGTGGACACCGCTTTCGCGGTTCCGCGGGTGACCACCGACGACTGGCAGCTGCGTATCCACGGCGGGGTCGACAAGCAGGTCACGCTCTCCTACGACGACCTGGTGGCGATGCCCTCGGTCGAGCGGATGATCACCCTCACCTGCGTCTCCAACGAGATCGGCGGCGACCTGGCCGGCAACGCCCGCTGGCAGGGCGTGCGGATCGCAGATGTGCTGGCGATGGCCGGCCCACAGAGCGGGTTCGACTGCGTGCTGTCCACCAGCGTCGACGGGTTCACCGTCACCACGCCGATCGAGGCGCTCACCGACGACCGTGACGCCCTGCTGGCATTCGGGATGAACGGCGAGCCGCTGCCGGTCGAGCACGGCTTCCCGGTCCGGATGGTCGTCCCGGGTCTCTACGGCTACGTGTCGGCCACCAAGTGGGTCGTCGATCTCGAGGTGACCAACTTCGCCGATCAGAACGCCTACTGGACCGACCGCGGCTGGTCCGCGACGGCGCCGATCAAGACCTCGTCCCGGATCGATGTGCCCAAGAGCTTCGAGCAGGTCTCGAAGGGCAAGGTCGCGGTGGCCGGCGTGGCGTGGGCTCAGCACCGCGGCATCACCGGCGTCCAGGTGCAGATCGACGACGGTCAGTGGCAGGACGCCACCCTGTCCGGTGACGTGAGCGTCGACACCTGGCGGCAGTGGGTCTACCAGTGGGACGCCACCACCAGCGGAACCCACACCATCCGCTGCCGGGCGGTCGATCCCACCGGGCCGCAGACCGATCAGGTGCAGGGGGTGATGCCGGACGGCGCGACGGGATGGGACTCCCGATCGGTCACCGTGACCGCGTAGACAGATCGCCCAACAATTCCGGCCGGCGCCGCATCCGACAGCCCCAACCGGCCGGTAGTTACACTCAGTATCTGCATTATCACTCGATGCAGCCTCTCTGTGAGCAGACAAGCCTCACCCATCGGCGCCGAACTCGGCGCCGCATCCCGGCACCGACACCCGGTGCCGCCTCTCCAAGGAGCACATGATGATGAAGCGCGCCCTCACCCTGGTCGCAGGTGCCGCACTGGCCCTGACGCTGGCCGCCTGCGGTTCGAACTCCACCACCGCATCGAGCAGCACATCAGCCGCCGCCTCTGCGGCGAGCTCGGCAGCGATGACGTCCGAAGCCATGACCTCCGACGCGATGTCGTCCGGGGCAATGTCCTCGGAGGCAATGGAGTCCGGCGAGATGTCCTCCGGCGAGATGTCCTCCGGCGACATGGCAGCTCCCGCCCTGGTGGGCGCGGGCTGTGCCGACTACGCCAAGGCCGTCCCGACCGGTGCCGGCTCCGTTGACGGAATGGCCCAGGACCCGGTCGCCACCGCGGCGTCGAACAACCCGATCCTGACCACCCTGACCGCAGCGGTCTCCGGCAAGGTGAACAAGGACGTCGACCTCGTGACGACCCTGAACAACGGCGAGTTCACCGTCTTCGCACCGGTCGACGATGCCTTCAAGAAGATCGACGCGGCGACGATGACCAAGCTCACCACCGACGCCAAGCTGCTCAGCGGCATCCTGACCTACCACGTGGTCCCCGGGCAGCTCTCGCCCAGCGACGTCGTCGGTACCCACGTGACCGCGAACGGCGCGGAACTGACGGTCACCGGCTCCGGTGACAACCTCGAGGTCAACGGCGCCAAGGTGATCTGCGGCGGCGTCAAGACCAAGAACGCAACCGTCTACCTCATCGACACCGTGCTGACCCCGCCGGCCAGCTGACAAGTGCAGACAGCCGCCGGCCGTTGCGCCGGCGGTGAGGGCCGCCGATGGATTCGTCCATCGGCGGCCCTTTGCTGTTTCCGACCGGGCGACCCCGGGCGGGGGCTTCAGCCGGGCCGGACCGCTGTCTTCCATCATCGGGCTGTCTTGCGTCATCGCGCTGCGGGGATCACTCTCAGAGGTCGGCGAACAACGGTCGGCGATGCCGACCACCGATGGGAGTCCCCGATGAGTACGCCTGCCCAGCGACCGGAATGGACGTCCGCGACGGCGCTCGCCGAGGCGGTACGGCGGGCGGCCGCCCGCAGGTCGGCCGCGGATCCAACGACGGCGGTCATCGAGATGGCCACCACATCGGGGCCGTGCGATGCAGCCTCCATCACGCTGCTCGGCCGCAACAGGTCGCTGAGCACGGTCGCCTCGTCGAACGATCTGATCAGTGCCGCAGACAGCCTGCAATACGAGTTGAACGAGGGGCCGTGCCTGGATGCCGTCTGGACCGACGGTCTGTTCGTCGTCCCGGACCTGGTCGCGGACGGCCGCTGGCCACGGTGGGCACCGCGAGCCGCGGAACTCGGGATCACCGCGATCCTCGCCGTGCACCTGTTCACCGACAGCGCGCTCGGCGCACTGAACCTCTACTCCCTGCAGCCGCGCAGCTACGACCACAGCGACGTCGAAGCGGCGCGGATCATCGCCGCGCATGCATCGGTGGTGCTGGCGTACTCCCGCACGGAGCAGAACCTCTGGCAGGCGATCGACTCGCGCAACCTGATCGGCCAGGCGCAGGGAATCCTGATGGAGCGGTTCGGACTCACCCCCGACTCCGCCTTCGCGGTGCTGCGTCGCTACTCGCAACACCACAATCGCAAGCTGGCCGTGCTCGCCGAGGAACTGGTCACCACCGGCCGGCTCCCGGGGCTCGACAATCAGGATGGCACCGGTGATCGGGACCTTGATGGCACCGATAATGACGAGATGACCGGTTCCGCAGGTTAAATCCGCGAAACATGCGCCGTGTAGCTTCGACCCACCGCGGAGTCGGCATCACGCTCGAGCGGTCACGATCAGAGGAGATGGGACATCGTGTGCGGACTGAGCGGTGAGTTCAGGTTCGACGGCGGCGCCGCCGATGTTCCGGCCGTCGCCTGTATCTCCGCCGTGATGGAGCCCCGCGGCCCCGATGGGCACGGCCTCTGGCACGAGGGCCCGGTGGCGCTGGCGCACCGCAGGCTGGCGATCATCGACCTCTCGGAAACCGGCGCGCAGCCCATGGTGGACGCCGAGTTGCGGTTGGTGACCGTCTTCAACGGCTGCATTTACAACTACAAGCAGCTGCGCGAGGAACTGCGGGGTTACGGGTACCGGTTCTTCTCGACCTCGGACACCGAGGTGATCGCCAAGGCCTACCACCGCTGGGGGGTGCACTGCGTCGACCACTTCTTCGGGATGTTCGCCTTCGCGATCCTGGAGCAGGACACCGGCCGGTTGATCCTCGGCCGGGACCGGCTCGGCATCAAGCCGATGTACCTGTCGCACACGGCGAACCGGTTGCGCTTCGCCTCGTCGCTGCCCGCGCTGCTCGCCGCGGGAGACATCGACACCTCGATCGACCCGGTCGCACTGAACCACTACATGACCTTCCACGCCGTCGTCCCGGCACCGCTGACCATCCTCACCGGTGTCCGGAAACTGCCACCGGCCACCGTCCGCACAGTCGAACCCGACGGCCGGGCAACGGATCTCACCTACTGGTCGCCGTCACACGCACGGCAGGAGGCCTACGCCGGGCTGACCGAGGACGACTGGCAGCAGCTCACCCTGGAAACCCTGCAGACCGCGGTGCAACGCCGGATGGTGGCCGACGTGCCGGTCGGTGTCCTGCTCTCCGGGGGTATCGACTCGAGCGTCATCGTCGCGCTGCTGGCCGACGCCGGTCAGCACGGGCTGCAGACGTTCAGCATCGGTTTCGAGCGGGTGGGCGACCGGGAGGGCGACGAGTTCGAGTTCTCCGACATCGTCGCGAAAGAATTCGACACCGACCACCATCAGCTGCTGATGCCCTCCGGAGTGGTGCTCGACGGCCTGGACGGTGCGGTGCAGGCGATGAGCGAGCCGATGGTGAGCCACGACTGCATCGCGTTCTACCTGCTGTCCGAGGCGGTGTCCAAGCATGTCACCGTCGTCCAGTCCGGCCAGGGAGCCGATGAACTGCTGGCCGGATACGACTGGTACCCGCCGCTCGACGGGATACCGCCGGAGCAGGCGCTGGACGTGTACGCCGCACATTTCTTCGACCGCGATCACCGAACCTTGGCCGGCATCCTGCAACCGCGGTGGCTCACGCCCGGCGACCCGAGCCGGGATTTCGTGCGGGAACACCTCGACCGGCCGGGTGCCACCACCGCACTGGACAAGGTGCTCCGTCTCGATTCGCAGATCATGCTCGTCGACGATCCGGTGAAGCGGGTCGACAACATGACGATGGCGTGGGGACTGGAGGCGCGGACACCGTTCCTGGACCACGAGTTCGCCGAACTCGCCGCCGCCTGCCCCCCGGAGCTGAAGCTGGCCCACGGCGGCAAGGGTGTACTGAAGCAGGCCTCGCGCAAGGTCCTGCCGGCCGCCATCATCGACCGCAAGAAGGGGCATTTCCCGGTACCGGCGATCATCAACCTCGAAGGCCCGTACCTGGAACGGGTGCGGGAGGCGTTGACCGCACCGGCCGCCAGGGAACGCGACCTCTTCCGGCCCGATTACGTGAAGACGCTGCTGGATTCGCCGAACGAGCATCGCACGACACTCGGTTCCAACCAGCTCTGGCAGCTCGGGCTGCTCGAGATGTGGCTGCAGAAGCACGGGATCGGCTGACACTGTGCTCGACAGCGCGTTCCCGTCGGTGCCGGACCGGTCCGCGGGACCTGACATCGCCGCGATCGTCGAGGAGATCGCCGGTGTCGTCGGGGCCTGGTGTCCGTCGCTGTCCCCGGACGGCCACCGCATCGCTTACGTCACCGATCGGTCCGGACTCCCGCGTCTCGAGGTCGCCCAGCTCGACGCGTCCGGCGAACACGCGAATGCCGCGCCGCGCACCGTGTCACTGCCGGATCAGGAAGTGGTGTCCGTGGCGTGGGCCCCGGACGGTGAGTGGCTGGCGTACCTGGTCTCGCCGAACGGGTTGATCCGCGCCGAGCTGCACGCCATCCGGCCGGACGGCAGCGATGCTCGGGTGCTCGCCGGAACAGGCGAACTGGAAACGGTTTTCGCCGGTTGCTGGACGAGCCTGCCGCACACCTATGCCTTCTCGATGGCCGACGGCACCGGCCCGGACGCAGATGTCTGCCTGGTGGATGTCACGTCGGGCGCGGTGCGGATCGTGACCAGGGGCGGGTTCCACACCGTGACGTCGGTGTCCCCGGACGGGCGTCGGTTCCTGGCCCGGCGCGGCACCCGCGGACGCAGGCACCTCGTTCTCGGCGACCTGCCCGGCGACTGGACCCGCGACATCGACACTGCACCCCCGGCCCCGCCGATGCGCCTGCTCGCGGCCGACTTCCCCGAGCCGGGAACCGATCTCGCCGAAGAGGGCAGATTCTCCCCGGACGGCACCGCCGTGTACCTGCGGACCAGCGCCGGGCGCGAACGGGCGGCTCTGGGCGTCGTGCCGCTGCTCCCCGACGGCCGGCCGGGGCGGATGCGGATCCTGGCCGCACGGGACGACGCGGACCTCGAGTCCTATGCGATCCTGCGCGGTGCGCCGACCGAGGCCGGATCCGCGTCCAGCGGCGGGGACCTGGAAGCGCTGCTGGTCTGGAACGTGTGTGGCGTCAGTGAGATCGAGATGGCCGTCCTGCCGGCCGCGGGCGCCGATCTCCCGCACACCGCCGAGACGTCTCGGCGGGTGCGATACCGGGTCGACATCGGCGACCGGGTGATCCCGGGCTGGTCCATCCCCGGAGACAGCAGGTCCGGAATCCTCGAACTCACCGAACCCGTTGCGCCCCGCAGCCTCTACCACGTCGATCTCTTCCACCCGGGCGAGCCGGGAAGGAAGCCGGAGATCCCGCGGAGGATCACCGGGCTCCCTGTTCCGGAGCTCGATCCGCGGCGGCTGGTCGTCCCGGACTCGATCACCTACCGGTCGCTGGACGGGTTGGCCCTGCAGGGACTGCTGTACCGGCCCAACGGCGTCACCGAGCCGGGACCGACCGTGGTGCTGCTGCACGGCGGCCCGGAAAGCCAGGAGCGGCCGGCGTTCTCGATCCTGATCCAATCGCTGGCGGCGGTCGGCATCACGGTGTTCGCGCCGAACGTCCGCGGTTCGACCGGTTTCGGCGCGGACTTTCACCGCGATGGACGACCTCGCCCGCCGGGAATCCTCCTTCCAGGATGTGCCGGCGACGGTGGCCTTCCTGATCGCCGCCGGCCTCGCCCATCCGCGGCGGATCGGCGTGCACGGCTGGTCCTACGGCGGCTACCTGGCGCTGATCGCGCTGACCCGCTGGCCGGAACTGTTCGCGTCCGGCTCCAGCCACGCCGGGATGTCGGACCTGCTGCAGCTTCTTCCGCGAGACCGAACCATGGATGGCCGCGGCCTCCGTGACCGAGTACGGCGACCCGGAAACCGACGGGCGATGCTGACGGATCTCTCACCGCTGCATCCGCCTGCACCGGGTCCTGCGCACCGACGCTGCTGGTGCACGGTGAGCAGGACACCAACGTCCCGGTGGGCGAATCGGTCCGCGCGCACGCCGCGCTGCGTCGCAGCGGGGGTACCCACCGATCTGCTGCTGCTACCCGGCGAGGGGCACACCATCGTCGGGCACGACGGCCGCATCTCCTCGACCCGATCGATCGTCGAGTGGCACACCAGGTGGTTGCGTGACCGGCACCGACCCGGTGGGCAGGGAGCCGCGAGTGCACGGCCGCCCGTGATCCTCGACGGGTATCCCGCGGGCCCGCTGGACGAGGCCGTCACTCCGGACGGCCTCGTGCGCGCGGGTTACCGGGACATCATCGCCGCGCTGGAGATCACCGGCATCGACAAGCTGCGCGCCGCCGCGACCGAGCTCGACCGGATACGGGTCACCGAGGGCATCTCCTTCATCGCCGACGTCGACGGCGAGCTCCGCGGAGCAACCCTTTCCGCTCGATCCCGTCCCGCGCGTGCTGTCCGCCGAGGACTGGGCGACCATCAGTGCGGGATTGCGGCAGCGAACACGTGCGCTGAACGCCTTTCTCGCCGACGTCTACGGCGAGGCGCGAATCGTCCGGGACGGGGTGATCTCGGCGGCGGTGGTGCAGCAACTGCCCCGGGTTCCTGCCGGCCGCGCGCGACCTCGCGCCGGGCGGGCGGCCGCGGGCCACCGTCCTCGGGTTCGACCTGCTGCATGCCCCCGTCCGGCGAATGGGTCGTCCTGGAGGACAACCTGCGGGTGCCGTCCGGTCTGGGGTACGCGGTGGCGAATCGGCGCACCGCAGCAGCGGCGCTGCCGATGCTGCACCCGTGGCCGAGCCTGCCGGCGGCCCGACCGCCCTCTCTCCCGAGACCGTGGTCGGGCGCTCTGCTCGAGGCGCTGTCCGCGGCGGCGCCGCCGCGCTGCGGCGGTCCACCCCGCAGGTGGCCGTGTTGTCCGACGGGCCGGACAACTCCGCGTGGTACGAGCACCGCCTGCTGGCCGACGCGATGGCCGTTCCCGTGATCACCCCGGCCGACCTGCACGGCGACGCCGACGGTGTGACGGCCCGGATCGACGGCCGGCCGGTCGGTATCGACGTGCTGTATCGCCGGTTGGGGGACGACGAGATCGTCGCGGGGCCGGCGTCTCGCCCGGTGTCAACGCGTTGCTGGCACAGGCAGCGGCGGCCGGCTCGGTGTCCCTGGTCAACGTGCCGGGCAACGGCGTGGCCGATGACAAGGCGATGTACGCCTTCGTCCACACCATGATCGGCTTCTACCTGGCAGAAGACCCCCTGATCGGTGATGTCGGCACCTGGGTGCTGGCGGACCCCGGCCAGTACGCCGGTGTGCGGGACAGGTTGCACGAACTGGTGGTCAAACCCGTCGACGGGTCCGGGCGGTGCCGGGGTGATGATCGGGCCCGACCTGACCGAGCAGGAGATCGCGCTGATGCGTGCCCAGGTCGCCGCGGCGCCGGAGCGCTTCATCGCGCAGGAGGTGATCCGGTTCTCGTCCCACCCGACCCTGACCCCTGAAGGATTGCGGCCGCGGCACGTCGACCTGCGAGCCTTCGCCCTGGCGGGTCGCGACGGGGCCGTCACCGTTCCCGACGTGGCGCTGAGCCGGGTCGCCCTGGAATCCGACGGCTTGCTGGTCAACTCCTCCCGGGGCGGCGGCTCGAAGGACACCTGGCTGCAACGCTGATCCGCGGCAGCCGCTCACCGGCCGTCGCCAGTTACTCACAGCTCGAAAGCAGCACGACCCAATTCCGCCCCGGAGGCCGGTGCGTCGCTCCGCCCGGCCGGTTTGAACCGTCATCGGCCGGGGGACATGGCTACCGGAGTGTTAAAAAGCTGCGCTCCACGGTTCGTCCCACACGAGGTATGACGCATGCGCGTGCTCGGTGTCAATGCCATTTTTCACGATCCGTCGGCCGCCCTGGTGATCGACGGCGAGATCGTGGCAGCAGCCGAAGAGGAACGGTTCAGTCGGCGTAAGCACGGCAAGCGGCCGGTGCCGTTTTCCGCCTGGGAACTCCCGGAAGCAGCAATGCGCTGGTGCCTGTCGGAAGCGGGCCTGCGCCCACAGGACATCGACGCGGTCGCCTACTCTTTCGATCCTGCCCTCGCGAAACCCGCCGACGCCATGGGCTTGTCCGATCCGTGGGACCACCTCCGCGTCACCTATGCCGAGAACGCCCCCGGTTTCCTGGCGACCGCGCTGCCCGGTCTGGACCGCGAAGCGGTGCAGTACGTTCCGCACCACGTCGCGCACGCGGCGTCCGCCGGGCTCGCCGCACCGCATCGCAGCAGCGCCGTGCTCGTCCTGGACGGGCGCGGCGAGCGCGCCTCGCATCTCGGCGGCCGGTACGTCGACGGGCGACTGGAGATCCTTGCATCCCAGGAACTTCCGCACTCCCTGGGCCTGCTGTACGAATCGCTGACCGAACACCTGGGCTTCCTGCGCAGCAGCGACGAGTACAAGGTGATGGCCCTGGCCTCCTACGGCCGCCCACGCTTCCTCGAAGAGCTCCGCGAGTCCATCTACGCGGACGGGAACGGTGGCTTCGTCGCCGAGATTCACGACTGGTCCAAGTGGTCGGCCCCGCGGATCGACGACGGGACGTGGGGCGGTGACGACGCCGACCTGGCCTGCTCCGTGCAGCACCGGCTCGAAGAAGTGCTCGTCGACCTCGCATCGTGGCTGCACGAGCAGACCGGCGAGAAGGTGCTGACGATGGCCGGCGGCACGGCGCTGAACTGTGTTGCCAATTCACGCATCTGGCGCGAAACCGGCTTCGACGACGTTTGGGTGCAACCCGCCGCCGGCGACGCCGGCACGGCGCTCGGTGCCGCACTGCAGGTGTCGGCCGACAATGACGAACCGGCGTCGACGATGACCACGGCGGCCCTGGGCCGAGGCTGGCGCGACGACGAACTGGCGGCCTGGCTGCGCTCGGCGAACGTGCCGTTCAGCACTCCGGAGGACCTGTCCGGCGAGGTGGCCGACGTGCTGGCCGCGGACGGGGTGATCGCCTGGTTCGACGGGCGCAGTGAGTTCGGTCCGCGCGCGCTCGGACACCGATCGCTGCTGGCACATCCCGGCCGGGCGGAGAACCTGGAACGGCTCAACGACGTCAAGGGCAGGGAGCAGTTCCGGCCGGTCGCCCCGATGGTGCTGCTCGAGGACGCGGCGGAGATCTTCTCGGGCGGACCGATCCCCAGTCCGTTCATGTTGTTCGTGCACGAGGTCGCGCCGCAGTGGCGGGACCGCATCCCGGCCGCCGTGCACGTCGACGGCACCGCCCGGATCCAGACGGTCGACGCCGCGACGCAGCCCCGACTGGCGTCGATGCTGCGCGAGTTCCGTTCCAGGACAGGACTTCCCGTCGTCATCAACACCAGCCTGAACACCGCGGGGCGGCCGATGGTGGACGACCCGAGGGACGCGCTGGAGCTTTTCGGGTCGGCACCGGTCGACCTGCTGGTCCTCGGCCCGCACCTGGTCCGCCGGGGGACGCTTTTCGGGACGGGGTCCGGGTGACGGCGATCCGCTACTCGATCGTCATCCCGACCATCGGCAGGCCGTCGCTGCACCGGTTGCTGGCGGGGTTGACCTGCGTCACCGGTCGCGGCCCGGCGCCCGAGCAGGTCGTGCTCGTCGACGACCGTCCCTTCGACGGTCCGGACGAGGCGCCGCTGAGCATTGCGGCGATGCCCTGGCCGGTCAGAATCGTCCGGTCCGGAGGGCGCGGGCCGGCAGCGGCCCGCAACGCCGGCTGGCGGTCGGCGTCGTCACCATGGATCGCCTTCCTGGACGACGACGTGGAAGTCGGCGCCGACTGGGCCGAGTGCCTGGCGGCCGACATCCGTCTCGCAGCAGCCACTGTCGGCGGGATCCAGGCCCAGCTGGTCGTGCCGCTGCCGGAGTGGCGCCGGCCCACCGACTGGGAACGGAACACCGCCGGCCTGCAGGACGCAGCCTGGATCACGGCGGACATGGCGTACCGGCGCGCCGCCCTGGAGTCCGTGCACGGCTTCGACGAGCGCTTCCCCCGTGCCTACCGGGAGGATGCCGACCTCGCCCTGCGGGTGCAGCGGGCCGGCTGGCGATTGACCAGGGGCAGCAGGCTGACCACGCATCCGGTCCGCCCGGCGGACGACCGCGTCTCCGTCCGGATGCAGGCCGGCGCCGCCGACGACGCACTGCTGCGCGCTCTGCACGGCCCGGACTGGCGCCGTGCGGCGGCGACGGGTCGCGGCCGATTCTCCTGGCATGTCGCCACTGTCGGCACCGCCGCGGCCGCGGCGACCGCCGCGCTCTGCCGTCGGCCGCGCACGGCCGCCGTGCTCACAGCCGGCTGGTCCCTGCTGACAGCCGACTTCCTCCGCCGACGCCTGCTGCCCGGCCCGCGTCCGGGCGACGAGGCGTGGCCGGCCGAGTTCCGCCGGATGGCGACGACCAGTGCCGTCATCCCGTTCGCCGCGGTCCGTCACCGATTGACCGGTCTTGCGCGGCACCGCCTTTCGGCACCGGCCTGGCCGGTACCGATCGCCGCTGTGCTGTTCGACCGGGACGGCACCCTCGTTCACGACGTGCCCTACAACGGCGATCCCGACAAGGTGCGGGTGGTCGACGGTGCGCGGCAGGTGCTGGACGAGTTGCGCTCGGCCGGCATCCGGGTCGGGGTGATCAGCAACCAGTCCGGTATCGCCCGCGGGATGCTGACCGGCGGAGACGTCGCTGCGGTCAACCGGCGGATCGAGAACGAGCTGGGTCCGTTCGACGTGTGGCAGATCTGCCCGCACGGCCCGAAAGACCGCTGCATCTGCCGTAAGCCCATGGGCGGCATGGTTCTTCGAGCCGCAACGGAGCTGGGCGTCGCACCGTTCGAGTGCGCGGTGATCGGCGACATCGAGGCGGACATGCTGGCGGCGCGGGCCGCCGGGGCCACCGGGGTACTGGTACCGACACCGGTGACGCTCGCCGCGGAGATCGACCGGGCCGACCTGGTCTCCACCAGCCTGCAGACCGCGGTGGCCGCGGCTCTGGCCCTGCGGAGCGGCACCGGGCTCGCGACCGCCGCTCGTCCCGCGGAACGGGAAGCGGCATGAACCGGGTGCTCGCGGTACGTCTGGACAGTGACGGCGACGTGCTGCTGACCGGGCCGGCCGTCCGGTCACTCGCCCACACCGCCGACCGGCTGGACCTGCTGGTGTCGCCGGCCGGCCGTGCGGCGGCCGAGCTGCTGCCGTCGGTCGAGGACGTGCTGGTGTTCGACGCACCGTGGACCGGATTCGCGCCGGCGGAGGTCAACCAGGGCGCCATCCGCGCGTTGGTCTCGCGACTGCGTCGAAGGCACTACTCGAAGGCGGTCATCTTCACCTCCTTCCACCAGAGCCCGCTGCCGATGGCGCTGCTAGCACGGATGGCCCGCATCCCGTTCGTCGCAGCCACCAGCATCGACTACCCGGGCTCGCTGCTCGATGTGCGGCACCATCGGCGGGACGGCCACGAGGTGGAAGCCGCGTTGGACCTGGCGTGTGCGGCGGGTGGCCGACTGCCCGCCGGTGACGACGGCCGGCTGCACCTGAGACAACCTCTTCCGCAGCACAATCCGGTGCCGATCAAGCCGTACGTGGTCGTCCATCCCGGCGCCTCCGTACCGTCCCGGGCGCTGACCGCCGAGCACGCGGTGGGATTGGTCGGGGCCCTGTCGAGGGCCGGCTGGCCCGTTGTGGTGACCGGCGGCCCCGGCGAGCGCGACCTGGCCGGGCTCGCGGCCGGAGTGACCGCGATCGACCTGTCCGGGCGCACCGATCTGCCCCAACTGGCCAGGGTGCTCGCGGACGCGGCGTGCGTCGTCGTGGGCAACACCGGGCCCGCGCACCTGGCGGCCGCGGTCGGCACACCCGTCGTCTCGCTCTTCTCACCCGTGGTGCCGTCGGAGTGGTGGCGACCGTACGGGGTCCCGACGGTTCAACTCGGGAACCAGCTCGCCGGCTGCCGGGACAGCAGGGCCCGGGACTGCCCATTGCCGGGACACCCGTGCCTGAGCGAAGTTTCGACCGACGACGTGATAGCGGCGGTCGACCGGCTGACCGCCCGGGCCGTTGCGGGGGTGTCGGGATGAGAGTGCTCATCTGGCATGTTCACGGTTCGTGGACGACGTCCTTTGTCGCTGGTCCTGACCAGTACCTGATACCTGTACTGCCGGACCGCGGCCCGGACGGGCGGGGCCGGGCACGGACCTGGGACTGGCCGCCGAACGCGGTCGAGCTCACCCCGGAGCAGATTCGGGACAGCGGGGCCGACGGTGGGATCGATGCCGTTGTGCTGCAGCGCCCCGCCGACATCGACCTGTTGCAACGATGGACCGGGCTCCGGGCCGGCATCGACGTGCCGGCCGTGTATGTCGAGCACAACGCACCGGGCGGGAGCGCCGCGGGCAGCCGGCACCCGCTGGCGGAGCGGTCGGACATCACCGTCGTCCACGTCACCGCGTTCAACCGGTTGATGTGGGACTGCGGCGCCGCACCGACCACCGTCGTCGAGCACGGGATCGCCGACCCCGGTCACCTGTACACCGGGGAGTCGGCGCGGGTCGCGGTCGTCGTCAACGAACCGGTACGCCGATGGCGGGTCGCCGGAACCGATCTGGTGCAACAGCTCTCACGCGAGATCCCGTTGGAGATCTACGGCATGGGGATGGCTGCGCTGGCCGAGGTGCTTCCGGGATCGGCCGGCCATCTGCACGACGACGTGCCACAGCGACAGATGCACCCGCTGCTCGCGACCAACCGCGCGTACCTGCATCCGTACCGGTGGACCAGCCTGGGCCTGTCCCTGATCGAGGCGATGACGATCGGTATGCCGGTGATCGCCCTTCCGGTCACCGCCGCACCGGAGGCGGTGCCCGCGGATGCCGGCGTGCTGAGCTCCGACTTGGCAGTCCTCGCCGCCACCGCGCGCCGGTGGATCGCCGACCCGGCCGAGGCAGCGGAGCGCGGTGCGGCAGCCCGCCGGCACGCGTTGGCCGCATTCGGGCTCGACCGATTCCTGACCGACTGGCAGCACGTCTTGAAGGAGGTGACCGGGTGAGGATCGCCATGGTGTCCGAACACGCGAGCCCGCTGGCCGCACTGGGCGGTGTCGACGCGGGCGGGCAGAACGTGCACGTCGCCGCGCTGGCGCTGGGCCTGGCCGCACGCGGCCACCGGGTCCGGGTCTACACCCGCCGGGACGCGGCGGATCTGCCGGAGCGGGTGACCCTCGGTCCGCGCGCGGAGGTGGTGCATGTGCCGGCCGGACCGGCCGAGCACATCGCGAAGGACGACCTGCTGCCGTACATGCCCGGTTTCGGCCGGTGGATGGCCGACTCGTGGCTGCAGGACGGTGTTCCGGACCTGGTGCACAGTCACTTCTGGATGTCCGGAGTGGCCGCCCTGGAGGCGGCCGAGGCCGTCCCCGTACCGCTGGTGCACACCTTCCACGCGCTCGGCACCGTCAAGCGCCGGCATCAGCACGACCGGGACACCAGCCCCGCCGAGCGGCGCACTGTCGAGCCGCACGTCGGCCGGAGCGTCGACCGGGTCATCGCGACCTGCACCGACGAGGTCGAGGAGCTGCGGCGGATGGGCGTGCCGGCCGACGCCGTGCGGGTGGTGCCCTGTGGTGTCGACACCTCCCTGTTCAGCCCGCGGGGCCGAACCCACACACCGCCGGCCGGCGAACCGGCCGGGTACGCAGGAACGGTGCTGTGCGTCGGCCGGCTGGTCGAGCGCAAAGGCGTCGACACCGTCATCGAAGCGGTCGCGACCCTCCCCGGGGTGCGCCTGCTGATTGCCGGCGGCCCCGAGAAGTCGCTGCTGGGCGCCGATCCAGAGGCCCAGCGGCTGGTGGCGCTGGCTGCGGATCTCGGCCTGGCGGACCGGGTCGAGTTGCTCGGCAGCATGCGGCACGAACAGATGCCGGCGCTGATCAGGTCCTCGGACCTGGTGGTCTGCACGCCGTGGTACGAGCCCTTCGGCATCGTGCCGATCGAGGCCGCGGCCTGTGGCACCGCCGTCGTCGGGTCCGCGGTCGGTGGTCTGCTCGACACCATCGTCGACGGCCGGACCGGCACGCTGGTGCCGCCGAGGGATCCCGCCGCCACCGCGCGGGCGATCGGTGACCTGCTTGCAGACCCCGACCGGCGCGCCGGATACGGCCGCGCGGCGCGCAAGCGGGCGCTCTCGCTCTACGACTGGGCCTCGGTGTCGGCGGCGACCGACCGGGTCTACCGCTCCGTGGTCGCCGCTGATCACCGTTCGGAGGTGTCCGCATGATGGCCGCCATCAATTGGATGGAAGAGCACGAGCGTGAGGTCAGGGTCGCGATGGCCGGCCTGCGCCGGGACTGGGCGAAGCTGCAGAGCTGGGGAAACCAGCTCGCCGATGTCTTCGCGAGGGGCGGTCGGCTGCTCGCGGCGGGCAACGGGGGCAGTGCAGCGGAGGCTCAGCATCTGACCGCCGAACTCGTCGGGCGTTTCCTCGAGGAACGCCGCGGCCTGTCGGCGATCTGCCTCAGTGCCGAGACATCGAGTCTGACAGCCATTGTCAACGACTACGGCGCCGAGGAGATGTTCGCCCGGCAGGTCGAGGCGCACGGTCGCCCGGGCGACGTACTCGTGTTGCTGTCGGCGTCCGGGCGCAGCCCGAACGTGCTGCACGCGGCCGACCGCGCCCGGGAGGCGGGCATCGTCACCTGGGCGATGACCGGTCCGGGTCCGAACCCGCTCAGCGCCCGCTGCGACGACGCCGTCCTGGTGCGCGCGCCGTCCACCGCTGCCATCCAGGCGGTCCATCTCGTTGCCGTGCACGGATTGTGTGCGGTGGTCGATGCGGCCATCTTGGATCGGGGGGATCGCGGGGTGCTGGACTCGGCGTTCCGCGACGGCGTTACCGAGCCGGCCGGTGCGCGCCAACTGCGCAACGGACGTCCGGACCTGCATCCGGCGCTGGATTCGGAGCTGACCGGATGACGCCGAGGGCTCCCGGGTCCACCGGCCCGCCGCACGTGGTGGTAGTAGGTGACGTCGTCCTGGACCGTGACCTGGTCGGTACCGCTGAGCGGCTCGCGCCGGACGCGCCGGTTCCGGTGCTCGACGTCAGCTCGTTGCGCGAGACACCTGGCGGTGCCGGGCTTGCCGCCCTGCTGGCTGCCGGCTCCGGCGCCCGGGTCACGCTGGTCGCCCCGATCGCGGACGACGACGGCGGGGCTCGCCTCCGGGCGCTGCTCGAACCGCACGTCGAGCTGATCGTGGTCGGGCATCAGGGCCCGACCAGGCGCAAGACCAGGGTACGCAGCAGCGGGCAATCCCTGCTGCGGATCGACGACGGCGGGCCCGGCCGGCCCACCGATGTCCCGGTCGATCGGATCACCGCGGCGCTCGCCACCGCGGACGCCGTGCTGGTCGCCGACTACGGTGCCGGCACCACCGCCGACCCGCGGATGCGGGACCTCTTGAGCAGCGCCGCATGCCGCGTGCGGATGGTCTGGGATCCGCATCCCAAGGGCGGCCGACCGGTCCGCCGGGCCACCCTGGTGACGCCGAACCTATCCGAGGCGGCGGCCGCCGACCGCGCGCTCAACGGTGCCGACACGCACGGTTCCGACAGCCACGGTGCCGACAGCCACGGTGCCGACACGCTCGGTTCCGACGCGTCCCACGGCGCCGCGTCCCACGGCGGCGAGCGTCGGTCGGCCCATCCCGACCAGCTGGCTCAACGGCTGCGCGCCGCCTGGTCCGCCGACGCCGTGTGCGTGACGGCCGGCTCCGATGGCGCCTTCCTGGCCACCACCGACCTCGAGTCGCAGTTCCTGCCGGCGCCGATCGTCCGCGGCGGCGATTCCTGCGGCGCCGGCGATCGTTTCGCCGCCACCGCCGCTGTTCGGCTCGCGTTCGGCGACCTGACGTCCGAGGCCGCGGCGAGCGGCGTCCGCGACGCCTCGGCCTGGGTCGCGGACGGCGGCACCGGGTCCTTCCGGATGCCGCAAGGACCGCTGACGGAGCACCGCGCCGCGGACGATCACCGGGAGACCGCCCGGCTGGACGGGCTCGCCCGACGGCTCCGGGCCGGCGGCCGGACGCTGGTGGCGACCGGCGGGTGCTTCGACATCGTGCACGCCGGCCACGTCGCCACCCTGCAGGCCGCGCGGAGGCTGGGTGACGCACTGGTCGTGCTGATCAATTCCGATGAGTCCGTCACCCGGCTGAAGGGTCCGGAACGACCGCTGATCGAGGCCGCCGACCGGGCGAGGGTCCTGGAGGCCTTCGACTGTGTCGATGCCGTGGTGATCTTCGACGACGACGACCCGAGGAGGGCCCTGGAGCAACTACGACCCGACATCTGGGTCAAGGGCGGCGATTACGGCGGCACCGAGCTGCCCGAGGCCGCCACCGTGCAGGCCGCCGGCGGGCGCGTCGTCTTCCTGCCCTACCTGACGGGCCGATCGACCACCAGCATCATCGAGCGTTCGCGCTCGCAATCCGAACAACCAGCGTGAGAGGAACCATGACCACCACCAGCAACCCCACCGCCGAGACTGCACGGCCCGGTGCACCGCGGACCGTCGGCACCGTGTACGTGACCGGAGGCTCCAGCGGACTTGGCGCCGCCGTCGTCGCTGCGGTCGCCGCGGCCGGCGGCACACCGGCCGTCATCGATCGCATCGCACCGTCCGGTGACGTGCCCCATGCGCTTGCCGATCTCTCTGACTCCGCGGCGGCAGCGGCCGCCGTCTCCACACTGGTCGAGAGCGTCGGAGCTCCCGACGCCGTGGTCACGGCCGCGGGCACGGACGCCTGCGGTCAGCTCCTGGACATCGACACCGAGGACTGGGAAAAGGTCGTCAGGGTCAACCTGTTCGGCACGGTCGCGGTGATCAGGGCGGCACTCCCCTATCTGGAGAAGAGCCGCGGCACGGTCGTCACCGTCGCATCCACCCTGGGGCTCAAGGGTGTCAGCGACGCCACCGCGTACTGCGCCTCGAAGTTCGCGGTGCGCGGATTCACCCACGCGCTGGCCGCCGAGCTGGCGGGTCGGGTGGGTGTCACGCTGCTCATCCCGGGCGGCATGCGGACGGCGTTCTTCGACGGCCGGACCGAGCAGTACAAGCCCGGTCCCGACGCGGACCTCGACGATCCCGCGAACACCGCCAACGCCGTCCTGACGGCGCTCCGCCAGCCGGTCGGCAGTGAGATCCGCGAGATGCTGGTGATGGCGTCGGGCGAGAGCTCCTGGCCGTGACCGTCGGTTCCGCCGCGGGCGTTGCGCCCGCGGCGGCAGCGGGCTCCCCGGCAGATCGGCCGACCGGGAGCACCCCGATGAGTGCGGGGCAGGGCCCGACCGGGTGGCGTGCGGTCGCCGACCTCACCCCGACGCCGTGCATCGACAGCGCCGATGCGGTGCTGGTGCTCCGTGCGCTGGGTCTCGGAGACGCCCTGACCGGTATTCCGGCGCTGCGTGGCATTCGCCGGGCATGGCCGGACCGGCGCCTCGTCCTGGCAGCCTCTGCCCCGATCGGCGGGTGGCTGCGCGGGCTCGGAGTCGTCGACGAGGTGCTCGTCACCGACGGTCTCGCGCCGCTGAACTGGCCACCCAAGGGCTGGATGGGCGCTGGCGGCCATCTTGCGGTCAACCTGCACGGGAGCGGCCCACACAGTCACCGCATTCTGGAGATGACCGCTCCGGCAGAGCTTGTCGCCTTCCGCTGCCCACTTGCCACTCATCTGTCCGGCCCGGAGTGGAGGCACGACGAGCATGAGGTCGACCGCTGGTGCAGGTTGATCACCGAAGCCGGCGGACGGTGTGACGCCACCGACCTCCGGTTGCCGAACCCGGCCGAGCCGGGGGAAGAGATCGTTCTCCATCCCGGGGCCGCGAGCGCTTCACGACGGTGGCCGCCCGACAGGTGGTCCCTGGTCGCCGCCCAACTGGCCCGGCTCGGGCATCGCGTGGTGATCAGCGGCGGCCCGTCGGAAGTCGCGTTGTGCCAGGGCATTGCCGAGCGGGCTGTGCAGCAGACCGGCGGGCGACACGGCCTCGTGCGAACCGATGCCGGCGGACGGGACCTGTTCGGTCTGACGGAACTCGTGGCCGGCGCGCAGCTGCTCATCTGTGGCGACACGGGAGTCGCCCACCTGGCCACCGCGCTACGGACCCCGTCCGTGCTGCTCTTCGGTCCCACCCCGCCCCGTTGGTGGGGCCCGCGGATCGACCTGAACAGGCACCGGGTGCTGTGGAAGGGTGACCGCGGCTACCTCGGTGATCCGCACGACGACGTTGTCGACCCTGCGCTGGAGGCGATCTCCGTCGACGACGTGATCCACGCGGCCACACAGCAGCTGACCGCGGTCACGCCCGGGACTGCCCGTGCGCAACCGGCCGCGTCACCGTTCCAGCCCGCCCGGCGGGCCGGCTGACCTTGCCGTCGATCGCGCCGCCGGGTCGGATCCCGGATGCGGCACATCGGATGCGGCGGCTCCGCCCGTTCTTTGTGTGAAGCCCGCTTGCCGGGGAGCACCGGAAGGGCCAATGGTTCAGGCGGACCGGATCTCAGATCGAAGGCCGGGTCGGATCCGGTGCCGTCGGATCCGGGGAGACAGGCCCGGGGCTCGGAAACGGCTGGCCCGGATCGGGATTGACCGGGCCGGGCTCGGTGGGCGGCGGCGGCTCCAGCGGGACCGGTGGCCGATCGGGTGTCACCGGTTCGACGGGCTCAGGAATCGTCATGGCGCTCCTCCCACACATTCGGTCGATATGGCCGCGTCACCGGCGGCGACCACGGCCCGGCGGCGTGCCGAGACCGCGGTCGCACGTTTGGCGTACCCGCCCCTCACAGAGCTCAAACAGTCGTGGTGGAGGGCGGTTCCGGGTGCGGCGACCGCCCTCCGTCGACCGACATCACCTCGCCGACCGGGTACCGCGACCCGTCTCGCTCTGCAATCTGTCGATGTGCTGCGAGGCTTCGGCCTTGGTGAGGTTGCCCGGGAGCTCCTCTCCTGCCTCCCTGGCCAGGGTGTCCAGGTAGCTACGCTGCGGACCGGTCATCGGCTCATCGCCGGTGACCCACTCGTCAGGATCCTTGCTCGCGGCGCTCGACGGATCGGGCCTGGCGCCGCCGATGGTGTCGCTTTGGTCCTGATGTTCCTGCGTTTCCGTTGCACTGGAACCATTGTCGGGAATGTCGGTGTGGTTCTCGAAGAGGTCGCTCATGCCTCCAGAGTAGGCGCGCCCACCGTCAGCGCCCGTTTGCGCGGCCGCCGCCCAACTCAGCATTGCCCGGACCCAGGACGGTCATCGACGCACGATGGTGACGACCCGGCACGAATGCCGAGCCGGCACGGTGCCGATCGGGCGACCGGGTTCGACGGCAGCGGCGACCAGGGGTTCAATCAAGGGATCAACAGGGTCTGGGCGGAAGGAGGCGTGGCGTGGCGGCGAACAGCGACGGAACGGACTCCGCAGAAAGCCAAGAGGCGCTGGTGTTCTCGGTGACGTCCCACACCCGCCGGTTGTGCGAGTTGTGTCTGCGGGTCCTGCCGGTGCAAGGCGCGTCCGTGGTGGTGCGGAGCGGTGTCAATCACCGCGAGATGGTCTATGCCACCGACGACGTCATCGTCCGATTGGACGACCTGCAATTCGTCCTCGGCGAGGGGCCGTGCCTGGACGCCTACCGTCACCGATTCCCCGTCATGGCCGCGGACCTCGGTAGCTCGCAATCGGCAGAGCGGTGGCCCGGGTATGCGCGGGAGGCCACGTCCGCAGGTGCCGCCGCGGTTTTCGCCTTCCCTTTGCAGGTCGGCGCGATTCCCTTTGGCATCCTGGAGCTGTACCGCCGGACCGCCGGTGCGCTGGACGAAGCCCAGACCGCAACCGCGCTGCTCATCGTGGACGACATCGTGAGGGTTGTGCTGCAGGAACTGGCCTCGGTCCAGTTGTCACCGACACCGACGCACCCCACCCCGCTGTTCGGACACGCGGAGATACCACAGGCGACAGGCATGGTGGCGGTACAGCTGAATGTCTCGATCCCAGAGGCATTGGCGCAGTTGCGCGCGGCGGCCTTCGTGCAGAATCGCACCGTTCAGCAGGTGGCCGAGGACATCGTCGCCAGGCGCTTCACCTTCGCCACCGCCGGGACCGACGGGTGAGACACGCCGAGATCAGACCAGTGGTGGGTCCACCGCTTCCCGGGCGGGCCACCACAGGTGGCCGAAGGTGGCATCGTCCGTTTCATCGTCGATCAGGTGGGCCGCGATCCCGGCCAGCGTGATCACCCCGACCAGCACACCGTCATCGACGACCGGGAGCATCCCCAACGGCTGCCGCAGCACGAGCCCCAGCACCGCTGCGTCAGCCACCCGATCGACCTCGACGGCGGGCTGCGAACCCTGGACCAGGGCCCCGACACACATCTCGCGAGGATCGGCTGCGGCCGCGACGCAGTGCTCGACGATGTCGCGTTCGAAGACCATCCCGATGAAGCTGTTGTGCGCGCCTGCCACCGGAACCGACGAGACACCCAGCGCCCGCATCCGCCGCGCTGCCAGCACCACGCTGTCCGACTCGTCCAGACACTTGAGCGCCGGTGCCATCAACTGTCGTGCGTCGACCATGATCACGGTGCCCCTCCGGCCCCGGGCGAAGGCGCAGGGTCACCCCGAAGACTCGGCTGCCGTCGGACGCCAACACCCGCGGATGTCATCGGATCGCCTCCGTCAGTTGGGACACCGAAATTCGTCGGCGGATCACGCCGGCGGCGATCCGGTCGACCGTGTCGTCGTGCGCCATGGCGTAGCGGCGCAATTTCGACAGTGCGTCCTGAGCGGGGACGTCCTCGGCCACACTGACCATCCCCATGGCGATGAGGACCTCATTGCGACCCACCGCTCCGGGAGCGTCCAACCAGAGCGGGTCCGTGGAGGTCTCGGCGAAGACGTCGTCATCCAGCAGGCCGTTCGTGACCTCCTTCGAAACTGCAGCGACGTCCACGAGGTCGAGGATCTCCACGTCCTGGGCGCCGGTGCAATACAGATCGACCGACCCGACGCCGCCCAGCACGCCGCTGAGCGGGAACGCCAGGATCGACCGGTAGGGCGTGGCCGAGAGCAGCCGGCGGTGGAAGATCGGCCAACGCTTCGCGAGGACGGGTGCGGTCGCCAACACCGGAGATGCCGACCGATGCGCATCCAGACACGGTCCCTCGTCCGCGGTGAACTGAAGCCGCTCCGCTCGGGCCGCGTCGTCGTCGCTGGCGCCGACCGGGACCCGGATGTCGGCCCCGCTGAACATACTGATGCCCGCGCCGGCAATCGGCAGCACCGCCACGCACGCCCTGGCCAGTTCGACCGGGACCAGTTCCGGAGCCACCGTCTCGTCGCGAAGGGAGGCGTATGTGGTGACGAAGTTCTCCGCGAGGGTCACGTCAATCCTTTCGCACAGGCAATTGGTCGGCCTCTTTTCTGTTCCCCACACAGAGCCCGGAAAACACCCGGGGCAGTCCGGTCAACCACCCCGGCCGTCGGCGCCGACACGGTTCCGTCGGCGGTCGTCACCGTCGATTGAGTAGCCTGGGTGAGCGATCCTGTGACGATTGACGACGTTTGGTGAAGTACAGCGATGGGCATTGACCACAGGTCCGGGCGAGCGCAGCCGGCGGAGCGCACGGAGGTACGGACCGAATGAGTACTGCTTCACCGCACGACAGGACGCCGCCGGCGGGTCCCCGGCCGGAGACGTCAACCGGCGAGCCGACCCGGGGTGTCCGCCCAGGTGATGCCGGCATGCGGATGGGCGGTGACACTCCCGAATGGACGCCACCGCAGAACCAACAGGCGCCGTTCTCGGCGGACCAGCCTCCCGCGGACAGCACGGCCACCGGACCCATCCCGGTGGTTCCGCCGGTGGTGTCACCCGGCCCGCAGGGCCCGCTGACCGGGTCGGTGTCGGGCGGTCCTCCCCCGCACAAGCACTCCAGAGCGGGTGCCGCGTGGGTCGCCCTCATCGTCGCCGCCGTCGTGGTGATCTTCCTGCTGATCTTCGTCATGCAGAATTCCGGGCCTGTGCAGGTTCGCTTCCTGGGTTTCGAAGGCACGATCCCGCTCGGCGTGGCAATGGCTTTCGCCGCGGTCGCCGGTGCGCTGACGACCGCGTTGCTCGGCACCGTCCGCATCCTGCAGCTGCGGGCCCGGGCACGCAGGGCCGCCGCGGGTCGCTGACCGCCTACCAACAGGCGATCAATCCGCCAGCAGCTTCAGCACAGCCCGTTCGATGCTCGGCGCTGCACCGATGACGGGCAGCCGGTCGGGGGGAATGCGCCCGTCGGAGGTCGCGCCGGCCATTCCCCGCTGAACCCGGGTCACCGCAGGGGCGATGGTCGTGCCCTCCCGGAAGAGTTCGATGGCGCGCGGGTTGATGTACGACCCCCGGCACACCGTGGGCGTGTTCCCGAGGTTTTCGGCGACCGCCTGGACCGATCGCCGCACCGCCTTGTCCAATGCCGTCCTGCTCCAGCTCTTCTCGGGGGGATGGTGGAGCTGCTCATCGGCCATGGCCACCGAGGCGAGGACCGTGCCGTGCCAGGTGCGGAAGTCCTTGGCGGATACATCCAGGCCGATGACCTGCTTGACGTAGGCGTTGATGTCCTCGCTGGTCACCCGCCGCCACTCGCGGCCTTCCCGATACACCAGCAGGGCGTCCAGTTCGCCGCTGCGGCGCCGCAGCAGGGACTGCATGACCTCGAGCAGCACCGGGTCCTCGATGATCTCCGTCCGCGGGATGCCCGACTTGGCGACGTACTCGAACACCAGGGCTCCCCGCTGTCGGCGCACGTGATCACGGCGCAACGTCGACAGGCCGTACGAGCCGTTCGTCTCGGCGTAGATCTGCCCGCCGATCCGGAAATGGCCACGGTCCAGCAGCCGGAACGCGATGCCCAGCACGCGCTCTCTGCTCGGCGAGGACAGTGCGAGATGCTCGGCCACCATGTTCCTGGCCCGCGGGAGCGCCGCTCCCAGCTCCAGCACGCGACTGTGCTTGACCCGGTTCCGGTTGGCCTGCCAATCAGGGTGGTACAGGTACTGCCTGCGTCCCGCCGCATCGGTGCCCACCGCCTGCAGGTGACCGTTGGCGTACGGGGTGATCCAGACCTGTTGCCACGCAGGCGGAATCACCAGGGCCTCGATCCGTCGTCGGAGGGCCTTGTCGGTGACCACGGCGCCATCGGCGTCCAGGTAGGTCCAGCCACGCCCGCTCCGACGCCGGGTCAGCCCCCGCTGGCCGGGATGGGTACGACGCAGGCGTGGCACGTGATCGCCCTTCCGCTCCGGCCTACGACTCCTCTTGCGGGGTGGTCATCTTCGCGTGGAGCGCGGCGTTGACCTTCTCCGGCAGGACCTTCGCGGCGGCCGTCTGCAGTTTGTTCATCACCGATCCGGCGACCACATGGTCCTTGCCGTCCATCAGCGCCGTGAAGCCCTGGTGGGCGACCTTCGCCGGATCGGCCTTCGGCCCTTGGCCTGCCGGGGTGTCCTCCATGCCTGCCCGATCGAAGAACTCGGTGTCGGTCGGCCCGGGCATCAGGGCGGTCACCGTGACGCCGCTGTCCTTGACCTCATGACGAATTGCCTCCGCGAAGGACAGCACGAACGCCTTCGACGCGGCATAGGTCGCGTAGTACGGCCCCGGCATGGTGCTGGCGACCGACGCGGTGAACAGCAAGCGGCCCTGGCCCTTTGCCACCATGTCGGGCAGCAGGGCCTTCGTCAGGTGCACGACGGAAGCGACGTTCAGTTCGACGAGGTTCAGGTCGGTCTCGAGCGGCGTCTCGATGAACGGGCCGGCGTTGCCCACGCCCGCGTTGATCGCCGCCGCGTCGACCGCCCGCTGGGTCGATCTGATGACGCCAAGCAGTTCTTCGACCCCGGCGTAGGTGGCCAGGTCGGCCCGCACCGCACGGACCGGGGCCAGCGGTCGCGAGAGCGACTTCGCCGCGTCGATGACACCGGCGTCCTCGGCGCAGATCAGCACGTCGAAGTCCGCCGCGACGAATTCCTCCGCCAGGTGATAACCGATACCGCTGGACGCACCTGTCACGACCGCAAGTGGTTTCACCGCTGTGCTCATCTGTCCTTCTCTCGCATCGCTCTGGTCGCCGGGCTCGTTGTGACGCCGGACTTCTCGCTCGACCGTTACCCGTCGATGAGCCCGGCGAAACAGCGCGACGCGCGTCCTGCGCGTGCGTCCGGCACGCGCGTCGGTGCGGGTGGGGTCCGGGTTGACAGACGGGTAAGAGGGAACCCCAACGGGTAAGGGGCCGCATCGTCCGGACGGCGCAGCTCCCCAGGTCTGGTCGGTTGAACCCATCATGCCGGCCAGACCGCATCGCCGGCGCGGTCCTTTCCACCATCCGTACACCATCCCGCTGGATGGTGATACAGTGATGCAGACGGCGGAGAGGTGGACCCCAATGGCCGAGATCGAGAAGTCCGAGAAGATCACCATCAACCTCGGTCTCGTCGACCTCGGTGAGATCGACCTGCTGGTCGGCGAGGGTTTCTACGCGAACCGCACCGACTTCATCAGGACTGCCATCCGCCGTCAGCTCGAAACCCGTTCCGGCGCAGTGCGGGACACCGTCGAGCGACGAACCCTCGCGCTCGGGACGGTGCAGTACGACCGCGCCCAGTTGGAGGCGCTGCGCGACCAGGGCCGCACGGTGCACCTGCGGGTCCTGGGTCTGGGCAGTATCGCCAACGATGTGTCACCAGAACTGGCACTGGCCACCATCGAGTCCGTCGAAGTACTCGGAGCATTCCGGGCACCGCGCGCCGTCAAGGCAGCGTTGGCGCACCGAACCGTCTGACCGACCGCCGCGACCGGCGGCCCGCTCGACCCCCGCGCCGTCGGCGCGAGCGAACCTTCACCCACACAACACATCTGGAGTACAGCCATGCCCGCATCCAGCGCCATCCGAGAGTTTCCGACCGACCGGCCCGACGGTGGCCGGCAGCGTCCAGCCACCGAGCAGGAGCACACCGACCCACAGCGTGCCGCCACCGAGCGCGGGGCCACCGACCGACAGCAGGCCCTGGACAGGGCAATGGCACTGATCCGGCGGACGACCGAATCCGTCGGCATCTCCGGCACCACCGGCCGGGTTGCCGGTCTGAACCCCGACCTCCCCGACCCGACAGGCATTCTTGCCCAGCTCGGACTGACCGGCAGTGGGGTTGCGACTGCCGGCGGCACTGGCGCTACTGCGGGCACCGATGCGACCGCGGGCAGCGATGCGACTGCGGGCGGGTCCGACGCAGCGACGGTTGGGGGCACATCCGGCGGGGGCGCGCGAACCCGCGATCGGATTGCCGCCGTTCTGAAGAATTTGCCCCGCCCGAGCAGCGCGCTGGGCAACGGCGCGACCGGACCGCTCGCGGGCCTTACCAACGGCCTGCAGGGTCTTCGCCTGCCCGGTTCCGACAACGGCCCGAGTGCTGCCGTCGCGGCCGCGGCAGCCGCGGCCGGCGGCGAAATCCGCCACCTGACGCACACTGAGCCGTCGGGCTCCAGGAATTACGACCTGTACATTCCGACGGGCTATCACGGGCAGCAGGTTCCGCTGGTCGTCATGCTGCACGGTGGCACCCAGAACGCCGCCGATTTTGCCGCCGGAACAGGGATGAATGCGCTGGCGGAACAGCACACGTTCCTGGTCGCCTATCCCGAACAGGCACGCTCGGCGAATCCGCAGGGCTACTGGAACTGGTTCCGCCCCGAGGACCAGCAGCCCGAAGCCGGTGAGCCCGCGATCATCGCCGGCATCACCCGCGCCGTCATGCAGCAGCACGCGATCGATCCCGGACGCGTCTTTGTGGCCGGCCTGTCCGCGGGCGGTGCAATGGCCGCTGTGATGGCGGCAACCCACCCGGCGCTGTACGCGGCCGCCGGGGTGCATTCCGGCCTCGGATACCGGAGCGCACAGGACGTCCCGTCAGCGTTTGCGGCCATGCGGTCCGGTGGTGATCCGTCACCCGCCGGGTCGGCCAGGATCATCGCCTTCCACGGCACGGGGGATTCCACCGTTGCGCCGATCAGTGCCGAGAAGCTGGTGGCTGCAACGACATCGGCGGCTGCGCGGACCGGCCAGGTCCGGTCGTCGACGACCAGCGGTCGGGGCGGGGAAGGCACCCGTCCGTACGCCAGGACCGTGCACACCCGGGCCGACGGAACGGTTCTCGCCGAGCACTGGGCCGTCCAGGACGGCGGCCATGCCTGGTTCGGCGGCAATCCGGTCGGCAGCTACACCGACCCGCTGGGCCCGGACGCCTCGGCCGAGATGGTCCGCTTCTTCCTGTCCTGAGATCGTCGGCGAGCGGTTCGATGTGCTCTCGGGGCGGGGTCGGGTGACCCGTGGTTCCGGGCGGCGCGCAGCGGAGATTGCAGCGAATGAACGTCTTCCTTGCGACAGACGGCGTGCCGCAGAGTCCGTGCAAGGCAGCGGTGCAGTGGATGCGCCCGGTCAGCTGGTCCGGGCTCGGTGTCGGCGCTGTTCTGAACTGGTCCGTCATTTCGCCGGTCGGACGTCGCCCGGTTCCCGCCCCCCGGATGCTGTTTGCGGAACGGTCGGCGGTTGCTCGCGGTCATGACGCGTTGCACGAGTCGGGGTGGGCTGCTCGCCCCACAGCACGAGCAGGGCGTGGGCGTATCGAGTGAGACCGTTGAGCGGACGGCGGTGCGCCGCTCAGTGTGACGCCACCCTCGGCACGGGACAGCGAAAGGCCCGGGAAGCGTGTGCTCCCCGGGCCTTTCCACCATGTGCGTCACATTCCGGCCGCCTCGCATCCGGCGGCCTTCGATTCCGGCTGCTCAGTCCTGGCTACTCACATCCTGGCATGGCCGACCCAGCCGGTCAGGCGTAGGTCAGCTGGTTGCGCTCTGCTGGACACGGTCCTTGGAGTCCGCGGCCTGGCCCTTGACGTCCTGCGCCGCCGAGGTGCTTTCGTCCTTGACCGTCTGGGCCGCGTCGGTGGCGGTCGACTTGACCTCTTCGACTGCGTGCTGCGCCGGCTCCTGCAGATTGCCGGCGACCTCCTTGGCGGCGTCGGTCAGCTTGTTGACCACCGGCTCCGCCTGCTCCTTGATCGCCTGCGCAGCCTCCTGCTCCTTCTGGCTGGCCGGGATCAGCGACGAGACCAGCAGTCCCGCACCGAAGGCGATCAGCCCAGCAGCGAGCGGATTGCCCTTGGCCCTGCTGGCCACGGTGCTGGGCGCATCGGAAATGGTGTCGCTGACGGCACCGACTGCACGGTGCCCGGCGTCGCTCGCATCGGATGCCGACCCCATGATCGACTCCTTCACCGAGACTGCGGCTCCCCGCACCCGGTCGGTCTGCCGACGAGCGATGCTCGACGGACTCACTTTTTCGCCGAGCGCGTTGACGTTCTCGCTCAGGTCCGTTCGGGTCCGTTCGATCTCACGACGGATCTGTTCCGGATCGTTGGTCATGCTCGGTCCTCGTTTCCTTTGAGTGCATCAGGAATTTTCTTCACTGTTGCGGTCGTCTTCGGCATTCCGCGGACATTGCGCAGTTCCTTACGCCCGACGGACGCGAGGATTGCCGCAATCACGGCCCAGATCACCGCGACGATCAACGCGGACCAGCCCAGGCCTGTCGCCGACCCGATCGCCCACCACAGGGCGATGGACACGAACAGCAGCACGAAGTACCCGGCAACCGCTGCGCCGGAGAGCATTCCGGCGCCCTTGCCCGCCCGTGACGCCGACTGCTGAACCTCGGCCTTGGCCAGTTCCACCTCTTGGCGGAGCAGGGTGGACAGGTCCTGCGTCACCTCGGAGATCAGTTCGCCGAGCGACCGATCACTCACCCCCATCGGGTCCGACGGGTGCCTGCCCGTTTCCGTCGGCGAACTCATCGGGTCAGATCCCCCTGTGTGCCGCCGACGCCGCCGGTGGTCGTGCCGTAACCGGAGGTTCCGTAGCCGGTCGTGCCGGTCGCGTCGTAGCCCGTCGTTCCGTAGCCCTCCACCGGCGGAATGGCCTGCACAGCGGGAACGTCACTGCCCATCAGCAGCGCGTCGTCCTGGCCGTAGCTCGCTGCGTAACCGGCGGTTCCGACGGCTCCGTAGCCGGTGTCGCCGACCACCGGACGCGGCGGATACGTCGAGCGGCCGCCGGTGACCTGCTGGGTGTTGCTGTTGGAGGCGGTGAGTCCCTTGGCCAGCCGGCCGGCGATGATGCCGGCGCCCAGCGCAATGGCCAGGTACGCACCGGGGCGACGCCGGGCGAACGACTTGACCTCCTCGACAAGGCTTGCCGGGTCACGACGATCGAGCCAGTCGGCGATCTCATGCGCCTTGTCCGATGCCATCCGCGCCACGTCGGAGGCGACGCCTTCCTTCGGCTGCCCGTTCAGCAGGCTCTGCACCTCGTCGGCCAGGGAATGAAGGCCGCCGGCCACCCGCTGCTGCTGGGTCGCAGCCTGGTCGCTGACCTCGGTGCGCGCCTGATCGAACAATTGCCGAGCCTGGTTGCCCACCTCGGCCTTGACGGCACCCGCCTGCTCCTTGACGGTGCCCGCGACCTGGGTCGCGGACTCCTTCGCGGTCTGCGCAACCTCTCCGGCCTGCTGCTTCGCAGCTCCGGTGGTGGAGCTCTCCGCTCCGTTGCCGGTCGGCGTCACGCCGTAATCGGCCGGGTGCGACTCCAGGGGCGCCGACGGGTACGTCGACCCGCTGGTCGATGTCGTCGAGAATCCTTCGCTCATTTGATCCGTTCCTCTCTTCATGGGATGTGCCGGATCGACGGGGGCGGCCATGTCGCCGCCCTGCGAAAGGCTAAGTACCCGGCAACCCGGCTCTGAATCGAAAACACCCCGCCGAATTCGTGCCAACGGCGGAAGGTGACCGTGCGGTGCTGTTCCGTGACGAATGCACCACGCAGTGTTTGGTCGCTCCGCAATCGGGCAACCTACACAGGTCCGATCTGAACGCCCCGCATCTGAACGCCCGCAGAGGTGGCCGCAAGCCGCTGCTCTGCAGGGGGTCTCATCCCAGGGCGCGGTCGGCCAGCGCGACGAAGACACAAAGGGACGAGGGGCATAGATGGCCGAGCGAACAGCCGGAACAAATACCACCGACAGAACCCGGCAAGAGGTCGAAACGCCGGATAAACCGGACAGTCCGACCGAATTGAGCAAACCGTCCTGGAAATACATCGTCGGTAAGTCGGTGCGGGAATTCTCCAAGGACCAGTGCACCGATCTGGCGGCTGCTCTGACCTATTACGCCGTGCTCGCGCTGTTCCCGGCGTTGCTGGCGATGGTCTCGTTGCTGGGTCTCATCGGGCAGGCCAGTACCACCGAGTCACTGGTCGGCATCCTCGACGAGGTCGGCGCTGGATCTGTTGCCGGGACGATCCGCGGCCCGCTGCAGGAACTCACCCAGAACCCCGCGGCCGGCCTCGGTGTCATTCTCGGACTCGCGGGTGCTTTGTGGTCGGCGTCGGGTTATGTCGGTGCGTTCGGTCGCGCGATGAACCGCGTGTACGAGATCGACGAGGGTCGACCCTTCTGGAAGCTCCGTCCCTTGATGATCATCGTCACTCTCATCGCAGTGATCCTGGCCGCCGTGGTCGCGATCGGCCTGGTCGTGACCGGCCCGCTTTCCCGTGCCATCGGAGACGCCATCGGCCTCGGCGAGACAGCCGTCACGGTCTGGAACATCGCGAAGTGGCCGCTGTTGGCCGCGCTCGCAGCCCTGGTGGTCGCCATCCTCTATTACGCGACCCCGAACGTGAAACAGCCGAAGTTCCGTTGGATCAGCATCGGCGCCGTCGTCGCGATCCTCACCTGGGTGATCGCCTCCGCGGCCTTCGGTTTCTACGTGTCGCAGTTCTCGAACTACAACAAGACCTACGGCTCGCTGGGCGGCGTGATCATCTTCCTGCTGTGGCTCTGGATCACCAACCTGGCACTGCTCTTCGGAGCC
The DNA here is from genome assembly GCA_963766015.1 of uncultured Actinomycetota bacterium. GTDB lineage: Bacteria > Actinomycetota > Actinomycetes > Mycobacteriales > Nakamurellaceae > Nakamurella. The sequence goes on along the minus strand of CAVXYU010000026.1, from coordinate 93,409 downwards.
GAACTGGACGCGGAAATGGAGCGCGGCCGGCAACTCCAGGCAGGTATTCCCGCCGAGCGCGAGATCCAGTTGCCACCCCGCGACACCACCACGATCGACAAGAAGGCGGCGCAGGCCGAGAAGGACATCAAGCAGGGCGAGCGGCTCCGGCGCAGTGCCGGGCAGACCGCCACAGAACCCGTGTCTCACGCCGGCGATCGATCGGCAGGAACCAGCAACAGCACCGTCAACACCGACAGCAAGGAGAACTCACGATGAGCCAGCCCGTGGAGCCCAACGAGCCGGACCAGACCGGCGATGTGCCTGACGCACCGGACGGCATCGGCATTGGCGCGGACAGCGAACCGGACACCTTCGAGCCGGAAGAGCCCGAGGAGTCGTGACACCGTGGCGCACGCACCGCTGATCCGTCGCGACGCGCGACGGATGGCGGCGGGAGCGGTCGCTCTCGCCGTCGCGGTGCTGTCCACCACCTCCTGCGCGGCCGTGCGCCCCGACGCCGACACGGCGGCCGAAGTGGCGGTGGATTTCGCCGCCGACGTCACCTCCAACGACAGCTCAGCTGCGTGTGGGCTGCTAGCGCCGGACACCCGATCACAGCTCGAATCCGGTGGGACACCCTGCGCGCAGGCACTTCTGAAACAGAAGGTTCCAACGGGCGGTGCAATCGAGCACACCGCCGCGTTCGGCCGCGGCGCCCAGGTCGTGCTGCGTGGCGACGTGGTCTTCCTGTCGGACTTCGGTGGCCGGTGGCTGGTCACCGCGGCCGGCTGCCGCCCGAAGGACGACGTCGGTTACGACTGCGCGTTGAGTGGAGGATGAGCCATGCGTGCCGCGTTCTGGACCTATCTGACGGCCATTGCGGTCGGCCTCGGTTATTTCATCGTCCTCGGTTTCCTGGGTCGATGACATGCGATCGGCACTGTGGAACCACCACGCTCGAATGGCGAGGCTGCCATGAAGGCGATACGGGACAACGGACTGGCGATCTTCTTCGGCGGGCTTTTTCTGGCTGCCCTGATCGGTCAGGCCCTGACCGGGGTGGCGGTCTACAACAGCGAACAGGCCGCGGCGGGACTTCCCGACATCACGTTGATTCAGTACGTCACGTCGTCGAGCTTTGCGGTGGACGTCGCCGAGAACTGGCAGTCGGAATACCTGCAGTTCCTGCTGTTCATCCTGGCTACCGTGTGGTTGGTGCAGAGAGGGTCTCCGGAATCGAAGCCGCTCGACCAGCAGGGCACCGAGTCCGACGAGGAGCAGAAGGTCGCGGAGCATTCGGATGATCAGTCGCCCCGATCGGCCCGCCGGCGGGGTCCGCGACTGGCGCTCTACTCGCGTTCCCTCGGCCTGGTGATGGGAGCGATCTTCGCGGCGAGTTGGTTCGCCCAGTTCGTCGCCGGACGAGCCGCCTTCAATGAGCAGCAATTGCGCGATCTCCAGAACCCCGTCGACTTCATGGGTTACCTGCATTCTGCCGATTTCTGGAATCGCAGCTTGCAGAACTGGCAGTCCGAATTCCTCGCCGTCGGCAGCATGGCCGTGCTGTCGATTTATCTCCGGCAGCGAGGATCGCCCGAATCGAAGCCGGTGGGCGCGCCGCACGCGGCGACCGGCGTCGAAGGATGACCTGACCGCTCGTCTCACCCAATTCGCGGCCGAACCCGCGGCGGCCACGGCTCGGAGGGGCCGGATCGTCCGGATCACCGGTTCGGTGTCCGGACGGCGGCGTGACCGCCGCCCGGGCGGGGTACAGGCCCAACGGCCGATGAGGGCCGGCCGGAGCAGCGCCGGCCCGACATGAAGGGGTACCCGTGAGTCCCACAACCACCGTCGATGCGGTCGTCATAGGTTCCGGTCCCAATGGTCTGGTGGCGGCCAATGCCCTGGTCGATGCCGGCTGGGACGTCCTGGTCCTCGAGGCGCAGGAAACTGTCGGTGGTGCGGTGCGCAGCGCCGAGGTCACCGCCCCCGGATTCTGCAACGACCTCTTCAGTGCCTTCTACCCGCTCGCCGCGGCATCACCCGTCATCAAGGATCTCGAGCTGTCCCGGCATGGGCTGGAGTGGATCCAGGCGCCGGCCGTGCTGGCTCACGCGCTGGACGACGGCCGGGCGGCCGTGCTGTCGACCGACCCGAACACCACCGCACAGAGCATGGATTTGTTTGCCGCCGGTGACGGCCAGGCCTGGCTGGACATGTTCGCGCACTGGCGACGTATCCGTGACCCGTTGCTGGACGCGTTGTTCACCCCCTTCCCGCCGGTCAAGTCAGCCCTGTCCTTGCTGCGCAAGCTCGGGACGGCCGGCACGGTCGATCTGGCGCGGCTGGCCGTGCTGCCCGTCCGGCGGCTGGCGCAGGAAAACTTCCGTGGTGAGGGCGCCGGGCTGCTGCTGACAGGTAACGCACTGCACAGTGACCTCGGCCCCGACGCCGCCGGCAGCGGCGTCTTCGGCTGGCTGCTTGCCATGCTGGGTCAGGACGTCGGTTTCCCGGTGCCCAAGGGCGGTGCCGGACGGCTGTCGGGCGCGATGCACTCTCGATTCGTCGCCGGCGGCGGCCAGCTGAGAACCGGCACAGCGGTGACCGCCATCGAGATGAAGGGCGGCCGGGCCACCGGCGTGCGCTGCGCAGACGGCACGCTCGTGAACGCCCGGAACGCCGTGCTGGCCGATGTCTCCGCCCCAGCTTTGTACCGGGACCTGGTCGGTGTGCAGCGACTGCCCGCCGGAATGCGACGGGAGCTGGACCGCTTCCAGTGGGACTACGGCACGCTCAAGATCAACTGGGCGCTGGACTCCCCCGTTCCGTGGCGCGCCGAGGGTGCCCGCGGCGCCGGCACCGTGCATCTCGGGGTGGACGGCAACGGCTTCGTCGACTACGCCGCCGACCTGACCTGCGGACGGTTGCCGCACAAGCCGTTCGTGCTGTTCGGGCAGATGACGACGACGGACCCGACCCGTTCGCCGGCCGGCACCGAGTCGGCCTGGGCGTACACGCACGTTCCGCAGGGCGTGCAGTGGTCGACTGAACAGATGGAGCAGCACGCGTTGCGGGTGCAGGACTCGATCGAACTGCTCGCACCCGGCTTCTCGTCCAGCGTCCTGGCCAAGCACCTGCAGACCCCGGCCGGCCTGGAGGAGTCGGACGCCAACATCGTGCAGGGTGCGACCAACGGCGGCACCGCGGGCATTCACCAGCAGCTCTTCTTCCGGCCCGTGCCCGGCACGGGGCGGCCGGAGACGCCGATCCCGGGCCTCTACCTGGCCAGCGCCTCGGCGCATCCGGGCGGCGGGGTGCACGGTGCCTGCGGGTGGAACGCCGCACTCTCGGCCCTCGGCGCGAACAGCCGGGTCGGCGCCGTTCGACGTCAACTCAACAGAACCGCCTGGGCGCGGCTACTGCCCTCCGGCAGGTCCTGAGCGCGGGCCCTGCCGGGTTGGTGCGTTGCTGTGGCGTCGGTTGAACCTGTGCCTCCCAGATGGCCGCCAGAATGGGCCGTTCTGGGAGGTGCCGGTTCATTCAACGCCGGCCGGCCCTTCTACACCGGCGCCCGGAAAGACGATCAGGCGCCCGCGGGACCCGAAGATTCGCCGGGCATGGCCTGCTCCAGCTGCAACCGGTAGCGGCCTTCCGCGATCAGCGCGAGGCGGCGCAGGGTTTCGACGTTCCGCGGGCCGATGGCGAGTTGCCGAACGGGCGCCGGAATGGCGCGGCCGGGTCCAGCGGTGGCGTCCTCGGTGATGCTGACCGTGGTGTGCTCCGCGCGTTCAGGGGTGAGCGTGATGGAGATGTGCGCCTCGCCGATCGGCCATCCCCTGGCCTTCAGCACCAGTTCGCGTTCGGGCTCGGACCGCACGACATCGGTGCTGTCGTCGATCAGCAGCGGCCAGAGGCCCACGGAATGGTGGATGCGGCTGCCCCCGGCCGGCCAGTTCCGGTCGACATCGCGGATCCGGGATGCCCCGACCACCCAGGTCGCGTACTGCCAGCCGTCGGCCAGCACCGACCACACGACGTCCGCCGGTGCGGCGACCACCTTGCTCACGACGGGCTTGCCCTCGGTCGGGCTGTCCTTGCTCGCCTCGGGGGCGGAGTCCTTCCCGGGCTGCCGGCCGGACAGACTCACCTCCGCGGACCCTCCGGCGGACTCGGTGCCGACCGTGTCGCCGACCGAGGGGCCGTCGGGGGACTGTGGGGCGCGACCGACGTCGGACATGCGGCAAACCTCCGGGCGGTGAGCAGCGGCGCAAGCCGGGCTGACAACGAGTGGTGCGGAAACGAGTGGTGCGGAAACGAGTGGTGCGGACCTGACCCGTACGGGGCTTTCCTGAGCAGTTCCCTGACCGCACGACGTTCAACCCGTGGCCGAGGTCGCGGCGGTTCGGCCGACCGCGCATGGCTGATATTCTCGGCCTGGCTGCACCGCCGTGCGGGCCGGGTCGACGATGCCTCGTCGGTGGCTCGTCCAGGCTGGATGTACCTGCCCTTGCGGTCGCCACAGCTCGCCGGAACAGTGCGAGCCGACCCTTGCGCCGACCGATTCCGTCGCCCTGCGAGTGATTTTCAGAACGAAACGCTCCGCCCGATGACGGGACCATCCGCGGCCACCGGTGTGCTTGAAGCAGCCCGCTGCGGGGAACCGCCATGCCACGCAGCACCTGCCCCGGAAGAGGCCGTGAATATGACGATCGGGCTTGAGAGATGACGACGAGAATTGCCCTGGTATCGACCTACCCGCCGCGCCCGTGCGGCATCGGAACGTTCTCGCGCGATCTGCGGTCGGCGCTGCTGGAGGCCGACCCGACCATCGAGGTCGACGTCCTGTCGATCATCCGCGACCACCACGCGATCCAGGAACCCGAAGTCCTTTCGGTGATCAGGCAGGACGTCCGGGCCGATTACGTCGCCATCCCGGCGCTGCTCGACGGACGCGGCACGGATGTCGTGCTGATCGAGCACGAGTACGGCATCTTCGGCGGTGAGGCCGGGTCCTATGTGCTGTCCCTGGTCAGGACCTGAACCAGCCGTACGTCGTCACCCTGCACACGGTGTTGTCCGAGCCGACCACCCAGCAGGCGGACGTGCTGAGGAAGCTCTGCCACGGAGCAGCGCTGGTCAGCGTCTTCACCGAGACAGCCCGCGCGCATGATCGTCGACTCCGGGATCGCGCCTGCAGGACGGGTGCGGGTCGTCCCGCACGGCGCCCCCACCGTCCTGCTGCCCGAGGTGATCAGCGCCGCCGGCAGCGCGGCCGCGACGGCCGCAGCTCCGACCGTCGGCCGCACGATGGCCCACCTTGAGGGCCGCACGGTGCTGTCGACCTTCGGGTTGATCTCGGCCGGCAAGGGCATCGAAACCGCGATCGCCGCACTGTCCGACATCGTCCCGCTGCACCCCGAGGTGCTCTACCTGGTCGCCGGCCAGACCCATCCGGAGGTCGTCAAGGAAGAAGGGCGAGCGGTATCGGCTGTCCCTCGAACGGCTCGTCCGCGACCGCGGGCTCGAGCACAACGTCCAGTTCCTCGACCGGTTCCTCAACATGGAGGAACTTGCCTACCTGCTGTCCTCCACCGACCTGTACCTCACCCCCTACCGCTCGCGGGAGCAGATCGTCTCCGGTGCGCTGACCTTCGCGGTGGTCGCCGGTTGCCCGGTGGTGTCGACGCCGTACTTCTACGCCGAGGATCTGCTGGCCTCCGGTGCGGGCATCCTGGTCCCGTTCGACGACCCGAGCGCCTTCGCCGACGGTGTGCTCCAACTGCTGGACAACCCGGAACGAGCTGGCAGTCGGCCGCACGGGAGGCGCGGCGGGTCGGGGCCGGCCTCAGCTGGCCCGCGGTGGGCGCCCTGACGGTCGATGTGCTCCGGCACGCCCAGGGACTGGGCGTCCCCGCCGAGGGTCGGCGTCGGCCCCGGCCGCGTCGCCTCATCACCCTCGATCCGCTCCGATCATCTGCTCACCCTGGTCGACGACGTCGGCATCGTGCAGCACGCCGACGGCGTCGTCCCGAATCGGGCCAGCGGCTACTGCGTCGACGACATGGCGCGGCTGCTGATCGTCGCGCTCGGGCTGGATCGGGAGTCCGACGACCGGACCTTCAGCCGGATGGTGACAGTCGGGCTCAGCTTCCTGCGGTACGCGTGGGATCCCGAAGGCCGGCGGAATGCACAACTTCATGGCCTACGACCGGCGGTGGCTGGACGAGCCGCACAGCGGCGACCACCTGGGCCGAACGGTGTGGGCGCTCGGTGCCGTGGTCGCCGCGCATCCGCCGCGGGCCGTTGCCGCCCCGAGCCTGCGGCTGCTGGAGGAGTTGGCGGACACCGTCGAGCAGACCGACAGCATGCGCACGATGGCGTTCTCGATCATCGGGCTGACCCGCCCGCCGCTGGGCTCGCTCACTCCGTCGGCTGCGGCAATTGCTCGAGGTCCTGGCCGAACGGTTGACTGGACTTCTACACCCGGTTCAGCACGCCCGACTGGCAGTGGTTCGAGGAGAGCCTGACCTACGACAACGCCCGGCTTCCGCAGGCTCTGATCGCTGCCGGTCATCGGCTGGGCAGGGCCGACATGGTGGCCTGCCGGCCTCGAAGCGCTCGAGTGGTACGGCGCCCAGTGCCTGCTGGACGGCCCGGCCGTGCGGCTGGTCGGCAACAGCTGGCATCGCACCAGGGACAGCCCGCACGCCACACCGCGGGACGGCGACGAGCAGGCTCTGGACGCCGCCGCCCTCGTCGAGGCCCTGACCGACGCGCTGACCGCCACCGAGCGGCGTTCGCACGGCGCCCGCGCCGTCCGGGCCTTCGAGTGGTTCCTCGGCCGCAACCGGCTGGGCGAGCCGGTGTACGACTTCGCCACCGGCGGCTGCCACGACGGTCTGTGCGCGCACAGCCTGAACGACAACGAGGGTGCCGAGTCGACCCTCGCGTTCTTCCAGGCGCTGCTGGCCCTGGAGGCGGCCGGCCTGCAGTCCTCGCTGCCCCAGCCGTGATGGAGACGGAGCAGCCGTGACGGGCCGGTCGGCACCGCGCGGATCCCGACGGTGAAGGTTGCGATGCTGGCGCCGATCGCCTGGCGCACCCCGCCGGTGCACTACGGGCCGTGGGAGCAGGTCACCAGCCTGATCACCGAGGGGCTGGTCGCGCTCGGCGTCGACGTCACCCTGTTCGCCACCGGCGACTCCTGACGTCGGCCAACGCTGGACAGCGTGTGCCGCGGTGCCGTACGCCGAGCACCCGGAGGTCGACGGCCGGGTGTGGCCGAGGCGCTGCACGTCGCCCACGTGCTGCACCGCTCGGGCGAATTCGACCTGGTGCACAACAACCTCGACTGGCTGCCGCTGAGCTTCATCGACCTCTGCGCGGTCCCCATGGTGACCACCGTGCACGGGTTCTCCAACCGCGCGATCCTGCCCGCCTACCGGTTCGCCGCGTCGACGGGGCGTTCCTCGCTGGTCTCGATCTCCGACTCGGACCGCGTCGCCGACCTGCGACTACGCCGCGACGATCTACCACGGCATCGACCTGCGATCTGCTGCCGTTCTCTGCCGGACGGTGGCGAGGATCTGGTCATCCTCGGCCGTATCCCGCCGGACAAGGGCACCGCCGAAGCCATCGAGATCGCCCGGCTAGCCGGCCGCCGGCTGGTGATCTGCGGCATCGTGCAGGACGCGGAGTACTTCCACGAACGGGTGGAACCGCACATCGATGACGACAGCGTTGTCTACCTCGGTTCGGTGCAACCGGAACAGCGCGCCACGGTGCTCGGATCGGCGCATGCGCTGCTGCATCCGATCGCCTTCGAGGAGCCGTTCGGGCTGTCCGTGGTCGAGTCGATGGCTTGCGGCACACCGGTTGTCGCCTACCGCCGCGGCTCGATGCCGGAGGTGGTCGACGAGGGCGTGACAGGCTTTCTGGTCGATGACGCAGCCGCTGCGGCGGCCGCCGTCGATGCAGTCGGCGACCTCGACCGCGGCAGGTGCCACGCCACGGCTGCCGCGCGGTTCAGCGCCGAACGCATGGTGCGCGACTACCTTGCCGTATATGAACAAGTCCTCGGGCGTCGTGGTCGGTGACGGCTTGTTCGCGCGTGCGCGCGGCAACCCACTGCTCACACCGGAACGCTGGCCCTATCGCGTCAATGCCGTGATGAACGCCGGCGCCACCATGGTGGGAACCGAGACGGTATTGCTGTGTCGGGTCGAGGACCGGCGCGGCTTCAGCCATCTCACCGTCGCCAGATCGCGTGATGGCGTCTCCAACTGGGTGGTCGACGATCACCCGCTGATGGCGCCCAGGCCGGACCACCCGGAGGAGGAATGGGGCCTCGAGGACCCCAGGATCACCCGGATCGACGAATTGGACTCCTGGGTGATCGCGTACACGGTGTTCGGCGCTTCCGGGCCGGCCGTCGCCCTGGCCACCACCACCGACTTCCAGTCCGTGAAGCACCTGGGTGTGGTGTGCGTCCCCGAGGACAAGAACGCGTCGCTGCTGCCGCGCAGGGTCAACGGCGAGTTCGTGCTGTTCCACCGGCCGGCGGCGGTGACCGGCGGGCGGGCGGATGTGTGGATGTCCCGATCCGCCGACCTGCACAGCTGGGGAACGCCTGAGCCGGTGTTCGGCGCCCGACCGGGCGGATGGTGGGATTCCGCGCGGATCGGCGTAGGCCCCCCACCGCATCGAAACGGAGCGGGGTTGGCTGGTGGTCTACCACGGCGTCCGGCACGACGGTCGCCGGTGAGCTCTACCGGGCCGGCCTGGCACTGCTGGACCTGGACAACCCCGCCCATGTTCTGAAGCGGTGTGACGAGTGGGTGCTGGGCCCGTCCGAAGACTACGAACTCAGCGGAGACGTGCCCGGCGTCGTCTTCCCGTGCGGGCTGATCCACGACACCGACAGGGGCGTGCTCCGGATGTATTACGGCGCGGCTGACTGCCGGGTCGGGATGGCGTCGGCCAAGTTCGACGAGGTGATGGCCTTCATCGACGAGCACGGCTGAGGGCTGGGACGGATTCGTCGGCTTGACCTTCACACCATGACAGGGTTTCTCATGGTGCGCGGAGGTGTCCGAGATGACGCAGGAACGCCGGCAACGGTCGTGGTTGGAAGCTGCCCTTGATGAACCGAATCCTTCGGCGCGGTTGCAGGCCGCACTCACCGCCGGCACGAGCCCGGACCAGGCGTACGTGGACGTCCTGGTCACGCGATGCGCCACGGAACCCGACTTCTTCGTGCGGGACATGCTGACCTGGGCGTTGACCCGACACGACCCCTCAGCCACCGCCGAACGGCTGCTGGGCGAGCTGCGGTCGCCGATCGCGCAAGCGAGAAGCCAGGCGCTGCACAGTCTCTCGAAGATCGGCGACCCCCGCACCTGGGACGGGATCACCACCGAGCTGCTGCGGGACATCGACGACGAGGTCGCCCGGACCGCGTGGCGCACGGCCGCCGCAGTGGTGCCGCCCGACCTGGCAGCCGATCTCGCCGAGCGGTTGTCGACGCAGTTCAACCGCGGCGGGCCGCGGGTGCAACTGAGCCTCAGTCGTGCCTTCGCCACTCTCGGCACAGCCGCGGCGGCGGTCGTCGAACGTGCGAAAACCGACCGGGACCCCGGCGTGCGCGCACACGCGATCGCCACCGAACGCCTCATGCGGAATCCGGACGAGGACTTGGGGGCGGCGATCGCGGAGGCCCGGCGGACGGTTGCGCTGCTCGGCGCGCCCATGGTGGAGGTCGGTGAATGTTGATCGGCGAGGTCTCCCGGCGGACCGGGATCAGCGCGCGAATGCTGCGGCACTACGACGGAATCGGCCTGGTGTCGCCCCGCGGACGTGCGCAGAGCGGGTATCGGCAGTACTCGGATGAGGACCTGCTCCGGCTGTTCCAGGTGGAAGGGCTGCGCTCCCTCGGATTGAGCTTGACCGACATCGCCGCGGCGCTCGCCGACGTTTCCTTCAGCGCGGCAGCGCTGGTCGAGCAGTTGATCACCCGCGCGCGAGATCGGCTTGCCCGCGAAACCGAACTGCTGCACCGGTTGGAGCGCGTGCGAACCAGCGATCCGGCTGACTGGTCGGACGTCATGCGCACGATCGAGTTGATGCGTCGACTCAGCGATGGCGATCCGTCGGCACGTCAGCATTTCGCCCTTTCGCTGACCGAAGAACGGGCCGGCGACGCCGACCTCCTCGTCGAGGCCGTACTCAGCGAGCCGGTCCCCAATGTCGCGGGCGCGCTGAACTGGGCTCTCGCCCGGCTGGGGGACCGCTCGGTCCCTGCCCTGCAGGAAGCCCTGTCCTCACCGAGCGCCCAGCGCAGACACCGCGCAGTGGAGGCGCTGGTGAAGATCGGCTCGCCGCGCGCCAACACTGCGCTGACCGGAGCGTTCCCGCACCCCGACCCGCTGGTGAGCGGGCGGGCCGCACTGGCACGAGGCGACAGCGGTGAGGCCGACGTCATTCCGGCGCTGATAGAACTGGTCGTCCAGGGACGGGACGACGTGGAAGCCGCTGACGTGCTGGCTGTGCTCGCGACTCGACACGGCCACGCCGACGACATCACCGAAGCTGTGGCCACCGCGCTCAGCCAAGCAGGCGACCGGTCCCGCCAGCGCCTGGCGCAGGCCTTGGGTGGCATTCCCGGACCTCGTTCGCGCAATGCGCTCGTGGGTCTGCAGAGTGACTCCGATCCCGGCGTGGCCGCAACCGCCACCTTCCTGGTCCGACAACGACAGCGCGCCGAATGCCCCCCGACGGCCGGCGGATGACTGTTGTGAAGAAACGCAGGTGACCGCGGGCCTATGGTGCGCTGATGACGTTCAGGCGATGTGCGATGTTCTGCGTCCTCGCCGTGGTTCCCCTCCTCGCCGCGTGCGGTGGGAGCGGTCCGGCCGCGAATCCCACCACTGCGGAGGTGCCGGGGATACCAGCGCACCAGCAATCGGTGGGGACGCGACATCAGGCGCCACTGAGGTGATAACCGACCTGGACGTTTGCGGGCTGCTCAGTTCCGAGGATGCCGCCGCAGTGGCGCAGGAGCGGGGCCTGAGTGGATCGGCGTCCGCGACCACCACCTACACGCTGACCGCGACGAAGGTCGACTACAACCCCACCTCGCCAGTCCCGACCGCAGGCTGCAAGTTCAGCATTCAAGGCGGCGGGGCGTCAGGCACGATCGTCATAGAGGTCGTCTCCGCCGACAACTTTGCGCTGTACGCCGACGGAGAGACGGTTCCCGGACTCGGTGACGAGGCCGTCAGCGGCGGCGGTACGACAGTCGTCCGGGTTGGTGACCTGATGCTGCAGACCTCGGAGAACTCGTTCACCGAATCATTCGCCGTGGCGCTGTACCAGAAGGTGATCCCCAACCTGCCCTGACCGGGGGTTGCCCAGTTGAGCACGTCCGGCGGGCTCAGGCAGGGCGGTGGCGCCCCACCTGAGCCCGCACGAGACCCCTCGCTGCGGGGCTTCCTCGATCGACGGGGCTATCCCCGGTCGGGTGCGGAGCCGGACCCCACCCGGTCAGCGTCATCGGACCGAACTGTGGCAGTGGCGTCCAGCTCGGCCGCGTCCTTCGCTTTGATGACATGCGTCGGCGGCGGGCTGCAACGCGGCTGCTGTGGCCGGGTCGTCGGTGCCGTCGCTCTCTTCCTCGGGCAGCGGGTTGCGCAGCGACGCGACGATCGAGACGGTCAGTGCGATGACGATGACGCCCAGCGACACCAGCGACGGGATCTCCGGGATCGAGGTCGAGATGACCTTGTGGCCGGCCTGCAGGAACAGCTTGACGCCGATGAACGCCAGGATGAAGGCCAGGCCCTTGCCGAGGTAGTGGAACTTCTTCAGCATGCCGGCCAGCAGGAAGTACAGCGCCCGCAGACCCAGGATGGCGAAGGCGTTGCTGGAATAGATGATGAAGGTGTTGTCGCTGACCGCGAGCACCGCCGGGACGCTGTCGACGGCGAAGATCAGGTCGGCCGCTTCGATGGCGACCACGACGGCGAGCAGCGGCGTGGCGATGCGCTTGCCGGCCTCCTTGTAGAAGAACTTGGTGCCGCGGTACTCGTCGGACACCGGGACGATCTTGCGGAGCAGTCGGACCGCGAAGCTCTTGCCCGGGTCGATGCTGTCGTCGTCGTCCTTGAGCAGCTTGTAGGCGCTGTAGATCAGGATGGCGCCGAAGACGAACAGCACCGCGGTGAAGGTGGAGACGATCGCGACGCCGAGAGCCAGGAAGATGCCGCGGAAGATCAAGCGCGCCGATGACGCCGTAGAACAGCACCCGATGCTGGTACTCACGGGGGACCTTGAAGTAGCCGAAGATCAGCGCGAAGACGAAGAGGTTGTCGACGCTCAGCGATTTCTCGAGCAGCCAGGCGGTGGTGAATTCGACGGCCGGCGTCGGCGCCCAGGGTGAAGAAGATGACGACGGCGAAGATCAGCGACAGGCCGACCCAGACGGCGCTCCAGATCGCCGCTTCCTTGAACTTGATGATGTGCTCGCCCCGATGGGCCAGCAGATCGATGGTCAACATGATCACGACCACGGCGCGCGAATGCGGCCCAGGCCCAGAGCGGAACGGTCACGGGTGTCCTCGATTGAGAGAAGGGATGCCTGAGTTGCCGGGACGGACCGCCCCGACTTCTCCACTGTGCCGATTTCCACGCTGCCGATCCACGGCATCATTACGCTGTCTTGAGCGCTAGACCTTGCCGATACTCGGCAAGTAAGCCGATTCAGTCCTGATCGGGCCAGCCCAGCAACCGTGCTCCGGTGACCGCCGTCTGCAGCTCGAAGCGCTGCATCGGGTCAGCGGGGTCGCGGCCGGTCAGCTGGGCGATCCGTTCCAGCCGATAGGTGAAGGCCCGGACGGAGAGATGCAGTGGTCCGGGCGCCGAGGGATGCGTTGCCGCCCGCAGCGAAGTAGGCCTCCAGGGTTTGCAGGAGCTGCTCGGCGCCCCCCCTCGCCCCGGTCAGCGGGGTGAGCACCGCGTCCACGAGCTCGCGCATCGCTGCCTCGTCGCGGACCAGCACGCGCTGCACCATGAAATCGGCCGCGTCGAACACCCGGCCGGCTGCCGCCGAGCCGCCCGCCCAGTCGGAGCGCCTCGCGCGCCTGCTCGTAGGACAACCGCACACCGCCCGGCCCCTGATGGGGTCGTCCGACGCCGATGCGCCAGGAACCGACCTGTGCCGTCCGGCGCAACTGCACACCGTTGCCGGCGCTCGCGGCGGGAAGGCTCCCGGTGAGGCCGCTGACAACCTGGTCGACGGCACTGCGGTCAGGGGCCGCGAAGATCACCACCAGGGAGCCCTCCTTGGTGGTGACCAGCGCGTCCGCGTCGGCCTTGCTGCCGAGGATCGAGCGCTCCAACATTGCCGTCAGCGGGGAGGAGTCGGTGAACGGCTGTTCTGCCTCGACGACGACCACCGCGTGCGGGCCCGCGAGGGTGAGGCCGAACGACGCGGCCCGTTCGACCAGACCCGCCAGTCCCTGGGTCCCGCCGAGCAGCAGGTCGTCGACGAACTCGCGGCGGGCACCGGCCTGCGCGGCGACCAGCTGACGCCGCGCCAGCTGGTATCCCTCGGCGAGCGCGCCCACCACCTCGTCCGCGGCGCGCAGCATCAACTCGCCGGCCCGGACCACTGCGGGTGGGTCGGTGGAGGCCTCGGCAACCGGTGGCAGGTGCGGCCAGAGCCGCCAGGCAGCGGAGAGGAACAGGTCGAGCAGCGGCCTGAGCGCAATTCCGCGGGCGGCCGCCCTGCGTCCGGCGTCCCGGAAGGATGCCAGGTTCCTGCGGCTGAGACCATTACCGGACGCCACCGCATCGAGCAACACCTGCAGGTACTCACCCAGCAGGTCGGCGTCGCCGAGCCCGGCGTCCTCGGCGGCCGCCGCGGCGATGGCCTCGAGTGCGGACTCTCCCGACAGATCCTGTGAACCGGCCTCCGTCGTCATGTCGGGCTCAAGGCTACGGGGCGGTGCGGCCCGTCCACCGCTGAGTTCGCCGGCTCGCGGCGGTCCGAACACCAGGCGGCCGATCGCTGCTCATCGAATCGCTCGGGTCGGGAGTGGGGAGTGGGAATGACAACGGGAACCAGGGCCAGGCACGCGATGGCCAGGCAGGCGGTGGTCGCGCACGTCGAGAAGGGCGACCCGCCCGGTGCGGTGTGGGCGGTCGTGGACGCGCAGGGTCTGGTCAGCGACCACGCGGGCACCGCCGGGCCGGACGGCGGCGGCGCTGTCGATCTGCACACGGTGTTCCGGCTGTCGTCCACCACCAAGCCGATCGTCGCGGCGCTGGCGATGACGCTCGTCGACGACGGCACGCTCGCCCTGGACGACTCCGTCGAGGATCTGCTGCCCGAACTGGCCAACCGGCGGGTGATGATCGATCCCGCCGGATCGGTGACCGACACCGTGCCGGCCCGCCGCCCGATCACCGTTCGAGACGTCTTCGAGTTCCGGTTGGGGCTGGGCATGGACTTCTCGGCGCCGTGGCCGAGCCCGTTGATGGCGGCGGCGGCGGAGGCCGGGCTACCGATGGGACCGCCTGCGCCGCAACAGAACCCGGCGCCCGACGAGTGGATGCGCCGGCTCGGCACCCTCCCGCTGGCGTACCAGCCGGGTGAGCGCTGGCTGTACCACACGGGCGCCAGTGTGTTGGGGGTGCTGGTTGCCAGGGCCGCCGGTCGGCCGCTGCAGGAACTGCTCGAGGATCGCCTGCTGACCCCGCTCGGCATGGCCAGCACCGGGTTCGGGGTCCCGCCGCAGGCGGCGAACCGGTTGGGACCGCTGTGGACGCCCGCCGAGGATGGCGGCGCCCCGCAGGTGTACGACCCCGCGGACGGTCAGTGGGCGACGGCGCCGGCCTTCCCGGACGCCGGCGACGGGCTGGTTTCCACTGTCGGCGATCTGGCGGCCTTCGCCGCGATGCTGGCGGCCGGGGGCGTTGCGGGCGAGCGACGGATTCTCAGCGCCGCCGCCGTCCGGGCGATGACCACCACGCAGGTCGGCCCGATCGACGACGCGGGAATGGGATGGGGCCTGGGGATGGGGGTGCGTGAACGAGACGAACCCGGCGGTCGTCATGCCGGCAGTTACGGCTGGGACGGCGGCCTGGGAACGTCGTGGTGGACCGACCCGGTGTCGGGGGTGACCGCCATCCTGCTGACAAATCAGACATGGACCTCACCCCAGCCGCCGCCGGTGTTCACCGACTTCTGGTCAGCCGCTTTCAGCGATCAGTGACGACGAACTGGTCCCGACGAGGTGCGTGCTCCGAGTGCTCGCCCCCCGCCAACTCAAGCTGTGACGAGCGCCACATTCGACCGTTGACGCTGGGTCCCGGTGGTGCTTGGTTGAGCATGCGCCGTGCTCGGTGCGCGGCTCGTCGGCACTGGAGGCCCTGTGAGCAATCGGTCCGTCCGTTCCCTTGTCACCCTCTCCGTCTGCACCGTGCTGGTGGTGACGACCGTCGGCACCATCCCGGTGGCGGGGGCAGCCGCGCCACCCGCTACGGCTGCGGTCACCCATTCCACTCCCGGACACCACCGACCCGACCCGGTGCTGTTCTTCGCCGCGGACGGCATGCGGCAGGACATCGTCGAGCGATACGCCGAGCGTGGCTCCCTCCCGGCGATGCGCGAACTGCTCCACAAGGGTGCGTCCGCCACCGGCGGCGGGCTGCTGACCCAGGCGCCCCCGAACACCGGCGCGGGCTGGTTCAGCCTGGCAACGGGCGCGTGGCCCGCCGTGACCGGATCGACGAACAACACATTCCACATCAACGGACAGCCGTTCGCGAACCGGACCGCCGCCTTCGATGCGGGCGTCCTGCAGGCTGAGACCATCGCGCAATCGGCCGAGCGGGGCGGCCTCAAGGTCGCTCAGATCGAGTGGGCGGGCGGCCGCGGCGGCACCATCAACGGGCCGACCCTCGACTTCCGGACAACCCTGTCCGGCAGGGGCGTCGCGACCAACTACATCTCCCCCACCGACGACGCCGCCTTCACCGCATCGTTCGGACTCCAGTTCGACCACCCCGCGGGGTTCGCCGGAATCGCCCCCTTCCCGCAGGCGAAGCCCGGGCCGGCCACCGGGTGGACGAGCGTCCCGGCGAGTTACAGCCCGGCGCAACAGATGCGGCTGCGGGTGCTGGATTTCGGGGTCGACAAGTACGGCCTCGACGCCTACCTGTACGACAGCACCGATGACGGCCGGACCAACTACGACCGGGTGCTGTTCGCCCGCGGCAAGGATGGCGCCTCCAAGGTTGCCGACCTGCGGCAGGGCCAGACCGCCGACGTCAAGGTCACGGTCCAGGGCGGCGCGCTCGACGGCCTGACAGCAGGTTTCCTGCTCAAGGTGGAACGGCTCAGCCGGGATCTCTCGCAGGTGCGGCTGTTCCACACGTCGGTCGCGCGGGCGAACGCCAGCTGGCCGAGCTGGCCGGGCGCGACCGGCTTCACCGGTGATTTCGCGGAGTACGTCGCCCAGAAGTTCCCGAGTTCGACGGCCGCGGACTTCGCCGTCCTCGAGGCCGGGATCGTCAGCGAGGAAACGTATGTCGAGCAGGGCCTGTACTGGGAGAAGAGTGCCCGACCGCTGGCGACCTACATCCTGGACACCTACAAGCCCGACCTGGCCCTCGTCGGCTACCCCGTCACCGACGAATTCCAGCACCAGTTCCTCGGGCTCGTCTCGAAACGACTCCCGAACGGAGCAGCGCAACCCCGCCTACGACGACGTGCAGGTGAACGGGACACCGGACGGTCGGGTCGGCCAGCGGGAGGCGTTCATCCGCCGGGCGTACCAGGGCGCCGACTCGATGCTGTCACTGGTCCAGGGCAAGCTCCGTCACGAGACCACCTTCGTGTCGTCCGATCACGGTTTCGCACCGCAGTTCGCCGCGGTCGATGCCAGCAAGGTGCTGGTCGACCTCGGGCTGCTCTCCAAGCCGCAGACATCCAATTGCCGGCCCGCCACCGGAGAGACCATCGGCAAGGCCAAGGCCTGCTGGGCCGGCGGCACGGTGCAGGTCTACCTCAATCTGGCCGGTCGAGACCCCGTCGGAGGCGGGCTGCAGCAGGTGGCGGCCGCCGACGAAGCGGCGACGGTCGCGCAGATCAAGGCGGCCTACCTGTCCGTCGCGGACCCCAACGATTGGACCGGCGACGGGCGGCCCGAGGGCTGGAAGGTGATGGACCGCGTCTACAGCAAGGCCGAGGCGCGGTACATCCCGAACGGCGCGGGTTCGACGGCCAACATGGCGCACCCGACCCGCACCGGTGACGTGGTGGCGTTCGCCTACCCGCCGTACCAGTTCGACGCCGCGACACCGGGCACCCTGGTCGCCCGATCGGCGTTCTTCGGCCAGCACGGCTACGTCCCCGACGTGCAGAACCTTTCCGCCAACGTGAACATGCGGGCGACCTTCCTGGCCGGCGGTGACGCCATCTCCCACAAGCGGGTCAGCCGAGTTCGCACGATCGACATCGCGCCCACCATCGCCTATCTGCTCGGAGTGCCGCTGCCGCAGCAGAGCCAGGGCCGGGTGCTGCTCGACGTGCTGCGGAACGCGCGTTCGGTCACCCCCCTGACCGTCCTGGGCCTGAACGACTTCCACGGCCAACTGGAACCCACCAGCACCCCCATCGACGGGAGAAACGTCCCCGTCGGCGGCGCGTCCACCCTGGCGACCCTCTTCGACGAGGACGCCGCAGCGCTGCCGAAGCCGGCCCTGTTGCTCGCCGGCGGTGACAACGTCGGCGCTTCCCCGGCCAACTCGGCACTGCTCGAGGACACGCCGGCGATCGACGTCGAGAACGCCTGGGGCCTCGACGCGACGTCCTACGGCAACCACGAGTTCGACTACGGCATCGAACGACTGCTGAAACAGCAGGCACAAGCGGATTTCCCGTTCCTGGCCACCAACATCGTTGACGAGGCAACGGGCAAAGCTCCGTCATGGGTGCGGCCGTCCGCGGTTTTCACCGTCAACGGCGTCAAGGTCGGCGTCATCGGCGCCGGTCTGGAGGACACCCCTGAACTGGTCTCCGCCGGGGCGACCAAGGGGCTGACGTTCCTACCCGCGGCGGAGCGGATCAAGGCCGAATCGGAACGGCTGCGCCGCAAGGGCGTACGGGTGCAGATCGTTGTGATCCACGAGGGCACCGCGCTGGGGTCCAACGCCGTCGACGGAGCGCCGCCGGTGCCATGGGATGGGCCGATTGTCGGAATCACCCAACAGTTGCAGGGCACCACGGTCGACGCCGTCATCGCCGGGCACACCCACCGGGTGTCCAACCTGATGGTCGGGAAGATCCTGGTCACCGAGGGCATCAATGCCGGTGCCAGCTACTCGGTGCTGCAGTTGATGGTGAAGGGCGGCGACGTCAGCTGGGCGGGCGGCTCGACCCGTATCGCAACAACTCTGGGTGTCCCGCAGCGGCCCGACATCCAGGCGATCATCGACGACGCGAACGCCCGGACGGCCGTTCTGCGGAACCAGGTCATCGGTTCCCAGAGCATCGACATCCTGCGCGCCCCGAACCGGCTCGATGAATCCGCGATGGGCAACATGATCAGCGATGCGATGCGCCAGAAGTATCCGGGCGTCGATGCCGCCTTGACGAATTCCGGTGGTCTCCGGGAGAACCTGCTGGTCAGTCCGCCCGCCGCCGGGGAGCAACCGGGACAGATCACCTGGGGCGAGATGTTCTCGGTGCTGCCCTTCGGTAACCGGACGGTCATCCTCACGGTCACCGGCGCGCAACTGAAGGCCGATCTGCTGAACGGGGTGTCGCCGGCCTGCGATCCCTTGATCGGCACCGGCCGCTTCCCCCAGGTCTCCGGGGTGAAGATCACCTACAGCTGCACCGGAACGACGCCTGCCATCACCGGATTGTGGAAGACACCCAACGGACCTGGCGGCCCCGCGACGCCGATCGGCCCGACGGACACCGTCCGCATCGTGACGAACGACTTCATGTACACCGGCGGCGACGGATACACGGCCCTCGCCCAGGGGACCGACGTCCAGCAGCCGGGGGATGCACTGCTCGACGTCGCGATCGAATGGGTGGCCGACAATTCCCCGGTCGCACCCGTAGTGGACGGCCGGATCGTCCGCGGGCCGTAGCCGGCACGCCCGGGTCAACGAAACGGCGGGGTCCGCGTTCCCTGAGGAACGCGGACCCCGCCGTCAAGTAACCGGTCGGCAGCGTTACATCTGGCGGCACCTGGCCGTCGGGCCGGTGCGCAACGTCACCGGCGGTAGCCCACCTGGTCGCGATTCTTCTTGTTGGCGATGGCAACGCCTGCCCACACGCCGCCCGCAATGAGGGCGATCCAGAAGAGCCCGGAGAACACCGCGCCGATGACCCAACCGATCAGGCTGAGCGCGATCCAGGCGACGACCACGATGCCGACGATCTTCAGAAACTTGTCCATTGTCTTCCTCCTGCTGTACCGGAACTGCCGGACACCGACCGACCGGCCCGTGTTGATATCTACTGTCCTCTTCGTGCCGGGAACTCACCTCCGGTGTGAACCCTGAATTTCCGGTAGGGGTTTCCCCCTCGTCGGGACCGAACTGCTCCCTACACGCCAACGGCGCGCGGCCGGACCGTGTTCCCCGGTCGGTGTTCCCCGGCTGGTGTTCCTTGGTGCGCGGTCCGGGAGCGGGAACCCATGCCCGGCCTCAGCGCAGGAAGTTCTCCAGCGCCGTCAGCGCTCCGTCGACGGCGGCTGTGGACCCGGCAAAGGAGAAACGCAGGAAGCGGTGTCCGTCGACCTGGTCGAAGTCGACTCCCGGCGCCGCCGCGACGCCCGCCTCCGCCAGGAGTCTCGCCGCGAACACGGCGGAATCGTCCGTCAGGTGCGAGATGTCGGCGTAGACGTAGAAGGCGCCGTCGGCGGGCGCGAGCTTGTCGATGCCGAGCCGGCGCAGACCGTTGAGCAGCAGGCCGCGGTTGGTGGCGTACCGGGTGACGTGGCTGTCGCATTCGTCGTACCCGTCGAAGGCTCCGAGTGCCGCGTATTGGGCCGGGGCCGGCGGGCAGATGGCGAGATTGCCGGCCAGCGCGTCGACAACGTCCGTCAGGTCCTCCGGCACGAGCAGCCAGCCGATCCGCCAGCCCGTCATCGAGAAGTACTTGCTGAAGGAATTGACCACGAACCCGCTGCGGTCGGTGGCCCAACTGGTCGTCGTCTGCCCGGTATAGGTGATGCCGTGGTAGATCTCGTCCGAGATCAGCCGCACACCGGTGTCGGCGCAGTGCCGGGCCAGCTCCGACAGTTCGTGCGGCGCGAGCATGGTGCCGGTCGGGTTCGCCGGACTGGCGACGATCAACCCGTCCAAGCCGAGCCCGTCGATCATCGCCGCCGTCGGCTGGTACCTGGTCGACGGGCCGCACGGCAGGTCGACGACCTCACAGCCGAGCGCGTGCAGGATGTTCCGGTACGCCGGGTAGCCGGGTCGCGCCAGACCCACCCGGCTGCCGACGTCAAAGGCCGAGAGGAAGGCCAGCAGGAAGCCACCCGATGACCCGGTGGTGACCATGACATCGGCCGGATCGACGTCGAGCCCGTACCGCCGCAGGTAGTGCCCGGCGATCGCCGCCCGCAGCGGGGCGATGCCCGGGGTCTCTGTGTACCCCAGGATGTGTTCGTCGAGCGACCGGTGCGCGGCGGCCAGCACCGGTTCCGGGGCGGCCGTGGACGGCTGTCCTGCCGCCAGGTTGAACAGCGGCTCCCCGCGCTCTGCCCTCCTGGCCGCGGCGGCGAGCACCCGCATCACGTAGAAGGGCGCGACCGCCGACCGATCCGACGGTCGGAACGGCACCGGTCGCCCTCCAGCGGCCACTGCGTCTGTCACAGCCGGCCGCACACGTCAGGCGGTGCCGGGCACCAGGACCCGGCCTTCGGCCGCGGCGGCTGCGATGTCGGTGCGGTGATGCGAGCCACGCAGGTGCACCCGTTCGACCAGTTCGTACGCCTTCCGCCGCGCCGACGTCAGATCCGAGCCCGTCGCCACCACCGACAGCACCCTGCCCCCGGCGGACACCACGGCGCCGTCGTCGGCCACCCTCGTGCCGGCGTGCAGGATTCCGTCGACGTCGGCCCCGGTGATCACATCGCCGGTCACCGGCGGGCCCGGGTAGTTCTCGGCGGCGATGACGACGGTCACCGCCGCTGCGCCCCGCCAGGCCAGCGGGCCGTGGGCGTCCAACTGCCCGGCGGCGGCGGCCGCCAGCAGCGACCCCAGCGGCGTGTCGAGCAGTTCCAGGACGACCTGGGTCTCCGGGTCACCGAACCGGCAGTTGAACTCGATGACCTTCGGCCCGGACGATGTCAGCACCAGACCCGCATACAGCAGGCCTGCGAAAGGCGCTCCGCGCCTGGCCATCTCGGCCAGCACGGGGTCCAGCACCGTCAGCTGGACGCGGTCGACCAGCCCGCTCGGCGCCCACGGCAGCGGGGCGTAGGCACCCATCCCGCCGGTGTTCGGGCCGGCGTCGTCGTCACCCACCCGCTTGAAGTCCTGGGCGGGCAGGAGCGGAACCGCCTGGATGCCGTCACAGATCGCGAACAGCGACACCTCGGGTCCGGCCAGGTACTCCTCGACCAGCACCGGATGTCCGGAGTCGAGCACAGCGACCGCATGCGCCCGGGCGGCCGCCCTGTCCTTGGTGACGACGACGCCCTTCCCGGCAGCGAGCCCGTCGTCCTTGACCACATAGGGCGAACCGCACGTGGTCAGCGCCGCCTCGATGTCGTGCACATCGGTCACGCTGACGGCTGCGGCGGTCGGCACGCCCGCCGCTGCCATCACATCCTTGGCGAAAGCCTTGGAGCCCTCGATTCTGGCCGCGGCCGCACTCGGACCGAACACCGCGAACCCGCGGGCCCGCAGTTCGTCGGCGGCCCCGTTGACCAGCGGCACCTCCGGGCCGATCACCGTCAGATCCGGTCGGACCTGCTCGGCGAGCCGGGCGATCGATCCCGGGTCGGCACTGTCCACGTCGTGGGCGGTGGCCAGCGCGGCGGTGCCGGCGTTGCCGGGCGCGATGTGCAACTCGTCGACAGCGGGATCGCGTCGCAGCGCGCGGAGCAGGGCGTGCTCGCGTGCCCCTGAGCCGATGACGAGGATGCGCACGTCGGGCAGAGTATCGGTCCGCGCCCGTCGACCCACGGGTGGCCGCCGACGCACCGCGCATGTCACCCTTGCGCGCATGCCAGGACTCCTTCCCGTCGACGACCTGCTGACGGTGCTGCGGACCGAGTCCGCAACCGTCGCCGAGGAGGCGCAACGGGTGCTGCTCTCCGACCGGGTCCCCAGCTGCCCGGAGTGGACCGTTCGGCAGTTGCTCGAGCACCTCGGCGGCGTGCAGCGCTGGGCGGCCACCATCGTCGCGCAGGCCCGGACCCGCCTGCCGGATGAGGCAGAAGAGGCGACGTTGTTCACGGCGCCCGAGCGGGACCTGCTGGCGTGGTTCCGGATCGGCGCGGCAACCCTGGCAACCGCTCTCCAGGCTGCGCCTGCGGACCTGGCCGCCTTCGTCTTCCTCCGGAACGCCCCTGCGCCACGGCATTTCTGGGCCCGCCGGCAGGCCCACGAGGTGACGATCCACCGGGTGGACGCACTGGCGGCAAGGCTCGGCCGGATCCCGTCGACGGCGGAGGCGGGAATCGGCACCGACTTCGCCGTGGACGGGATCGACGAGCTGGTCACGGGTTTCGTCCCGCGGCGGAGCAGCAGGCTGCGCACCGACGAGCCGTTCACGGTGTCGATCGCGCCGACCGACGCCGACGTCTCCTGGACCGTCCGGGTGTCCGACCAGCCGCCCGTGGTGGTCGGTGGCGCCGATCACGACGCCCACTCGGTGATCACCGGCAGCGCCGCCGCGCTCTATCTCGGGCTGTGGAACCGCGGAGACGACATCGCAGAGAACGGCACCGTCGACGCATTGGGCCACTGGCGCCAGCAGATGCGGGTCTCCTGGTAGGTGCCGTCAGAACCCTTTCCATCGTGGAGGTCGGGATCTGGTTGGGATCCGCCTGTCAGGTTTCAGGGGTCAGCTCGGCATGTAGCTGCAGGAACCGGAACAGCCCGGCCGCGCCGATCGACGACCGGTAGCGCTCGACGACCTCGTCAACCCAGCTTCCGACCTCGTCCGGGGGCAGCCTGGCGGTCCAGTCCGCGAATCCGACGGTGCACCACCGGGTGAAGGCGTCGGGTGAACCGAAGTCCCAGCTCACGTCGCTGACGGTCAGCTCGATCACCTGCAGGCCTGCCGATTCCGCGATCGCCGGGTACTCCTCGGGGTCGACATGCATGAAGGGCGGCGGGAAATCGGCGAACGCGGGCCGCCACCGGGGTCGCTCGCAGACCTCCATGGCCACCTGCTCCAGGCTCTGCCGGGGGCCGTCACACACCTGCTGGAGGATCACCCGGCCATGGGTCCGGGTCGCGCGTGCGATGGCGGACAGGGCGGCCTGCTGATCGGTCACCCAGTGCAGCGCGTTGAACGACACCACCAGGTCGAACTCGTACCGGTACGGCAGGTCCAGGACATCGCCGACCTCGAACCGCAGTTCCGCCCCGGCGGGATCGGGCCGTGACCTGGCGGTCTCGACCATCCGCGGCGAGGCATCCACGCCGACCACCGAGCCGTGCGGCAGCCGGGCCGCGATGGCCCGGGTGACGTAACCGTCACCGCATCCGACGTCGAGGACCTGTTCGTCCCCGTCGAGCTCGAGGCCGTCCAATGCCCTGCCGGCCAATTCACGCTGCAGCGCGCTGATCTCCTCGTAGCCCCGGCCGTCCCAGTCCGCCATGACGATTCCTGCTCTCCTGCTGGACGCGGATCCGCATCGTCCGCGGGTCCCAGGAAGGCAGCCTTTCAGCAGATGGCTCAGCCGGCAGCCTCAGCCAGCACGTCGTGCACGACGATCGTCTGGTCGCGGCCCGGTCCGACTCCGATCGAGGAGACCCGCGAACCGGACAGTTCCTCCACCCGGCGCACGTAGGCCTGCGCGTTGGCGGGCAGTTCGTCGAACGTGCGGCACCCGGAGATGTCCTCGAACCAGCCGGGCATGCATCTCGTACACCGGCCGAGAGTGATGGAAACCTGTTTGGGTGGGCGGCATCTCGTCGAATCGTCGGCCGTCCACCTCGTAGGCCACGCAGATCGGGACCTGCTCCAGTGAGGACAGCACGTCCAGCTTGGTGAGGAAGAAGTCGGTGATCCCGTTGACCCGGGAGGCGTACCGCGCGATGACGGCGTCGAACCAGCCGCACCGGCGGAGCCGGCCGGTGGTCACACCGACCTCGCCGCCGGTCTTGCGCAGGTACTCGCCCCACTCGTCGAACAGCTCCGTGGGGAAGGGCCCTGAGCCGACCCTGGTCGTATACGCCTTGAGGATGCCCAGCACCGAGGTGATCGCCGTCGGCCCGATCCCCGCACCCACCGCCGCGCCGCCGGCCGTCGGGTTCGAGGAGGTGACGTACGGGTAGGTGCCGTGGTCGACGTCCAGCAGGGTGCCCTGGGAGCCCTCGAGCAGGATGTTGTCGCCGCGTTCGACGGCCCGGCCGAGTTCGAGCCGGGTGTCGGCGATCCGGTGCTTGAAGCCCTCGGCCTGCTCGAGGACCTCGTCGACGATCCGCCCGGCGTCCAGTGCCTTGCGGTTGTAGATCTTGACCAGCATCTGGTTCTTGATGTCGAGCGCGGCCTCGACCTTCTGCCCGAGGATCGACGGGTCGAGCAGGTCCTGCACCCGAACCCCGAGCCGGGCGACCTTGTCCCCGTAGGCAGGTCCGATGCCGCGCCCGGTGGTACCGATCTTCGCCTTGCCGAGGTAGCGCTCGGAGACCTTATCGATGGCGACGTGGTACGGCATGATCAGGTGGGCGTCGTGCGAGATCAACAGCCGTGAGGTGTCCACCCCCCGTTCGTCGAGCCCGCCGAGTTCGGTGAGCAGCACGCCCGGATCGATGACGACCCCGTTGCCGATCACGTTCGTCACCCCCGGGCTGAGGATGCCGGACGGGATCAGGTGCAGCGCGAACTTCTGACCGTCCGGCAGGACGACGGTGTGCCCGGCGTTGTTGCCGCCCTGGTACCGCACCACCCACTGCACCCGGTCGCCGTAGAGATCGGTCGCCTTGCCCTTGCCCTCGTCGCCCCACTGGGCGCCGATCAGCACCATCACCGACATGGCACACTCCGATCGCCGTTCCAACAGAGACCACTGCAACTAGGAACACTGCAACAAAGACCACTGCAACAAAGACCACTGCAACAAAGACCAGCTGAATGTCGGCATCCAGGTCCCGGATGTCTCCGGGAAGCCATCCAGAAGCCGTACCGCCTCCTCCGGACAGTTCCGGCCACGCGGGGCGGACGCCCGAGGGAAGGGTAGTCGGTGACGGAGAGGTCAGCGCTCACCGTGATGTGTTGCCGCCGCGAGGGCAGCGGGCGGGCCGAGCCTGCGGACGTCCCCCGGGACCCGGCCAGGATCGCGGCCGCCATCGACAGCGTGGTCGCCTCTTGCGCGCCGCAACAGGTGCGGTACGTGGGACGGCGGCCCGGGAAGGAGATCGACGGGTTGCTGACCGGCAGGGTGCTGGTCATCGGTGACGACGCCGACCTCGCCGCGGTCGCCCAACGACTGCTGCGCAGGGACCTTTTGGAGTCGGTCGAGATCGCCTACGCGGCACCGTCCCGGACACAGGCGACCGACCTGTGGGCGCTCCCGCACGGGGTACCCGCGGTCGACCTGGCGCGCACCGGCGAGGTGGACCCCGTGCCGCTCGTCCGCGACGACGTCGGCGGTGTGCTGGTCGCCGCCGGTTCCCTGCAGCCCGTCAACGGCACGGTGTACGTCGACCAGCACCGCGTGTTGGGCGGTCCCGCCGACCGGATCGAGGTGGAACCGGACCCGGCGAAGGGCCTCGCCGTGACGATCGTCCACCGGCGTTTCCTCGGTCTCGGCCGGCGGTCGAGCACCACCCTCGGGCGTGCGGTGCAGATCGGCACCACCCCGACCACCGTGATCCGGGACGGCGTCACATACCCGCGCCAGATGGATCGCTGGACGTTCTACCAGCACACCCGGCCGCTGCGCCTGGTCCGTGGACTGCCCTGAAGCCCGCTCAGGGGAGAAGCTCCGCCGGAATCTGCGGGTCGGCGTCGATGAGGAAGGCCTGGACCCGGGCGACCTCGTCGGCCTCCTCGAACAGCGCCGCGGCCTGCCCCAATGCCGACAGCGCCCGCAGGAAACCCTGATTCGGCTCGTGCGTCCACGGAATCGGTCCGGCACCCTTCCATCCGTTGCGGCGCAACGCATCCAGGCCACGGTGATAACCGACCCGGGCGTAGGCGTAGGCGGCGACGTCGTCCCCGCGGTCGAGGGCGGCCTCCGCCAGCACGGCCCACGCAAGGGAGGAGACGGGCCGACGGCGCACCACCTGATCAGCCACCTCACCGGCCGCCAGTTCGGCGGCCGCGGGATCGACAGGGAGATGGACAGGCGGCGGGCCGAGCAGGTTCGATGAGCTCATCCGGCGATCCTGCCACCCCGCGCGCGCACCCCGGGCCGCCCGGCCCAACGCGCACCCCCGGGCCGCCCGGCCCAACGCGCACCCCGGCCGCCCGGCCCAACGCGCACTCCCGGCCGCCCGGCCCCCACGCGCATTCCCGTCCGCCCGGCCCCACGCGCACTCCCGTCCGCCACGGCCGACGCGCCGGCACACGCTCCGCGGATGTCCGGACCCGCCCGCGGATCAGCCGAACTGCGCCGCCATCGCTGCGTCAACCTGGCGATACTGCTCACCGGCGCTCCGGACCAGGGTGGCCAGACCGTGCAGCACGCTCTGCCGGTGTTCGGCCGATGCGTCCCAGCGTGCCTTCAGCGCCCGGTAGGCGATCAGCGTCTGGGCCGACATGTCCGCGGTCGCGAGCACCGTCGCGTCCAGCTGGGCAAGCAACCCCTCGATCCGGTTCCAGGTGGCGACAAGCCCGTCGGAACCGCCGGCCATCGCCGCGTAACTGACCGCGATGGTGGCCATCAGCCGGCCGCCGGAATGCCGTCGGCGACGGCCATCTCGGTCTGCGCGAAACGCCCGGCTGCGGTGGACAACGCCTCGGCCTGTGCCAGCAGTGCGTTGCGCAGAGTCCCGGCATCGGCAAGATGCGCTTCCATCGCCCGGGCGAATCGGGGCGCCGCCTCGCTGGACTGCCAGCCCGCCCTGATCTGTCCGAGCAGGTCGTGCATGGTGCCGATCTCGGCACCGAGTGAGGTACCGACCTCCGAGACACCCGCCCCGGCCTGCGCGATCCGGGCGGTGTCGATGGTCAATTCGCTCATCTGAGGCTCCCTCATTCCGGCCGCCACCGCGATGCCGGCGGTCGGTCCACCATCAGGCTGGCGCGGTCCGAGGATCTCGACCCGCCGACCGCCCCGGATGTGCAGGGAAAGGTGCCGTGTGGATAAAACCGGGGGTCAGTGTCCGCACCGTTTCAGTTCGGCCACCGTCGGCGCGTCACGGCTGATTTTCGCTGGTCACGACGAGCGAAGGCCACTTCGTGGTCGGACCGGACACCTATGCTCGAGAGACGTGTGAGCCAATGCATGACGTCGGAGGGCATCCGACCGACCAGGCGGGGCGGTAGGAACATCATGGCCATTTCAGTGCTCGTCACAGGCGCGTCCGGATTCGTCGGATCGCGGCTGGTGCCCGCCCTGCTCGAGCAGGGTCACCGGGTGCGGGCGATGACGCGTCATCCCGACACCTACCACGGCGCGGGCGAGCCGGTCTTCGGTGACGTCGGCGACAGTGACAGCCTCCGAGAAACGTTGCAGGGCATGGACGCTGCCTATTACCTGGTGCACTCGCTGGACTCCGACGATTTCGAGCAGCGTGACGCCGAGGCCGCGACGGCATTCGGTCACGCGGCCGCCGATGCGGGCGTCCGGCAGATCATCTACCTCGGCGGGCTGGGCGACCTGGACGACAATCTCTCGGCGCATCTGCGCTCGCGACGCGACGTCGAGCAACTGCTGGGCCTGGGCGGGGTGCCCGTGACGGTGCTGCGTGCCGCCGTCGTCGTCGGGCACGGCGGCATCTCCTGGGAGATCACCCGTCAGCTCGTCGACCACCTGCCGGCCATGGTCACGCCGAAATGGGTCAACACCAAGACCCAGCCGATCGCGCTGCCCGATGTGATCCGATATCTGGTCGGCGTGCTGGACCGGCCGGAGGCCATCGGCGAGGTCTTCGAGGTCGGCGGCCCCGAGGTGCTCCGCTACGTCGACATGATGCGCCGGGCGGCGCAGATCCAGAACGGCCGCACTCCGCCGATCGTGCCGATCCCGCTGCTGACGCCGCGCCTTTCCTCGATGTGGTTGTCGCTGGTGACCGATGTCGACCTGTCGACCGCCCGTAACCTGGTGGATTCGATGAACAACGAGGTCGTGGTGACCGACGACCCGATCGCCCGGCTGCTGCCCGGTGATCTGATGAGCTACGACGACGCGGTCCGGCTCGCCCTGACCGAGCGGGCGGCCGAGGAGTCGGCCAATGCGGAGCACGCCGAGAAGGCAGCGCACTCGCAGAAGGAAAAGCAGTCCGACAAGGGCATTCCGCACCGATGAGGATCTGGCCCGAGCGCCTGGACAGCGCGCTGCGCCCGGTGCTGGTCGACAAGGTCGAGCGCGACCACCGGCAGAGCGACGCCGAATTCCTGCGCCGCCGGATCGTCGTCGGCGTCACCCTGGTGATCGGCGCAACGCTGCTCGGTGTCTCACTCAATGTGCCGCCCGGCAGCCAGTGGTTCTATCCACTGACGATCGCGCTCGCCTCCACCTGGGTGATCGGCGGCTTCGCGTCTGGACCGCTGCACCTCGGCCGGATCAATTTCAGGGGCGAGTTGCGCCGTCCCATCCTGATACCGATTCTCTTCGGGCTCGCGACCGCCGCCGTCTTCATCGTCGGGTCGGTGATCGTCAGGGAGATCGAACCCCTGCGTGACCTCACCGAAAACGTTCTTGCGTTCGCCCGTTACGGCTCCCTGCCGCTGGTCGCCCTGGTCACGTTGATGAACGGCATCGCGGAGGAGATCTTCTTCCGCGGTGCCCTCTTCGCGGCGATCGGCACCCGGCACCCGGTCGCGATCTCGACGGCCATCTACGCGCTGACGACCCTTGCCACCGGCAACCCGATGCTGGTGTTCGCCGCCGTGATGCTGGGAATTCTGCTCGGCCTGCAACGCCGGGCGACCGGCGGCATCCTCGGCCCCATCCTGACCCATTGCACCTGGTCGATGACGATGCTGCTGGTGCTGCCGTCGGTCTTCGCCGCCGCAGGCTGAACGACGCGCCGACATCAACGGTGCTCCATGCCCAGGGGCCCTGACATGCAGAGACGCCCGGACATGCAGCGGGGCCCGGACATGCAGCGGGGCCCGGACATCGCGCGGGCCCGGACATCCAGCGGGCCTGGACATGCAGAGAGGCCCGGAGCGGCATGCTCCGGGCCTCTCTGTGCACCGCCTTGCACGTGCATCGCGCGGGGCGGGCGCTGGCGGAACCGATCAAGTTCCTATCGATGACGTCGTCGCCCGCGGCGAACGTGTTACAGATCTCATTCGACTTGGGGAAAGCGTTACCTAACGTGCCGGCGCCGGCCCCAACGGACTACTTCCCTTCCCAAGCCGCCACCCATGTCCGGGCTCCCACGATGCCCGACGGGTTGATGCCGTTGCGCTTCTGGAGTGTGACGACGGCCGTCTTGGTGGCAGGCCCGTAGAAGCCCGTGCCGATCAGGCCGTAACCCTTGCTGCCGAGCTGCTTCTGGAAGCACTGCAGCTTCGCGTCGGTGTCACCCTCGACGAACTGGCGGTCCGGAATGGCGGGTGCTTTGGCCTTGCCCACACCGCACGACTGGTTGCTCGCCGGCGCCGCAGGTCTGGGTACAGCAGGTTTCGGTACAGCAGGCTTGGGCGCAGCAGGTCGCGTTGCCGGGGTGGATGGCTTGGCGCTGGAGGACCAGGCTGCGGCCCAGGTCTTCGGCCCGATGTAGCCGACGACATTGAGCCCTGCCTTGCGCTGCAGATCGAGCACGGCGGCCTTGGTCTTGGGTCCGAAGAATCCGGTCCCGGCCAGGCCGTACCCGCGCTTGCCCATCTGCTTCTGCCAGGCCTTCAGGGCCTCCGACGAGTCGCCCTTCGGCGAATTGACGTCCCGGGTAGGCCGGCGCACCACCGGACGGGGCGGGAGCGGGGGTTCCCTCGTTGGCCCGCCGCCGGTCGGCCCTGGTTGCCCGGCACCGGCGGGGCGACCCGACTGCGGGCGTCGGAGTCCTCACTCAACCCAGCCAGCGAGGCGCACACCCACGGCCCCCAGCCGCGGTTGCGGTACAGGATCAGCGCCCGGTAATCCTGTTCGGCCGGCGATGCCTGATGCGGATATCCGCTCCCGCCGACGGACCGCCAGGTGGACAGATCGAACTGATAAGCGCCGTAGTAGCCGTTTCCGGTGTTGATGTTGTAGCGGTTCGTCGACTCGCACATCCGCAGCCGATACCAGTCGTTGGACGGACGGGATCGGCCGCCGCCGAACCGGCGAACAACAGAATCGCCGAGGTGAACGACGGTCGCGATGGTGGTCGCGATGGCCAGAGCACGCCGCACGGGCGCCCTTCCCCGGTCGACGTCGCCACAGCGCGCGCGCTTCAGGCGCGCGTGCAATCGCCGGGCGTCGGGCATGCCGAAGCCGGGATCGGTTGCGATGCCTCTTCCCCTTGCACGACATCGCGACCAGTTGCGCCCCGCTCGACCATTGCTCGCGTGCGCACGCCGGACAGGAGCGGAGCGGGGAGCCACGCCGTCAGGCGGGCCTCGATGGACGCGACCCGCACCTACCGTAGTTCACCAGTCACACTGTCACAAGAGTCCCAGCAAACACATACTGTCCCTCTAATGTTGATCGCCTAAGGCGACACGCCGGGGCTGTCCCAATTGGCCGTTCCTCAGGCCAGTGTGGTGACCGGAAATCCGCGACCCCATCAGCTGCGATGACGGAACACCCTGGTCGGGTTCGACGAAGGATCAGTCCACCTGCACAGTCCGCTTCAGAAGTTCTCGCCGGTTGCAGAGGCGATGGCGGAAGCGGGCATCGCATCGCGGTGTTCGAATGAGGCAGGGCCCCACCGATACGTACCGGCCCGGGATTCGGTCTGCAGGACCGGGGCGACGAGCAGGCAGTGACGAGCAGGCAGCGAGGACGGGGATCCATGACGAGACGTGGTTGGGTGCTGTTCTCCGCGCTCAGCGTGATCTGGGGTATCCCGTACCTGCTGATCAAGGTCGCGGTGACGGACGTCGACCCACTGATCGTCGCGTTCGGCCGCACCTTCATCGCCTCGGTGCTGCTGCTGCCGATCGTGCTCTACCGGCGGCAATTGATGCCGGTCTTCCGGCGGTGGAAGTGGCTGCTGCTGTACACGGTGATCGAGATCAGCGGCCCGTGGCTGCTCCTCGGTCATGCCGAGACCACGACTGAACAGTTCGACGGCGGGCCTGCTCATCGCCGTGGTACCGATGATCGCGGCGATCGTCCTGACGGCCTCCGGCCAGGATCGGTTCGACGGCCGGCGGATCATCGGGCTGGTGATCGGGTTCGCCGGCGTGGCAGCGCTGGTCGGACTCGACATCCGGGTCGACGATCTGGCCGCGGCGGGTGCCCTGCATGCTGGTCGCGGTTGGTTACGCGATCGGACCGATCATCATCAACCGCAAGCTGGCCGACCTGCCGCCGATGGGCGTCATCGCGGCGTCGCTGATCGTGGCGAGCCTCATCTACGCGCCGTTCAGCGTGCCCGTGTGGCCGGACAGCATCAGCGCACCCGCTGTGTGGTCCATCGTCGGCCTGGCGGTCGTCTGCACGGCGGTGGCCTTCCTGGTGTTCTTCGCGCTCATCGCGGAGGCCGGGCCGGCGCGGGCGACCGTCATCACCTACATCAACCCGGCGGTCGCCATCACCCTCGGCGTGCTGTTGCTCGACGAACCGCTCACCATCGGGATGGCGGTCGGGTTCCCGCTGGTGATCGTCGGCTCCGTTCTGGCGACCTCGCGGCGGCGGAGCCGACCGCTGGTCGAGCCGGCGAGCGCAGCGACCGCCGCCGTCCCGGCAGCACCCCCGACAGATTCTGGATCCCCCGCCACGCGGAACTGAGCCGCGGGCGCTGGCGGTGGACGGCCGCACCGATCAGTCAGGCGCGGGCGGTGACCCATGCCGCAACGGCCGAAGCCTTCGGGAAACCATCGGCTCAGACGCCGGCGGCGTCCGGCCGATGAGGGCCGGGCGCCGCCGGGGTGATGCGTGGAGACCCGCTCACGCGCCTGTCATGCAGCGCCGCAGGGTCAGGCGGACAGCGACTTCCCGGCCGAGCCCAGCTGCTGGCAGGCCTCGACAATCCGGTCGCCCATGGCGATCTCGCCGAGCTTGTTGTAGCCGACGCGGGTCGTAGGCCTTCTTGTTGCCGACCTCGCCGTCGATCTTCAGCACACCGTCGTAGTTGCGGAAGAAGTGATCGGCGAGCGGCCGGGTGAAGGCGTACTGGGTGTCGGTGTCGATGTTCATCTTGATCACGCCGTAGGACACCGCCTCGGCGATCTCCTCCGCCGACGAGCCGGATCCGCCGTGGAACACCAGCGAGAACGGCTTCGAGCCGGCGGCCAGGCCGAGCTTGGCGGCCAGCGCAGTCCTGCCCGTCCTTGAGCACCGTCGGGCGCAGCTTGACGCCGCCGGGCTTGTAGACGCCGTGCACGTTGCCGAACGTCGCGGCGACGATGTAGGAGTTGTCCTCCGGCAGCCCGAGCGCATCGAGGGTCGCGATGAAGTCGTCCGGGGTCGTGTACAGCTTCTCGTTGATCTCGGCGACGACGCCGTCCTCCTCGCCGCCGACCACGCCCACCTCGATCTCCAGGATGATGTTCGCCGCCTTGGTCAGTTCCAGCAGCTCCTGGGCGATCTTGAGGTTCTCGTCCAGCGGCACCGCGGAGCCGTCCCACATGTGCGACTGGAACATCGGCAGCCCACCGGCCTTGACCCGCTCGGTCGAGATGCGCGATGAGCGGCTTGACGTAGGTGTCGAGCTTGTCCTTCGGGCAGTGGTCGGTGTGCAGGGCGACGGTGATGCCGTACTTGTCGGCGACGACCTTGGTGTACTCGGCCAGTGCGACCGCCCCGGTCACCATGTCCTTGACCTTGGTCCCGGAGGCGAACTCGGCGCCGCCGGTCGATGCCTGGATGATGCCGTCGCTGCCGGCCTCGGCGAAGCCGCGCAGGGCGGCGTTGATGGTGATCGACGAGGTGATGTTGATCGCCGGGTAGGCGAAGCCGCCCTCCTTCGCGCGATCCAGCATCGCTGCGTAGGTCTCCGGGGTTGCGAGGGGCATGTCTGTTGGTCCTTCCAGTGACGTTGACCCGGCGGGGCGGCCGGCTGTTCATTACCGATGGGGCGGCGTCCAGGCCCGGTACCCGCGGAAACGGACCAGCCCGCGGCACAGTATTCCGCATGGCGCAGCTTTGCGGTGGTTTAGCCGAGCACCGCTCCACCGACCGGACGGCCGGGATGAAAAGCGCTGGCAGCTCAGCTGTTTGCCCGGACCACCCGTTCGTTCATCTCCCGTTCACCCTCGGGTTCGACGCCAACGGTCTTCGGCGGTCGTTTGGAGGCCGACTTGGCAGCCGTGCGGTTGACGGCCCGGACCGGACCGGTCGTGCCCCGGCGGATCAGTCCGGACCCGACGGAGACGACCGACGGCGGGCGCGGCGGGGTCGTGTTGACCTGCTCCAGCAGCAGTCGGGCGGCGATCCGCCCCTGGTCGCGGACCGGCTGGCTGATCGTCGTCAGGTCGAACAGGTAGGCGAAATCGTGCCCGTCGACGCCGATCGACCGACAGGTCCCGCGGCACCTTGCAGGCCGTGCTCACGGGCGGCGTACAGCACGCCCATGGCGACCTCGTCGCTGACCGCGAAGATGGCGGTCGGCAGCTCCCGGCCGTTGCGCTGGTCGCCGAACAGCCGGTGCAGCGCGGCCTCGCCGCCGTCCAGTGGAGAACCCGGTTCGCTGACGAGCGCCGGGTCAGGTTCGATGCCGGCGTCCCGCAGTGTCAGGTCGTACCCGCGGTGCCGGTCGACGGCGGCGGTGAAGCCGTGCATTTCGTCCAGATCGTCGCCGAAGAAGGCGATACGGCGGTGGCCGAGGTCGAGCAGGTGCTGGGTGGCCTGCCGGCCGACCTCGACGTTGTCGACCAGCACCCCGGACATGCCCTCGACGGCGGTGCCGACGGTCACCACCGGTACCCGGAGATCGCGCAGCGAGACGATCGACTTGTCGGCGAGCGGCACGTTCAGGGCGAGCAGGCCGTCCACCCGCTTGTTCGAGCGATCGGGTGTCCAGGCCGCCGGCCCGGCGGCCACCGGCCGACGCCGATCGGGTACAGCAGCAGGTCGTAGCCCTGCTGGCCTGAGCACCTCCTGGGCGCCTTCGACCACCGCCGAGAAGAACCAGCGGGACACCCACGGCGCGATCACGCCGATGGCGTTGGTCCGGCCGGTGGTCAGGGCCGCCGCGGACGGCGAGGGGAAGTAGCCGAGCTGCGCTGGCCGCCTGCTCCACCGCCAGCCGGGTGGTCGCGGACAC
Source organism: uncultured Actinomycetota bacterium (assembly GCA_963766015.1). Classification (GTDB taxonomy): domain Bacteria; phylum Actinomycetota; class Actinomycetes; order Mycobacteriales; family Nakamurellaceae; genus Nakamurella. The sequence continues at coordinate 58,690 of CAVXYU010000026.1, read as the reverse complement.
CCCGGGCAGACCCCGGAGTGCCCGCGACACCGTTGCGGGCGAGAATCCCGACAACGCCGCAACCTCGACGATGCCGGCGGGTTCGACACGGGGACCGGACATGGCCGAACTCTTCCGATCCGGTCGACGATCAGCCCTTGACGCCTCCGGCCAGCAGGCCTCGGACGAAGTAGCGCTGCAGGCCGAGGAACACCGCCAGCGGCACGACGATCGCGATGAACGCACCGGCCGACAGCAACTCCCACTGATTGCCCCGGGTTCCGGACAGTTCCGGCGATCGCCGCCGTGATCGGCTTGCAGGTTCGGGCTGGGCGCGAACACGATGGCCACCAGCAGGTCGTTCCACACCCACAGGAACTGGAAGATCGCCGAACGCCGCGATGGCCGGAACGAGCAGCGGCATCAGCACCACGAAGAAGATCTTCACGTGACCCGCGCCGTCGACCCTGCGCGGCCTCGACGATCGAGGCCGGGACCTCCTTCATGAAGTTGTGCAGCAGGAAGATCGCCAGCGGCAGGCCGAAGATCGTGTGGGAGATCCACACCGGCCAGAACGAGTTCTGCAGACCGAAGTTGACGAAGATCGTCTGCAACGGGATCAGCGTCACCTGGATCGGCACGATCTGCAGCGCGAAGATCGCGACGAACAGGAACGTCCCGGCCCTTGAAATCGATCCAGGCGAACGCGTAGGCCGCCAGCAGCGCCAGGCTGATCGGAATGATCACCGCCGGGAACACGATGACGAACGAGTTCAGGAAGAACGCACCGAGCCCGCCGCCGCGTCCGACCAGGCGTTGGTGTAGTTCTCGAAGGTGATACCGGGGTTGGCGAAGAACGTCCACCAGCCGACTGGTCTGGATGTCCGCCGGCGGCCGGAACGAGGTGACGAACAGCCCGAACGTCGGAATCGTCCACAGGATCGCCAGGATGATCGCGATGCCGGACGCCCACGGCGACGACAGCTTCGTCTTCGCGTCCTGCAGCCGTAGTCTGCTTCTTCAGCTGCCGCGGCGACAGCTTCTCTTCGGGCGTGGCATCCGTCGTGATCGGAAGCTCGACCGCCGAGCCGGACATGCTCATCGCATTTCCTCCGAAAGCCGCATCTGCCGCACGTTGTAGACGATGACCGGGATGATGATGATGAACAGGATCGACCGCGAGCGCCGCACCGATACCGACACCGGCCTCACCCTGCCGGAAGGACTGGGTGTAGAACTCGTTCGCCACGACCGACGTGCCGAAGTTACCGCCGGTCATCGTTCGGACGATGTCGAAGGCCTTCAGCGAACCCATGGCGATCGTGGTGAGCACCACGACGACAGCCGGCCGGATCGTCGGAACCGTCACCTTGCGGAACAGCTTGAACCCGGTCGCGCCGTCGATCTGGGCGGCCTCGACGATGTCGTCGGGCACCGACTTGATCGCCGCGGACAGCACCGTCATGGCGAACCCGGCCTGGATCCAGATCATCACGACGATCAGGAAGAACGTGTTCCAGGGCTCGGTGATGATGAACTGGTAGGGATCCAGTCCGAGCCAGACCAGTATCTGGTTGAGCAAGCCGATCTGCGGCACGCCCGCCTGCCGGTACTCGTACATGAACTTCCAGATGATCGACGCGCCGACCATCGAGATCGCCATCGGCAGGAAGACCAGCGCCTTCGCCACCTTCTCGCCGCGGGTCCGGTCCACCAGGACTGCGTAGATCAACCCGAAGGCGGTGGCGAGCACCGGCACCAGGATGACCCACCACACGGTGTTGATCAGGACCTTCTGGAAGCTCGGGTCGGTGAAGACCGTCTGGTAGTTGGCGAGGCTGAAGGCCAGCTCGGTCGTCTTCTGCCCGGTTTGCGGGTTGATGATCGGCTTGCCGTCCGGCCCGAGCGCCGTCTGGCTGACCTGGAACGAGCGGTACGACCGTGCCTGAGCGCCGGGTAGAACAGGCCGACGACCAACGCGATCGTCACCGGGCCCGAGGAAGCCGACGACGACCAGCCAGTTGGGAATGTTCGGGCGGTCGATCAGCCACAGGATCAACGCCATGATCGGCGACGAACAGCACGATGGCGATCGACCATCACGATCAGCTTGTCGGCGACCGAGGTGGGATTGAGAAACCAGTCCATTAGCAACTCCTTTCCTCACTTCGCCGGGCTGCTGACGAGCGGTTGGGCCCGCCGCGACCGGAATGCGTCCGGCGGGGCCACCCGTCGTCTGCTCGATGCTCATGACCGATCAACTCGCCGGCCAGGCGGCGTCGATGTTGGCCAGGGTGGTTGCATCGTCCTGACCGGTGATCCATGCGGTGAACTGCTTCCATTCCGCGTCGGAGCCGACCGGCGCCGGCATCAGGTCCGACGCGTCGAACCGGAACGACCGTCTCCGGGATCCTGCAGCGCAAGCAGCGCAACCTTTTGGACCTCGCTCGGCACGGACTGCTCCTCCAGGCCTCTGTTCGCCGTGAGATAGCCACCGGCTTGCGCTCGGGTGTTGGAGAAGAACGGCGTGGTGAAGTAGTACTGGAGCGCCCAGACAGCTCGGCGCGATCCTTGAAGGCGAGACCGACGGTTTCGCCGCCCACCGAGCACGGGCTTACCGAACTTCGTCGTCGATGCGGCGGGAAGTAGAATGCATTCACGTCGCCGTCGGGACCGATCTTGGTGCCCTTGGGCCAGTTGGCCTCGTAGAAGGTCGCCTGGCGGATGGAAGGCGCACTGATCCTTCAGAATCGGCAGACCGCCGTCCTGGAACGTGGTCGACGCGATCGACTTGACGTCGCCGATGCCGCCGTTGACGTAGTCCGGGTTCTTGATGACCTTCGCCGATCTCGGCCAGCGCGTCCGCGATCGGCGGGTCGGAGAACTTGACCTCGTGGGCCACCCACTGGTCGTAGACGTCCGGACCGGCGCGTCCGCAGGACGTAGTCCTCCAGCCAGTCGGTCAGCTGTCCAACCGGTGGCCTCACCGGAAGCGATGCCGGCGCACCACGGCTTCTATGCCGGCGGCGGCGATCTTGTCCGAGAGTGCGATCAGCTCGTCATAGGTCTTCGGGACCTCGTAGCCCTTCGCCTTGAAGATCTTGGGTGAGTACCAGACCAGCGACTTGAAGTTCGTGCTGTTCGGGACGCCGAAGTAGATGTCGTTGACAGTGCCGTAATTCTTGACGCCGTTCGGCGTACCACTTGTCGACGTTGGCGGCCGTCACGTCCGGAACTTTCAGTGCCAAGCCGCTGGCCTCGACGACCTGGGTGAGCAGGCCGGGCTGCGGGAAGATCGCCAGGTCAGGCGGGTTGCCGCTGGACACGCGGACACCGATCTGGGCCTCCATCTCCTTGGAGCCTTCCCAGGTAACGGCCGCGCCGGTGCACTCGGTGAACGGCTTCAGAGACTCCTGCGTACCGGCGGCCTCCGTCGCCGACGATCGTCGTGTAGACGTTGACGCTTGTGCCTTCGGTGCCCGGCCAATTGGCCTTGATCTGCGCGCACCAGTCGTCATCCGCTGCGTTTGCGGCGGATGCACCCCCACTCGCGGAAGCACTGGCACCACCACTCTCGGAGCCGGTGGCGGCAGCGCTGGTCTCGCCTCCGCTGGCCGCAGCGCTGGTGGCGGCGGCGGACGACGTACTGGAGCCGTTGTTCGAGCTGCTGCACGCGGACAGGACCAGTGCGAGTGCGCTGACTCCCGCGATGGCTGCGGTCAATCTCTTTGCCGGTCTATTGGTCACTCGGCCGACCTCCGTTTCTCAGGTGTAGGCGTGTGAGGGCGCTCACACACCAAGGGGAATGGAAGCGTTTTCAAAGGTTTTTCGCAAGTGCAGAGTGCGTCCAGGGCGTAACGATTGCGTAACCCATCCTATGACGCCCACGGAGCGACGACCTTCGCGTTTCGCGCAACACCTGCTGCTCGAACGGTGACCACTATGGGCGACAGCCGAGCTTCCGCCCGACAGCGGTCCCGGCCCTGCGCCGTCCGTGCCAGGATCGTGGAAAGGGTGTCATCGACGGGACGGACATCGCCCCAGCCATCGCCTGGCCTGACGAACGGAGCGACCGCAGGATGACGGAACGGGTCGAACCGGAGTCCGAGGTCGAGCGGACGCTCGGCACTCTCGCGAGTCTCAACCCGGCGTACGTCAGCGATCACAGTGACGAACCCGCTCCCGCACCGATCACGATCGACGACCTCTACCGCACGCACCGCATGCAGATGGTCCGGTTGGCGATCCTCCTGGTGGACGATATGGCCAGCGCAGAGGACGTGGTCCAGGAGGCGTTTGCGGGCCTCTACCGGAACTGGGGTGGGCTGCGGGATCGGAACGCGGCCATCGGCTACCTGCGGACCGCGGTGGTCAACGGTTCGCGGTCGATGCTGCGGCGCCGGCGGACCGCACGGGCCTACGTACCGCCGGATCCCGGGACGGCCCGGTCGGCGGAATCGCTCGCCATGCTGTCCACCGAGCATCAGGCGGTCGTGACGGCATTGGGTGATCTCGCCCCGCGCCAGCGCGAGGTGCTGGTGCTGCGGTACTACGGAGGGCTGTCCGAGGCCGAGATCGCCGAAGCGACAGGTCTTTCCAAGGGCACGGTGAAATCCACCGCGAGCCGTGCGGTCGCAAAGTTGGGCGACATCATGAGGACCGCGCATTCGTGAACGACGACCCCGCCGAAACACCCGGCCGACCACGACCCGACACCGGCCGGACGGCCGGGGGCGGCGGATCCGAGGACTCGCATGCCGAGCAGGTGCTGGCACAGGCCCTGCGTTTGATGGCCGGTGGCGACTCCGGGCGGCCGGGCGCTGCGCCGGTCTCCCCATCGACCGGGTCGCGCAGGGGCCTGACCACCGGTCAGTTGTTGCTGCTGGCGGCGATAGTCGGGCTGCTGGTCGGCATCGGGGCCGGTTTCGTGTCCTTGCTGGTGTGATCCGGCGTACAGGGGTGCCGGACAGCGGCTGTTTCCGGTCGGTGCGCTTACCTTGGTGGCATGGATCGGCGGCTCATCGGAGCGCTGTTGGTCGTCATCGTGCTCTCCGCCGCGATGACGGTCCCTGTGCTGAGCGGCCTCCGGACCCCTGGTGCAGCCATCGCTGCGGAACCACACGACCCTCCGCGGTTGGGCGATTGCCTGCGTGAGCGGCCGGCGGCGCTCAACGTGGCACCCATCGGTTTGCGCGCGACGGCATCGGTTGACTCCGAGTCGCCGCGCGCGCCCGTCCTCGGCCCGTTGGGACCGACCGTCGTTTCCTGCGCCGGCGGGTCGGTTGCCGGCGAGGTGATCCGGATGGTCTCTGCCGACGGCAACCCGGCCGACCTGGAGGGGGCGGTGGCCGAGAGCGGGATCAATTGCCGGTTGTCGGCGCTGGCTTACGCCGGTCTGACGTCGGCGGGATCCTCGGCCGAAGCCACCCTGCCGGTGGGGATGCCGATCGGCGGCGCCGCCGGCAGCCCGGTCACGTGGAAGATGACGGTCAACGTCCGCACCACCTGGGTCTACCCTTCGGCTCTCCAGAGGGCGTCCGGGCACAGGTGGGCGGCGTGCGTCGCGGCGCCACCCGACAACGTCTCCTACAGCGGCTCGCTCGCCGGTGCGCTCAGCGGCGGCCGGCTGCCCGACGGGTTCGGCACGTGCTGGAGCGATCAGGCGGTCAGCGTCGCCGTCGAGTCGGTCCCCTGCGGCCGGCCGCACCGGTCCGAGCTGCTGTCGACCGGCATCGTCCCTGACAACAGCAAGGTGAGCATCACCGACGTGCGGCACGCCTGCACCCGGCTCGCGATGGCCGCCACCGGGCGCGCAGACCCGACCGACGGCGGCCGAGTGCTGATCAAGATCGCACCGGAGCAGCTGTACCAGCACTTCGAGCGTTCGGTCAGCGTTCTCTGTTACCTCGCGACCGCCGACCACTCGCTGACCGGGACGCTGATCGGACTGCACGACCGTCCGGTCCCGTTCGCGAACTAGATCGTGTCTGTGAGGTAGCAGAGCCGAGGGTTCGGGACGGTGGCGCGTCACCCACCGGGGAAGGTTGCCTGCGGGTGCGAACTGTCTCATCGGCACCCGATCACAGCCGAAGTGCGGAATCCACCCGATACCCTTGGAACCCGTGACCACTCAGCTAGCGCTCCTGCCCGGATGGCTCGACCCGTCGAACCTGATCAACGCCATGGGCACCTGGGCCGTGCTGGGCATCATGCTGATCATCTTCGCCGAGTGCGGCATCCTCCTCGGCTTCTTCCTGCCGGGCGACACCCTGCTGTTCGTCTCCGGACTGTTCATCGCCACGGGCGCCATCGACGTCAACCTCTGGGTCTTCATCGCCCTGATCTCGCTGGCCGCCTTCGTCGGCAACATGGTGGGCTTCGCCATCGGCTGGAAAATCGGGCCGCCGGTCTTCTCGCGGCCGAATGCCAAGTTCCTCAAGCACGAGTACATCGAGAAGTCCGAGGCCTTCTTCGCCAAGTACGGCAAGATCACCATCGTGCTGGCGCGGTTCGTGCCGGTGGTCCGCACGGTGGCAACGGTGATGGCCGGCGCCTCCAGGATGAACCCGAGGATCTACACCCTGTACTCCGCCATCGGCGGCGTGCTGTGGGTCAGCGTCGTCACCATTGCCGGTTACTACCTCGGCCAGATCGACTTCATCGCGAAGAATGTCGACCTGATCGTCATCGCCGCCGTCGTCATCGTCGTCCTGTTCAGCGCTGTCCCGGCGATCGCACACTGGATGCACCGCCGCCGCAGCGGGCCGGCCGGGACTGCCACCACCGGCGCCACCGAGACGGCACTCGACTGACGTTGCGCCGTTGACGGGCGTGTGGCACCGATCCGGACGGTCAGCCGGGGTCACACCAGGAATCAGGCAGTGACACCTCGATCCCGACGAACGTCGTCGAGGTCGAGCAGGTGGAGTCCTTCACGCCGTTCGCGAAGTCGATGACCTTCTGGCGCTGCTGCCAGCCGATGAAGATCAGCACAGCCGCCAGGACCAGCGCGATGATCTTGCCGACGATCTTCTTGATGATGATCGCGGCGACGATCCCGATGACGCCGATGGCGATCAGCAGCCAGGGCGCCGTGCTCTGGATGGTCTGCAGGTCCACGGTCACCGGGGCAATCTACCGAAACAGCACAGAGCCCGACCCGCCTGAGCGGGCCGGGCTCTGTGTAGTCCCCCTTACCCAGCATGTCGTCGGTGGTACGCACATCGTTACGGGGTCGATCCGGTGATATTTCACCGTCGTTAGTACCGAAAGGTGCAGCCGCGTTGCATACGGAGAGAAGACTTTGCGCTCCTGCGCTGCGCCTTCAGTCGCTCTCGACCGCCGATGGCTGCCAGGCCGATGACAGGTCGGCGTGCTGTCGGATCCAGGTGTGCATCGCGATCCCGGCGGCGACCCCCGCGTTGATCGATCTGGTCGAGCCGAACTGCGCGATCGACACCGTGACGGCCGCCCCGGAACGTGCCGCATCCGTCAGCCCGGCGGATTCCTGCCCGAACAGGAGCAGGCAGCCAGCGGGAAGTTGCGTGGTTTCTATCGGCACCGCCCCCGGCAGGTTGTCCACCGCGACGACGGTGAGTCCCGCGGCGCCGGCGAAGGCCATCACCGACGCGACGTCCGGATGGTGCTCGATGTGCTGGTAGCGATCGGTGACCATCGCGCCCCGCCGGTTCCACCGCCGGCGGCCGACGATATGAACCGCGGCCACGGCGAACGCGTTGGCCGTTCGGACTACCGTGCCGATGTTGAGGTCGTGCCCGAAGTTCTCGATGGCGACATGCAAGCGGTGGCGGCGGGTGTCGAGGTCGGCGACGATCGCTTCCCGGCGCCAGTACCGGTACTTGTCGACGACGTTTCTGGTATCGCCGTCGGCCAGCAGGTCGGAATCGTATCGATCGTCCTGCGGCCATGGCAGCGGGTGTGGGCCGACACCGACCGCGGGGCCGATCGACGGCCACTCGGTGGGGCCGGGGTTCAGATCTCCCGGGTCGGATCCGTCCTGGCCCGGCAGCGGTCCGGTCGTCACATCGGCGGCAGACCCAGATCTGCCAAGCCCAGCAGATAGCGGTAGGTCAGGCCCGCCTCGGCGAGAACCCGATCCGCCCCGGTGCCGCGGTCGACGATCGTGGCGACTCCCGACCACGTCCGCCCCCGCGTCGCGCAGCGCCTGGACGGCAGCCAACGGCGACGCGCCCGTCGTGGTGGTGTCCTCGACGACGAGGACCCGGCGGCCGGTCACGTCAGGACCCTCGATCCGGCGCTGCATACCGTGTGCCTTGGCCTCCTTGCGCACGACGAAGGCATCGAGCGGCGGGCCGGGGGCGTGCATCATCGCTGTCGCAACCGGGTCCGCACCGAGCGTCGAGGCCGCCGGCCGCCGAGAAGGCCCAGTCAGCCGTCAGCTGCCGCAAGCAGGATGCCGATCAGCGGACCGGCCTCGTGGTGCAGGGTCGCTCTGCGGAGATCGACGTAGTAGTCGGCGAGCCGCCCCGAGGAGAGCGTCACCCTCCCGTGCACGACCGCCAACTGGTTGACCAGCTCCGCGAGCCGGGTCCGGGCGGCGGCATCAGGTACCGGTGGATCGCCCGGACCCGGCTGTGCGAGGTCATCGTTTCTGATCACGCAGGTCAGCGTGGCACATCAGCAGTGCGAGCTACACCCGGCCGCGCACACCCTGCAGGCGTGCAACGGCCGGGGTGTCAGGTGAAGATGCTGACGCCACCCGGCCCGACCAGCAGGCCGACGACGATCAACACGATCCCCCAGATCAATTGCTTCCGCACGATCGCGAAGATCCCGGCGATCACCAGGACGACCGCGATGATCCACAACAGGGTGGCCATGTGACGCCTCCTCCGAAAGGGCCGCGGTACGGCCCGCTTCGGAGCCATCTGTACCCAGCCTCGGCAGAGCAAAACCACGAGTGTTTGGGACCGCTTCTGACGGGAACCTCAACAGTGGCGCTTGCCATGTCGGGTCGGCGTCCCGAACACGATCAGGAGGGACACATCATGACCATGGGCGACAAGATCAAGCACGCAGGCGAGGAAGCTGTCGGAAAGGTGAAGGAAGCCGCCGGCAAGGCGACCGACAACGAGAGCCTCGAGGCTCGCGGCCAGGCCGACCAGGCCAAGGCCAATGTCAAGCAGTCCGGCGATCACGCCAAGGACGCCGCCAAGGACGTCTTCGGCAGCTGATTGCAGCCTGACGCCGCCGTCCCGACCGCCATCGGCAGGTCGGACCGGCGGCGTTGCTGTCTTCGGACGGCCGAACGAGGCAGGGAGCCGCGCCCTCGGGTCGGCCGGCGCATGCCGGACGCGGGAGTGCTTCTATGCGGAAGTGCCGACCGCCGAACCTATTTCATCGTCGTACATGGCGCCCGGGTCGACCGGCATGCCGACGAAATGTCCCGCCAGTTCCAGGCTCAGCACTCCGTGCATCCGGGTCCAGAAGGTCATCGATCGCTGGAACGGTGACCGCTCCAGGTCTCCACGGCCGTTCGCCCACAACTCGAACGCCACAACGATGGGAGCGAAGATCCGGCGGGCCAATTCCGTGGCGGCGTCCGGAGCGTGATAGCCGGGCACGGGCGTGCCGTAGAGCAACAGATACCGCTGCGGGTGGGTGGTTCCCCATTGGCGGAAGGCCCCGGCGATGCCGGTCAACCGGCCGACCGGATCCTTGCTGTCGGCATCGTTCGCGCCCTCGACGCGTTCCGCGAGTTCCCGGTACGCGCTCAGGATCAACTCGGTGAGCAGGGCGTCCCGGCTGTCGTAGTAGCGATAGAGCGCCGGTGCTGTCATCCCCATCTCGGTCGCAATTGCTTTCAGCGACAGTGCGGACACCCCGTCGCGCTCGATCTGCTCCCACGCCCGACCTGAACTTCGGCGCGCACCTGCCTGCGATACCGGGCCCGTGGCCCTTCGGCCGGCTGATTCAACGTCGACCCCCCTGTCGTCTTGGTGAATGAAGCATACTATGGTTATAGTCTATAACAGAAGCTAGTCGAGTTCATTCCAAGACAGGAGATCACCATGACAACCGTCACCGCAGGCGTCACAGCAACCGAAGTCGTTCTGCCCGGGATCGTGGAGCCGGCCGAACTGCAGATCCGCCGTCGTCAACTCCCACCCCCCAAGGCGGGCGAGGCACTGGTTCGGGTGAACGCCACCGGGATCTCCTTCGCCGAACAGGCCATGCGCCGCAAGCGCTACCCCGGCCAGCCGAAGTTCCCGTTCGTGCCCGGTTACGACCTGGTCGGAACTGTTGTCGCCGTCGGCGCGGACAGCGATGCCGCGCTGATCGGAACGCGGGTCGCGGCGGCCACCAAGACCGGCGGCTGGGCGACCCACGCCCTGGTCAAGCGGCGGACCTGGTGCCGGTCCCGGCCGAACTGGATGTCGCCGACGTGGAAACCGTTGTCGTCAACGGCATCACGGCGTACCAGATGCTGCACCGCAGCGCCCGGGTGCGGCCGCGGCCAGACGATCCTGGTCCACGGCGCCAGCGGCGGAGTGGGCACCATCCTGGCCCAACTGGCCATCCACGAGGGCATCCGGGTGATCGGCACGGCTGCTCCCAGCAACACATGCGGGCCTGCGCGCACTCGGGGTCGAGCCGGTCGACTACCACGACCCCGACCTGAGGCAGCGGGTTCGCGGCTCGCCCCCAACGGCGTCGACGCCGTCTTCGACCACCTCGGACCGGCCAGCTTCCGCACATCGTTCGAGTTGCTCGCGGCGGGCGGCACTCTCGTCGGTTACGGCAGCGCAGCCAAGCTCGACGACGACAATTCCATGGCCATCATGTTTCTCGGCATGCTCGCGCCGGCTCTACAGCTGGAACGTGCTGCCCAATCGGCGTCGATGCCAACTTCTACAACTTCTGGGCCGGACACCTGGTGTCCATCAGCTCGTTCCGTCGCCGCCAGCACGCCGACCTGACGGCCGTTCTGCAGCTGCTGCCAGGACGGCGTGCCGAAGCCGACGATCGCTGCGACGTTCCCGCTCACCGAAGCGGTGGCGGCTTTCGAACTGGCCGAGTCGCACACGGCAACGGGCAAGATCGTGCTGCTGCCCTGAAGGGACCGGGTCAGGTCCGGCCACGTGCGTTGACCTTCGACGCCGCTCGCCTGACGACGCTGCGCGGCGCGACCTTGGTCAGCACGTAGATCGTCTTGTACAGGGCGCCGGGGATCGACAGTGGACGGTTCGCCCGCAGATCCGACAATGACGCGGCGACGAGTTTGTCCTCGTCGACGTAGGCCCAGCCGGGCGTCCTGGACATGTCGATGTTCGCTCGCTGATGGAACTCGGTGCGGACGAAGCCCGGACACAGAGCCTGGACCCGGACCCCGCTTCCCCGCAGCGAGGTCGAAAGCGCCTCGCTCATCGAGATGACGAACGCCTTCGTCGCGCCGTAGGTGGAGCCGCGGCCGGGCACCAGACCGGCGGTGGACGCAACGTTGATGATGCCGCCGTGACCACGCGCGATCATGCCCGGAAGGGCGGCATGGGTCAGTGACATCACCGCGACGGCATTGAGTTCGACCTGCTTGATCAGGTCCGCCTCGGACGCCTGGAGGAACTCGACACCCAGGGTGCCGCCGGCGTTGTTGATGAGGAGATCGACCGGTGCCGCGCCGGGATCCTCGAGTCGATCGACCACCCGCTGCCTCTGCCCGCGGTCGCTGAGATCGGCGACGATGACGTCGACGTCGGGTGCTCCGAGGGAGCCGAGCTCCACCCGCCGCTGCTCCAGGCGGTCCCCGTCCCTGGCCACCAGGACCAACCGGTGTCCGGACCTGGCGAGGGCGCGGGCGAAGGCGTGACCGATTCCGGAGGTCGCTCCGGTGACGAGGGCTGTCGGCATGACGGCACCGTAGCCGAGCCCGTCGGGCGTCCGGTGCGCGCCGGGTCCGCCCGATGCCGATGGGGACCCGGCCGCACCGGCCGCGGCCGCGGTCGGTCAAGCTGTGACGATGTCCGATCTCACGTTCGCGGACCGTGCGGCGTCTTCCTGACGTGATCAAGGAGCCGTTCGAACGCATCGTCGACCGCCACGGGCCGACGGTGCTGCGGGTCTGCCGGGCGGTGGTCGGCCCCGGCGAGGCCGACGACGCCTGGTCGGAGACCTTTCTCGCGGCGCTGCGTACCTACCCGAATCTTCCCGCCGAGGCCAACATCGAGGCGTGGCTGGTGACGATCGCGCACCGCAAGGCGATCGACATCATCAGGGCGCGTGCACGCGCTGCGCTCCCTGTCGACCAGCCACCCGAACGTCCGTCCACCGTTGGGCTTCCCGGCCGGGGCGATCGACAACTCTGGGCCGATGTCGCGGCGCTGCCCGACCGCCAGCGGCAGGCGGTTGCCTACCACTTCCTGGCCGGATTACCCCATCGCGCCGTCGCCGAGATCATCGGCGGCACAACGGATGCCGCTCGTCGGGCAGCCGCTGACGGGATCAGGTCACTGCGCAGAACCTACGCCCCACAGAACACCGGAGACCCCCGATGAACAATCACGAACCGATGGATTTCCCGAACCTTCCCGCGGACCTGGCGGCCTCCCTGCTGGACACCGACCCCGCGGCGTTGAGCCGGCTCCGGGACTCACTGGTGGGCGCCGCGGCTGCCGCCGGAATGCTCGACATCGCCTACCGGACAATCGAGACACCTGTTGGCACATTGCTTCTCGCCGCAACTGAAGCGGGGCTGGTACGCGTGGCCTACGACCGGGAGGACCATGATGCCGTGCTCGTCGCGCTCGCCGGGAAGGTGAGCCCACGAATACTGCTGGCACCCGGTCGCCTGGACCGGCCCGCACGTCAACTGTCGGAGTACTTCTCCGGCGCCCGAACGGTTTTCGACCTCCCGCTCGATTTCCGGCTGGCGACCGGTTTCCGCAGAAGCGTGCTGGCCCACCTCACCGGGATCGGCTACGGGACGACGGAGAGCTACACCGATGTCGCCGCGGCCACCGGCCGCCCGCGGGCGGTCCGCGCGGTGGGCACGGCCTGCGCGACGAACCCGCTGCCCGTCGTCGTGCCCTGCCATCGGGTCGTGCGGTCCGACGGCACGGCCGGCGGCTATGTCGGTGGGCCGGCCGCCAAGCGGACACTGCTGGAACTGGAATCGGCGCGCTGACCCGGCCGCACCGGCGTCAGACGGCCGTGCTGTGTCGCAGGCTCACTGTCACGGCGACCCCGACCGGCCGGAACCGCTTGTTCCACCGGGGTGAGACCAGCACGTCGTACCAGCGCTGCCGGGTCGGCGAATGGCACGGGACCAGCACCGAAAGGGGTCCGGGGAGATCTCCGGCCGCCGCCTGCCGGATGGCCGACGCGACCTGGTCGGCGTAGGGGTCCCCGGTCGCGGCGTCACACACGGAAAGGTAGGACACCCCGACCCCGGTCCGGCTGCTGTTGCCGCCGTTGGCCGCGCTGAAGGCACGCCACGCGTCGTTGACCGACACGATGACACCGCAGCGATCCAGCATCGCCACCTCGACGTCGTTGCCGCGCTCGTCCGGTAGCACGGCACCGGTCGACCGCACGTGCTGACGGGGCAGATTGCCGCCCATCGGTCCTCTCCGGACGATCGCCTCCGCGGTCAACCCACCCAACCGGCCGTTGATGCACCGGCGCGCAACTGCGGCGAAGCCGTCGCCGTCCGCTTTGCGCCACGCCAGCACCGCCTGGGCCAGCCCCAGCTCGGCGACCTGCTCAGGAGTGGTTCCGAAAACGGATCCGGCGATGGTGCGGGCCGCCAGCGAGCGGGCCATCGGCAGGTACAACCGGAACACGGCATCCTCGGCCGCCGCTACGGCGCCCGGCGCGGCTGATTTCCGCGCACGGGCAAGCGAGGACCACAGCTCCCGCGCGCGTGCGGCGTCAGGTTCGTCGGCTGCGTCCCAGCCGGCCGTGGTGTGACCCGTCGAAATGGTGCGGGTCGACGGACGTCGTGCGGGAACAGCCATCAGTTGCCTCCAGATCCGGGGCAGAGAGCGCACTCGCTCCGGTCGGCCGTGGATCGGCATCGACCGGCCGCGGAAAAGTTGCGGCGCAGAACGCGTGAACGGCGTCGGGGTCCGGGACGGCGTGCGTCATCCGGACCATAGACCCGCAGCCATCCGCCAACAACCTCCGGGAACCGCGGCCACCCGCCCACTCGTGCCGTGCGCACTGCCCGCCTCAGGCCGATCCGACGCTCTCCCGGTGCTGACCGCTCACCAGCAACCGCCGGCCGGTCAATCGCCAGAGCGGCACCGCGATGATCTGTGACCGGTGACCCGGGGGGCCACCGAGGTTGTCGGGACTGCTGAGTTCGGCCAGCCGCCGGGCACCCGACACCTCGAAGGCCCGACCGACCCCGAGCACGCTCCACCCGGTGCCGGTGGCCTCCTCGAAATCGTCGGCCTGGAAGGCGACCACGGCGTTCCGGGCGGAGGTCGCCAGCCGACCGCCGACCTCGGCCCGGAAGATGATCTCCTCGTGATCGAGGACGTAGCTGACCGGCTCGGCTGTCGGCAGTGCACCGTCGGTGCAGACGACCCGTCCGATTCCGCCCTCGGCGAGCAGGCGCAGGCACTCGACGCGGTCGAGCGTGGTCAGGTCCATCAGCTCTGCGATGGCGGCCATAGCGATCTCCCCAGCGCGTCGAGTATGCGCATTGTCGTGGTTTGCTGTTCTAAGGATGCGCCTTCGGCACCAGGGGGCGGCAAGTGCCGAAAGTCCCGTCGGCGGCCCGAGCGGGCCGGCCGGGACTACCGCGAAACAGGCACTGACCAGCGGAGTTCTGGTGCCCGGCGGCTCGCCCGCTAGCAGGTGAATGTGCCCCCGTGGCGTTCCGCGCGACGCCGGAGATTGGCCAAACCGCTGCGCCTGGTGCTGTCGCCCATTCCGTGGCCGTTGTCCCGGATCTCGATCGTCAGCCGGTCGACAGCGGCGATGACGTCGACGCCGAAACGGCGCTCGCCCCCGCGTGCCGCGCGACGTTGCTCAGTGCCTCGTGCAGCACGGCCACCATGTCGTCGGCAGTTCGCCGGCGGGGACATCCTCGATCGGTCCGGAGAATCGGACCGACGGTTCGAAGCCGAGCCCGGGGTCGACATCCGGCGATGGCGTCCAGCACCCGTGAGCGCACGCTCGGCTCCCCGGCTGCGGGGGCTGCTGCAGCTGGAAAATGGACGTCCGGATCTGCCGGATGGTGTCGTCCAGCCCGGTGATCGTGCACAGGATGCGGTCGGTCGACGGTCCGGGAGGGAGGCGGCCGGCGACGGCCTGCAGCGTCAGCCCCGCGGCGAACAGGCTCTGGATGACGTGGTCGTGCAGGTCCGCGGCGATCCGCTCGCGCTCGTCGAGCATTGCCGCCCGCTGCTTCTCGTCGCGGGCATCGGCCAGCTCGACCGCGATCGGCGCCTGATTGGCGAACCCGGCTCGCCATGTCGAGATCTTCCGGCGGTGAAAGCGCGGCCGGCCGGACGACCCGGGCGACGGTGAGCACGCCGTGCATCCGCACGCGACCCGCCAGCGGCACCACCAGCACCGGGCCGAGCTCGAGTTCGCGCGGACAGTGCCAACGCCAGCCCCCGCTGGTTGCTCGGGCCGGACATCCGCAGCGCTTCACCGGTCGTGAACACCTGGCCGGACAGCGAGCCGTCGACCGGCAGCCGCAGGCCGACCAACTCCGGCGCCGGTCCCGACCGCGACGTCGACCCTCAGTTCATCGGCACCTCGGTCCGGTGGGTCGGACCACCGTGACCATGTCGGCGCCGGCGATCTCCCTGGCTCCGCTCGGCGATCAACCGGAGCGGGTCCCCGGGATCGTCGGACAGCAGCTGCCGGGTGATCGGCGGCCGTCGCCTGCAACCACTCCTGGCGGGTACGGGCCGCCTCGTACAGCCGGGCGTTCTCGATGGCGACGCCGGCGGTGGCCGCGAGCGCCTTGGCCAGCTCCTCGTCCTCCGCGCTGAACTCGCCGCGGGTGCTCTCGGTCAGGTAGAGGTTGCCGAACACCTCGTCGCGGACCAGGATGGGCACCCCGAGGAAGTTCGTCATCGGCGGGTGGTTCTTCGGGAATCCGGACGAGCGGGGGTCGTCGGCGATGCAGTCCAGACCGGATCGGCTGCGGTTCGTCGATGAGCGCCCCGAGCAGTCCCTTGCCCTGCGGCAGCCGACCGATCCTCTCCACGGTGCCGGGCTCCATCCCGACGTGGATGAACTCGGACAGGTACCCGTCGGGCGCGATGACGCCCAGCGCCGCATACCTCGCTCCGATGAGTTCGCGCGCTGCCTCGGCGATGCGCCGCAACACCACCGGCAGGGCCAGGTGTCCGACGATCATCTGGTTGGCGTGCAGGAGCCCGCGCAGCCGGCCCTGGGTGCCCATGACCTCGTTCGCACGGTCGACGAGCTGGGTCAGCAGCTGATCGAGCTCCAGCCTGGGCAGATCGGGGAAGGTGAGAGGCGCAGCCGCGTTCGTGTCCGCGGAGGATGCCCTTTCGCCGGCCGTCGGGTCATCGACCGGTCGCGCTCCCGGATCGTCCGACATGGGCGCCTCTTCCCGACGCAAAAGCTCGTTTCGAGCTCCTGGCGCGCATCAACGATGCCTCAAACTCTTCGAGTTAAGCACACCTGTGAACGGCGGTACACCGTCAAAGGTCGGGCCCTGCTCAGATCGCCCAGCCCGGGTGACTCGCGTCAGCGAAGCTGTCTCAGGGCCGGATCGGGCTTCACAGGTGCGGCCGCCACCCTGATCCTCGCGTCGACGACCACCAGCTGATCACCGCGGCAGATCACCGGGTTGAGATCGAGCTCGGCGACCTCTGACAGGTCGTCCGCCAGTGCACCGACCCTGACCAGCAGGTCGGCCAGCGCGGATCGGGAGACGGTCGGCGCGCCGCGATACCCGTCGAACAGCTTGGCGGATCGGAGTGCGCCGATCATGGCCGCGGCGTCGGCGCTGGTCAGCGGTGCCAACCGGAAGGCCCGGTCGGCGATCAGGTCCGCCAGTACGCCGCCCGCGCCGATCATCACCGCCGGTCCGAAGAGCTCGTCCTGGATGGCGCCGACGATCACCTCGGTGGCGGCGGACTGCATGGGCTGCAGAAGGATCGACGGTGTTCCCGGGCAGAGCAACGCCAGCTCGGCGAATGCCCGCCGGACGTCGGCCTCGCTCGCCAGGCCCAGGCGTACACCGCCGACATCGGTCTTGTGGATGCCGCCGACCGCGACCTTCACCGCCAGCGGGTAACCGAGCTCCGCTGCAGCCGTCGCTGCCGCGTCGGGGGTGCTGACGACACGTTGCGGGCAGACGGGAAGGTCGTAGTACCCGAGCAGGCGGGCGATGTCGTCCGCACCGAGCCAGGTGTCCCCGGCCGCGAGTGCGCGGGTGACCAACCGGCGGGCCGCGGTGGCGTCGATCCCCGGTGGCCGGACGATCGGGAACTGCTCGGCGGAGCGCATCCCGGCGTACCGGACGGTCAGTGCAAGCGCTGCGGCCGCCGGCTCGGGGAAGGTGAAGATCGGAAGGGACTGCGTGGAACCCGCGATGGGGAACGATGCCGGGACCGCACCGACCCTGGTCGCCACGACGGGTTTGCCCGACGCCGCCGCGGCGGCGCCGATCTGTTCCAGCAGCTGCTCCGAATTGGTCACCGGGATGTCGGTGAACACCGTCATGACGGCATCGACGTCGGGTTGCGCGAGCACCAATCGGACGGCCCGGCCGACACCCTCGACGGTCGCGCCGGCGCCCAGATCGACGGGGTTCTGGCAGGAGGCCGCTGTCGGCACGGCCGACTTCACCAACCGGGCCGTCTCCGGCTGCAGCGGAACCAGCGTCAGGCCGGCGCTTTCCGCGGCGTCGGCAGCGAGGATGCCGGGCCCGCCGGAATTGCCGATCACGACCACCCGGGGTCCGCGCGGCAGCGGCTGGTCGCTGAGCACCCTGGCGACGTCCAGCATCTGCTGCATGGTGTCCACCCTGAGCACACCGGCCTGGGTGAACAGGGCATCGACGACCACGTCCGAGGAGGCGGCCGCCGCGGTGTGCGACTGCCCTGCCAGGCGCCCCGCTGCCGACCGCCCCGCCTTGATCGCGATGATCGGCTTGCGGACTGCGACGGACCGGGCGATCCGGGCGAACTTGCGGGGATTACCGAACGACTCCAGGTAGAGCGCGATGACCTGGGTCCGTTCGTCGTCCTGCCAGTCCAGCAGCAGATCGTTGCTGCTGACGTCGGACTTGTTGCCGACCGAGACGAACTGCGAGATGCCGAGCCCCCACCTGGCGGCGGCGGCGATGACCGCGATCCCCAGCGCCCCGGACTGCGAGATGAGACCGAGCGGTCCCTCGAGTCCGGGCAGTGCGGCGAACGTTGCGTTGAGCCGCACAGCCGGATCGGTGTTCTGCACGCCCAGGCAGTTCGGCCCCACCAGCCGCATGCCGTAGCGACGGGCGATCCCGACGACCTCCCGCTGCCTGGCCCGGCCCGCTTCGCCGGTCTCGCTGTAGCCGGAGGTCAGCAGCAACAGCCCGCTGACACCGCGCTCACCGCAGTCGCGCACCACGTCCGGCACCTGGTCCGGTGACACCGCGACGACCGCGAGATCGACCGCTTCGGGCAACTGCCGGGCGGTCGGCACGCACGGCACGCCGAGGATGGCGTGGTGGTGCGGATTGACGGCATAGACCGTGCCGGTGAACCCGCCCTCGACGATGTTCCGCAGGACCTGGTGCCCGACGCCGCCGCGGCGTTCCCCGGCACCGATCACGGCCACCGACGACGGCACGAGGATGTGCCGCAGGCTGACCTCGCCGGCTGCCTGCTCCCGGATGTCCATGGCCTGCATGGCGCGGTCGTCCGGGGACAGGTCCATCACGATGAGCTCGGTCGAGCCCTCCATCCGCAGCCCGACGTGGAAGCCGAGGTCGTGCAGAACCTGTACGGCCGGACCGTTCTCGGCCAGCACCTCGGCGTCGAACTCTCGGATCCCCACCTTGCGCGCAGCCGCCGCCAGGTGCTCGAGCAGCAGCGTGCCGATGCCCTGGTGGTGGTGTTCGTCGGCCACCAGCAGCGCGACCTCCGCCGCCAGGTCGGTGATGCGTTCGAAGGCGGCCACCCCGACGAGTTGCCCGTCGATCCAGGCGCAGAGCGCGATGTGCTGGTCGCTCGCCGGCTGCACCAGAAGCTTGACGTACGCGATCGCCGAGGTCTGGCTGAAGGAGAAGAACCGCAGGTACCGCGATCGCTCCGACACCCCGGTGTGCAGTTCGAGCAACGCATCAACGTCGCCCGGCTCGACGGTACGGATGTGGACGAGACCGCCGTCGGTGCGGACGGCGTCGATCCCGCCGGCCGCGTAGGGCTGGACGGGCGGCTTTACCCCGGACGTGATGGTCATGGCGGTTCTGATCCTCAAATGTCGACGGCTTCTACCGACTTCAGTTCGGTAGCAATGGTTCTGGCGTACTGACGGATGCGGTCGAAATCGCGGAAGTCTCCCGCTGTCGGTCCCTCGGCCATCTTCTTGGCCAGGAAACCGCGTGCCGTCGCCGGTTGCAGACGGCCACCGAAGGTCACCGGCTGGGCGGCACCGGCCGCATCGGCCAACTTGCTCACCCGCCCGGGCGCGGGCACCTGCTGGGTCCGCGCGTCCGGCCCGCACGGCCCTGACTGGAACAGGAAGACACGGACCGGACGGCGCAGCGCGGTCACCTTCTCGAGCAGGCGTACCGCCTCCGGACGCCACCGGCCGGTGTAGATGGCGCTGCCGATGACGGCGGCGGCGAACCCGTCGAGTTCGAACACGTCACGGGTATCGCCCACCTGCACCGTCAGGCCCGCCGAATGCAGCTCTTCGCCGATCGCGATGCCGATCTCCCGGGTGCCGCCCATCTTGCCGGCACAGGCGACGAGAACCGTGGTCATCGCGCGCCTCCACTCCTGCCGGGTCACTCTCCACCTTCGGCACGCGCCGACGCCCGGCCAAGGGCCCAAGGTCCCGTCGTCCGTCGCCGTCGGCAAGATCACATCGCAGCCTTCGCTGCGGCCTCAGCTTGTCCCGGTTCGTACCTCGCGCGCCGTCTCAGCGCGGACCGAGGACGGATGGCCGCCCTCTCCTGCGGGCGATCACCTCGGCGGCGACCAGCACTGCGGCCAGCGTCATCACCGCGGTTGTCGACGACAGCGGCGAGTACTCCGGTGGCGGCCGCGGTTCCGCTGACCATGTTGAATCCAGCGTGCCAGACCGCAACCAGCACAACGCTTCCGCCCGATCGGTTGTACAGCCAACCCAGCACGATGGATCCCGCCAGCAGGCCCAGGAACCAGCCGACGACCGTGCCGGCGCCGAACGACCGGAAGTTGCCGACGACGAAGAACATCGGCAGATGCCAGCCCGCCCAGAGGACCGCCACGATCGACATCGCGGCCAGCGGGGAGAATCTGCGCTGCAGTAGTGGCAAAGCGAACCCGCGCCAGCCGGTCTCCTCGCCGAATCCGTTGACCAGCAGGACCAGCGCCGCCACCGCCGCCACTCCGACAGTCGAAGGCAGGCCGCTCATCTCGGCAAAGCCGGAAACCTGCGGGAGTTGCGCTCCGGCCATCGCGAGCATCGCCCACACGACGCAGCCGAGCAGCACGGGGCTGAGCGCGAACACCCACCATCGCGTGCGGACCCGGACCATGGTCATGCTGCGCAGCAGTCTCGGGAGGTCACCGGTCCGCCAGGCGACGAGCAGGGCGGCGAACATCGGTCCCAGCAGGGCGGGAAAGTGCGTCGGCTGCCCGCTTCCCTGCTCGACGACGGAGCCCGAGACGGCCAACGGGATCAGCCAGGCCCAGCTCAGACCGTAGGCGAGCAGTGCATAGGCGACGAGCGCCGACGTGCCCGTTCGTGCGCGGTCGACCTGGCGAGCGGGTCCGGCGGCGGATGACGACATCCGGCACCTCCTGAGGTCCGCTCCTCAGGATGCCGCTGCATAGGCAGGTCCGGCAGGGCCGAAGGTCCCAGCCCCGGGTCAGCCGCCCCGTAGTTCCATCCGCGGCAGCAGTCCGAGGAACGGAATCCGCCAGAAATGTCGGCCACCAAGGCTAACGGCATTGCGCCATTTGTCAACTCGAAAATACAGTACTTTCGACCCTTGCGTATTTTTGGCCGGGCGTTTCTCGTTTTGAGCCTTGCTAACGGCGTACGTTCAGCGCAGGCGCCACAATGACGTCGCAAACCGAGGTGGCCGATAAATATGAAGAATCCTCTCACACCGCTGCGCTTCTTGCAGCGTTCATCAGCAGTCCATCCGGATCGCACGGCGATCATCGACGGACCGCGGTCCTTCACCTATGCGGCGATGGCGGCTCAGGTCACCCGACTGGCCAACGCACTGAAGTCGAAGGGGCTCCAGCCCGGCGATCGGGTCGCCTACCTGGCACCGAACTGCGCCGAGGTGCTCGTCGGCCATTTCGCGGTTCCGCTGGCCGGCGGCGTGCTGGTCACGATCAACACCAGGCTCTCGCCCGAGGAGATCGCCGACATCATCGAGCACTCGGGCGCGGTTTTCCTGCTCGCCGACGCACCGCTGGTGGAGCCGGCGCGCGAGAAGCTGGCTGCCATCACGACCCTGCGTGAGGTCATCACCCTTCCCGCGGAGAGCGGGCGGGACGTCGAACTGGCCTTCACCACCGGGTATCTCGAATTGTTGGCCGCCGGCAGCGATGCCCCCATCGATCATGTGGTCGTCGATGAGGACTCAGCCATCAGCCTGAACTACACCTCTGGGACCACGGGCCGACCGAAGGGTGTCGTCTACACACACCGGGGGGCGTACCTCAACTCCCTGGGTGAGGTTGTCCACCAGGGCTTCGTCGACGGGTCCAAGTACCTGTGGACTCTGCCGATGTTCCATTGCAACGGCTGGTGCACCACCTGGGCGCTGACGGCAGTCGCGGGCACCCATGTGTGCCTGCGAGCGGTCAAGGCCGACGACATCTGGCGCGCCATCGACCGCGCGGGGGTCACCCACATGGCCGGGGCGCCAACCGTTCTCATGATGATGAAGGAATCAACCCTCTCGCATCCGCTGCGCGAGGCCGTGACCGTCACCACCGCGGGCGCACCGCCCAGCCCGTCGATCATCGCCGACTTCGCCGAGCTCAACGTCACCGTCGTGCATGTCTACGGACTGACCGAAACCTACGGCCCTTACACCGTGTGTGAGCCACAGGACTCCTGGCACGACCTCGGTGTCGCTGAACGGTCCAGGCTGATGGCCCGTCAAGGTGTCGGGATGATCACCGCCGACGACGCAAGGGTCGTGCTGTCGTACGGACACTCTGACGAACTCGTGGACGTCCCCGCCGACGGCGTCACCATGGGTGAGATCGTCATGCGCGGCAACACCGTCATGAAGGAGTACTTCCGCGATCCGGAGGGGACTGCGACGGCCTTCAAGGGCGGATGGTTCCACTCCGGCGATCTCGGGGTCCGCTACCCCGACGGTTACATCAGGCTGCTCGACCGGGCCAAGGACATCGTGATCTCCGGCGGCGAGAACATCTCCACCGTCGAGGTGGAACACGCCCTGGCAACCCACCCCGCGGTGGCCGACGTCGCGGTGATCGCGATACCGGACGAGCGGTGGGGCGAACGACCGAAGGCCTTCGTGGTGCTGGCCGCCGGCCATCTCGCCGGTCAGGACGAGTTGATCGGTCACGTGAAGGAACACATCGCGAAATTCAAGGCACCCAAGACAGTCGATTTTGTTCTCGAACTGCCCAGGACCTCGACAGGCAAGATCCGCAAGGATCTGCTGCGCCAGGCCGAATGGGCCGGACATGAAAGCAGGATTCAGTGATGACCGGCACGATGATCGAAAGCGGCCTGGAAATGCCATCGACGGACGCCGCTGCGCATTTGGGCAACGAATTCCCGAACGGCGATGACCTGGCCCTTTCCCGGGGTACGGATTTCTACAGCCTCGATGAACTGCTCACCGACCGGGAGCGGGAGATACGCGACCGTGTGCGGCTCTGGTGCGACACCGTCGTCGCCCCGGCGGCCGCCGACTACTGGGAGCGCGCCGAGTTCCCGGTGGAACTGGTTCCCGGGTACGCGGCGCTCGGCATCGCCGGCGCGTCGATCGTCGGCGATGGCTGTCCCGGCCTGTCCTTCCTGGCCGAAGGGGTGATCGCGGCCGAACTCGCCCGCGGGGACGGCAGCATCGCCACCCTGAACGCCGTGCATTCCGGACTCGCGATGACGACCATCGCGATGGTCGGGTCTGACGAGCAGCGAGCGCAGTACCTGCCGCGGATGGCGCGCTGCGAGGTGCTTGGCGCGTTCGCCCTGACCGAGCCGCGGCACGGCTCCGATGTGGTCGCACTCGAGACCCGCGCCGAGCGGGACGGCGACGAGTGGGTGCTGACCGGCGAGAAGCGCTGGATCGGCAACGGAACGGTGGCGGGCATCGTCATCGTGTGGGCCCGTGACGACGACGGCCAGGTGGGCGCATTTGTCGTCGAGCATCCGGACGGCGCGGAGCACCCGGTGCCGGGTTATCACGCCCGGAAGATCGTCGGGAAGGCTGCCAACCGAGGGGTGTGGCAGGCGCAGATCCGGCTCGACGGCGTTCGGGTGCCGGTGGGTGCGCGACTGGCCAAGGCCCGCACCTGGGACGACACCAACTACGTGCTGGCCAAGTCCCGGCAGACCGTCGCCTGGGAGGCACTCGGTCACGCGGTGGCCGCGTACGAGGCCGCACTGACCTACTCGCTGCGGCGGGAGCAGTTCGGCCGACCGCTCGCCCGATTCCAGCTCATCCAGGACAAGCTCTCGCACATGCTCAGCGACATCACCGGGATGCAGCTGATGTGCACCAGGATGTCGCAGCTGCAGGCGGAGGGACGTGTCTCGATCGAGCATGCGGCCCTGGCCAAGTTGAACACCGGCGACGCCGCCCGGCGGGTGTGCGCGATGGCGCGAGACATCCTGGGCGGCAACGGCATCCTGCTGGACCACCACGTCGCCCGGCACCACGCCGACATCGAAGCCGTCTACACCTACGAGGGCACCGACTCCATCCAGTCGCTGATCGTCGGGCGGGCCATCACCGGCATCAACGCCTTCCGCTGACCCGAGAGTTCACAGCACCCCAAAACTCACCACCACAAGAAATGAGCACCCCATGACCACCACGATCCGAGAACCCGCAGCACCCGATGTCGTCGTCCTGGACGTCCTGGCCGACACCGGCGACCCCACCGCCGGCGCGGTCGCCGTGTCCCGTGAGCTCGCGTCCCAGCAGATCCGGATGATCGCCGATCCGGCACCGCTCGGCCTCGCGGCTTTCGCGCTGACCACGTTCCTGCTGAGCCTGGTCAATGCCGGCATCCTGCCGAAGGACGCCGAGCCCGTCATGCTCGGCGTTGCGCTTGCCTACGGCGGGGTCGCCCAGCTCCTCGCCGGAATGTGGGAGTTCAAGAAGGGCAACGTCTTCGGCGCAACGGTGTTCAGCTCGTACGGCGCGTTCTGGCTGTCCTTCTGGGCCTACCTGGCCTTCTTCGCCGAGGGCATCCCGAAGGAGCACCACGGTGTGGCGGCCGGCTGGTACCTGATCGCCTGGGCCATCTTCACCACACTGATGCTGGCCGCGGCGCTGCGCACCACCGCCGTGCTCGCCGGGCTGTTCGCCGTCGTCGCCGTGGTCTTCGTGCTGCTCGCGGCCGGAGCGATGGCCGCGAGCACCGCACTGACCACAGCCGGCGGGATCCTCGGTCTGGTGGCCGCCGCGATGGCCTGGTACCTGTGCGTCGCCGGCGTCATGGCGTCGACCTTCGGCCGGCCGATGCTCCCGAACCGGGTGCTGTTCCGCAGCTGACCATCTGCAGTGTCAGCAGATGCCCGGCGTCGATCCGACGCCGGGCATCTCTGCGCTCAGTGCTGCAGTGTCGCGGACAGCTCCCGGAGCAGATCGAGGGCTGCCTCGGCGATCACCGTACCGGGCCCGAACACCGCGGCCGCGCCTGCCTGCCGCAGGTCCGGGATGTCGCCGGGCGGGATGACGCCGCCCACCACGATCATGATGTCCGGACGGCCCAGATCCGCCAGCGCCGCCTTCAGCGCAGGCACCAGGGTGAGATGCCCGGCAGCCAGTGAGTTCACCCCGACGACGTGCACGTCGGCGTCCACCGCCTGCTGCGCGACCTCCTCGGGGGTGGAGAACAACGGACCGACGTCGACGTCGAACCCGAGGTCGGAGAAGGCGCTCACGATCACCTTCTGCCCCCGGTCGTGCCCGTCCTGGCCCATCTTGGCCACCAGGATCCGCGGCCGCCTGCCCTCCGCCTCGGCGAACGCATCGGTCGCCTCGAGAACCTGCTTGATCAACGGGGACTCACCCGCCTCTGCCCGGTACACGCCCGAGATCGTACGGATCACCGCGGTGTGCCGGCCGAAGACCTTCTCCAGCGCATCGGAGATCTCCCCGACCGTGGCCTTCGCCCGTGCGGCGTCCACCGCCAGCGCCAGCAGGTTGTTCGACAGGTCGCCCCCTGTGGTGGTGTCACCCGCGGCCGCACCGGCCGCGGTCAGCGCATCCAGCGCCCTGCTGACAGCGGACGGATCCCGCTCACTCCGCAGTTGTTCGAGCTTGGCGATCTGCGACGCACGGACCGCCCGGTTGTCGACCTTGAGCACCTCGAGTTCATCGGCGTCATCGGTGCGATAGGAGTTGATCCCGATCACCGCCTGGCTGCCGGAATCGATCCTTGCCTGGGTGCGGGCGGCCGCTTCCTCGATCCGGATCTTCGGGATTCCGGCCTCGATGGCCTTGGCCATCCCACCGGCAGCCTCCACCTCCTGTATGTGCTGCCAGGCCCGCTCGGCCAGATCGTGGGTGAGCTTCTCCACGAAGTAGGATCCGCCCCACGGGTCGATGATCGCCGTGGTGCCGGACTCCTGCTGCAGCAGCAGCTGGGTGTTCCTGGCGATCCGGGCGGAGAAGTCGGTCGGCAGCGCGATCGCCTCGTCCAGCGCATTGGTGTGCAGCGACTGGGTGTGTCCCTGCGTCGCAGCCATCGCCTCGATGCAGGTCCGGGCGACGTTGTTGAACGGATCCTGCGCGGTCAGCGACCAGCCCGAGGTCTGCGAATGCGTCCGCAGGGACAGTGATTTCGGGTTCTTCGCGCCCTGGTCGCCGACCAGTCGCGCCCAGATGGCACGGGCGGCCCGCATCTTCGCGACCTCCATGAAGAAGTTCATCCCGATCGCCCAGAAGAAGCTCAGCCGCGGCGCGAAGGCATCGATGTCCAGGCCGGCGGCAGCTCCCGCACGCAGGTACTCCAACCCGTCGGCCAGCGTGTACGCCAGCTCCAGGTCGGCGGTCGCCCCGGCCTCCTGGATGTGGTAGCCGGAGATCGAGATCGAGTTGAACTTGGGCATTCTCGCCGCGGTGAAGGAGAAGATGTCGGAGATGATCCGCATCGACGGCAGCGGCGGGTAGATGTAGGTGTTGCGGACCATGAATTCTTTGAGGATGTCGTTCTGGATCGTCCCGGCGAGCTTCTCCGGCGGAACGCCCTGCTCCTCGGCGGCCACGATGTAGAGGGCCAGTACCGGCAGCACAGCGCCGTTCATCGTCATGGACACGCTGATGGAATCGAGCGGAATGTGCTCGAAGAGCTGCCGCATGTCGTAGATGGAATCGATCGCCACACCGGCCATCCCGACGTCCCCGGAAACCCGGGGGTGGTCGGAGTCGTAGCCGCGGTGGGTCGGCAGGTCGAAGGCGACGGAAAGACCCTTCTGCCCCGCTGCGAGGTTGCGCCGGTAAAAGGCGTTCGACTCCTGCGCCGTGGAGAAACCCGCGTACTGCCGGATGGTCCAAGGCTGGGTGGTGTACATCGTCGGGTACGGCCCGCGCAGGAACGGCGTCAGGCCAGGGTAGGTGTCCAGCGCGTCCAGGCCGTCCAGGTCAGCGGCGGTGTACACCGGTTGCACCGCAATGCCTTCCGGTGCCTGCCACGGTTCGCCCCTGGGCACGGACGAATCCGCGGCCGGCGTGTGCCCGTCAGAACCGTCCCCTTCCGAGGCAGTGCCGTGCAGTGGGAAGTCGGCGAAACTGCGGGGAACGCTCATCGGCCCACCTGTGCTTCCTCGAGATGCCCGCGGGTCCGCCGGAGAAACTCCAGGACGTCGTCGCCCGCCGCGACATGATCATCAACGACCTCGCCCAATGCGCCCTTGGGTCGCCCCGCCAGCACCACCCACTGCGCTCCCGCCGCCCGGAGAGCCTCGACGACCTCGACCCCGCGGTCCGCGTACGCCCGGTCGGATCCGGCGAGACAGGCGACGGGGCCACCGGTCTCACGGAACGGGGCGACGACGTCATCGACACCCTCGGTTCGACCCGCCGTCACCGTCTCCACCCCGCCGGCGGCGAACAGGTTCGCCGCAAAACCGGCCCGTGCGGCATGGTCGGCCACACTGCCCAGGGTGGCGAGGAAGACGGGCACACCCGCCGGCGCATCGCGCATCGATTCGAACGGCCCCGCCCAGGACACCCCGGCCACATCGTCGAGATCGGTGGACCGCCGGACCGGAAGCGTCTCCCGCAGGTGCGGGAACTCGCTGACCCCGGTGATCGGCCGTCCGGCGGGTGGCGATGCGGGCGCCGCGGTCGGCCGCGGTCGCTGCCCAGCGCCGCTGCACCGACCCTTCTGCCAGCGCCGCCAGAACACCGCCGGCCCGCTCGATCGCCTGGAACTCCGCCCAACCGGCCGCGGCGATCTCCGCCGTCAGGATCTCGACCGCGTACGAGCCCGCGGCGGGGTCCGCGACGGCGGCGACGTGCGATTCGAGATCAGCAACGACGAGGTGTTCCTGGCCATCCGGCGGCCGAGGTTGTCGGGCACCCCGAGTCGGGTGTCGAACGGCAGCACGGTGATCGCGTCCGCCCCGCCGACGCCGGCCGCGAACGCGGCCACCGTTGTCCGCAGCAGGTTCACCCATGGGTCGTAGCGGGTGAGCATCGGGAATGACGTCACAGCATGCTGGAACTGCCGGGCCGTGCCCGACCCCGGACAGCTCCGCGATTCGCTGCCAGAGGCCGCGCGCCGCACGGAATTTCGCGATCGTGGGGAACTGCTCGTCGGTCGCAGCCAGCCGGAACTCGATCAGCTCCATCGCGGTCGCGACAGGGACCCCGGCGGCTTCGAGCGCCCGCAGGTATTCCACACCGACGGCGAGGCAGTACCCCACCTCCGCCGCGTCACCGGCTCCAGCGCCGTGCGCCGCCGTTCCGTCGACGGCCAGCGCACGCACCCCGAGACCGGCTGCCAGCGGAACGATCTCGGCGATCGCGATGTCGAGATCAGCTCCGGCGGTCGCGACTTCGCCGGACCGCAGCGATCGGCCGACCGGATCGGCTCCGAGGCAGCTCCCGGGATCCGGGCGGACGTCGCGCCGCCGGTAGAGCTCGGCCAATTCGATGGCCGCCTGCAGGTCGGTCACCTCGCCCGCGGCGGACAGCACGATCGGCACCATCTCCAGGAAGACGCCGTCCAAGGCAGCCGGCAGGTCCGCCGGGGACGTGCCCGGCCCGCCGACCGTCAGCCACAGTGACGTTGCGCCGTTCTCCAGGTCGGTCACCGCGGACGTTGCGGCCTGGGCCGGGTCAGGGTCAGCGAGCAGCGAGCGGATGTCCCAGCCGGCCTCGACGTTGGCCGCGCGGGTGCGCGGCAGCACGGCCGACGCGGGGAAGGGTGGCCCACCTCGGGCGGCGAGTCGCGCGGCGGTTCCCAGCGGCGGCACCGTCAGACCCTCCACGGTGGTGACGGACAGCGCGTCCCACGCGGCATCTGCGGCGGCGTCCTCGGACAGTCGACCGGCCCGCCGCAGCACGGCGGCGGCGGCATTTTCCCAGTCGTGCTCGGTCACGGCCGTGGCGCCGGCCAGCCGCACCGGACCCTCGTCGTCGAGTGTGCCCATCCGGGGATCATAGGACCGCCCGGCCGGCCGGCGATCGGCGCGATCCCACAAAAGTGAGGGACCGCACCATTTGTCCTTCGCCTGCCGGAAAGAACCGGCGCCCGACGTCTGCCGTGGGGTCGACGCCGGCCCTGCACCCGGCTGCGCTCGCCGATGGGTTGAGGGGCACGATCGGTCCTTACTGCCCGGACACCGGAAAGGTTCTCCCATGACGACCAACGACGATCGCGGCCTCGAGACACCCGACGAGGATCGGCTCGAACAACTGCTGGCGGTGGGCAGTGATCAGCCTGACGATCAGGATGACGAAGGCACCGCCCGCATCGCGGGTTCGGTGGTCGACAACATCGACGCGGACGAGGCGGACGTGCTCGAGCAGGCGATTGCGGTGCCCGCCGAGGAGGACTACCGGGATCAGTAGCCCGGGAACACCCGGCGCAGGTCGTCCAGCGAGGTCGCGCCGGACACCTGTACGGCCGCGGGAGTGTGGTCGGCGTCCAGCCGGCCGGCGACAAGCCGCAGCCAACTCTCGGCGGGAAGGGTCAGCTGGGCGTCACCCCCGTGACCTCGGCCAGCGCCACCGCCTCAGGGGTGATGTCCAGGCCCAAGTGCCGGTTCGGTTCGGTGAGGTGCACCGCCACCTGAACCGATCGGCCCAGCACCGGCTTGCTGATCCAGCCGAACATGAAAGACGAGACGTCCAGTAGATCCTGGACCGCCTCGGGCGCGACGGTAGCCATGGGGTCGCGGACCACCCTGACGTCCCACGAGTGCAGGGCGAACTCGTTGAGCCGGAAGGCAGCCGCCCTGATCGAAGTCCGCCCCACGGCCGTCGGCTCCGGTCACCGCCGCCTCGACGGCAGCCAGATGGATCTCGGCGCCACTGCCCAGGTGACTGAGCACCTGGGCAACCGTCCACTCCGACGCGGCCGACGGGCCGTCCAGCTCGGCCGGTGAGAGGTCCTCGACCAGCACGGCCATTTCGTCATGCCCGCTACGCAAGGCCGCGATCGGTGTATCGGCTGTGCCGGTCATCTGTTCCATCCGTTCGTGTGGTCCGGTGAGCGTGGACACTGAGCGGGTACCTGTTCACCGACGTGGTTCACAATGCAGCCGGCGGAAGCAGTGCGATCGCCTCGCGAAGGGAACCGCAGGTGAACGGACAGGGTGCGGACTACTCGGATGACTACCCGGGCGAAGATGACGAACGCCCCCCGGCGGTGACGAATCTCGACAACGACCGGATCCTGGCCCTCGAGCTGGTCCGCGCGACCGAGGCGGCCGCGATGGCCGCTGCCCGGTTCCTCGGACGCGGAGACGAGGACGAAGTCGACGGCGCGGCGGTCGACGCGATCCGCCCGGTTCTCGGGACCATTCCGATGCGCGGCGTCATCGTGATCGGCGAAGGGGAGAAGGACGATGCGCCGATGCTGTATGCGGGCGAACACGTGGGCTCGGGCACCGGCCCGCTGGTCGACATCGCCATCGACCCGGTGGACGGGGCGGGGCTGACGGCGAAGAGCCTGCCGAACGCGATGTCGGTCATCGCGTTGGCCGACAGGGGCGCGATGTTCGACCCCGGCCCGTGCGTCTACATGGACAAGATCGTCGTCGGGCCGGCCCTGGTCAACGCGGTGGACTTCTCCACGCCGATCGAAGTGACTCTCGACATCATCGCCCGCACAACCGGTGTCGGCGTGCGCGACGTCACCGTGGCGATTCTCGACCGGCCCGAGGCACGCCGAGTTGATCGCCCGGATCAGAGCTGTCGGCGCTCGGATCAAGTTCCTGATCGATGGTGACGTGGCCGGCGCGCTGATGGCGCTGCTACCCGAGTCCGAAGTCGACATCCTGGTGGGGATCGGGGGCACCCCGGAAGGCGTCATCGCGGCCTGCGCGGCGCAATGCCTGGGCGGCGCCATCTACGGGCGCTTGACGCCGCGCAATGACGCCGAATCCCGGGCGGCCCGGAACATGGGTCACCGGCTGGATCGGATCCTCACCACGACCGACCTGGTGCGGGGTGACAACGCCTACTTCGTCGCGACCGGCGTCACTGACGGCGAGGTGCTCCGTGGCGTCCGGTACGCCGCCGACCAGGCCGTGACGCAGACGCTGTCGATCCGGTCGAGCAGCGGCGCCGTCCGCACCATCGACACGAAGCACCGGATCAGCACGTCGACGCTGATCCCCTGGCGGGACTGACACCATGGTCGACACCGGAATTGCGGACACTGCGCCGCCGCCGCCTCGGAGAACGGCCGAGGCGAGCCGCTTCCGTTCGTGGCTGCTGGACGGCCTGATCGACAAGAAGGGCGCCCACCCGGGACCGGGCCAGGCGGTGGACCAGCACCACGTCCCGCACTCGTGGTGGAAGGTGATGTGCCTCACCGGCGTGGACTACTTCTCCACGTTGGGCTACCAGCCGGGAATCGCAGCTCTGGCCGCCGGCCTGCTCTCACCGCTGGCCACGGTCGTCCTGGTCGTCCTGACGCTGTTCGGGGCCCTCCCGGTCTACCGGCGGGTCGCCAGGGAGAGCTTCCGCGGCGAGGGTTCGATCGCGATGCTCGAGCGTGGCCTGCCGAAATGGCTCGGAAAGCTGTTCGTGCTGGCGTTGCTCGGCTTCGCCGCGACCGACTTCCTGATCACCATGACCCTGTCGGCTGCCGACGCCACCGCGCACCTGGTGGAGAACCCGTTCGCCCCGGAAGGCTGGGGCGGCCACACCATGCTGATCACGCTGATCTTGCTGGCGCTGCTGGCCGCCGTGTTCCTCCGCGGATTCAGCGAGGCGATCGGCATCGCCGTCGGGCTCGTCGCCGTCTACCTGGCACTCAACCTGATAGTGGTCGTGGTCGGTCTGGAACACGTGATCACCGCGCCGAGCGTGGTCAGCGACTGGCGGGCCGCCCTCACCACGGGTTACGCCAGCCCGTGGGTGATGGTCGGCATCGCCTTGCTGGTGTTCCCCAAGCTGGCGCTGGGGCTGTCCGGGTTCGAGACCGGCGTCGCCGTGATGCCGCAGGTCCGCGGTGACACCGGCGACACCCCCGACCATCCGGTCGGCAGGATCCGCGGCACCAGGCGCCTGCTCACCACTGCTGCCGTGACGATGAGCATCTTCCTCATCACCTCGAGCATCATCACCACGCTGCTGATCCCTCAACCGGAGTTCAAACAGGGCGGCGGCGCGAACGGGCGCGCCCTGGCCTACCTCGCCCATGAATACCTCGGCAACGGGTTCGGCACCGTCTACGACGTCTCGACGATCACCATCCTGTGGTTCGCCGGGGCGTCGGCGATGGCCGGACTGCTCAACCTCGTACCCAGGTACCTGCCCCGGTACGGGATGGCCCCGGAATGGGCGAAAGCGGTACGCCCGTTGGTCCTGGTCTTCGCCGCGGTCGCCTTTCTGGTCACCTGGGTCTTCGACGCGAACGTCGACAAGCAGAGCGGCGCCTACGCCACCGGCGTCCTGGTGCTGATGACGTCCGCGTCCGTCGCGGTGACGCTGTCCGCGATCCGCAAACAGCAACGGCGGCAGGCCATCGGGTTCGGCGTGATCGGGCTCGTGTTCGTCTACACCACAGTCGTGAACATCATCGAGCGGCCGGACGGGGTCCGCATCGCGTCGTTGTTCATCCTGGCGATCATCATCGTGTCGCTGGTCTCCCGGATCAGGCGGTCGTTCGAGCTGCGGGCCAACCGCATCGTGCTGGACGAGAAGGCGGCGAGCTTCTTCGCCGACTACCGCGGCAGGGACGTCCAGCTCGTCGCCCACGACCCCGACTCGGCCGGCGAGCACACGCTGGGTTTCAAGGAGAAGCAGCAGCGAGCGGAGAATCACATCCCGTCGGAGGACCCGATCATCTTCCTCGAGGTGACACTGGCCGACGCCTCCGACTTCAGCAGCGAACTCGACGTTCGCGGCGCGATCCGCACCGGCCGGCGGGTGCTCGAGATGTCCAGCCCGGCCGTCTCGAACTCGATCGCCGCGCTGCTGTTGCACCTGCGCGATGAATACGGCGTCAAGCCGAACGTCTACTTCGAGTGGACGGAAGGCAACCCCGTCACGAACCTGCTGCGCTTCCTGTTCCTCGGCGTCGGGGAGATCGCACCGACCACCCGTGAGGTGTTGCGCCGGGCGGAGCCGGACCGGTCCCGGCGGCCGAAGGTTCACGTCGGATGACCTGAGAGGGCGGGTTCGACCCGACCCCGGCTTCGCTGCGTGATCGCACCCCCGCTCTCTCGTGGGGACCGAAATAGGACACCATCAGCGGGTGCTGCGTGCGCTGGGGCGTGCCATTGCCGCCCGACCGGGGCTGATCGTGCTGGTGTGGATCGTTCTCACCATCGCGGGGTTCGCCGCGGCCACCGGCGCCTTCGGTGAGGGCCTGTTCGCCCGGCTGAACGCCGGCGAGGCGACGGTCTCCAGCGAATCCACGACCGGCCGCGAGATCCTCAACGCCGCCAGCACCACCGGTCCTTCCGTCAGCCTCATGGAGAAGGGCGTGGCAGCCACCGATCCGGTGCTGGCCGAGCCGCTGGCGGCGGCACGGACGGACCTTCTCGCGATCCCCGGGGTGGCCCAGGTGGTGGATCCGCTGGCCGTGCCCGGGGGGCCGCGCACGCCGGCCGGGGCCGCGCTGATCGCGAAGGACGGGAACGGGTTCCTGGTGTCGGTCACGCTGGAGCCTGACCTCCCAGCGGATGTCGCGGATTCCTCGCTGACAGCGGTCCAGGATCGGCTCGCAGCACTTTCTGCCGAGATCACCGGTCTGGTCCCCGGCGCGACCGGCCAGGTCGGCGGCGGCACCCTGCTGTTCGACGCCATCACCGGCCAGGTGGAGAAGGACCTGGTGCGCGGCGAGCTGATCGCGCTGCCGGTCAGCCTGCTGGTGATGGTGCTGGTGTTCGGCGGTTTCCTGGCCGCCGGGATGCCGATCATGGGCGCCGTCGCCTCTATCGGCGGCGCACTGGCCGCACTGCTGGCGTTCTCCTACCTGATCGACCTCGATGCCGCCGTGGTCAACGTCGTCACGGTGCTCGGGCTGGGGCTGTGCATCGACTACGGCCTGCTGATCGTCTCCCGGTACCGGGAGGAGTTGCGCGAGAAACTGTCGGCGAACACCACCCGGTCGACCAGGGCCGCCCGGACCGAGGCGCTGGTCGGCACGATGACCACCGCCGGCCGGACGGTGCTGTTCTCCGGCGTCACCGTGGCCATCAGCCTGTCCGGCCTGCTGCTGTTCGAGGCGCGGATCCTGCGCGCGGTCGGCGCGGCCGGCGTCAGCGTGGTCGTCATCGCGCTGCTGGTCGCGCTGACGCTGGTGCCGGCCCTGCTGGCCCTGGCCGGCGCCGCGGATGGTCAGGCCGGGGCTGCTCAGCAGGATTCCGGGACTGCGCTCGCTGACCGAACCGTTTCGGTGACGTCGCGCCGGAGGAGGGCTTCTTCTCCGGTCTGGCCCGCTGGACGCAACGCCGACCGTGGCTGGTGGTGGGCGGGGTGCTGCTCGTGCTGGGCATCCTGGCGGCACCGGTGCTGCGCCTGGAGTTGCGCAGCTCCGGAGCCCAGTTGCTGCCGCCGTCCGCGCCTGATCGGCAGTTCTTCGACACCCTGGCCGAGCAGTACCCGGCATCGGGCATCCCGACCATCCAGGTCGTCGGGGAGGCGACGGCCGAGCAGATGGCACCGCTGGCCGCGGAGATCGCCGGGCTGGACGGTGTGGAGCTCGTCGCCCCGCCCCGCCCCGTCGGCGGGACGCACGCCGTGGTCAACGTCTTCATGGCCGACCCCGACCCTGGCAGCGCGCAGGCCAAGGCCGTGGTGACCGAGATCCGCGACGCCAGACCCGACTACCCGATCTGGGTCACCGGCCAAACGGCCGCGTTGATCGACTTCACCCACGCGTTGGCGACCCAGGCGCCGAGAGCGATGGCGGTCGTCATCCTGGCCACGTTCGTGCTGCTCTTCCTGCTGACCGGCTCGATCCTGGTCCCGATCAAGGCCCTGCTGATCAACATCGTCTCGCTGGGCGCGTCGCTGGGGGTCCTGGTCTGGGTGTTCCAGGACGGCAACGGCGAATCCCTGCTCGGCTTCCAGTCGACCGGCGGCATCGAGACCATCATTCCGATCCTGGTGATCGCGCTCGGCTTCGGTCTGGCCATGGACTACGAGGTCTTCCTGCTGAGCCGGATCAAGGAGTTCCGCGACAAGGGGATGAGCAACAACGAGGCCGTCGTCGCCGGGTTGCAGCGATCGGGCCGGATCATCACCTCCGCAGCGCTGATCGTCGTGCTGGTTTTCTCCGGCTTCGTCGCCGGAGAGCTGCTGGTGATCAAACAGACCGGTGTCGCGCTGGCCGTTGCGGTCGCGGTCGACGCGACCCTGGTGCGCTGCCTGCTGGTCCCGGCGACCATGACGCTGTTGGGAGAGTGGAACTGGTGGGCGCCGGGGCCGCTGCGACGGCTGCACGACCGGCTGGGCCTCAAGCACTGAAATGCGGAACGCCCACCGCCGAAGCGGTAGCGTCCGATTTACCGGATTTCACGGCGGTACGGTCAATCGGAACGCACCGGCGCGCCGCGCGTCACAGGAACAGCACAGGTCCTGCGTCCAGCGGCCTGCTGAGAACGGGGGCCAGCTGATGTCTGCGAGACGTTGGGGTACGGGCGCCGGCGGCATTGCCGCGGCCGCACTGTGCGTTGTTCTTGCCGCGTGTGGTCCGGCCGACGGCGGGGGCGCAGCCGGGCTGCAATCGGTCGGTCAGGCCGGCGCCGGCACGTCGACGAGCGTCGCGGTGCCGACCGCCCCATCGCCGACGGCCCCGATACCGACGGCGGCCCGTGCCCCTGCGTTGACGACGAAGGCGCCCGCGACGTCCACCGCCGCGACATCGTCGCCCAAACCCAGCCCACCGAAGACAACTTCGAAGCCGGCCGCACCGGCCAAGGCGGCCGCGTCCGTGGCCGCGTCGGTCGGCGCCGGTTCGATCCGTTACGGCGACCAGTCGGCCTTCACCGTCACCGTGAAGACCCCGAAAGCCGGCGCTGATCTCACCGGCCACGTCGCCGTGCTGGACGGCGGCGCAGTGCTCGTCGAGGGCGACACCGATGGAACCGGGACCGTCTCACTCGGGTTCCTCAACACCGCAGACCCCGGCAGCAAGACCTACACCGTCCGCTACGACGGCAACGCCAAGGTCGCGGCTGCGAAGGCCGACGTGCCCGTGACGACCACCAGGACGAACGTCGACATCTCGATCGACTGGACCGACGGGCTGCTGCCGGGCGCGGACGCCACCATCACCGCGGACGTCATCGGCACACCGCAGAGCCCCGGCGGCAAGGCCACCATCAGTGTCGACGGAACGGCGATCACCGACGCTGCGCTCAGCGCTGACGGGCTCATCACCGGCACGGTGAAGGCGGTCACCGCCGGCGATCACCAGGTCGAGGTGGCCTACGCCGGCGACGTGCGCTTCGACCCGAACACCGCCGCCGCGACGATGACCGTCACAGCGCCGCCGGTGAACCCGAATCAGGCAGGTGCGGCAGCCGCGCAGGCGAACAACCCGTGCCCCGCCGCGGCGTCCGCGTGCGTCGACCTGAGCACCGAACAGGCCTGGCTGCAGTCGGCCGGGAAGATCACCTACGGCCCCGTTCCGATGACGTCAGGACGGGAGGGCCACCGAACGGGCACCGGCATGTTCTCGGTGTTCTGGCGGGACAAGGACCACAAGTCGAGCATCTTCAACGACGCCCCGATGCCCAACTCGGTCTTCTTCGACAACGGGATCGCCTTCCACGAGGGCAGCCTCTCCGACCAGTCGCACGGCTGCATCCACCTGTCCTGGGAGGCATCGGAAACCTTCTTCGACACCCTCTCGGTCGGCGACGGCGTGTATGTCTGGGGCACCCCGCCGTACTGAGTCCCCTTCCGCGCCCAGGGCGAAGAAGCGCTGCTGCAGTGTCATCACCGGCTCTGCAGTGTCATCACCGGCTCGCCACGGCTGGTCAGGCCGTCCCCGGACCGGACGCAGGTGCCGCCGGTCGGGGTGCCGCCGTCGAAGACCTGCCGCAGACACGAGCGGGCGGCGAGTTGCGCCCAGTAGTTCGGGTGCAACGATTCCTGCTGGAAGTACGGCCCGTCGATGGTGTCGAGATGGATCTGGTTCGCCCACTCGCTGCTGTCGACCGCACCGGCACTCTGCCAGGTCGGCGCGCCGCCCGATGAACCCACCAGGGAGGTCGTCGTCGAGCACAGCTTGCGGTCATCGAGCCAGTTGCCGAGGTCCAGCAGGACCGACCTGGGTATGCCCGCCGCCTGGACCGCGTCCTGCTGGGCCTGCCGGACCGCCCCGATGAAAGTCGTTCCCGCCCAACTGGCGTCGGTGTCGTAGACGCCGCAGCCGCCGGTGTCCTGCCGGCTCAGGTGCTCGCCGTAGCGGAAGCCGTCGCCCAGCACGAGCGGGTCGGGGTTGAGGTTGAAGACCAGGGTCCAGGAATCGTCACTCCTCCCGGCGACCCGCATCGCCTGACGGACGTTGCCGAGCGCCGCCGTGATCTTGTCCGAGACGGCCTTGATGTTCGCCGGGTCAGCACGGTCGGTCACTTTGGCATCCTGCGAGCAGTAACTGAAATAGACCAGGAAGTCCTCGACGCAGGTCTGGATGACGGTCCCGAAACCGAAGTCGTTCCCACCGATGGAGACGACCACCATCCGGACGTCGTTGAGCTTGGCGAACTCCTGCAACATGAACGCCTGTCCCTGCTGGCCGGGCCCGGCGTTGTAGAAGTCGATGCCGGGCTTGAAGGCGCCCGACTCGGTGAAGGTTCCGGTCTGCGCGCCGGAACAGGCCAGGTTCAGGCTGTTCACCGGTTGACCGGGCTTCGTCGGCGTCCCGTCGTCGCCGATGTGGATCATTGCGGATGACGTGGCAGAGCGGGATGAGCTCGCCCGTCCCCGCCGGGTCGTCGTCGTAGGCGGTCGGCCCGAGAGCATCCGTCGCCGAGGAATCCCCGTCGGTGTTGCGGCCCACCGGCCCGCTTCACCCGAGATGAAGGAGTCACCCAGGCTGACG
The DNA here is from genome assembly GCA_963766015.1 of uncultured Actinomycetota bacterium. Taxonomy (GTDB): domain Bacteria; phylum Actinomycetota; class Actinomycetes; order Mycobacteriales; family Nakamurellaceae; genus Nakamurella. Next base: position 20,624 of record CAVXYU010000026.1, on the reverse strand, counting down.
ACCCACGGCGCGCCCGCGATGGCGTCCGGGAACGAATCCGGCAACGGCTGCGGCGCGAGTTGATCCGCCGGCCAGTCGGGTATCGACGGGTTCACCAGGGGCCCGGGCGAACCGTCGGCCCGCCGCGGGACCGATGCCTTCACCGCGATGCGCTGGCCTGCGTAGATGTGATCGGCGTCGGTCAGGACGTCGTCGTTGAGGTCGAACAGCTGTGGATGGCCGCCGTCGATTCCGTTGTCAAGGGCGATCTGGCTCAGCGTGTCGCCCGGCTGGACCACGTAGTCCCCGCCCTGCTTGTCGTCCCGGCCCCCTCCGGGGACGTCGGCCGCGGCCGGTTGCGGGGCGAGGGCCAGAACCAACGCAAGAGCTGTGCCGAGGCCGGGCAACCATCTGCGCACGCCGGGTTCCTCTCGCCGAAGTCAGATCATGATCACCGATTCCGGGAGAATTCGCAGTGTCTGCGCCGTCTGCGTCGTATGGCCCGTCGGAGTGTGGCCGCACGTCGATCCGGCCCGAGAAAGTGCCGGACGTGACCCATCCATGTCGCAGCGTGATCCGAACCCCTGATGCGGTCGCTGAGCAGTCGTCGGTGGCCGCTGGTGGCGGCACCCGACGGGGCGGTCGCGGGCCAGAGCGATCCCGGCGCCGGGTGAGGGGTGCGGCGTACGGGCCGTCATTCGCCGCCGGTCTCCCGACCGGCGGCAGCGGTGAATCGACGCGCCCCCGACCACCGTCGGGGGCGCGTCATTCGCAGGGCTTCGAAGAGGCCCGCGCGCCGATCAGGCGAAGGTGTCCTTCCGGACCACGGCAACCGGCCATTGTGAGTGACAGATCAGCCGTTGGCTGGTGGAACCCAGCAGCAGTCCGGTCAGCCCGCCGCGCCCGCGACTGCCGACGACGAACAGTTGTGGCTGCGCATCGTCGGGCAGCCCGGCGCCGTACTGGAGCATCGCCTCGGCGGGCTTGCCGCGGACGACGACCTGGTTGACCTCGACATCCGGATACTTCTCGCGCCAACCGGCGAGTTGCTCGGCGAGAACGACATGTTCCTCGTCGTCCTCCATGCTGATCACTTCCGGTTCCGCGCGGGCGAAGCCGCGCATCGCCAGGTCGTCCCAGGACAGCACCGCATCGAGTCTGGTCTGCCGGACCGCGGCTTCGTCGAACGCGAAGGCCACCGCTTCCTCGCTGTTGCCCGATCCGCTCACCCCGAGGATGACCGGACCGTTCAGCCGCGGTGGTGTCTTCGGCGAGATGACGACCACCGGCGACCGTCCGTGCGCGGCGACGTGCAGCGCAACCGAGCCCAGCACGACCTCCGGGATCCGGCCGCCGCCGCTGCGCCCGACGACCGTCAGGCTGGCGGTGCGGGACGCCTCGACCAGTGCCGACCGCGGGTCGGACTTCACCAACTCCGCGGTGAAACCGATCTCGGGATGGGTCTTCTCGATGTGGGCGACGGCGTTGGCCAGCGCGTCGCTGCCGGCCTCCATCAAGCCCTCGTTGAGGTCGGACGGCACGCCGTACGCGGGCACGCCGATCAGCGGGGCGGTGGAGTAGGCGTGCAGCAGCCGCAGCGTCAACTGACGCCGGGCCGCCTCGTCAGCGGCCCACCGCGCGGCCACCATCGATTCGATCGAACCGTCGATACCGACGACAACGATGGGCTGCCGAATGCCGGTCATGTGCTGACTCCTCTGGTGACCTTTTCCTCGAGGTCCTGGTACCAGGGTCTGGCCCACGGCCGGACCTGGGCCAGAGGCGAAGGTCCCTGCGGAACAGGGTCGATCGAGCCGGCAGTCGTTGTTCGGCGAGTCGTTGTCGGCAGTCGTTGCCGGGTGTTCGCTGGTCCGTGAGCTGTCCGGGTCAGACCCTGGTGGGAATCTTCGCCGGCCCGCGGTGCTCGAGCTGGTGCTTGGTGGGCCGTGGGCGGATCGGCCACCAGGTGAACCAACCCATGTCGATCGCCGCCGCCGGAACCAGCAGGGTGCGGACGACGAAGGTGTCCAGCAACACGCCGAACGCCACGATGAAGGCGATCTGCGCAAGGAACAGGATCGGCAGCACGGCCAGCGCCGCGAACGTGGCCGCGAGGACGACGCCCGCACTGGTGATCACCCCGCCGGTCAGCCGCAGACCACGCATCACGCCGTCATGCGGACCGTAGAACGCCACCTCCTCCCTCGCGCGCGTCATCAGGAAGATCGAATAGTCGATGCCGAGCGCGACAAGGAAGACGAAGGCGAACAGCGGCACCGCCGGGTCGGCGCCCGGGAAATCGAAGATGTTGTTGAAGACGAACGCCGAGACGCCCAGCGCCGCCCCGAAGGACAGCACGGTCGCCACCACCAGCAGCAAGGCCGCGATCAGCGAGCGCAGAAGCAGGATCAGCACCAGCAGCACCGCACCCAGGATGACCGGGATGATCAGCCGCAGGTCGCTGGCCGACGTGTCCACGGTGTCGATCTGGATGGCGGTGTTGCCGCCGACCAGGATGCTGTCGCCGTATTCGGGGATGGCATGCACCGCATCCCGGACGGCGCGGACGGTGTTCTCCGCAGCCTCGCTGTCGGCGGCCGCGTCGAGCGTCGCCTGGATCTGGACCTCGCCGTTGACGACCAGCGGCGGTGCCCCGGCGGCCTGCGGTCCGGCGCCGGCCTCGGTGACGACGGTGGGCTCACCGGAGATGCCGTCGACGCCGGCGACGGTGCTGACCACCTGCTCGGCAGCTGCCTCCGGAGCGATGATCACCACCGGGTTGCCGGAGCCGCCGGGGAAGTGGTCGGAGAGCGCCTGCTGGCCCGCGATGGAGTCCACCTCGGTCAGAAAGACGTCGGTCTGCGCCGTTCCGGACGCCTTCAGTGAAGGCACGAGCAGGCACGCCAGCGCCAGCGCGACGGCGGTGATCGCCCAGGTCCGGCGCGGGCGCCGCGCGACCAGCACGGAGATGCGCTCCCACAGTCCGGCCTTCCCCTTGGTCCGGATGGCATGCCCTTCGGCGTCGTGCTCCACCACATGCGGGATGCGCGGCCAGAACAGCCACCTGCCGGCCATCAACAGGGCGGGGAGCAGCGTCATCGCCGCGATGAAGGCGGCCGCGATTCCGATCGCGCCGACCGGTCCGAGCGAGCGGTTGGAGTTCAGGTTCGACAGCAGCAGGCAGAGCAGGCCGATGATCACCGTTCCGGCGCTGGCCGCGATCGGCTCCAGGCAGGCCCGCCAGGCACGCACCATGGCGGTCCACTTCGACTCGACCTTGGTCAGCTCCTCCCGGTAACGGGAGACGAGCAACAGCCCGTAGTCGGTCGCGGCGCCGACGACCAGGATGAACAGGATTCCCTGGCTCTGGCCGTTCAACGGCAGCACGTCGTTCTTGGCAAGCAGATAGACGACTCCGCCCGCCAGCGCGAGCGCGCTGATCGAGGTGAACAGCACCACGAACGGCAGGGCGATCGCCCGGTAGACCAGGACCAGGATGACCAGGACCGCGGACAACGTGACGATCAGCAGCAGCCCGTCGATGCCAGCGAAGGCCGCGCCCAGATCCGCGATCAGACCGGCCGGGCCGGCGATGTGCACGGTCCCGCCGGCGGCCGACGATTCGGCGGCCGCCCGGATCCCGTCGATGACCGAACCCAGCGGATTCTCCCCCTGCGAGTCGACCGCCGTCACCTTGTCGGCCGAGAGCGGCACCAGCACCAGCGCGGCCTGCCCGTCCTGTGACGGGATGAACGGCACCGGAACCGGTTGACCCGGAGCCGGACTCGCGACGTAGTAGTCGCCGATGACGCCCAGCGCTGCGTCGGACGGGTCGACAGGCTGCGTGGCCAGGGACTGGGTGAAGGCCTGCCAGGACGCGAGCTGCTCCGGGGTTGCCGGTTCGCCGGCGGTCTCGAAGATCACGAACGCCGGAAGCTCACCCGAGTCGTCGAACTGCGCCGCGGCATTGGCTGCCTTGACCGACTCCGCGCCGTCCGGCAGGAACGTCTCCTGATCGTTGGACTGCACTGTGGAAAGCGATCCGACCGCCGGTCCGCCGACGCCTGCGATGCCCAACCAGGCGAACACGACGGCCAGGATCGCGACGGCACGCAGCACAGCGGTCCGCCGGGAGGGCTTCGGGGCAGCCGTCTGATCAGCCGCGTGGCGGCCCACGGCGTGGAAGTCGGGCTCGCCCGTATCGGCGGGACTCGAATCGATGGGGTTGTCCGTGGTGTCGCTCGACCCGATGGGCATGACGGGTTCCGTTCTGTCGTATCGGTTGTTCGGTGCTTCGTCGCCGCGGACGGCGGCGTGTTGTCAAGAACTACCGCCATAGCGGGCGAATCAGATGCTCAGCATGCTGAGCATTTCGCTATCGTGCCACAGGTACCGTCGACTCCGACCGACTGTCCGCACCTCTGGCCATGTTCGGCGCCGGGATCGACGGCTCAGCGGAGGGAGGCGCATGGCACCCGAGACAGACCGGGACGAGTGGGTGACGGGCCGCCTGCTCGGTACCGCTGCCCGCCTGGTTGAGCACGCCTGGAACTCCAGGCTGCGCGAGCACGGGGTCAGCCACGCCGGCCTGATCGTGCTGACCACGCTGGGTCGCGGGCCGACCAGTCAGCGGGATCTGGCCGGCGACCAGCACGTCACGGAGCAGACGATCGGCCGGACCATCGCCCACCTCGAGTCAACCGGTCACGTCCTTCGCCGGTCGGACCCGACGGACGGACGTCGCCGGGTGGTCGAGTTGACCGAGACCGGTGCGAGCCTGCTCGGCGAGATGTTCGATACCGGTGAGCGGCTCACCGACGACATCCTCGACGCCGCCGGCGTCGACATCGCCGAGTTCCGCAGCACATTGACGCTGCTCATCAGGGCCCTGGACCCGACCGGACAGCGCACCGGACCGCGGCCACCGGGGACCGCACAGGTCCGCTGACAGCCTGTTATTCGGCTCCGCGCCAGTCGTAGACGACGACCGTCCGGAGCACGACATCCTGGATCGACCGCCGTTCCGGGCTCAGGACGACCCAGAACAACCCGACAGGGAAGAACGTGCAGAAAATGGCGCGCACGAAGGACAGCGTCCAGCCCGGGATCTGGCCAAATCGCGACAACACCCGCAGTCCGAGCAGCGAGTCGCCGTAGCTGCGTCCGGTCATCGCCCAGCAGAACGTCAGGTAGACGACGGCGATGCAGAACTGCACCGTCAGGGTGAGGAAGAACGGCACATCCGGCCAGCTGAAGGTAGTCGGCGACCAGATGAACCTGGCGCCGGCGACCGTCAGATACAGGATCGAGCCGATCACCAGGACCATCGCGACGTCCACACACATTGCAGCGACGCGGGTCACGATCCCGGCCGGCCGATGATGGCGGTCGGTGAGATCGGGGGCGGACGTCGGCTTGGTCATTCCGTCGGGAATCCGTCGATCGTATGGGCCTTGCGTCGGAACACCCGACCGACGAGCTGACCGACCGCATCGTCCGCGACCTGACCCTGCACCCGGACGCCGTGCACGGCCTCGGAGGCCAACGATCCGGTGGAGTCCCGGATGATGCCCGGCAGGTCGATGCCGTCCACCACCTGCTGGGCGATTCCGATCATGTCGATCTTCGCCAACGCCGCGTCGAAATCGACCCGGGCGACGACCGGATCCGGGTCGACAAGCGCGACGATGGCGGCGATGTCGATCCGGTCGATGACCGCCTGCAGATCCACCCCCGCGACAATCCCGTCGATATCGATCCGATCGATGATCCGGTCCAGCGCAACCCGTGCCACAGCCGCGTCCAGATCGACCCGGGACACCACCCGATCCAGATCCACCCGGTCGATCACCGCCTCCACATCGAGCTTCGCCGCGACCGCGTCGAGGTCAACCTTGTCGACCACCGCACCCACATCGACCTTGTCGACGATCGCGTCCACATCGATCCGGTCGATGACCGCCTGCAGATCCACCCCCGCGACAATCCCGTCGATGTCGATCCGATCGATGATCCGGTCCAGCGCAACCCGTGCCACAGCCGCGTCCAGATCGACCCGGGACACCACCCGATCCAGATCCACCCGGTCGATCACCGCCTCCACATCCAGCCTGGCGGCGATCGCGTCCAGATCGACCCGGTTCACCACCGCACCCACATCGAGCCTCGCCGCGATCGCGTCCAGATCGACCCGGTTCACCACCGCATCGACGTCCACCCGCTCGACCACGGCCTGCACGTCGAGCTTCGCCGCGACCGCGTCCAGATCGACGTACTGCAGGACGAGTTGCGTGACGTCCAACTCCGTGAGGGCGACGTCGACGACTCTCACCACCAGCGGTCGCAGCACGGCGCGGATCAGCGGCTCGACCGGACCGTTGGTCGCCGGTCCGGCGGCCGGCGGGTTGGTCAGCAGTGGCCGGCCCCGCCGGGTGATCTCGGTGACGGCGGCATCAGCGGCGCGAAGAGCCACCCGTCCGCCGAACCTGATCGGCCCGGTCGCCCACCATGCGGTGCCGACCGCCCAGGACAACGCCGCACGCAGCGGCTCACTGCGCCCTGAACGGTGGTCGAAAGCCGTGGAGGCATCGGTGACGTCCCGGACGACGACCATGACACCTCCAGGTTCGATCCCGACTCCGACCTACCGTGGTCCGCCGCTTCTACCAGTCGCGACCAACACCCGACACCGTTCATCTTGCTGATCCGATGCGATTTGTGCCATGACTACGCGTTGTCCATTCTGCGGGCCGGTCATGGGAAGGGCGTCATCCCTCGGGGGTGAACTCCGAACCGGCGTCACCTGGCGCCGTGGTGCGCGCGCCGCTCGCGGATGCGTTGCGCGCGGAACGGCGCGTTGCTCCGGCCGGGCACGGGTCGCTCGATCTCCAGCAGGAGCAGGGCACGGTCGGTTCGAGTGGGGCCGCGGGGAGTTGCGGTCGCCGGCTCCGCTCAGCATCGCGCCAGGCCAGGCCAGGTCAGGCCCGAGCCCCGGCCACGAGCCACGAGCGCCCGAGAGGTCACCGGTAGGTCCCAAACGCGTCAGTGCCGGGTGGACGCGTTTGTCCACCCGGCACCGCTGGGATGAAGTTCTCCTGGGGCACCGCGATAGGTGCCTCCGGACGCCCGCTCAGTCCGAGGACGAACCGAGAGTGACGGTGACCGTTGCGGTGTCCGACCCCCGCGTATAGGTGATCGCCACAGTGCCGTTGGGTGCCTGCGACCGAATGGCGGCAACAAGAGCGTCCGACGACTCGACCTGTTGCTCGCCGACCTTGGTGATCACATCCCCGACCTCGAGCCCAGCGGCTTCAGCGCCGCCGCCCGAGGTCAACTGGCTGATCTTCGCGCCCGAGGTCAGCAGCGCGTTGCCGTCGACCGTTGCGTCGGTGACCGACGCGCCGAGCACCGCGTGGGCGGCCTTACCAGTCTTGATGATCTCGTCCGCGATCCGTTTGGCCTGGTCGATCGGGATGGCGAACCCGACGCCGATCGAACCCGACTCCCCGCTGGTTCCCGACGACAGCGACGCGATGGCGGAGTTGATCCCGATCACCTTGCCGCTCATGTCGACCAGCGGGCCCCCGGAATTGCCCGGATTGATCGCCGCGTCCGTCTGGATTGCATTGATGACGGTCGCCTGGCTCGGCGTCTGCGACTGCTGTTGGTCCTGGCCGAACCCCGGGAGCTGCTGCTGCGGTTGCTGCTGTTGGGCGTCGGAGGTGGCCACCGGCCGGTTCAGCGCCGACACGATGCCCGCGGTGACCGTGGCGGAAAGCCCCAGTGGCGAGCCGACGGCGACGACTTGCTGGCCGACCTGCAGATCGGCAGAGGATCCGAGCGTCGCGGGGGTCAGCCCGGACACCCCCTCAGCCTTGATCACAGCGAGATCGTCGACGGTGTCCGCCCCGACCACGGTGGCTTTCGCTGTGGTGCCGTCGTTGAACTGGACCTGCAGATCGGTGGCGCCACTGATGACGTGGTTGTTCGTCAGGATCAGCCCGTCGGCCGACAGGATGATCCCCGACCCCTCCCCCTGGGAACTGGACGAACTCGAGAGCACGGACACGACCGAGGGCAGGATCGCGTCGGCCACCTGCTCGACGGTGCCCGACGCCGCAGGCTTCACCGTCGAGACGACCGGCGAGGTTCCCGTTCTGGCCAGTGAGCCCGCCACCGTGCCCGCCGAACCGTCGTTCAGGCTGGATGCGAGTGCGCCGCCGCCGAATCCGGCCAACAGCGCGACGGCGATCGTCGACGCCGCGATCAGTGACGCACGACGACGCTTCGGCGCAGCGACCGACACGGTCGCCGTCGTGCTGGGGCGGCTGGTGAACGGCTGCCCTCCGGAGTACGGCCACTGACCGGTCCCCAGCGGCTGAGCTCCCCACGGCAGCTGTCCGGTTGCCGACTGCTGACCGGCGGTCGGCTGCTGGCCTGCGGTGGCGTGCTGGCCGGCGGGCTGCTGGCCGGCGGGCTGCTGGCCGGGCGACAGTTGGTCGGCCGGCATTGGATCGGCCGGTTCCGGGCCGGCCGGCTGCACTGCTGCTGCGGGTTCGGGGGCGCCCGCGGAACGGGGGTTGTCCTGGCTCATGAATCTCACGGTCATCCGCGGAGCTGTGCCGATGCTGTGTGTTCGGTCCGATCGCGACGGACAGCTGCTGTCAACAGGTCCGGGTCGGGCGGACGTCGCCGTGCGGGTACCCCAGAGATTTTCTCGAGGTGCTGTCGATTCCGTCCGGCGGGCTCCGTCTGGGTGGTGTCAGACCAGCAGACCGGCCACCTCCGATGACCGGCAGACCCCAGGGAGCACCTGATGGCGAAATTCGTGTACCTCTACACCGGCGGCACCATGGCCCAGACCCCGCAGGAACAGGAACAGGTCATGCAGGCCTGGGGCGCCTGGTTCGGCGAGCTCGGCAGCGCTCTGGTGGAGGGTGGAAACCCATTCGGCGGCTCCGCCGCGGTCGGCGCGGACGGCGCGGTGTCCGGATCCGCAACCTCGGCCATCACCGGATACAGCGTCGTCGGGGCCGATTCTCTCGACGCCGCAACGGCGCTCGCCAAGGGCTGCCCGGTGTTGACGTCCGGAGGCGCCGTCGAGGTCTACGAAGCCATCGAGATGTGACCTGCGCAGTTCGCGGCACCTCGGGCACACGACCCCGACAAATAGCAACGGCCCGTTCAGCGAAGTGCTGAACGGGCCGTCGCTGGTGCCGAACTCAGACGGTCAGCGGCGTGGGTGCAACCGCCCCGGCGTCCGCCGACCGCACCGTCAGCGCGGCCGGGTCGTCGTCGTTGACGTCGACCAGCACGGTCTGGCCGTCCCGGATCCGGCCGGCCAGCAACTCCTTGGCCAGCTGATCGCCGATGGCCGACTGGATCAACCGGCGCAACGGGCGGGCTCCGTACAGCGGATCGAAACCACCGATGGCGAGCCAATCGCGCGCCTCCCGGCGTCACCTCCAGCGTCAACCGGCGGGCCGCCAACCGGCGCTCAGGGCATCGACCTGGATGTCCACGATCGCGCCGAGTTGCTCGGTGTCCAGCGCGTGGAAGAACACGATGTCGTCGAGCCGGTTGAGGAACTCGGGCTTGAACGCCACCCGCACGACCGACATCACGGCCTCCTTGCGCTGCTCCTCGGACAGGTCTGGTCCATCAGCGCCTGGCTGCCCAGGTTCGACGTCAGGATCAGCAGGGTGTTGCGGAAGTCGACGGTCCGGCCCTGACCGTCGGTCAGCCGGCCGTCGTCGAGCACCTGCAGCAGGATGTCGAAGACGTCCGGGTGCGCCTTCTCGACCTCGTCGAGCAGGATCACCGAGTACGGCCGGCGGCGGACCGCCTCGGTCAGCTGGCCGCCCTCGTCATACCCGACGTACCCGGGAGGCGCGCCGACAAGCCTTGCCACCGAATGCTTCTCCGAGTACTCGCTCATGTCGATGCGGACCATCGCCCGCGGGTCGTCGAACAGGAAGTCGGCCAGCGCCTTGGCCAGCTCGGTCTTGCCGACGCCGGTCGGGCCGATGAACAGGAACGAGCCGGTGGGCCGGTCGGGGTCGGAGATGCCGGCCCGTGGCCCGGCGCACGGCATCGCTGACGGCCCGCACGGCCTCCCGCTGCCCGATGACCCGCCGGCCGAGCTCGGACTCCATCCGGAGCAGCTTCTCGGTCTCGCCCTCCAGCAGCCGGCCGGCCGGGATCCCGGTCCAGGCCGCGATGACGGTGGCGATGTCGTCCGGACCGACCTCCTCGCTGACCATCGGCGCCTCGTGCACGTCGGCCTCGTCGCTCGGCCGAGATGGCCTGGCTGACAGTTCGCGTTCCAGCGCCGGGATGCCGCGCGTACAGCAGCTCGGACGCCTTCGCCAGGTCACCCTCGCGCTGCGCCCGCTCGGCCTGCATGCGCAGCTCGTCGAGTTCCTTCTTCAGCTCGCCGACCCGGTTCAGGCCGGACTTCTCCTGCTCCCACCGGGCCGTCAGGGCGGACAGCTGCTCGCTCTTGTCGGCCAGGTCGCGGCGCAGCCGGCCCAGCCGCTCGACCGATGCCGGGTCCGACTCCTTCTCCAGCGCAAGCTCTTCCATCGTCAGCCGGTCGACAACGCCGCTGCAGTTCGTCGATCTCGACGGGCCGGGAGTCGATCTCCATCCGCAGCCGGGACGCGGCCTCGTCGATCAGGTCGATGGCCTTGTCCGGCAGGAACCGGCTGGTGATGTAGCGGTCGGACAGCGTCGCGGCGGCGACCAGCGCGGAGTCGGCGATGCGGACGCCGTGGTGCGCCTCGTAGCGCTCCTTGATGCCGCGCAGGATGCCGACGGTGTCCTCGACACTGGGCTCGCCGACGAGCACCTGCTGGAAGCGCCGCTCCAGGGCGGCGTCCTTCTCGATGTGCTCGCGGTACTCGTCCAGGGTGGTGGCGCCGACCATCCGCAGCTCGCCGCGGGCCAGCATCGGCTTGAGCATGTTGGACGCGTCCATCGCGCCCTCGCCGGTCGCGCCGGCGCCGACGACGGTGTGCAGCTCGTCGATGAACGTGACGACCTGGCCGTCGGAGCCCTTGATCTCCTCCAGGACGGCCTTGAGCCGCTCCTCGAACTCGCCGCGGTACTTCGCGCCGGCGATCATCGAGCCCATGTCCAGCGAGATCAGCCGCTTGTTCCGCAGCGACTCGGGCACGTCACCGGCGACCATCCGCTGCGCCAGACCCTCGACGACGGCGGTCTTGCCGACGCCGGGCTCACCGATCAGCACCGGGTTGTTCTTGGTCCGCCGGGACAACACCTGGACGACTCGCCGGATTTCCGAGTCCCGCCCGATGACGGGGTCGATCTTGCCCTCGCGGGCGCGCTCGGTGAGGTCGACGCCGTACTTCTCCAGCGCCTTGTAGCTGCCCTCCGGGTCCTGGCGAGGTGACCTTGCGGTCGCCGCCGCGGACGACGGGGAACGCCTCGATCAGCGCCTCGGAGGTCGCGCCGAGGCCGGTCAGCAGGTCGCCGACGTCGGTGCCCGGGCGGGCCAGCGCGGCCAGCAGGTGCTCGGTGGACAGGTACTCGTCACCGGCGGAGCGCATGATCTGCTCGGCGCCGGTCAGGATGTTCGCCGACGGCGCGGGACAGGCCGGGCTGCGCGACGGTGCTGCCGCTGACCCGCGGCAGCCGGGCGAGGATGGCCTCGGTCCGTTGCTTCGAACGACCGCCGGGTCGGCGCCGACGGCCCGCAGCAGACCCGGGGCCGTCGAGCCCTGGGTGACGAGCAGTGCGGCCAGCAGGTGCGCAGGCTCGACCGAGGAGTGACCCGCCGAGGTCGCGGCGGTGACGGCCGCGGTCGACGACCTCGCGGCTCTTGGTGGTCAGGTTCTCGAGGTTCACGGCTGGTGGCGTGCCTTTCTGAGCGGTGCTGATTGCACGGGTCGTCCACGTCGGCAGGACAAGCCTACGCGGACGTCTGCATGGTGCAACGCACTAAAGTTGAGTGTATTCCGCTCAAGTCTGCGTTGCCAGCCGGTGGATCCGATCCTGCGGGCGCCGACCAGAGGATCCAACCGATTCGAGCACAGACACGGCGCGCGAAGGACAGCGAATGAACCCGTGCCCTGCGGCAGACGGCGTGTCGTGAGGTTCATGCAAGGGAGCGGTGCAGTGGTGGCGCCGGGTCAGCTGGCCCGGGGCCCGCCGAGCTGGAGCTCCTCGTCGAACACAATCCCCAACTTCCGCCTGATCTCGTCGATGGTTCGCAGCGTGCCGATGCTCTCGGCGTGTGTCCGGAGCGGGGATTGCGGCACACCGGCGTCGATCAGCCGGGCGAACTCGGCGGCTTCGAAGTGCAGCGCATCGTGCGCCGACGGCCGGCTCGGAAAAGCCCAGGACGTGCCGTCGGACGAGCTGAGCGTCATGTCGCCCGGCTGGTAGAACGGGTCCACCGATGTTCAGCGTGCCCTCGGTGCCGCCTATCACCCCGGTGGTCGGGGTCGTGCTGAACACTGTGGTGTTCAGCACGGCCTGGTTGCCGTCGTCATCGGTGAGAATCGCGCTGACACCTGGCCGTTCACTCCCGCCGGATGTGGCCGACCGGCAGCATGCACGGTCACCGGCTCGCCGAGGACCCAGCCGGCGAACGACACCGGGTAGGTGCCGAGATCCAGCAGCGGCCCGCCGGCCAGGTCGCGCCGCAGAATGCGGTGGCCGTCGGCGAAGTACTCGCCGTGGTCCGCCATCACGGTGCGGACCTCACCCAGCACCCCGTACTCCAGCAACTGCCGGATGACGTCGAACTTCGGCAGGAACATCGTCCACAGCGCCTCGACCAGTACCACCCCCTGGCCATCGCGAGCGCGGCCAACGCCGACGCCTGGGTGGCATTCAGCGCCAGCGGCTTCTCCACCAGCGTGTGCTTGCCGGCCCGCCAGAGCCAGTGCGGCGCAGGGGTAATGGGCGTTGTGCGGGGTGGCGATGTAGACGACGTCGATCGTCGGGTCGCTCACCAGCTGCTCGTACGACCCGTACGCCCGGTCGATGCCGTGCCTTGCCGCAAAGGACCTTGCCCTGTCCGAGGTCCCGCGATGCCACGGCCATGACCCGCTGACGGGTGTGCCGTTGGACGGACCCGACGAACCGATCCGCTATCCATCCCGGCCCGAGCACGCCCCAGCGCAGGGCCGGCGCGAGCATCGGATCGGGCGTGCGGGCAACCGGCAGAGCGCTGGGGAAGCCCATCAGGAATCTCCTCGGGGATGTGTCGAGTGATCGTGCGCGGCGCCGGCAAACGACTGATCAGCGACGAGGTTCTGGGCCGGCCCCCAGGACAGCGACCGCAGCCCCACCCGAGCGCATCGAGCCCAACACGGCGTCCGCGACGCGACCCGCCTGAAGGCCGTCATGCGCGGTGGCCATGTCGGGATCGGTCAGCCCGCCGAGTCCGTTCACCCAGGCCTGCAGCTCCGCCCGGTAGGCGTCGGCGAACCGGGGCCGCCAGTCGGCGGGGTACCCGACCGATCGGCCGCGGTTCCGGTGGATCACCGTCCGCGCGGGCTCGACGAGCGCGACAGCCCCTACCTCACCAACGATCTCGCAACGTACGTCGTACCCATAGGTCGCGTTGAGGAAGACCTCGACCGTGCTCAGCACGCCGTCCGCGGTCCGCAGCAGCAGCACCTGCGGGTCCTGCAATTCGACACCTGCCGCGGATGTCGAGCGGGGCGCGTGCCAGCTGACCTCGGTGATCAGCGAGCCGAGAAGCCATGGCAGCACGTCGAATTCATGGATGGCCGAACCCGTCACGCTCGATTCGGTCGTCGCGCCGGGGGCTGCCGCGACGCCGCGACTGATGCAGTGCACCAGCAGTGGACGGCCGACCGACCCGCCCGCCAGCGCTCTCGACTGCAGCTGCTGGTAGCCGGGGTCGAAGCGGCGCATGAAGCCCAGTGAGATCAGCGGCACGCCGGTTTTCGCAGTGACCGCGTTCTCCTCCGCCACCACCCGCTCGCACTCGGCGACGGTTGGCGCCAGCGGCTTCTCACAGAGCACCGGCTTGCCGGCGCGGACCGCGGCGATGACCAGGTCGGCGTGGGTCGAGTCGCTGCGAGGCGACCACCACGGCGTCGACCTCGTCGTCGGCGATGACCGAGAACGGCGTCGACGGTCACTCTTGCCCCGGTGATGCCGTTGACCGCTGCTGCGGCACGATCGGCGTCGACGTCGGCGACCATGGTGACGACCGCACCGGACACCGAGCGGTCCAGTGTGTCGATGTGATCGGCGCCCATGATGCCCGCACCGATGACGCCCACCCGCACCGTCATCGCAGGGACACCCAGGTCCCGGCAGACACCGACTCGGTCATGGCGTCCAGCACTTCCGCGCTGCGGACCGCGTCGGCGATGGTGCTGCCCTGCGGCTGACCGGTCTCGATCGACCGGAAGAAGTTGTACGCCTCGATGACCTTGAGATCGTCGTACCCCATGCTGGTCGCCGAGCCGGGTTGGAAGGCTCCGTAGGCGCCGTGCCCGGGGCCGACGAAGACGGTGCTGAGCGACTGGTCCTGGTACGCGGTGCCGTAGCCCACCCGGAGTTCGCTCATCCGGCGGAAGTCCCAGAAGACGGCGCCCTTGGTGCCGTGGATGTCGAAGCCGTAGTGGTTCTGCTCGCCGACGGCGACCCGGCTGGCTTCCAGTGTTCCGCGTGCACCGGATGCGAACCGCAGCAGCGCGGACGCGAAGTCCTCGTTCTCGACCGGCCCCAGCACCCCGCCGGTGGCCAATCCGTGCCCGCTGGTCGCACCGGTCGGCCGCGCCCGCTCGGCGATGAAGGTTGCGGTGTCCGCCACCAGTGCATCGATGTCGCCCAGCAGGTGACGGGCCAGGTCGACACCGTGCGAGGCGAGATCGCCCAGTACGCCGCTGCCGCCGCGCTCCCGCTCGAACCGCCAGCTCAGCGCGCCGTCCGGGTGCGCCGCGTAGTCGCTCAGCATCTTGATGTCGACGTGGGTGATCGCGCCGAGGTCCCCTGCGGCGATCAACTCACCGGCCGCCACCACGGCCGGCGCATTGCGGTAGTTGAACCCGACCGTCGACTGCACTCCCGCGGCGCTGACCGCATCGGCGACCGCGCGGGCGTCGGCGGTGGTGAGACCCACGGGCTTCTCGATCCAGATGTGCTTGCCCGCCTGGGCCATCGCCACGCCGATCTCCCGGTGCAGGAAGTTCGGCGCCGCGATGCTGACGGCCTGCACCTCCGGGTCGGCGGCGAGGTCCCGCCAGTCCACGGTGGCCCGGCCGAAACCGAACTGGGCCGCAGCCTCGGCTGCCCGGCCGGGGACCTCGTCGGCAACGGCCGCCATGGTCGGGCTGAGCGTCAGGCCCGGAAAGTGGTGCAGCAACCTGGAGTAGGCCTGGCTGTGCACCCGGCCCATCCAGCCGAACCCGGCCACCGCCACCCCGACCGGCCGGCGGACCGGCACCTCTGCAGTCCGGGTCACGGGGTGAATGACACGGCGGCGGTGGGTACGTCGGTGGTGTGCAAAGGTGCTCCCTCTTCGGCGATTCAGTCGATGGACCGGTCCAATACGTTGAATCCTCTTCACCGGGCAGCCTATTGTCAAGAGCGCGAAGACCGGCAGTGCGAATAGCGCCACAGCCCAGGATGGGGCTGTGATGTACCGGTCCAATCGCTCCTGCTGCCACCGACGAAGGGATGACATGGACCTCCCGGCCGCGCATCCGGCGACCATTCGCACGGTCGCGGAGCGGGCCGGCGTGTCGAAATCGCTGGTGTCCCTGGTTCTGCGCGGCTCCCCGAAAGTCAGCGAGGAACGCCGGCGCGCGGTCGAGAGCGCCATCGAGCGAACTCGGGCTACCGGCCCAATGTGATCGCCCGGCAACTGACCCAGCGACGCACGAGCACTGTCGGCGTGCTGTTGAACGACCTGCGCAACCCGTGGTTCGTCGACTGCCTCGAGGGTCTGACGTCAATCCTGCACGGCGAGGGTCTTCGAACAGTGCTGGCCGACGGGCGTCGCGACCGCGGCACCAGTGACGACCTGCTGCGCGGGTTCGTCGACATGCAGGTCGACGGGCTGGTTCTCGTCGGGAGCATGGCTTCGTCGCCGGTGTTCGCGGAGGTTGCCGCCCGGGTCCCGACGGTGGCCGCGGCCAGCCGGGACATCACCCTGCCGGGCGTCGACGTGGTGGCCAACGACGACGAGGTCGGGCACCCGGCTGGCGGTGGAGCACCTGATCCGGTCGGGGCACCGGGACATCGCCCACCTCGGCGGCTCGCTCGGCGCGGTCGCCTTGCTGCGCCGGCAGAGTTACCTCGCAGACCATGCAGGACCATGCTCTCGGCGACCGCGCGTACTTGAGAACCTGCGATCTCACCGAGGAGGGCGGTTACCGGGCGGCGATCCGTCTGCTCGGTCGATCCGGCTCCGCCCACGCGCCATCTTCGCGGTCAACGACATCGCCGGCATCGGCGCGATGTCCGCCGCGCAGCAGCTCGGGCTGCGCATCCCCGCATGACGTCTCGATCGTCGGCTACGACAACACGTCATTGGCGCAGATCCGGCATGTCTGGCTCACCAGCGTGGACAACGCGAGCGTCGAGGTCGGCCGGCGGGCCGCACGGGCCCTGCTCCGCAGGATCGCCGATCCCGCCGTCCCGGCTGCCCTGCAACTGATCGAACCGACACTGCAGGTCCGGGGTTCGACGGCATCTCCCGCGCAAGTCCACTGAACGGATCACCCGCTGCGGCGAGCCCGACTGGCCAGGACCGTCGTCACCGGGTAACAACAACGCCATGGCCGCCCGTCAGAAGAAGAACGCCCAGCCGTCCGGTCCGGGTCGGCCGCGGAACTGGTGGGCGCGATCTCGGTCGGGCTCACCGGCGGCGCGGACGGCACCGCGGGATCCGCGACCAGACAGTCCGAGATCGAGACGAAGCTGGAGATCCCGCCGGACGTTCCGCTGCCCGCCCTCGCCGGCCGGCGCCGGTTGACGACGGTCGGCATCATCAGCACCACCGAGCCGCGCACATTCCATCTCGATGCCACCTACTACGACACGGTGTGCCTGGACCTGCTGCGGTCGAAGCTGACGTTGCGGCGGCGCACAGGCGGTCCGGACGCCGGCTGGCACCTCAAATTGCCCGGCGGCCCAAAACGCCAGGACAGAGGTTCAGCTGCCGCTGGCCGCCGGTGAACCGGGTGACGTCCCGGCCGAGTTGGCCGCGCTCGTGCGCGGAGCCGCTCGCGGCCGGGACCTGCTGCCCGTGGCCCGGGTCGAGAACGACCGCACGGTGCGCCATCTGCTCGACCAGGACGGCAAGACCCTGGTGGAGGTGGCTGACGACCACGTCACCGCGACCCGCCTGCTGGACGGCCCGGCGGAGCCGACTGCCTGGCGGGAGCTGGAGGCCGAGATCGTCGAGGGCACCCGCGAGCAGCTCGCGGCCACTGTCGACGTGCTGATGTCGGCCGGTGCGGGACGCGCCTCGTCGGCCTCGAAGCTGGCCCGCGCGGTGGGATATGTCCCCGCCGGGTCGCGGCGGAGCAAGACGGCGGGCGCGGTCGTGATCGGCGCGCTGGGCCGTCAGCTCGATCAGCTGACGACCGCCGACCGGGGTCTTCGGGACGGCACGTCACGCGCCCCGGACGCGCTGCACGACGCCCAGGTCCGCGGCCCGCCGGATCAGGGCCATCCTCACCGTCTACGCGCCGCTGCTCGCGGGAGATCCGTTCCGGCGCTGCGCGACGGCGTTGCGCTCGTTCGGTTCGGTGCTGAGCACCGCGCGGGACATCGATGTCGCCCGTCGCCGGTTGACCGCCCAACTCATCGAGGAACCCGAGGACTACGCCGGCGCTGCTCGGGTCCGGCTGGCCGACGCGTGTGACCGGAGACTGACGGCCGCTGCCACCGAGGTGCAGATCCACATCGACACTCCCCGGTTACCTTCAGCTGCTGCGTGACCTCGACGCCGTGGCGATGGACCCGCCGCTGTCCCGTCGTGGTGGCCGGCCTGCGTCCACCGAACTTCCGGCGCTGATCGGCGCCGCCTGGCTCGGCTTGCGCGAGCGGGCCGACGCTGCACTCAGCGACCCGGACAACGTGACGGCCATCCATGACGTGCGCAAGTCGGCGAAGACGCTCCGTTACGCCACCGAGGCCGCGATCGAGGCGCTCGGCTCGGACGCGGTGGTCTTCGCCTCGGCCCTGGAGGAAATCCAGGAGACGCTCGGCGAGTTCCAGGACGCCCGTTTCGCGACGGCCTTGCTGGCATCGCTCGCCCTCGAGGACGAAACGGACGGGGTCGCAGGCTTCATCTTCGGCCGGCTGCACGCCTTCGAACAGGCGATGGCGCACGGTGCCTTCGATGAGTTCTCCGATGTCTGGGACCGCATCGAGGACGGCGATCTGGTGGCGTCACTCGAGCGGTGACGGAGCCGCCGACCCGCACCTGGTCCAGCACGCACCGGTGGGACCGCACCGGCCGAACTCTGCGGTCCTGCCGGTGCGGTGGTCATCAGGATGGCCCCCGAACCGCGCTCCCGGCGCCCCCGAGCGGTCGCCGGCGCGGGTATCGGTGGGGTTCAGCGGCTCCCGTTCGGCGGCAGGCGCTGACGGGAGCAGGGCGGCGAAGAGAATCTTCGACAGCCCCGCGGCAATGCGTCGGCGGCGGGGCTGCTCCCTGCAGGCTGGGTGCTCAGCAATCTCAGCCAACTCCGCCGCAACCGGGGTGTCAAGCGCGTCGGCGATGAGCCATCCGGGGGCGGCCCGAGCGTGGCGGCGCCGCAGGCCGCACAATGGCGTCCGCGCCCGGCGCCGACAGATGGGAGCCACATGCGAATCGCACTCATCGCCACCTGCCTCGGTGACGCCCTGTTCCCCGATGTGCCGAAGGCGACGGTCGCCCTGCTCGAGCGGCTCGGTCACGACGTGGTCTTCCCGCCGGCGCAGGTCTGCTGCGGCCAGATGCACGTCAACACCGGCTACCTGAACGAGGCCGTCGATGTCGTCCGGCACCACGTCGACACCTTCTCCGACGCCGACTTCGACGTCGCTGTCGCGCCGTCCGGCTCGTGCGTCGGGTCCATCCGTCACCAGCAGGCGATGGTCGCCCGACGGGTCGGGGACACCGACCTCGCCGACCGGGCGACGGCCTTGTCGGACCGAACCTACGAACTGTCGGAGCTGCTGGTCGACGTGCTGGGGGTGACCGATGTGGGCGCCTACTTCCCGCATCGGGTCACCTACCACCCCACCTGCCACTCGCTGCGGATGCTGCGGGTCGGCGACAAACCCCTGTCCCTGCTGCGAGCGGTCGACGGCATCGACCTGGTCGAGTTGCCGCAGGCGGACACCTGCTGCGGCTTCGGCGGCACGTTCGCGCTCAAGAACAGTGGTACGTCGTCGGCGATGCTCGCCGACAAGATCACCAACGTGCTCTCCACCGGCGCGGACGTCTGCTCGGCGGGCGACTCGTCCTGCCTGATGCACATCAACGGCGGCCTCACCCGGGCCGACAACCCCACTCGCACGGTGCATCTGGCCACCATCCTGGCGTCCACCAAGGAGAACCCGGCATGACGACCTTCCTCGGCGTGCCCCGGCGGGGCCACGGACCAGCCGAATCACCGCTGCGCGGCACCGAGTCGTTCCCGAAGGCGGCCCGCCGTGAGCTGGCCAACGATCAACTGCGCCGCAACCTTGCCCACGCGACGTCCACCATCCGCGCCAAGCGGGCGCTCGTGGTCAACGAGATGCCGGACTGGGAAGCGTTGCGAGACGCCGGTTCCGCGATCAAGGCTGACGTGATGGCCCGGATGCCGGAGTTGCTCGAACAGCTCGAGACGAACGTGACTGCACGGGGCGGGGTGGTGCACTGGGCGGCCGACGCGGAAGAGGCCAACCGCATCGTCACCGAACTCGTGCAGGCCACCGGCGCCACCGAGATCGTCAAGGTCAAGTCGATGGCGACGCAGGAGATCGGGCTCAACGAGTACCTGGAGGAACACGGCATTGCCGCCGTCGAGACCGACCTCGCCGAGCTGATCGTCCAGCTCGGGCACGACAAGCCGTCGCACATCCTGGTTCCGGCAATCCACCAGAACCGCACCGAGGTCCGCGACATCTTCCTCGCCGAGATGGACGACGCGCCAAAGGATCTCACCGACGATCCGCGCGGGCTGGCGATGGCTGCGCGGGAACATCTGCGGAAGAAGTTCCTGACCGCCCGGGTGGCGGTGTCCGGCGCCAACTTCGGTGATCGCCGACACCGGAACCCTCTGCGTCCTCGAGTCGGAGGGCAACGGCCGGATGTGCCTGACGCTGCCGCAGACGCTGATCACCGTCATGGGCATCGAGAAGCTGCTGCCCACCTTCACCGACCTCGAGGTCTTCCTGCAGTTGCTGCCGAGATCGTCGACCGGCGAGCGGATGAACCCGTACACATCGATGTGGACCGGCGTGCACCCCGGCGACGGCCCGCAGGAGTTCCACCTCGTCCTGCTCGACAACGGCCGCACCAAGGCGCTCGCCGACCAGGTGGGACGTGCTGCGCTGCACTGCATCCGGTGCTCGGCCTGCCTGAATGTCTGCCCGGTGTACGAGCGCACCGGCGGCCACGCCTACGGGTCGGTGTATCCCGGCCCGATCGG
>CAVXYU010000025.1:0-174676 GCA_963766015.1 uncultured Actinomycetota bacterium | reverse complement strand
TCGGTGCCGAGACGTTCGGCCGGTGCGCGAGGACGAGGTTGATCCGCTCGGTATGCCCGGCGATGTAGGCCGCGACCTGTGCCGGGTCCGGTGAGCCGGAATGGTAGGCGAACAGGATGCGATCCCACCCGTGGTCCTCGTGGGCACGGGCCAGTTTGCGGGTGTAGTCCAGATCGAGGCTTCCCCCGGTGCGCGGCGTCACCTCGCTGGCCGGGTTGGTTCCGGCGATTCCCAGGAATTCAACGGGCATGGTGGATCTCCTTTGTCATTGAGCTGTCCGGGTCGGCGGTGGCCGCATCGGGCGGGTCGCGGAGCAGAGCGAGGATGTGCCGGGCGACGGCGTCGTTCTGCCGAAAACCCGGTCCGTTGAAGCCGGGCCGGGAGAACCCCGCCGAGCCGGCGGAACCGGACACCGACGGCCCCAACAGGAATCGCCGGGGGTGCACGGAGCGGTCGGCCCGGATGGCCCGGCAGGACGCGTCCGCGAGCAACTGCCCGCCCCCCAGCGAGCGACCGTCTGGAAGCGTCAGGTCTTCGGCGGCCAGTTCTCCACGACCGAGCAGGCCGCGGATGACCGGGTCGGTCGCCGCCCTGACGTCGGGTCGCGGGAGTCGTGCATCGACGAACGCCCGGGCCCGTCGCCGGCCGGGGACCGCCGGACTGGAGCCGACGAAGGCGCCGTCCTCGATCTCCACGGCGAGTTCCGGTCCGGCGAACTCCACCAGGCCGGCCTCGTGCAGGGCCAGCAGCTCGGCGAGTCGGCGGGGCGGGGGACCGCTGGCCAGAAAGGAGAAGAAGCCGTGAAACTGGCCCTCGATGAATCGGATCCGATCCGCGGCGGTGATCTTTCCGCTGGTGAGGGCGATCGCGAGGACCCCGTAGACCGTCAGCAGCGCGTCGAAAACGGCGGCGTCGGCGGAGAAGTGCGGGTCCGCGCGGCGGCGGAGGTCCGCGCGCACGTGATCGAGCACCGCTTCGCTGAGGTCGGCGGGCGACGCGAAGTACCTTCCGCTGAGCGGTCTGTCTATCAGCGGCAGTTCGAAGCGGTCCTCCTGCTCCGGTACCGCGCGGGCCGCGGCGGCGGCGAAGGCGCTGCCGGTCACGTCGGCGGAGTCCAGCAGGGCGGAGAATTCCGCCCACGGGACCAGAGTGCGTTCGGGATGGGCAGTGAACAACTCCCGGTAGTGCGCTGCGGTGAGCTCCTTGGCCATCAGCGGCCAGACCTCTTCGCGGAAGTCGACCGCACGCCGTCCGCCGCCGAGCGCGCCCACCGCGGCCGGGGTGAAGTAGCGCGGCGGGGTGGGGACACTTCCAGGCTGACCGGACGGCAGCGAATACCCCAACTTGGCGTGGTAGGGCACGCCGCGGCGGGAGCCGACATGCAGCACCGGCTCGGTTCCGCTGGGATGGTAGGTCAGCGTGCCGTCCTGGTTGTCGGAGAACCGTCCGCCCCGCCCCTCGCCGAGCAATACCATCAGATCGATGAAGGCCAGCCCGAAACCCCTGACCAGCACCGGTTCTCCCGGCCGCAGCTCGGAGAGATCGACATCGGCGGTATAGCCGGGTGGCAGGTAGGTCAACCCGTGCCGGTCTGCTGCTGCTATCAGGCCGGACTCCTCGCGGGTGGGATCCCGATCCAGAAAGCCCTGGGCCAGGACGACGACATCCGCGGGCAGTACGGTCCCGTCGGCGAGCAGAACGCTCTGTCCTTCACCGGTATCGGTGAGATCGACGGCCGTGGTGCGGTGTTCGCGCACCGTCACGCCGGCCGGCAATCTCGAGATCGCGCGCCGCAAGGCCCAGCTGAGATAGTGCGACTGGATCTGCCGGCCGGCGAAGTCGTTCGGCCGGAGCGCGGCGGCCTGATCGCCGAGACCTGCTGCGGTCAGCACTGTCCGGCCCTCCCCCCGGACCCACTCGGCCAGGTCCGGACCCCGTTCGATCGGGCCCTCGCAGGTCACCGACTCGTCGGTGAAGATCGTCACGTCACGGGCCATGGAGTTCATCCACAGCAGCCCGGACTGCTCGGCCCGCCAGATCCGCCCGCCCCCGGCGGGGTAGGGGTCGACGATGTGCACGTCCACCGGGCCGGGGTGCAGTGCTCCGGTCGAGTTGGCCGCCAGCCGTTCCAGCAGGCCGACGGTGCGAGGGCCACCGCCGACGAACACGAGCGTCGTCGTCATCGGGCGAACCCGTTGACCAGGCTCGGGGCCGCAGGAATCAGGCCGCGATGTGCCGCCTCGATCTCCTGCCAGGTCGGCTGCCGCCAGTCCGCAAACCCGGCGCCCGCGACGAGTTCCTTCGCGAAGGCCAACGGCCCGATCGTCTCTGGGTCGGCTGCGGGATCGAAACGCGGCGTGTACCCGGAGGCCAGGTACAGGTTCCGGGCCTCCGGCTGGCGGGGGCCCGTCGTCAGGTGGATGCGCCGGTATCCCAACTCGAGCGCGACCGATTCGAGTTCCGCCATCACCCGGCGGGCAAGGCCGCGCCGCCGGTGCCGGTGCGAGGTCCACACCCGCTTGACCTCCGCGGTGCTGTCGTCGTAGCGGCGTAGTGCGCCCCCGGCCACCGTTTCGCCGTTCTCGAGCAGGATCAGGAAGGTGCCGTGCGGCTCGATGAAGTCCGACGCGGGGACCTCGGTGAGTTGGGTGTTGGCCGATGGTCGGCCGTAACGGGTTCCGTACTCGACCACCAGGTCGGCGAGCAGCGGTCGCAACCGGGGATCGTCGATCCCGACCCGCGCGACGACCAGGTCGGCGGCGCCGGCCACCGGCGAGACGCGCCCCCCTCCGACCGAATCCACCCTGGCCGGCAGTGCGGACGCGGCCGGGTGCCGGTGCAGGGTTGCCAGGAACTCATCGGTCACCTGGGCCACCGGTGCCAGGGACGCCGGGTCGATCAGCACGCCCCCGTCGCCCCATTGCCGGATGTGGGCCGACGGCACGAACCAACCCTGCCCGATGTGTGCGGCACCCAGGTTCGCCAGGACCGGGCGGAGCGCGTAGTCGACCGCAAGGACGTGAGCCGTCGAACCGCCGGTGACGATCGGGAGCACCGCCTTTCCACGAAACGCGAACTGCGGCAGCAGATCGAGGAAGACCTTCAGCAGCCCCGAGTACGCGGCCTGGTAGACGGGGGTGGCCACCACGACGGCGTCCGCGGCGGCGACGGCGGCGATGACGTCGGCGATCGCGGGATCGGAGGTGTCGGCGCTGAGCAGCGCGGCCGGCGGGAGTTCGCGCACCTGAACGGTTCGCACGGTGTGTCCGGCCCCCACGATCCTGCGGTTCACGTGGGTGAGCACCGCATGGGTGCTCGAGACCACCTGCGGACTGGCGGAAATACTCAGGACGAAAGGCATGACGCTCCCTGGCTGTGGCTGTTGTGATTCATGTGCTCGGACCGCCGACCGGCAGCGGGCTGGTGCGCCTGCCGAGGGCGAACAGTGGCGGGGCGACGGACGTGCCCTCGACCAGTCCGGCAACCAGTTCGCCGATCGCCGGCGCGAACTTGAACCCGTGGCCCGAGAAACCCGCGGCAAGCGTGACCGGTCCGCGCCGATCGAGAACGAAATGGTGGTCGGGGGTCGTGGTGTACAGGCACGTGGTCGCGGTGGCCGAGCCGGCGTCGACACCGGGTAGCCAGCCGCGCCGCGTACCGCCGCAGTCGTTCGACCGCTTCGGGTCGCGGGCGGAAATCGCGGGTGGCGGGTTCGATGACCGGACCGGTCCCGTGCTCGCCGACCTTGATCCCGTCCTCCGATGCGAGTCCGTAGATGCCCGGACCCGAGTACCCGGCCCCCGGATGGTGGATGAAACTGGGCCAGCCGATGGGTGTTTCGGTCGGGATGAAATGGACGGGCTGTTCCTGCGTCGTGGTGAGCGCGGGCAGTTCCCGTGCAAGGGCCGGCGCCCCGGTGACCAGGTCGGACGTCCAGGCGCCTGCGGCGACGACCACGTGGTCGAACCGCATCGAGCCGGAATGGGTGAGGACGCGCACGCCGGAATTGTTCGGGCGCAGCCCGGTCACCTCGGTGTTGTGCCAGATCTCCGCGCCGTCTGCGGTCGCCCTGCGCTGCAGGGCGGCCACCGCAGTGTCGGCATGCAGTCGCCCGGCCTCGGCGTGGTGCAGGACCATCGTGTCGAACATCAATCCGGGCCACTGCAGTCGAGCGGCACGGGGGCTGTGCCAGGAGTGTTCGATCCGGGCGTCGGTCAGCGTGCGGGCAAGCGCCTGGAGATGGCCGGGATCACCGTGATCGACCGCCCCGGTCGGCGTGTAGACCCGTTCGCCGTCGAGCCGTTCGAGCTGGCGCCACAGCCGCGCGGCTCTCGCTGCCAGGTCGACGTAGAACCGGACCGGGTAGGCGTGCCGGAAGATGCGGGAACTGCCGTGGGACGCGCCCCCTGGTGTGTCCCGGGCCGTACTGCTCGACCAGGACGACCCGATGTCCCCGCACCGCCAGTTGCCATGCGGCGGCCGACCCCATCACGCCGCCGCCGATCACGGCCACGGTCTTGCCGGTGCGGGACATCGGATCCCCCTTTCTTGCCAGCGGTGTCAGGATAGCTGGTCTTGGGCAGGCCGGGCGGGTTGATCTCGGAGGTCTCACCGCCTCGCTGGCCAGGTTCCAGCGGTCGAGCACCTGCTGGTAGGTGCCGTTCTCGATGGTGTGGTTGATGGCGTCGGCGAAGGCCTTGACCAGGCCGTTGTCCTTCTTGGTGAGCACAGCGATCTCGCCCTGCAGGGCGTCGCCGGCGCCGGAGAAGGTGCCGATGACCTTCGTCTCACCGGTGCTGGCCGCGTGGTACTGCGCGGTCGGGTTCGGGCCGAAGTAGCCGTCGATCCGGCCGGACGACAGGGCCAGGTAGTAGTCGGTGGCGTTCTGGAAGTACTTGATGTCGATCGGCTCGAGGCCCTCCGCCACGTTCTGCGTCGTTCCAGTCCACCAGGATCTTCTCCTGGTTGGTGCCCGAGCCGACGGCGATCATCTTGCCCGCCAGGTCCTGCCGGTCGTTGACGGTCCAGTCGGCGTCCTTCTGGGACCTCCAGGGCGAGGGTGTCGAGCCGGTAGGTGGCGAAGTCGTACTTCTCCTTGCGCTCCTCGGTGACGGTGACGTTGGAGATGAAGGCGTCCACCTCGCCGGAGTCGATCCGGACGAAGTTCTGTGCCCAGTCGGCCGCGCTGATCTCGACGCTTCAGGCCGAGGACGTCGGCGATCAGGTAGGCGAAGTCGACCTCGGAGCCGATGATCGTGGCTTGTCGTCGGTGGCGTAGAAGCGCAGCGGTGGAGCGGTCCCGGCGCTGCCGGTGACCAGCAGGGCGCCCCGATCGCGGATGGCCTGCGGTACCTCGGCTGCGATCGCGTCGACCTTCTCCGTGGTGACGCGATTCTGCTCGGGATCCAGGTTGAACTGCACGCCGTCCGCGGCGGCCGGGGATGCGGAACCGGTGCTGGTGGAGGCGGTATCGGTGGAGGAGGTGGTGGTCGACGCGCTGTCTGTCGACGAGCCGCACGCGCTGATCGCCAGGGCTGCGACGAGCGCCGACGTCAGGACGATGCGGCGTCGAGTACGGGAGAACATGGATGTTCGCTGTCACGGGTTGGGTCAGAGGACCTTGGAGAGGAAGGCGCGGGTGCGTTCGTGCTGCGGGTTGTCGAGCACCTGCGGCGGGCGGTGCCCTGTTCGACGATCCGGCCGGCGTCCATGAAGACCACGGTGTCGGCGACCTCGCGGGCGAAGCCGATCTCGTGGGTGACGATGATCATGGTGGTGCCCTCGCGCGGCCAGGTCGCTTGATCACGTCGAGCACCTCGCCGACCAGTTCGGGGTCGAGCGCGGAGGTCGGCTCGTCGAACAGCATCACCGCGGCTCGCAGCGCCAGCGCCCGGGCGATGGCCACCCGCTGCTGCTGACCGCCGGACAGCTGCCGCGGGTAGGCGTCGGCCTTGTCGGCGACGCCCGACCCGGTCCAGCAGCTGCCGCGCGCCTCGGCTCGACCTCCTCGCGGGGCCGGCCCTGCGCGGAGACCGGTGCCTCGACGACGTTCTCCAGCACGGTCAGATGCGGGAAGAGGTTGAAGTTCTGGAAGACGAAGCCGATCTGGGTCCGCTGCCGCAGGATCTCCGCGCTCGCGCAGCTCGTGCAGCTTGTTGCCCGCGCGCCGGTAGCCGACCAGCTCGCCGTCGACGCTGGATCGAGCCCGCGGTCCACCTTCTCCAGGTGGTTGATCGTCCGCAGCAGCGTCGACTTGCCCGAGCCCGACGGCCCGAGGATGACGGTGACCTCGCCGGCCGGACCGCCAGGTCGATGCCCCGCAGCACCTCCAGCGCTGCCGAAGGACTTGTGCACGCCGCGGACCTCGACAGCGTCGGCGGCGCTCATGCTGGTGGCGCTCCTGCCGGGCGGCGCTCTGGTGAGGCCGATGCGCCAGTTGCGGCGTGCGCGCTGCACGGGGTCGGCGGCAGCTCGCGCTGGCGCCCTTGGCGTAGTGCCGCTCGACGTAGTACTGGACGATCGACAGGAGCGTGGTCAGCACGATGTACCAGACCGTGGCCACCATCAGCAGTGGCACGACCCGGCCGTTGCGGCCGTAGATCACCTGCACCTGGTAGAAGAGCTCGGCGATCGCCATCACCGAGACGATCGAGGTGCCCTTGAACAGGCTGATCACCTCGTTGGCCGCGTTCGGCAGGATCGACGCGCATCGCCTGCGGCAGCACGATCCTGAAGAACTGCCGACGCTGCGGGATGCCCAGCGCCGCAGCGGCCTCCAGCTGGCCCTGGTCGACGGAGATGATGCCGGCCGCGGATGATCTCGGCCGAGTACGCGGCCTGGTGCAGGGCGAGCCCGATCACCGCCGCCGTCATCGCCGCTGATCGACGCCGTTGACGTCGAAGGTGACGAACGCCGGACCGAACGGGATCCCGATGCTGACAGCGCCTGGTACAGGTAGGCGATGTTGAACCAGAACAGCAGCTGCACGATCAGCGGGATCGAGCGGAACGCCCAGATGTAGGCCCACGACGACCGTCTGCAGGACGGGATTCTTCGACAGCCGCAGCGAGCGCGAGCACGATGCCGAGGGCGAAGCCGAGCACGCGTGCCGTAGAAGGTCAGCTGGATCGTCAGCCGAGTGCGGCTTCAGCACCGCCGGGCGGTGAAGTACTGGGCGAACGTCGGCCAGTCCCAGCCCGGGTTGGTGACCAGTCCGTTGATGAACTGCGCGGCGAGAACGAGGCCGAGATCGCTCCGACCCAGCGCCACGGATGACGGGACCGGACAACGGTGAGCTGCTCCGGATCGACATCCACCTGGGCGGCGGGGGACGCCGGCGATGTGTGCTGACCGACACCGCGCTGGGCAAGCGGCTGAGCTGTCACGACAGGTCCTCTGGGGTGTAGGTGTTCATGCGCGGTTCTCGCCATACGTCGCGGGAGTCATTGACGGGGAGGCCGTCTCGCTGATGTCACGGAGTTCCCGGTCGAGATCGACCGATGTCTCCTCGGCCAGCCAGGTGTGCGGGTTGAGGATGCCGTTCGGGTCGAACGTCCGCTTGAGGCGGCGCTGCA
This sequence comes from uncultured Actinomycetota bacterium, assembly GCA_963766015.1. GTDB lineage: Bacteria > Actinomycetota > Actinomycetes > Mycobacteriales > Nakamurellaceae > Nakamurella. The sequence continues at coordinate 167,101 of CAVXYU010000025.1, read as the reverse complement.
GCCCAAGGTTGTCCGTACCGAGTTCCGTTTCCAGCCAGTGCCTCTTGGTGATGCCGACACCGTGCTCGCCGCTGATGGTGCCGCCGAGCCGCAGCGCGGTCCGCACCAGCTCATCGGCCGCCAGGCTCAGACCCGCCGGTGCGCGGCCGCCGTCGTCCGGATGCTTCGGAACGGACAGCAGCGGATGCAGATTGCCGTCACCGGCGTGCGCCACCACCGCCACCTCGAGGCCGTGGCGTGCTCCGATCTCCTCGATGGCGGAGAACATCGTCAGCCAGCGCCGATCTCGGGACGGCGATGTCCTCGCCGATCACCCAGGCGTCGGTGTGCGGTCCCCGGCCGCGGCGTCGCAGCCACAGGTACGTGGCGGCCGCTGCATCGTCGGGGAATTCGACCGTGCCCCCTGCGGCCGTCAGAGCCGTCGCCCGATGACCTCGATCTCCTCGTCCGCGCCGAAGCCGTCGGTCTGGGCGAGCAACGAGCGCAGCTGCCCCGGTCGGCGAGGTCCGTGCCCTGCGCCCGGTCGATGGCCAGCAGAGCGCCGCCGTCCAGCAGTTCGAGCATGCTGGGCGTGCACGCCGCGCCGTATCGCGACGCCACGCCCTTCGCGGCGGCCACCGTGGCCAGGGAAGAACGCGACGGCGGTGCGGGTCTTCACCGGCCGCGGCCGTAGCCGGACGGTCGCCTCGACGACGACGCCGAGGGTGCCCTCCGACCCGACGAACAGCGCGGTCAGGTCGTATCCCGACGACGCCCTTGATGGTCTGCCGGCCCGTCCGCAGCAACGACCCGTCGGCGAGCACGACAGTCAGGCCGAGCACCGACTCCCGGGTGACGCCGTACTTGACGCAGTGCAGGCCCCCGGCGTTGGTGGCGATGTTGCCGCCGATGCGTGGAGATCTCGGGCTGGCCGGGTCGGGGGCGTACATCAGGCCGTGCTCCGACGGCCGCCGCATCCAGGTTCGGCGGTGATGACACCGGGCTGCACCACAGCGATCTCGTTGGCGGCGTCGATCCTCAGGATCCGATCGAGACGCTCGGTCGACACCACCAGGGCGCCGTCGGGGACGGCCGCGCCTCCCGACAGGCCAGTTCCGGCGTCCTCGTGGGACGACCGGTGACACCCGCTGCCGACGCGACTCTCAGGATCGCCTGAACCGCCTCGACGGAGCCGGGCCGCAGCACCGCCAGCGGGGCGCCCGGCAGTCGGTGACCGGACCAGTCGGTCGCGTTGGCCTCCAGATCGGCCTGCTCGGAGCTGATCTCGGCGGGATCCGAGAACGCTCCGCCAGTCGGCTGAGCACCCACCTGCGGCGAGCGATCCAGCACCGGTGTCCGCGTGGTAGCGGTCGGCACCGCATCAGTGCACCCCCACGCCGAGATGGCCGAGCAGTTCCGCCCGCAGCGCCACGAACCGGGGATCGGTGACGTCACGCGGCCGCGGCAGGTCGATCCGCGCCTCGTGCGCGATCACCCCGTCCTTCATCACCAGCACCCGGTCGGCCAGCTTGACCGATTCCTCGACGTCGTGGGTGACCAGCAGCACCGCGCACTGGTGCAGCGCCCACAGGTCGGCGACCAGCGCCTGCGCGGTGAGCCGGGTCAGCGCGTCCAGTGCGGAGAACGGCTCGTCCAGCAGCAGCAGGTCCGGTTCCCGGACCAGCGCCCGGGCCAGTGACGCCCGTTGCGCCTCACCGCCGGAGAGCACCTTCGGCCAGACGTCACTGCGGTGGCGTCATCCCGACCTCGGCCAGCGCCGCCTCCGCCCGGGCCCGGTCCGGTCGGCCGGGCAGCCCGAGAACGACGTTGCGCCAGACCTTCTTCCACGGCATCAGCCGCGGCGACTGGAAGGACACGGCCCGCCGGGTGGCGACCTCGACGTACCCGGTGATGTCCCGGTCCAGGTCGGCCAGAATCCGCAGCAGCGTGCTCTTGCCGCAGCCGCTCGCGCCGAGCAGCACGACGAACTCGCCCGGCTCGATGTCCAGGTCAGATGCGAGATGACGGTCCGGTCGCCGAACTACTTGGTCAGGTCGCGGACCCGGACCGCGCCGACGTGCGGCGGTCGGGCCGCTGCCGCGGCCGGGTGCGCTCAGGTCCCGGTGAACGTCGGTCGCCATGACAGCAACACCCTTTCCAGCAGATCGGACGATGACGTCGGCGAGCAGACCGAGCAACGCGTACAGCACCAGACACAGCACGATGGTGTCGGTCTCGAAGAACTCCCGCGCCGTGTTGATCAGGTAGCCGATTCCCGTTGTGGCGTTGATGGTTTCGGCGAAGACCAGGATCAGCCAGGACACCCCGATGGAGTACCGCAGACCGACGAGACCGTTGGGCACGGCGGCCGGCAGCACCACGTTGCGCACCAGGCCGAACCGGGACAGGCCGAGGGTCCGCCCCGCCTCGATCAGAGCCGGATCGGTGCCACGGATGCCGGCGATAGAGGTTGAGGTAGAGCGGGAAGAAGACACCCAGTGCGATCAGGATCAGTTTGGGCTGGTCGCCGATGCCGAACCAGATGATCAGCAACGGGATCAGGCCGACCACCGGGACCGTGCGGAGCATCTGGATCGGCGCGTCGATGATGTCCTCGCCGACCTTGAACAACCCGGAGATCAGGGCGGCGATCAACGCGGCCGAGAGTCCGCACAGCAGGCCGAGTCCCACCCGCTGCGCGGACGCCAGAATCGCCTCCTGCAGTTCACCGGTGGCCAGCAGCTCGCCCGCCTTGGCGACCACCGCCGCGGTGACGGCCAGCGTGTTGGCCGACAGCCAGCCCGCGGTGCTGGCGACATACCAGAGCAGCAGCAGCACCAGCGGGCTGATCGCCTTGACGACGAGCCGCGGCAGGCCGGCCGGCGGGACCGGTCCTGCCTGGCCGACGATCACCGTCGTCGGCACGGACCTTGTTGCCGGCACGGACCCGGTGTCGGGAACGGTCCGGCTGAGCGCATCAGCCGACAACGTACTCATCCTCGATCTGCTGGTAGATCGGAATCGAAGGCGGTGGACCAGTAGTCGCCGATGTCGAACGTCTTGTCGATGATGCCGGCTGCCACGAAGGTATCCAGGACGTCCTGCTGGGAGGCGATGGCCTCGGGTGACGTGGGGACGAACTTGCTGGGACGCTGCGCTTCGCCGTCCACGAACGTCTGCTTCGCCTGCTCGACCGGTTGCTTGGTCTGCTCGGCGGTGACCGCCGCCCAGGCATCCGGATTCGCCCTGGCCCAGTTGAAGCCGCGCTGCAACCGGGAGAAGTAAGTCCGCGATAGCTGCCTTCTTCGCCGCGTCGCTGGACCACCGAGGGCACGGTGACGTAGACGAAGTTGCCGGACAGGATGTCGCGGGCGTCGACCAGCGTGGTGGCACCCTTGGCGTGTGCGGCGATGATGGCGTTGCCGTAGGAGGCCAGCGCGTCGACCTGGTTCGACCAGCAGGGCGGCGAGGCCGTCACTGGTGGAAAGCGGTACCGCCTCGATGTCGGTCCAGGCTGAGCCCGGCCTCCTTCAGCGCCTTCAACAGGAAGTAGTGCGCGGTGGTGTTCTGCACGTACGCCACCTTCTTGCCCTTCAGCCCCGCCACGTCGGTGATCGGGCTGCCCTCTGGAACCACCACTTCCTGGGTGAGGGTGCTGCCCTCCCGGACGGCGATGATGTTCAGCGAACCCGGGCCGCCGGACTGCGCCGCGAAGATCGGCGGGATCTCGCTGGCACTGGCCAGATCGATCGCGCCCGCACCGAGCGCCTCGAGTTGAAGGTTCCCGCCCTGGAACAGGCTGAACTCCTTGGTGTACGGGGTGTCCGCGAGGCCGGCGTTCTCCAGCAGGAGTTGCTGCTGCTTCCAACCGGTTTCGCCGATGCGCAGGGTGACGGCGGCCGCAGAGGTTTCGGGGGTCGACGGCGAGCTGCTGGAGGAGGATTGCCCGCAGGCCGTGAGGACCACCGCGATCCCGAGAGCGGAGGCGGTCGCGGTCAGGAGGCGCCGCAGGTGCTGGCGTCTGGTCATCAGAGGCCTTTCTGGTGAAGGGGGTTGGTGGTGAGAAGCGTTTGTGGTGAGGGGCTTTGACTGCCGGGGGAGTGCAGTGGTCAACGGGCAGCGGCGGTGGCGACGACCAGGCGGTCCACCGCCGGCTCCAGGTGCTGCAATGGCGGCGAGGAGTAGGCGAGCCGGAGCCGCCGGTCCCAGCGTGAACCGCCGGTTGCGGCGAAGTTCCGCCCCGCGGACAACTGCAGCCCGCGATGCGCCGCTTCGCGAAGGAGATTTGCGGGATCGATGGACGGGTCGACGATCTCGGCCCACAGGAAGAAGCCTCCGGCGGGGCGGTCGAATGCCAGGACATCGCTCAGGCTGCTCCGCAGCGCGTCGCCGAGAATCGCGGCGCGTTCGGTGTACTGGGACCGTCCACGCGCGATCAATGCATCGAACCACCCGGGGCGGGTCAGCAGTGCGGTGATCAGGCGCTGGCCGAGAACGGAGGAATGGAAGTCGGTGCGCCGCCGGAGGTTCTCCAGATGCGGTGCCAACCAGCTCGGCGCGACGACCCAGCCCAGGCGCAGCCCCGGGCCCAGCGTCTTGGTGAACGTGCCGACCCGGATGACGTGATCGGAATCGGCTGAGAAATCCCGTTCTGCAGGTCCGCTGAAACCGTATTCACGGTAGGGATTGTCGGAGACGATCACGAAGCCGTGCTGCTCGGCGAGCTCGACGAGGCGGTCCCGCTCGACGGCCGGGAGCACCCCGCCCGACGGGTTGTGGAAGTCCGGAACGGTGTACAGCGCCTTGATCCGCTGCCCCGAACGCAACCGCCAGGCGAGGGCATCGACGTCCAGGCCGGCCGTACCGACCGGAATGGGCAGTATCCGTGCGTTGTGCTGCTCGGCGATGCGGATCGTGTCCGGGAACACCGGATCGTCCACCGCGAGCGAGTCCCCATTGTCCAGAAGAGCGGCGAAGGAGAGCGAAACACCGTGCAGCCCACCGTTGGTCACCAGGATGCGGTCCGGGCTGACGCCTTCGCGCAGCGCAATCCATTCCCGGAGTTCAGCGATGCCGGAGTGCGGCCCGTACCCGAGTGCGTGCGCGCCGGCCTCCGGGTCCGACAGTAGGGCGGATGCAGCGGCGGCGTAATCGGCGAGCGGTAGCACCTCCGCCGCGGGCGCCCCGCTGACCAAACGGATGACGTTCGAGTCGAAGCCGCCCACGGGTACCGCGTACGGCGCGGCCCGGGACAGTGCGGCCACCGAGCGGGCGAGCAGGTCGTCGGTGGTGAAGGGAACGGCGGTCGCCGTCATGGTTCGCTCCAAGGAATGGGTGCAGCAGGGGATGCCAGCGCGAGAACAGTTGTGCCCGAGACGACGTCGCCGATACGCAGCCCGATTGCCAGGGACAGGGCAGGGCGCAACAGGTCCTGTACAGGGCACGGCGACGGCATGGCAGCGTCGATCGGGCAGCGTCGATCGGGCGGCGTCGATCGGGCGGCGTCGATCGGGCGGCGTCGATCGGGCGGCGTCGATCATTCACACGTGATCAGGCGGCGTGACAGCCGGCGCGTTGGTCCGCGCCGGTCACCGGAGGGCTCGGTGCCCTGTCAGATGGGCAGTCAGCGAGTGACGCAACAGAGCGCGCTGGAGACCCGCTGCAGGTCGATGTGCCGTCGGCACACGCTCGGCGCCGACCAGAGTTCGGTCTTTGCTGCGGTTGTCGTCATCCCAAGCCTTCATCCCGGTCTTCCGGGCCCGCTCTCGAGCCCGCGCTTGCCGATCCCTACGTCCTGATCGGCCAGGTCTTCACCCGGAGCACCCCGCCGCGGTGGGAGGGTTGCCGTCCAGCAAGCCGGGGCTGTGTGCTGGAACTCGTGACCTGGGTTGAACGTAGATCACGAGATCACTGTGGTCAACCGGTGAATCGGCGCGTCCAACGGTGACTGCCGACACACGGCTTCACGGCCTGGACGGTGGGATGACGGCGACGCCCGCTGACCCGCTGCGTAGCGTTTGCCCTGTGCTGTTGCATAAGTACAGGTGAAGGCATAGAATCGAACACATGGACGACATGGATGACCACCACTCGGAAAGGTTGCTTCGGGTTGCGTCCGTCCAGGTCGCCGGATGGGTCGACCGTCTTGCGGCTGTCGATGGCAATGCCGACGACGTCGAATTGATCGACTTGATCACCCAGCTGGAGCGGGTCAAAGCGGCCTGCGCAGCGGCGCAAGCTGTCGCGACGGTCGCGTTTGTTGCGTCGCAGACCAGGAATCTGACTGCCGTCCAGTTGCGTGAAGAGGGAACCCATCGCAGCATCGGCGCCCAGATCGCTCTCGCCCGTAGGGATTCGCCGTTCCGAGGTGGCCGGCACGTGGGCTTGGCCAAGGCATTGATGCACGAAATGCCGAACGCTTTCAGCGCCTTGCAGTCCGGAGTGATCAGCGAATGGCGGGCGACTCTGCTGGTTCGGGAAACCGCCTGCCTGTCCGTCGGCGACCGCCGGACTGTCGACGAGGAACTGGCCGGGCGAATGGGCGCGTTGGGTGATCGGCAAACCGCTCAGGCGGCTGCCCTGATCGCGCAGCGACTGGACGCCGAGAGCTGCGTGAAACGCAATCGCCGGGCGATCGGTGAGCGCCGGGTCAGCATTCGGCCGGCGCCGGACACGATGTCGTATGTGACGGCGCTGCTGCCGGTGGCGCAAGGTGTTGCGGTGTTCGCCTCGCTGGTCCGGTGTGCCGACACCGCGACGGCTGTCGGTGACACGCGTTCGCGGGGTCAACTGATGGCGGACGAATTCGTCAAGCGGATCACCGCGCCCGCCCTCGACGTCCCGGATGCGGACGCGGGAGCGATTCTCGAACCGGACGAACCTGGGTCGATTCCTGCCGGCGTGAACCTGGACATCCAATTGGTGATGACGGATCGCACGCTGTTCGACGGTGACAGGGAACCCGCCATTGTCACCGGCTACGGCCCGATCCCGGCCGAATTGGCCTGCCGCATGGTCTACACCGCGGACCCGAAGGTCAAGGTGTTCATCCGCCGCCTGTACACCGACCCCGGCTCGGGGCAACTGATCACCGCGGACTCGAGGCGGCGGACGTTTTCCCATTCCGTGCGGCAGTTCCTGGTGGCGCGCGACCGCGTGTGTCGCACCCCCTGGTGCGGCGCCCCGATCCGCCATGCCGACCACGTCCGGCGACATGTGGACGATGGGCCGACCCATCCTGCCAACGGGCAGGGACTCTGTGAGCGCTGCAACTACACCAAGGAAGCGCCGGGCTGGCGGAGCCGGCCCGACGGTGACGGCATCGGAGTGGTCCTGACGACGCCCACCGGGCACAGCACCCGGAGTGAACCGCCCGCCCCGCCGCGCTCCAGCCCGTGGGCCGAGCTGAGCTCGTTCGAAGCCGCCGTCAGCCTGCTGCTCGTGGCGTCGTGACTCCGACGACGAGGACCCTACGATCATCGGTCAGGGCCTACCTCGGGCCGCCGGTGTGGAGGTTCGTTCGTCGTGCTCGCAGGGCTGCAGAAGTTCGTCGCATCATCCTGGGCTCCATGGGCACTGCTCGGTCGTCACCGGTGTCCTGCACGTGCTGGCAACCCTGGCCGGCGGGGACCCGTTCCTGATGGTCGACCTGGCCGTGTATGTCGACGGCGCCCGGCACCTGACCGACGGCACGCTCTACGACTTCTTCTCCGAGCCGCTGCACCTGCCGTTCACCTACCCGCCGTTCTCGGCGATCATCTTCACCCCGATGACGTGGCTGCCGTGGACCCTGCTCCGGGTGCTCTGGCAGCTGGCGTCCTTCGGTGCGATGGCGGCTGATGGCGTACTGCACGCTGCGGTTGCTCGGCCGGGCCGGGCCGGATGCACCGAAACCGCTCGCACACGTCCGCGGGATCGTCGTCACCATCACCGCTCTCGGTCTCTGGCTCGAGCCGGTCCGGACGACGTTCAACTACGGGCAGATCAACCTCTTCCTCTGCGCCCTGCTGCTCGCCGGGGCCGTCGCGGGGAAGGAATGGCTGGCCGGCGCTTCCGTGGGCCTCGCGGCCGGGATCAAGCTGACCCCGGCGATCACCGGGCTGTACTACCTGCTGCAGAAGCGCTGGTCGGCCGTGGTCTGGTCGGTCGTCTTCTTCGCGCTCACCGTCGCGGCCGGCGCTGGCACTGCTGCCGGACGAGACGTGGCGTTTCTTCAGCAAGCTGATCTTCGACCCGGCCCGCACCGGTCCGGTGTGGTCCGCGATCAACCAATCCCTGCGTGGTGCGATCGCCCGGGTGGCCGGCGAGGACCTCACCTCGCTCTGGCTGGTAGCAGCCGCCGCGGCCGCGGTATTCGGGGTCTGGACGACCTGGGTGTGCCTGCGGGCCGGCGACCGTGCGGCCGGCCTGCTTGCCGTGCAGTTCACCGGGCTGCTGCTGTCGCCGATCTCCTGGTCGCACCACTGGGTCTGGGTGCTGCCGTTCCTGCTGTGGTGCCTGTTCGGTCCGCGGCAGCAAGTCCCCGCTGTCCAGGTGCATGGCCATCGCCTGGCTGGTCGCGACGTGCAGCTATGTCGTCAGCATCCTGATCGCGCAGCAGTACATCGACCAGCCGGCCTCCAGGCCCCTGTGGCAGTCCGGGCTCGGGGTCATCTACCCGCTGCTCGGGGTGCTCACCCTTGCGTTGTTCGCTGTCGTGAGCCGCCGGGAGGCCGTAGACTTGCCGGCGACACGGGAGTCCGGTGCGCCGGGCTGAGAGCAGGACACGAAGTCCTGGACCGTCGAACCTGATCCGGATCATGCCGGCGCAGGAACGTCCTCTCCTTCGAAGACCCCGTGCCTGACACCGCGAGAGCGGGAGGGGCACCTGATGAACAGAGCAACACGAATCAGATCGATGACAGCGGTGGCGGTGCTTGCGCTGACCGTGACCGGATGCTCGGGCTCGAACGCTTCGAGCAGTTCGGGAAGTTCGAGCCCGGCATCGTCATCCGCAGCCGCAACGAGCAACGCCGTCACCCTGGTCACCCACGACTCCTTCGTCGTCGACGAGAAGATGCTGGCCGACTTCGAGAAATCCTCCGGTCTCGACGTCACCGTGCTCGCCCAGGGCGATGCCGGCGCGATGGTCAACCAACTGCTGCTGACGGCAAGAAACCCTTTGGGTGACGCCGTTTTCGGCATCGACAACACCTTCGCATCCAGGGCGCTCGACGCCGGACTGCTCGCCCCCTACACCTCACCCGCGGCCGCTGACGGCGCCGACGACTACAAGCTCGACGACCGGCTGACAGCGGTGGACTACGGCGATGTCTGCGTCAACGTCGACCACGGCTGGTTCGCGGACAAGGGCCTCACCGAGCCGGCGACGTTCGAGGACCTGGCGAAGCCGGAGTACAAGAACCTGCTGGTTGTCGAGTCCCCGGCAACCTCATCCCCGGGGTCTGGCGTTCCTGCTGGGCACCATCGCCCATTTCGGCGCGGACGGCTGGCAACCCTACTGGACCCAGCTGAAGGACAACGGCGTCAAGGTGACCGGCGGCTGGACCGACGCCTACACGGTCGACTTCTCCGGCTCGTCCGGCAAGGGCGACCGGCCCCTGGTGGTCTCCTACGCTTCCTCCCCGCCGTCCGAGGTCCCCGCAGATGCAGCACCGGGTACGAAGAGCCCGACGGGCGCGCTGCTGGACACCTGCTTCCGGCAGGTCGAGTACGCCGGGGTTCTGGAAGGCGCGAAGAATCCCGCCGGCGCGCAGAAGGTGATCGACTTCCTGCTGTCCAAGGACTTCCAGGCATCCGTGCCGGACGGGATGTACGTCTACCCGGTGGACTCCGGTGTCCCGCTGCCTGCCGCCTGGAAGGCCCACGCGCCGGTCGCCGCCAAACCGGCCGCGCTTGACCCTGCCGACATCTCGGCGAACCGGGAAGCCTGGATCTCGTCCTGGTCCGACCTGCTCGAGGGCTGACCGGCAATGGGCCTGCAGACAGTGAGCGCCGTCGCGACGCTGCCGGCGAAGCCCTTGTCGTCGGGCTCCGGCGCCGCCGGGCGGGCCGCGGGGTGGGTGCTGATAGCGGGCATCCCGATCGCGATGTTCGGGCTGTTCTTCTTCTACCCGGTCGCGGTCCTGCTCGGCCGGGGCTTGTTGCCGGCCGGTGCCTTCGATCCGGCCGGGGCCGCCGAGGTGCTGGCGAAGCCGCGGGTGCAGCGGCTCGCCATCTTCACCGTGTGGCAGGCGGCGGCGTCGGCCGGCCTGGCCGTCATGCTCGGCATTCCCGGCGCATATGTGCTGTACCGCTGCACATTTCGCGGGCGGGCGGCGGTGCGGGCGCTCGTCACGGTGCCGTTCGTGCTGCCGACCATCGTCGTGGCGTTGGCGTTCCGGACCCTTTTCGCCGCCGACGGGCCGCTTGGCGGCTGGGGATGGGACGGCACGGTTGCGGTCATCCTGGCCGCCCATGTGTTCCTGAACTATGCCGTCGTGGTCCGCACCGTCGGCGCCAGCTGGGCGCACCTGGACGCGAGACCGTCCGAAGCGGCCCGCAGCCTGGGCGCCGGACCGGTCCGGGTCTTCCTGACGATCACCCTGCCGTCGCTGCTCCCGGCGATCGCCGCGGCGTTCGTGATGGTGTTCCTGTTCTGCGCCACCAGTTTCGGCATCATGCTGATCCTGGGCGGTGCGCGGTACGGGACGCTGGAAACCGAGATCTACCGGCAGACAGCTCAAATCGGTGACCTGCACGCAGCCGCGGTGCTGTCGGTTCTGCAACTGCTGCTGGTGGTCGCGGTGCTGGTGGTCGCGGCGGCCGTTCGCCGGCGCGGCGAGGCGACCCTGCGGTTGCGTGCCGCGGTCGACCTGGCGCGGCCGCTGCGCCGCGGCGACCTGCCCGCACTCGCGGTGACCGCCCTGGTGGCGCTCCTGCTGATCGCGCCGCTCACCGTGCTTGTCGTCCGCTCGCTGCAGACACCTTCGGGCTGGGGGCTGGACAACTACCGGGCGCTGTCCGGAATCGGCGAGAACAACGTGCTGATCACGCCGGTCACCTCCGCCATCGGCTATTCGCTGCGCACGGCGCTGCTCGCGGCCGCCGTGTCGGTGCTGATCGGGGTGCTGCTGTCCGTCGTGCTGGCCCGGCGCCCTCGTCGTCCGGCGGGGGACGCCGCGCCGCCGGCCGGGCGGTCGGCACCTTGGATGCGCTGGTGATGCTGCCGCTGGGGGTCAGTGCTGTAACGGTCGGTTTCGGTTTCCTGATCGCCCTCGACGCCCCACCGCTCGACTTGCGCTCCTCGCCGTTGCTGATCCCGATCGCTCAGGCGATGGTGACGACGCCGCTGGTGGTGCGGATGGTGCTGCCGGTGCTCCGGGCGGCTGACGACCGGCTCCGGCAGGCGGCGGCGGTGCTGGGAGCCGGACCGGTGCGGGTCTGGTGGTCGGTCGACCTGCCGATCATGTCCCGCGCGCTGGCCGGCGCCAGCGCGTTCGCCTTCGCGGTCGCGCTGGGAGAGTTCGGTGCGATGACGTTCATCGCGCGCCCGGAGACACCCACTCTGCCGGTGGTGATCGGCAAGCTCATCTCCCGTCCCGGGTCGGTCAACGCAGGCATGGCACTGGCGGCCGCCGTCGTGCTGGCAGCCCTGTGTGCCGCCTCGGTGTTCCTGGTCGACGCCGCCTTCGGCGGCCGCCGCGGCGAGCCGGGGATCGGGGGGTTCTGACGATGCTCGAGATGGATGGGGTGACCGTCAGCTACGCCGGGGTGCCGGCGGTGCAGGACGTCAGCCTGCAGCTGCCGGACGGCGAGGTGCTCGCTCTGCTGGGCCCGTCCGGCTGTGGGAAGTCGACGCTGCTGCGTGCGGTCGCCGGTCTGGAACCCGTTGCTGCGGGGACGATCCGCTGGGACGGAGCCGACCTCTCCGGGGTGCCCGTGCACCGCCGCGGATTCGGCCTGATGTTCCAGGACGGTGTGCTGTTCCCGCACCGTGACGTCGCGGGCAACATCTCCTACGGCCTGCGACGGGCCGGTCTGCCGCGCCGGGAGATCGACGTCCGGGTCGGGGAGCTGCTCGAACTGGTCGGGTTACCCGGCTACGGCCCGCGCCGGGTGGGGACGCTGTCCGGCGGAGAGGCCCAGCGGGTGGCGCTCGCGCGGGCGCTCGCCCCGCGGCCCCGGCTGCTGCTCCTGGACGAGCCACTGGCCGCGCTGGACAAGTCCCTGCGGGAAAGGCTTCTCGCGGACCTGCGGTCGGTGCTGACCGGAACCGCGACGACGGCGGTCTTCGTCACGCACGATCAGGCGGAGGCCTTCGCGGTCGCTGACGTGCTTGCGGTGATGCGCGCCGGCAGGCTCCGGCAGATGGGCACCGCACGCGAGGTCTGGACCCATCCGGTGGACGACTGGGTGGCCGGCTTCGTCGGCTACACCTCCGTGCTGGACGGTCCCGCATTCGCCCGTCTCGCGCTGGATTTGGGCGACGGCGACCGGCTGGCGCTGCGGCCGGCGGCCCTGGTCCTGGACCCGGCCGGACCCATCCCGGGTAGGGCGGTGCTGGTGTCCGCCGCCCCGGACGGTCTGCAGCTCACCGTCGCGATCGACGGTGTCGGGCCGGTCCAGGCGATCGGCCAGGCGGACGCGGCCGTCGGGCCCGGTGAGCCCGTCCGGCTGCGCCTGGACCGGGCTGCGACCGCCGTCATTCCGCCGGTGCCGGGAACGCTTGCGCCGGTGGAGGCGGGCGTCTCGTAGGGGCGCCATCTCGTAAGCTCCGCCGGTGACGCTGGTGCGGGCTAACGCGGTGATCGATGCCCCGGAGGCGGCGGTGCGCCGTGTGCTGCGCCGTGCCGACGTGTGGACGCGCGCCGTCCGTGCCGTGGGCGCGCGCGCCGAGGTCGCCGGCGCCGTCGACCCACGCGCTCCGCTCCGCACCGGTGACCGCGTCCGAATCCGCCCTGGGTCCCTCCGGCGCACCGACCCCTGGTTGCCACGTCGGTCCCTGCAGCTGCGGGTCGATCTCGACCACGCCGGACTGCCTGCCTTCTCGTCGATCACCGGCCCACTGACCCGGTGCGCCGTGCGGGTGGAGGTGCAGGCTCAGGATGGCGGCACCCTGGTCACCGTCGAGTGCGACGTTGACGCGGCGACCCCGCCGGCCGCCGTGCTGGCCAGGCGGCGCGCTCTTGAAACCGCGCGGATCCTGCTGGGCATCATCCTGCTGGCCGCCCGTGAGCCCTTGGTGGTGGTCGCGGCGGCCGTGGTCGATCACGACCGAAAGGTGCTCGCCGCGCGGAGGTCGCGGCCCGCGGATCTGGCAGGGAAGTGGGAGCTGCCCGGCGGAAAGGTCCATCCCGGGGAGACCGAGCCGCAGGCCCTTGCCCGGGAACTGGCCGAGGAACTGGGTATCGCGGTCCATGTCGGGGAACGGGTCGGCGACGACGTCGACCTGGGCGGCAACGCGGTGCTGAGGTGTTTCCACGCCCAGATGACCGCCGGAGTGACCGCCGAGAGCGTTCGGCCGACCGAGCACGACGAGGTCCGCTGGCTGTCCGCGGACCGGTTGACCGAGGTGGACTGGCTGCCGGCGGACAACGCCCTGATGGCGCCGTTGGGCAGGCTGCTCGGCAGTTGAAGCGATAAAGTCTCGGCCGCGGCCGACCGTTGGGACCGCAGTCGTTGCACCTTCGTCACATTGACGGAACAAACGACGTGGCAGTATGCCTCGAATGCAGTAATGCGCGGGTGGCCGACCCGGTAACCCGCTTCACGCCTCACTGGGAGTCATTGTGAAAGACAGCCCTCGACGTTCGATCCGACTGGCGCTGGTGGCATCGGCCGCGGTCGGTGCACTGGTGCTCAGCGCCTGCGGTTCCAGCAGTGACTCGGGCAGTTCGGCCAGCTCGACGGCTCCGGCTGCGACCAGCGCGACCGGTTCCGGCGCACCCGCGTCCGGCGGTGCCGATGTCGAGGCCGCCAAGGCGGCGTTGATCGAGCCCGGCGCCCTCACGATGTGCACGCAGCTCGCCTACAAGCCCTTCGAGTTCACTGAGGGCGATCAGGTCGTCGGTATGGATGTCGACCTGGTCAATCTGGCTGCGGCCAAGTTGGGCGTCCAGACGAAGGTGATCGACACGCCCTTCGAGGGCATCCAGTCCGGTGAGTCGATGGCGACGGGCAAGTGCGATCTCGCCGCGGCCGGGATGACGATCACCGATGCTCGCGCGAAAGCCATCCTGTTCTCCGAGCCCTACTTCGACGCCACCCAGGCCATGGTTGTGCTGTCGGACAGTACAGCCACCACCCTGGCGGACCTCAACGGGAAGCGAGTGGCGGGGCAGACCGGCACCACCGGCCTCAAGTACCTGAAGGACAACCAAGCTGCAAACGGCTACGAGATCGTCGAGTATGCAGACTTCCCCTCGGAGTCGGATTCGCTGCTGACCGGGCAGGTCGATGCGGCCGTGCAGGATCTGCCTGTGTGGAATCAGTTCGTCGAAGACAACGCCGGCAAGGTCAAGGTCGCCGCCCAGTTCGACACCGGTGAGCAGTACGGGATCGGTATGAAGCTTGGCAACACCGCCCTGAAGAGCGTTGTCGACGCGGCCATCACCGAAGCCAAGGCAAACGGCACCTATGACGAACTCTTGAAGAAGTGGGGATTCCCGCCTGCTGCCGCCGGCGGTTCCAGCGCGGCGAGCAGTGCCGCGACATCCAGTAGCTGATTGATCTCGCGCCGGTGGCCGGGCCCTTCGCCCGGTCACCGGTGGCGCTCGTAGGCCTGTCACTGTTTCGCCTGCTCGTTAGGGAGATCGAATGGCAATCACGCGTCGTCAACGTTCCAAGTACTTCCGGTGGGTTCAATACGCCATCGGCATCGCCGTTCTGGTGGTGATCGCGTTCCTTGCTGATTGGTCGGCCTTCGCGAAGGCGTTCCTGAACATCAACGTCGCCCTCCAGATGTTTCCGGAGGTGCTGACCACCGGCTTGAAGAACACGCTGATCTACACCGTCCTGGCCTTCCTCTTCGGTTTGATCCTCGGGGTGATCATCGCCCTGATGCGGCTGTCGGAGGTGCGGGTGTACCGCGTGATCGGAGGCGCCTACGTCGAGCTGTTCCGGGGCCTCCCGTCACTGCTCGTGTTGTTCCTTGTCGCCCTGGGCATCCCGCGTGCCTTCCCGGGTTTCCAGTTCCCCGGCGGCTTCTACGGCCAGGTGACTGTCGGTCTCGGGCTCACTGCGGCTGCTTACATGGCAGAGACCATCCGGGCCGGTATCCAGGCGGTGCCGAAGGGCCAGGTCGAGGCCGCCCGCACCCTCGGCTTCTCGCCGGGTCGAACGCTGCGAGTGATCGTGCTGCCGCAGGCGTTCCGGATCGTGATCCCGCCGCTGACGAACGAAATCATCCTGCTGGTCAAGGACTCCTCGCTGGTCTACGTCCTCGGCGTCACACTGAGCCAGTACGAGCTCACCAAGTTCAGCCAGAGCAAGGTCGTCGAGTTCGCCAGTTCGACGCCGCTGGTGGTCGGTGGTCTGCTCTATCTGTTGATCACCCTTCCGCTGTCCCAACTCGTCCGCCGCCTCGAGATCCGCCACGCAAGGGCCAGGTGAGCACGCCATGACCTCCAGCACTTCTTCCCCCACAGAACACCGGCCATCTCCATCCAGGGACTGGTCAAGTCCTTCGGGCCCATCGAGGTGCTCAAGCAATCAACCTCGACATCTACCCCGGTGAGGTGGTGTGCGTCATCGGGCCCGTCCGGCTCGGGGAAGTCGACGCTGCTGCGCTGCGTCAACATGCTCGAGACGCCGACCGGCGGCAAGGTCTTCATCGGCGACGACGAGATGACCGACCCCGACTGCGACCTTGACAAGGTCCGCACGCATATCGGGATGTGCTTCCAGAACTTCAATCTGTTCCCGCACCTGAATGTGCTGAAGAATCTGACGATCGCTCAGACGCAGATTCTCAAGCGGTCGAAGGAAGAGGCCGAGAAGATTGCACGGGAGAACCTCGAGCGGGTCGGCATGGCGCACAAGGAGGAGTCGTATCCCGGCCCAGCTGTCGGGTGGTCAGCAGCAACGGATCGCCATCGCCCGCTCGCTGTCCATGACCCCGAACCTGATGCTGTTCGACGAGCCGACGTCCGCGCTCGACCCCGAGCTGGTGGGTGAGGTGCTCGCCGTGATGAAGAGTCTGGCGGCCGATGGGATGACGATGATGGTCGTCACCCACGAGATGTCCTTCGCCCGTGACGTCGCCGATCGCGTGGTCTTCATGGACGGCGGCTACATCGTCGAGGAGGGCAGCGCCGGATGACGTCATCGGCAATCCGCAGCACGAGCGGACCAAATCATTCCTGCGGCGGGTGCTGAACCCGACCGAGGTCCCGGTCGGCGACGAGTTCCCCGCCCCACTGAAGGACCTGCCGACCGCGACGCGGCAACCCGGTGAGGATCCGATCGATTCCGATCTGCGGCCGATGCCCGGGTTCCCCGGGATCAAGAGAGCGGACTGACCGGACCGGAGACAGCCTCAGGGTGCGTGCGGATCGGTGCGCTCGAGGTCGGCGAGGCCCTCCTCAGGCCGGGGCGGGATGTTCTCGTCGTCCTCGAGCACCCGTAGCGGCAGGTCCGGAAGGCCGTCCGGGACCGACGGGGTATTCGTCGCGGGGTGGTGGTTGCGCCATGGGTGGAATGTAATGGACGACACCGGCGGGTGAGCCGTTCCGAGTCCGTGGTGCCTCCGCGCCCCGGTAGACTCGGAGGGCTGCACTGCGCCGGTTTCAGCCGGGTGGGTGGCCGATCCATCGCCACGGCACCCGATCCGGGAGCGTCACCCGAATCCGAGGAGTGCTCAGTCGTGGCTACCGCGATTCCGACCTGCGCAACGTGGCCATCGTGGCGCACGTCGACCACGGCAAGACCACCCTGGTCGACGCCATGCTCTGGCAGTCCGGCGCGTTCCGGATCGGTTCCGCGCGTCACCGACCGGGTGATGGACTCCGGCGACCTGGAGCGGGAAAAGGGCATCACCATCCTGGCGAAGAACACCGCGGTCAGCGCCGCGGCGACATGGTGATCAACATCGTCGACACCCCCGGTCACGCCGACTTCGGCGGCGAGGTGGAGCGGGCGCTGATGATGGTCGACGGCGTCGTGCTGCTGGTCGACGCCTCCGAGGGCCCGCTGCCGCAGACCCGGTTCGTGCTGCGCAAGGCGCTGCGAGGCGCGCCTGCCGGTGGTGCTGGTGATCAACAAGACCGACCGGCCGGACGCCCGGATCGACGAGGTCGTCGACGAGACGTACGCGCTGTTCCTCGACCTGGACGCCGACGACGAGCAGATCGAGTTCCCGATCGTCTACTGCGCCTCCCGGGCCGGCCGGGCGTCGCTGAACAAGCCGGGCAACGGCGAGATGCCCGACTCGCGAGAACCTCGACCCGCTGTTCGACACCCTGCTGGCCGCCGATCCCGGCGCCCGATCTACACCGAGGGCGCGCCGCTGCAGGCGCAGGTCACCAACATCGACGCCTCGCCGTTCCTCGGCCGGATCGGCATGTGCCGGGTCATCGAGGGCACCATCCGCAAGGGCCAGCAGGTCGCCTGGATCCGGCAGGACGGCACCGTCGCCGCGCACCAAGATCACCGAGTTGCTGATCACCGAGGCGCTGGACCGGGTGCCGGTCGAGTCGGCCACCGCCGGCGACCTGATCGCGGTGGCCGGGCATCGCCGACATCACCATCGGGGAGACCCTGGCCGACCCGGAGAACCCGGTCGCGCTGCCGCCGATCACCGTCGACGAGCCGGCCATCTCGATGACCGTCGGCATCAACACCTCGCCGCTGGCCGGCAGGGACGGCGGCACCAAGCTGACCGCCCGGCAGGTGAAGAACCGGCTCGACGCCGAACTCGTCGGCAACGTCTCCGATCAGGGTGCTGACCACCGAGCGGCCGGACACCTGGGAGGTGCAGGGCCGCGGCGAGCTGGCGCTGGCCATCCTGGTGGAGACCATGCGCCGGGAGGGTTTCGAGCTGACCATCGGCAAGCCGCAGGTCGTCACCAAGCGTGGTCGACGGCAAGGTGCACGAGCCGTTCGAGCGGCTGACCGTCGACGTCCCGGAGGAGTATCTCGGCGCCGTCACCCAGGTCCTGGCGCGTGCGCAAGGGCCGGATGGAGGCGATGACGAACCACGGCACCGGCTGGGTGCGGATGGAGTTCCACGTCCCGTCCCGCGGGCTGATCGGGTTCCGCACCGAGTTCCTGACCGACACCCGCGGCACCGGCATCGCGCACCACGTCTTCGACGGGTACGAGCCGTGCGCCGGGGAGCTGCGCGGCCGGCCGACCGGCTCGCTGGTCGCCGACCGGTCCGGCAAGGCCACCCCGTTCGCGATGTTCAACCTGCAGGAACGCGGCACCATGCTGGTGCCGCCGACCACCGAGGTGTACGAGGGCATGATCGTCGGCGAGAACTCCCGCTCCGACGACATGGACGTGAACATCACCAAGGAGAAGAAGCTCACCAACATGCGGCAGTCCAGCGGTGACGAGCTGGTGCACCTGGTGCCGCCGCGCTCGCTGTCGCTGGAGCAGGCGCTCGAGTTCTGCGCCGACGACGAATGCGTCGAGGTCACGCCCGAAGGCCGCGCGGATCCGCAAGGTGGTGCTGGCCGGCACCGATCGGGCCAAGCAGCGGTCGCGCAGCAAGTGAGGCATCCCAGGTGAGGCATCGCGGGTGAGGTGGTGCAGGTGAGGTGGCGGCGTCCGTAGGGTTGGGCGCGTGCGTCGCAGCAGGTCAGGTGCGGGTCGGCGGACGGTCCTGCTCGGCGTCGCGCTCGCCGGCCTGCTGACCGTCACCGGCCTGCACGCCGCCAGGTCTGCCCCCGCCGATCACCCCGTCCGGCCCGTCGGTGACCCCCGGCGCGCCGCCGCCGGCCGGCACGGTCGTCATCGGGCTGGACGGCAGCAACGGTCCGATCCCCGGGTTCAACCCGTACTCCATCGCCGATTTCTCGCCGGCGATCGCAGGCCGCCGCGTCCCTGGTGCTGCCGTCGGCATTCGTCGTCGCCGCCGGACGGCACGCAGGAGCTCGACACCGACGTGGTCGACGCGGCCGAGGTCACCTCCACCGATCCGTTCATCGTCACCTACACGCTGGACCGGAAGGCGTCCTGGTCCGACGGCACACCGGTCACCGCCGAGGACTTCTCCTACCTGCGTGACCAGCTGCTCGTGCAGCCGGGAACCGTCAATCCCGCCGGCTATCAGCTGATCGACGCAGATCCGCTCGCAGAGATGCCGGCAAGACGGTGGAAGTGCAGTTCTCCCAACCTTTTCCGGATTGGCCGACGCTGTTCTCGCCGCTGTTGCCCAGCCATCTGATGAAGGATTTCCCCGGCGGGTGGGGAGCGGCGCTCACTGCCGACATTCCGATTTCCGCGAACCGTTACCGGATGACCTCCTACGACCCGGTGACCGGCCAGATCGCCCTCGCCCGCAACGACAAGTACTGGGCGACCCAGCCGGGGCCGGCGGCCGTGGTCCTCCGGCTCGGCGACCCGTCGGACCTGCTGGCGGCCTTCGGCCGGGGCGACGTACAGGCGCTCTGGTTTGCACCGGACGGGCCGATGGCCGGCGCGCTGGAAGAGGCGGTCCCGCAGGATCGGCGGGTGACCATCCCGGCCGGGGCGTCGGTGCAGCTGGTGTTCAACGCCGTCGGCGGCCCGGCCGCTGACCGGGATGTGCGGACGGCGATCGCGGCGGGCATCAACCAGGCGGCCGTCTCGATCGATCTGACCGATGGGTGGCTGGCCGGCGGTCGTGCAGTGAGGTCGCAGGTCCAGCTGCCGTCACAGGTGTCGCCTGAGCCGCTGCCGAACGAACCGGGATGGCCGCCGATCGCCACCGGCGACCCTGCCGTCGCGCAGGCCGCGCTGACCGCCGCCGGTTACACCCGGATCGGCCTCTATGCGACGAGGGCAGGCCAGGTGCTCCGGATGACGCTCGGGTATCCCAGCAGCGACCCGCGGTTGGCGGCGGCCGCCCGCACCGTCCAGCGGCAGCTCGGCTCGATCGGCGTCGAGGTCGATCTCCTGCCGGACTCGCTGCCCGACCTGGTCGACACGCGGATGGCAGACGGGACAGTCGATCTCGCGCTCGTCTCGGTCCCGAGGGGAATCTCCGACGCCGCTTCGGCCGCGTCGGGATTCGGCTGTCCGATCGACAGTCCACTGGGGATCGGCTCGACCGCCACGACCGGGGCGACGACCGGTGCGACGACCGGCGGGACGACGACCGGTTCGCCGATCGCAACCGAGCCGTCACCGCCGAGTACGCCGGCAACTGCTCCCAGCACGCAGCCTGGAGCCGGTGCCGGCGAGGCTGCCGCTCCTCGGACCGGCAATCTCTCCGGCTACTGCGAACCATCGGTCCAGCGGGATCTCGCGGCGGCGATCAGCGGGCGCGTGCCGGTCGACGTGGTCGACGGCAGGCTCTGGGCCGACCTGCCGGTCTTCCCGCTGCTGCAGCAATCGAGCGTGTTCGCCGTCTCCGAATCACTGCGGTCGGTACTCGACGCCCCGCACCAGGGATGGACCTGGACCGGTCCGCTGAGCGGACTGTCGGGATGGCCGGTCTGATCGTCGCCCGGTTCAAGGGTCCGTTTCGGGCGCAATCAACCCGATCGTATCGAGCTGTCGTTAACCTTGGATCACAATTTCATACGCCGGTGCTTTGATTCTGTGCCGGTGCTCGTATGGTTCGTCAATCGGACGCAGGGTGACGAGCGTCGCACCTGATTCCGCCGGACGGTCGAAGGGGACTGCCCGGGGAGGTCAACGTCCGCCACGAGGAGGATTGAATGAGGAAAACTCGGGCAGTGGGTGGCACTGCCCTGGCAGCCGCGGCCGTCCTGGTGCTGGCGGCGTGTGGTGGCTCTGTCGGCGGTAGCTCGGACACCACGGCACCGACGGCGGGCGGGGCTTCCGGCTCCGAATCCAGCGCGTCGGGCAGTGCGCCGTCCAGTGCGAGTGACGGCCCGAAGGCCGACACGATCAACGTCGGCCTGGAACAGGCGCCCGGTGGTTTCAACGGCTCCAGCACTGCGGCAAACAGCGTTTACACCGCATACGTCGACAACCTCACCCAGTCGAATTTCGTCACCGTTCAGCCGGATACGTCGCTCAAACCGAACACCGAATTCGGGACCTATGAGAAGACCTCCGACGATCCGCTGACCGTCACGTACACGTTCGACGACAAGGCCGTCTGGTCGGACGGTGTACCCATCGACTGTGACGACGCACTGCTGTACTGGGCCGCGCAATCGGGCAGCTACCCCACGGGCGAGAAGGACGACAGCGGCGCCGAGATCGACCTGTTCACGCCGGCGTCCACCAACGGCTTCTCCCAGATCAAAAAGCCGACCTGCAAGGCCGGCGAGAAGACCTTCACCTTCGTGTACAGCGAACCCTATGCCGACTGGGAGTCGGTGTTCGCGGGCTTGCCGATCATGCCTGCGCACATCGCGGCCGAGCAGGGCAAGCTCACTCCGCAGACAACGGCGCGGCGCTGATCGCCGCTATCGAGAGTGATGACACGGCCAAGCTGAAGCCGGTTGCCGACTTCTGGAACACCGGCTGGAACTATCAGCCGGATCTTCCGTCCATCCCCGACGTGAAGTTGCTGCCGACATCCGGTCCGTACAAGTACGACAACGGCTCGAATGGCACGCTGACCGTCGTCGCAAACGACAAGTGGTGGGGCACAAAGCCTGCCACCCCGACCTTCGTCTTCAAGGTGATCAGCCCCGAGGAATGGGTGCAGGCCATGGCGAATGGCGAGATCGATGCCTACGACCCGTCGAACCCGAGCCAGGACATCGTCTCGCAAGTCAAGGCGCTCGGGGACAAGGTCAAGTACGACGTGGGCGAAGGACTGTCCTTCAGCCACCTGGATTTCGACTCATCGCCGCAGGGCAAGCTCAAGGACATCAAGGTGCGGCAGGCCTTCCTGAAGTGCATCCCGCGCCAGGAACTGGTCGACAAGTTCGCCAAGCCTGTCTTCCCGGAGGCGCAGATCCTGAACCTCCGCGAGTTCCTGCCGGCCCAGAAGGGCTACCAGGAGATTCTCGATCAGATTCCCGAGGCGACCCAGTACGACGAGGTCGACATCGCCGGCGCGAAGCAGCTTCTCGCCGAGGCTGGTGTCAAGACGCCCTACGACCTGAGGCTTATTCGTTCGTCTCTGTCGGACCTCCGCGGGCAGCAAGTCGCGGTGATCAAGGGTTCGTGCGACAAGGCGGGTTTCAACATCATCGATCAGCCTGATCCGGACATCTTCACCACGCTGACCACCCGCGGCACCTGGGACGCTGCGATCTTCGGCTGGTCGTCGTCGGGTCAGGTCGCTACGGGCGAGTCCATCTACGTGACCGGCGGCAACCAGAATTTCGGCGGCTACAGCGATCCAACCGTCGACAAATCGTGGGCAGAGGTGATCAAGACCATCGACCGCGCCAAGGCTGACGAGCTGAAGGTTCCGATGGAGCGCGCGTTGTGGACCAACCCCTACAACGCCACGCTGTACGCGACACCGAACATGAGCGCACAGGCATCCACCATCCAGGGCGCGGTGATCAACCCGACACAGTTCGGATCGACCTGGAATGCGGCGACCTGGACGAAGTCGGCCAGCTAGCTCTGCGGGAGCGGGTGGCGGCGTCACTGACACCGCCACCCGCACTCCGCTGCATACTGCGCACTCGACCTGGAAGGAAGGCCGATGCTGGTCTTCGTGGTGAGACGGCTGGTCGTCTCGTTCTTCATCCTGTTGGCCTCGACGGCCCTGACGTATTTCCTCGTCGCCTACTCCGGTAACCCGCTACAGGACCTGCTCGAGCTCCGCGGGCCGCAGCGTGAAGCCAAGATCGCCCAGCGCACGCAGGACCTCAACCTTGACCAACCGGTGTGGATCAGGTATCTGCTGTGGCTGGGGGACGTCGCGCGCTGCCTGACGCCGTTCGGCGGGGCCTGCACGCTGGGCAACGATCGCAACGGCGGCGCAGTACTTCCGCAATTGCAGACGGCGATCGGCTCCACCCTGCGGCTGGTCGTAGTGGCCACCATCCTGGCCCTGCTCCTCGGTGTCGTCACCGGCATCGTCACCGCGCTGCGCCAGTACAGCGTCTTCGACTACGGCGTGACATTCGTTGCCTTCCTGTGCTTCTCGCTCCCGGTGTTCTGGATCTCCACGCTGCTCAAGCAGTACGTCGCGATCGATCTGAACACCTGGCTGAACAATCCGGTGATGACGATCGGCGGGATAGTGCTGCTCTCGGTCGTGGTCGGGCTTCTCTGGGCGCTCATCATCGGCGGCGACCGGCGGCGTTTCCTGACCGTCCTCGGAGTCGGAACGCTGGCCACCGGGACCGTGATGTACGTGCTGCTGACCACGGATTTCTTCGTCGAGCCCTATTTCGGCATCCTTGGGATCTTCGTCTTCGGCGCCGGCGCGGCGGTGGGCTGGACAGCCCTGTTCGCCGGGCTGCACCACCGCGGGCGGCCCGTACTGGTGTCGTCGCTGACCACTGTGGTGATTTGCACCGCACTCGCGTTCGCTCTCCAAACCGTGCTCGCCGATGCGGACTGGCTGATCGTCTTCGCGATCGGCATCGGTTTCATCGCCATCGGGATGGCCGTCGGCTGGTCCCTGGGCAACCCGGCCCGGCGGCTGGCGATGCGGGTCGGCGGGGTCACCGGGTTCACCCTGACGATCCTGGTCGTGGTCGACCAGCTGCTGCGGGCCTACCCCGCGCTGTTCGCGGCCACCGGCGGCCGGCCGATCAAGACGACCGGCTCGGCGACGCCGAACCTGAATGCGGACTTCTGGGTGGTCCAGCTCGACTATCTGATGTATCTGATCCTGCCGACGTTCGCGCTGATGCTGGCGTCCTTCGCGCTGTACACCCGCTACACCCGGGCCAGCATGCTGGACGTGATGGGCCAGGACTATGTCCGGACGGCCAGGGCCAAGGGCCTGAACAACCGGACGGTCATCGTTCGGCACGCTTTCCGTAACGCCCTGATCCCGCTGGCCACGCTGATGGCCTTCGACTTCGCCGCCATCTTCTCCGGGGCCATCGTCACCGAGACGGTGTTCGGCTGGAGCGGGATGGGGAAGCTCTTCACCACGTCGCTGACGAACATCGACCCGAACCCGGTGATGGCGTTCTTCCTGGTGTCCGCGACCGCGATCGTGTTGTTCAACATGCTCGCCGACATCGCGTACGCCTACCTCGACCCGCGCATCCGATTGGCGTGATGATGGCCCGCGACATCGATTCAGACCCCCTTCGGGAATCCGACTCCGAGCAGGACGCGGAGCGGATGCCGGCACCCAACGTCCCGTCGACCGAACTCGAGATGGCCACCCTGGTGGGTGTCGACAACGAGCTCGCCGAATCGGGTTTCGGGCCTGGCCCGATCCGGCCCGTTGCCGCCAAGACCGAGTTCCGGATCATCGCCCGGCGCTTCTTCCGGCACAAGGCCGCCAGCGCCGGCTTGATCGTGCTCGGCCTGATCATCCTGCTCGCCTTCACCTCGATCGGGTTCGGCCCGATCCCCGGCTGGTGGAAATACGACTACACCGACTTCGAACCGACCCTGACCAACGGCGGCGCGCCGACCCTGTCGATCTTCCCGCCGGCCTGGGGTGACCACCCGTTCGGCCAGAGCAACGAGGGCCGCGACTACTTCGCGCTGACCATGCGCGGCCTGCAGCAGTCGCTGATCATCGCCTTCATCGTCGGCATCGTGAGCACGATCATCGGCACGATCATCGGAGCCGTGTCCGGTTACTACCGCGGCCGGGTCGAGTCGGTCCTGATGCGCTTCACCGACGTGATGATCACCATCCCGCTGCTGGCCGTCGCCGCGGTGATCAGCAGCCAGATCGGCGGGTCCGGTGTCATCGGGCTTGCGGTCCTGCTCGGTTTCGTCACGTGGACAACGCTCGCGCGCATCGTTCGCGGTGAATTCTTATCGCTGCGGGAGAAGGAGTTCGTCGACGCGGCACGCTCCGTCGGGGCGTCCAGCCGGCGGATCATCTTCCGGCACATCCTGCCGAACACCATCGGCGTCATCACGGTGTCGGCGACGCTCGCGATCTCCGGCGCGATCCTGCTCGAAACGGCCTTGAGCTTCCTGAATTTCGGCGTGAAGAGCCCGGACATCTCGCTGGGGTTGCTGCTGCAGCAGTACCGGCAGGCGATGGACGTCCGGCCGTACCTGTTCTGGTGGCCCGGTGTGTTCATCGTGCTGATCTCGCTGTCCGTGAACTTCATCGGCGACGGGTTGCGCGATGCGTTCGACCCGCGCCAGAACCGCGCCAAGGCCTGAGGAAGACGATGCCGGCTGACGACGTATTCGAAACCCACTCCGCCACAGTGGATCCAGGCCCGCGGGACGCCATCCTGCGGGTCCGCGACCTCGGGGTCGAGTTCCGCATCGAGGACACCTGGGCAATGGCGTCGGAGGGCGTCAGCTTCGACATCAACCACGGCGAGGTGCTGGCCGTCGTCGGCGAGTCCGGCTCGGGCAAGTCGGTGTCGGCGATGTCGATCCTCGGGCTGCTCCCGCCGAACGCCCGGATCAAGGGCAGCGCCACGCTGCAGGGCAAGGAGCTGATCGGCGCCCGCGAGGCGACCCTGCGCGCTGTGCGCGGCAAGGACATCGGGCTGATCTTCCAGGAACCGATGACGGCACTCAACCCGGTGCTGACGGTCGGGTTCCAGGTCAACGAGGTGTTGCTGAGCCACTTCGACATGACCCCGCAGGCCGCCCAGGAACGTGTCCTGGAGCTGATGCGACTGGTCGACCTGCCGGACCCGGAGGGCCGGTACAACCTCTACCCGCACCAGCTCTCCGGCGGCCAGCGGCAACGCATCATGATCGCGATGGCGCTGGCCTGCGACCCGGTGCTGCTGATCGCCGACGAGCCGACGACGGCGTTGGACGTCACGGTGCAGGCCGAGATCCTCGACCTCCTGCGGGATCTGCACCACCGGCTCGATTCGGCGATCCTGCTGATCACCCACGACATGGGTGTCGTCGCCGATCTTGCCGACCGGGTCGTCGTCATGCGCGAAGGCCACATCATCGAGACGGGAACCGCCGCACAGGTTTTCGGCAATCCGCAGGAGCCCTATACGCAGGACCTGCTGGCCGCCGTCCCGCACCTCGGTACCGAGGCGGCCCCTCGGGTGCTGCAGGAGGAGTTCGTCTCTCCACCGGGGACACCGGCCCTGGAGGTCGTCGACCTGGTGCTGGAGTACCCGGGCCGTGGTCGGGTGCCGGCATTCCGTGCGGTGGACAAGGTGAGCTTCGCCATCCCGCAGGGCGAGGTGCTCGGGCTGGTGGGGGAGTCCGGTTCGGGCAAATCCACGATCGGCCGCGCGGTGGCCAGCCTGCTGCCCATCACCGAGGGCTCCATCAACATCGGCGGGACCGACATCAAGGGCATGTCACAGCGCGACCTGATGCCGATGCGGCGCAAGGTGGCCATCGTCTTCCAGGACCCGGCGTCATCGCTGAACCCGCGGATGACGATCGGGGAATCCATCGGTGAACCGCTGTTCCTGCACGAGAAGCTCCGCAAGGCCGAACTGGCCGGCCGCGTGGAAGGCCTGCTGGACTCAGTTCGGCTGCGTAAGGACTACCGGTACCGCTACCCGCACGAGTTGTCCGGTGGACAGCGGCAACGGGTCGGCATCGCCAGGGCGCTGTCCCTCGGGCCGGACCTGCTGGTCGCCGACGAACCGACCAGCGCCTTGGATGTGTCGGTGCAGGCGCACGTCCTCGACCTGTTCAAGGACCTGCAGGCCGAGTACGGATTCGCCTGCCTGTTCATCAGCCACGACCTCGCGGTGGTGGAGATCCTGGCCAAGCAGATCGCCGTGCTGCACCGCGGCAAGCTCGCCGAGATCGGGACCAGGGAGCAGATTCTGCGCAGCCCTCAGGATGCCTATACGAAGCGACTGCTCGCCGCGGCGCCGGTGCCCGATCCGGCGGAGCAGCAGATCCGTCGCGAGGACCGGCGGGCGATGCTCGCCGCCGGGGTGATCACTGCGGCGGAGGACGCCGCATCGCCCGATGCGCCGCCGGCGGATCCGTCGCAGAAACTCGTCGAGGGAAAACCGGCCGGCCCGCTGCGTCAGGGTTGAGGCGAACCCACTACACCAGAATCGACAGCAGGACGCCGGCGGCGAAGACCGCCAGGGTCGCGATTATCCCTGTGGCCCAGACGATCCGGACCTGACCGGGTGGCTGATTCGCGCCCTCGAGCAGCGGCTGCCAGCGCCGTCTGATGGCGACCGCTGCCGCGCCTGCGTCACTGCGCAGGCCGGCACTGGCCGGGATCTCGTGCACAGGGCCAGACCAGCCCAGGCTCTTGCGCTCCTCCTCGGTGACCCTCGCGGCGCCGAACCGGCCGCTCGCCGGCGCCGCCCAGGCCTGGTGGCGTCCGCCGTCCGCGGTCGTCAGCGTGAGGGTGTACCGGGTCTGGATGTCGGTGATCGCCGAATAGGGAATGGTGACGTCACGCACGACGTTGCGGAGCACCACCTCGTCCGGCCCGACGATCACCCGCGGCCGCCCACAGACGGCGTAGACAACGGTCGTCGCGAGGCCGACCATCGGCAGTTGGCCCAGTGCGAGCAGCCATCCTCCGGACTGCGCCGCGGCCGCGATCCAGACAACCCCGAGAAGTGCCCACAGTGCGCACGCGGCGAATCCGGTGCGGGACGGAAGACGAAGACGTCGGAGTTCCGTGCCCTGCGCAATGGCAAGAAGGTCACGTCCCAGGGTCGCACACCGGGCTGCGCGGTGGCAGAGTCGTCCCCACGACTACGCAGCGTAAGAATCTTCACCGCCCGGCTGACTCAACGCAATCACCCGATCGCCCGTAGATTGTCTCGTGCGGCAGCGGAACGTGTGAATAGTCTGTTGCCGACGTCGGCGTTTGCGGTGCTTTGCGCGGTTTTGAGCAGCGACAGCGCTCAGACCATCACCCTTGGGTCACGATTTCCCGGGCTCGTGCGCTCAGATGCTGGGACAACTCGTAAGGTCTCTTGGGTCAGACACGAAGGTGACGCGCGTCGCACCTACCGGATTCGGTCAACAGTGGCCGATCCGCCGTGCGCACGGGCTGTCACAAGGAGGAATGTCAATGAGGAAAACTCGGGCAGTGGCTCTCACTGCTCTCGCGGCCACGGCGGCGCTGGTGATCTCAGCGTGCGGTGGTGCCCCAGGTCAGCAGTCCAGCAGCACCGCTGCCGCGCCGGCCCAGTCATCCGGGGGTGCTGCGGCCAGTTCGGGCGCGGCCAGCAGCGGTGGTGCAGCGGCCACCTCTCTGCCGGGCGCCGACAAGGTCGGGAAGGTCGGTGGCTCCGGGTGCGGCATTCCGCACGGACCGTACGAGGAACCCGCCAAGAAGGGGGGCGAGGTCCGGGTGGCGTGGAACGATCCGCCACTGTCGTTCAACAACAACACGACGCACTCCAATGCGGTCGCCGAACTCGAACATCCAGTACTTCACCAACCTGGGCTTCACCTATTACGACCAGGACCTGAACCTGATCAACAACGATCAGTTCGGTACCTGCGAGATCATGTCGCTCGACCCGATCACGGTGAAATACACCGTCAACGAGGGCGTCAAGTGGTCCGACGGCGTGCAGATCGGTGCGGCCGACCTGATCCTGTCCTGGGCGGCGCAGAGCGGCAACTTCAACGACGAGGTAGCGAAGACCGATGAGGAGGGCAATCTGTTGCCGGCCGCCGGCATCGCCTTCGACAAGAAGGATCCGTCGCTGACGCTGATCAAGGATTTCCCGACGATCGGCGACGATGGTCGATCGGCCACTTTCGTCTGGTCCGAGTACTTCCTCGATTACCAGACCGCCAATCCCGCGAACAACGGCGCGGCCGGCACGCTGGTTCCGGCCCATGTGGTGGGCGAGAAGGCGCTCAAGATCGCCGATCCGGAAGCCGCCAACCAGGCGGTGATGAATGCGTTCAAGAACAAGGACAAGAAGGCCCTCAAGCCGATCGCCGACTTCTGGAACACCGGCTTCGACGCCGACCAGCTGCCGAACGATCCGAGCCTGTACCTGTCCAGCGGCCCGTACATCGTGAAGTCCTACGAGCAGCGGAAAAACCTGACGTTCGAGCGGAACCCCGACTACAAGTGGGGCCCGATCCCGGCCATCGACAAGATCAGCTACTCGATCATCGGTGACCCGACCGCGGCCGTCCAGGCGATGACCAACGAGGAGATCGACGTCATCTCCCCTCAGGCGACGGCGGACATCTACCAGTCGGTGTCCGGTCTCAAAGACCGCGGCATCGAGCGTCAAGACCGGCGACGGCGGCACGTACGAGCACGTCGACCTGGTCTTCGCCAACAAGGGTCCGTTCGACCCGGCCACCTACGGCGGTGACGAGGAGAAGGCGCTCAAGGTTCGGCACAGCCTTCCTGAAGACGGTGCCGCGCACAGGAGATCGTCGACCGGCTGATCAAGCCGATCAACCCGGAGGCTGAAGCTCCGTGAGTCGTTCATTCTGGTGCCGGGTGCGCCCGGATACGACATCGTGGCAGAGGCCAACGGCATGGGCGCCTACGACCAGGTGGACATCGCGGGTGCCAAGCAGTTGCTGACCGAGGCCGGGGTCAAGACCCCGATCGACGTCCGGCTGCTCTACGCGGCGAACAACCCGCGGCGTTCCAACGAGTACGACCTGATGAAGGCATCGGCTCAGGAGGCCGGCTTCAACCTGGTCGACAAGCAGAGCCCGAGCTGGGGAACCCTGCTGCCGTCGATCAACGGCTACGACGCGTCGCTGTTCGGCTGGCAGAACACCTCCACCGGCATCGCCGAGTCGCAGGCGAACTACGTGACGACGGGTCGAACAACTACGGCAAGTACTCCAACAAGGCGGTGGACGATGCCTGGGGCCGCGTCACTGGTTCGGACC
Source organism: uncultured Actinomycetota bacterium (assembly GCA_963766015.1). GTDB lineage: Bacteria > Actinomycetota > Actinomycetes > Mycobacteriales > Nakamurellaceae > Nakamurella. The sequence goes on along the minus strand of CAVXYU010000025.1, from coordinate 137,104 downwards.
TGCCAGATGATGCCGTACTTCAAGGAGTTGAGCACCATCGAGAAGCAGCTGGTCGACGACGCCTTCGGGACGGTGATCTTCCAGTTCCCGAACGTGGTGGCGTGGAACACCACCAAGGTGGACGGTGTCTCCGATCTGACGCTCTCGCCGGGTGTCTTCTTCAACTACTGGGACTGGACCGCTCCCTGACCCATGACCCTGCATACAGGGCCATGGTGACCGAGCACCGGCAATTCAGCAACATGACCGCAGGGGTGCCGACCTCCGAGATTTGGAGGGCGGTACCCCTGCGTCATTCACGGGCTTTACAGGCCCGGTTTTGAACCGCAGCGCAGCGGCCTAGAGTCTGCATATCGTCGGCGTGGGTACCCCCACCATCGCCTCGTGAGGGAGTTGACCGTTACATGGCGCTCTACATCGTTCGGCGGCTGATTGCCGGGTTCTTCGTCGTCCTCGGGGCGTCGTTCATCGTGTACATCCTGGTCGCCAATGCCGGCGACCCGTTGACGCCGGCGTTCGGCATCACCGATCCAACGGCCCGTGAGCAGCGCATCGCCTCGCTCACCGCGGCGTTGAATCTGGACGTCAATCCCGTTGTGCGGTACTTCCTCTGGCTCAAGGGTGTCGCGGGCTGCGTCGTCGGCCAGTGTGACTTCGGCATCTCGGTGACCACCAATCAGCCGGTCGCCGACGACCTGATGGGCCGCATCCTGATCACCCTGAAACTGGTGCTGGCCGCGACCGTGCTCGCCGTCATGATCGGCATCGCCATCGGGATCATCACCGCACTGCGGCAGTACTCCGGATTCGACTACACCATCACCTTCTTCACGTTCCTGTTCTTCTCGCTGCCGGCCTTTTTCGTCGCGGTGCTGCTCAAGGAATTCTTCGCAATCCAGTTCAATGACTTCCTCGCCGCGGGCGCCGCCATTCCGTGGTGGTTCATCATCCTGATGGCGGTGATCGCCGGTCTGGTCGGCTACAGCCTGATCGGCGGCGACCAACCCAGACGGCTGCTGTTCGGCGGCGCGGGGGCCCTGGTCGTCGGCGGCATCTTCTACTACATGTCCGTCACCCAATGGCTGCTTGACCCCGGGCTGGGCCCGGTCGTCATCGCGGTGGTCGGTCTGGCCATCGCATTGGGCGTCACGGAACTGACGGCCGGAGTAAGGAACCGCAAGGCCCTCAACACGGCGCTGACCACGGCGGCCATCGGGCTGATCCTCTGGTACCCGCTGCAGTTCGTGTTCTACGAGAACATGAGCCTGCTCATCCTCCTCGGGCTTGCGGTCAGCGCGATCGTGGTGGGTATGGCGGTCGGCTATCTGTGGGGCGGCGACGACCGTGCCCTGTCCGCCCGGACCGGAGCGCTGACGGCGCTGTCGATGTCGGCCGTCATCTTCCTCGACCGGGCCATGCAGGCCTGGAACGCCTACTCCAACGACCCGTCGATCCGCGGCCGGCCGATCAAGACCATCGGCGACGCCCAGCAGGGCCTCGAGGGCGATTTCTGGATCAAGTCCGTCGACGTGTTCACCCACCTGCTGCTGCCGACGCTGGCACTGATCCTGATCTCGCTGGCGAGTTACACCCGCTACACCAGGGCCAGCATGCTCGAGGTGCTGAACCAGGACTACATCCGCACCGCCAGGGCCAAGGGCCTCACCGAGCGGACGGTGATCATGCGGCACGCGTTCCGCAACGCGATGATCCCGCTCGCGACCATCGTCGCCTTCGACATCGGCGGACTGCTCGGTGGCGCCGTGATCACCGAGACGGTGTTCCAGTGGGACGCGATGGGCCGGCTGTTCCAGCAGGGACTGCTGAACAGCGATCCCAACCCGGTGATGGCGTTCTTCCTCATCGTCGCGACCATCGCCGTCATCTTCAACATCATCGCGGATCTGCTGTATGCCGCGCTCGACCCGAGAATCAGGGTGGGACAATGACAACCACTCCCGGAGTGCCGGATCTGGCGCACACGCCGGGTCAGGCCGTCGGCCCGGAACCCGACGACGACGAGGTCTCGCTCGAGCAGAAGGAGACCGTCGGTCTCTCCCAGGCGCAGATCGTCCGGCGCAGGTTCTTCCGGCACAAGGGCGCGATGATCTCGTTGGTCGTGCTGATCTTCGTGCTGCTGCTGTCGATCACCAGCATCGGCATCGGCCCGATCCCGGGCTGGTGGAAGTGGACGCCCTACGACCGGCCCGATCGCCGCACAATCCGCGCGGCGAGCCGACGTTGTCCCTGCCGTTCTTCGGCGGCACCGGGTTCGCGATCGGCGACCATCCGTTCGGTCAGGACGAGACCGGCCGGGACCTGTTCGCCGCCATCATGCGCGGCATCCAGAACACGATGGTCGTCATCATCGTGCTGGCCGTGCTGTCCACCACGCTGGGCGTGGTGGTCGGTGCGGTGTCCGGCTACTTCGGCGGCTGGTGGGACGCCGTGCTGATGCGGCTGACCGACATCATCATCATCATCCCGGTCATCCTGATCACCGCCGTGGCCGGCTATGCGCTCGGCGCCAGCGGCGTGCTGACGGTGGCCGTCGTGATGGGCCTGTTCCTCTGGGTGGGCCTGGCCCGGCTGGTCCGCGGCGGAATTCCTGGCGCTGCGCGAACGCGAATTCGTCGATGCGGCCCGGGTCGCCGGGGCGTCGTCGGCGCGGATCATCTTCAAGCACATCCTGCCGAACTCGGTCGGCGTCATCGTGGTCAACATGACGCTGCTGCTCGGCGCCGGCATCCTCACCGAGGTCGCGCTGAGCTTCCTCGGTTTCGGCATCCGGCCGCCGGACATCTCGCTCGGCTCGCTGATCAGCCAGTACTCCGGAGCGCTCGACCACCCGGCCGTGGCTGTTCATCTGGCCGGGCGTCTTCATCATCATCATCGTGCTGTGCATCCAGTTCATCGGTGACGGGTTGCGCGACGCGTTCGACCCGCGGCAGAAGCGGATGCCGAAGCAGAAGGACCTGAAGGAGGCCGCGGCCGGTTCCGCGGACAACGGCTGATGCGGCTTGCCCTTCGCCCGGGCTCAGAGCAGGGAGCCGGCCAGCCCGAGCGCAACCAGGGCGGCAATGACCACCATGGTGCCGATGTGCCAGCGCACCGGCGCACGGTCGAACTCGAGCCGCGGGTTGTCCAGGTGGCCGGCGTCGCGCAGTTCCTCCCAGCGGCGCCGGATGGCGCCCGCCGCGCGACCGCTGGGGCTGTTCATCGTGTCGCCGGGCCGGACGCTGTGCCCGACGCCGTAGGTGGACTCCGGCAGGTGCTTGACGTCCTGCTCGGTGACGTCACGGGTTCCGTGCCGGCCCGGTGCGGGTGCCGCCCAGGCGCCGAAGTTGCCGTACGCCGTCCGCAGCGTCAGCGACCACTTGGTGTCGATCTCCTCGATCGCCGGCCACGGCAGCCGGACGGTGCGCAGGACGTTGACCAGCACGACGCCGGCGTCGTCGACGGCGATCAGTGGTCGCCAGAACAGCGCCCAGCCCAGGACGCCGGCGAGCAACACCCACCAGCCGTGCCGGATCAGGCCGGACAGGCCCTGCTCCTGCGTCATCGCCACCAGCACCACGACGCAGATCACGAAGATCCCGCCGGCCAGCAGTCGGCTCGCCGTCGGCCGGAACACGGTCGTCATCGGCACATCGTTGCATTCAAGGAGAAGGTGGTTCAGCCGTGACGACCGTCGTCGACAGCCCGGTGCTCTCGGTTCGTGACCTCGATATCGACTTCTGGGTCGACGGCACCTGGTATCCCGGCCGTCGTCGGCGCGGAACTTCGACCTGAACCGCGGCGAGGTTCTCGCCATCGTCGGTGAGTCCGGGTCCGGCAAATCCACCACCGCCATGTCGCTGCTCGGCCTGCTGCCGAAGAACAGCAGCGTCAAGGGTTCGATCCAGCTCGGTGGCCGCCAACTGGTCGGCGCCGACGCCCGGGAACTCCGCTCCATCCGCGGGCAGGGAGATCTCGGTCATCTTCCAGGAGCCGATGACGGCGCTGAACCCGGTGTACACCATCGGCTTCCAGATCGGCGAGATGCTGCGCAGCCACAGCGCGATGTCACCGAAGGCGGCGCGCGTACGGGCGATCGAGCTGCTGAAGCTGGTCGAGATCCCCGACCCGGAGCGGCGTATCGATTCCTACCCGCATCAGCTCTCCGGTGGGCAGCGGCAGCGCGCGATGATCGCGCAGTCGCTGGCCTGTGACCCCGAACTGCTGATCGCGGACGAGCCGACCACAGCGCTCGACGTCACGGTGCAGGCCGAGATCCTCAAGCTCATGCGCGATCTCAAGCACCGGATCGACGCCGCGATCGTGCTGATCACCCACGACATGGGCGTCGTCGCGGACATGGCGGATCGCGTCCTGGTGATGAAGGACGGCAAGATCGTCGAGTCGGGGACCGCCGCATCAGGTCTTCAACCTGCCGCAGCGACCCGTACACGATCCAGCTGCTCAATGCGGTACCGCACCTCGGTTCGATCACCGACGCCGACGGCATCGAAGGTCCAGGTGCACGAACCGGATTCCACCGCGGTCAGGAAGGATGTGCACCGGGCTGGCATCGAACCCGGCGTCGAACCCATCGTCGACCTGGTGGACGCGGCCATCGAATACCCCAAGCGCGGTCGCACGCCGGCCTTCCGAGCGGTCGAGGCACCTGACGATGCAGATCGGGCGCGGCGAGGTGATGGGCCTGGTCGGCGAGTCCGGGTCCGGCAAGACGACGATCGGCCGGGCCCTGGTGGGCCTGCTGCCGATCGTCGAGGGCACCGCCAGCGTCGTCGGTTGCAGCCTGGTCGGCGTGAACACCAAGGACCTGCGCGGCCTGCGCAAGGACGTCAGCTTCGTCTTCCAGGATCCCGGCTCCTCGCTGAACCCGAGGTTGCCGATCGGCGAGTCGATCGGCGAGCCGCTGCTGCTGCACGGGGAGGCCAAGGGCGCCGCCCTCGGCAAGCGGGTCGAGGAACTGCTCGACCGGGTGCAGCTCGCCACGATCGATGCGCAACCGCTATCCGCACGAGCTGTCCGGCGGCCAGCGGCAACGGGTCGGTATCGCCAGGGCGCTGGCCCTGGAGCCCAAGCTGCTGATCGCCGACGAGCCCACCTCCGCCCTCGACGTGTCCGTCCAGGCAAAGGTTCTCGAGCTGTTCCAGGAGCTGCAGCGGGAGAAGGGCTTCGCCTGCATCTTCATCTCGCACGACCTGGCCGTCGTCGAGATCCTGGCCAGGCGGATCGCCGTCATGCACCACGGGCACCTGGTCGAGCTCGGTACCCGCGACCAGATCCTCAACGACCCGCTGCAGGGTTACACGAAGCGGCTGATCGCGGCCGTGCCGGTGCCCGACCCGGACGAGCAGCAGCGCCGGCGCATCGAACGGGACGCGATCCTGGCCGCCGGAGTCGGGCTCGACGAGCAGGACGCGCGCGACGGCGTGTTCGCAGACATGACCGAGCAGGAGGCGCGGACGAAGGCGAAGGAGACGCAGGCCACCCAGGGCCCCGGCCCGAACCTGGGCGGCGTCTGAGCGGGAGACGGGCGGTGTGCTGACCTACGCTGCGCTGGTGCCCCGCCGCCTGCTCGCCGTCCACGCGCATCCCGACGACGAGTCGCTGACGATGGCCGGCACGCTCGCGGGGCGGTCGCCGGCGGCCACCTGGTGACGCTGGTGACCGCGACGCTGGGCGAGCAGGGCGAGGTGATCGGTGCCGAACTGCAGGGTCTGGTCGCCGAGAAGGCCGACCAGCTCGGCGGCTACCGGCTCACCGAACTGCGCGCGGCGTGTGCGGCGCTGGGCATTGTCGACCACCGGTTCCTCGGCGGTGTCGGCGACGTTCCGCGATTCCGGGATGGCCGGAACGCCGTCGATCCGGCACCCGCGGGCGTTCGCCAGGGCGGCCGCGGGCGGCCCCGATCACGACCGCGCAGTCGGCCTGCTCGCTGCGGTGATCGACGAGATCCGACCCGATGTGCTGCTCACCTATGACGCCGACGGCGGCTACGGCCATCCGGATCACGTTGCCGCGCATCAGGTCTCGCTTGCCGCTGTGTCGACCGCGGGCTGGCGGGTGCGCAGGGTGCTCGCCGTGGTTCGGCCGCGGACGGCGACCGTCGCGGCGTTCGACGCGTTGGCCGTCGCGGGGCCGCCCGACGGGTACCTGCCTGCGGAGGCAGCCGACACGGGGTTCCTCGTCGACGACGAAGCCGTCGCCTTCGGGGTGCCGGTCGGGGGCTCGGCGGCGGCCAGGGAGGCCGCGCTCGCGGCGCATGCGACCCAGGTCGAGTTGATCCCCGGCGGTTTCGCGCTGTCCAACCGCATCGCGCAGCCGTTGCAGGACACCGAGTACTTCCGCCTGGTTGCGGGGCAGCCACCGCCTGCCGGTGAGCCGGCGACCGACCTCTTCGCGGGGCTCGGGTGAGGGCTGGGGTGAAGGTCGTCGACTGGTTGCTGGTCGGGCTGATCAGCCTGCTGGCCGGCTTCGTCGCGCTGCTCGGCCTGGCCTTTCTGCCGCTGTACATCGGATCGGTGCCGGTCCCGATCAGCGCCCTGCTGGGTGTCGCCGCGATGATCGTGGCGCCGCGGGCCTGCTACCGGCTGACCGGCTCGCCGGCGGCCGCGGCCGCGCCGGTCGCCGTGTGGTTCGCGGTGTCGGTGTGGATCGTGCTGAGCTACAACTCCCTGCTGCCGAGGGTGCCGCTCACCGTCATCCAGGGTCAGTGGAGGGTGATGGTGCTGCTCGGCCTGGGCGCGCTCGCCGCTGCCGCAACCATCGGCCTGATCTGGGGAGAACGGCTCAAGCTGCGCATCGCGGCCGACCGGCAGGCCCTGCAGGAGGGTGCCGCGCCGGGCCGACCCGGGGCCGGAGCACCCGTCGGCTCGGGGGATACTTGACCGTGCCTCTCGGCCGCCACCATGGCGTGCCGACCAAGCGTGGAGAACCGACGTGACATATGTGATCGCCGAGCCTTGTGTGGATGTCCTCGACCGTGCCTGCGTCGAGGAGTGTCCGGTCGACTGCATCTACGAGGGTGGCCGGATGCTGTACATCCACCCGGATGAATGCGTCGACTGCGGGGCCTGCGAACCGGTCTGCCCGGTGGAGGCCATCTTCTACGAGGACGATGTGCCGGCGGAATGGGCCGACTACACCCGGGCCAACGTGGACTTCTTCGACGAGCTCGGCTCGCCCGGCGGGGCCTCGAAGGTGGGCAAGATCCAGCGGGACGATCCGCTGGTGGCCGCTCTGCCCCCGATGGGGGAGGAGAGCTGAACCCCGTGGGGGACCAACGCGCGGAGGGTGGCCGGGCGAATGTCGCGCCGGTGACCCGGCTGCCGCAGTTCCCGTGGGACAGGCTGACCTCCGCCAAGGCGAAGGCCGCGGCGCACCCCGACGGGCTGGTCGACCTGTCGATCGGGACTCCCGTCGACCGGGTGCCGTTGCCGGTGCGGACCGCACTGGGCGACGCATCCGAGTCGCCGGGCTACCCCACGGTGCACGGCACACCCGCGGTCCGGCGGGCGTACAGCGAGTGGCTCCAGCGCGCACATGGCGTTCCGGACCTCGACCCGGCCAATGTGCTGCCCACCATCGGCTCCAAGGAGCTGGTGGCCTCCCTGCCGACCCAGCTGGGGCTGTGCGCCGGCGACGTCGTCGTCGTGCCGGAGCTCGCCTATCCGACCTATGAGGTCGGGGCGATCATGGCCGGCGCCAGGGCGATCAGGGCGGACTCGTTGACCGCACTCGGTCCCGAACGGGTGTCGCTGCTCTGGATCAACTCGCCGTCCAATCCGACGGGCCGGGTTCTCGGCGTCGAACACCTGATCAAGGTGGTCACCTGGGCGCGGTCGAGGAATGTCATCGTGGCGTCCGACGAGTGCTACATCGACCTCGGCTGGGACGCCGCGCCGGTCTCGATCCTGCATCCCGACGTCAGCGGCGGCGACCACCGCGGTCTGCTCGCCGTGCACTCGCTGTCCAAGAGGTCCAACATGGCCGGCTACCGCGCCGGCTTCGTCTCCGGCGACCCCGAGTTGATCGGCCGGCTGATCGCGGTGCGGCGTCACCTCGGTGCGATGGTGCCGTCACCGGTGCAGGCGGCGGCCAGGGCGGCGCTGGCCGACGACGGGCATGTGCTGGCGCAGCGCAGCCGGTACAGCCACCGCCGAAAGCTCCTGCAGGATGCGCTGGATGTCGCCGGCTTCCAGGTCTCCGGCGAGGCCGGTCTGTACCTGTGGTGCAGCCGCGGCGAATCCGACATGGGCACCGTCGACTGGTTCGCCGATCGCGGCATCCTGGTCGCCCCCGGAACCGTGTACGGACACGGCGGGGCGAACTTTGTCCGGGTGGCGCTGACGGCCGCCGATCAGCAGGTATCCGCCGCCGCCGACCGGCTGAAGAAGTGGACCGGCCGGCGCTGAGGCGCTGAGCGGCCGGTCCGTATGCCGCGGTCGGTCACTCGAGCGGCGTGTTGGCCAGCAGGATCTCACCCACGGCCGTCTCCAGCGGGCGGTCAAGGCCAAGCGCCTGCAGGTGCGAGAGTCGAACGGACAGTGGATGTCCGGAGGTGGCGATCAGCTGGATCCGCTGCTTGAGTTCGAACCCGATCTGCGCCCGGTCCAGCATGGTGAACAACCGGCCCGGCACGTCGTTCGCTGCGAGGGTCGGATCCGGCCCCACGCAGACCGTCAGGGTGGCGGTGACCGGAACCCCCGCGACGGCGGCACCGGGCCGGCCGTCCGCGATCCCGACCGTCACGTCGGCCGCGGCACCGTCCACCATCACGGTCATCACCCGGTCCGTCAGGCCGGGGAAGCTGATCCGCCAGTCCCGGGACGCCGGAAGGCAGTGCAGCGCGCCCGATGCCGGTCCGAGCGTGACGGTGCCGGTGGCCTGGTCGAAGGTGATCGGGGTGCGCGCCACGGCGGCCGGGTCCAATCCGGATCCGGCGCCGTCGTCCTCGGTCAGCTCGAACCTGCCGTCGGCTCCGACCACCACGAGAACCTCCAGCGCGACCGGGGTTGTCGGGTTCGTTCCGCGGAACGCTGCTGCCGTCCAGCGGCAGGATCGCGCCGGCCCCGGCCAGCACCGGGATGCCGGCCAGGTCCCGGTGCAGCATCAGTTCCCGGCCGCCGCGGTACACCAGGCCGTCGAGGATGTCGATCCAGCTGCCCTCGGGCAGCCAGGCCTTGACACCGCCGAGCAGCGTGTGCGGGTCCGCCGGGGTGGTGATCGGTGCGACCAGCAGTTCGGTCCCGAAGCTGAACTGGTTCGGGACGTCGATACGCCTCGGCGGTGTCGGGGTATGACCAGTAAAGGGGCTGCACCAGTGGCAAGCCGTCACGCGCGGCGCGGTGGTTCATGGTGTGGAGGTAGGGCAGCAGCCGGTGACGCAGCCGGAGGTAGGTCGTCATCACGGCCTGCGCCTGTGCGCCGAACCGCCACGGCTCCTTGGTGTTGAAGGGGCTCAGGCTCGAATGCAGCCGCAGGATCGGCGAGAACACGCCCAGCTGAACCCATCTGGTCGCGAGTTCGTCATCCTTGCCGCCGAACATGTGGCCGCCGATGTCGTGACTCCACCAGCCGTAACCGATGTTCGACGCGGTCGCGGTGAACTCCGGCTGGAAGTCCAGGCTCGCCCAGCTGACCACCGTGTCGCCGGAAAAGCCCACCGGGTAGCGGTGACTGCCCGGACCGGCGTACCGGGAAAAGGTCAAGGGGCGCTTGCCGTCCCGCGCGCTGTCGATGAAGTGGAAATGGTTGAGCATCCACAGCGGATCGATGCCGGCGATCCGCGAATGGGACCCCGACTGCCAGTCGATCCACCAGAAGTCCACCCCCTGGCGCTCCAGGGTGCGGTGCAACACGTCGAAGTACGCAGCGAGGAAATCGGGATCGGTGACGTCGAAGGTGATCGGGATCACCCAGTTCCGGGTCCCGGCCCAGAGCCCGCGCCATCTGCGGGTACAGGTCCTCGAACGCCCTGACACCGTCCGCCGGATGCACGTTCAGCGTCACCCGCAGGCCGTGCTCGTGCAACCAGGGGAGGAACTCTCGCGGGTCCGGGAACAGCTCCCGGTTCCAGCTGTAGCCGGTCCAGCCGCTGCCGTGACGCGGGTCGACATCGGTGAGATGCCAGTCCATGTCGAGCACCGCGACGGAGAACGGGATGCCCTCGGCGGCGAATCGCTCCATCAGCGCCGCGGTACTCGCTCGGCCGTGTAAGGGTGGTAGCCGGCTCCACCAGTTCCCGAGCGCGAACCTGGGCAGCACCGGGGTCGGCCCGGAGACCGCGTACAGCGCGCGCGATCGCCGCCCGGTAATCCCGGCCGTAGCCGAAGAATACAGTCGGTGCGCGTTCCGTCCCGCGGGGCGACCCAGCCGTCGTCGTCCAGGACCGGGGTGCGGGAATCGTCCAGCACCGCGTAACCCCAACGGGAGACCACCCCGGGCTCCAGCGGCACGGCGCCGTCGGCGTTGTCCAGCGTGCGGGCGGTGCCGCCCAGGTTGGTGTCGCCCAACCTGCTGCCGATCGGCCCGGATCGGCGCCGAATCGCCAGATGCTGTGGTACGAGCTGACATTGCCCGCGGACCTGGATGCTCAGCCCGCTGGTGGTGAACGGCCCGCGGTCGTAGATCAGGTGGACGCGGTCGGTGACGATCTCCAGGTGCTGCGGGTCCGTCGACAACCCTGTACCGTGGCACCGGCAGATCGCGGAACAACGCGAAGGCGCTCGCCCTGTCCTCGAACACGCCGTCCTCGGAGTACTCCAGCCGCAGCAGGCCGTCGGTGAGCACGGTGAACCGGAACCTTCACCCCGGACGACGGCCGCCCCGTCGGCGAGCGGACGGGACGCGATGCGGTACGAGGGATCCATCGACCTGCCTTCGGGACGGTGGAGCGACGAGGAGTCAGCGTACGCAGGCGGCGTCACCGCGCTCCGCGCCGTGCGCCTACTCCCAGCGCAGGTCGACGCTGTCCCGGTGGCTGCCCCAGCTCAGGTCCAGATGCCAGCACCCCGGGGCGGGCATCTCGACGTCGGACGGTCCGGGTGCGGTGCCAGGTCCACCGTGGTCTGCCGGGTGCTGCCCTCGAGCGTGGCCCGGATCTTCAGTAGCTCGCCGGAGCGGGTGTCTGCCTGGCCACCCAGAGGATCTTGTTGCCGGCATCCGGCGTCGCGGGGGAGCGCAGCGGGGCGGCGAAGACCACCGCCAGGATGGTGCCGTCCGCGCCCATGGTGTACGGGTTGCCAGACGGGTCGGAGAACCCGGTCCGGGCCCATTCCGGAAGCGGGCCGGTCTTTAGCGGCCGGCATGCGGACGGCGGGCTGCGTGGTCCGTACCGGTCGCGCTGGGCTGCCCGACCCGGGCCGCCCAGACCACACGCCGACCACGACGGCGACCGCGAGCACCGCCGCGACCGGGCCGGCGATCAGCAGCCGGCGGCGGCGGAGCGCCCGCTCGAACCCGACCAACCAGATCGGTGTCGTGCGGCGCGTCCCGTCCAAGTGCGTCCAGGCGTCGGGCAGTGACTCCTCCAGTCGCCGTCATCGGGACCTCCTTCGCGGGTCAGTATCGCCTTTGCCGCCGTCGGTCCCGGATCGGCGATGCTGGGCATGGTGCCGGGGCCATCCGGCTCCCCCAGCACGTCCCGCATCCGCTGCAGCCCGCGGGAGGCGTGGGACCGCACAGTCGTCTCGCCGCAGCCGAGCTCGCGGGCGATCGCCTCGTCGTCCAGGCCGAGGAAATGACGCAGCACCAGAACGGCCCGCTGGTGCGGCGACAGTGCATGCAACGCGCGGACGATCTCGTCCCGGCTGACGACCCGCTCCGCGGGGTCGCGAACGTCCGCGGCCGGGCGAGCCGGTCCGCAGCGTGTCGCGGCAGCCGCCCGTCGGCGCGCTCCGCACCGACCGCCGGCGGCGTCGTCCAGGTAAGCAGTTGGTCACGATCCGGCGAACGTAGGCGTCGGGATGCTCGACGCCGGACACCCGCCGCCAACGCCGGTAAGGCCTTCATCAGGGCGGTCTGCACCAGATCCTGCGCCGCCGCCGGATCGCCCGGTCAGCACGTAGGCGTACTTCTCCAGCCCGGCCGTTGACCGCGACGTAGGCCTCGAAGTCGGGGCCGGTGCCGCTCATGCGGCTGCCTCATGACATCTCAACGAGGGTCGGCCCGGATGTGTTGAGGGCGACGACCTGACGTCCGCCGCCGTCCGGTCAGCCGGGGAAGGCCTTCCGGCCGGCGGCCTCTGCGCGTCTTCCAGGCGGCCGGGTACGCGGCCCTGGCCGCGACCCGGCGTTCGTGGCAACCCTCGATCACCCGGCCGGCCGCGATCCCGGCGCGTGGGTCGCCGGATTCGTCCACGAGTTCGCGCAGCCGGTCCTCCAGCACGCAGGCGTCCTGGTGGTCGCCGAGCACCTCCTGGAACGCTGCCAGGGCCTCGAGAAACGCTGCGATATCGCCCTTCTCGTGGAGCAGCTCGGCGGCGTAGCGGGCCCGCTTGCCGTAGATCCGCAGCTCGTGCAGTTCGTCGTCCGGTGGGTTCTTGCCGAACTTCTTGTGCAGTTTGCGGTGCGCCTTCTCCAGCGTCCACCATTCGTCCGCGGCCAGTTCGCGCAGGTCCGCCCATGGGTCGGCGACCGGCGGTTGCGCGGCGGCCTCCTCCAGCTCGGTCAGCAGCGCACCGTAGGACGGGTCGTCGAGCTCGCTGACCAGCTGGTCGCGGCCGCGGATCCGCTCGGTCTCCAGCCGGTTCACCAGGTGTTCCAGGGCGCCGGTGTCCGGGTCGCCGAGCTTCCCGGCCTCTGTGTGCAGCCTGTCGATCATCACGTCGTGGTCGCGGATGACGCCGAGGGTGCCGGCGAGCTCGCGGACGTCGCCGCGGATCCGGTCGGTGGCTGTCCGGTCCAACGCCGGCCGGGCCGCCTTGAGGTACGCGCGGACCCGTCTGGTCGCGACGCGCATCTTGTGTACGTCCTCGATGTCGCCGCCGCGCCGGCTGCCGTCCTCGTGCGCCTTGATGTCGGCGACCGCCTTGCCGATCACCGGTCCGATCGTGTCCGCGATGTCGGTGGGGATCAGACCGGGGCGGCGCGGGGCCGGCCGCGGCGGGGCGAGCAGCGGCTGCCCGTCAGCGGACAGTGTGTCCGTCGACAGCGAGTCCGCGGTGCTGCCGTCCTGGTCGCCGACGGGCGGTTCGGTGGGCGGCAGTGCAACGGGGAGCAGCTTCGGTGTCAGTGTCTCGGCCGACCCGTTGGTCGCACCGGCCTTCTTGCGCTTCTTGCCGCCGTTGAGCTTGTTCCCGCCGACCTTGTCCGGACGCTCGTGCAGCGCCTTCTCGGTGTACAGATCCTGGGATATGACGGGCGCCGGTCGGGGGCCGGCGCGTCGGCGGGTTCTCGGAGGCACGCGACGAGTATCCCGTACAGGCTCGCCGGAATCTCTCGACCCGCCCTAAACGGACGCCCGTGACCTGCTGCGACGCAGTGAACACGCTCAGGTGGGCGCGTTCACTGTGCATGCAGCGTGCTGTTCAGCCCGCCCCACGATCCCGACCGCGGCACCGCCTCGACGCCACCGGTGAGCGAGTTGCGCCGGTACAGCAGGCCGGCAGATCCGGACAGCTCCCTGGCCCGGACGACCCGGTCGTCGCCGTCCTTCAGGACGAGTTTGGTGCCGGCGGTCAGGTAAAGGCCGGCCTCGACGACACAGTCGTCGCCGAGCGAGATACCGACGCCGGAGTTCGCGCCGAGCAGGCAGCCGGCACCGATCGTCACCTGCTCCTTCCCGCCGCCGGACAGCGTGCCCATGATCGATGCGCCGCCGCCGATGTCGCTGCCGTCACCGATGACGACGCCCTGCGAGATGCGGCCCTCGACCATCGAGGTGCCGACCGTCCCGGCGTTGTAGTTGCAGAAACCCTCATGCATGACTGTGGTGCCCTCGGCGAGATGTGCACCGAGCCGTACCCGGTCGGCGTTCGCGATGCGCACCCCGGAGGGCACGACGTAATCCGTCATCGGCGGGAACTTGTCGATACCCGAAGACCGACAGCCGGATGCCGGCGATCTCCGCCTCGAGGCGCACCCGTTCCACGTCATCGGGCGGCACGGGCCCGAGCGAGGTCCAGGCGTTGTTGGGCAGCACGGCGAAGATGCCGTCCAGGTTGATCGTCCGCGGCCTGACCAGCCGGGCCGACAGCAGGTGCAGCCGGAGGTAGGCGTCGGCGGTGTCTGAGGGCGCGTCCGCCAGTGAGGTGATGCGGGTCTGCACGACCTGCCGGCGCACGCCTCGAATGTCGTCGGTGCGTTCGGCCAACCGGAGCTCCGGCTGTTCAGCCGGCGCGGACCCGGACATCAGCAGGGCCGGTGCCGGGTACCAGACATCGAGCACCGTGCCATCGGCGGTGACCGTGGCAAGGCCTGTCCCGTAGGCACCGTCGGTGGTGATCTCGGCGGTCGCAGCTGTCATGGGGCGGGAGCCTATCGGTGCCCAGGTCAAGTCCCGCTGTCCGGTTGTGGACATCACGCCGGTTCCACCGGGTCGCCGGTGGACAGCCCCGCGATCGGCGGCCGAAGGGCGCAGCATCGGCCGATGACCACAGCAGGACCGATACCGCCCACGGAAGACGGCCGCCTGCAACTGTTCTCGCGGGCCCAGCTGTTGACCGCAGATTTCTCTGCGTACCGGCTGCGCTGCGCACTGTTCGCCGGGCATCTGGTCGCGGTGAGCCCGGGGGTGTACGCCCGTGCGGACTTCGGGACGGCGGACCCGGTGACGGCGCACCGGGCGGCGATTCATGCTCTGCTCGCGGGACGGGCCGGCCGGCTCGACCCGGCGGGTGGGTCCGTTGTCAGTCACCTGTCGGCCGCGGTGCTGCACGGCCTGCCGCTGCCCGGCGATGTGCCGCGAGCGGTCCACGTCACGCGGGAGCCACCGGCGAAATCCCGGGCGGGTGTGCGGCTCACCGTGCACAGCAGATCCCTGCTGCCCGGCGAGTCGGTCGAGCTGGCCGGGCTGGCCGTCACGTCATTGGCCCGGACGGTGATCGACTGCCTGCTGGTGCTGCTGCCCGGCGAGGGGGTGGATCTCCTGACGTCGGCACTCCGGGCCGGCGGGGTCGGGCCCCGCGATCTCGATGATCAGCTCCACCGGCATCCACGGGTGCCCGGGATTCGCGCCGCCGCGGTCACCATCTCGGGCGTCACGGGGAGACGGTGAGCTCCGCCCCGGACGGGTCGGCGAGCCCGCCTCCGGTCGACCACTCGCCTTCGGACCACCGCTTGTCCTGCACCGCGACGGCGCTCACCCGCAGGCCAGCGCTGTGGGCGACAGCCCAGGCGGCGAGCGCGCTGCCTGCGGCGGCAGGCTCGAGGTCCGTGCCCTCGACGCCGGCGGTGCCGGTCAGCCCGTCCGGCGAGATGGACGCCACGGTGATCCTGCCGAACTCGGCGTTCGCCGCGGCCAGCAGCGTCGCCAGCGGCGGCTGCGCTCCCTCCGTGCCGGCGGCAGCCTGCCGATCGGGGCCGGACGCCGTGGGCTGCTCCGACCGCGGGTGGCAGGTCAGCTCCAAGGGCAGTGCGCCGCTCAGTGCGCGGACAAGGGTGGTGGCCTGCGGTTCCCACTTGGCGTAGGCGTTCGGGAAGCCGGAGTACTGCACGGCCTGCGCCGCCTCGGTCAGCGGGAGGTCCTGCCAGCCGTCGACCTCCACCAGCGCCTCGTAGAACTTGCGGGCGGCGTAGACCGGATCGCTGATCTGCGCGATCGTGCCCCAGCCCTGCGACGGTCGTTGCTGGAACAGGCCGACCGAGTCCCGGTCGCCGTCCGGCAGGTTGCGCAGCGTCGACTCCTGGTAGGCGGTCGCCACGGCGATGATGCGCCCTCGTTCCGAGATGCCCTTGGACAGCCCGACGGCGTTGATCGTGGAAGCATGCTGCAGCTGCACCGCCGTCGGCTCGACGGTCGGCGCAGCGGTCGGCGCCGCAGGGTCACCGGGCACCGTGCACTCCGGGCCGGAGAGCAGCCCCGAGCGCCACACCAGCACGCCACCCACCGCGACCAGCACCAGCACCAGGCCGACGATGGCCAGGCTGAGCTTCACCGACCTGCGCACGGAGCCGACGGTACTGTGCCCCTCGTGCCTGACGCCCTGGATCTGAAATCCGACCCCGCCGACCTCACCGCCGCGCTCGTCGACATCCCGTCGGTTTCCGGGACCGAGCTGGAGATCGCCGACGCCATCGAGACGGCCCTGCGACACGTGTCGTCGCTGGAGGTGCTGCGGCTGGGCAACTCTGTACTGGCCCGCACTGATCTGGGCCGGGCCACCAGGGTGATGCTGGCCGGGCACATCGACACCGTGCCGATCGCCGACAACGTCCCGTCCCGGCGTGACGGCGACACGCTGCACGGTTGCGGCACCACGGACATGAAATCCGGCGACGCGATGCTGCTGCACCTGGCGGCCACACTGACCGCACCGGCGCGCGACCTCACCTTCGTGTTCTACGACTGCGAAGAAGTCGAGTACGAACGCAACGGGCTGACCAGGATCCAGGCCGAGTACCCGGAATGGCTGACAGCCGACCTCGCCATCCTCGGTGAGCCCACGAACGGCCAGGTCGAGGCGGGCTGCCAGGGCACCGCCGCGGTACAGGTCACCGTTCGCGGCCGGCGGTCGCATTCGGCGCGATCATGGCTGGGGGACAACGCGATTCACAAGATGGCGGGGGTGCTGGACAGGCTCGCGGCCTTCGAGGCGCGGATCGTGGACATCGACGGCTGCGAGTACCACGAGGGCCTCAACGCCGTGTCCATCACCGGCGGGGTGGCGTCCAACGTCATCCCCGACGAGTGCTCGATCAAGGTCAACTTCCGGTTCGCCCCCGACCGCAGCCCGCAGCAGGCCGTCGAGGTGCTGGCCACGTTGTTCGCCGACGTGGAGATGACGGTGCTGGACGTCGCGGCCGGCGCACTGCCGGGGCTGTCGGCGCCGGCTGCCGCGGAGTTCATCGCCGCCACCGGGGGCACGGCGAAGGCCAAGTTCGGGTGGACGGACGTGTCACGGTTCGCCGCCCTGGGGATCCCGGCAGTCAACTACGGGCCGGGTGATCCCTCGCTCGCGCACACCAGGGAAGAGCATGTCTCGCGGGAACAGATCCGGAACATGACCGAGCGGTTGCGGGGTTTCCTGGTCTGACGCCCGGTTTGCCGGGCCGCGGGCACGCCGCGCCGTGAACGGCTGATGAACGCGTCGCGACGGGGCGGGTCAGCGGCTCCCGTGGTCGCCGGGCGTCATTACTGTTGCTGCTGTGACTGAATTCGAGGATCCGAACATCCCGCAGGCGGACGGACACGTGTCGGAGCGATTCCGCGGCCCGGTGCGGCTGCGCGGGGACCAGCGCGACCCCAGCAGCAGCACCACCGACCAGCGATTGCTCGACTCGCGCGGGCCGAGCGACTGGGTGCACACCGACCCGTGGCGGGTGCTGCGGATCCAGGCGGAATTCGTCGAGGGCTTCGGTGCGCTGGCCGGGTTGCCGCGGGCGGTGACGGTGTTCGGGTCGGCCCGGACCAAGCCGGGAAGCAAGTACTACGGCAAGGCGGAGGAGATCGGCGCCGCGTTGGCGCAGGAGGGTTTCGCGGTGATCACCGGCGGCGGGCCGGGGATCATGGAGGCCGCCAACAAAGGTGCCAAGGCCGCCGACGGGATGTCCGTCGGGCTGGGCATCGAGTTGCCCTTCGAGCAGGGCCTGAACCAATACGTCGACCTCGGCATCAACTTCCGGTACTTCTTCGCCCGCAAGACCATGTTCGTCAAGTATTCGCAGGCCTACGTCTGCCTGCCGGGAGGCTTCGGCACGCTCGACGAATTGTTCGAGGCGCTCACCCTGGTGCAGACGAAGAAGGTCACGAAGTTCCCGGTCGTGCTGTTCGGGTCGGAGTACTGGGGCGGGCTGGCGGATTGGATCCGCTCGTCGGTGGCAGAGGCCGGCAACATCTCAGCGCCGGATCTGGACCTGTTACACGTCACCGACGACGTCGACGACGTGATCCGGGTGGTGCACGACGCCTACGCAGCCTGGGAGGCCGCGCACTGATAGTCGGGCACCCAGCCGCGACATGGGAGGATGGCGCGCGTGTTGCGCTGGCTCACCGCAGGTGAATCTCATGGTCCCGCCCTGGTCGCCGTCCTCGAAGGACTGCCGGCCGGGGTGCCGGTGACCTCGTCCGATATCGCCACCCAACTCGCCCGCCGCCGGCTCGGTTACGGCCGCGGTGCCCGGATGAAGTTCGAGCAGGACCGCGTCACGCTGATCGGTGGAGTCCGGCACGGGGTGTCGATGGGCGGGCCGTTCGCCGTCGAGATCGGCAACACCGAATGGCCGAAGTGGGAGCAGATCATGGCCCCCGACCCGCCCGCCGATCAGGACGCCGCAGACGCCCTGAAGGCGCTGGCCCGGAACGCGCCGCTGACCCGGCCGCGGCCCGGCCACGCCGACCTGGCGGGAATGCAGAAGTACGGCTTCGACGACGCACGCCCCGTCCTGGAGCGGGCCTCCGCGCGCGAGACCGCGGCCAGGGTGGCGCTCGGAACCGTTGCGCAGCAGTTCCTCCGGGCTGTCCTCGGTGCGGAGGTGGTCTCCCATGTGGTGTCCATCGGAGAGGGCGACGCCGTCGACGGGCCACTGCCCACCCCGGCTGATCGGGACGCAATCGACGCCTCGCCGGTGCGTGCCCTGCACCCCGATTCGGCCACCGCGATGATCACCGAGATCGAGGCCGCGAAGGCGGACGGTGACACCCTGGGCGGCGTGGTCGAGGTCCTGGTCTACGGCCTGCCGCCGGGTCTCGGGTCGTTCGTGCACGGCGACCGCAAGCTCGACTCCAGGCTGGCCGCCGCGCTGATGGGCATTCAGGCGATCAAGGGCGTGGAAATCGGTGACGGTTTCCTGACCGCCCGCCGCCGCGGGTCGAAGGCGCACGACGAGATCGATCCGCGCCGCCCCGGCGTCACCCGGCGGTCCAACCGGGCGGGCGGCATCGAGGGCGGGATGACCAACGGCGAGGTGCTGCGGGTGCGCGCCGCGATGAAGCCCATCTCCACCGTGCCCCGCGCGCTGGCGACGCTCGACGTGGCGACCGGCGAGGAAGCCGTCGCCATCCACCAGCGCAGCGACGTGTGTGCGGTGCCGGCCGCCGGTGTGGTCGCCGAGGCGATGGTGGCGCTGGTCGTCGCCGATGCGGTGACCGAGAAGTTCGGCGGGGACTCGGTTCCCGAGGTGCGCCGCAATGTGCACGCCTACCTCGCGACACTCGCGGACACCATGCCGCTCGCGGCGGCGCCGCCCGTGCCGACCCGATGACGACAGCGTCCACAGGTCCGCTCGTGGTGCTCGTCGGACCCCCTGGATCGGGTAAGTCATCGGTCGGCCGGGCGCTGGCCAGGCTGACCGGGACGAAGCTGCGCGACACCGACGCCGACATCCAGGCGCGGGCCGGCCGGCCGATCCCGGACATCTTCTACACCGACGGTGAGCCGGCCTTCCGGGAGATGGAGCGGCGAGCGGTCGCCGATGCGCTGGCCGAGCACACGGGCGTGCTCGCCCTCGGCGGCGGCGCCATCCTCGCCCAGGAGACCCGGCGGGCGCTCGCCGGACGGACCGTCGCGTTCTTGCGGGTGACGATGCCGACCGGCGTCAAGCGCACCGGGCTCGCCTCCAACCGACCGTTGCTCACCGGGGTGAACCCGCGGGCGACGTACAAATCGCTGCTGGATGCCCGGCTGCCGCTCTACGAGGAGGTGGCGACCATCTCGGTACACACCGATGCGCTGACCGTCGACGAGGTTGCCCGGGAGATCATCGAGAAGCTGGGGTTGGCGTGAGCTGCCCTGACGCCGACCCCGACGTGAGCGCTGACCCGGTGACCGTGCGGGTTGCTTCCGCGGCGCCGTACGACGTGGTGATCGGCCGCGGGCTGCTCGACGAACTGGTCGCCGCGACCACGGCCACCGGTGCCGGCCGGGTCGCGCTGATCCATCCGCCCACACTCACCCCGACGGCGGAGGTGATCCGCGAGGCGATCGCGGACTCCGGATTGGACGTGCACCTGCTGCAGGTGCCGGACGCCGAGGACGCCAAGAACCTGACGGTGCTCGGGTTCTGCTGGAACGTGTTCGGCCAGATCGGGCTGGACCGGCGTGACGTGGTCATCGGGCTCGGCGGCGGTTCGGTCACCGACGTCGCCGGGTTCGCCGCCGCGACCTGGATGCGTGGGGTGGCCGTCATCCAGGTGCCGACCACGCTGCTCGGGATGGTGGACGCGGCCGTCGGCGGCAAGACCGGCATCAACACCGACGCCGGGAAGAACATGGTCGGTGCCTTTTACGAACCCACCGCAGTGATCGCCGACCTGGCGACCCTGGAGACGCTGCCCCCGCACGAGCTGGTCGCGGGGATGGCGGAGGTCGTCAAGTGCGGCTTCATCGCCGACCCGGCGATCCTCGACCTCATCGAGGCCGATTCCGCTGCCGCCGTCGACCCGGCCGGTGCCGCGCTGGCCGAACTGGTCCGGCGGGCGGTCGCCGTCAAGGCCGAGGTGGTCGCCGCCGACCTGCGCGAGGCCGAGCTGCGGGAGATCCTCAACTACGGGCACACCCTCGCCCACGCCATCGAGAAGCGCGAGCGGTACAAGTGGCGGCACGGCGCCGCTGTCTCGGTGGGCCTGGTCTTCGCCGCGGAACTGGCCAGGGCCGCCGGCCGGCTCGACGACGCGACCGCGGACCGTCACCTGACCGTGCTGCACACCCTCGGGCTGCCGACGACGTACGACCCGGACGCGCTCGGCGAGCTGGTCACCATCATGGGCTCGGACAAGAAGACCCGTTCCGGCACATTGCGTTTCGTCATCCTGGACGCCCTGGCACGGCCCGGTAGGCTGGTCGGCCCCGACCCCGTGCTGCTCGCCGCGGCGTACTCGGTGGTGGCCGGGCAGCGTTCGCGAGGGAGGACGATCGACCTGTGAACGGCGAACGGACATCCCCACATGCCCTGCGCAGGGCCCTGCTGCGGGCCGGGATGGTGCACCACGGGGTCGACGCCCTGCTGGTCACCGACCTGATCAACATCCGCTACCTGACCGGGTTCACCGGATCGAACGCCGCGTTGCTGGTGGTCGGCACCGACGAAGAGGACGGTGACGCCGGCCGGCTGCGGTCGGCGGAGGCCGGCACCAGCGGCGGTGATCCCAGGACGCGGTTCTGCACGGACGGCCGGTACACCACACAGGCCGAGCAGGAAGTGCCCGACCTGCCGCGACTGATCGCCCGGCCCTGCGATGCAGCCCTGATCGCGCAGGCGCCGGACGGCGCCGTCGGTTTCGAGGCGAACGCGGTGACCGTCGCCGACCATGGCCGGCTGTCGGCAGTCCTGGACGGTCGGGGAGAGGACGAGATCGAATTGGTACCGACCGTCGAGCTGGTGGAGACCCTGCGTGCGGTCAAGGACAACGGCGAGATCGACGCGCTGCGCAGGGCCTGCGCCGTTGCCGACCGCGCCCTCGAGGAGCTGATCGAGGCCGGCGGGCTCCGGCCGGGCCGGACCGAGCGGGAGGTGGGTCTGGACCTGGACCAGCGGATGCGTCAGCTGGGCGCCCAGGACCCGTCGTTCGAGACCATCGTCGCCGCCGGCGCGAACAGCGCGATGCCGCATCACCGGCCGACCGGGTCTGCGCTGGCAGCGGGGGATTTCGTCAAACTCGACTTCGGGGCCAGCGTCGACGGATACCACTCGGACATGACCCGGACCTTCGTGCTGGGTCAGCCGGCGGACTGGCAGCGGGACATCTACCGGTTGGTCCACGACGCGCAGGCCGCCGGTCGGGCAGCCTGCACGGTCGGCGCGACCGGGGCACAGATCGACGCGGCCGCCCGTGATCTGATCACCGACGCCGGGTTCGGGCCCCAGTTCTCGCACGGTCTGGGACACGGGGTCGGGCTGCAGATGCACGAAGCGCCGAGTTTGGCACGCGAATCGCCCAGTATCATGGTTCCGGACATGTGCGTCACCGTGGAGCCCGGGGTCTACCTGCCGGGGCGCGGCGGTGTTCGCATCGAAGACAGCGGCGTGATCCGCGCGGACGGCTACCACGTCCTCACGCAGACCTCCAAGGAACTCTGCGTGCTTGATTGAGCCCGTCGGGCGGACAGCGAAAGGCAAGCGATACTTCATGGCTTCAACCAGCGACTTCAAGAACGGCCTCGTGCTCAACCTCGAGGGCCAGCTCTGGACGATCACCGAGTTCCAGCACGTCAAGCCGGGCAAGGGCCCCGCGTTCGTGCGGACCACCCTGAAGAACGTGCTGACCGGCAAGGTCGTCGACAAGACCTTCAACGCGGGCGTCAAGGTCGACACCGAGACCGTCGACAAGCGCGACATGACCTTCCTCTACAAGGACGGTGCCGACTTCGTCTTCATGGACGGCGACACCTTCGACCAGATCACCGTGCCGGCCGCCACGGTCGGCGATGTGGCCAACTTCCTGCTGGAGAACCAGCAGGCCATGGTCGCGCAGAACAACGGTGTCGTGCTCTTCGTCGAGCTGCCCGCGTCCGTCGAGCTGCTCGTCTCGCACACCGACCCCGGCCTGCAGGGCGATCGGTCGACCGGCGGCACGAAGCCGGCGACGCTGGAGACCGGCGCGGAGATCAACGTTCCGCTGTTCCTCAACACCGGTGACAAGATCAAGGTCGACACCAGGGACGGCCGCTACCTGGGCCGGGTCAACTCCTGATCACCCGGAAACCTCGACACCGCAGAAAGTCGGCCACCCTTGTCCGCCCGTAGCAAGTCCCGCAAACGCGCGCTCGACGTGCTCTTTGCGGCCGAGGCCCGCGGGGTGGACCCGCTCGTCGTGCTCGCCGAGCGGATGGAACGGCCGACCGGACCGGAGCTGCACTCGTGGTCGCCGATGGGCGACTACGCCGAGGGCATCGTGCGGGGCGTTGTCGAACACGGGAGCCGGATCGACGGGCTGCTGTCCGAGCATTCCAGGGGATGGACCCTGGACCGGATGCCTGCCGTGGACCGGGCGATCCTGCGGATCGCGGTCTTCGAATTGCTCTACTCGATCGACGTCCCACCGGCCGTCGTGGTGAACGAGGCCGTGGACGCGGCGAAGCTGCTGTCCACCGACGACTCGCCCAAGTTCGTCAACGGGGTGCTGGGTCAGACTCGTGGTGATCACCCCGCAGCTTCGCGGAGCCTAGGGCGGGGCCTGGCATCCTGTTCGGATGCCGGACGACCTGCTGATCGCCCGGAATCCGGAACCGGATTCCACTCTCCCTTTCCTTGTTCGGATACCGCTGGGTCCGCAGGGCATCGTCGTCAAGGCCAAGCAGACCTGGCCACGCGAGAAGAAGGTGTACTGCCACCGGGCGCCGGCGCTGGCCGGATGATGCGGAGATCGTCGAGCGGCTCGCGGTGCGGTCCTGTGTCCGCAGGGGACCGGCGATCGACCTGGTGTTGACCCGCGCGCGTGAGAACCGTTCACAATTCGTCATCGCCATGGCCCGCGGCCGGGAGATGATCTTCTGGCAATCCCCGCGTACTGCCAAGCAGGCCCGGCCGGCCGTTCGTATCCCGACGGCGCGTGCGCACGGCCAGGTACTCGAGATCGTCGTCGACACGGCGGAGAAGTACCCGTACCGATTCACCGGCCAGCAGGCGAGCACCACGCGGCGGCGTCTGGCTGCCGGGGACTATGCGGTTCTGCTCGACGACGATGTGGTGGCAGCCGTGGAACGCAAGACCCTGGAAGATCTTTCGGCGAGTCTGCTGTCCGGACGGCTGACCTATGCGCTCGCGGAATTGACCGCGCTGCCGCGGGCGGCGGTCGTCGTGGAGGACCGGTACAGCCGGTTGTTCAAGCTGCCACACGCACCGGGTGCGACCCTTGCCGAAGCGCTCGCGGAGGCGCAGGCCCGGTTTCCCACGGTGCCCATCCTGTTCTGTGAGACCCGACCGTTGGCACAGGAGTGGACGTATCGTTGGTTGGGCGCGTGCCTGGTCGAACTGGGTGCGGCGGCCGACCACGCCGACCTCGAGGCGACTTTTGC
Source organism: uncultured Actinomycetota bacterium (assembly GCA_963766015.1). Lineage (GTDB taxonomy): Bacteria > Actinomycetota > Actinomycetes > Mycobacteriales > Nakamurellaceae > Nakamurella. The sequence goes on along the minus strand of CAVXYU010000025.1, from coordinate 112,980 downwards.
CGAGGCCGGTCCTGTTCCGCCACCCGAAGGGTGATGTCCGCGACCCGTCGGATCAAGTCGGCCGGATCAACTCGGCCGGATCAATCCAGTTCCGTGCCCTGGGGGAGGACGCCCCAGTGCATGAGCTGATCGGTGAGGTCCTCGGCGCTCATGTCGTAGATCACGGCGAGTGATCGAAGGTCCTCGGACCGGATCGTCAGGATCTTGCCGTTGTAGTCGCCGCGTTGGGACTGGATCGCAGCGGCGTAGCGGGCCAGCGGACCGGCCTGATGGGTCGGCAGCTCAGCCAGCCGCTGCAGGTCGATGACCAGCTTCGGGCTGGCGACCCGCGCCGGGTGGCCCGGGCGTCCGGCAGCAGTTCTGCCACCGGCACGCCGTAGAACTCGGCAAGTTCTGCGAGCTTCGCCACCGTCACCGCTCGATCGCCGCGTTCGTAGGAGCCGACGACCACGGCCTTCCAGCGGCCCTCGGACTTCTCCTCGACGCCGTGCAGACTCAGACCCTGCTGTGCCCTGATGGCGCGCAGTCGCGCACCCAATGCATGGGCATAGTCCTGGGACATCGTGACTCCTTGGGGCAACTTGCGAAGCGACACTGCTGTTGTATACGCAGAGTAGTCGAACTCGGTACTCCCATGCCAACCGGACTCGCCGTCGGTCCACCATCCGAACGGCGCGTCCGGGTGAAGTTCCGCCGAACCGATGGGCACCACACATGGCCCCCGTTTCCGGTCCGGCCGGGACCCGTGCCGGTCGTTGGTAACATTCCGGTTGCATCGGCTCCGGCCCGCTCCACGCCTGGCTGCCGCTGCGCCAGACATCCTTTAAGGACCGTCCAGTGAGGCGGGAAAGGAGGTCTCGAGTGGTGCAACCGCGCCCTGCTCAGGCCGGCACGAACGGCGGCCTGATCGCGACGGCCCCCGGCAGCCGAGATCCTCCCAGATCCCGCCGACATCGGCCGGACGATCGACCGGATCGCCCACCAGATCCTCGAACGCAACGGTGACCGCCCCGTCGTCCTGCTCGGCATCCCCACCCGCGGGGTCTACCTGGCCCGGCGGCTCGCCGAGCGGCTGACGGCCTTCTCCGGTCGCCCGACCGCCGTCGGCTCCCTGGACATCACCCTCTACCGGGACGACCTGCGGCTGCACCCGCCGCGGGCGCTGGAGGAGACCAGGCTGCCCGACGGCGGCATCGACGACGCGATCGTGGTCCTGGTCGACGACGTCCTCTACTCGGGCCGGACCATCCGGGCGGCGCTCGATGCGCTGCGCGATCACGGTCGCCCCGCCGTCGTGCAGCTCGCCGTGCTGGTCGACCGCGGGCATCGGCAGTTGCCGATCCGCGCCGACTACGTCGGCAAGAACATCCCGACGGCCTTCGGTGACGACGTCGCCGTCCGGCTCGCGGAGATCGACGGGACCGACAGCGTCGAGCGTCGCCCGCGGGCCTGCTGCTGTCCATCAGGGGGAGTCATGACGACCGGCGTGCGGAACAACGAAACAGCCGGCATCGATGCGGACCGTACCGACGCCGACCCGGCCTTCGGCGGTCCCGGCCGGGTCCGTCGCGCTGCCACGGCACCTGTTGTCGGCCGGCGACCTCAACCGGGCAACGGCCGAGCACGTGCTGTCCACCGCCGCGCGGATCGAGCAGGCGATCGCCGGCCGTGAGGTGCGCAAGCTGCCTACCCTGCGGGGCCGGACCGTGGTCAACCTGTTCTTCGAGGATTCCACCCGCACCCGGATCTCCTTCGAGCTGGCGGCCAAGCGGCTGTCGGCGGACGTCATCACCTTCTCCGCCAAGGGGTCGTCGGTCTCCAAGGGCGAGTCGCTCAAGGACACCGCGTGGACCCTGCAGGCGATGGGCGCCGACGCGGTGGTCTGCCGGCACTCGTCATCCGGTGCGCCGCAACAGCTCTCGGGCTGGGTCGACGGGCACGTGATCAACGCCGGGGACGGCACGCACGAGCACCCGACGCAGGCCCTGCTCGACGCGTTCACCCTGCGCCGGCACCTCGGCGCGCTCGCCGGGCGGCGGATCGTGGTGGTCGGCGACGTGCTGCATTCCCGGGTCGCCAGGTCCAACGTGCTGCTGCTGTCGACCCTGGGCGCACAGGTGACGCTGGTCGCGCCGCCCACGCTGCTGCCGTTGGGTGTCACGTCGTGGCCCGCCGAGGTCTCCTACGACCTCGACGCCTCGCTGGTCGGTGCCGACGCCGTGATGATGCTCCGCGTGCAGCGGGAACGGATGAGCGGCGCCTTCTTCCCGACCGCCCGCGAATACAGCCGCTCCTACGGTCTGGACCAGCGACGCCGGGAACTGATCGCGCCGCACGGCATCGTGCTGCACCCGGGTCCGATGAACCGCGGGATGGAGATCACCCCGGAGGTCGCCGACGGTGCCGGATCGGTGATCGTCGAGCAGGTCGCCAACGGGGTGACGGTCCGGATGGCCGTGCTGTACCTGCTGCTGTCCGGCGAGATGGGCGACAGCGCTGCGAATCACCAGACGAGTGGGGGATCGGCATGACCCGTGACGCATCGATCAGGGACGCATCGATCAGGGACGCATCGATCAGGCACGCATCGTGGGCGTTTCGATCAGGGACATTTCGATCGGTGGCGGCGCTGTACTGATTAGCGGCGCCGCCCCGTACGGCGAGGAGCCGGTCGACCTGCTGCTGGCCGACGGTGTGATCGCCGCCACCGGACCGGCGGCGACCGCGGACCCGCGCGCGGCGGACGCCGAGATCGTCGACGCCGCAGGGCTTGTCGTCCTGCCGGGGCTGGTGGACCTGCACACCCATCTGCGCGAGCCCGGCCGGGAGGACGCCGAGACGGTGGCCTCCGGGTCCGCCGCCGCCGCGCTCGGCGGGTACACCGCGGTGTTCGCGATGCCCAACACCGACCCGACCGCGGACACCGCCGGTGTCGTCGAGCAGGTCTACCGGCTCGGCCGGGACGTCGGCCTGGTGGACGTGCACCCGATCGGCGCGGTCACCGTCGGCCGGAAGGGCGAGCGGCTCGCCGAGCTCGCCGCGATGGCCACCTCCGCCGCCCGGGTGCGGGTGTTCTCCGACGACGGCGACTGCGTCTCCGACGCGCTGCTGATGCGCCGGGCGCTGGAGTACGTCAAGGCCTTCGACGGGGTGATCGCCCAGCATGCGCAGGAGCCGCGGCTGACCCAGGGCGCGCAGATGCACGAGGGCGAGGTGTCCGCGCGGCTCGGGCTGACCGGCTGGCCGGCGGTCGCCGAGGAGGCGATCATCGCCCGGGACTGCCTGCTCACCGATCATGTCGGCTCCCGGCTGCACGTCTGCCACCTGTCCACCGCGGGATCGGTCGAGGTGGTCGCGGCGGCGAAGCAGCGCGGCACCGCGGTGACCGCCGAGGTGACCCCGCACCACCTGCTGCTGACCGACGAGCGGGCGGTCGGCTACGACCCGGTGTTCAAGGTCAACCCGCCGCTGCGGACCGCGGCCGACATCGATGCGCTGCGGCAGGCGCTGGCCGACGGGGTGATCGACATCGTCGCCACCGACCACGCCCCGCACGCCAGCCAGGACAAGGAAACCGAGTGGGACAACGCCAGTCCCGGGATGCTCGGCCTGCAGACGGCGCTGTCGGTGGTGATCGCAGACCATGGTGCGGCCCGGGCTGCTGGACTGGCGCGGGGTGGCCAGGGTGATGTCGGAGGCGCCGGCGCGGATCGGCGGGCTGACCGATCAGGGCCGGCCGATCGCCGCCGGTGAACCGGCCAACCTGGTGCTGATCGACCCGCGGCGCGTGTGGACGGTCGACCGGGACGTCGCTGGCGTCGCTCTCGGACAACACGCCCGTTCGAGGGCATGGAGCTGCCCGGCCGGGTGGTCGCCACCTACCTGCGCGGGCGGTGCACGGCGTCCGCCGGCGTACCGGCCGGACGCTGAGGGAGTCGAGCATGGAACGCGCACTGCTGGTGCTCGCGCTGGTCGCGGTCTGCGTGCTGGCCGGCGTACGGGCTGCTGGGCCGGCTGGCGGCACCGGTGCGGCCCGGCAGTCGGCACTCGCCGAGCTGCCGCCGACCCCGGACGATCTCGGGCCGGACCTGGTCGACCCCGCTGACCGGGCTGTACGTCTCCACGACCACCGCGGGCACCTGGCAGGACCGGATCGTCGCGCACGGCCTCGGTCGGCGGGCTGCCGGCGCGGCCAGGCTGTCCGCCGAGGGCATCTGCATCGAACGCGAGGGCGAGAGCGACATCTTCGTTCCCGTCGCCGATCTCGCCGCGGTGACGACCGCGCCCGGCATCGCCGGCAAGGTGATGGGCCAGCCGGACGGCATCCTGATCGTCCGCTGGCGATCTCGGCGGCACGCTGCTGGACAGCGGCTTCCGGGCCGACGACCGCGACGCTCAGGACGACTTCATCGACGCCGCCATCGGCATCATCCCCGCCAATCCGCGATTCGCCGCCCGATCGCCGTCGATTTCCATGCCCGAGAAGGACACCGATTCCCCGACGAACGGAGCACCACGATGACCGGCACGCCGCAGCGGCTCCTGCCCTGCTGGTCCTGGAGGACGGCCGGACCTACGCCGGCGAGGGCTTCGGCGCCACCGGCAGCGCGTTCGGCGAGGCCGTGTTCACCACCGGGATGACCGGCTACCAGGAGACGCTGACCGACCCGTCGTACCGCCGGCAGGTGGTGGTGGCCACCGCGCCGCAGATCGGCAACACCGGCTGGGTCGCGGGCGACGGGACCGGGCTCCGGGCACGGGCCGGACAACCCGTCGGACAACGAGTCGCCGGAGATCTGGGTGGCCGGCTTCGTCATCCGCGACCTGGCGCCGCGGCCGTCGAACTACCGGCCACCACCACCGCTGCCGGCGGAGATGGAACGTCAGGGGTGGTCGGGATCTCGGGTGTCGACACCCGCGCGCTGACCCGGCACCTGCGGACCGCCGGCGCGATGCGCTGCGGGATCTTCAGCGGCGACGCGCTGTCGCAGCCGGGGTCGCAGGACGACTGCGTCGCCCAGGTCGCGCGGCGCAGCCGTCGATGGCCGGTGCCGACCTGACCGGCGACGTCACCACCGCCGGCGGTTACACCGTGCCGGCGGACGGCGAGGAGATCTTCTCGGTCGCCGCGATCGACCTCGGCATCAAGGCGAACACGCCGCGGATGCTCGCCGCGCGCGGCATCCGGACCCACGTGCTGCCGGCGACGACGACCATCGAGCAGATCCGCGCGCTGGGCGTCGACGGGGTCTTCCTGTCCAACGGGCCGGGCGACCCGGCGACCGCGGATGCCATCGTGGAGCTGACCAGGGCCGTGCTGACCGGCCGGATCCCGCTGTTCGGCATCTGCTTCGGCAACCAGATCCTCGGCCGGGCATTGGGTTTCGGCACCTACAAGCTGAAGTTCGGGCACCGCGGGATCAACCAGCCGGTCCGCGACCACGGCACCGGGCGGGTGCTGGTCACCTCGCACAACCACGGTTTCGCGGTGGACGCGCCGCTGGACGGGGTCACCGACACCGAGTTCGGCCGGGTGCAGGTCGCCTTCAGCTGCCTGAACGACGGGGTGGTCGAGGGCCTGGAATGCCTTGACCGGCTGGCGTTCTCGGTGCAGTTCCACCCGGAGGCGGCGGCCGGCCCGCACGACGCCGGCTACCTGTTCGACCGCTTCGTCGACCTGATGGTGGAAGACACCGGACGCGTCCCGCGCAGAGTTCGCCGACCCGACCCGGAAAGTGACCGCCTGATGCCCCGCCGCACCGACATCTCGCACGTCCTGGTGATCGGCTCCGGCCCGATCGTCATCGGCCAGGCCTGCGAGTTCGACTACTCCGGAACCCAGGCCTGCCGGGTGCTGCGCGAGCGAGGGCATCCGGGTCTCGCTGATCAACTCCAACCCGGCGACGATCATGACCGACCCCGAGTTCGCGGACGCCACCTACATCGAGCCGATCAACGCCGAGTTCGTCGAGAAGGTGCTGGCCGACCAGCTGCGCCAGGGGCTTCCCGGTCGACGCGGTGCTGGCCACCCTCGGCGGCCAGACCGCGCTGAACACCGCGATCGCGCTGGACGAGCGCGGGGTGCTGGAGAAGTACGGGGTCGAGCTGATCGGCGCCGACATCCCGGCCATCAACCGCGGCGAGGACCGGCAGATCTTCAAGGACGTGGTCCGCTCCGTCGGCGGGGACGTGCCGCGGTCGGCGGTCTGCCACACGATGGCCGAGGTGCGCGCCGCGGTCGCCGATCTCGGCCTGCCGGTGGTGGTCCGGCCGTCGTTCACGATGGGCGGCCTCGGCTCCGGGATGGCCTACACCCTCGACGATCTCGAGCGGATCGCCGGCCGCGGGCTGGCCGCGTCGCAGGCGTCCTTCGGGCCGGCCGGACGACGGACCGCAAGTCCGCGACTCGCTACGTCCCGGTACATGCATGCCTCGGTGCTGATCGAGGAGAGTGTGCTGGGCTGGAAGGAGTACGAGCTCGAGCTGATGCGGGACGGCAACGACAACGCCGTCGTCGTCTGCTCCATCGAGAACCTCGACCCGATGGGCGTGCACACCGGCGACTCGATCACCGTCGCGCCGGCGATGACGCTGACCGACCGCGAGTACCAGCGGATGCGCGACCTCGGGCCTGGCGATCCTGCGGGAGGTCGGCGTCGCCACCGGCGGCTGCAACATCCAGTTCGCGATCAACCCGGCGAACGGCCGGATCATCGTCATCGAGATGAATCCGCGGGTGTCCCGGTCCAGCGCGCTGGCGTCCAAGGCGACCGGTTTCCCGATCGCCAAGATCGCCGCCAAGCTCGCCATCGGCTACACCCTCGACGAGATCGCCAACGACATCACCAAGGCCACCCCGGCGGCGTTCGAGCCGTCGCTGGACTACGTGGTGGTGAAGATCCCGCGGTTCGCGTTCGAGAAGTTCCCCGGCGCCGACCCGACGCTGACCACCACGATGAAGTCGGTCGGCGAGGCGATGTCCATCGGCCGGTCGTTCGCCGAGGCGCTGGGCAAGGCGATGCGGTCGATGGAGACCAAGCTGTCCGGGCTTCTGGACCGGGCCGGAGGTCGCCGACCGGCGACGTGGACGCGCTGCTCGAGCGAGCTGAAGGTGCCGCTGGACGGCCGGATCTACGGCGTCGAGCGGGCGCTGGGCTGGGGCGCCACGGTCGAGCAGGTGCACGAGGCGACCGGCATCGACCCGTGGTTCCTCGACCAGATCGACCTGATCCGGGCGATCGGCGACGAGGTGCGGCGACGCCGCCGAGCTGACCGCCGACCTGCTCCGGACGGCCAAGCGGTACGGCCTGTCCGACCTGCAGATCGCTGCGCTGCGGCCGGATTTCGGCTCGGAGAAGGCGGTGCGGGAGTTCCGCTGGGCGCACGGCGATCCGGCCGGTCTTCAAGACGGTGGACACCTGCGCGGCGGAGTTCGCGGCGAGCACGCCCTACCACTACTCGGCCTACGAGACCGATCCGGCGGCCGAATCCGAGGTCGCGCCGCAGACCGACCGGCCGAAGGTGATCATCCTCGGGCTCCGGGCCGAACCGGATCGGACAGGGCATCGAGTTCGACTACTCCTGCGTGCACGCCGCTCTCGCGCTGCGGGACGCCGGGTACGAGACCGTGATGGTCAACTGCAACCCGGAGACGGTGTCCACCGACTACGACACCTCCGACCGGCTGTACTTCGAGCCGCTGACCATCGAGGACGTGCTGGAAGTCATTGCACGCCGAGCAGCAGTCGGGCACGGTGGCCGGGGTGATCCCGACCCTCGGCGGGCAGACGCCGCTGAAGCTGGCGCAGGAACTGCTCGATGCCGGCGTGACCGATCCTCGGCACCTCGCCGGACGCGATCGACCTGGCCGAGGACCGCGGCCGGTTCGGTGACCTGCTGACCGCCGCGGGGCTGCCGGCGCCGGCGTTCGGCACCGCGACGTCGTTCGAGCAGGCCCGCGCGGTGGCCGCCCGGATCGGCTACCCGGTGCTGGTCCGGCCGTCCTACGTGCTCGGCGGCCGCGGCATGGAGATCGTCTACGACGAGCCGTCGCTGGCCGACTACATCGACCGGGCCACCGAGATCACCGACGATCACCCGGTTCTGGTCGACCGGTTCCTCGACGACGCGATCGAGATCGACGTCGACGCGCTGTGCGACGGCACCGAGGTCTACCTCGGCGGCGTGATGGAGCACATCGAGGAGGCCGGCATCCACTCCGGCGACTCGGCCTGCGTGCTGCCGCCGATCACGCTGGGCCGCAGCGACATCGCGCAGGTCCGGGCGCACACCGAGGCCATCGCGCTGGGCGTCGGCGTGCGCGGGCTGCTGAACGTGCAGTACGCGCTCAAGGACGAGACGCTCTACGTGCTGGAGGCCAACCCGCGGGCGTCCCGGACGGTGCCGTTCTCGTCCAAGGCGACCGCGGTGCCGCTGGCGATGGCGGCGGCCCGGATCATGCTCGGCGCCACCATCGCCGAGCTGCGGGCCGAGGGATTGCTGCCGGCCGACGGTGACGGCGGCTCGCTGCCGGCCGGGGCGCCGGTCGCGGTCAAGGAGGCCGTGCTGCCGTTCCACCGGTTCCGCCGCCCGGACGGCACCGGGGTCGACTCGCTGCTCGGGCCCGGAGATGCGCTCCACCGGCGAGGTGATGGGCATCGACACGGCCTTCGGGCCGGCGTTCGCGAAGTCGCAGACCGCGTCCTACGGATCGCTGCCGACCAAGGGCACGGTGTTCGTCTCGGTCGCCAACGCCGACAAGCGGGCCATGGTCTTCCCGGTGAAGCGGCTGGCCGACCTCGGGTTCCGGATCGTCGCCACCGAGGGCACCGCGGAGATGTTGCAGCGCAACGGGATGGACGTCGAGGTGGTCGCGAAGTACTTCGAGGGCGAGGGCACCGGCGAGGGCACCGTGGTGGAGTTGATCCGGGCCGGCGAGATCGACCTGGTGATCAACACCCCGTACGGCCAGTCCGGCCCGCGGGTGGACGGCTACGAGATCCGCACCGCCGCGGTGTCCGCCGACATCCCGTGCATCACCACGGTGGCCGGTGCGGCGGCGGCCATCCAGGGCATCGAGGCGCTGACCAGATCCGACGTCGGGGTGGCGCCGCTGCAGGTGCTGCAGGCCCGGCTGCGGGTGAGCCGGGAGCAGGAGGCAGGATGCCGCGGTGCGACGCGATCGGGGGATGGGCGGGGTGACCGCGCCGACGGCGCGCCGTGACCGGGCACCGGGCTGGCCCGGCCGGTGCTGTTCCGCGCCGGCAAGGGCGACGCGGAGACCGCGCATCACCGCACCCTGCGCGCGCTGTCCCGGGTGTCCCGCTCGCGCCGGCGCGTCGCGGTGCTGCGGCGCTGCACCGGCGCGCGTACCCGGCGCCGCGAACGGTGTTCGGCGTCGACTTCCCGTCCGCGGTCGGCCTGGCCGCCGGGATGGACAAGGACGGCGTCGCGCTGAAGGCGTGGCCGCGCACTGGGTTTCGGTTTCGTCGAGGTCGGCACCGTGACCGCGCACGCACAGCAGGGCAACCCGCCGCCCGCGCCTGTTCCGGCTGACCGAATCCGAGTCCATCGTCAACCGGATGGGCTTCAACAACGCCGGTGCCGCGGCGCTCGCCGCCACCCTGGCACGGATCGGACCGATCGGCGTGCCGCTGGGCATCTCGCTCGGCAAGTCCAAGGTCACCCCGGTCGAGTCGGCCGTCGGCGACTACCTGACCTCGCTGCGGGCGGTCTACCGGTACGCCGACTACATCGCGGTCAACGTGTCCAGCCCGAACACCCCGGGGCTGCGCGAACTGCAGGACCGCGGGCCGCTGGACGAACTGCTGGCGGCGCTGACGACGGAGGCCGGCAGCCTGGCCTGGAGCCGCCAGCAGCCCACGCCGGTACCGGTGCTGGTGAAGATCGCCCCGGACCTCACCGACGGCGCCATCGGCGAGATGCTCGAGGTCTGCGCCGACCGGGGGATCGCCGGGGTGATCGCCACCAACACCACCATCGGCCGGGCCGGCGTCACGGCGCGGGAGCTGGCCCTGGCCGCCGAGACCGGCGGGCTGTCCGGCCGCCCGCTCGCCGAACGGGCGCAGGAGGTGGTGCGGTTCGTGACGTCGCACTGCGACCTGCCGGTGATCGGGGTCGGCGGCATTTCCAGCGCGCAGGATGGCCTGCGGATGCTGGATGCTGGGGCCAGCCTGCTGCAGATCTACACCGGATTCGTCTACTCCGGGCCGCCGCTGGTGACGGAACTGAACCAGGCGATCGCCCGCAGGGGGTGACCGCCCGACCGGAGGGAGATCCCGTTGTCGATCATGGAGCCGTTCGGCGCGCGACTCGTGGCCGCGATCGACAAACGGGGCCCGCTGTGTGTCGGTATCGATCCGCATCCCGGCCTGCTGCAGGCCTGGGGACTGCCGGCAACGGTGGCCGGACTCGAGCGGTTCACGATGACGGTCGTCGACGCGCTCGGACCGACAGTCGCTGTGCTCAAACCACAGTCAGCGTTCTTCGAGTCGTACGGTTCGGCCGGCGTTGCCGTTCTGGAGAAGGCGCTCGCTGCCACCAGGGACGCCGGCGCCCTGGTGCTGCTCGACGCCAAACGCGGTGACATCGGCTCCACGATGGCGGCCTACGCGGCCGCGTACCTGACCGGCACGTCGCCGTTGGCCGCCGATGCGCTGACGGTGTCGCCCTACCTGGGCTTCGGGTCGCTGACACCGGCCCTCGACGTCGCGCTGGCAGAGGGACGCGGGCTGTTCGTGCTTGCCCTGACCTCGAACCCTGAGGGACGGCAGGTGCAGCACGCCACGCCACGAGGACGGCGACAAAACCGTTGCCCAGTCGATCATCGATCAGGTCGGTGCGGTGAACGCGGGGGATTACCCGATCGGCTCCATCGGGCTGGTGGTCGGCGCGACCATCGGCAAGACCGGGGTGGACCTGTCGAACGTCAACGGCCCGCTGCTGGCCCCGGGTCTGGGCGCGCAGGGCGCGACGGCAGCCGACCTCAAGCTGGTGTTCGCCGATGCGCACGGGGCGCTGCTGCCGACCACCAGCCGGGAGGTGCTGGGCGCCGGGCCGTCGGTGGCCGGGCTGCGGGAGGCCGCCCAGCGGGTGGTCGACGAGGTGCGGGCCGCGCTGGGGTGAGTCCCAGCCCCGGCGGCCGTCAACGGCTCGCTGGCGGCCCCGTCGTCGCGCCGCGATGGAAGGTGCTGGCGAACCGGACCGGGTCAGGGTGGCCGCCGTCGAGCAGGTCCAGCACCGCCTGTCCCGCCGCCCTGCCCTGTTCGGCGGCCGGCTGCGACATCGTGGTCAGGTCGTGCGGGATGATCCGGTCCAGCGCGATGCCGTCGTAACCGACCACGCTGACATCGCGCGGTACTTCCAGGCCGAGTTCGCCGGCTGCCTTGATGACTCCCGCGGCCAGCAGGTCGGATTGCGCAATGATCGCCGTGGGCCGGTGATCGGGATCGTCGAGAAGTGCGTGCCCGGCGATCATCCCCTCGTCGACGAAGCTGCCGGCGCTGACCACGCCCTGACTGTCCGGGAAGACGGAGCGGACGCCGCGAAGCCGGTCCAGCGTGACCTGCACGGTGGCGGCCCGCTCGCGTTCCGCGTCCAGTGGGCCGCGCTGGGCGTGCGACTCGCTGGAAGTTTGGTCGACGACGCCGTCCAGCGGCAGTGCGACAATCGCCACGTCGCGGTGTCCGAGGTCGGCCAGGTGGCGGGCGATGACGGTGCTGGCCCGCTCATCGTCCAAGGTGATCGTCAGGACTCCGGGAAACTCCGGACCGCCCAGTGCGACCGTGGGCGTGCCGCGTCGACGCAGCACATCGATCGACCGGGCGACGTGGGTGCTGCAACTCAGCAACACCACCCCGTCCATCGAGGCCGTCTCCAGGGTCGTCGCACTCTCCCCGACGTCGGTCAGCAGCAACAGACCCCGACCGTCCGCGGTGGTGGCCTGGGCGATGCCGTCCAGCATCGCTATCCGGATCGGGTCACGGAACGCCGCCAGAACGCGCTCCTCCATGACGACGCCGATGATGCCCGAGCGGCCCTGCCGCAGGGAGCGTCCCCGCGGATCCGGACCTGCATAGTGCAGCCGTTCGGCCGCGATCAGCACCCGCTGCCGGGTGGCCTCCGACACCGGGCCCGCCCCACTGAATGCGAGCGACGCCGTCGAGACGGAGACCCCCGCGAGGGCCGCCACCTGCGCAAGCGTGGTGCGCTTGCCGCCCGACTGCGACGAGCCTGCGGCGGCGGCCTCAGCGGCCGGCTCCACGGAACCGCCGTTGGAGTGCCGTTGGGTGTCGATAGGCATGCATTCAGGTTAGTCGAAACGATTCGAGACCGGCTCGTTGTGCTGACGGCGCAGCGATACCGAACGTCGAGATGCTGGTCCTGCGGACGCTGTAGCCGGCGGCGGTGAGGATCATCTCCGCGGTCGCCGACAATTCGGCACAGTCCCTGGCCTCCATGCCCATGGCCTCGGGGGTGTCGCCGTAGTGGAAGTACGCTGTCACGACGCAGGCCGTGTCGCCGAGACCCGGGATGACCCGCACGCCGTCGCGTTTCTCGGTGCGGACGGGTTTCAGGCCGCCTCGGCGCAGTTCTGCCGCGACATCCCGTCGAATTCGGTTGGTCCCCATTGACTTCCGCCTATCCGTCGTCGTGCTCGGAATAGACCCCACCCCGGAAAGCAGCGAGCCCCGAACAGGCGGTTGCTCGCTCAACCAGTGTGGCGGGCGAGGGGAGTGACCGGCCATCGGCCGTGAGGGTGGACTTCATCAGCGGGATATGTCGTTACGCGAAGGCGAGGATATGTTCCGGCAGTCGGGTCCCCTTTCTGGCCCGATGGGGTTGGCCCGGCTGCGCCAGTGTCTTCGGAGGTCGACGGGTGGCTGTTGATCGGTCTTTGGTCGGCGGCCCTTGATCGGAGTTGGGGTGGCGTAGGTCAACCGACGGCTGTCTTGACGGGGCGGTCCGATGACGCATATCGTCGAAACGATTCGACTCGAAACGATTCGACCATCATCGACCGTGAGGACCGACTTTGTCCAAGATTGCCCCGGCACGCTCCGACACGGGGGCCGTCGAGCTCACCCGATCGCAGGTGGTGGCCTGGCGCAACGCCGTCTTCCTGATCTTCGCCTTGTCCGGCATCTCCCTGGCGAGCTGGGTTGCCCGCACCCCGTCGATCAGGGATGTTCTCGGCGCCAGCACCTTCCAGATGGGCATGATCGTCTTCGGGCTGGCGCTCGGGTCCATCGTGGGGCTCACCTCGTCGAGTCATCTACTGGCCCGCATCGGTTCTGCCGCCACCATCAGACTCTCGCTGATCGCGGTCGGTCTCGGCCTGGTGATCACCGGTATCGGCGCGACGATGGCCAGCTTCACGGTCGTCGTCATCGGGTTGGCCCTGTTCGGACTGGGCAACGGCACCTGCGACGTGTCGATGAACGTCGAGGGCGCGGCCAACGAGCGCGCGCTGGGACGCACGGTGATGCCGCTGTTCCATGCGCTGTTCAGTGGCGGCACCATCGTCGGCGCCGCGCTCGGGGCGGCCGCCGAACTCGCCGGGTTGTCGATCGTTGCGCACCTTTCGATCATCGCGGCCGTCATCCTCGCGGGGGCCGTCGTCGCCGTCCGCTACCTGCAGCCTGATCCGGCCGTTGCCGCAGCCGAGCAGGCCGCGAGCGAGAAGGCGACCAGCCAGGGGAGCAGTGGCTGGCGGTCCCGGCTCGCAATCTGGCGGGACCGGCGGACCCTGCTGATCGGCCTCATCGTGCTGGGGATGGCCTTCGCCGAGGGATCGGCCAACGACTGGCTCGCGCTGGCGATGGTCGACGGGCACGGGGTCGACAACGCCACCGGGGCACTGGTCTTCGGACTGTTCGTGACCGCCATGACGGTGGGCAGGGTGGGCGGTGTCTACCTGTTGGACCGCTTCGGCCGGGTTCCGGTGCTGCGTGTATCGGCGGTGCTGGCGGCTGTCGGGCTCGTTGTGGTGATCTTTGCGCCGACCGCCTGGCTCGCCGCTGTCGGGGTGGTCGCGTGGGGCCTCGGGTCCGCGCTCGGCTTCCCGGTCGGCATGTCGGCGGCCGCCGACGACCCGGTGAACGCTGCGGCCCGGGTCAGCGCGGTGGCAACCATCGGCTACCTGGCTTTCCTGGTGGGCCCGCCGTTGCTCGGGTTCGTCGGCGAGCACTTCGGCCTCTTGAACGCGCTGTTGCTGGTCCTGGTGCTGGTGGCGATCGCGGGCATCGTCTCGCCGGCCGCCCGCAAGCCGGAGCAGCGGCCGCAGGGCTGACTCTCCCGGACGGTCAGTGCGCGACGCCGACCTTGAGCGCCACGATGACCAGGCCCATGAAGATGTTCAGCAGCATGGTCCTGGTCAGCGCCTGGCCGGTGAGATTCGAATTGCGGATGGCAGCGAACCCCCACAGTTGCAGCTCTACGATGGCAACGATGAGTGCGGCCCAGGCGCCGTCGTTGACCGAGACGTTGGGGAGGGCGCCACAGAGCAGGGCGGCGAGGGCCGGTGGGATCGACGCGAAGGCGACCGGCCACTCCTTGCGCATCCCGGACGCGATCGCGCCGTAGTGCCAGCCGCCATGCACCCCGGCCACGGTGGCCGCGTAGACGTGCGCGATCCAGAACACCATGCCGCTGACCACCAACAGGACAGCCAGCACCCCGGGCGTCCGCAGGTCGCCGGAGCTCACCACCACCGATGCCGCCAGCACCGAGCCGTACACGGCGGCCGCATAGTTCCCCTGGCGCCGCAGCGCCGCCGCGCCGATCCTGACCGCCGGCGACTGCCCGTCCGGGACGGCGGGTGTCTGGTGGCCGCCACCTTCTGCGTTGCTCATTGGAGCATCGTGCCCTTTCGACCTTCTGCGAAGAAGGCCGGACCCGCCGGTGATGGGCCGCTACGGTGACCGGGTGAGAAAAGCACCCGACGCGAAGGAACCCCGGGCCCCCGCGGTCGCCATCTGGACCTGCACCGGTGCCTTCGCCGGGCTGGCCGTGGGTGTGGTGCTGAGCAACCTGGTCCTGCTGGTGCTGATCGGCGGACTGCTCGGCCTGGCGTTCGGCATGTACACCACCCGGCCCGAACACACCCGGTACGACGATTGAGCTCCGGCATCGGCGTGCGCAGCTGTTCGTTGGGGTATTGCGCGAGTGTGACTCTGCGATCGGAGATCCGCCCGGTATCCTGAGCGGTGACATGCACGCCCCGCTGTGAAATGGCACTGTGACATTGACACCGTGACATTGAAATTGGGGCGTCCGGTGCAGGGTGGTACCCGAGTCCGGCCCTCGTGACCGCAACACCGCGGTCCCGTCATGCCCTCAGAGGAGCACCATTGTCTCGCATCAACCGTGTCCGTCGCGACCAAGCCCGCCACCGACCTGACCGTCGATCGCGCCGGCGATCTCGACTTCAAGGTCGCCGATCTGGGTCTGGCCGAATTCGGCCGCAAGGAGATCACCCTCGCCGAGCACGAGATGCCCGGCCTGATGGCGCTGCGCCGTGAGTACTCCGAGGTGCGCCCGCTGGCCGGCGCCCGGATCTCCGGGTCGCTGCACATGACCGTGCAGACCGCTGTCCTCATCGAAACCCTCGTCGACCTCGGCGCCGACGTCCGTTGGTGCTCGTGCAACATCTTCTCCACCCAGGATCACGCCGCCGCCGCGGTGGCGGTCGGCCGGTACGGAACCGTCGAGGAGCCGAAGGGCGTGCCGGTCTTCGCCTGGAAGGGTGAGACGCTGCCGGAGTACTGGTGGTGTACCGATCAGATGCTGCGCTGGCCGGACGGCCAGGGCCCGAACATGATCCTCGATGACGGCGGGGACGCGACGCTGCTGATCCACAAGGGCGTTCAGTACGAGAAGGCCGGCGTCGTGCCCCCCACCCAGGAGGACGATTCCGAGGAGTATCAGGTCGTTCTCGATCTGCTCCGTCAGTCGCTGGCGAACGATGCGCAGTACTGGACCCGGACGTCACCGGCGATCCGCGGCGTCACCGAGGAGACCACCACCGGCGTCAACCGGCTGTACCAACTTGCCGCGGCCGGTGAGCTGCTGTTCCCGGCGATCAACGTCAACGACGCGGTGACCAAGAGCAAGTTCGACAACAAGTACGGCGTCCGGCACTCGCTGGTCGACGGCATCAACCGTGCCACCGACGTGCTGATCGGCGGCAAGGTCGCGCTGGTCGCCGGCTACGGCGACGTCGGCAAGGGTTCCGCGGAGTCGCTGCGCGGCCAGGGCGCCCGGGTGATCATCGCCGAGGCCGACCCGATCTGTGCGCTGCAGGCCCTGATGGACGGCTACGAGGTGACCACGGTCGACAAGGCCATCGAGCGCGCCGATCTGATCATCACCACCACCGGCAACAAGGACATCATCGGTGTCGACCACATGCGCCGGATGAAGCACCAGGCGATCCTGGGCAACATCGGCCACTTCGACAACGAGATCGACATGGCAGGGCTTGCCCGGTCCGGCGCATCGCGCATCGAGATCAAGCCGCAGGTCGACGAGTGGCGTTTCCAGGACGGCCACACCGTGATCGTGCTGTCCGAGGGCCGGCTGCTGAACCTCGGCAACGCCACCGGTCACCCATCGTTCGTGATGAGCGCGTCGTTCTCCAACCAGGTCATCGCCCAGATCGAGCTGTTCACCAAGCCCGACGAGTGGGACAAGGAGGTCTACCGGCTTCCGAAGCACCTGGACGAGAAGGTGGCCCGGATCCATGTCGAGGCACTGGGCGGCGAGCTGACCAAGCTGACCAAGGACCAGGCCGAGTACATCGGCGTCGACGTCGAAGGCCCGTACAAGCCGGATCACTACCGGTACTGAGACAGCGGCCCGATGACAGCGACACCCGGACTTCTGGCCGAGATCGACGAGCAGGAAAGGGATCTGCAGTTCGAACGATTCGGTCCGGCCGACGCCTGGCAGCTGGGCTGCCGCGCGCGTGAGCTCGCCGAGGCCGATGGGCTGCCGGTGGTGATCTCGATCGAACTCGGTGCGCAGGAGGTGTTCTGCGCCGCCCTTCCCGGGTCGAACGCGAACAACAACGAGTGGATCAGCCGCAAGTTCGCCGTGGTGCGGCTGTTCAACCGGTCCTCTTACGGCGTGGGGGAGCAGTTCCGGGTCTGGGGCCAGGTCTTCGCGACCGACGCCGGGTACGACCCGCGTCGGTACGCGGCCTCCGGCGGCGCGTTCCCGCTCCGGGTGCGAGGGTCTCTGGTCGGCGTCATCGGGGTCAGTGGGCTGCCCGAGGAGGAGGATCACGCGCTGGCAGTGCGGGCCGTCCGGTCGGTGGTGTCCGGCGGCTGAGTTGGACCTCAGTCGAGGTTGATCATGCAGCTCGGCACGCGACGCGCCGACGACACGCTGAAAAAAGTGTGCTGAGCCGCATGATCAACAGCAGTTGCGGTGAGGTTTCTGCGCTTGCGCGAGCGAGGGGCTGCTGCTGCTAACGCGCGTCGAGCAGGTCGATCACGAAGATCAGCGTTTGACCGCTCAGCCGGTGCCCGCCGCCGGCCGGGCCGTAGGCGAGCTCAGGCGGGATCGTCAGCTGACGGCGGCCGCCGACCTTCATCCCCGGGATCCCGTCCTGCCAGCCCTTGATCAGCCCGCGCAACGGGAACTCGATTGACTCGCCCCGGCTCCAGGAGGAGTCGAACTCCTCGCCGGAGGAGAACTCCACGCCGAGGTAGTGCACGCGCACGGTGCCGCCCGGCTTGGCCTCGGCGCCCTCGCCGACGGTGATGTCGGTGATCTCCAGTGTGGTGGGCGGCTCGCCGTTCGGGAAGTCGACGGTGGGCTTGCTCGAGTTGGCAGATGTCATGGGGCCATCCAACACGAGCACCCGTGGCCGGTTGACCGGGGGCGGCCGGGTCAGCGAACCCCGCTCATCAACTTCCTGATCGGCGGCGTGGCCACCACCAGCAGCACCCCGACCACGATCGCGACAGCGCCGAGGATGCCGAAGTAGGCGACCTGGTTCTCGTCCGAGTAGTACTCCGCCAGCACGCCGGCCATCGCCGTGCCCAGCGCGATCGACAGGAACAGCAGGGCCACCATCTGGGTCCGGAACACCTCAGGGGCGAGCTTGGTGGCCAGCGACAGGCTGACCGGGGAGATCAGCAATTCGGCGACGGTGAACACGAACAGCACACCGATCAGGCCCCAGCAGCGGCGCGCTGTTCGGCACGGTGCTGGCCATCGGGATGAACAGCAGGAAGGCGATACCCATCACGATGACGCCGGCCGCGAACTTGATCGGCGTCGGTGGCTGACGGGTCGCCGAGCTTCGTCCAGATCTCCGCGAACACCAGCGACAGGATCATCACGAACACCGGGTTGATCGACTGCACCCAGCTGACCGGCATCTCCCAGCCGAAGATCTCCCGGTTGAGTTGCTTGTCGGAGTACTCCGTGACGACCGTGAACTGCTGCTGGTAGAGCGACCAGAACACGGCGCTGACGATGAACATCGGGATGAAGGAGTAGACCCGCCGGCGCTCGATCGGGGTGATCTTCTTGCTGGACAGGATGACGGCGAAATAGATGATCGCGCACAGCACCGTCACCGCCACGACGATGGTGGCGAGGCGATCCGCGGTGAGCACGCCGGTGAGCGCCAGCAACGCGATGACGGCGATCAGCGCGACCGCGGCGCCGATCACCAGGGAGCGCCGGTTAGCCGGCAGCGGGTTCGGGATGTCGTTGGAGCTCGGCGGCAGGTTCTTCCGGCCGACGGAGTAGATGACGAGTCCGATCGCCATGCCGACTGCGGCCAGCCCGAATCCCCAGTGGAAGCCCTTGCTGGTCTGCAGCAGGCCGGTCAGCAGCGGACCGAGGAACGCGCCGAGGTTGATGCCGAAGTAGTAGATGGAGAAGCCGGCGTCCCGGCGCGGATCCTGCGGCGTGTACAGATTGCCCACGAGCGAGGTGGCGTTCGCCTTGACCCCGCCGCTGCCGAAGGCGATCAGCACCAGCCCGACGCCGACACCGAGCAATCCGGGGAGCAGGGACAGCGCGATGTGCCCGCACATCACCAGCGCAGCCGCGATGAACAGCGTGCGCTCGGCGCCCAGGATCCGGTCCGCGAGCCAGGCCCCGAGGATGGTGGAGAGGTAGACCAGCCCGCCGTAGGCGCCGACGATGCTGGTCGCCGCCACCCGGTCCAGGCCCAGACCGCCGTCGGCCACCGAGTAGTACAGGTAGATCAGCAGGATGCCCTGCATGCCGTAGAAGGAGAACCGTTCCCACATCTCGACGGAGAACAGCGTGGCGAGCTGTCGGGGCTGACCGAGGAATGTCTTCTCGGTGCCCGGCCTGCGGGTCGTTGTCACGGGTCAGAGCGTGCCACCGGCACCGGCGCGATGACTAGTGACAGCCCGTACCGATGTGATGACGTTTGCGTGATGCGCCGTAGGGTGCTCGATCGTGGGTCGGTTGATCGTTCTCGAAGGGCTTGACGGTTCGGGCAAACGGACGCTGACGGCCCGGTTGGCCGGGCAGTGGCGCTCGGCCGGACTGACCGTCGCCACCATGGCATTTCCCCGTTATGGCCAGGATGTACATGCCGATCTGGTCCGTGACGCGCTGTACGGGCGGCTGGGTGATCTCTCCGATTCCGTCCACGGCCCGGCGCTGCTGTTCGCCCTGGACCGCAGGGCGGCCGCCCCGGAGATCCGTCAGCTGCTTGCAGAGCACGACATCGTCCTGCTCGACAGGTATGTCGCCTCCAACGCTGCCTACGGCTCGGCCCGGCTGGGCGGCCCGCAGGTCGACTCCGGCTTCGCGGAGTGGGTACGGGAACTCGAGGTCGAGCGCTTCGGCGTGCCCGTGCCGGACCGGCAGGTCCTGCTCGCGACGCCGCTGGAACTGGCGGCGCAGCGCGCCAGGGGGCGCGCATCATCGGACACCGACCGGGCCCTGGACCGCTTCGAGTCCGACGCGGGACTACAGCGGCGCACCGGAGAGATGTACCGGCAGCTGGCGCGCCGGGCCTACCTGTCGCCGTGGACCGTGCTGACGCCGGCCGACGACGGCTCGGTCACGCTGCCGACGGATCTGACGGGCTGACCCGGGACCGGTCGGCGGCCGCGGCGGCCCGCAGGGCGTCGCCGAGATGTTCGGTGCGGACCCGGACGTCGATGTACAGCAGCGCGATCACCGCCCCCGTCCAGGCGCCGGCCAGCCCGCCGACCAGCACCGAGACGGCCTGGGTGACCAGCAGCGTGGTCACCGATCCGGTCCCGCCGACGACCGCGCCGGCGAACGAGGAGACGATCGCGGCAGCCACGCTGCCGGCGATCAGCGTCACCACGACGGCACCCAGGATGCGGGCGCGGTGACCCCTTGTCAGCGCGGCACTTCGGCGGAGGGATTCGCCTACGGAGCCACGTTCCATCACCGCGACGGGTCCGGCGAACGCCAGGATCAGGTAGGCCAGCACACCGGGCACGACCAGGACCAGCAATCCACCGGCCACCAGCACGCCGACGACGAGTGCCGTGGTGAGCAGTGCCGGCCAGCGCCCGGCCAACCGTTCCGCAACGGCGCCGCGTCCATCCCGCCCCATGGCATGGGCGCCTGCGAACGCGGCAGCCAGTCCGGCGACGACCGGTCCCCCGGTGGTCGACACCAGCAGGCCGAGCAGCGTGGCGATGACGATGCCGGACGGGATCGTGGTGCTGCCGCCGCGCAACAGGTCCTCGACCCAGCCGGCGTCGGCGAAGGTCTGCAGTGATCCGGTGGCCGCCAGCGCACCCAGCGTCACGATGGTGGAAATCGCCGACACGGCGATCGCGGCCCCGGCCAGCGGCGCCAGGGAGCGGCGGACGACCCCCCATCCGAGGCCCAGGATCTCGCCGACGGCCATCGGGCGCAGCGGGATGGGACCGGGTTGACGGTACGGATCGGGTGGGCCGTACCGACCCTGATCTGGATATCGCGACATGCTCACCGGATCATGGTCCCACGGTGCGGGGCCACCTCAGGATGCAGTCCGCAGGCCCCTCCCAGCGCGCTGAGCCGTCGCCCGCGTGTGCGGGGTGTCACCATGGACGGCATGAGAGCACGCGTGTTGGTTGTCGACGACGACCCCGCCCTGGCAGAGATGCTGACCATCGTGCTGCGCGGGGAGGGTTTCGACACCGCGGTGGTTCGTGACGGTTCGCGTGCTCTCGACGTCTTCCGGGAGGTCCATCCCGACCTGGTGTTGCTCGACCTGATGCTGCCCGGGGTGTCGGGGCTGGACGTCTGCAAGGAAATTCGCGCGGAGTCCGGGATCCCGATCATCATGCTGACGGCCAAGACGGACACTGTGGACGTCGTCCTGGGCCTCGAGTCCGGCGCCGACGACTACGTGATGAAACCGTTCAAGCCGAAAGAACTGACCGCGCGGATCCGGGCTCGGCTGCGGCGGGCCGACGTCGGGGCGGCGGAGCGACTGCGGGTCGCCGACGTCGAGGTCGATGTTCCGGGTCACCAGGTGACCCGCGACGGCGAGCCGATCTCGCTCACGCCGCTCGAATTCGACCTGCTGGTGGCGTTGGCCCGCAAGCCCCGCCAGGTCTTCACCCGGGAGGTGCTGCTGGAACAGGTGTGGGGGTACCGGCACGCCGCCGACACCCGCCTGGTGAATGTCCATGTCCAGCGGCTGCGCAGCAAGATCGAGAAGGACCCCGAGCACCCCGAGGTGGTCGTCACGGTCCGCGGCGTCGGGTATCGGGCCGGCACGACGTGACCGACGCGCCGGCGCCAGGTGCAGCCGGCGCGAACAGCGGATCGCCCGGCCCGCACGAGATCGCTCCGCCCCAGGCCGGCGACGCACAGCCGCAGGGAGTGCGCCGTCTGCTGGCGGAGGTGCGCAGCAGGGTCGCCTTCTGGAGCCGCTCGCTGCTGGTCAGGGTTGTCGTCCTGACGTTGTCCCTGTCCACGGTGGTGATGTTCTTCCTGGGCCTGATCCTGCAGCAGCAGATCACCACCGGGTTGCTGCGGTCCAAGATCGACGCGGCAACCGCGGAGATCGACAGCGCCCGGCAGACGGTGCAGGCCAGCCTTTCCGGCGCGGACTCGGACCCGAGTTCGCTCCGGGAACAGCTTCGGCTCGCGCTCGGCGAGATCGGCAGGGCGGATGGGTCGTCCGACGCCCAGGGCTCGACCGCGGGCGTCTTCGAGCCGGTCATCGTGCCCAGCCGGATCGGCACCGAGACGGACATCGCCATTCAGCAGCCGATCTCGGACGTGCCGGCCGAACTGCGAGCCCGGGTCGGCCAGGGCCGGATCGCGTACCAGTACACGACGATCGTCCGCAACGGCCAGTCCATCCCGGCGCTGGTGGTCGGCAGTCCGGCGCCCACCACCACCGACTCGTTCGAGGTCTATCTGATCTTCCCGCTGGCCGGCGAACTGGGCACCGTGCAGGTTGTGCAGCGCACGCTGCTGCTCGGCGGTGTCGCGCTGGCCCTCGCGCTCACGCTGATCTCTGTGCTGGTCGCCGCGCAGGTCGTCAGACCGGTGCGCCGGGCAGCGTCCAGTGCCCGAAAACTGGCGGCCGGCGAACTCGCCGAGCGGATGCCGGTGACCGGCGCGATCGAGATGATCACCCTGGCCAATTCCTTCAACGGCATGGCGGAGGCCATCAGGGTGCAGATCCGCCAACTCGAGGAGTTCGGAAAGCTGCAGCGCCGCTTCACCTCAGACGTCTCACACGAACTGCGCACGCCGCTGACCACGGTCCGGATGGCGGCGGATGTGCTGCACGAGAGCCGCGACGACTTTCCGCCACACCTCAAGCGGTCCACCGAGCTGCTGGTCGACGAGCTGGACCGGTTCGAGTCGCTGCTGGCGGATCTGCTGGAGATCAGCCGGTACGACGCGGGTATGGCCGAGCTCAATGCGGAGCCGATCGACATCCGGTCCAGCATCAACTCGAGCATCGCGGCGGCCGTGCCGCTGGCCGAACAGGTGGGCGTCGCGATCATGACCAAGCAGCCGGACGAGCCGGTGGTGGCCGAGATCGACGCCCGGAGAGTCGATCGGATCCTGCGCAACCTCATCTACAACGCCATCGATCATGCTGACGGCCGTCCGGTGGAGCTGGAACTGGCCGCCGACGACGACGTCCTGGCGGTGACCGTCACCGACCACGGAGTCGGGCTGCGCCCCGGCGAGGCCGGGCTGGTCTTCAACCGGTTCTGGCGCGCCGATCCGTCCCGGCAACGGCAGACCGGGGGAACCGGTCTGGGCCTTGCGATCTCGCTCGAGGACGCGCGCCTGCACGGAGGTTGGCTGCAGGCATCAGGCGCCCCCGGTGAGGGCGCCCGATTCCGGCTGACGCTGCCCCGCCGGCACGGGGGCCTCATCACCCAGTCCCCCCTGCCGTTGCGGCTGGGTGCGGACGCACCCGCGCAAACCGGAGCGATCGTCGGACCGGTGACGGGCGACGCGTTGCGCGACGGAGTCCGGATGATGGTGGAGGACGGCACGCTCAAACCGGCCCCGAGCGATGACGAACTGCACCCCGCATCCGTCCCGTCCGCGGGGGCGAGCGCGACGCTGTCCTCGACGGACCGGCCCGGGTCGCCCGCCGGCGAACCGCAGAGCACCGGTGCGCGGCCGAGCACCGTCGGAAGGACACCGTGACCGGACATCGCAGGCTCGCGGCGGTGCTGGGCCCCGTGCTCGCTGCCGTGCTGATCGCCGTCACCGCCGGATGCTCCGGGGTTCCCGGATCGAGCGCAGCGGTCGACGTCACGCAGATCGCCGAACAGGTCGATGCGGTTGCACCGCAGGCGCCGACACCGGGTCAGCAGCCGGACCAGATCGTCCGCGGCTTCATCTCGGCCAGCGCCCGCCCCGAGCTGGACGCCGCATCCGGATCGAGCTTCGCAGCAGCCCGGCAGTACCTCACCCCGGACGCGCAGGAGTCGTGGCAGCCCGCCGAGATACCGGTGGTGGTACTCGGTGACGGGTACCGGACGACCGTCAACCGGGCGGCTCCGGGCGTCGTCACCGTCAGCGGGCAGACCCCGGGCAGCCTGGACCTGGACCGGGCCTTCCGCACCTCGGCAACCGGCGAATACTCCAGGGCGCTGTCCCTCGTGCAGGTGGACGGCGAGTGGCGGATCAGCGACCCACCACCGGAACTGCTGCTCACCAGCAGCGACTTCCCCACCGCATTCCGGCAGCGCACGCTGTACTTCCTGGACAGATCCGGCACCGTCGTGGTTCCCGACGTGCGGCACGTGGTGATCGGGCAGACTCCGGCGAACCGGGCCAACCGGCTGATCGCGATGCTCATCGACGGACCGAGCAGCCAACTCGACGGCGCGGTGGAATCCGAGTTCACCGCCCGGTCAGCCCTTCGCTCGAACCCGTCGGTGGATGCCGAAGGCGTGCTGCAGGTCGATCTGACAGGCGTCGATGTCTCCACGCCGGAAGCGAGGCGGGCGCTCGCCGCGCAGCTGGTGTGGACGCTGTCGCCGACGTCCCCGCGCATCGCCATCACCGTCGACGGCGAGCCGCTGGATCCTGCGCAGCAGGTCTACACGATCACCAGCGTCACCTCGTTCGATCCCGACCGGCTGGCCGGAACAGGTCAGGTGGCCTCCGATCCGCTGTTCGTGACCCCGGACGGGGCGATCGTCGGGCTGCTCGACGGGAAGCCGGCTCCCGGCGCCCTCGGCACCTCCGACGTGCCTGCCGTCACGGCCGCCCAGTCCGCGGCGACCGGTGCGATCGCGGCCGTGACGGTCGACCCGGCCGGCGGACAGGACCTGCTGATGGCCCGCCCGCAGGAGGGCGACAGTGCCGATCCGGTGCTGAAGGCGAGAACGCTGACCACGCCGAGCTTCACCAGGGCCGGCGACGAGGCGTGGGTGGTGCAGAACGGTGACACCAAACCGGAGGTCTACCGGGTTGCGTCAAGTGCCACCCCGAGCCGCGAGCGGGTCAACTCCACGGAGCTGTCCGGGAAGGGCGCGGTGACCGCGCTCGTGCTGTCGCCGGACGGTGTCCGGGTTGCGGTGGTGGCGGGTGAGAAGCTGTACGTCGGGGTGCTGACCCCGCCGAGGGACGCGCAGGACACCCCACCAGCCGGCGCCGCCGGGGCCGCACCCACCACCGACACCGCTGCGGATCCCGCCGCCGGCCGGACGCCCCTGGAGATCACCAAGCTGACCCAGCTCCGACCGGACCTGATCCATGTCGGGCCGGTCAGCTTCGCCAATTCCCGCGAACTGGTGGTGGCGGCATCAACCACGAAGGGCAGCTACCGCAGCCTGTGGGACGTCTCGATCGACGGCTTCGAGGCGCGGAAGATGACCGACCGGGGCATTTTCGGCGACATCGACGGTCTCGCGGTGGCGGCCGGTGAGCCGATGCTGATCGCGTTCAGCGGCCGGATCTGGCAGTTGGAGGGTTCGCAGGTGGACGGCCAATGGCAGTCTCCGCTGGAGGACGAGCCCTTCCTGAACGGGTCGTCCCCGTTCTATCCCGGTTGATTCATCCCGGCCGGCGGGTGTCCCGTGGCGACCCCGGCTGTTCCGTCCCACCATCAGGAAGGCACGATCCACCGATGATCTCCGTGGAGCTCGCGGGCGCGCTGAAGGCGGCCGGCCTGGTCTGGCATCCGGCGACGGGCGACCGGTTCACGCTGCTGACGGGCGCGTTCGACGGGGAGGTCTTCACCCTCAGCGACATGGTCGTCGAGGCCCACGAGTCACGCACCGGGACGGTCCTCGGTTTCAACGGCACCACCGAATGGGCGCTGGATGCCACGGAGGCGAGCGACGCCCTGTGGCTGCCGAGGGAGGACCAGCTCCGCGGGCTGCTCGCGGTCGAGCTTCCGCTCCCTGGAGCGGGTGGACGAGGGCTACCGGGTGACGACGGTGCTGCCCGGGCAGACCGGCCGGCGAACCCGGCGCCTACTGGGGGACCGACCCTTCCGAGGCGTACGCGACGGGCGCTGCTCGCGCTGATCCGGCGAGCCACCAGCTGACCACCGAGCTCACTTATGGGCTGTCCCCATGGCGGGTGACCGTGCACATCCCGGTCGGGTCGATTGACCGGATGGCCCGGCGATCGCATCGTGCCGGGGTGACGATCGACAGCCACCCCCGCGGTCGGAACGCGACCATCCGGGCCTTGCGGCTCGGCGGCGCGGCGGCGATGGACCTGGTGCTGCCCCGGCCCTGCCCTGGGTGCGGCGGACCCGGGCCCTGGTGCGACGGCTGCGCCGCCACGCTGCGGGTCCGTCCGCGGCGGATGCGACTTCCCGAGCATCTGCCGCCCGGCGTGCAGTTGCCGCCGGTCTGGGCCCTGACCCGTTACACCGGCCCGTGCCGTGCCGCGATCATCGCCGGCAAGGAACACGGACGGCGTGAGCTGCCGGCGATCCTCGGGCGCGCCCTGGGTGAAGGACTGCTACGCCTGAACCGGCTGGCGGTGCTGCCGCCGGAGACCTGGTTGGTGCCGGCGCCGAGCAAACCCTCGGCCGCGCGGAGACGC
Organism: uncultured Actinomycetota bacterium; assembly: GCA_963766015.1. Taxonomy (GTDB): domain Bacteria; phylum Actinomycetota; class Actinomycetes; order Mycobacteriales; family Nakamurellaceae; genus Nakamurella. The sequence continues at coordinate 86,436 of CAVXYU010000025.1, read as the reverse complement.
GGCGGCGACCCTGTCCGTGCCATGGCCCGCTCCGCCGCGCGTCTGCTGGCCGCCCAGGGCATGGCGACCGGGGTGGCGCCGTGCCTGGTGACGTCCGGGTCGGCGGGCGATTCGGTCGGCCTGGACGCAGCCGCCCGGGCAGCGAACCTGTCCGGGCGGGTGATCTGGGTCGCTGCCGGAGCACCGCCGGCCGGGGCGGGCGCCGTCATCGTCGATGACGTCCTGACCACCGGCGCAACCACATCGGCCGCCTGCAGGACGCTGCATGCGGCCGGTGTCCGGGTCGATGCGGTGCTGGTCCTCGCGTCGGTTCCCGGGTGGATCGGCACCCGGTGACACTGCCGCGCTGATCGTGCCCGAACCCTCCGTCGCCACTGGGCTGCCGAGACGCCGTCACGCCTGCACCCGGCGCCGCTCGCGCAGCGCCCTGGGGAACAGGGCGCGCTGGGTGAGCCAGCCGCCGGCCGCCAGCGCGACCCACAGCAGGGTGCTGGTGACCTGTTCGGCTCCCGCCGCCGGGTCGCGGAGAAAGCCGAGCGTGCCGGGCCAGATCAGGCCGAGAGAGCTGAGGATCAGACCGGCGCCGCCGATGGCGGTGGTCCACAGCAGCACCCTGCTGCGATACCGATCGGCGAGGAAACCGAAGGCGACCGCCACCGCGACGACGAGCACGACCGTCAGCGCGATGTTGCCCTGGCCCGGAGTGAGCACCGCGGCCAACCGCGCGCCGATCAGCGACCCGGTGATGACCCCGACGAAGAACGCCGCGACCTTGAACACCAGGGTGACCAGCACCCAGGAGATGACCGCCCCGGCCGCCGCGATGATCAGTGCGGTCCACTCCGTTGCCCCGAAGATGTCCGCCAGCACCCAGCCGAGACCGAAGCCCGACGCCAGGATCGCAACGTGCAACGATCCGACACCGAAAAAACACAGCACGATGCCCACCGCAACGATTGCCCAGCCCGACATCGACACCCCCAAACGGCATCCGAGCCCTGTGACACAATGTCAGCGACAGATTACTGCACGTAGCATTGTCGCTGATTCAGGAGGCCGCACCTCGCGTTCTGCGTGCCGGTCGGCGGCGGCGACGTCGGTGGGCGAAGGTAGTGGGGGTCCGCCTTGCGCCGTTTTCGTCTGCAGGTAGGTTCGAGAGCATCCCCGGGTAGCCCCGGACGCGTACCGGCTGGTCGGGAGAGCACCATTCGGGCGCGCGCCTGCAGGGGACCCGTCCCCTGCGAGACAGGAGGACTTGTGGACATCGTCGTCAAGGGCCGCAATGTGGAGGTTCCCGAGCACTTTCGTGTGCACGTCGCGGAGAAGCTGACCCGCAGCGAACGCTACGACCCGAAGATCATCCGGGTGGACGTCGAACTCTCCCACGAGACGAACCGCCGCCAATCGAAGACCTGCCAGCGCGTGCAGATCACCCTCGCCAGCCGTGGCCCGGCGATCCGGGCGGAGGCCAGCGCCGAGAGCTTCTACGCCGCACTGGATGCCGCCGTCACCAAACTCGAGGCGAGGCTCCGGCGGTCGGCTGACCGCCGTCATGACCGACAGCACGGGCGGACGCCGATCGCCGCCGTCGCCACCACCCCCGACGAGATCCTGGCCGACGCCGTGCCCTCGGTCAGCAAGGCCGCGACCAGCACCGCGGTGCTGGACGAGGACATCGATGACGCCTGGCTGGCATCCTCGCCGGCCCCGGCCGCCCGCAACGGCTCCGCGGCCGCGAGTGCCGACGATCTGGACGACGACCTCACTGACGAGCTCGAGGACCGCTGGGCGTCCAGCGACGACGGCCCCGGTCGGGTCGTCCGGATCAAGGATCACCCCGCCGATCCGATCACGGTCGACCAGGCGCTGTTCCAGATGGAGCTCGTCGGCCATGACTTCTATCTGTTCAACGACGTCGACACCCAGCTGCCGTCGGTCGTGTACCGGCGCAAGGGCTTCGACTACGGGTTGCTCCGGCTGACCTGATACCGCCTGCTTGCCCCCCGCGTCACCGGCGGTGCGCCTACCATGGTCACCGCTGGGCCCAATTCCGAGCCCGGCCGACTGTGTCGCCGCGGATGCACACGGGATGCCGATCGGCTGATGCCGATGCGGTGTCCTGCTGTGGTCCCGGACGCACTCGCCGCGACCAGCGGCGGGGCACGATTCAACCGAGGGTGAAACACGTGGTTCTTGGCAGACTGCTCCGCGTCGGCGAGGCGAAGACACTCAAACGTCTGCGCACGATCGCCAACCACATCAACGACGTGGAGAGCGACTACGTCGGGATGACCGACGACGAGCTGCGCGGCCAGACGGTGGCGTTCAAGGAACGCATTGCCAAGGGCGAGTCGACCGACGACATCCTGGTGGAGGCGTTCGCGGTTGTCCGCGAGGCCGCCAAGCGCACCCTCGGCCAGCGGCACTTCGACGTCCAGCTGATGGGCGGCGCGGCGCTGCACCTCGGAGACATCGCCGAGATGAAGACCGGCGAGGGCAAGACCCTCGTCTCCACCCTGCCCGCCTACCTCAACGCCCTCGAGGGCAAGGGCGTGCACGTCGTCACCGTCAACGACTACCTCGCCCAGCGGGACAGCGAGTGGATGGGCCGGGTGCACCGGTTCCTCGGGCTGGACGTCGACGTCATCCTCGCCCAGCAGACCCCCGAGGTCCGGCGCGCCGCGTACGGCGCGGACATCACCTACGGCACCAACAACGAGTTCGGCTTCGACTACCTGCGCGACAACATGGCCTGGTCGAAGAACGACCTGGTCCAGCGCGGCCACTTCTACGCCATCGTCGACGAGGTCGACTCGATCCTGATCGACGAGGCACGGACGCCGTTGATCATCTCCGGGCCGGCCGACCAGTCGTCGAAGTGGTACTCGGAGTTCGCCAGGCTCGTCCCGCGGCTGCACAGAGCGATGCGCGACTACGAGGTCGACGAGTCCAAGCGGACCGTCGGCGTCAGCGAGGAGGGCGTCGCCAAGGTCGAGCAGGCGCTGGGCATCGAGAACCTCTACGAATCGGTCAACACCCCGCTGGTCGGGTTCCTGAACAACGCGCTCAAGGCCAAGGAGCTCTACAAGAAGGACCGCGACTACATCGTGGTCTCCGGCGAGGTGCTGATCGTCGACGAGTTCACCGGCCGGGTGCTGCACGGCCGGCGCTACAACGAGGGCATGCACCAGGCGATCGAGGCCAAAGAGGGCGTCGAGATCAAGGCCGAGAACCAGACGCTCGCCACCATCACCCTGCAGAACTACTTCCGGCTGTACGAGAAGCTCTCCGGGATGACGGGCACCGCGCAGACCGAGGCCGCCGAGCTGCACCAGACCTACAAGCTCGGCGTGGTGCCGATCCCGCCGAACAAGCCGATCCAGCGCGCTCGACGAGGCCGACCTGATCTACAAGACCGAGGACGCCAAGTTCGACGCGGTCGTCGAGCGACCTGGCCGAACGGCACGAGAAGGGCCAGCCGGTGCTGGTCGGCACCGCATCGGTGGAGAAGTCCGAGCTGCTGTCGCAAACTGCTGCTGCGCGCCGGCGTCCCGCACGAGGTGCTGAACGCCAAGAACCACGCCCGGGAGGCGGCGATCATCGCGCAGGCCGGCCGGGCCGGCGCCGTCACCGTCGCGACCAACATGGCCGGTCGCGGCACCGACATCATCCTGGGCGGCAACGTCGACTTCAGCGCCGACCTCGACCTGCGGGCGAAGGGGCTGAGCCCCACCGAGACGCCCGAGGAGTACGAGGAGGCGTGGGCCGAGGCGGTCGAGGAGGCCAAGCGGCGCAGCGAGGCGGAGGCCGAGAAGGTCCGCGACGCAGGCGGTTTGTATGTGCTGGGCACCGAGCGGCACGAGTCCCGCCGGATCGACAACCAGTTGCGCGGCCGGTCCGGCCGGCAGGGCGACCCGGGCGAGTCCCGGTTCTACCTCTCGCTCGGTGACGACCTGATGCGCCGGGTGGGCGGCGGCACCGTCGAGATGCTGATGACCCGGCTGAAGATGCCCGACGACGTGCCGATCGAGCACAGCTTCGTGTCCAAGGCGATCAAGAGCGCGCAGACCCAGGTCGAGCAGCAGAACTTCGAGATCCGCAAGAACGTCCTCAAGTACGACGAGGTGATGAACAAGCAGCGCACCGTCATCTACGAGGAGCGACGCCGGGTCCTGGACGGTGAGGACCTGCACCTGCAGGTGCAGAACATGATCACCGACGTGATCACCGCGTACGTCGACGGCGCGACCGCGCAGGGCTACGCCGAGGACTGGGACACCGACACCCTGTGGACCGCGCTGAAGACCCTGTACCCGATCTCGGTCACCCCGGAATCCATCGCGGCCGAGCACGGTGACCTGACCAGGGCCTCCCTGAAGGAAGCCGTGCTGGAGGACGCCCGTAAGGCCTGGCAGGCCAGGGAAGAAGCGCTCACCCCGCCGATCACGCGTGAGCTGGAGCGGCGCGTCGTGCTCTCGGTCCTCGACCGCAAGTGGCGCGAGCACCTGTATGAGATGGACTACCTCAAGGAGGGCATCGGGCTCCGCGCGATGGCGCAGCGCGATCCGCTGGTCGAGTACCAGCGGGAGGGCTTCGACATGTTCGCGGCGATGCTGGACTCACTCAAGGAGGAGTCCGTCGGCTTCCTCTACAACCTGCAGGTCCAGGTGGTGCCCGCGGGCGAGCAGGCTCAGCCCGCCGCGGCAGCCGATGGTGCCCCAGTCGTTACCGCGGCGTCCGCGGCGGCCACCGCCATCGCCGGGGGCGGGTCGAACGGCGCCGCCGCGGCTGCCGCACCGGCCCCGGCCACCGCAGCACCGGTCCGGCGCAGGGTCCGGCCGGTGGAGGCGCTGCCCACCGAGCAGAAGGCGGCGGCGGCAACGGTCGGCGCGACCGCCGGCGGACCCGCTGCGTTGCGCGGCAAGGGCCTCGGCGGACCGACGTCGACAGCGCCGCTGACCTACAGCGGCCCACAGGAAAACGGTGGCACGGAGACCAGGCGGGCCGGCGGCGGCCCGGCGAAGCAGGGCACCGCGACGGCGACGGGCTCGAAGGAACCGGGCCGCAACGCCCCGTGCCCCTGCGGTTCCGGGAAGAAGTACAAGCTCTGCCACGGGCGGCCGGGGGCACTGTGATGACCGGATCACACAGCTTCGACCAGGGCCGCCTCGATCCGCGCCGCGAGGGTGATCGTCTGCCACGCGGCGACGCGGCCCAGGGCATCGACCACTGGGCCGAGCAGGGCGTCGTCGAAATGGCCGCCCGCGACGCAGCGGAGCGGGCCGAGCTCGGTGAGCCCGACCCGCGCCGACCTGACGCCTGACCTGACGCACAACCGCTGACGCGGCCCCGGTGCGCACGCCCGCCTGAGGCTGGGGCGCCGCATCCGGGACTGCCCGTCAGCTGCTGGTCGCCAGCTGTGCCGGTTGCAACGCCCGCAGGGCCGGCAGCAGATCGGCAGCCGCGTCGAAGAACCTGTGCTGCTGGTCGCCGCCGATCTGGACGAGCGCGAGGTCGGTGTAGCCGGCGTCGAAGAACTTCCGCGCCGCGTCGACGACTGTCTGTACGTCGTCACCGCACGGGATCTGTCCCGCGATGTCCTCGGGCTTGACGAAACTGGATGCGGAGTCGAACGCGGCGGTGCCCGGCAGTTCGGCGTTCACCTTCCAGCCGCCGGCGCTCCAGCGGAACAACTCATGCGCACGCTGGATTGCGGCGTTCTTGTCGGCGTCCCAGGAGATCGGCAGTTGGCCGACCTTCCGCGAGCGGCCGGCCGCCGACTGCGCGTCCCGTTCGAGCCGGCCTGCCCGTTCGAGCCGGCCTGCCCGTTCGAGCCGGCCTGCCCGTTCGACGCAGTCCTGGCGCCGTCCCACCACTGGGCCAGTTGAGGCTCCGGGTCGATCCCGACCATCACCTGGGCGAGCGGGGCGAACAGTTCGCAGGACTGGCGGCCCGACACCGCAAGGCCGATCGGCACCCGCTGGTCCGGCAGGTCCCAGATCTTCGCCGAGTCGACCTGGTAGTACCGGCCGTCGTAGTTGACGTAACCGCCGTCGAACAGCGCGTTGATGATCTCGACCGCCTCGACCAGGCGGGCCTGCCGGGTGTTGGCCGCCGGCCACCCGCCGCCGATGATGTGCTCGTTGAGCGCCTCACCAGCACCGAGCCCGAGCGTGAACCGGTTGTCGGAGATCAACTGCAGGGTCGACGCCTGCTGCGCCACGACGGCCGGGTGGTAGCGGAAGGTCGGCGCGGTCACGTACGTCATCAGCCCGATCGACGACGTGGCGTTCGCGACCGCGCCGAGGGTGACCCAGGCGTTCGGAGCGTGTCCCATCTCGTCCAGCCATGGGAAGTAGTGGTCGCTGGACACCGCGAAATCGAAGCCGGCACGCTCGGCTTCGACGGCGTGCTGGATCAGCTCGCGGGGCCCGGCCTGTTCGGTCATCAGGGTGTATCCGATGGATGCCATGGATCCATCGTGACACAGCGTCAAAGCCATGTGCCACAACGCTTTTCGGGACCGATGCAGTAACTCAGGGCTGTTTCGGACGCCCCGGCGCGGGGTACCGGTTGCTGGTTGCGCGGTGCTCTGGGTGCGCACCTTTTGTCTCAGGGGATCACGATGGTGCTCTTTCCCATGACAGTGGTGCCCAGCGGTCAGAGGGTGCCCAGCCGTGAGAGGTGGCCATGGCCCTGCCGGACGGATCTCGTGGCAATGTGGTCGAGTTGCGGGTGCACGGCGTCTCGGGGACGCCTCCCGAGGAATTGCTCGATCGTGAACTGGTGCGCCAGGTGGCGGGCGACAAGACCGCCGGCTTCTACCGGCCGAGGTTGCGGGAGGAGTGGCGGGACCGGCCGACCAACGACCCCGGTACCGACTCCCAGCCGTACGCCGTCACCGATGACACCCTGCCCCCGCCACTCCTGGAGGGGTATTCCTGGGGCGGCCTGACCTCCGGCTCCCCATCGCGCGCGCTGTGGCTGATCCTGCTGCCCTTCACGCTGATCAACGCCGCACCGAGGATGCGACCGATCCCCGGGACCGGGCCGGACGACTTCCGCCGCTCGGCATGGACGGTGTGGTTCCTGTGCCGGCTGATGGCCGTCGGCCTGACGGTGACGATCACGCTGGGCGCGGTCGGTGTCGGCCTGGACATCCTCGCCTGGCAGTGCGGGGACGACTGCGCGGAACTGCCGTGGCCGCTCTCGGCGATGTTCGTCCACAGTTCGCCGGGGTGGCGGCTGCTGTGGGGAACCGCCCTGCCGCTTGCCGTGCTCGCGGTGCTGGCTGTACTGAGCTGGCGTAAGTCCGTCCAGTACGACCTGATCCGGCCGATCGGGATGGCGGCCCCCGTCGACGACACCGCGGAGATCGGGGTGCCGGGCGAACCGCGGCTGGCCGACCCCGAGTTCTGGTACGGCCGTTATCCGGTGAGCAGACTGCGCCACCTGCACCTGCAGGCCGGTGTCGGCACTGTGGGCACCGCTCTTGTGGTTTCCGCAACGGACGCACCGCTGCGTCCCGCCGGACTGCTGCTGGCGGGTCTGATCGGACTCGCGATCGCCGCCGCGCTGGCCTGGCCCGGACTGTTGCGGCGGGCGGACGTTTCCGGTGACGATGCCGAAAACCGGCCCACCAGGATGGCGCGGTACCGCAACACCGGCTGGATCCTGCTGATCTGGCTGCCCGTCGCGGCCATCCTGCTGGTCGGTCTGCTGCTGCCGCACCAACTGGGCGGCGAGATGCCCGGCTATGACGCCGCCATCACCGCCTGGTTCACCGGCGAGACGCTGCTCGCGATGCTGGTGTTCGTGGTCGTCGCCGCGATGGCCGTCAAGGAGCGGCCACGGACGCCCCGGCGGGCGATGGGCGGAATGGGCGCCGCGGTGATGACGGTGCTCGCGCTGTACCTCGGTGCCGTGCTGACGTCGGGCTTCGTCATCCTGTCAGCGGCGTGGATCACCTCCTCGACGCCGTGGATCGGGATCGGCGATGTGGAGGCGTTGCTGCAACCCGACAGCAGCATCAAGGTGCCCGACTCGCTGTCCTCCGCCGGGCTCAGCGCCTTCCTGGTAGCCGTCATCGTGCTGGCGACGCTGCTGGTCGTCGCGGTGCACGCCGCCTGGATGTGGGCCCGCGGCGGGGCGGCCGCCGATCGGACCGCTGCCGCTCGCGCTGCTGTCGAGGCAAAGGTCCTGTACCCGCAGCGCTTCGCCCGGCAGAAGGCAGGAACGGTGGCGCGCCGGCGGACGATGATCTCCAGGGCAATCTGGATGGCCCGGCGGGTCGACTACCTGTCCGCGCTGCTGGCGGCACTGGTGCTCTCGATCGGCGCGCTGGTCGGCGTGCTCACACTGCTCTACGGCTTCGGCGTCGGGGTGACAGGTGAGGCCATCGTTTCCGGTACCACCGTGCGGCTGCCCTGGTTCCTCGGTATGGGGACGATCAACGCGATCGCCATCGGCGTCTGGCTGATCGGCGTCCTTGCGGTCGGCACCGTGCTGATCGGAGCCGCCGCGTTCCGGGTTCCGAAGACCCGCAAGGCGGTCGGGATCCTCTGGGACATCGGCTCTTTCTGGCCCCGGGACGTGCACCCGCTGGCGCCGCCGTGCTACGCCGAACGCGCCGTCCCGGAACTGGCGATGCGGTTGGCCGCGCACGCCGCGATGGTCTCGGGCACCGACGTCGTCCCGGCCGCGAGGGCCGGGGCTGATGACGGGGCAGCTGAACAGCCGGCCGGTCTGGTGGTGTTGGCGGGGCACAGCCAGGGCACGGTGATCTCGATGGCGGCCCTGCTGGGACCGGGGCGCGGGGCGGCGCGGCACACGGCACTGTTGACGTTCGGGACCGTGCTGCGCCGGCTGTATGCCCGGTTCTTCCCGCTGTACTTCTCGACGAGTGCCTTCGAATCCCTGGCGCGCCGGTTGGGGGAACCGGCCGACGCGACCACGAGTCCGTGGGGCAACGCCCACCCGGGTGTCGTCGCAGCGCAGGTCCGGTGGCGAAACCTTTGGCGTCGGACGGACTACCTCGGTGGGAAGGTCGGCAATCCGCTCTCTCCGGTCACCGAGCAGGCCGCGGCGGCGCTGCCGGACAGCGGTCGCCCGGTGGCGCAGGTCGATGTCGAGTTGGTGGATCCGCAATTCCTGCCGGGTCGGGGCGACAGCACCATGCCGACCGCGGGCCGGCACTCGAACTTCACCAGGGACCCGGACTTCCAGGCCGAGCTGATGAGGCTGATACAGATTTCTTTCAATGCGCTGAGCCCGGGCTCGGTCGAGCCGCCGGTGCCCGGCCCCGCGCGCCCGGCGGGGCCCGTCCGCGACGACCTGATGAACCCCACCGAGACGATGGTCTGAGCTCCGGTCCGGATCGAGGTGGGCACACGGAGCGGGATCGGGTTCGTCATCCCAGCTCCAATGCAGTGATCCGCCACCGGCCATCCACCCCCTGGATCCGGAAGGCCATGGCCCGCACCCGGTCCGCTCGCCGGAATGCGGCGCTGACCTCTGCGACACCGTCGGCCGGCTCGCACACCCGAACAGTGAGCAGGTGCGGTAAGGCCAGGGCACCGGCCGACGGACGCTGGGTGAGCCCGGCGTAGATGTCGGGAGCACAGTGAACCCGCAGTTGCGCCACCGGACGCCGGCCGGACAGCACCTCGATCAGTGCCCGGGCGAAAACTGGGCCCGTTCTCGCCGCCGGCGGCAGCAATCCGGTCCCGGTGCGCTGGACGCCCACGTCCGACTCCGATGACCACGGCGGCACCCCGGCTGCCGCGATCGAGGTGGCCCGGCCGGTTGCCCGGGACGTTCCGGCGGTGGGGGCTCGCCGCTCCGGCAATACCCGACCGCCCGTTGCGGGCGGCACCGTGTGGAACGGCACGCCGAGCGTGACCCGGGCCGCCGACCGGCTGGGGACGCCGACCGGGACGAGGCCGGAGTCGGCGGGGCCCCCGGTTTGTCGCCGCAGCTCGAGCTCGTCGTCGAACGGCGGTTCGCACTGGGGGACAGGCGCCAGGTACGGCACGCGACTCAGAGCGGGGGATATTGCGGCGTCGGGTGGTGCAGCCACTGCGGCGGTCATGTCAGCCCGTCCTGGAGGTCGGCGGCAGCAGTAGCTGCCCTGGTCGGATGAGGTCCGGGTTGTCGCCGATGGTCTGCGAGTTGGCGACATACCAGGCTCGCCAGGCCATGTCGGTCTCGGCATCGGTGGCGTCCGCCGGCAGGAAGCGGTGCGCGATGGCCCACAGACTGTCGCCGGTGCGAACGGTCACCGGGCCTGCCCGGGCGGGAGCGACCGCCGGATCGGGCCCGATGCGAGCGGCCGCCGGACCCGGCCCGGTCTCAGCGCCGGCGCCGGTGCGGGCGGGTACGGGTACTGGCGAAGCGGGTGCCGGCGCGGGCGCGGGCGCAACTGCTGAAGCGCGCGGCGGTGCGACGGAACCGGGAGGGCCTGCGGTCGCCGATGTGACGACAGCCGACCCGCTGTCCGGCCAGTCGATGCTCATCGATGTGATGACGTGATCCGATCCCGCCCCGCCTGACGGGACCGCGGGGGAACCGGTGTCTGTGGTCGGAACCGACACCGACACCGACGTCGACGTCGACACAGTTTCGGTCGCCGATCCGCCAACTTCAGTGCCGCCGGGTGTCAGGCCTGCGGCGCAGGCGCTGGTCCCGGAGAGCAGCGTCAGCCCGACGGCGGCTGCGACCACCCGAGCCGCGGACGACGGCGCGAGCCGCCGCAGCATCGCGCGACCGCCGCGGCCGAGCTGTCCCGGCATTCGGCCGAGCAGAGCGCTCGCCACGACCAGCATCTGCCAGCCGAGCAGGATCCAGACCGTCAAGCCGGCCGCGGACAGCAGGGCGTGCTCGGTCACCACACCGACCGCAACAGCCCCGCCCCCGGAAGGCCCGACCCCGACAGACCCGACCCCGCTCGGGCTCGGCCCGGTCAGCGGGAAGGGGGTGGGTAGCAGGAGCGCCAGCACGCCGAGTCCCGCGATACCGGCCACGACGGCACCGATCGCAGAACGCCGCTGGGGAACGCCGGCGACGTCGCGGATATGTGGCGCCGACCACGAGTACATGCGTTTGAGATCGTTTGGCATTGTTTGAGTGAAGTGGGGTTCGTGCGCTTCTGTCAAGTACGGTGATGCCAACCTGCACAACACGCCGCAGGACACGCCAGAACGGGAGCGGTGCCGATGCGGTGGGAGCGTCTGTTCGCTGATCTGGAGGCTCGCTTCACCGAGCTGGCCGACGCGGACGCGGACGCGGAACTCGCTGATCGGGAGCGCGTGGCCGTCGGAGCCGTCCGCTCCCAGGAACGCCTCGGCGGCGCCGTCGGAGCCTCCATCCGGCTGCAGCTGTCCGGCGGTGCGCTCGTCGATGGAACGTTGCGCACGGTAAGTGCCGACTGGCTGCTGATCGAGGAGCGCATCGGCCGAGATTGCGTTGTCGCGTGGGCCGCGGTTGTTGCCGTCGGCGGCCTGACGACGGCGACCGCAGTCGCCGGTACCGGTCGGGACCGTCGCCTCGACCTCCGGCGAGCCCTGCGCGGCCTCGCCCGCGATCGCGCGCCGGTCGCCATCGCGGTGAGCGGCTGGGCGGGGGGCGTCGTCGACGCAATGGCACGGTCCGCAGCAGGCTCCGCGGAGATCGTCGGCACCATCGACCGGGTCGGTGCGGATTTCCTCGAGGTGGCCGTCCATGCGGCTTGGGAACCGCGACGGCCCGGCGCTGTCCGTTCGGTGGTCCTCGTTCCGCTCCACGCGGTGTTGCTGGTCCGCGCCGCCCCACTGGGCTGAAGCACTTGCAGGCGCCGGGAATTTGACCGGATCAGTACCCCATGCCGGAGTCGAGCTGCCCGATGCGTACCCGATGGCGCACCACAGCAACACCGAACTGACCGTGAAGGCGGGCCAGGCTCTCGACGAGACCGTCGCCCTGGCAATGCGTTTCGCGGCCCGGACCCCCGGCACGCTGGTACTGGCCGTGGGTGACCACGAGACCGGCGGGCTGGCGATCGAGAATGTCGATCCCGATGACGGGAACGGTCAGGGCGAGCAGTCCGAGGACCAGATCGCCATCGCCAACTCCGACCTGATGATGACCGTCGACTGGACCACCGGCGGGCACACCGGTGCGGCCACGCCGATCACGGCGCAGGGACCCGGCGCCGAACGGCTGGGCAGGGTGCTCAAGAACACCGACGTACACGACGCCGTCCCGGGCGATGGGTCTGCCGCGGCGGTAGGTGGTCGCCGGTTCGGGCGACGGGGGTGGGTCCGGTGAGCGGACCACCCCCCGTACTCGTTGACCGGAACTCTAGGACGGCACGTCACTGGGCAACGACGACGGCAACTCCGACAGGTTGGACGCCGTGCGCCGGTACGCCTGCTCGATGTATTCCTCGAGCTTCGACCGCTCCACCCGCCACTGATTGCGGCCGCCGATCTGGATGCCCTGCAGTTCACCGCTGCGTACGAGCGCGTACGTCTGGGACGCCGAGATGTTCAGGATCTCCGCAACGTCGGCCAGGGTGAGGAAGCGTTCCGCCGTCATCGGCCGTCCCTGCCTTCGGTCTGTGTGCATGGGGGGATGATGCACAACTTTGAGCACGCTTGATCTTTGCTGATGTAGTTTGCCATGAGACGGCTCGTGATCTGCCGCCGGACAAGCGTGTTGTGGACAGATTCCGGCGCACCTGCGCCTTCCCCATCGAGAGGGTGGAGCGCATGGGTATCCCGGTTGCGCCGACGCCGCGACGACTGTCCCGGCCGAAGTGGCTCAACGTCCGTGTCGTCGGTGGAATCCTCCTCGTGATCGCAGCCGTCGTCGTCGGAGCGAGGGTGGTCGGGGCGAGCTCGCAGACAGCGCCGGTGTGGACGGCGGGTCGCGATCTGGCCGTCGGGACCGTGCTGGGGCCGGGCGATCTCACCGCGGCCGACGTGAACCTCGGGACCAATACAGATCTCTACCTCACTCCGGGCACCGAGTCGCTGATCGGCCGGACGGTCATCACCCCACTGACGGCGGGCGAACTGTTGGCCGCCTCAGCGGTCGAGGAATCGGCGTCCGGGCGGGTCGTCGCCATCGGTGTCGAACCGGACAACATGCCACCGGGTGTCGACCACGGCTCCACGGTCGACCTGTACCTGACCACCGGCGGCGCCGCCGGTGCCGAATCGAAGGCCACCACCGAACTGATCGGCCGCGACCTGACCGTCCAGTCGCTGCTGGCGCCGGCGTCCGGGGGGCTGTCCGGCGCCACCTCCAATCGCTACCAGCTGTCGGTGCTGCTGGCCGCCGACAGTGCGGACCGGCTGGTCCGGATTCTGCCGACCGGCAACCCGATCGTCGTGCTGGTCAGCGGCTGATGGTGACCGGCCTGCTGACCGCGGGAAGCGGTCAGAACTGGGAGAACGATCTTGTCGCGGCGCTCGGCCGGCCCGGCTCGGCGATGACGGTGCTCCGGCGCTGCGTCGACATCGGTGACGTGCTGGCCGTTGCCACCACCGGGCAGGCCGCGGTGGCGATCGTGTCCGCCGATCTCCGACGGCTCGACACCGAGGCGGTCGCCCGCCTCCGGACGTCGGGGGTGGCCGTCGTCGGCGTCTGCTCCGCCACCGACCCGCGATCCCGCGAGCGTCTCGACCGGATCGGTATCGGCTCGATCGTCGCCGACGATGCCGGCACGGATGCAGTGCTGTCGGCCGCGCGGTCGGCCGTCACCGAGTTGGCGTCCAGACGGCAGGCGGCCCCGGGTATCTCGGATCCGCGGCGGGCGCTTCCGCCGGTCGGTGCGGTCAACGGCACGGATCGTCCCGATCCACCGATTGCGGTGGCGGGGCGGGTGGTCGCCGTCTGGGGACCCACCGGCGCGCCCGGGAGGACGACCGTCGCGAGCGCACTGGCCGTCGAGGCCGCCCGCGCGGGAACCTCCACCCTGCTCATCGACGCCGATGTCTACGGCGGCGTCATCGCGTCGGCTTTCGGGCTGCTGGATGAATCGCCGGGCTCGCCGGCGCCTGCCGTCTCGCCGCCAACGGCAGGCTCGACCTCGTGTCGATGACGGCGCTGTGCTGGTCGCTGGAGGACGACCTCCGATTGCTCACCGGGATATCCCGGGCCGACAGGTGGCCGGAGGTGCGGCCGTCGGCGATCCCGGGCGTGCTCGAGGTCGCACGCGCCATGGCCCCGCTGACCGTCGTCGACTGCGCGTTCGCGCTGGAGGCCGACGAGGAGATCAGTTACGACACCATGGCCCCGCGCCGCAACGGCGCGACACTCGCCGTGCTGTCCGCAGCCGATGTCGTACTCGCCGTCGGCTCGTGCGCCCCGCCGGCCTCGAGCGGTTGATCCGCGGGCTGGCCGAGTTGGCCGACGCGCTGCCCGGGACCACCCCGCGGGTGGTGCTCAACCGGTGCCGGCCGTCGGTCGGCTCAACCGACCAGGCGCCGGCGCGGTCGACAGGTTCGCCGGTGTGAACGTTGCCGGGCGGCTGCCAGAAGACCGCACCGGCACCGACGGGCCTGGCGCGCGGGGTTTCGCTGGCCGAGGCGGCGCCGCGGTCGCCGCTGCGGGCGGCGGTCAGGAGTTGCTCGACGCCGTGGCGCCCGCCGCCGCGATCCCCGGCCGGGCGACCGCCTGAACCTGCGGGATGATGACGCTGTCGGGCGCAGCCGCCAGAAATGACCGATCCGTCGCCGGCAACCGATCACCTTCCGGGCGCCGGACGGAACGGCCCCAGATCCACCGGTGGTGGATGGTCGCTGGTCAGCCGGGTGCAGTGGGAGCAGACCGACGGCTCGACCGGCGACCTGGGAGTCACGGCAGGCCCGCAAGCGTGGCTTCATCGAGATCGTGCGGGACGGCGTCGCGCGAACGGATCAGGGCGCGGCCCGGCGCACGCCGTGCGGCTCGGCCAGGTGCAATGCGGTGTCCGGGTTCTCCTTCTTTCTCGGCGGTGCGCTGTTCACCCTGGGCGCAGTCCTCAGCCAGCTCGACGTCGGCGGCCCGAGCCACCGTCGACTGGACCTTCCTGATCGGCGGCTTCTTCTTCTCGACCGGGGCCTACGCCGCGCTGGTCCAGGAGATCAACTCGCCGCGCAGCATCGACGCGGACGGGGCGCTGGAGCGAGCGCCGATGGCGGTGGTGGGCTTACGAGCCGAGCCGGCCCGGCTGGCTGGCCGCCTTCGTGCTGTTCGCCGGGACGCTCGCCTTCGCGGTGAGCCTGATCGACGCCTTCCTCGTCCGATCTCAGCCCAGCCGCAGCTCGACAGCTTGATCTGGGCACCCGAGATGGTCGGCTGCGTGCTGTTCCTGGTGCAGCGGGCACATCGCGATCATCGAGGTGTGCCACGGCCGGTTCCGGTTGCTGCCGCGCTCGCTCGGCTGGTGGCTCGTCACGGTCAACCAGCTCGGGTCCTGGCTCTTCCTGCTCTCCGGCCTGGCCGCGTTCGTCCGGCCGGCCACCGGTAGGTGATCAACGTGGCCGTGATCAACTGGGGGACCGCACTGGGCGCCGCCTGTTTCAGTGTGGCGGGTGGCGCAGCTTTCGAGCGACCGGACCGCCCGCGCCGTCGACCGCCGTCGCGGGCGCCCCGCCGCGGCCGCGACTGACCTGTGCGGCGCCGAACGGCTGTGCCACGATGGCCCGATGACCGACCGGCTGTCCGCGACGGACGCGTCGTTCCTGTACGCCGAGGACGCCGGGATCCCGATGCACGTCGGCGGTGTCGTCATTCTCGAACCGCATGCGGACGGCCCGGAGATCGCCTACGCCGAGATCGTGAACCTGATCGAGTCCCGCCTCGGGCTGGTGCCGCGGTACCGGCAGAAGGTGCGGTTCGTACCCGGCCGGCTCGCCCGGCCGGTCTGGGTGGACGACGAGGACTTCGACCTCACCTATCACGTCCGGCGGTCTGCGCTGCCGCGGCCCGGCACGGACGCCGAGCTGAACGAGCTGGTCGGCCGGCTCATCTCCCGCCCGCTGGACCGGAGCCGCCCGCTGTGGGAGGTCTACGTCATCGAGGGGCTGACCGGCGGCCGGGTGGCGCTGGTCAACAAGACCCATCACGCGATGGTCGACCGGATCGGTGCGGTGGACGTCGCGGCCGCGATCCTGGACACCAACCGGCGGCCGCGTGACCTGCCTGATCAGCCGTGGATACCCAACCCGTCGCCCAGCGACATCGACCTCGTGGTCGACGCCATCGCCGACCTCACCTCCCGCCCCACCGAGGCCTGGGACATCGCCCGGCTCGCCGCCCAGGACGTCGGCTCGATGATGACCAGGGTGGTCGGAGCGGCGGGCAGCGCCTTCGAGGTGGTCCGCCGGGCGGTGATCCCCGCGCCGCGCTCACTGCTGAACGACGCCCGCAGCGTGCAGCGCCGGTTCGCCACCGTGCAGACCGATCTGCAGGACTTCAAGAAGGTACGCAAGGCGCACGGTGGTTCGGTCAACGACGTGATCCTGACGGTGATCACCGGCGCCCTTCGCTCGTGGCTGCTGTCCCGCGGGGAGGCCGTCACGGCCCACACCGTGGTGCGCGCGATGGTCCCGGTGTCGGTGGCGCCCGTGCCCGGGGAGGACAGCGGCTCGGTCGCGTCCTACCTGATCGACCTGCCGGTCGCCGAGCCCAACCCTGCGATGCGGTTGCATCAGGTGTCGTTCGCGATGGGGGGCTATCTGGACTCCGGCAACCCTGTCGGGGCCGACCGGATCATTGGCCTCGGGCGTTTCGCACCGCCGACGCTGCACGCCCTGGGTGCCAGGGTGGCCGGCCAGATCTCCAAGCGGATGTACAACGTGCTGATCACCAACGTGCCCGGCCCCCAGGTGCCGCTGTTCGCGGCCGGTTTCGAGGTGGACGCGATGTATCCCGTCGCCCCGCTCGGTCTCGGCCAGGCGCTCGCGGTGTCCTGCACCTCGTACAACGGCAAGGTGTTCTTCGGGGTGACGGCCGACCGGGACGCCATTCCGGACGTCGAGGAGTTCGCCGACCAGATCACCGAGGCCATCGACGAGGTGCTGTCGACCGTTCCGCGGAAGGCCGGTGCACCCGCACCCCCCGGGCCCCGGCCACGGGGTCGCTCGCGAAGCTCGTCATGAGGGTCTATCTGCCCGGCACCGTGTCCCGGGTGCGGCAGGCGCTGGAGGCCGGCTCGGTGCGGGTTCTCTCCGGCGTCGGGTTCGCGGTGACCGGCCCGCTGCGACTGGAGTACCCGGACTGGTCCGAGGAGGACCTCGAATACCTCGCCATGCAGGACGCTTCCCGGGCCTCACTCCGCCTGCTGGCGGCGGCCGATGGGGATGAGCCCGCGTTGCGGGTGGTGATCGCCGCGGACGTGGACGACGCCGATGTGACCCCGAGACCAGAGGCGGATCGGGCTGTCGTCGCCGTCCGCGGCGAGGTCGAGTGGTCACGGGTCGCCGCGGTGCACGTCGACGGGGCGGACGCGATGGACGCCGTTGCGGAGGCGGCCGAACTCATCGATGCCGCGGACCTTGGGGACCACGATGCGGAGTTCGCGCTCGGCTCCGCGGAGGACTTCGACCTCGCCTGGTACGCGCCGGGGGAGATGAGGTATCTGGTCGAGGAACTGTCCGACGGCCGCTGAGTCGGTGCGTGCCGGCAACCCGATGGGGGAACAGCAAACCTCATGACTGTTCGCTTCGTGCAGTGGACGATCGACGTGCAGGACGTCGAAAAGATGGCCGCGTTCTGGTCCGGCGCGCTCGGCTACCGGGCCGAGCAGGGCGGCGACGGCAGCGCCAAGCTGTATCCGCCCGCGGACGCCCCGCCGGACGTGCCGACGGTCTGGTTGCAGGGGTCGGGCACCGACAAGGCCATGAAGAACCGCAACCACCCGGATCTCCGCCCGTCCGACGGCGACGTGGAGGCCGAGGTCGACCGGCTGATGGCGCTGGGTGCGAGCCGGGTCGACGTCGGGCAACAGGACAGCGACCCGTTCGTGGTGTTGGCCGATCCGGAGGGCAACGAATTCTGCGTCCTGCGCCGGGAGCCGCGCCGCGCCGGCTGAACGCCAGGCGACAGCGCACGAGAAAGCCCGGCCGACATGGTGTCGGCCGGGCTTCTCAGTAGTTCAGGTTGCAGTGGTTCAGGACGCGGTCAGTCGGCGTTCCGGACGAACTCCAGCTCGAGGTCGATCTCGACCTTGTCGGAGACGACGGCATTGCCCGCACCGAAGGCGGCATCGAAGCTGACGCCGTAGCTCTTGCGGCTGATCGAGGTCTTGGCGGAGAACCCTGCGCGGGTGGCGCCGTAGGCGTCGACGGTCTCGCCCAGGAACTCGACGTCAAGGTCGACCGGCTGGGTGGTGCCGCGGATGGTCAGGTTGCCGGCCAGCACGAACTCTTCGCCGTCGACACTCTTCACACCGGTGGAGACGAAGGTCAGCGACGGGTGGTTCTCGACGTCCAGGAAGTCGGCCGAGCGGACGTGGGCGTCGCGCTGCTCCTGCTTGGTGTCGACGCTGGCGGCGTCGATCTCGGCGGTGACGGCGGTCGGCAAGACCGTTCTCGCCCACGACCAGGGTGGCGGACTTGACCGCGAAGGTGCCCTTGGCCTTGCCGACGGCCATGTGGCGGACCTTGAAGAGACGTCCGAGTGAACGGCGTCGACGGTCCAGGTGCCGGCGGTCAGGGTGGGGGTGGTGACTGCGGTGCTCATGGTGGTTCCTTCCGAAGCGGGGCGGGTCGAGGTTACATGAACCTTCAACAAAGCTTCCCGGAGTCTATTCCCGAGTAGTGGACTCGTCATCTAGTCAGGTGGTGACAGACTGTGTGACCCTGGTCACATATCGGGGTCGACCGCGCCGTCGCTCGGCTCTGCAGCGGCGTCGGCCGCGGTGTCCCCGGTTGTGCTTTCCCCGGGGTCGTCGCTGCCTGCCAGGGACGCCAGCAGGCGGCGGAAGGAGGCCAGCCGGCCGGGGCTCGAATTGCCGTCGGCAACAAATGCATCCAGCGCGCAGCCCACTCCGGTGGTGTCGGTACCGCCCGCCGCACCGGTGTGATCACAGTTCGGGGGGCAGTTCACGGTCGCCGGCAACAGATCGTCGAACGTCTGGAGTACATCGTCCGGCGTGACATGGGCGAGCCCGAAGGACCGCACCCCCGGGGTGTCGATGACCCAGCCGCCGTCCCGCAGCGGCAGGGCGATCGCCGACGTCGACGTGTGCCGGCCCTTGCCCACACCTGTGACCGAACCGGTCGCCCGCTGGGCGTCGGGGACCAGGGCGTTGACCAGGGTCGATTTGCCCACACCGGAGTGGCCGATCATCACCGAGATCGACCGGTCCAGCCGCTCGCGCACCTCGTCGATGCCCGCCACCGCCCGGCGGCCGTCGGCCGACCCGGTCCGCCTGGTGACCAGGATCGGCAGGTCGAGGTCTTCGTAGATGCGCTCGAGGGGTGCGGGATCGGCGAGGTCGGCCTTCGTGAGCACCAGAACAGCGTCCAGATTGCCGGTGTAGGCCGCGACCAGGCAACGGTCGATGAATCCCGTCCGCGGGACCGGATCCGCCAGTGCGCACACGATCACCAGTTGATCGGCGTTCGCCACCAGAACCCTTTCGGCCGTGTCGGTGTCGTCCGCTGAGCGGCGGAGCACACTGCGCCGTGGTGCGATCCGGACGATCCGCGCCAGGGTGTCCGGCGCGCCGTCGGTGTCGCCCACCAGATCCACCATGTCGCCGACGGCGACGGCGCGGCGGCCGAGTTCGCGGGCCCGCATCGCATGAACCACATGGGCACGGCGGGTGCCCTCCTCGACCAGGCAGGTGTACCGGCCCCGGTCGACGGTGGTGACGAAGCCGCTGACCGCGTCGGTGTGCGTCGGCCGGGTCTTGGTCGCGGCCGTGACCCGCGGGTCGGGCGCACTCTGACGTCATCGTTGTCCCAGTTCTCACCGAGTTTGCTCAGCTCGCCACCCCCGGTGACGGCGCTGCGGGGCCGGTCAGCATGCAGGCCCACATGTCAGCGAAACCCGGCAGCGTCTTGGCGGTGGTGGCGATGTCGTCGACCTCGACGCCGGGCACCCGCAGCCCGATGATCGCGCCCGCCGTCGCCATCCGGTGGTCGGCGTGCGAGCGCCAGCCCCCGCCGTGCAACTGGCGGGGCCGGATCGTCAACGCGTCGGAGTCCTCCCGCACGTCGCCGCCCAATGCGGCGATGTTGCCGGCGATAGCTGCCAGTCGGTCCGTTTCGTGACCCCGCAGATGCCCGATGCCGCGCAGCACGCTACGGCCCGTCGGCGAAGAGGGCGACGGCCGCGATGGTCGGCGTCAGCTCGCCGACGTCGTGCAGGTCGAGATCGACGCCCTGCAAAGTCTGCGGTCCCTCTACCGTCACGCCGCCGTCGGCCAGTGCGACCCCGGCGCCCATCGCGGCCAGGATGCCGCGGATGGCGTCCCCCGCCTGATCGGTGGCCGGCGGCCAGTGCGGGATCGTCACGGTGCCGGCGGTGATCGCCGCGGCGGCGAGAAATGGCGTGGCGTTGGACAGGTCGGGTTCGATGACGGCGGTCCATGGGGCCACCGGTCCCGGCCGGACCGTCCACTCGTCGGTCTGGGAGTCGTCGACCGACACCCCCACCGAGCGCAGGTTGGCCACCGTCATCGAGATGTGCGGCATCGACGGCAGCGGCCCGCCGCGGTGCACGACCCGGACGCCGTCGGCGAACGACGCCCCGGACAGCAGCAGCCCGGAGACGAACTGGGACGACGCGCTGGCGTCGATGTGCACGGTCCCGCCGGCCAGCGCACCGGTGCCGTGGACGACGAACGGCAACCGGTCGCCGTCGATGTCGGCGCCCAGCGATCGCAGGGCGTCCAGCACCGTGGCCATCGGCCGGCGCCGGGCCGCGGGATCCCCGTCGAAGGTGACCGGCCCGCTCGCGATGGCGGCCAGCGCCGGCAGGAACCGCATCACGGTTCCGGCCAGCCCGCAGTCGACGGTGGCCGGGCCGGCCAGTCTTTGTGGGTGGACGCGCCAGTCCAGGTTGCCGGCACCGTCGTCGGTGATCCGGGTCCCCATCGCCCGCAGTCCGTCCGCCATCAGATCGGTGTCCCGACTGCGCAACGGCGCGATCACCGCGGAGTCCGAGGTCGCCTGGGCGGCGAGTACGAGGGCCCGGTTCGTCAACGACTTGGAACCGGGCACGGCCACCGTCGCGCGCACCGGCCGATCGGCGACCGGCGCTGACCAAGCACGGTCGCCGATCAGGACGTTCCTGCTCACCCCGTCGCCGGACCCGGTCACGCTCACACCTTGCACTCCGACATGATGGCCCATCGGGGCATCGCCCGGGGGCGGCGTCCCGGGTGTCGTCGCCGCTTCGGGGGCCGTCGTGGTTCAGGAGCCGTGGTTGAGAAGCGGTGTCGAGGGAACCGTTCACCGGAAGGCGCGGCGTGCCGGGAAAGTTCGTTTCCGGGCTCGGTCGTCGTCTGTAGCCGTCCGAAGGAGGTAGGCGTGACCGATCCGATCGACCCGACGGGCGTGCTGGGTGAGTTGGCGAAGCTGGTGGCGGCCGACCGTGAGATGAAACTGATCCTCGACGACGTGGTGGACCTGGTGAAGCGCCGGATCGACGGCGCCGATGAGGTATCGATCACCCTGGTCCGCGACGAGAAAGCATCGACCGTCGCCTGTACCGGTTCGTTGGCGATGGATCTGGACGAGCTGCAGTACGAGGAGGGGTACGGACCGTGTCTGGACGCCGGGCGGACGGACGAGGTGAAACACATCGCCGATGCGAGGACCGAGACCCGGTGGCCCCGGTACCTGCCGCGCGCCCTGCAGAACGGGCTCGGCAGCTCGTTGTCGGTCCCGCTGCCCGTGGAGAACTATCTGGTCGGCGCCATCAACATCTACTCCCGCACGCCGCGCGCCTTCGATCCGGACAGTGTCGCGCTGGCTGTTGCCCTGGCGACCCACGTCACAGCGGCGCTGAGCGTCGCTGAAACCGCTCGGGGTCACCGCGACCGGGCCCTGCACCTGCGCCGGGCACTCGAGTCGCACGCCGTCATCGATCAGGCCAA
Organism: uncultured Actinomycetota bacterium; assembly: GCA_963766015.1. Classification (GTDB taxonomy): domain Bacteria; phylum Actinomycetota; class Actinomycetes; order Mycobacteriales; family Nakamurellaceae; genus Nakamurella. Next base: position 64,361 of record CAVXYU010000025.1, on the reverse strand, counting down.
GGGCATGATCATGGTGCAACAGAAGTGTCCCGCCGATGTCGCGTTCGAGATGCTGCGCAAGCTGTCGATGGATCAGAACATCAAACTGTACGAACTGGCGGCCGCACTGGTGGCGAGCGGATCGAACCACCCGGTGCAGCGCTCCTTCTGAGCCGGGGACAGTCGGGTCCGATCGGGTTCATCCCGATCGGGTGTTACCCGGACGGCACGAGGCACGGAACGATCGGAATGGGTGGTCGGTCGACCGCTCGGGACGATCCGAGAAGGTAGCCGTGCCGCTGTCGGAGAACGAACTGCAGACCCTGCACGAGATGGAATGTGCGCTGGCGGCCGATGATCCGACGTTCGCCGGCGGTTTCGACCTCGAGCGCGCCCGCCGCCGGGGCCTGCACCGCGCCGCCGCCCTGTTCCTGATCGGCGTGGTGGTCGCCCTGCTGGGTCTTGCCGCGACGACTGTGGTGCTCGGCGCGGGAGTCGTGATCACGGTGGCCGGCTTGCTGGCGATGGCCGCCGCGGCTTTCCTCCTGCCGGCGGGTCGGCCGAGGGACGAGGGTCCGGTTCCGTGATCACCCAGGTCAGGTCGGCCGCCCGGAAGTGTGCCAAATGGCTGGAGGGCACGCCGGTGGGGTCGCTGTGGGCCCGGCTGCTGGAGATCGAGTTCGTCGACCGGTCCGTCGCACTGGCGACCAAGTTGTTCGTCTCGCTCTTCCCGCTGTTGATCGTTGCGGCGTCGGTGGCGCCGGACGGTGTCCGCCGGCAGATGACCGATGCCGTCGCGGTCCGGCTCGGGGTCACCGGACACGCCCGGTCACTCGTTCAGGAAGCCTTCTCCACGCCGGATGCCGTCCGATCCGCCACCGGACTCGTCGGTGTGCTGATGGCGCTGGTCTACGGCGTCTTCTTCACCACTGCCCTGCAACGCGCCTATCTGCGTGCGTGGCGACGACCTCCCGGCGGTGGCCTGGGCAACAAGCGACGCGGGATGATCTGGGTGGCGGGCGTGATCACCCTGCTGTACGTGCTGGGGGCGTCGCGCACGCTGATCGGCGGCCACGCCGGCACCACCGTGGCGTGGGTGCTCGCGGTGGTGCTCGGAACCCTCGTCTGGTGGTGGACGGCGTGGCTGATGCTGCGCGGCGAGGTTCGGTGGCGACCGCTGTTGCCCACCGCCGTGATCACCGGCTTCGGCGGCGCGTTCTACGCCATGGCCTCCGACCTCTGGATGCCGAAGACGGTGACCCAGAACTTTCTCCAGTTCGGCGCCTTCGGCATCGCCCTCTCGCTGGTCACCTTCTTCACCGGGATGGCGTTCATCATCGTCGTCGGTGCTGTCGTCGGGCCGGTGTTGACCGACGGGGACCACGCTGTCGGTCGCTGGTTGCGCAGAGGTCGGGGCGGCAACGGTACCGGTGGCGCGCTGGTCGATGGAGCGGCACCACCGCTGCCGGGCCCCAGCACGGCCGTTCGGCTGTCGGATGCGTTCGGGTTCGGTCGGTCCGGTGATGACCGCGCGCCCGAGCGGGAAGAGCCGGCCGGGGTGCAGTAGCAGTCCGGTGAGTCAGTTCAGACGGCAGTCCGGTCAGGTCGGCAATTCGGCGATCCGGCAGGGGATGTCGTTGTTCTCCCCGAGGTGGTAGCTCGCACACACCCGGTGGTAGCCGTCGGCGATCTGCATCGGGAACCCACGATTCAGCGCGCCCCGCACCAGCAGGACCGGCGAGAGCCGTTTGCCTGATGTGACTTTGGCAATGTCCGCGGCAACATGCTGGTCGTCGGCCGGCAGCAGCGGGAGTTGCGAGGAACGCAGCATGTCCTTGGCCTTGAAATGGCTGAGCGTCGCCTTTTGCAGTGCCTTCACCGTCTTGCCCACCGTGTCCGGAGTCGTCAGCAAGGTGAGATACGAGGCGGCGGCGGGGTAGTCGTGCTCGTCGGGTTCGTCTTTCCAGATAATGCTGGGCACGGGTCGCTCCTCGTCGTCGAACACAGGTCGGCAGTGACTGTGTGTCACGTGCATTGCAACCCACCGTAATCGACGTCGCGCGACAGGCGCTACCGGAGATCGAGCTGCTGCTGGACCGGTTCCGCCGAGTCCACCGCAGGTTCGATCAACTCCGGGCCGTCATTGCGCACACTGTTCACCGCGGTCGACACCCGCCGCGGCTGCAGGACCGGCTCGGGCATCGCGTCCAGCAGCCGTCGGGCGAGCGCCGCGTCCCCGCTCGTGCAGTCCAGCCACTGATCACGGAGGTCCGCGGGAACCAGGACAGGGCAGCGGTCGTGGATCTCGCCCAGCGTGTCGGTGGCCTGCCGGGTGATGACAGTGCAGGTCCAGAGCCACTTCTCGGGATCGTCGTCCGGCAGTGACGGGTCGGGCCACAGCTCGTAGAGGCCGGCGAAGGCCAGCAGGTCATGGTCGGCGTCGTGCAGGAAATATGGGATCTTGCCGTCAGGTGTCTTCTGCCACTCGTAATAGCCGTTCGCCGGCAGCAGGCAGCGGCGGCGGGCGGCCGCCGTCTTGAAGGACGGCTTCTCGGTGACGGTCTCCTGTCTGGCGTTGATGAGCCTGGCAGCGCCCTTGCGGTCCTTCGACCAGCTCGGCACCAGACCCCAGCGCACCGTTCGGAGTTGCCGGACCTGTGCCCCTTGCTCGTCGCCGCGCCGCGGCCGCTCGAGAACCGCCCGCACCGGGTCCGTCGGCGCGATGTTCCACGACGGGGCGAGATCGTCCTCGGTGATCAGCGAGTCGGCATCGAGACCGAATTCGCCGTAGAGCCCGGCGGTGGTCGACGAGTTCGCGTAGCGGCCGCACATGCCTCGATTGTGCCGGGCGATCCAGGGGCGCGCGCCGGAGTGCCAGGTTTGTATCAGCTGGAGGAGTTCTCACTCCTACGGATGGCCGTGGGAGTGATGCTGCCACGAAGTGTGACACTCCCGTTCGGCCGACGTTATGGTTGATCTTCTGGAACATTTCGGACGGGGGTACGGCAGGTGGTCCTCGCCGCTGGCGACGAGTTCGCCGGTTACACCATCGAATCCGTGCTGGGCACGGGAGGCATGGGCGCCGTCTACCTCGCCAAGCACCCTCGGTTGCCGAGGCGTGACGCGCTCAAGCTGCTCAACCCCGCCTTCTCCGGCGACCCCAACTTCCGTGCCCGATTCGAGCGCGAGGCGGACCTGGCCTCGGGGCTGATCCACCGGAACATCGTCGCCGTCTACGACCGCGGCGCCGTCGACGGGCAACTCTGGATCTCCATGCAGTACGTCGCCGGGGTGGACGCGTCGGTCGCCTCGCGCGCCGGCGACGGGTCGATGACGCCGCACCGGGTGGTGCACATCATCAGTGAGGTGGGCGCGGGGCTGGACTTCGCCCACCGCTCGGGACTGCTGCACCGCGACGTCAAACCGGCGAACATCCTGCTGGCCGCCTCCGACGACCCCACCGAGCCGGAGCACGTGCTGCTGACCGACTTCGGCATCGCCAAGTCGACCGACGAGGTGCAGCACCTCACCGGGACCGGCAACCTGCTGGCGACCCTGGCCTACGCGTCGCCGGAGCAGATCGAGGCCAAGCATCTCGACCACCGGGTGGACATCTACGCCCTGGGCTGCGTGCTCTACGAGCTGCTGACCGGCAGTGTGCCCTTCCCGGAGAGCTCACCGTTCGCCACGATGACGGCGCATCTGAAGAATTCGCCGCCGCGCCCGTCGGAGAAGGTGCCGTGGCTGCCGCCGGGCTTCGACGACGTGGTCGCCAAGGCAATGGCGAAGGACCCCGACGACCGTTACAACAGCTGCCGGGAGCTCAGTCTTGCCGCCCGAGCGGCGCTGGTGTCGGCGGATCCGGCGGCGTCCACGCCGACGCGCGCGGAGGTCGGCGCGCTCGCCACCGTCCCGCCGGTGGGGGAGAGCGACCGCACCTCGGTCGAGCGGCCCAAGCCCGACGATCCCGTCGAGGCGATCTCGTTGACCACGCCCAGGCCGCCGTACACGGTGTCGGTCCGGCGGACGTCCCCGGCGCAGGGCACGGTGTCCGAGCTCGGGCCGGTAAGCACCAATTACCTGTCGACGAACAGTCGCATCGAGCTCGAGGAGCTGTTGCATCGGGCCAGGTTCTTCGCCCTGCCGCCGCGCCTGCCGCTGGTCGAGGTGGTGCCCGGTGACGTTCTGCAGGAGATCACCGTCGGCAACAACGAGGTCACCCGCACCGTGGTCTACGAGCGGGAGGGTGCCAAGCGGCCCAAGGAGCTCGACGACATCGTCAGCATGCTGGAACGGCTCGCCGGCTGGCAGACGATCCGGCAGTCCCAGTCGCTGCCACGCGCGGGCGGACCGGGCGGCTGGACACCCACCGGCACGGTGGCGCCGCTGGGTGCCGTCGCCTACCGGTCGACCGAGGCCTTCCCGCCGGCGACCCAGGGCGGCACCGGCCCCGGTCCCTATTACGGCACCGGTGCGGTCCCGACCGGTGTGCCGGCCCCCGGCCAGGGTGGTCCGCCGCCCGGCGGTGTGCACCACTCCGGGCCGTACCCCGCCGGGTACCCGCAGCAGTTCACGGGCCCGCAGGCGACCGGCTCCACACCGGTCGCCGGCAAGGCCGGGGGGCTGCGAAAGTGGCTGCTGATCGGTATCGCCGCGGTGCTGGTCATCGCCGGCGGCACGACCGCCGCGGTGCTGTTGACCAGGCACGACACAACCGTCAGCGCGCCCGCAACGCCCACCGGCCTGACCGCCACCGCGGCCGGCCGGGACGTCACGGTGACCTGGAACAGCAGTTCCGGCGCGACCGGCTACACACTGTCCCGCGGCGGCAAGGTGGTCTACACCGGCGTCGCGCCGCGCTACTCCGATCCCAAACTCGTCCCCGGTTCGTACAACTACACGGTGACGGCGTCGAACTCGGCGGGCAACACATCGGCCTCGAGCGCTCCCGTGACCGTGAGCGTGACCGATCCGTGGGGAGCGGCCGCGATCGCGGTCGACGAGTTCCCCGACCTGCTGCCGGCCACCCCGACCGAGAAGGGCTACGGCGACGCCACCTGCTCGATCGCCAGCGACACCGAGGACAGCAAGGCCGACGCGATCATTTCCTGCACCGATCCGCAGGGCGTGTACTTCGAGGTCATGCACTTCCCCAGCGAGGCCGACAAGGACGCCTACCTGAAGCGGGACTGGGCCAACTCGCCGACCATCGTCAACTGGAACATCGACGGCGTCGAGAAGGGCATGATCTACCGCTCAACGGACGACGAGGCCAAGTTGCCCTACATCATTACGACGTTCAGTGATCCGAAACGGGTGGACTACCTGCTCTACGTCCACTGGAAGGACCACAAGATGAAGGAACTGCAGGACAACTGGTGGGCTCCGGCGACCTTCTGACCGTCGTGCCGTGCCGGTTCAGGCCGCCGCCCGCAGATCCGCTATCCGGTCGGCGACCTCCGCGGCCGTCGCCGGCCGATTCTCCGGCGCAGACAGGCAGGCCCGGACCAGGGCGGCCTCGCCGGCGCTGAGCGACGAGTCGATCTGCGGGTCGGTGGTCTGGACCCGCCGAATGGCGAGCAGCGGCTGCCGTTCGGGGAGCTCGCCGTAGAGGCCCTTGCCGGTCAGCGCCCGGTGCAGGGTCGCGCCGAGCGCCCAGACGTCCGTCGCCCTGGACGGCGGATCGCCCAGCAGCAACGACGGGTCGAGGAATTCGACGGACGTCTCCGGGGCCATCCCGGTGAGCGCCGCACCGGCCGTCATCACCCTGGCCAGCCCGAGGTCGGACAGCTTCGCGCCGTCCTCGTGCAGCATCACGTTCCCCGGCTTGACGTCGCCGTGCGCCAGGCCCGCCTCGTGCAGGGCGTGCACGGCGCGAGCTGCGTGCTCGACCGCCCGCAGCACCTCCTGCCGGGCGAGTGGTCGCGCGGGCGCGGCCAGCGAGCCCAACGGGAAGTACTCCATGGCATAGAGGAAGTTGTCCTCCAGGACCGCGTCGTAAACCCGGGCGAGGTAGGGAGAGTCCACCGCGGCGAACGCGCGGAGTTCCCGGGTGCCGCGGCGGAACGCGTCCTCGCTGCACTGGCCCGCGAAGACCTTGACCGCGACGTACTCGTCGTCGATGCCGAGGCGGGCAGGGGGGTGGGCGAGATAGAAACGGCCGTGATTGCCCTCGCCGATCAGCCTGACGACCCGGAAATCGGCCAGCACGGGAACGGCCTGTGCGGGCGTATCTTGCAGCACCACTCCGGACTCCTCGGGTCGCACTCCTCACAGGGTGGACGAGCAACGCAGATCGTATCCGCGGAGCCGTCGTGTCGCGCGTCCGTTCTGCCTGATCCGGCGGGTGTCGTACCCGGTCGGCTGAACCGTGGCGCGGGGCGTTTCCGCAGGACCGACGCTGCGTCACACTGACAGCAATCGCAGCACCCATACCAACCGCAGGCGACGGCCGGTCCCACCGGCCGGGACAGGACTGCCGCATGCACATCGCCGGGCTGGTGTTCATCGACATCGCGATCATCATGATCGTTGCCAGGCTGTTCGGGCGGCTCGCCAGGGCGGTCGGTCAGCCGCCCGTCGTCGGCGAGATCATCGCCGGCATCGCACTGGGCCCGAGCCTGCTCGGGCTGCTGCCCGGCGACCTGGACGGCCGGTTGTTCCCGCCGGAGGTGCTCCCCTACCTGAACATCCTCGCCCAGCTCGGGCTGGTGCTGTTCATGTTCATCGTCGGGCTCGAGCTCGACATGCTGCTGATCCGCGGCCGGGAGAAGCTGGCCGGCACCATCTCCGCCGCCTCGGTCGCGCTGCCGTTCGCGCTCGGCGCGGGCCTGGCCCTGCTGCTGTACCCGAGCCACGACGAGACCGCACAGGGGCCGGTGGCACCGCTGGCACTGGCGCTGTTCCTCGGCGTCGCGATGTCGATCACCGCGTTCCCGGTCCTGGCCCGCATCCTCACCGACCGCGGGATGCACCGGACATCGACGGGGGTGCTGGCGCTTGCCTGTGCAGCCGTGGACGACATCATCGCCTGGACGCTGCTGGCGTTCGTGGTGGCCGTCGTGCAGGGCAACGGCCCGCTCGACGTGCTGCGCATCGTCGCGCTGACGGCGGTGTTCGCGGCGGTGATGTTCGGGCTCGTCCGCCCGGCCCTGCGCCGGCTCAACGACTGGTACGTCCGGGTGGGCAGGCTCACCCCCGACATCCTGGCCGTGGTGCTGATCGGCGTTCTGGTCTCCGCCTACATCACCGAGATCATCGGCATCCACGCCATTTTCGGCGCGTTCGTGTTCGGAGCGGTGATGCCGCGGAAGGGCGCCGCCGACATGACCAGGGAGATCCTCGAGCGCCTCGAACAGGTCAGCGTGCTGTTGCTGCTGCCGCTGTTCTTCGTCGTCACCGGGCTCGGCACCAACATCGGCGGGATCACCGGAGCCGGGGTGTGGCAGCTCGCGCTCATCCTGCTGGTCGCGATCGGTGGCAAGTTCATCGGCGCCTACACGGCGGCCAGGGTGATGAAGGTCCCCGCGCGGCAATCGTCCGCGATCGGCATCCTGATGAACACCAGGGGGCTGACCGAGCTCGTCATCCTGAACGTCGGCCGGCAGCTCGGGGTGCTCGACGACGAGCTGTTCACCATGCTCGTGCTGATGGCGCTGATCACCACCGCGATGACGGGACCGCTGCTCAAACGCGTGTACTCCGACCGGGTGCTACAGCGGGATATCGCCGCCTCCGAACGCGCCGCCCTGGGCCTCACGGATTCCTACCGGGTGCTGGTGCTCGTCGACGACCATGAGCGCGCCCCGTCACTGGCCGCGGTCGGTGCCGCGCTGCTGGGGACCGGCCGGCCCGCCGAGCTGGTGCTGAGCCGGTTGATCGTCCGGCCAAAGGCGCCGTTGGAGGTCGGTGCCGCCGTGCTGCCCGATCTGGCCCGGATGGCAGCAGCGGTCGATGAGCTGAACGCGCTGGCAACCGAGCTGAAGAACGGCGGGGTGGCCTGCTCGGTGCTCAGCCGGTTCTCGACCGACCCGTGGAGTGACGTCATCGCGCAGGCTGCGGCGGTCGAGGCCGACGTCGTGCTGGTGGACCGCGCGTTCGCCGAGCGTGAACCGTCCGGCCGCGCACCGGTTGACCCGGAGTTCACGCTCGCCGTCGTCGGTCTGGGCAGGGACAGCGTGACGGCCGGTGATGCCGTCGGTGTCGTCGTCGACGGCGGTGTCGACGGCCAGACGGCTCTGGTCCTGGCCTCGGCGGCGGCGGCGGCGTTGGGCAGCATGCTGATCGTGGCCAACAGCGACGGCGGGCGGGCCGCCCGCAAGATCGGAGCGGCGCTGGCCCCCATCCGCGCATCGGGCGTGGCCGTCCAGATGGTCGACGGCAGCGTGGCGGCCGGGGACACCGGGCTGTTGGTGGTCAGCCGTGCTGTGGCGGCGGCGGGTTCGCTGTCGACCGCGGCCACGGTTGTCAGCGTCCAGGCCGGGTTGGACGACCGGGAGGCCGAACTCGCCGAACAGCTGGCCAAACTGGCCGCCTCCGGGTGATTCCCGCCGGCCGCGTCCACCCGGGCGGCTCTAAGGTTGGCCTGTGTCCGACATCACCGCAGACCCGCCGCTGCCCGAACCGGATGCCAAGGACTGGACCTGGGTGACCGATTCCGCTTGCCCGGAGTGCGGTTTCGATCCCGCGGCGTTGCCGCGCGCGCGAATTGCCGCCGACCTGCTGGAGACCGCCGAGGTGTGGCAGGAGGTCCTCGCCGCGCCACGGGTCGACGCCCGGCCGGAGCCCGGTGTCTGGTCGCCACTGGAATACGCGTGCCACTGCCGCGACGTGTATTCGCTCTTCGGTGAGCGGGCGGAGATGATGCTGGACCGGCTCGACCCGATGTTCGAGAACTGGGATCAGGACGCGACGGCGGTCGAAAAGCGTTACTGGGAAGCTGATCCCGCAATCGTCTCGGTCGAGCTGCAGGCGGCTGCGCGGTCAGCCGCGACCGTCTTCGCCAGGGTCGGCAATCCCGACTGGGCGCGGCCCGGCCGGCGCAGCAACGGGTCTGTCTTCACCATCGAGTCGCTGGGCCGTTATTTCGTGCACGACCTCGTGCACCATCTGCACGATGTGGGCGCTCGGCCGCCGTCATGATGCCGACCGGCCGACCGCACGGCAGGCGTCGTGGCGGAGTCTGTATCACGATGCATGCGCGCACCGAGCCCGACCACTGATGCAGGAGGATTCATGGCAAGGATCTACGACGACGTCACGAAGCTGATCGGCAACACCCCCCTCGTCCGGCTCAACAAGCTGACGGAAGGGCTGGACGCGACCGTCGTCGCCAAACTCGAGTTCTACAACCCGGCAAGTTCGGTCAAGGACCGCATCGGTGTCGCCATCGTCGACGCCGCAGAACGGTCCGGCGAACTGCCGCCCGGCGGGACGATCGTCGAGGCGACCAGCGGCAACACCGGGATCGCGCTTGCCTTCGTCGGTGCCGCGCGCGGCTACAACGTGGTGCTCACGATGCCCGAGACCATGTCCAAGGAGCGCCGGGCCCTGCTGCGGGCCTACGGGGCCGAACTGATCCTGACCCCCGGTTCGCTGGGCATGAAGGGTGCCGTGGACAAGGCGGAGGACATCGCGAAGGAGCGGCCCGGCTCCATCCTGGCCCGGCAGTTCGCCAACCCGGCCAATCCCGAGATCCACCGGCGCACCACGGCTGTGGAGATCTGGGACGACACCGACGGCGCCGTCGACATCGTCGTTGCCGGAATCGGCACCGGTGGGACGATCACCGGCGTCGGCCAGGTCCTGAAGGAACGCAAGCCCGGCGTGCAGATCATCGGCGTCGAGCCGGCCGAATCGCCGATCCTCAACGGCGGCACGCCCGGCCCGCACAAGATCCAGGGCATCGGTGCGAACTTCGTTCCGGACATCCTCGACCGGACCGATCTACGACGAGATCATCGACGTCGACGCGGAGACGTCCGTGGCGGTGGCCCGCGACGCGGCCAGGCGCGAGGGCCTGCTGGTGGGTCATCTCCTCCGGCGCCGCGATCCACGCCGCGATCCAGGTCGCCGGGCGCCCGCGAGAACGCCGGGAAGCTGATCGTGGTGATCATCCCGTCGTTCGGCGAGCGGTACCTGACCTCGGTCCTGTACTCGGACCTGATGGACTGATGACGAGCCTGCGGTCCGCGCTCACGCTGCTCCGCGAGGATCTCCAGGCCGCCCGCGACCGGGACCCGGCAGCGAGATCACTTGTCGAGATCGCCCTCGGGCTACCCGGGCGTGCACGCGGTCTGGGCGCACCGGATCGCCCATCGGATGTGGCGGGAACCCCTGCTCCGATTGCCCGCCCGGCTGCTCTCGCAGGCGGCGCGGGTCCTGACCGGCATCGAGATCCATCCCGGCGCCCGACTCGGTCGCCGGCTGTTCATCGACCACGGCATGGGCGTGGTGATCGGCGAGACCGCCGTGGTCGGCGACGACGTGCTGCTGTTTCACGGAGTCACGCTCGGCGGCAGATCGATGCGGCACGGCAAACGCCACCCCACCCTGGGCGACAACGTCACCGTCGGCGCGGGCGCCAAGATCCTCGGAGCCGGTGTCCATCGGCTCCGGCGTCCAGGTCGGCGCGAACGCCGTCGTGATCACCGATGTCCCGCCGGACCACATCGCCGTCGGCATCCCGGCCAGAATCCGTCCGAATCCGGGGTCCTCGGCCGATGTGGACGACCCGGCGATCTACATCTGAGGTTGACATGCGCCACCTGGGTGGGGATCGTCGGGGCATGCGCACCTCGGCGACCGCCCCCGGACCGGCCCGCGTGCTGGTCCGGCGCCGGCACGTCGACAACATGCGCACCAGCACGGCCCTGTGTCGCGGCGACAGCTGACCGCACGTTTTTCGCTGTCCCCACAACGCCAGTGCTACCGGAAGAGATACCTGTGAAGCTGTTCGCTTTCCCGAACCCGGTCAACGAGTACGCCGCACGGTCGGTCGCCGGCATGGTGGTCCTGCTCTGCATCGCCACCCTGGTGTTCCGCACTCCGTGGCTGCTCTGGCCGTTGGCGCTGGGGTTCGTCGCGAGAGTGGCGTCCGGACCACGCTTCTCGCTGTTCGGTCAACTTGCCACCAAGGTCGTCGCGCCACGCCTCGGTGCGCCCCGGCTCGTCCCGGGCCCACCCAAACGGTTCGCCCAGACGATCGGGGCCACCCTGTCGGTCGGCGCGCTGCTCGCGTACTACCTGTGGTCGCCCACCGTGTCGTGGGTTCTGGTCGCGCTCATCGCCATCGCGGCGACGCTCGAGTCGGTGCTCGGTTTCTGTCTCGGGTGCGCCGTCTTCGCGAGGTTGCAGTCCGTCGGAATGGTTCCGGCGTCGGTGTGCGAGGCCTGTAACGACATCGGGCTCCGTCGGCAGAGCGCGAGCGCGAGCGGCTGAGACCGAGATCGCCGTCAGATCCGGGCGTGCGCCGATTCGAAGGTGAACATCCGGCGCCCGACTCGGACATGCATCCCGGGGGCGAGCACGACCGGCTGGTGCGGTGCGAGCCGGGTCCAGCCCGACTGCCCCGCGCCGGCAATGTGGGTGCCGTTGGCAGAGCCCCGGTCCAGCAGCAGCACGTCCCAGCCTTCGAGCCGGATCTCGGCGTGTACCCGGGACAGCGTGCCGCTGTCGTCGTCGAGCCGGATGGGCCGCAGTCTGCTGCGGATGACCGCCTCGTCCACCTCGGGATTGCGGCCGATGAGGTAGTTGTCGTCCAGGACGAAGGTGGCACCGATGTCGAGGACCAGCAGGCCGAGCGGTGGCCGGCGGCCGTCGACGAGGATCCCGGTGCGCTGGTCCATCCGAATGCCGCACACCGAGCAGAAGGACACCCGGGGGTCGTTGTGGTGGTTCCGGGAGCACCGGAAGCCCTTGACCAGCACGTGTGACGGCTGGGCGGGCGACCCCGGACGAGGCGGTGCCGGTTTCGCGCCGGCAACGGGCAGCGGCGGCCGACGGGCTTCGTGCACGTTCGAACCGTGGATCCGATCGGACACCCGGGGCGGTCGCAGCACCGGGGCCGGTGCATCCGGGGGTGGCGGTGGCTGGGGTTCCTGCACCGGCGGCGCAGGTGGCGGCGCGGCGGGCACCGGTGCGAATGCCTGCCCGGCCGGAAGCCCGGGTCCGACCGACGACGGCGGGCCGACCGGAAAGGCGGGGGCGGGAACGGGGTCACCCGGCCCCGCGGGTGGTGGGGTTGCCCGCAGCGGGGGCTCCGGTTGCGGGGCCGCAACGGGCCCGGGGTGCGCCGCCGGGTGTTCCTCGGTCGGCTGGCCGGCAGGTCCGCTCGGGACGGCGGGCTCCGGTACGAATCCCTGCGCAGCTGCAGGCGCCCGAGCAGGCACGGGGGCAGGCACGGGGGCAGCGGCTGGGCCGGCCGTTGCCGAAGGTGTTGCGGCGGCAGCAACCTGACCCGGCGTCAGGACGACGCCGTCACCGGGCACCAGACCACCGACCAGTCCCGGCCAGCCGGGCATCAGCACCGGGTCGGCCTGAGTGTCCCGCGGCGGCCCGGCGGCCAGCACGATCCGGCCCCGCGGCCCGGGCAGCAGCCGGTCGACCGCGAAGGCCGCCGTCCGACCGGAGAGCTGGAGCGGCCGACCGGATCCGCCCGGCGCACCGCCCGGCTCGGGCACCTCGGACACGCTCACGTCGCCGCGCAGGAAGACGGCGATACCGTCTTCGGTGGCGGCGACCGTGCCGAAATCCGGCGCTTTCGCGACGCCGACGACGAACTCGGTCAACAGTCGGGCCAACTCGCGACCGGGTGCCGGCGCGCTCCGTTCGGCCGCTTCACGGACGAGGGCGAGCAGTTCCCCGGACACGGCGGGGTCGGCTGTGCCGTCCTGGCGGAGCACCAGGACGATCCCCGGCGCCCGTGCCACGAGGTGCGCACCGGGTAGCACGTCAGCCCTGATCTGCTCGAACGGCAGGTCGAAGGCAGGAGTCGTACCCGCATCGCCGGTCACCAGAACCGACCTCCACGGAAGCGCCAGCGCGAGAAGAAGATCTGCACCGGGCCGTTCGCCACCAGCCACACCACCAGCCAGGTGGTGATGAACTGGATCAGGAACGCACTCAGCGGTACCCCACCCACGCCCGGAACCGCCCCGCCCCTGATCAGCAGCCAGACCAGCACACCCTCGTTGATCATGGTCAACAGGCCGAAGAACGTGGGCCAGTCCTTTTCCCAGCGAAACTGTTGAAGGCCGTGGTAGAGGAATTCCCAGGCGACGCCGAGCACGAGCACAGTGAGCAGAACCAGGAACGTGGTCCGGTAGGAGTGGCTCAGCGACTCACCCGTCGGCAGGAACGGGGTGATGATCAACGTCCAGATGCCGCCGACCACGACGAGGAGCACGATCCTGGTCTGGATCCGCCCGTACAGGGTGGGTACCACGGCTGCCCCCTAGATCTTCCGGTGGCGGGCCCAGCGCCACCACTGCCTGGCCGATGCGGCGACGCCGAACCGCGGGCAGAAGCCGAGTTTGACCAGATCGTCGCAGATCTCCTGGGCGGCGATCTGCAGGCCCAGGAAGGTGTCGACACCGGGAAAGTACCCGCCCAGCGTCGCGCTGCCCGAGGCGTACAGCCGGCCGGGCTGGCTGCGGGTACCGATCACCTCGAAGCTCCGGTCCACATCCAGCCTGCCCACCGGGTTCCGGCCGGCGCCGCTGTGATCCAGCAGGTCCGCCAGCACCCGGTGCTCGCGGATGTCGGCCTCGAGACCGGTGCAGTCGATGACGAAGTCGGAGTAGATCTCGACCGGGCCCTGGTCCTTGGTCTTGAGATAGGTGACGACGCCCTGGTTCCCGCGTCCGGGACGCAGTTCGGTGACCTCGCCGGTGATGGTCCGGTACCAGCCCTCGGCCCGGCCGCGTTTGAGCTGGGAACGCCACAGCTTGCGCACCGGCGTGTTAGTGCCGCCCATCAATTTGTAGGCCTCGGCGCGCTCCTCGCCCTCGAGCCCGCGGATCTTGGCCTTGAGCTGGCCGCCCCACACCGATTTCGGGTAATTGAACCCCTGGTACGCCCAGCCGTCGCCACCCTTGCGGCGCATGAAGATGTTCGGGCCGTGCGCGCCCGTGATGTAGGTGCGGAAGACGTGGATGATCTGCGTCTGCAGGCCGAGTTTGTCCCGGTCGTCGATCAGTCGCTGCAGCACCCTGGAGGCGACGATGCCACCGCCGCGGATGACGACCGTGCCCGGCCGCAACCCCAGTTGCTGGTAGACGTGTTCGTGCGGCTCGTAGGCGTTGACCACCTTGGACGGGTCCCGGTAGTACTCGCGGTAGCGCTGCAGGTCGGGCAGCAGCTTCAGCCCCGGGTAGCCGATCGCGACGTGCACGTAGGGGCTCCGGTAGGCCAGTCTCTTGGTCGGCGTGGCGCCGGCGGGCGGCGTCAGGATGGTGAAGTAGCCACCCTCCCGGCGGCGGCGGACCATCCGGACCTGACCTTTGCGTACGCACTGCGGGTAGCCGATCCGGTGGTACTCCCGCTCCATCGTCTCGAACGCCTGGCCCGCCTTCGGCGTGTAGTAGTCCGACAGGATCGGCTCGGTCAGCACGTTCCACAGCGGCTTGACGAAGCCGCCGACGGACTTCGCGCCGAACGCCTCCCGAACGGCGTAACTGGGGAAGCCCCAGATGTTGTCCGGCGTCGACTTCGAATCGGAGCGCAGGCGTTCGGCGCGTGGGATCTGCGAGACCCTGGTCAGGTACTCGTAACTCGACCACGGTGTCTCGAGCTGGGTCAGCACCGTGATGTCGGACGGCGCGACACCGTAGATCCGCAGGAAGTCCACTGTGACGAAGGAACCGATGCCACCGCCGACGCTCACGAACTTCGTGTCGATGATGGGGATCCCGGCTCTGGCGACCATCTCGTCGGTCCAGATGTCGGTGTCGATCAGTTCAGGGGTCAGGTCGCCGAGCTGCGGCCCCGCCGGCCGGCCCTGCGCCTGCTGTACCTGCCCAACGGGCGGGCGGCTCATCGGCAAAGTCCCCCTCGAACGCGGTGATGACGCCGGTGCTCGCTTTGTCGCGTTCGGCACCGCGTTGATCATCACCCAAACAGCCGTACGCTGCCAGCCGCAATGCCGTCAATCTGCGGAGATCGCGGCGAGCGTCGCCCGGCACAGGGTGATCAGGTCGGTCGGGGCCAGCTCGACCTGCAGGCCGCGCTTCCCGGCGCTGACCAGGACCGTCTCGAACCGCGTGATGCCGGCGTCGATCACGGTGGGCAGGGCCTTGCGCTGGCCGAGCGGGGAGATGCCGCCCGCGACGTAGCCGGACGAGCGTTCGGCGTCTGCGACCTTTGCCATCTGCGCCCTCTTGCCGCCGGCCGCCGCGGCGAGCGCCTTGAGGTCGAGATGTGCTGCCACCGGCACGATCCCGACCACCAGTGAGCCGTCGACCGACACCACCAGGGTCTTGAACACGCGCTCCGGGTCCCATCCGAGAGCGGCGACCACCTCGTCGCCGAACGCTGTGGTCGCAGGGTCGTGGTGGTAGGGATGCAGCGTGTGCGGAGCCTTCGCGCGGACGAGGGCGGCGACGGCCGGGGTCGGGGCGGCTGGCATGAGGCAGAGTAGCGCCGCCGTCCGGACCGTCGATCGTGCTGACCCGGACCAGGCGGCGGCGCTCTCCGGTCGGTCAGCCGGTGGGTGGGCAGAACAATTCGAGCGCGGTTCCGTCCGGGTCACGGAAGGCGAGGCCCGATCCGTAGCCGGCGTCGGCGATATCCCCGTGTGCGATGCCCAGCTCGTCGAGCCGGCGTACCCACCTGGCCAACCCGGCGCGGTCGGCGCAGCCGAAGGCCACGTGGTCCAGACCGATGCGCCGCGGTGTGAAGTCGGTCCGATCCACACCCTCCGGAAAGGAGTGCAGGCCGAGAAGTGTTCCGCCGAGGGCGAAGACGACGTGCCGGAACGGTCCGGTGTCCTCGTCGAGCACCGGGTCGGCGCCGATGACCGCCCGGTACCACGGCACGCTGACCGCGAGATCGGAAACGGTGAGCGCGACGTGGGTGATGGCACCCAACGGCATTGCGGTCCGGTCCTCCACCTCGGTGGTGTTTGCGGGGGTGGCGGTGATGGTCATGATGCCTCCTGTGTTCGATGGGTGCCGATCGCCGTTGTCGCGATGGCCTTTTCCGGGGGCGTCCCGGAAGACTCGATGGGGTGCGATCCGATCGTGTCCGGTCGGGCGCCGGCGGCGGCGACGGTCGGATCCCGCCAGACCACGGCGCTGCCGTCCAGCACGACGGAGCCGTGCTGGTTCACGATGCTCAGCCGCAGGGTGGACACCGGTTTGTCGCCACGCACGCCGGTGACGGTGGCTTCCGCGGTGATCAGGTCGCCGGGCCGCACCGGGGCGCGGAAGTTCAGGTCCGTGTGCAGGAAGACGCTGCCCGGCCCCGGCAGGTCCTGTGCCACCAGGGCGTTGAGCAGGCCGGTGGTGACCCCGCCCTGGACGACGATGCCGCCGAACCGGCTGCGGGCCGCCAGTTGTTCGTCGAAGTGGATCGGATTGTGGTCGCCGGTCATGGCGGCGAACAGCGCGATGTCCGCGCGCTCGACCTGCCTGGACCGCCGTGCGCTGTCGCCGACCTTCATCTCACGCCGCCGCACGCTGCCGGAGGCGGACGGTTGCGTCGACGAAATACTCCGCCGCCCACCACTTCCGGTACACATCAGGTCCGACGAGGCCGATGAGGCCGGCCGTCTGGGTGCGGTGCGCGGCGAGTGCGGCGTACTTCCGCTCGAGCCGCTCCCCCTCGCAGTGCACGGAGTAGGCCAGGTCGGCCCGCGAGTCGGACGGCGGTTCGGAGCCCTCGAACCACAGCCCGACCTCGTTGTTCAGGGCGCCCCAGGTGAGGTGGAACTGCGGGGTGAAGGTGGCGTACCAGAGCCGGCAGGAGCGGCCCGCGGCCGACCAGGCGGTGGTGACCCAGTCGGAGATCGTCCGATGGTCGCTGTGGCCCGTCATCCCGTCCGGCCCGAACGTGACGATGGTGTCCGGCCGGACCTCGTCGATGAGTGCGGCCACCTGACGAACGCCATCGCCGCGTGGAACCAGGTGCAGCGTGCCGTCCCGGTGGCCGAGCCAGCGGTGCTCCCGCACCCCGACGGCGGCGAGGCTGACGGTGGCTTCCCGCTCCCGTTCGAAGGCGAGCCTGTCAGGGGGCCAGTTCAGCGGATCGTCCGTGCCGGCCTCGCCGCGGGTGGCGGTGGCAACGACGACACGCTGCCCGGCGTCGCGGACCACGCTCATCAGGCCGGCGGTCAGGTACGCCTCGTCGTCGGGATGCGCCCAGACGCCGAGCAGCGTGCCGATGGCTGCGGTGTCCGGCTCGTCGGAGATGCGATGCGGTTCTCGGTGATCAGTCATGGGCGAAAAGGTAGGAACCGTCTCTTCCGCGGACCTTCCGGATGCGCCCGAGCCGCCCGCTGTGTCCCGCTGCGACAGGGAAGGTCGGGGGAAGGTCGCGGACCTACCTTGCCGGCATGTGCTGGTCGCCGGTGCCCGCACGCCGGCCGCCGGCCGATCCGTCCGGTCGATCGAAGGGGTGGACGATGATCTTTCCGAGAAGCTGCATTCGTCGTGCGGCAGTTGATGGCAGCGTTGATCCGGAGCAGCCGCATCGGCGGGCGGCGTGAGCGCGCACTTCGACGTCGTCGTCGTCGGGGCGAGGGTGGCCGGTGCCGCGACCGCGCTGCTGCTCGCCCGGGCGGGGTTACGGGTGCTCTGCGTCGACCGTTCGCGCTACGGCAGCGACACGCTGTCGACGCACGCGTTGATGCGCGGCGGCGTCATCCAGCTGGACCGGTGGGGCCTGCTGCCCGCTCTCGAAGCTGCCGGGACTCCCGCCGTGCGGCGCACCGTGTTCCACTACGGCGACGAGTCCTACGCCGTCTCGATCCGGCCGTCCGGCGGGGTGGACGCGCTGTTCGCGCCGCGCCGAACGGTGATCGACACCCTGCTGGTCGATGCGGCAGAACAGGCCGGTGTGACGTTCCGGTTCGGGGTGATGGTGGCGGACCTGCACCGCCCCGACGGCGCCGAGGTCCGGGGCGTCGTCCTGGTCGACAAGCGCACGAACCGTTCACATGTCGAGCACGCCGACCTCGTGGTCGGTGCGGACGGCCGGAATTCCGTGGTCGCCGAACGGGCCGGCTCCCCGCTCGAACTTGCCGGAACCAGGGCCAGTTCATTTCTGTACGGATACTGGTCGGACTTCACGTCGGACGGTTACGAATGGTTCTACCGCCCGGGGGTGACCGCCGGGACCATCCCGACCAACGGCGGGCTGACCTGCGTCTTCGTCGGCGGTTGCCCGTCACGGATCGGTCCGTTGGTCGGTGCGATCGGCCCGGCCGCCGCCTTCAGCCGGCTCGCCCGGGCGGCGGGACTCAAGGACAGGCTCCCCCGCGCGGTGCGGTCCGGACCGGTCAGGCACGTTCACGGACTTCCCGCCGGATACCTGCGGACGGCCGGCGGGGACGGTTGGGCGCTGGTGGGGGACGCCGGCCATTGGCTGGACCCGATGAGCACCCACGGCATGACGGCCGCCCTGCGCGATGCGGACCTGCTCAGCAGGGCGGTGGTGTCCTCCACCGGAGCCGAACGCCGCGAGGCGCTGGCCGCCTACCAGGCGGAGCGGGACCGGCTGTCCCGGCCGATGATGGGCATCACCGAGCAGATCGCCTCCTACAGCTGGGATCTCACCGAGATCCGCGGCCTGCTCCGCGGGCTCGCGTCGGCGATGACGGACGAGGTGGAGGCCCTGACCGCCCTCGATGCGTCGGCGTGAGGACCGCGGAGCGTCGTTCCGGCACTCACCGGCCGCCAATTCTGGCTGTCCCGGAACCGGACACCGGCCCTAACATCAGAAACCTGGGACGGCCCGGGACACAGGAAGGTGGCTCGACACGTGAAGGCGACTGGGCCATGAAAGCGACTGGGCCATGAAAGCGACTGGGCCATGAAAGCGACTGGGCCATGAAAGCGACTGGGCCATGAAAGTGGCCGTCACCGTGCTCGGTCGTTTCGCGGTCGCGGTGGACGGCCAGGCCGTCGACCCTGCGCACTGGCACCGGCGCAGTGCGGCCGCCCTGGTGAAGGTGCTGGCCCTGGCTCCCGAGTTCCGCTTGCATCGCGAGCAGGTGATGGACCGGCTGTGGCCCGAGGTGCCCGTGGACGATGCGGCACCCCGGCTGCACAAGGCGGCCCACTATGCCCGCCGCGCGCTCGGCCAGGCGCGTTCGGTGGTGCTGGCCGGCGACATCGTCTCGCTGTTCCCCGACCTGGACATCAACGTCGACGCCGTCGTCTTCCAACAGCAGGCGGACGCGGCCATCTCCGCGGGCGACAGCGGCCGCCGCCGGCCGCGCGGCCGACCTCTACGGTGGCGACCTGCTGCCCGACGATCTGTACGAGGACTGGACCGTGGACGCCCGGGAGCGGCTCAGGTCCTGCTACGTGACGGTGCTGCGATCGGCGGGCCGCTGGGAGATCCTGGCCCGCGAAGAACCCGCCGATGAGGAGGCGCATCTCCGGATCATCACGGCGCTCGCCGGACGCGGGGACCATCGCGGCGCGCTACGTCAGTACGAACGGCTGGAAAGGGCCCTGCGCAGCGAACTCGGCGTCGCACCAAGCCGGGCCGCAGTGACGCTGCGTGCGCAATTGGTGGCCGCGGAGGCTGAAGCCACCAGGTCAGCAGCGGCCGGGACCACAGCGGTTGCCGGCACGCCGGTAGCAAGCACAGCGGTAGCGAGCGCAGCGGTTGGTGCCAGAGCGGTTGGTGCCAGAGCGGTTGAGGCACCAGCGGTGACAGCGGCACCGGTGAATGCCGCCGCCGGCACGGAACCCGGCCGGCGGGGAACTGCCGCCCTGCCCCCGCCGGTGGGCCGCGACGAAGAGCAGGCCCGGATCCGGCGGTTGCTGGCAACCGTCTCGGCCGGAACCGGGCGGACGCTTTTCATCAGCGGTCCGCCGGGGATCGGGAAGACCGCCCTGCTCGACTGGCTCGAGCGCACCGCCGTTGAGCTGGGCATGCGGGTCGGCAGCGGGGTGGCCGCGCAGGTGGAGGGTGCCTGGCCGTACGCACCGGTTCTCGAGGCGTTCGCCGACCTGAGCAGGCGGCATCCCACCCTGCTGGACGGTCTGGACGACGCGTTGCGCGGACAGATCGAGATGGGGCTCTCTGGACGGGACGTCGGGTGGACGGCGCAGGGTGGCCACCAGCGGCTCTACGTCGCTGTCGCAGAACTGTTGCGGTTGGCCGCGGCCGGCGCCGGGGCCGTCCTGGTCATCGACGACGCCCACCTCGCCGACGACGCGAGCCTGCGGCTGCTGCATTACCTCGCGCGGAGCGCCGCGGCAGAACGGGTCCTGGTCGTCGTCGCCCACCGTCCTGAGCCGCCGGTGGCGCTGGCCGACATCAGGCGGAGCCTGCTCGGCAGGGCCAGTGCCGAGGCCGTCCAATTGGGAGCACTGTCCCAGCAGAATGTTTCGCTGCTCGTACAGCGGTTGTCCGGCACGTCGACAGCCGACTTCACCGAGGCGGTCATGGTGGCTTCCGGAGGGGTGCCGTTCGCCGTCGTCGAGCTGGTCAGATCTGGGCTGGATCCCCGGTCGCTGCCCTCCAGATCACTGTTGCTCTCGGCAATGTCGACGGAGCAGGTCACCGCGCTCGCGGCGGCCGCTGTGCTCGGTCACTCGTTCGATACGGACGAGTTCCTCGCAGTGGCGGATCTTTCCGACGCCGCTGCCTATGCCGTGCTCGACGCCGCCCGGTCGCAGCAATTGGTGGTCCGCACCGAAACCGGCTACGCCTTCCGGCATTCACTGCTGCGGGACGCGGTCATCGAGCGGCTCCCGGGTGCGCAGCGACGTGCGTTGCACCGCCGAGCGGCCGACGCCCTGGTGAGCCTCGACCGGTCGGCGGCGCGCATCGGCCACCACCTGGTCGAGGCCGGGGACCGGGGTGCCGCGGCGCCCTGGATGCTGCGGGCCGCGGCGATCTCGGCAGGGCTCGGTGCCTACAAGGAGGCCTTGGACCTGCTGGCCACCGTGCGTGCGCAGGTGCAGGGCGTCGAGTTGGCGACATTGCTGGCGATGCGCGCCGATCTGCTGATGGCGTGCGCCGACGCGGGAACCGTCGATGCCTACCGGGAGGCCCTGGCGGCCGTCGACGAGCGCACCGCGCGCGCCCGGCTGCGCGCCAAACTGGCCCGCGCGGCGATCTTCGCCGGTGACCTGGAGACCGCGGCGATCGCGCTGGACGGACTGACACCCGACGGGTCGGCGGACGACGCCATCCTGCTGTTGGCCAAGGGGCACCTCGCCTATTTCCAGGGCGACATGGAGGCCGCCGAAGCGGCTGCGACCGAGGCCCGGCAGCGGGTCGCGCTGGGTGTCCCGCTCGAATGGCAGATGTTCGACCTGATGGCGCTGCAGGGTCTCGTCGCGCACACCCGGGGTGAATGGTTCCACCGCCTGCGGGCGGAACTACGGGTCGGCGTCGACCGGCCGGCGTTGGCCAGCCGGATCTTCGACTCGCATCTGTGCGTCGCGGAGTACCTGCTGTACGGGCCGACCCCCTACGAGGAGGTGCTCGAGCTCGCGGCCGCGTTGCGGGACACTGCCGAACGGTCCGGCGTGCTCCGTGCGGTGGCGTTCGCGACCGCGCTGCGCGGCGAGACCGCCTTGCTGATGGGCGATCTCGATCTCGCCGAAACCGAACTCCTGGAGGCGGCCGACCTGCATCGCGACATCGGCTCGGCGGCCGGCGAGGCGCTCAGCCTGCAGCGACTGGCGGAGGTGGCGCTCGAGCGTGGTGACCGGGCCCAGGCCAACCGGCAGCTGTCCGCTCGCTCCCGCTCGCCCGGTTCTCCAACGTCTCGCATGCACCTGATCCAACGGATCTACGGAACCATGATCGCCGCCGCCCCCGACCCGGTCGCGGCCCGTGAGATGGTCGCCCGCGCCGAGTCGGCCCTCGGGCTGAGCGACTACTGCCCGCTGTGTTCGGTCATGTTGTCGGTTCCGGCGGCAAGGGCCTGCGCCGATGTCGGTGATCTGGACGATGCCCGCCGCCACCTGCGGGCGGCCGAGAAGTCGGCCGTGAACTGGGAAGGAACCGCCTGGCAGGCGTCTCTGCTGGAGGTCAGGGCGCACCTGGCGGCGGCCGAGGGCGCGACGGAAGCGGCCGAACGTCTGCGGACGGCCGCGGCGGACCTGTTCGAAGCGTCCGGGCAGCCGCTGGACGCCCGCCGGTGCCGCCGCCCGCCAACCGCACCCGGAGCGCTCCAGCGTTGACCTGGCGCCCGTCGCTTCCGGGATGCTGGTCCCCGCAAGAACCTTCCTACGGGCTTCCGCGGAATCCGCCGCCACGGCGGGGATGCACCCGGTCGACGGAAGGTCCACGGAAGGTCGGCCGATCACGATGGCGTCATGGACATCGAGATCGACCCCCGGACCGCGCGCGCGGATCCCGCCGCACCGGACACTGGCACACGGAACCGTGCCGCACGGAACGCTGGCCGCCGCGAACTGCGGAAGGGCCTCTGGGCGATGGCGCCGATCACCGTGGGCTACCTACCGTTCGGGTTGCTGGTGGGGGCCGCTGTTGCGCGCAGCACTGATCCGCTTGCCGCGTGGGCCGGCACCGACCTGATCTACGGCGGCAGCGCGCAGCTGACCGTGGTCGAGCTGCTCCGCACCGGTTCCGCAGCTGCGGCAGTCCTCGCGGGACTGCTGATCAACCTGCGTTTGCTCGTCTACAGTGCCGCACTCGCGCCGCTCTGGGCGGGCGCGCGTCCGGCGGTGAAGATGCTCGCCGCGGCGGCCGTCATCGACCCGAGCTGGATGCTGGCGGAGCGGCGGGCCGCCGAACCGGGTGGGCTGCCGGAGCGGCGGGCGCACTATCTCGGTGCGGCGATCTGCCTGACGATCGGCTGGACGGCCGCGGTCACCGCGGGCGCCCTGCTCGGCTCGTCCGACGAACTCGCGCATCACCTTTCGATCGCCGTCACGCTGTGCCTGACGGCCATCGTCGCGCCGCACGTGCGGGTGTCGGGGGGATTCGCGGCGGTCTGCGCCGCAAGCGCCGTCGCACTGATCGGCCGCTCTTGGCCGGCCGGAACCGGGATCCTGGCGGCGATGGCCGCTGCCGCGCTGGCCGGCGGTCTGGCAGCTGCGACCCGGCCGGCCGGGGCGAATTCGGAAGAGTCGCGGGCGGGTCGGCTGAGGGCGGCTCGGATGAGGGCGGGACGGTCGTGACTGTCTGGATTGCGGTCCTGCTGGTCGGCTCCGGTAGTTATGCGTTCAGGCTCGCCCCGCTGGTGCTCGGCGAGCGCCTCCGGCTGGGGGAGCGAACCCAGCAGCTCCTTCGGCATGCCGGGATGGGCGGGATCACGGCGCTGTTGCTCGCCGGCGTGACAGCTCACGGGTCCTCGGATTCGGCGGGCCAGGCGGGCGGCTACGTCGCGACAATGGTGCCCACCGCCGCCGCGGTGTTGGTCGCGGCCGTCGTCGCGTTCGGCGGCCGCTCGATGATCACCGTCCTACTCGCGGGCGGAAGCTGTTTCGCGGCAACGTCCGTCGCATTCGCACTGCTCGGCTGACTCGGCGCCCCGGGTCAGCCGCGGACCAGCACGCGGACCCGCTGCACCATGTTGTTGGCCATTCCCTGGCGGTTCCACGGCTGGTCGACCGGCTGCGTCGTGCCGCTGTCGTCAGTCGCACGGCACAGCAGTTCGGCAGCTCCCGGATCGCGGGCATCCCACCGCAGGCTCCACGGTCGCCAGGCCCAGCGACCCGCCGGCGGTCCGAGCGCCGCCTCCTGCCAGTGGGCTCCGCCATCGGTGCTGACCTGCACCCCGCGAAGAGGTGAGCGGCCGGACCATGCCCGGCCCGTCAACAGCACCGCGCCGCGGTCGACCACCCGGATCCGGCTCATGAAGTCCGGGTGGCCGGGCGGTGCCATCAAAGCCCGCGGGGCGATCCTGGTCACCGGCTCGCCCGGTTCGCTGTCCTGCCTGATCCGGTAGGCGGTGACGTTCTGGAAGCCGGTGAAGGCTTTGTCCAGCACGGTGATGCGGCACAACCATTTGACGTGCGCCATGCCGTACCAGCCGGGGACGATCAACCGTGCCGGTGCGCCGTGCTGGGGTGGCAGTGGTTGGCCGTTCATCTCGTCGGCGACGATGACGGCCGGGTCGGTGGCGTCACTCATCGACAGGCCGCGGGCGTAGTCCTGCTCGACGCCGCGCTCGATGCCGTGGTCGGCGCCGGTGAAGGCGACGTCGACCGCTCCGGGCAGGGGCCGGGCCTCGGCGAGCAGGTCGTTCACCGCGACGCCGGTCCATTCAGCGGTGCCGACGGCCTCGGTCAGCCAGGGCTGGCTCACCGGTCGCGGCGAGAGCAGGGCCCGGCCGTTCCCGGCGCACTCCATGGTGATCCGCCGCGTCTGCCGGGAACGGGACCGCAGTGCGTCGGCGTCGAGGATGATCTCCCGCTCGACGTGGCCGTCGATGGTCAGCGTCCACGCCGAGGGGTCGAGGTCGGGAATGTCGTAATGGGTCAGCAGGTAATGCAGACCGATCGGAGTGACGTCGTAGCGCAGCGCCTCCAGCGGCATTGCATGATTGCGCGCCGCCAGCTGCAGTTCCTCGACGGAGATCCCTTCGTCTGGCGCCGCCAGTCGGCCCTCGGTGCTGAACGGGTGTTCCCGCCGGGCCGTCGTTCCCGTCGGCTCCCCGGGCGGCTCCCCGGTCGGCTCCCCGGTCGGCTCCCCGGTCGGCTCCCCGGTCGGCTCCCCGGTCGGCGCTGTCTCCTGTGTCGGCATGTCGGCCTCCTGCGCGAGGTATAGACCCGGTCGGCGACGGTGGCAACCCCGAAAACGCCGAACGGGCCGGCTCCCATGGGGGGACCGGCCCGTTCGGCGAGCGGGATGGGCCAGGTCAACTCAGGTTCGCGGCAACCCACTCCTGGGCGACCTGCACGGAGTCTTCCTTGTCGACCTGGACCTTGGTGTTCAGTTCCAGCAGGGCCTCGGTGGTCAGCTTGGCCGACACCGCGTCCAGCACCTGCTGCACTTCCGGGGTGGCCTTGTCCGCGTTGATCAGGGGCAGCACATTCTGTGCCGCGAAGAGGTTGTTCGGATCTTCGAGGGCGACGAACTGGTTGGCCGCGATCGCCGGATCGGTGGTGAAGAGGTTACCGGCCTGGATCTGGTCGCTCTTGAGGGCCGCAACGGTGAGCGGGCCGCCGACGTCGAGCGGCTTGAATTCCTTGAACGTCAAACCGTACTTCTCCTTCAACCCGGGGACCCCGGTTGGCCGGGTCTGCCATTCCGGGGGCCCGCCGAGGATGAATGTCGAGGCCACTGGGGCGAGGTCGGCGATGGTCTTCAGGTTGTTGGCGTCCGCCGTTTCCTTCGTCACCACGACAGCGTCCTTGTTCTCGGCTGCGGACTGGGTCAGCACCTTCAGCCCGTCGGGTGTGGCCTTTTGCAGCGCGGCGAACACGTCCTCGGCGGTGACCGCGGTGGCTGCCTTGTCGAAGTACTGCAGCAGCACGCCCGAGTACTCGGGCACCAGGTCGATCGAGCCGTCTTGCAGCGCCTTGATGTACACGGCGCGTTCACCGATGTTCAGGTTCGTCGCGACCTCGATGCCCTTGGCCTTCAGGGCTTCCGCATAGATGTTGGCCAGGGTGGCGTTCTCGGGGAAGTTCGCCGACCCGATGGTGATGGTGCCGCCGGCAGCGGCGGATCCGCTACCCGCGGATCCGGACGCGCCGGAGGCAGCGCTGGTGGCCGCCGCGCTGGAGGTGGAAGACCCGGCGAGCGGGTCGGATGAACTGCCGCAGGCGAACAGGGCCAGCGAGGCGGCGACGGCGCCGGCAATGAGCAATGCCGGCCGGATGGTGCGAAGGCGATGGTGCACGGTCACTCCTGGTTGTGCGGGGACTGGGGTCGAGACTGGGTGTCGGGATTGACGGGCTCAGCCGGGGTCAGGGACGGGTGGTGCCGCAACATCGGAAATGCTGGTGGTGGGCGATCACAGCGGACCGGTCCGGTCCGCGATCTGGTTGGCACGGACCATTCCGGCGTCGGCCCGTTCGGGGCCGCCCTGGGGATCCAGTCCGCCATCGGTGCCGGCTCCGGCAGCGCCACCGGCACCGGCATCACGCCGGACGACCAGGTCGGCGGTGGTCGCGCGCCCCTTGACGGATCGGCCCGTGATGCCCGGCGACACGGCGAAGTGCGCGATCAGGGCAAGGATGCGGTCTCCGATGATGGCCAGCAGGGCCACCAGCAGTGCGCCCGCGACCATCATCGAGTAGTTCTGCTGGGCAAGACCGTCGATCACGTAGCGGCCGAAACCGCCGAGCGACACCACGGCGGCGATGGTCGCGGTGGCCACCACCTGCAGATAGGCCGAGCGGATGCCGGACATGATCAGCGGCAGCGCAACCGGGAACTCCACCTTTGTCAGCACCTGCCCTCCGGTCATTCCCATCCCGCGCGCTGCATCCCGCGCGGCCGGGTCGACGGCGGCGATGCCGGCGTAGGTGTTGGACAGGATCGGCGGAACGGCAAGGATGACCAGCACGGCGATCGTCGGTCCGAGCAGCGCAACCGAGCCCGGCAGGGTGTTCAGACCCCACAGCGCCAGCATGATCAACAGGCCCAGCGTCGGCAACGCCCGCAGCGCGTTGGCCAGCCCGGACACCAGGCCGGTGCCCCTGCCGGTGTGGCCGATCGCTGCGCCGATGGGCAGCGCGATGACCATTGCGATGCCCAGCGAGAGCAGCGCATACCACAGGTGCTGCCACAGCCGGGCCAGGATCCCGCCACTGCCGGTCCAGTTCGCCGGATCCGCCAGCCAGCTGAACGCGCCCGTCATCGGTGCCTCACCGCCCGCTCCCACGGTGTGCTGAGCCGGACGGCCAGCTGGATGAGTCCGTCGAAGACGGCGGCGACCAGCAGGCACAGCACGATGCCGGCGATGATCGGGGTGAAGAAATTGAGCTGGAATCCCGTGGTGAAGAGTTGACCCAACTGCGGGATGCCCAGCAGGGCGGCCACCGACACCAGGCTGACGTTGGACACCGCGGCGACCCGCAGACCCGCTCCGATGACCGGGACCGCGAGCGGGAACTGCACCGTCACCAACGACCGGAGCGGGCGGTAGCCCATCGCGACCGCACTCTGCCGGACCAGTGGCGAGACCGAATCGAGGGCATCGGCCACCACCCGGACCAACAGCGCCACGGTGTACAGCGTCAGTGCGATCACGACGTTGATCGGGTCCAGGATCCTGGTGCCGAGCAGGCCCGGCAGGACGACGAACAGCGCCAACGAAGGGATCGTGTAGAGCAGGCCGGCGATCGTGATCAGCACGGCGTAGCTCCAGCGGTACCGGAACGCGACGGCGCCGAGCGGCAGCGCGATCAGCAGACCGAGGATCGTCGGGATCGCCGCCAGCCAGATGTGCGCGACGAGCCACGACAGGATCTGGTCTGTGTTCCGATTCAGCCAGTTCCAGTTCACGACGGAACCGCCGCTCCGGACTGGTCCTTGGTCAGCCCGGGTGGTTGATCGGCCGATGCGCCGGGACGGGCTACTTCGGAGGCGGCGCCTGAACCGGCATCCGGGGCCGACCGGGCGGCCTCGATGGCCTCGAGCACATCCGCAGCGGCGACCGTGCCGATCACCCTGCTGTCCTCGTCCACCGCGACCCCACGGCCCGACGGTGACGACAAGGCGGCGTCCAGGGCGGTCCGCAGCGAAGCCCTGGGACCCGCCAGTGAGCCGCCCAGCACCAGATCGCCGAGGTCGACGGAGTGTCCCGGTGTGAGCCGTCGGGCGTCGACCCAGCCGCGCGGCTGGCGGCCGTCGTCGACCACCAGCACCCAGTACGGCGCGTCGGTCGGAGCGTCGGCCGGGACGAGCCCGGTCTCGACCGGCCGCCCGAGGGCCAGTGTGTGTTCGTCGTGCAGCGGGAGGGCGCCGGCCAGGGTGAAGGACAGCGCGCGGTAGCCACGGTCGCGGCCGACGAAGTCGGCGACGAAGTCGTCGGCCGGCCGGCTGAGGACCTCGGCGGGGGTGGCGTACTGGGCCAGTCTGCCGCCGACGGCGAAGACCGCGATCCCGTCGCCGAGTTTGACGGCCTCGTCGATGTCGTGGGTGACGAAGACGATGGTCTTGCCGAGCTCGGCCTGCAGCCGGGTGAATTCGTCCTGCAGTTGTGCCCGGACGACTGGGTCGACGGCGGAGAAGGGTTCGTCCATCAACATCACCGGCGGGTCCGCGGCCAACGCGCGGGCGACGCCGACCCGCTGTTGCTGGCCGCCGGAAAGCTGTGCGGGATAACGCTTTCCCATGGCCGTGTCCAGGCCGACGCGATCGAGCAGTTCGGCGGCGGCGGCACGGGCCTCGCGCCGGCTCTTGCCCTGCAGGACCGGCACGGTGGCGATGTTGTCCAGCACGGTCCGGTGCGGGAACAGGCCCGCGTTCTGGATCACGTACCCGATGCCCCTGCGCAGGGTGGGCGCGTCGATGCTCCTGGTGTCCTGGCCGTCGATCAGCACCGTCCCGCCGGTCGGTTCGATCATCCGGTTGATCATCCGGACAGACGTGGTCTTGCCGCACCCCGAGGGCCCGACGAACACGGTGATCTTCCCGGTGGGAATCTCGATGGTGAGGTCCTGGACTGCCGGAGTTCCGTCCGGGTAGACCTTCGACACTGACTGGAAGCTGATCACGGCGGTCCCTCTCGGGTAGGCCAGTGGAGCCGGGCAGGTAGGCGGAGCGGCCGTCGTCGTTGACGTCCGAGCGCCTCGCCGGTCCGCGGGCGATCACCCGGCTGACCCATCAACGCTCGTGCCAGACAGTACCCCGAGCCCCCGACAGCCGACCTGAGCTCCCCTGAACGTGCGGTGCGAACCCGTTGCACGGCCCGTTCACACTGGACCGGTGATCGAAGTGGGCAACGGCACGATGACCTGTGAACAGATCAGCGCGATCGCCCGCGACCGGGAACCGGTCAGCCTTGCGCCGGCGGTCGCCGAGCGGCTGGCGGCAGGACACCGGGCGGTGCAGGAGATGGCCGCGCAGGGGCCTGTTTACGGCCGGTCGACGGGGGTCGGCGCCCTGCTGACCGCACGGGTGCTGGACAGCCCGGAATCACCGGACGGAGCGGTCGATGGGCTGCTGCGCAGTCACGCCACCACCGCCGGTGCCCCGCTGCCGAACGAACAGGTCAGGGCGATGACCGCGGTGCGGCTGGAGCAGATCGCGGTCGGCCGGAGCGGGCTCGGCCCGGCGACCGCGGCGGCCCTGGTCGAACTGCTGAACACCGACCGGATGCCGGCGATCGGGCGGTTCAACTCACTGGGCACCGGTGACGTCGCCCCGCTCGCGCGCCTCGCGCTCACCCTGCCGCCGGGCGCCCTCGATGCCGGCGACGGCCTGGCACTGATGTCCTCGAACGCCCTGACGATCGGCCGGGCGGCCCTTGCCGTCATCGAACTCGATCGACTGCTGGCGGCCGCCACGGTCGTGACCGCGTTGACCTTCCTGGCCAGGGACGGCGCGGCCGGTGCGCTGCATCCGAGTGCGGCGGGACCGTTCCGCGGACCGCAGCACGTCGCGAGAGTGCTCCGCGCGCTCGGCGCCGGCAGCAGGCGGGCCGCCCGCCTGCAGGACCAGTACGGCCTGCGGGCGGCGCCGCAGACCCTCGGCATCGCGGTCGATGCCGCGGCGACGCTGCGCGATGTCGTGACGGCCCTGACCACTTCCGGGCTGGAGAACCCGCTGGTGCTGATCGGTCAGGCGGCCAGCGGTGTGGTCGGGGGTGGTGTTGTGGGGAGCGGTGTTGCGGGGATCGGTGTTACTGGGAGCGGTGCGCCGGAGGGCGGTGTGGTCACGGGCGGTGCGGCTGGGAGCGGGGGTGCTGCGTCGACGGTGATCCACCACGGCGGCTTCCATGCCGTCCACCTGACCGCCGCCCTGGACGACGCGGCGCTGGGGCTGGCCCGCGCGGCCGTCGGTTCCGTCAACCGGCTCGCGCTGCTCACCGAACCACCACCCGACGGCGAACCCGACGGCGAACCCGGCGGCGGACCCGACCGCGAACCCGGCGGCGACCCGGACGGCCGCGCTCGGCCGGCGCCGACCGGACCGGGCAGGTTCTTCCTTGCCGGCGGGCCCGTCACCGCGTCCGGAATCATGATCCTGGAGTACACGGCGGCCGCCGCGCTCGGCACCGTGCGGGCCGCCGCCGTACCTGCGGCGACCCAGACCGCGGGCCTGTCCCGCGGGGTCGAGCAGGATGCGACCTACGCCCCACTGGCTGCCGATCAGCTGACCGACGCCATCGGTGCGGGTCGTGTCCTGACCGCCGTCGAACTCGTTGCGGCGGTGCGCGCGATCCGGGTCCGTGAGCTCACCGTTCCGGAGCCGCTGGCGGCCGCCTGGTCGGTCTGTGCGGCGCTGCCCGACGACATGGAGGATCGCGACCTCACCGCGGACGTCCGGCTCGCAGAGCGGATGCTCGACGACATCGCCGTCTTCGGCACCGACCCGGGGCACGATGGGGCTGCCCGCCACGAACCCGGAGGACCATCCCGATGACGGACCCGCTCCATTTCCCGCTGCTCTTCTCCCGCGACGGGCTCGACCCGATCGCCGAGCTGGCCGAGCGACGGATCGCCGAGCCGGTGTCGAAGCTGGAGTTGCCGTTCGGGATCACGGCCTGGCTGGTGACCGGCTACCCGGCAGCCAAGGCCGTGTTGGGCGACCCCGTCGGGTTCAGCAACGCGTTCGGCAACCTGACGACGGACGGTACCGCGGACGACCAGGACCCCGGCGGCCTCGGCATGACTGACCCGCCGTATCACACCCGCTTGCGCAGGATGCTGACACCGGAGTTCACGATGCGCCGACTGCAGCGCCTCCGGCCCCGGATCGCCGAGATCATCGAGGCGCAGCTGGACGAGATCGAGAAGGCCGGCGCGCCTGCCGATCTCGTCCCCACCTTCGCGCTACCCATCCCTTCCCTGGTGATCTGCGAACTGCTGGGTGTCCCGTACGCCGACCGGGACGGCTTCCAGGCGCTGAGCACGGCCCGATTCGACCTGGGGGAGGACTCACCGCTGGACGCGATCTCCACCTCGCTGGAGTACCTGCGGGGACTCGCGGCGAAGGAGCGGGCGAACCCGGGTGATGGCCTGCTCGGCATGCTGGTCCGCGATTACGGCGACGACATCACCGATCAGGAACTGGCCGGCCTTGCGGATGGTCTGCTGACCGGCGGTCACGAGACGACGGCCAGTTCACTGGCGCTCGGTGCGCTCGCGCTGATGCAGAGTCCCGGGTACTTCGCCGCTCTGGGCTCGGCCGATGACCAGACCGTGCACCGCGCGGTCGAGGAGCTGCTCCGCTACCTGACGGTTGTCCAGGTGGCCTTCCCACGTTTCACCCGGACCGAGATGCAGGTCGGTGATCAGCTGATCCCGCAGGGTGCGCTGGTGCTCGTGTCGTTGTCCGCGGCGGACCGGGATCCGGCTCTGGCGGGGGACTCCGTCCCGGCCGGGGATTCGGCAGCGCCGGATCTGGAGCGATTCGAGCCCGGCCGGGCGCCGACATCCCATCTTGCGTTCGGCTACGGGATCCACCGCTGTGTCGGGGCGGAGCTCGCCAGGATGGAGTTGCGGATGGCATTCCCGGCGCTCGCCCGCAGGTTCCCGACGCTGCGGCCCGCGATCGCCCCGCGGGATCTGCGGTTCCGCAATTCCTCGATCGTCTACAGCGCCGAGAGCCTGCCCGTCACCTGGTGAGACCGTTGGGCAGAATGGCCCCGTGCCCGTTGCCGACGGGCGTTGGTGCGGCGTTGGACCGAAGGAGAACCGGTGTCGGCTGATGAGGACTCGGCATCCACGGGGTCGCCCGAGAAGGGTTATCTCCCAGGCGCGGACAGTTTCGCCAACAAGCAGGTCGCGGCCTACGAGGCCTCCGACGGTGCGCAGGAATCGACCCTGCGGGGAGTGCCGACGGTGATCCTGACCACCGTCGGCCACAAGAGCGGGGCAATCCGCAAATCACCGCTGATGAGGGTCACCGACGGGGAGCGGTACGCCGTGGTGGCGTCCAAGGGCGGCGCACCGGAGCATCCCGTCTGGTACCTCAACCTGCTGGCCGATCCGGAGGTCACGCTTCAGGACAAGGCCGTGAGGCGCCGCTACCGCGCTCACGTCGCCACCGGCAGTGAACGCGAGGAGTGGTGGGAGCGCGCAGCGGCGGTCTGGCCCGACTACAGGGCATACCAGACCAGAACCGATCGTGAGATCCCCGTGGTGGTACTGGATCCCGTCGACTGACGGGGGATCGGCCGCACTGCGGTTCGCATCGGCGGACCGGGTCGGCGGAATAGCTTCCGGCGGGCGGGCGTTTGACCAACGGAAGCTTGAAACGCCGGGAGGGCCGGCACCGCCATCGATCAGCAGGAGGCCGGCAATGACTGTTGTCGTCGCTCAGCCCGGTCGCCGGACCGTCGTCGACGTCGGCACGACCCTGCGCTCGGCCACAGCGGACGCCCGGCCTGCCGCGCCGGCGACGAGGACACGGCCCACGGGCCGGGTATCCTCGACGCTGCGTCGCGGCCACCGCGTCGTGGGGAACCGGACGCGCCCGCTGCTGGCGTCCAACAGGCGGGTGAAACACGTGGCGACTACGTCGGTTGACGACGATTTGGGCCAGCGGTTCACCGAGCAGGCCATGCCGCTGCTGGACCAGCTCTACGCGGCCGCCCTGCGGATGACGCGGAACCCCGCCGACGCGGAGGATCTGGTCCAGGAGACCTACCTCAAGGCATTCGCGGCCTTCAAGAGCTTCACCCAGGGCACCAACCTGCGTGCGTGGCTCTACCGCATCCTCACCAACACCTACATCAACGGCTATCGCAAGAAGCAGCGTCAGCCGGTCGTCAGCGGCACCGACGAGATCACCGACTGGCAGCTGGCGGCGGCGGAGTCGCACACCTCGACCGGTCTGCGATCGGCGGAGATGGACGCGCTCGACCGGTTGCCCGACTCCGACGTCAAGGAAGCGCTGCAGGAACTCCCGGAGGATTTCCGGCTGGCCGTCTACCTGGCCGACGTCGAGGGATTTGCCTACAAGGAGATCGCCGAGATCATGGGTACCCCGCTGGGCACGGTGATGTCCCGGCTGCACCGGGGACGCCGGCAGCTGCGCGAACTGCTGACCGAGTACGCGACCGAGCGCGGCTTCCTCCGCCCCAAGCGGGATGCGGCGACGAGCGCCGACAGCAGTCCACCGGTGCCGGTAGCCGCCGGTATCGGCAATTCCGATGACGCAATGTCCGACGACCGAAGGGAAGGTGCCGGCGATGGCCTGCGGTGACCCTGTCGACGAGATCGATGCCGAGTCCGAATGCACCTCGGTGCTTCGCGACGTGTGGCTGTTCCTGGACAACGAAATGGATCCGGAGAACCGGGCGAAGGTGCAGCAGCACCTGGACGAATGCTCCCCGTGCCTGATGGAAGCCGGCCTGGATCGCAAGCTCAAGGACCTGTTGCACCGCAAGTGCGGCGGTGAACGCGCGCCGGAGCAGCTCCGGCACAGGCTGTTCGCCCAGTTGACCAGTGTTCAGGTGACCAGCGTGGGTGAGACCGGCGTCGAACAACTGACGGTCGAGAGCTTGCGCGTCACCGAGCGTCCCGAAGGCTGACCACCCCGACCGTCCCGGTTGAGCCGGGACGGTCGGGTCAGCTCTCAGGCAGCAGGGTGTCTGTTCTCGCTGCCGTTGGGTGACCGACTCCGGCGCCGAATGCCCCCGGCAGTCGTCAGCCGAGGCGGTAGACCCGCGACTCCCAGGGCCGCAGCACCATCCGCGCTTCAGGACGGGCGTGGTAATTCGCCAGGACGAGCTCGCCCCCGGCCCAGCTGCCGGCGCCCGCGATTTCGTCGTGCACGTCGGCATCGCTCCCCGAGAAGTTCGCCACCACCAGCAGCGTGGTGCCCTCCAGCGACCGGCTGAAGGCGTACACCGTGGAATGTTCGGGCAACAGCATCCGGAAATCGCCGTGCGCGACCACGGGTTCGGAATGCCGAAGCTCGATCAAGCGGCGGTAGTGATGGAACACCGAATCCGGATCCGCCTGGGCCGAGGCGGCGTTGATGTCCCGGTGGTTCGGGTTCACCGGCGCCCAGGGCACCCCCTCGGAGAACCCGGCGCCGGGCGAATCATCCCACTGCATCGGAGTTCTGGCGTTGTCCCGGCTGCCTTTGCGCAGTGCCTCCAGGGTCTCCTCCTCGTCACTGCCCAGCGCGACGGCGGCCGCATAGTGGTTGACCGATTCGATGTCCAGGAAATCACCGGGCCCGCGGAACGGGGCGTTGGTCATGCCCAACTCCTCGCCCTGGTAGATGTACGGAGTGCCGCGGTGCAGGTGCAGCACCGTGCCCAGCAGCTTCGCCGATTGCACCCGGTACCGGCCGTCGTCACCGAACCGGGAGACCGCCCGCGGCTGGTCGTGGTTGTTCCAGTACAGGCTGTTCCAGCCGCGCTCGGCGAGACCCTCCTGCCACCGGCCGAGGGAAGTCTTCAGATCAACCAGGTCCAGCGGCCGGCGGTCCCACTTGTGCTCGCCCTGATCGAGTTGGACGTGCTCGAACTGGAACACCATGTCGACCTCGGCCCGCGCGGGGTCGGTGAACAGCACGGCCTCGTCGACCGTCACGCCCGGCATCTCACCCACCGTCAGGAAATGTCCGTCCCGGCCGGTGAACACCTCCCGGTGCATCTCCGCCAGGAATTCATGGATGCGCGGCCCATTGGTGAAATGCCGGTGGCCGTCACCGAAGCCGTTGCCGGATTTGGCCTCTCCGTCGGGCAGGGCCGGATCCTTGGAGATCATGTTGATGACGTCCATCCGGAATCCGTCGACACCGCGATCCAGCCACCACCGCATCATCGCGTAAACGGCCTCCCGGACCTCCGGGTTCTCCCAGTTCAGGTCGGGCTGCTTGCGGGAGAACAGGTGCAGGTAGTACTCGCCGGAGGCCGGATCGAGCTCCCAGACCGATCCGCTGAAGGCCGCCTCCCAGTTCGTCGGCTCAGCACCGGGCTCGCCAAGCTGACGACCGGCCCGCGGTGGCCGCCACCAGTACCAGTCCCGCTTGGGGTTGTCCTTCGAGGAGCGGGACTCGACGAACCACGGGTGCTCGTCGGACGTATGGTTCACCACCAGGTCCATCACCAGCTTCATGCCGCGGGCGTGGGTCTGGGCCAGCAGCTCGTCGAAATCGGCCAGCGTCCCGAAGGTCGGGTCGATGTCCCGGTAATCGCTGATGTCGTAACCGTTGTCGTCCTGGGGCGACGGATAGACGGGCGACAGCCAGAGGACGTCGACGCCGAGTTCGGCCAGGTAGTCGAGCCTGTCGATGATGCCGGGCAGGTCGCCGATGCCGTCGCCGTTCGAGTCGGCGAAGCTACGCGGGTAGATCTGGTACACCACGGCGGACTTCCACCAGTTGGTGCTGTGCTGCGTGCTGGCGGGGATCAGTGGTGGAAAGCGTGACAGAACTCGACGCGGGCACGGGGCGCACGTTCCTTTCGTTGGAGGTTTCCGGTTACTTGACGGCGCCGCGCATGACGCCGGACATCACCCAGCGCTGCGAGAACAGGTAGGCGACCAGGACGGGCCCCATGGCCATCAGGTAGGACGCGAAGGCGACGCCGTAATTGGTGTTGAACTGGCCCTGGAACAGCAACTGGACGACGGGCAGGGTCTGCAGCGCGGGATCGGCGATCATCATCTGTGGCAGCAGGAAGTCGTTCCACGCGCCGAGGAACGCGAAGATGCCGACGGTGGCGTTCATCGGCGCCAGCAGCGGGAAGATGATCTTCCAGAAGACCTGCCAGGTGCTCGCGCCGTCCAGTCGGGCCGATTCCTCGAGTTCGGTCGGCAGCGATCGGATGAAGGCGATGTACAGCAGCGAGAAGAAGGAGATGCCCGCCGACGATGTGCAGGATGGTGACGCCGACCGGGCTGTCGATGCCCAGCAGCGCGGTCTGCCTGATCAGCGGCAGGATGATCACCGGGAACGGGATGAACAACGCCGACAGCAGGTAGATGTAGGAGATCTTGAAGAACCGGTGCTCCCAGTTCCGGGCGATCGCGTAGGCGACCAGCGAACTGGCCAGCACCGCACCGAGCACGGTGACGACGGTGATCAGGGCGGTCACCATGAACGCCGTCGGGAAGTTCGTCAGGGTGTAGGCGTCGGAGAAATTGCTCCACTGCACCGGGTTCGGCAATTCGAACCCGGATCCGTTGGCAATCTGCTCGGGCGTCTTCAACGCCATGACGATGGAGAAGTACAGCGGCACCAGGACGGTCAGGGAGGCCACCAGCATCAGCGCGGTGATCCACCAGTTGACCCGTGAAGCCCTCGCGTGCTCCGCGCGGACACCGGCGGCGCCGCGGCGCCGCGTGCGGGCTCGGCCTGCGCGGGTGGTGTCTAGAGCGGTTGTCGTGGTCATCAGAGTGCAACCCCTCGGCGCTGGATGATGCGCAGCTGCATGAGCGAGATGATCAGGGTGATCAGGAAGTAGATGACCGCGTTGGCCATCTGGTAGGCGTAGTCGCCGCCGGTGAAGCCGGAGAAGATCTTCATCGCGACCGAGATGGTGGCGGTACCGGGGCCGCCGCCGGTCAGCGCGACGATGATCTCGTAGGCGCCGAGGAAGCCCTTGAAGCCGAGGATGATGTTGATGAACAGGTACCCGACCATCAGCGGCAGCGTGAGGCTGCGGAACTGCCGCCAGGCGCCGGCGCCGTCCAGGGACGCCGGCCTCGTAGATCTCGGTCGGGATGGCCTGCAGCCCGGCCAGGTAGATGATGATGGTGCCGGGCGCGGCCTGCCAGACGGTGACGATGACGATGGCCAGCCACGCCCACTTCTCGTTGGCCAGGATGCTGGTGGCCAGCGGCGTGATGCCGAGATTCGTCGGCGATGGTCGGCAGCGAGTTGGAGAACAGGAAGTTGAAGACGTAGGCCACGATCAGCGCCGACATCACCATCGGGATGAAGAAGATCCCGCGGATGCCGGTGCGCCACTTGATCTTCGCGTTCAGGCCCAGGGCGACGGCCATGCCGACGATGTTGACCATGATCGTGCAGACGATGGCCAGGAAGAACGTGAACAGGTAGGGCTGCAGGACGGTGGGGTCCTGGAAGATGTTGATGTAGTTGGTGAAGCCGATGAATTCCCAGTCGCCGTAGCCGGCGTAGTTGGTGAAGCTGAAGAATGCGCCGATCAGCGCCGGCAGGGTGATGAAGAACCCGAAGACCACCAGGACCGGGATGATCATCCAGTAGTAGGCGCGGTCGACCTTTCCGCGGGCGGGCGCGACCGGTGCCGGGCGGGTGTCGGTGAGCGCTTCGTATTCGGCGGCGGGCAACACCGCTGGTTCGTTGGCGGACATCAGCTGTTCTCCTCCTGGTCGCCTGCGAGCGTCTCGGGGTGATGGACTCATTTGGCGGTGCGTTCGGCGACCCGTTGCCAGTCGGCATCCAGGGTGGACAGGAATGCGTCGGCGTCCCGGTCGATCGCGAAGGCCTGGACGTAGTTGTCCTTGGTGATCGACGCCGGCAGGTAGGTGGTGATGCCCTGGTAGAACTTGCCCGCCTCGATCAACGGAGCCAGCCCGGCCAGTTGCGGGTTCTGCTGCGGGCGGCGCGTCGGCGAGCGTGGAGAACGCCGCGTTCTCGGCGTTGTACTTGTTGATCACGTCGGGCTGCATGAGGTAGTTGACGAAGCGCTGCGCGGCGTCCAGGTGCTGGGTGCCGTTGACGATGGACAGCGCCATGTCGACGTTGACCCGGGCCTTGGTGTCCGTCCGGGTTGTTCGTCATCGGCAGGGCGAAGGTGCCGACGTTGACGGCCGGGTTCGCCTTGACCAGTTCGGACAGCGCCCACGGACCCTGCAGGTACATGGCCGCCTCGCCGGCGGCGAAGGCGGCGTTGCCGTCGGGTAGGAGCGCGAGCCGGCGTCCGGTTGGGTGTACGACATCAGTTGCTGCATCGCCGTTGTCACCGGCGGGAGGGTCTTGGCGAACGAGACCGGCGAATCGGGCCCGACGCTGCTGCCCTCGGCGACCAGCTGCTCGTAGAACTGCTGCACGTCGATCAGCCCGCCCGCGGCGTAGTCGAAGGCGCCCTGGTTGACGTCCAGCCGTCCTTGAAGGTGCCGTAGATCGGGGTGACGCCGTTCGCCTTGAACGTCTCGCACGCCTGCAAGAACTCGTCCCAGGTGGTGGGCACCGCCACCCCGTACTGGGCGAAGATGTCCTTGTTGTAGATCACCCCGGCGGCGGTCAGCGAGAAGGGCAGCGCGCGCGGTCTCGCCGTTGTACTGGCCCCAGTCGTTGACCAGTTGCTGGATGTTCGGGTCCACCGTCGCGGCCACCGGCATTCCCGAAAGGTCGGCGAAGATGCCCTTCTCGGTGAAGTCCGCGGTGGTCGAGTCGGATCCTCGGGTCACCACGTCGGGCGGGCTGTCCCGGATCAGGCTCGGGACGAAGTTGCCCTTCGTTGAAATCCTGGACGACCCGGATATCCGGGTTCTCGGCCTCGAAGTCGGCGATCACCTTGTCGAAGTACTGGACCACCTCGCGCTTGTTCTGCATGAACGTCAAGGTGGTGACCTCGTCGGTGGACGAACATCCGGCGAGCAGGCCGGACGTGGCCAACAGTCCGGCCGACGTGAAAACCAAGAGTGACCGCCGCATTCTTCCGGCAGTGGTCATGACGAACCCGGGGGGCATGCGGGCCGGAAAGCGGCATTCATCAGAACTCCTTCGTTGGAGGCAGCAGACATGTTCCCCGGCAACCCGACGGGAACACACTGGATGATTTATGACCTTAATTTAGGTCCTGATGTAGTGTGGCCGGGCATCCCTCGGAGGTCAAGTAGTGATGGAAAAGTTGTCGGTTGACAGCACCCCTTTGGTCCGCCGGGTGAATCTCGGACGAGTGCTGGCGGCTGCGGCGGCCGCGGACGGCGCCATCACCGGCTCCGCCCTGATGGCTCAGACCGGTCTGACGAGGGCGACCGTGCACGCGGTCTGCAACGAGCTCATCAGGCTCGGCTGGCTTCGTGAACTCGAGTCCATGCGCGAGCCGGGAAACCGCTCCGGCAGGCCGTCCAGGTGGTTCCAGTTCAACGACCGAGCAGGCTGTGTCCTCGGTGTCGACGCCGGGGCGCACAGCTCCACCCTGCTGGTGGCGGATCTGCGCGGGGCGACCATCGCCACGAAACGGGTACTCATCGCCGACCCCGACGACAGTGCGGCGCATGGCGCCGATGTGCGGGACGCAACCCTGGAACTGCTCAGCGAGGCGGGCGTTGCCGCCGGAGACGTCCTGGCGGTCGGCATGGGCGTTGCCGCCCGGGTCGAGCTCGACGGCACCATCGCGTCGGAGCACGAGACCTCACAGGCGAGTTACGAAGCCCGCCGTACCGCCGTCGCCGATCTCATTGCCGGGCCGGTGCTCACCGGCAACGACGCCAACCTCGCGGCGCTCGGCGAGCGCTGGAGCGGTGCCGGGCAGGGCGTCGACAATCTCGCCGTGCTGTTGGCGGGGGAGCGGCTCGGTGTCGGGTTGCTGGAATCCGGCCGGCTGCTGCGCGGCAGCGGCGGGGGCGCCGGCGAGATGGGCTGGCTGGACATGCTTGCCGGGGTGGGCTCCGCGGAGGGGGTCGCAGTGCTGGCCCGGAGCTGGGGTGCATCGGCCCTGCGGGGGCGGAAGAAGACCGCCCTGGCCGGGTTGTCATCGGGCCGGCCGGACGACCTCACGGCGGAGATGGTGTTCACGGCCGCCGCGGGCGGAGACCGGGTCGCGCTCGAAATTCTCCATCGCATCGCGACCAGGATGGCCCGGGTCGTGGCTGTGCTCGGAACGATGTTCAACCCGGAACTGGTCGTTCTTGCAGGTGCGGTGAGCAAGTCGACCGGAGCCCTGTTGGATTCCATCTGCGAGCAACTTCCCGCGCTGACCGCGACACCGCCGCGGGTCGCATCCTCGCTGTTGGGGGAGGGCGTCGTTTCGGTGGGAGCCGTCAGGCTGGCGTTGGACCATGTCAGGGATCACGCACTCGACATCGACGTCAGGTCCACGGCGGTCTCCTGAGGTCGGGAGCTGCCACCCGGGCGCGAGGTGTCCAGGTGCAACAGGCCGGGCCGGCGGGGTGGCCCGGCCCGGCACGGCGACACCGTCAGGAGTTGGGACGGTTGCCGTGATTCGCGCTGCTCTTCTTGCGGGACTTCTTCTTGCGACCGCGCTTGCTCATTTCAGTGCTCCCTACAGACTCGCACCAGCGCACTCCGCCCGGCTGGCAACGCGGGGGACCACTGCGGCGATCTCATCGACGGATCTCCGCCGCACCGGACGGCGCGACGCCCACTCATTTTGCCACGTCGCACCGCTTGTCCCCGCCGCCTGCGGCTGCACGGCCGGGGGCCGAGGGGTCACGCTCGTTCCGGGTGGTGATCCCGACCGGCCGGGGTGGTGAAAGGATGACCGCCAGTCCCTGGTGCGGCAGCCGGCCGACCGGAAAGGTGCGGCCGAGCCGGTCGCACGATGTGCAAGCGAAAGGAACGACGATGGCCGAAGAAGTCCGCGCCGAGATGGTGGCCAACGTCTGGAAGGTGCTGGTCGCCGAGGGCGACACGGTGGCTGACGGCGACACGCTGGTCATCCTGGAATCGATGAAGATGGAGATCCCGGTGACTCGCCGAGGTCGACGGCACGGTCTCCAAGGTCGCCGTCCAGGAGGGCGGCCTGGTCCAGGAGGGCGACCTGATCGCGGAGATCTCCTGACCGCCGCACAGCCGCTCCGCCCACCGCCCGCAATCGCGCCGTGCCGCCGCCATCGGCACGTACCGCCGACGCCGACTCCACACCTGGACCTCTCGCCATGTCGACGCTGTCCGACGTGCTCGCCGAGCACTCGACCCTCTCCGGGTCGGCTGTCGCGCACCTGCAGGCGGTGGTGTCCGAGTGGCAGTTGCTGGCCGACCTGTCCTTCTCCGACCTGCTGCTGTGGGTGCCGACCGACACGGACCGGCTGATCTGCGCGGCCCAGGCCCGACCGACGACCGGGCGTCACCGCGTTCGTCGACGACCGGGTCCTCGGCACCGTCCAGCTTCTCCGACTTTCCCCTGCTGCGGCGCGCCTGGGAGGAGGAGCGGGTGATTCCGAGGAGCCGCCGATCGACGTACCCGGGCAGCTGGATCCGCCGTCAGGTCATCCCGGTCCGCTACCTCGACGAGGTCATCGCCGTGATCGAGCGGGACACCAGCAGCATGGTCGGCCGCGAAGGCAGCCTGCTGGAAACGGCGTACGTCGACGCCGCCGACGATCTGTTCCAGATGGTCGCTGACGGCACCTTCCCGCCGCACGACCACCCGGGCGAGATGCACACCGGGCCGCGGGCGGGCGACGGCCTGCTCCGGCTGGACGCCGACGGAAGGGTCGTCTACGTCAGCCCGAACGCGCTGTCCGCCTACCACCGGCTGACCTACAACGGCGAGGTGTTGGGACAGGATCTGGCCGCCCTGACCCGACCGCTGATCGACGACCCGTTCGATGCCGCCGAACTCGCCAACCGGATCGGCGAGGCGGTGCACGGCAGGGCGAGCCTGCGGATGGAAGTGGAGGCCCGGGCGGCGACCGTGCTGTTCCGCGCGCTGCCGCTGCGCCCGCACGGCCGGCCGTCGGGCGCCCTGGTGCTGGTCAGGGATGTCACCGAGGTGCGTCGCCGGGACCGCGCGCTGCTGTCCAAGGACGCCACCATCCGGGAGATCCATCACCGGGTGAAGAACAACCTGCAGACCGTTGCGGCGCTGCTGCGGATGCAGGCGCGACGCTCCGTCGATCCGTCCGTTCGGCAGGCACTGAGCGAATCGGTCCGCCGGGTGGCGTCCATCGCGCTCGTTCACGAGACGCTGTCGACCTCGCCCGACGACCGGGTCGACCTGGACCAGATCGTCGACCGGCTGGTGCCGATGATCAGCGACGTCGCCGCCGCGGAGACCTCGGCACGGGTGCGGCGATTCGGCACCTTCGGCATCCTGGGCGCCGAGCTGGCCACCCCGCTGGTGATGGTGCTGGCCGAGGTCGTGCAGAACGCGCTGCAGCACGCCTTCGTGCCGGCGCCGTCCGGCGGTCCCGGCGACGGTCAGGGCGGCCTGGTCGGCATCACCGTGAAGCGGTCGGCCAAACAGCTGGACATCATCGTCACCGACGACGGGGTGGGGCTGCCTGACGGTTTCTCGATGGACACCGCAGCCGGACTCGGCCTGCAGATCGTCCGGACGCTGGTCGCGGCGGAACTGCTGGGAACGATCGAGATGGGCAATCGGGCAGACGTGGCCGTGCCGCCGGCTGCCGGTGGGAACGGATCGGAGTCGCCGAACGGCGCCGCCTCCGCTCGGAGCGGCGGTACGGCCGTTCACATCGTGGTGCCGCTGCGGGGTCGGAGTTGACGGCCCGGACGAGGATGACCTACTGGGCTGCGAGCATGAAATTGGCCCCGCGCGGGCTGGTTGCCGCGCGGGGCCAGGAAGACATCATCCGGCGCGCCGGGTTACATGCTCCGGGCGCGGGCGCGGGCGCGGCGACGCTTGAGGGAGCGACGTTCGTCCTCGCTCATGGCGCCCCAGACGCCGGCGTCCTGCCCGGTCTCCAAGGCCCAACTCAAGCACTCGCTCGTGACGGGGCACCGCTGGCAGACGGCCTTGGCCTCGGCGATCTGCAGCAGGGCCGGCCCGGAGTTGCCGACGGGAAAGAAGAGTTCGGGGTCTTCGTCGCGACAAATCGCGCGGTGACGCCAGTCCATGGGTCTGTACTCCTCGGTGCAATCGCCGGATTCATGTTCCGGCTCGGGTAACGGAGGTCGTTTGGCGCGGTGTCGACCGCACGACCTTGTGAAGGGTTCCACATCAAGCAGGGGTGTCAAGGTTTGATCACTGCGGGGTTACGGACATCACTTCACGCCGCTCCGCACGGGATACAAGGACCATGATGCCTGGTCGGAACGATTCAGACCAGGGTTTGGGAGAAACTGCCGGACGCGTCACTGGGTTCGGCGACTGTCCCTACAGTACTAATCGAAGGGCCATCGGAACAGAGCTGAAGCGCATCCCGGGTTTTTCGCCGAGATAATCGCCGTCGGTTTGCAGTGCAACGGGCTCGCTGCAGGTCACCTGTGCCCACGGTTGGTCGTAGGCCCGGATGATCCGACGGGACCGCCCTGTGCGCCCGGTGAGGATTTGCGAGCTGGCTCGCAGCGCCACCGGGACGGACATGCTGGTCAGGGCGAACACCCCCAGACCGGTCGAGACCGAGGTTCCGGGGTTGGTCCGGATCGGCCGGGTGCCGAGGTAGGTCCAGGGGTCGACGTTGGAGACGAAGACGAGATGGACCCCGGCGATGGGCTCGCGGCCCGGCAGTTCCAGGGTCAGCCGTGGATGCCGGCGGTCCGAGCGGAAGTACTGGCTGATGGTGTGACGCAGATGCATGGCGTTGGAGATCGTGCTCCCGGCGCCCCGCCGGTTCTCCACCGCCCGGCACGGCCTCGGCGTCCAGACCCAGACCGGCATTGAAGGTGAAGTACCTGTCCCCCGCCAGGCCGAGGGAGACGGTCCTCGTACGGTCCTTCGTCAACGCCTCGAGGATCTGCTCGGTTGCCAGCGTCGGGTCCGGGTCGACGCCCAGCGCCCGGGCGAACACGTTGGTGGAGCCCCCGGGGACGACCGCCAGCAGCGGCATGTCGCGGCGGCGCCCCGCGGTACATCAGGCCGTTCACCACCTCGTTGACGGTGCCGTCGCCGCCGTGCACCACCACCACGTCCACCCCGCTGTCCGCGGCCGCCGCGGCCAGCTCCGCGGCGTGCCCGCGGCGTTCCGTGCGCGCGACCTTGAGCGACATCTGGCCGGCCAGCGCGTGCGCGAGCAGGTCGCGCCGTCGCTCATTGGTCGAGGTCGCGTGGGGATTGACGATCAGCAGTGCTCGCATCGCAGCGCAGCCTACGTGCCGGGTCCGTCCGGCCGTGCCGCGTCCGTCGGGCCGTGCCGCGTCCGTCGGGCCGTGCCGCGCCCGTCGGGCCGTGCCGCGCCCGTCGGGCCTGCGGTCCGCGGGCGTTCCCCGTCGGGGTCGGTCGGGGTGAGTAGCGTGATCG
This sequence comes from uncultured Actinomycetota bacterium, assembly GCA_963766015.1. Classification (GTDB taxonomy): domain Bacteria; phylum Actinomycetota; class Actinomycetes; order Mycobacteriales; family Nakamurellaceae; genus Nakamurella. The sequence continues at coordinate 20,047 of CAVXYU010000025.1, read as the reverse complement.
GGGTGAGTGTGCCCGTCGATCCCCGCCCCATCAGCATCCCGCCGCCCAGGCCGGTCGTCATCGCGGCATTGCTGGTGTTCTTGGAAGCGGCCGGGTTGCTGGTGCTGGCCGTCGCGACCCTGGTGTCGGGGCTGGCCGAGAACATCGCCGTCGGCCGGACGTTCGCCCAGTTCCTGTACTACGTGGTGCTCGCACTGCTGCTGGGCATCTGTGCCAATGCGCTGGTGCACGGGCGCCGCTGGGGTCGGACGCCGTGCCTGGTCGCCCAGGTCGTGCTGGTCGCGATCGGGGTCTGGCTGATCGCGCCGAGCGGCCAGTACGCCTGGGGAATCGCCCTGCTCGTGCTGGGCGGGGTGACCGGCTACCTGTTGTTGAGCAGGCCTGCTAACGCCTGGATCAACAGCTTTCCCCTTCCGTTCGCAGAGGAGCCGTTCACCCAGGAGATTCCGGATCTGCCGCCGGCTGGGCCACCGCCCGCAGAGCCCGACCGGTGAGCCGGAAGACCGTCCAGCCGTCCATCGGCACCGCGCCCAGGGCTTCGTAGAAGTCGATCGAGGGCCGGTTCCAGTCCAGCACGGACCACTCCACCCTGGCGTACCCGCGCTCCACCGCGAGTTCGGCCAGGGCGATCAGCAGGCCTTCCCGATACCCGAACCCGCGGGTCGGGGCGGACGTACAGGTCTTCCAGATAGATGCCGTGCACGCCCTCCCAGGTCGAGAAGTTCAGGAAGTACAGCGCGTAGCCGACGACCACGCCCGTCCACCCGTGACGACCAGACCGAACAGCGCCGGGGTGGGGCCGAAGAGCGCATCGCGCAGCTGGTCGACGGTCAGCATGACAGTGCTCGCGGAGCCGCTCGTACTCGGCGAGGTCGTAGACCAGATCCACCACGGCCGGCACGTCGTCGGGCTCGATCGGCACGATCCGCGGGTCAGGCATGCCCCAACCCGGTGTCGGCGGGGCCGGCCGACGTGGCGTCGCCGCCTTCGTCGTCGTCCAGCGGCTGCGCGAGCAACGGGCCACGCAGCGGCACGACGTTGGCGTGCTCGATGCACGGCACGTCGTGGTAGGTGCCCAGGACGGTGACCGCGGCCGGGTTCATCAGGATCAGTCCGCCGCTGGCGACCGGCAGGCCGACCCACCGCATGGCCAGCACCCGGGAGATGTGGCCGTGGCAGAACAGGGCGACGTCACCCTTGCTCAGCCGGTCCTTCGCCTTTGCCAGCACCCGGTCGCAGCGGGCCGCGACCTCCTCGGGTGACTCGCCGCCCGGCGCGCCCATCGTGAAGACCGACCAACCCGGGTTCGGTCTTGCGGATCTCCTTGCTGGTGATGCCCTCGTAGTCGCCGTACGCCCACTCGGCCAGGTCGTCGACGATCTTGTTGACGTGCAGGCCGGCCAGCGCGGCGGTCCGCTGGGCACGCAACCGGGGGCTGCTCCACACGGTTGCGGGTGCCAGTTCCAGCCCCCACAGCAGGCTCGGAATCGTCATCGCCTGGTGGACACCTTCGTCGGTGAGGTCGATGTCCGTCGTCGATGTGTGCTGGCCGCTCTTGCTCCACTCGGTTTGTCCGTGCCTGATCAGCGCGATCCTGTTGGCCATGTGTTCCGCCTTCTGTTCGACTTCTGCCCGCAGTGAACGGTGAAGTGGGTGTTTCCCGATGGCTGGTCGCACACCGGGCCGGAGTCGATCACGCCGCATCGATCGGCGGCTGGGTGGGTTAGGGCTGGGTGGGTGGGGCTGGGTGGGTGGGTGAGGGCTTGGTGGGTGAGGCTTGGCGGGGCAGGGCTGGGTTGGGGGCAGCTCAGCGCAGCCCGGCGACGTACTCCCGGCAGGCCTCCCAGGTCGGCAGCAATCCGGATTCGGCAGCCTGTTGCGAGACGTGGGTGCGGCTGCGTCCTTGTCCGACAGCAGGAAGTCGATGCCCTCGGGAAGCGGCAGCGCAAGTCCCGGGTCGAGCGGGTTGATGCCGTGTTCGCGGCCGGGCGCGTAGCCGGTCGAGCACAGATAGGTCAGCGTGGAATCGTCCTCGAGGGCCAGGAACGCGTGGCCGAGACCCTCGGACAGGTAGACGGCCCGCCGGTGCTCGGAATCGAGCCGGACGACGTCGACCGCGCCGAAGGTCGGTGAGCCCACCCTGATGTCGACCATGAAGTCCAGCACCGCGCCGCGGGGGCAGGTGACGTACTTGGCCTGCCCAGGCGGGACGTCGGCGAAATGCACCCCGCGCAGCGTTGCAGCCCTGGAGACGGACAGGTTGGCCTGGGCCAGGGACAGCGGATGGCCGATCGCCTCGACCAGCTTGTCGATCTTGAACCACTCGAGGAACAACCCCCGGTCGTCCCCGTGTTGGACGGGCGTGAATTCGAACGCCCCTGGCACCAGTAGTTCGCGAACCTGCATGGTGGCGGATCCTATCCGGGCCCCGATCCTTGACCGGCGGGCCTCCGGCGGGGCAGCGTGAGCCGTATGACGCTGCTGACCGGCCCCGAGATCGCCGATGCCCTCGACGCCCTTCCAGGGTGGGGAGGGGACGCCAACGACGTTCGGTGCCGGTACACCGCGCCGACTTTTCCCGCGGCGATCGGACTGGTCGACGCCGTCGCAGTGGCCGCGGAGGCGGCCGATCACCACCCGGACATCGACATCAGATGGCGAGACGTGCTGTTCGTCCTGTCGACGCACTCCGAGGGCGGCGTGACGGAGCGCGACCTGCGGATGGCGGCCACGATCGACGACCTGGCCAAACAGGCCGGCGCGATCCCCGCCTGAATCCCGGCCGGTTCGCCCCGGGACACGGGCGATCAACACGCGAGTACCGGCAACACGCTGCGCCGGCAACACGCTGCGCCGGCAACACGCCGACCCGATGCCGCAACTTGACGTAGCGTCCTGCATCATGGGCGGGGCCACCGCTCGAACCACCCTCGATCCACCCGCTCGAATCGCACTCGAACCTGCGAGAACCACCCTCTGCCCGATGGACCGATCCGGCCCATTTGCGCGCAGGTCGACGTCCCACCGCGACGGACCTGCCACTGCCGAGGGGTGACGCGCGAACGAGGCGCGCACCTGCGCCCGCCCGTCGACGCGAACCGTCCCCGACCGAGCACGGTCGGGCGCGGCTGCGTTCCTCTCCCACGGCGTTCCCCCTCGAGTCAGATCGAGGTCGCCCGGCGGAGATCGAACCGCCGCCCGCGAACCGCTTCACCCACTGGAGTTGAGTATGTCGATGACCACTGACAGACCTGTCGAGATCGATCTGCCGCCGGCTGCCGTGGTCGACCCCGTACTTCTCGGCGGCAACCACGTGACACCGACTCGGCCGGCCGGGTTCACGCCGGAGGACGTGCTCGCCGCACACCGGGGCGGCAAGCTGTCGATCGGGCTGCGCACCCCGCTGCGCGACCGGCGTGACCTGTCCATGCTCTATACGCCCGGGGTGGCCGGCGTCTCCAGCCTGATCGCGGCGGATCCGGCCGCTGCCCGCGAATACACCTGGGCGTCCCGGGTGGTGGCGGTGGTGTCCGACGGCACCGCGGTGCTGGGTCTGGGCGACATCGGGCCGAAGGCGTCACTGCCGGTGATGGAGGGCAAGTCGGCGCTGATGAAGGCCTTCGCGGGACTCGACTCCGTGCCGATCGTGCTCAACACCACCGACCCGGACGAGATCGTCGCCGCGGTCACCGCCATCGCCCCGTCCTTCGGTGCGATCAACCTCGAGGACATCTCGGCTCCGCGGTGTTTCGAGGTCGAGGCCCGACTGATCGAGGCTCTCGACATCCCGGTCATGCACGACGACCAGCACGGCACTGCCGTGGTCGTCCTCGCTGCCCTGATGAACGCCGCTTCGGTGATCCGCGGGTGATGGTCGACCTGCGGGTGGTGATCGCCGGTGTCGGCGCCGCCGGTGTGGCCTGCGCCAACATCCTGCTCGCCGCCGGTGTCCGCGACCTGATCCTGGTCGACTCCAAGGGTGTGCTGTCGCTGGACCGCGAGGGACTGCACCCGATCAAGGCCTCGATGGCGGAGCGGACCAACCCGCGTGGCGTCACCGGCGAACTGGCCGATGCGCTGGCAGGCGCGGATGTGTTCATCGGGGTGTCGGGCGGCGCCGTCGACCCGGCGCTGGTCGCGACGATGGGCGAGCAGCCGATCGTCTTCGCAATGGCCAACCCGACGCCGGAGATCAACCCGGTCGACGCGCTCCGCTTCGGCGCCGCCGTGGTGGCGACCGGCCGCAGCGACTTCGCCAACCAGATCAACAACGTCTTGGCCTTCCCTGGGATCTTCCTCGGCGCGCTCGACTGCGGCGCGAGCCGGATCACCGAGGGCATGAAGGTGGCCGCGGCCGGCGCCATCTGCGCCGCGGTGCCGGGCCGCGCCACGGCCGACCGGATCGTGCCGGACCCGTTCACCCCCGGACTGGCGGAGATGGTTGCGACCGCCGTGATGGCAGCGGCGCGGGCTGAAGGCGTCGCCGAGTAGGCGGTCGGGGTTGGTCTTCAGGTCGGGTCTGACGGGTGGACTCCCGCCGGCTTCCCGTGGTCGGGCCCAGTCAGGGCTCCCGTGGTTGCTCGCGGGCCGGCGCGCAACGCATCAGCGGGGTTCCCGGCCGCCGATCGACTGCGTGACGTCCCGCGCTCCGTGCCTCACCGGTCCGGCCAGTTCGGCGAAGTCGTGATCGCACCCGGATCCGGTGGACGCCGTGCAACGGTGGCCGACGGTCACGCCGACGGCGGCGATGGGGACCCCGTTGTGGTCGAACACCGGCGCTGCGACCGAGGCCGCACCCACCGAGACCCTGCCGTCCTCGATCGCCCAGCCGCGTCGCCGGCCGGCGGCCAGGTCGGCCCGTAGCTCCGGCAGGGTTGCTGGACCGCGGCCGGTGCGGTCGACGAAGGCTGCGCGATCCGGGAACAGCGCGCGCACCTGCTCGGCCGGCAGGTGCGCGAGGATGGACAGTCCCGTTGCGGTCAGCGCGGCAGGCAGTCGCACACCGACCTCGGTCACCAGGGTCGGGCCGGTCACCGGTTTGTCCTTCGCAAGGTAGAGGGTTTCTGCGCCGTGCAGCACACCCAGGTGCGCGGTGGCGCCGGTGCGTACGCACAGCCGGGCGAGCACGGGCCGGCCCGCGCGCTCCAGCGGCTCACCTCGCAGGAATGCGGTGCCGAGTTCGAACGCGGCGAGCCCCAGCCCCCACCGCCGTTCTACCGGCAGGTGAACGGCGAAGCCGGCGGCCGCGAGCTCGGTGAGCAACTCATAGGTGGTGGATCGGGGGAGGCCGAGCTCCCGGGCGATCGCACCGGCCGACACCGGGCTCGCCCGCGAACCGAGCAGGGTGAGCACCGCAAGGCCGCGCCGGAGGGCCGGCGCCGCGGCGTGGCTGGTCGGCATCTGTCCGGTATACCGGACACAACTCGTCGACGCCCACTCGCGCCGCCGGGGTCGGACGGCATCCAATGAAGCCGTGACCTCCGACGCACCGTCCCAGCGCCTGCTTTCCGGCTCGCTGCCGCCTGGCTCGCTGCCGCCTGGCTCGATCCCGGCGGGCACTCCCGGCGAGCAGGTCCTGCTCGGTGTTCGGCCCCTGCGCGCCGATGAGGTCCTCTCGGTCGCCCGGCACGGCCGTTCGGTGCGGCTCGCGCCCGACGCGCTGGCGGCCATGGCAGCGACCCGCGCGATCGTCGAGGCCCTCGCCGACGACGTGCACCCGCACTACGGGATCTCCACCGGATTCGGCGCACTGGCGACCACCTCGATCCCGCCGAACCGGCGGACCGCCCTGCAGGCGTCCCTCATCCGTTCGCACGCTGCGGGTAGTGGCGAACCGGTGGAACGCGAAGTGGTCAGGGCCCTGATGCTGCTCCGCCTGGCGACGCTGGCCCGCGGTCGCACAGGCATCAAGCCGGAAACCGCGGCCGCGCTCGCCGCGATGCTCAGCGCCGGCGTCACGCCGGTCGTACCGGAATACGGGTCGCTCGGCTGCTCCGGAGACCTCGCACCGCTGGCGACGGTCGCGTTGTCACTGATGGGTGAAGGCGAAGTGTTCGACCACCGCGGGCTGCGCCGGCCATCGGCCGCGGCGCTGGCCGACGCGGGGCTCACACCGGTGGTCCTCGCCGAGAAGGAGGGCCTGGCGCTGATCAACGGCACCGACGGCATGCTCGGAATGCTCGTGCTCGCGATCGCCGACCTCTCCGAGTTGCTCGATGCGGCCGATCTGGCCGCGGCGATGTCGGTGGAGGCGTTGCTCGGCACGGACCGCGTATTCGCCGCCGACCTCCAGTTGTTGCGCCCACAGGAAGGCCAGGCCGTCAGTGCATCACGGATGGCCGCCGCGCTGGCCGGTTCGGCGATCGTCGCCTCGCACGCGGGCAAGGAGGACACCCGTGTCCAGGACGCCTACTCCCTTCGCTGCTCGCCGGCGGTGCACGGCGCCGCCCGGGACACGGTCGAGCACGCGCGCCGGATCGCGACTCGCGAATTGGCCAGCTCGATCGACAATCCGGTGGTGCTGCCCGACGGACGGGTCGAGTCGAACGGCAACTTCCACGGCGCACCGGTCGCCGCCGTGCTGGACTTCCTGGCCATCTCGGTCGCCGACGTCGCCGGCATCGCGGAGCGGCGCACCGACCGGATGCTGGACGCGACCCGGTCCCACGGCCTGCCACCGTTTCTGGCCCACGAGGTCGGTGTCGACTCCGGGCACATGATCGCCCAGTACACGCAGGCCGGCATCGTCTCCGAGCTCAAACGGCTGGCCGTTCCCGCATCCGTCGACTCGATCCCGTCCTCGGCGATGCAGGAGGACCACGTCTCGATGGGCTGGCACGCCGGGCGCAAGCTGCGCCGCGCCGTGGACGGGCTGCGCCGGGTGCTCGCCATCGAGATCCTCACCGCGGCAAGGGCACTGGACCTCCGCGCACCGCTGGCGCCCGGCCCGGTCACCGGCGCGGTCCGCGACGTGGTGCGCACCAGGGTCGCCGGGCCCGGCCCGGACCGGCACCTCGGGCGTCGAGATCGACGCCGTCGTCGACCTGCTCGCCGCCGGCGCATCACCGTCGGCCGCCGCCGACCGACGTCGCTCCGATTCGCCCGACCAGCCGATGACCCACCGTCACGTCACCGATCGAGACGAGATCCGATGAACGACCACCGCCTGCCGCACCGCCGGTACCAGCCGGCCGGCCCCGGCCCGCGCCCGGTCCGGGCGCGCGCGCGGAACCACGCTGACCGCTCGGAGCTGGTCCACCGAGGCGCCGCTGCGGATGCTGTGCAACAACCTCGACCCCGAGGTCGCCGAGGACCCGGACAATCTCGTCGTCTACGGCGGCACCGGCAAGGCGGCCCGCAACTGGGCCAGCTTCGACGCCATCTGCCGCGACGCTGACCGACCTGGAGCAGGACGAGACCCTGCTGGTGCAGTCCGGCAAGCCGGTCGGCGTGCTGCGCACCCATGAATGGGCGCCGCGGGTGCTGATCGCCAACTCGAACCTGGTGGGGGACTGGGCGACCTGGCCGGAGTTCCGCCGGCTGGAGGCGCATGGGGCTGACCATGTACGGCCAGATGACGGCCGGCTCGTGGATCTACATCGGCTCGCAGGGCATCGTGCAGGGCACCTACGAGACGTTCGCCGCGGTCGCCGAGAAGCTCGCCGCGGCCCGGCCGGGCACGGGCAGCACGGCGGTGCCGGGCTGGCCGGAACACTGACCGTCACCGCCGGTCTCGGCGGAATGGGCGGCGCGCAGCCGCTTGCCGTGACGATGAACGGCGGCACCGTGCTGTGCATCGAGTGCGACCCGGCGCGCGCCCAGAAACGCCTGGCCACCAGGTATCTCGACGTCATCGCCGACGATCTCGAGCACGGCATCGCGCTCGCGCTGGACGCCAAGAAGAAACACGCGGGCCGTCTCCATCGCGGTGATCGGAAATGCCGCCGAGGTGCTGCCGGAACTGTTGCGCCGCGGCGTCGAGATCGACATCGTCACCGATCAGACCAGCGCGCACGACCCGTTGGCGTACCTGCCGATCGGGGTCGACGTGGAGGACTGGCACGACTACGCCGCGGCCAAGCCGGAGGAGTTCACCGACCGGGCACGCGCCTCGATGGCCACCCACGTCGAGGCGATGGTCGGGTTCCAGGACGCCGGCGCCGAGGTGTTCGACTACGGCAACTCCATCCGCGGTGAGGCGCAGCTCGCCGGCTACCAGCGGGCCTTCGACTTCCCCGGTTTCGTGCCCGCCTACATCCGGCCGCTGTTCTGCGAGGGCCGCGGGCCGTTCCGCTGGGCCGCGTTGTCCGGCGACCCAGCCGACATCCATGCGACGGACGAGGCGGTCCGACGGTTGTTCCCGGACAACGACAGCCTGCAGCGCTGGATGCGCCTGGCACCGGAACGGATCGCCTTCCAGGGCCTTCCGGCCCGCATCTGCTGGCTGGGCGCCGGCGAGCGGGACAAGGCGGGGCTGGAGTTCAATTCGATGGTGGCCTCCGGTGAGCTGTCGGCGCCGGTGGTGATCGGCCGTGACCACCTGGACGCCGGGTCGGTCGCCTCGCCGTACCGGGAGACCGAGGCGATGGCCGACGGCAGCGACGCGATCGCCGACTGGCCGCTGCTCAACGCGCTGGTCAGCACCGCGTCGGGCGCGAGCTGGGTGTCCATCCATCACGGCGGCGGGGTCGGCATCGGCCGTTCGATCCATGCCGGGCAGGTGACGGTCGCCGACGGCACCGCGCTGGCCGCGCCGAAGGTGGAGCGGGTGCTGACCAACGACCCGGCGATGGGCGTGCTCCGGCATGTCGACGCCGGATACCCGGAGGCCGACGCGGCGGCCGCGGCCAACCACCTGACGATCCCGATGGCGCGCTCCGCAGGCCGCGGCGGATCCGCCGTGCGGCCGACTCTGCGGGGGCAGCGCATGAGGTTCGGCCGCCGTCCGCCGACGGCAGCCGGTTCGCCTCCGCCTGGTCCGACCTGGCCGGCGGTCGGCCGGGACCGGCTGCGCGGCGGGTACTCCCGGCACGTGTTCGACGACGCCGACCTGCAGCTGCGGCAGTGGTTCACCGAGCAGGCCGCAGCGCCGCGGGCTGGACGTCGAGAACGACCGCAACGGCAACGTCTGGGCCTGGTGGGGCGCAGCCCGGCACCGGATGCGCCGTGGTCACCGGCTCGCACCTGGACTCGGTGCCCGGCGGCGGCGCGTTCGACGGCCCGCTCGGCGTGGTGTCCGCGCCTGCTGGCCGTCGACGAGCTGCGGCTGCGCGGGGTGACCCCGGCCCGGCCGCTGGCCGTCGCCTGTTTCGCCGAGGAGGAGGGCGGCCGGTTCGGCCTGCCCTGCATGGGTTCCCGGCTGATGACCGGGGCCGTCGATGCCGACCACGTGCGCCGGCTGCACGATCCGGACGGGGTGTCGGTGGCCGACGCCGCCCGGCGGGCCGGGATCGATCCGGCGGGCATGGGCCCGGATCCGGCCCGGCTGGCCGCGATCGGCACCTTCGTCGAACTGCACGTCGAGCAGGGCAGGCTGCTGCAGACCGCCGACCCGGCGGCGGTTGTCGGCGTCGGCTCCGAGATCGTCGCGCACGGCCGCTGGCGGATCACCGTCACCGGGCAGGGCAACCACGCCGGCACCACCGCGGCCCGCCGACCGCCACGACCCGATGATCCCCGCCGCCGCCGCGGTGCTCGCCGCCCGCCGGGCGATCAGCGAGCATCGACGGCGCGGTGGCCACGGTCGGCCGGATCCAGCCCGATCCCCGGCGGTACCAACGTCATCGCCTCGTCGGTGCAGCTCTGGCTGGACGTCGCGGCACGAATCGCCGGTCGTCACGGCCACGCTCGTCGACGCGATCGTCGCCGCGGTCCGGCAGGAGGCCGCCGCCGAGGGCTGCACCGTGGTGGTGCAGCGCGAGTCGATGGTCCGACCGGGTCGTGCTTCGACCCCGGACTCGGGCTGCAGCTGTCGGAACTGCTGTCCGCGCCGGTGATCCCGACCGGCGCCGGGCACGACGCCGGGTGTCCTCGCCGCCCACGTTCCGACCGCGATGCTGTTCGTGCGCAACCCGAGTCCGGCATTTCCCACGCGCCCGGAGGAGTATGCCGACCTGGCCGACTGCCTCGTCGGCATCGATGCGCTGGCCGACGTGCTGGAGAACCTGGTCAAGTGACGCGCCCTGCCGGCCCGCCCGCGTGTTCCGGTGCGACGCGGCCTGGATCGACGGCGCGGTCCGGCCGGACGTCGACATCCGCGCGTCGGCGGCGTCGATCGAGTCGTCACCGGCAGCCGGCGCGCCGATGCACCCGGCGACCCGTCGAGCACCTGCCGGGACTGGTGGTCCCCGGCTTCGCCGACGCGCATTCGCACGTCTTCCATCGGGCCTTGCGCGGGCGCACCCACGACGCGGTGGCACGTTCTGGACCTGGCGCGACCGGATGTACGCGCTCGCCGGCCGGCTGGACCCGGACAGCCTTGCGGGAGTTGGCCTTCGCCACCTACCTGGAGATGCTGTGCGCCGGGTACACCGCGGTCGGGGAGTTCCACTACCTGCACCACCAGCCGGGCGGTGCGCCCTACGACGAACCGAACGCCATGGGGCTGGCGGTGGCGGATGCCGCCGCGAGGCCGGGCTCGGCCTCACGCTGCTGGACGTCGCCTACCTGGCAGGCGGGTTTCGGTCGCCCCGCTCGACGGCAGTGCAGCAACGGTTCTCCGACGGCACCGCCAGGACTGGGCGGAGCGGGTCGCGGAGCCCTGCCCGGCCGAGCCTGCGGGTCGGCGTGGCCGTCCATTCGGTGCGGGCGGTGCCGGCGGCGGATCTGCCGATGGTGGTCGCAGGCCGCCGCGGTCGGCGCCCTGCACGCGCACCTGTCCGAGCAGCCCGCGGAGAACGCCGACTGCGCTGGCAGCCACCGGCCTGACCCCGACCGGGTTGCTCGCCGACGCCGGAGCGCTCGGTCCGCGGACCGCGGCCGTCCACGCCACCCACCTGACCGACGACGACATCGCGGCTGCTGGGCGGCGCCGGGGCTCGGTCGTGGTGTGCCCGACCACCGAGGCGGACCTCGCCGACGGACTGCCCGCGGCGGCGCAGCTGGCATGCTGCCGGCGCGAGGCTGGCGCTCGGGCGGCGACCAGCACGTGGTGGTCGACCCGCTTGCCCAGGCTCGCGGCCTGGAGTACGGCGAACGGCTGCGGGGCGGCCGCCGCGGCGTCTTTGCACCGGCCGACCTGTGGACCGCCGCCCTGGCGAACTCGCATGCGGCGATCTGCTTCACCCGGCGGCGTGCTGGCGGCCGGCGCCCCGGCGACCTGGTGGCGATGCGCACCGACAGCGCCCGTACTGCAGGTGCCGAGCTCGAACAGTTGGTGATGTGCGCGACAGCCCAGGACGTCGACGTGGTGGTGGTCGGAGGGTTGATCCAGGTCCGGGCGGGGAACCACGTCAAGTACGGGGATCCGGGGCCGCTGCTGGCCGCCGCTGTCGAACGAGCCTGGGGGTGAGCATGCCTGTTGTTGCGCAGAACGGCAGTCTCGCGCTGCACGGCATCTCGGAATTGGTGACCAACGATCCCGAACTCGGCGCCGGCCTGCTCGGCATCATCCCCAACGCCGCGGTGGTGATGGAAGGGGAGCAGATCGTCTGGGTGGGTCCGGCGTCGTCGGCGCCGGCGGCCGATCTGGCGGTCGACCTCGGAGGTCGTGCGGTTCTTCCCGGTTGGGTCGACTCGCACAGCCACGTCGTCTTCGCGGGCGACCGTGCTGCCGAATTCTCCGCCCGGATGGCCGGGCAGCCGTACGCCGCCGGAGGCATGCAGGCGACGGTCTCCGCAACACGGGCGGCCACCGACGCGGAACTGTTGGCCGGCGCGCGCCGGCATCGAGCGGAGATGATCGCCGGTGGCACCACGTGCATGGAGACGAAGACCGGCTACGGGCTGACGGCGGCGGACGAGGCGAGGTGCGCGGCGGCCGCTGCGGCGGCGGGCTTCGACGAGATCTCGTTCCTGGGCGCCCATGTCGTGCCCCCGGAGTTCGCTGACGAGCCAGATGACTACCTCGACCTGGTCTGCGGACCGATGCTCGACGTCGTCGCCCCTTCGGTGCGGTGGATCGACGTGTTCTGCGAGAAAGGTGCTTTCGACGAGGCGCAGACGCGGCGGGTGCTCGCCGCGGGCGTCCGAAAGGGACTCGGGCTCCGGGTGCACGGCAACCAGTTGGCAGAAGGTCCCGGCGTACGGATCGCCGTGGACACCGGCGCGGCGTCCGTCGACCACTGCACGTATCTGTCCGATGCCGATGTGCTGGCACTCGCCGGATCCAGCACGGTGGCGACCCTGCTCCCCGCCTGCGACCTGTCGACCCTGCAGCCACCGGCGCCGGGCCGTCGGCTTCTCGATGCGGGTGCCAGTGTGGCGCTCGCCTCCAACTGCAATCCCGGCTCCTCCTACACGTCGTCGATGAATCTCGTTGTCGCACTTGGCGTGTTGCTCTGCCGCCTGTCGCCTGCGGAAGCGGTGCACGCCGCGACGGCCGGTGGAGCGGCCGCCCTGCGGCGCAGCGACGTAGGAATCGTGCGGGTGGGCGCCAGGGCGGACCTCCATGTGCTCGACGCGCCGTCACATGACTACCTGGCCTATCGGATAGGGGTGCCGCTGACGTACGCCGTGTGGTCTCGTGGATCGGTGGCGGTCGCGCCGGTGGGTGGCCTCATGCCCGCGGTCAACGGCGCGGTCGTCAACGGCGCGGTCGTCAACGGCGCGGTCGTCGACGGCGCGGTCGTCAACGGCACCGAGGCGCCGTCGCGGGAAGTGGCCCGCGACCGCTGATCCGGTGGGTCCAATGGCCCTGGTGATGCACCTGCCGTCGCGGGACGATGCGAGCGCGGAAGGCAGGTGGGCGATGTCGCACAACGCCGGTCAAGCATCGGACGGCAAGAAAGCACCGGAGAAAGTGAGTTCGGCAACCAGAGTCAATGTCGCCTTCCCGTTCTCCTCGGTCAGGATTCACGAACCCAGCGAGCATCTGATCGCGTTGACCGGGTTGGTCCGCGACATGGCTTCCCTGATGGTCGATCTCGCGCCCGGTCCCGATGTCCAGCGGCTGAGCGAGCGTGCCGAGGAGCTGCTCGCGAAGGTGCGTTGAGCGCCGGCGGCCGAGTGCCGGCGGCCGAAATGTCGGCCTCGCTGCCGGGGACGGTGACGGCCGGCGTCGGGCTTCACGAGCCCCGCCCGAAGGCGGGGCTCAGGGCCCACCGACGATCACCAGTTCGTTACCTTCGGGGTCGGCGACCCGCCGCCGACCCTCCGACTCGTCGAGGAGCCGGCCGCCGGCTGCAAGTGTGGTGGCGAGGCGTGTCCGCGCGAGGCCCGACGGCACAACCAGCTCGAAGTGGATGCGGTTGCTCTGCCGGCGCCGCTCCGTGTCCGAAGCGTCGAGCTCCTGGAACACCAGCACCGGGCTCAGGCGCCGCGGATCGTGGATGTCGCTGACACCGGGTCGGCGGTCGTTGGTGTATCCGAGTGCGGCGGCCCAGAATGCGCGGACCGCGCTGACGTCGGCGGCGTCGAGGAAGAGCTGAACGAAACGCGGCAGCGCGGGATTCGCAGTGGCGCCGAGTTCGCGGGCAGTGGTCTGGATGTTCTCGGCGAGGTCGGTGAAATCGAGCTGGAGGCCGTGGGCGTCGGCCTCCCACTGGTCTTTGCCGCTGTCGAGGATCACCAACCCGGGTCGCAGGTCGATGAGCAGTGCGAAGCCGGCGTCGTCGGCCAGCGCCGCTGCTGCTGCGGCCAGGTCACGCTGCTGCGTCGGCGACGGGATGCGGTAGCACGCCATCGCGCTGAACACCGCCTGCCAATCGGCTGTCCCGATCCTCTCGCCGAGCGGCGCGCCCGGCACCAGGTCGACCTCGTTGCCGTCGGGATCGGTGTGACACACCCCGAACGGTCCGGACGCCTCACCAGGACTCGCCTGCTCGACCGCCGCGGCGGGCCGAACCACGTCCAGGTGGACCCGGTTACGCAACGGACGTAACTCGGTCGATTGCCGGATCCGTATCGCGGGGTCGCGCCGCAACGCATCTGCCACTCCGCCGTCCTCCCCGGCCGCGTAGTCGAGCACGCGCTGCCAGAACGTCCTTCACCTCGTTCGGTTTCGCGGACTCGAGCACGACGCTCAGCTGCTGCAGCACGGCAGGGTTCGCGGCCAACCCGAGATCGTGGGCGGCAGCCGACACCGCTCCGGCGTGCTCGCCCGAGTCGAGCCGCACACGCACGCCTGTCGCGCGCAGGTCGACCGCGATCTCGGCCGACAGCTCCACGATGCGCCCGGCCAGCGTAGCCCCTTCGATCAGCGAAGGCGCGTCGAACCATGCCGTCGCAGCGCCGTCGAGCACCCGCCAATCCGTTCCGATCTCCGTCATGCCCGCGAACTGTAGAGCGCCTTCCGGACAGTCTGGTTCCTGGTAGTCGTCCTGCGCACGCCCCGGCCTCGATGAACACGCCAACGTTGTGACGCTCCGGCGACTCCAATCGCAGCACTCCGCGAGAGGTTCATCAATCGATTAGGGCCATTTCGGCTAGCGCTCAGGATAGTGCGGCCGGTGCGTTGTTCGTGAAAGCACTGCATCGCACCCATGTCTGCTTCATGTGCGCATCATAGAGCCGCCGGTGATTCACTGTGCAAGTCACCGATTTTTGTCCACAATTCCGGATCGGATTTGAGTTGTCCACAAGAACGTCCTGTGCGACAACGATTGTCGGTGCAACGTGATAGCTGCAACGCGGCCCTGCCATCCCTGCGGAATCCGGCTTCGAGCTTCCTTTGGCAACGGGCTGGCTCATGCCCAGCATCATTTCGCCGTGCTCATCGAAAATTGGTGGGGTTAGTGTGGTGGTGTTTTCCCGCGAATCAGGCGTTGTCGGTGACGGTTGTTATGGTTTTCGTATGGGTGATGTGGATGTGTTCGGCGCGGCGGTGGCCGCGGTGGCCGCTGCGCGGGCGGCGGTGGCCGGGCTGTTGGGCCCGTCGTGGTCGCAAGTCAACGCCCCGGACTTGCTGACCCTGGCCGGGCAGGTGGAGCAGCTGTCGCGGCTGACCGGGGCGGTGCAGATCGGGTTGGCCGGTGAGCTGGACACCCGGGGGGTGGCCGCCGCGCACGGGTCGGCCTCGACCGGGGCGTTGCTGCGGAACACCCTGCTGATCTCCCAGGGCGAGGCCAGGGCCAGGGTCGCCGCCGCCGCGGTGCTGTTGCCCCGGACGTCCCCGTCCGGGGCGACCGCCGGCCCGGTGCTGCCGCTGCTCGCCGCGGCCGTCACCGCAGGCACGATCGGTGTGGAGCAGGCCAGGGTGGTCGTCGCGACGATGAACAAACTGCCGGCGGCGGTGGACCCGCAGACCCGGGAGCTGTGCCAGCGGCTGCTGGTGGACAACGCGGTGCTCACCGAACCGGTCCCGTTCGCCGTGTTCGCCCGGATGGTCGCGGCCAGTTGCGACCCGGACGGGGACCTTGACCCCACCCCGCCCTCGGAGAAGGTGGAACTCACCCTGGGCACCCGCAACCCCGGCACCGGGTTGACCCGGCTCACCGGGCTGCTGGACGACCTGGGGGTGGAAACCCTGTCCCAGGCCATCTCCGGGCTGGCTCGCCCGATCCCCGGCATCGACGGCGGCCCGGACCCCCGGTCGGCCGCGACCCGCCGCGCCCACGGCCTGCTGGAGGCGTTGCGCCGCTACCTGGACAACGCCCTGGCACCGGTCAGCGGTTCCGAACAACCTCACATCACCGTGACCATCGACCTGGAGGCCCTGCGCACCGGAACCGGGACCGGCAGCCTGGAACACGGCGGCCCGATCAGCGCAGCCCAGGCCCGCGTGCTGGCCTGCGACGCGAAGATCATCCCCGCCGTCCTGGGTTCACCCTCCCAGGTCCTCGACATCGGCACCGCGACCCGGGTCTTCCCCGCCGCGATCCGCCGCGCCATCACCCTGCGCGACAAAGGCTGCACCTGGCCCGGCTGCGACCGGCCACCGGCCTGGACCGACGCCCATCACGTCCGACACTGGGCCACCGGGACCGCCCCCACCGCCTACGACAACGCGGTCCTGCTCTGCCGACACCACCACACCCAGATCCACTACGGCCACTGGGCCATCCACTTCCACCCCGACGGCACCCCCGAATACACCCCACCACCCTGGATCGACCCCCACCAGACCCCCCGCCGCAACACCCACCACCACGCCACCCGACAACTCCGCACATGAGCAGCTTCGATCGACTCGCCGGGCCGACGGTCCGGTCGTACCCTGACGATCGCCCGAGCGGCCGAGCAGAGGTCATCAACGTCGTTGGGCAGGAGGCTGGCCATGTCCGAGAAACCGCCCACGTCCGCCCGGGCTGCCGCCGTCGCCGGCGCCTTGGCGCCGCTGCTCGAACAGCTCAGTGTTTACGACACGAAGCGTCGGCTCCCGGGCATCAGTGACCTGCTGCTCGGCAACCCCCAGGAGATGCCACTCGCCGGATTCGTCAGTGCGGTGCAACGACACGCCGAACCCAGGGACAAGGACTGGTTCGCGTACAAGCAGTCCGAGCCGGCGGCCAGGGAAGTCGTGGCGCGGGCTCTCCGCGAATGGCGCGGTGTTCCCTTCGAGCCCGACGACATCGCGATGACGCCGGGCGCTTTCGGCGCGCTCGCCGCCGCGTTCCGCGCGGTCCTCGACCCGGGCGATGAAGTGATCTATTCGCTGCCGCCGTGGTTCCTGTACGAACCGATGCTGCTGTCCGCCGAGGCAGTGCCGGTGAAGGTCCGGGTGCGGCCGTCCGACCACGATCTGGACCTCGCCGCGATCGCCGGCGCCATCGGACCGCGGACCCGCGCGGTCATCGTGAACACGCCGAACAACCCGACCGGACGCATCTACCCGCCGAGCACCCTCGCGTCGCTCGCCGAGTTGCTGTCGGACGCATCGAGCAGATACGGCCGGCCGATCTGGCTGATCTCGGACGAGCCCTACTCGCGATTGGTGTTCACGGACGCGGAGTTCCACAGCCCGAGCGAGTACTACCCGTACACGCTGATCTCCTACAGCTACGGCAAGGTGCTGCTCACCCCCGGTGAGCGGGTCGGCTGGCTGGCCGTCTCTCCGATGGTCCCGAACCGACAGTCCGTGCGGGACGCCATCGAGGTCTCGCAGGTCGCGGCCGGGTGGCTGTACCCGAACGCCACGCTCCAGCGTGCCGTTCCGGAGCTCGACGGCTGTCGATCGACCTGCCGGCTATCCAGCGCAAGCGCGACCTCGTCGTGGAAGCGTTGCGCGGCTTCGGATATCAGCTCCGTTGCCCGGAGGGCACCTTCTACCTCTGGGTGAAGGCGCCGGATCCAGATGATGGGGCGTTCTGTCGGGCACTGGCCGAACGGGGAGTGTTGGTGCTACCCGGGACGATCTGCGAAGTACCCGGCTATTTCCGCATCTCGCTGACCGGTACCCAGGCAATGATCGACGCAGCTCTGCCTGTCTTCCAGGCGGTGGCCGAGGTCTACCGGCGGCGCTGGTCGCGGTAGCCCGACAACCCGCTGGGCGCAGCACGGGCGGCGGAGCGCGCGGCGATGGCTGTTCCGCCGGGTGAAGGCTCACTTCGAGTTACGGGCTCGACCTCACCAGGTCCGCGAAAATGATGATGTTGTCGAGGTGCCGGTCACTCGGCGCCGGTCACTCGCCGCCACCACGTCGTGCGGCGTCAGGCCTGTTCCACGGGGTCAAAGGCAAGAGGGCACTCACCGAACCCGACGACTGCCGGCGCTGAGCCGAGGACGATCGCAGACGGGTTGCCTACTCGCCGCGGGTCGGGTGACTTTCGCTACCGGCGGCCACCATATGCGTCTGCGACCAGGACTTCTCGAGAACCTCGACGAACAGCGCCGTTTCTTGCGCGCCGGAGATCGCGTACGTGCGGTCGAAGACGAAGAACGGTACTCCCGTCGCGCCGAAATTCTGGGCCAGTGAAATGTCGGACCTGACCTCTTCGTCGAACGCCTCGCCGTCGAGTACGACGGCTGCATCACTTTCGTCGAGGCCGACCTCGACCGCCAGGCGCAGCAATTCGTCACGGTCGCCGATCGGGACGCCCTCATTGAAATAGGCGTGCATCATTCGCTCGGTGAGCTGGTTGCCCAGACCCCTTGTCGCCGCGAAATGCAGCAGCCGGTGGGCACGGAAAGTGTTGGCAGGACGGGCCTTGTCCAGGTTGAAGTCGAGTCCCACGGTCGCCGCGATGTCGGTGACCCGGTCATTCATCTCCGCCGCCTGTGCCAGTGATCGGCCGTACTTCTCCGCCAGCATCTCGGTCAACGTCAGATCGGAGGTCGGCGGGCTGGACGGATCGAGCTGGAAGGATCGGTAGATCACCTCGACGTCGTCCGCATGCGGGAAGACCGACAGTGCTTCCTCCAGGCGGCGCTTGCCGATGTAGCACCATGGGCAGACCACGTCGGAAAAGACCTCGATGCGCACGCGTGAGCCTTTCACTCGCAGAACTTCCTCTGCCTGTGGCAACCGGCGCCGACCGGAGCGCATTCCCGCCCATGGCCGGCGTTCGGCAGCGTTCGGCCGGACCAGGGGATCGCCGGACAAGGCCACCCGGCCAGCGGCCAAAGGAATCCGCATGGCCGGAGGAGGGGCCCGACCGGGCGCCGTCAGGTCAGACGACGTCCAACCCGGGCAACCGCCCGGCACCCGAGGTGCCGGGCGTGCACCGGTACTACTCAGTCGGCGAACGCCGCCCGGATCACCGCAGCCTGTTCCACCTCGTGCACCCGGGCCGACCCGGCCGACGGCGCAGCCATCGCGCGCCGCGAGCACCGCTTGAGTCCGGTCAGCCGGGGCAGCAGTTCCGGCAGCGCCAGCGCGAGGAAAGTCCACGCGCCCTGGTTCGCCGGCTCCTCCTGCACCCAGCGGAAGTCCGTGACCTCCGGGTACGCATCGAGCAGGTGACCGAGCTTGCGCCGCGGCACCGGGTAGATCTGCTCCATCCTGACGATCGCGGTGTCGGTCACGTTGTTCTTCTTGCGGTAGGCGTCCAGTTCGTAGAACAGCTTGCCGCTGGTCAACAGGACCTTGCGCACCGCGGACGGCTCCACGGAGGAGTCCGCGATGACCGATTCGAACTTGCCATCGGTGAAGTCCTCGACCGACGACACGGCGGCCTTGTTGCGCAGCATGGACTTCGGGGTGAACACCACCATCGGCCGGTGCACCCCGTCCAGCACGTGCCGGCGGAGCAGGTGGAAGTAGTTGGCCGGTGTGGACGGCACCGCGATGGTCATCGAACCCTCGGCGCACAGCTGCAGGAACCGCTCGATCCGGCCGGAAGTGTGGTCCGGTCCCTGGCCCTCGTGGGCGTGCGGCAGCAGCAGCACGACGCCGGACTGCTGTCCCCACTTGGCCTCTCCGGACGACAGGTACTCGTCGATGACGGACTGCGCGCCGTTGACGAAGTCGCCGAACTGGGCCTCCCACATCACCATCGCGTCGCGGTTGGCGACCGAGTACCCGTACTCGAAGCCGAGCGCGGCGTATTCGGTGAGCGCGGAGTCGTAGATCAGTACCCGCGCCTGGTCCTCCGACAGATGTTGCAGCGGAAGGTACTCGGCGCCGGTCTTGTGATCGATCAGCACCGAGTGCCGCTGCACGAACGTGCCCCGCCTGGTGTCCTGCCCGGACAGCCGGACCAGCCGGCCCTCCATCGCCAGCGACCCGAGGGCGAGCAGTTCGCCGAAGGCCCAATCGATGCCGCCCTTGCGGGACATCTCCACCCGGCGATGCAGCACCGACTTCACCCTCGGTTGCGGGGTGAATCCGTCCGGGAATTTCACGGCGGCGTCGGCCACCCGGTGCAGCACGTCTCGCGGATCTTGGTCGCCACCTTGCGGCGGGATCTGCTGTCCGCCTCGACCGACGGAGATGGTGCGGCCACCGACTTCTCGAGCTCGCGGACCTCGTTGAAGACCCGGTCGAGTTGCTTGTGGTAGTCGCGCAATGCCT
>CAVXYU010000024.1:0-52842 GCA_963766015.1 uncultured Actinomycetota bacterium | reverse complement strand
CTTCGGCGTCCTCGGGGGACAGGTCGCCGCGGCCGATCAGGGCCTCGGTGTAGATCCGCCGGACAGACCGCTTGCCGTCGATGATCTGGTACATCAGCGGGTTGGTCATCGAGGGATCGTCACCCTCGTTGTGACCACGGCGCCGGTAGCAGACCATGTCGATGACGACGTCCCGGCCGAACGTCTGCCGGTACTCGACGGCGAGCCGGGCGACCCACACGGCGGCCTCCGGGTCGTCGCCGTTCACGTGGAAGATCGGCGCCTGGATCATCTTGGCGACGTCGGTGCAGTACTCGCTGGACCGCGACATCTCCGGTGCTGTGGTGAACCCGACCTGGTTGTTGATGATCACGTGCAGGGTGCCGCCGGTGCGGTACCCGCGGAGCAGCGACAGGTTCAGCGTCTCGGCGACCACGCCCTGGCCGGCGAACGCGGCGTCGCCGTGCAGGGCGACCGGCATGACCGTGAAGCCCTCCTCGCCGAGGTTCAGCATGTCCTGCTTGGCGCGGGCGACGCCCTCGAGGACCGGGTCGACGACTTCCAGGTGTGAAGGATTGGCCACCAGTGTGACGTCGACCTGACCGTCGCCGAACGGGCGGATGTACTTGCCCTCCGCGCCGAGGTGGTACTTCACGTCACCCGACCCGTGCGCCTGGCCCGGGTCCATGTTGCCCTCGAACTCGCGGAAGATCTGCGAGTACGGCTTGCCGACGATGTTGGCCAGCACGTTCAGCCGGCCGCGGTGCGCCATCCCGATGACGACCTCGTCCATGCCGTACTCGGCGGCCTTGTTCAGCGCCGCGTCCAGCAGCGCGATGACGGTCTCGCCGCCCTCCAGGGAGAACCGCTTCTGCCCGATGTACTTGGTCTGCAGGAACGTCTCGAACGCCTCGGCGCTGTTCAGCCGGCCCAGGATGTACTTCTGCTCCTCGACCGGCGGCTTCTCGTGCTTGACCTCGACCCGCTGCTGGATCCACTTGCGCTGCGCCGGATCCATGATGTGCATGTACTCGACGCCGACGGTGCGGCAGTAGGAGTCGCGCAGCACGCCCAGCACGTCGCGCAGCTTCATGAACTCCTGGTCGTTGAACCCGCCGACCGGGAACTCCCGGTCCAGGTCCCACAGGGTCAGGCCGTGCGAGAGCACGTCCAGGTCGGGGTGCCGGCGCTGCCGGTAGTTCAGCGGATCGGTGTCGGCCATCAGGTGACCGCGGGTGCGGTACGCGTCGATGATCTCCAGCACCCTGGCGGTCTTGTCGACCGCGCCGTGCCGGCCGATGTCCAGGTCCTTCACCCAGCGCACCGGCTCGTACGGCAGCCGCAGCGAGGTGAAGACGTCGTCGTAGAAGCCGTCCTCGCCGATCAGCAGCTGGTGGATGCGGCGCAGGAACTCGCCGGACTCCGCGCCCTGGATGACCCGGTGGTCGTAGGTCGAGGTCAGCGTCATGATCTTGGAGATGCCCAGCTCGGACAGCGTCTGGTCGCTGGCGCCCTGGAACTCGGCCGGGTACTCCAACGCACCGACGCCGATGATCGCGCTCTGCCCGGACATCAGCCGCGGCACCGAGTGATTGGTGCCGATGCCGCCGGGGTTGGTCAGCGAGATCGTCGTCCCGGCGTAGTCCTCCGCGGTCAGCGAACCCGCCCTGGCCTTGCGGACCACCTGCTCGTAGGCGCTCCAGAACTGGGTGAAGCTCATCGTCTCGGCGCTCTTGATCGGCACCACGACCAGGTTGCGGCCGCCGCCCTTGGCCGGCAGGTCGATCGCCAGCCCGAGGTTCACGTGCGCCGGCGTGACGCATCGACGGCTTGCCGTCCACGACCGCGAAGTGCCGGTTCATGTTCGGGTAGTCGCCGATCGCCCGGACGATGGCGTACCCGATCAGGTGGGTGAAGGAGATCTTCCCGCCGCGGTTCCGCTTGAGGAAGTTGTTGATCACGATCCGGTTGTCGGCCATCAACTTGGCCGGGACCGCGCGGACCGAGGTCGCGGTCGGCACCTCGAGCGAGCGACGTCATGTTCTTCACCACGGCCGCGGCGACGCCGCGCAGCGGGGTGGTGGTCAGCCCGTCCCCTCGGCGTCCTGCGCGGCCTGCGCGGCCTTCGCCGCCTTCGCCGCGACCATGTCGTCGGGGGTGGCCGTGGTGGTGGGCCGGGCCGGCCGGGTGACCGGCGGTGCGGTGTCCGTCGATTCCTTGCCGCCTGCCCGTGACGGGCGGCGGGCGCGGCGGCCGCCGCCGGTGGCTTGGCGGGCGCGGCTCTGGCCGTCCCGGTCGCCCTCGCGGACGGCGCGGGGCCGCTCGACGGCGGCGCTCTTGGATCGGACGGGCGGCGGGGGCGGGGGAGGTGGCGCTGGCGGATGGACGGGCGGGGCTGGTCATCGGTATGGGTGTCGCTCCTTCGCTGTCTGCTGCACTGCTGTCTGGGTGGACGCTGATGCTCGACGCGGAACCGTTCGTCCCGGTCCCGGTGTTGTTCGCGGTGCCGTTCGACGTGCCGCCGGCGGCCGCAGGACCAGCGCCGTTGCCGCTGACTCCGGCGGCATGCTCGCTGCGGTCCGCGCATGCCCGGAACCCGTGTCGGCGAAGAAGTCGCGCCAGATCGGGTCCACGCTCTCGTGGATCGGCGAGGAACTGCTGGTACTTCTCCTCGACGAACCAATCGTTCGGACCGAATTCGGGCACGGCTGCTGACGACACGGTCGCTTTCCGCCTGTTCTGTGCTTGGGGTGAGTCAATCCAGGCTAAACCTCGTTGTCCTCGCGACGGTCGTGCGGCCGCGTGGTCTGCGCGACAATCCCTCGCTCGGCGGCTGGTATCTGCCGGTCCGTGGACCGTGCGGAGGTCCAACGGCGCGGCGCGACAACATCCGTGCGACCGGACGGGTGGCGCCGGTCACGGGGCGGTGGCGTCGACCAGCCGGCCGGTGTCGGCCTCGGCATACAGCCGCGCATAGGCGCCACCTCTGCGCAGCAATTCGTCGTGCCGTCCGACCTCGGCGACCCGGCCGTGCTCCATCACGACGATCCGGTCGGCTCGGGCGGCGGTGGTCAGCCGGTGGGCGACGACGACGGTGGTCCGGCCCCTGGCCAGCCGGTCGGTGGCGGCCAGCACGGCGGCCTCGGCCGCCGGGTCCAGCGCTGCTGTCGCCTCGTCCAACAGCAGGATGTCCGGGTCGACCAGTTCGGCGCGGGCGAGCGAGATCAGCTGGCGCTGGCCGGCCGACAGGTTCGCGCCCGCGCTCGTCGACCGGATGGCGGAACTTCCCGGAGAGCCCGGCGATCGCCCCGAGCGCGCCGACCGCCCTGGCCGCGGCCTCGACCTCGGCATCGGTGGCATCCGGCCGGCCGTAGGCGATGTTGTCGCGGACGGTGCCGATGAACAGGTGCGGCTCCTGCGGCACGACACCCAGCCGGCGGCGGTAGGCGCCCATGTCGAAGCGCCGGATGTCGATGCCGTCGACGAGGATCGATCCCGTGGTCACGTCGTAGAACCGGGCGATGAGCTTGACCAGCGTGGACTTGCCGGCCCCGGTTGCGCCGACGACGGCGACGGTCTGGCCGGCGCGCGATGTGCAGATCGACGCCGGTCGAGAGCCGGCGCCGCCGCCGTCGTCGGCGGTCGAGTACCGGAAGCCGACGCCGCTCGCGACGATGTCGCCGGCCAGTGCCGGCACCGGCAGCGGGTGCAGCGGCGGCCGGCGTCGACGTCGGTGTGTCCAGCAGTTCGCCGATCCGGACCAGGCCGACCTGGGCCTGCTGGTAGGAGTCGAAGACCTGCGACAGCTGCTGGATCGGGGTGAAGAACGAGTCCAGGTACAGCACGAACGCGATCAGCGTGCCGACCGTCATGGTGCCCGGCGATCACCCGCAACACCCCGGAGCCCGAGCACGGCGGCGGCGGCGAGTTCGGACAGCAGAGCGACGAACGGGAAGTAGATCGAGATCGCGGTCTGCGCGCGCATCCGGGAGCGCCGGTAGTCGTCGCTGCGGGCGGCGAACCCGTCGGCGTTGGCCTGCTGCCGGCCGAGCGCCTGCGACACCCGCAGTCCCGGCAACGTTCTCCTGCAGGTCGGCGTTGACGATGCTGACCTTCTCCCGGGCGTCGGTGTATGCCCGGGTGGAGAACCGCCGGAAGATGACCGTCGCGACGACGACGAACGGCAGCGCCAGGAACGCGATCAGTGCGAGCCCGACGTCCATCACCACCAGCACGACCGCGATGCCGACGAAGGTGGCCAGCGACACCACCGAGGTGACCAGCCCGGTCTGCAGGAAGCTGGACAGCGCGTCGACGTCGGTGGTCATCCGGGTCATGATCCGGCCGGCCATCTCCCGCTCGTAGTAGTCGAGCCCGAGGCGCTGCAGGTGCGCGAACTCGCGCAGCCGAGTTGGTAGAGCACGTTCTCGCCGGCCCGGCCGGCGACCTGCATCTGGAAGCGCTGGATCAGGTAGTCGGCGCCGACCACGGCGAGCGCCACCCCGGAGGCGGCCATCACCACCATGGTCGAGCCGGCCGACACCCCGTTGTCCACGCCGTAGCGGATCAGCACCGGCAGCAGCACGTTGGCGACCGCGTCCGCCGCGACCAGGACGAGCGCGACGACGAGCAGGCCCAGGACCGGCCGCAGCGTTCGGGCGAGCGAGAACCTGCGGGTGTCCGGCGGCGTGTCCGCGCGGCTGGTCGGTCGCCGGCGGGCAGCGCGTCGACCTGGGCCATCAGCTCCGGCGTGGCCGGTCCGGCGCCGAGCATCCCGGTCCAGCCGCCTCCGCCGCCGCCCGCCGCGACCGCCGACCTTGTCCGCCGCGGCCGCGGCCAGCCGCTTCGACCGGTCGGCGGCCGACTCGGTTTCCGCGGCGGCCGGCCGGCCACAGTTCCGGGCTGATGCCGCCGGGTCCAGATGGTGCCCGCGCTGAGGTCGCCGCCAAAGCTCCCGGCTCCGGCTGCTTCGAGGCATGCCGCCGCGTCGGGCGATTCCGCGCCGTCCCGACAGCAGCGTCGGTCCCAGGAGCCACGCACGCGGTCCGGCGCCGCCAGCTCGCCGCCCAGCAGTACGCGGTACGGCGCGCACCGCCTGGCCAGCTCGTCGTGGGTTCCGACATCGACGACGCTGCCGCGCACCACCACCGCGATCCGGTCGGCGAGCGCGAGGGTGGAGCGCCGGTGCGCGATCAGGATGGTCGTCCGGTCGGCCGTCACCCGGCGCAGCGTCGCGTGGATCGCCGCCTCGGTGATCGGGTCGACGGCGCTGGTGGCGTCGTCCAGCACCAGCACCCGCGGGTCGGTGAGCAGCGCCCTGGCCAGCGCCAGGCGCTGGCGCTGCCCGCCGGACAGGGTGAGCCCGCGCTCGCCGATCACGGTGTCGTAGCCCTCGGGCAGCGCCTCGATGAACTCGGCCGCCTCCGCGCCGACCGCGGCAGCCCGGATCTCTGCCTCGGTGGCATCCGGCCGGCCGTAGGCGATGTTGGCGGCGATGGTGTCCGAGAACAGGAACGCCTCCTCGAACACCACCCCGACGGCGCTCCCGCAGGTCGGCCATCGCCAGGTCGCCGGACGTCCACCCCGCCGACCAGGACGGTGCCCGCCTGCGGGTCGTAGAAGCGCGGCAGCAGCAGCGACACCGTCGACTTCCCCGATCCGGACGCGCCGACCAGGGCCACCGTCGAGCCCGGCGGGACCGTGCAGATCGAAGGAACGCAGCACCGGGTCGTCGGCCGAATAGCCGAAACTGACGCCGTCGAACTCGCACGTCCAGCGGGCCGGCCGGCACCGGCAGCGGATCGGCGACGCTCGGTGATCACCGGCAGCGAGTCGACGATCTCCAGCACCCGCTCGACCGACGCCCGCGCCTGCTGTCCGAGTACCAGCAGCATGGTCAGCATCCGGGTCGGCGCGACCAATTGGGCGAGGTACAGCGTGAAGGCCAGGAACGTGCCGAGCGAGATCGTGCCGATCAGCGCCAGGTAACCGCCCAGGGCGAGCACCCCGACCTGGCCCAGTGCGGTCAGCGCCTGCAGGGCGGGGCTGATCTTCGCGGTCAGCCGGACCGCGCGCATGCGGTTCGAGAACAGCCGCCGCGCGCCGTCGGTCAACCTGCCGAGCTCCCGGTCCTCCTGCCCGAACCCCTTCACCACCCGGACGCCGGTGACGTCCTCCTCGACGATCTCCGCCACCTCGGCAGCGGACTGCTGGGCGGCCCAGGTCGCCGGGAACAGCACCGTCCGGGTCGCCCTGGTGACGACCACGACCGCGGGCACCACCAGCAGCGCCATCAGGGTGAGCAGCGGCGACAGCGTCAGCATGATCACCAGCGAGACGACGAACAGCACCACCTGGCCGGCCGACAGCGGCACCATCGCCAGCAGCGACTGCACCATCTGCAGGTCGGTGGACGCGCGTGACACCACCTGGCCGGTGCGCAGCCTGTCCTGCCCCGAGCCGTCCAGCCGCTGCAGTGCGCCGAAGACGTCCTGCCGCATGTCGTGCTGCACGTCCAGGGACAGCCGTCCGCCGGCCCATCGGCGAAGGAACGACGAGCCGAACCGGATCAGCGCGAGAGCGACCAGGGCGGCGATCACCCAACCGAGGTTGGCCGGTGCTGCCGGCCGTCGCGTCATCGACGGCGATCTGGGTCAGCAGCGGGGTCAGCGCGCCGAGTCCGACGCCGCCGACCGCGGACAGCCCGGCGAGCATGGTGATCACCGGGTGTCGCCAGCAGTAGCCCCACAGCCGGCGGAGCCAGCGGGGACGATCGATGGAACCGACGTCGCCGGGCGATGTCCGCGGGGCGTCGACCGGTCCACCGTCCGGGCCGTCGGTGGAGATGCCGGGGGAGGTGGTCGTCGACGGTGGCACGGTTCTCACGGTAGACGCGCCCACCGACGGCCGGGGCCGAGCCGGCGGGACGGGCCGTTCGTCACCCGGTCGGGTTCTCTTCGATCCGCGCGGCGGCTGTCAGGTCGTGTCGGGGATTTTCCCGGAGTCGTTCGGCGGGATGACGTGACAGGCTGACGGGCGTGGTCCAGACGGATACCGCGGCCCGTCCCTGGTGGCGGCAGAGCCGGGTGTGGTGGCGCATCACCCGTGACGTCGGCTCGCTCGCCCTTGCGGTCGTGCTGCTGATCTGGGGCCTGCCGAAGGTCGCGGGTGTCGGCTGGGCAGAGATCCTCGAGCCGATGCGGACCCTGAACCCGGTCGCGCTGGCCCTGCTCGCGCTGCCTGCAGCTGTGCGCATTGTTTGCCTTCACCTTCACCATCACCGGGGCGCTGCCCGGAATCACCCACCGGCAGGCCCTGACGGTGAACCTGGCCGGGTCGTTGGTCGCGAACACGCTGCCGTTCGGTGGCGCGCTCGGCGATCGGGGCGACCTACGCGATCTGCCGGTCGTGGGGTTTCGGCCAGGGCGGCGATCGGGATCTCGGTGTTGCTCGGCGGCATCTTCGCCACCGCCGGGAAGGTGCTGCTCCCGATGGTCGGGCTGGCGGCGCTGCTGCTGCAGGGCGGGCACATCAGCCCGGCCGTCCGGGACGCGGCGCTGTTCGGGGTGCTGACGCTGGTCGCCCTGCTGGTGCTGTTCGTCACGGTGATGGTCAGCAGCCGCGCCGCGCACGCGGTCGGCAGGGGTCTGCAGCGACTGGCGGAGGCCGTGCTGCGGCTGTTCCGCAGGCCGCGGGATCTCGGCTGGGAGGCCGGAATCGCGAAGCTGCGCGACCAGACCCGCGGCGTCCTGCGGACCGGCTGGCTGCAGATGACGCTCGGCACCCTGGGCTACTTCGTCGTCTACTTCGTGCTGTTCTGGCTCTGCCTGCACATCTGCGGCCTGGTGATCGGCGTCGGCACGCTGCTCGCCGCGTTCGCCCTCGGCAGGTTGCTCACCTCGGTCGCGGTCACCCCGGGCGGACTGGGTCTGGTCGAGGCCGGTTCGGTCGCGCTGCTGGTGGCGATGGGTGCGGACCCGGCGCAGGCGGCGAGCGGAGTGCTGCTGTTCACGATCTTCACCCACGTCATCGAGATCCCGTTCGGCATCGTCGCCTGGCTGGTCTGGTTCTGGGGACGGGGCAGGAAACCGATCGCGGCGCTGCGGTCGGCGGCCACCGGGTCCGACGAGGACACCGGCCTCGCGGTCGCACCGACGGTCGGCGGGCCGAGCGGCCCGGGACGCCGCGCCGGTCCACCCGGCTGACCGTCCGGCCGCTCCGAACGCGCCGCTCGGAGGGTCTGGAACTCGCGGCGTCTGGAACTCGGAGCGTCTGCAACTTGAGCGTCTTGAACTCGGAGCGTCTGGAACTCAGAGCGTCTGGAAGATGTCGTCCAGCCGGTGTTCTCGCCGCGTGCGCGAAACCTGCGGGCGTGAAGGAACCGGCCGGGCCTGTCGGTACCACTCGCGCCCGAAGGCCGATCCGAACAGCGGCAACGGCACCCGGGTGAAGACGCCGAGCGTCCGCGGGCCGCGGTCGGCGGTGGCCTGGCTGGCGTGCGCCCGCATCGATGCCCGGCGCTGCGCCGCCTGCGCCCGAACGTCGATGCGGTGGGTGATGTCCGCCGACGCTCGAGTAGGCCGCTGCCCACGGACGCCAGATCGACCCGGCGCGCGCGCGGCAGCAGCGCGGTTCACCGCGCGCGCCACGGCCAGCAGCCGGTCCCGCGGGACGGTGGCCTCCAGCAGCGACCGGTGTGCCGGCCACCTCGGCCGCCCGCGCTGCGATGGCGTGCACGGCGAGGTGGTCCGGGTGCCCGTAACCGCCGTCGGCGTCGTAGCTGGTCAGCACCGCCGCCCGTTCCTCGACGAGGATCTCGCGCGAGCCGTTCCGGCGACCTCCTCGACGTCGGCGTCGGCGAGCCGCGGCGGCGTCCGGCCGGCGCGCTGGACGGCGTCGGTTGGTCGGCGAGCCCGGAATCGGCGTAGCCCAGCACCTCGCTCCGGGCGACCCCGAGGCCACCGGCGGAGGCTCGCAACTCGGCGAGCCGTCGATCGCCGAGCCGCCCGTCGGCCCGCAGCTCGGTCGGCCGACAGGCCCGCCTCCCCGGCGGTCGCCACCACCAGCACGACGCGGTGACCCGCGGACGCGAGTTTGGCCATCGTGCCGGAGGTCGAGCAACGCCTCGTCATCGGGATGGGCGTGAAAGAAGACGACCGTGTGCGGCACCGGGCTAGCATGTCGCAGGGTCCGGTCGGGGCCGGCGGGAGGCGGTGGGCGGTGCGGATCGCGCACATTTCCGACTGCTTCGTCCCCCGCCTCGGCGGCATCGAGATGCAGGTCAACGACCTCACCCGGCGGCAATTGCAGGCGGGGCTGGAACCCGAGGTGCTCACCGCGACTCCGTTGCCGCGCCGAATGGCCGGCCGGACGTTCCCGGTGCCGGTGCACCGCTTCGGCATCCCGATCCCGGCGGAGATCGCCAACAACCCGATGCCCTCGCGTCCGATCGAGAAGGCGTTGCGGGCGGGTGGCTTCGACGTCGTGCACGTGCACGCCGGGGTCGGCTCGCCGTTCGCCGCGGCCGGAGTCCGAGTCGCGCTGGACATGGGTCTGCCGGTCACGGTCACCGTTCACTGCCTGCCGGCCACCTTCCGGCTGCCGCGCTTCCTGGTGCCCTGGACCGTTCCGGAGATCGCGCAGCACATCGCGCTGACCGCGGTCAGCGAGGCAGCCGCGGCGCCGCTTCGCAAGCAGACGGGGGTGCCGGTGACCGTGGTGCCCAACGGCCTCGACCCGCACGAGTGGGCGCCGGAAGTTCGCGTCACGCCGTCGGGAGACACCGGGCCGACCACCGGCTCCCGGGCCGTCGTGCACGCCGTCGCCACCATGCGGCTCTCGGTGCGGAAGCGTCCGCTGCCCCTGCTGGCCATGGTCGACGCCGCGCAGCAGCGGCTCGGCACCGACGCCACCCTGCGCCTGTCGGTGTTCGGCGACGGCAAGCTCATGCCGCGGATGCGCCGTTACCTGTCCCGGCACGGCATGCAGGACACCGTCACGCTGGCCGGAAGAGTGGACCGTGACGCGCTCAAGGCGATCTACCGCGACGCCGACCTCTTCATCGCGCCGGCCTACCTGGAGTCGTTCGGCATCGCCGCGCTCGAAGCGCGCTGCGCGGGGCTCCCGGTGGTGGCGTTCCGCGGCACCGGGATCACCGAATTCGTGGCGGACCGTCGCGAGGGACTGCTCGCCGATGACGACGCCGGAATGACGGACGCGCTGGTGGAGATCACCCAGAACCCCGCGCTGCGCAGCGACATCGCCCGGCACAACCGGACGAGCACACCGCCGACGGCCTGGCCGGCGGTGCTGGATCGGGTCGACGAGGAGTACTCCAGGGCGATGTCCATCAGCCTGGAGCCGCGGAACAGCTGAGCGGGCGGTGCGGGCCGCGAACCGCCGACCGCCCTGATGATCGAGAACGAAGGAGCTGGTGAGCAGTGACAACGGCTGACGTCGTCGTCGTCGGGGGTGGCCACAACGGCTTGGTGGCCGCCATTCTCGCCGCCCGGGCCGGCTCGCAGGTGACGCTCCTGGAGCGCTCGGAGCGGCCGGGCGGGGCGACCGTCGGTGAGGTGTTGTTCCCACCGCACCCGGCGCGGGTGAGCAGGTACTCCTATCTCATCGCGCTGATGCCGGACCAGTTGATCCGCCGGCTCGGGATCGACCTGGGGTTCGCGTCGCGCAGCGTGTCGTCCTTCACCCCGACGCGGCGCGGCGGCGTGTCGGGAGGGCTGCTGGTGGAACGGCACCCGGGCCCGGAGACCGAGGAGTCGTTCCGCCAGCTCACCGGCTCCGACGACGAGTTCCGGAGCTGGGAGCGGTTCTACGGCGAGATGCACCAGATGGCCGAGGCACTCGCGCCGATGCTGACCGGCCCGCTGCCGCGCCGGGCCGACGCCAGGGCCGCGGTGATAGCCGCTGCCGGCGAACAGATCTGGGCCGACATCGTCGAGGAACCACTCGGCGACATGATCGTCCGGCGGTTCCAGGACGACGTGGTCCGCGGTGTGGTGGCCACCGACGGATTGATCGGGACGTCGACATCGCTGTTCGACCCGGAACTGCTCGCGAACCGCTGCTTCCTCTACCACCTCATCGGCAGGGGCACCGGGGAGTGGCTGGTACCGGTGGGCGGCATGGGTGCACTGACCGACGCCCTGCTGGCCAAGGCGACCGAACTCGGTGTGCAGATTCGTTGCGGGGTGGACGTTCTCGGCGTGGACGAGGGCCCCAACGGGGTGACGGTGCACGGCACCGCGGCCGGTCGCGAGGTCGTCGTGCCGGCCGGCCACCTGCTGGCGGCGGTGGCGCCGGCGGTGGTCGACGGCTGGCTCGGACGGGAGCCGGTCATCCCCACCGGAGCCCAGATGAAGATCAACATGCTGCTGGACCGGCTGCCCACTCTGGCGTCGGGAGTCGATCCGCGCACGGCGTTCGCCGGCACTGTCCATCTCGAGGAGGGCTTCTGGGATCTGGAGGCCGCGTATGCGACGACGGCCGGTGGCAGTCTGCCCTCCGTCGTGCCGGGCGAGGTGTACTGCCATTCGCTGACCGATTCCTCGATCCTGAACGGCTTCCCCGGTGCCACTCTCACCCTGTTCGGCCTGCACACCCCGGTGGACCTGTTCCGCGCGGACCCCGAGGGGAGCAGGGCCAAGGCTGCGGAGGGTGCGCTGATCGCCCTGCAGAAGCATCTCGCGGAGCCGTTGTTGGATTGCCTTGCCCGCGACGCCGACGGCCGGCCCTGCCTCGACATCGCCTCGCCGCTCGACCTGGAGACCAGCCTCGGGATGCCTGGCGGGAACATCTTCCACGACGACCTGAGCTGGCCGTGGCTGGCCGACGGCTTCGCGACGGACACCCCCGCGGAGCGGTACGGCGTCGACATCGCCGGCAGCACACGCATTCTGCTCGCCGGTGCGGGCAGCCGCCGCGGTGGTGGGGTGTCCGGGCTCGGCGGACTGGCGGCGGTGAATGCGTTGATGGAGATGACCGGCCTGGCTCCGGGGTAGCGTGACCGTTCCCCCGGCTGTGAACCGTGTCGTGAACCGTGTGATGACAGGAGTCGCCCGATGACCCACGATCCCGTCGCGGACAGCCATTCGCTCGATGTCGAGTTCCTCGCGGCGGCCGTGCGCGCGGCCCGGCAGGGACTGGCCGAGGGCGGCATCCCGATCGGAGCCGCCCTGGTGGTCGACGGCGGGGTACTGGCGACCGGCTGGAACAAGAGGGTCCAGTTGGGCAGCGCCATCCGGCACGGGGAGACGGACTGCCTGGAGAACGCCGGCCGGCTGCCCGCCACCGTCTACGCGAGAGCGACGATGGTCACGACCCTCTCGCCCTGCGACATGTGCACCGGGGCCATCCTGCTGTACAAGATCCCGCGGGTGATCATCGGCGAGAACCGCACGTTCTACGGAGGTGAAGACCTGCTCCGCTCCCGTGGCGTCGATGTGGTCGTGCTCGACGACGAGCAGTGCGTGACGATGATGATGGACTTCATCGAGGAGCGGCCGTCGCTCTGGAACGAGGACATCGGCGTCGCCGACTGACTTCCGGCGCGAGGTCCGCAATTAGGATGGGCGGGCCGCGATCAGCCGGTCAGCGTCTCCAGCCACAACCCCGCGTAGCCACGGGCATCGACGTGGACTGCGACGTCGACCCAGGTCGGTGCGATGCTCTGCGGCCCGCGGACCGGGTCCAGCGGCGGCTCCCGGCGGTCGACCACCGTCTGGCCACGGGTGTACCCGTGCCCGGTCTCCACCCGGACGCCCCACCGGTGGGTGGTCAGGCCCGCGGGATCGACGACGGCACAGAGGGTTCCGGCGTCGCCGATGGTGATGGAGTCCTGGTCGAGCTTGTCACACTGCCGGGTGATCAGTGCTCCGGCCAGCTGGCACGCCGGATCCAGCCGGTCCCGCAGTCGCGCCGCATCCTCCCGGTCGACCTTGACCTGGTCGAAGACGTCCAGTCCGTACATGGTCGCCGGGATGTCGAGCTCGCGCATCGCGGCGAGAGCGATGGCCGCGGCCTCCGGATCGTGGAAGACGTTGAACTCGGCGACCGCAGTGACGTTGCCCACCGACGCGGATCCGCCCATGAAGACGACCCGCTCGATCCCGGCGGCGACCTCTGGGTGAGCACGCAGCAGCAGTGCGACGTTGGTCAACGGCGCGGTCGCGACCAGGGTCACCGGTTCGCCGTTCGCGACCGCGGACAGCAGTTCGTGCCGCAGCAGGTCGACGGCGGACTGCTGGGAGGTCCGCCGGTCCGACGGCCGGGAGAAGCCACCCAGACCGTCGCCGCCGTGGAAGTGCCCGGCGTCATCGGCCGCCACCAGGAGCGGGGTCGCTGCGCCGCGGGCCACCGGGATCTCACCGGCGCCGGCGGCGTCCAGCACGTACCGGGTGTTCGCGACCACCTGGTCCACAGCGGCGTTCCCGGCGACGCAGGTCACCGCGCGCAGGTCGATGGCCGGCGAACGCACGGCGAACATCAGCGCGAAGGCGTCGTCGATGCCGGTGTCGCAGTCGATGATGACCGGAACCGGCGTCACAGGCGTGCCCCGTGCAGTGCCTCCACCATCCGGCGGTGCCGCAGGTACCGCAATGTTCCGAGGACGGCCACCACCGCGAAGAGAACCACCGGGATCGTCCACCAGATGAGCGGAGCCTGGAAGGTGATCACCAGGCAGGTGGCGAAGAACGCCAGCATCGTGGCGACGAGCATGACGTTGCTGGACGCCGGAACTGTGGACATGAAGGTAAGACTGCCACCACTTCGCCGCCGGCCCGAACCCGCGTAAGCTACTGGCGAGTAACTTATCGATCGACCGGCTTCCACTGCCATCAGGGCATGATGGATCGGCCGGGCCGACGAAGCCCAGGACGGTCGACGCTCGTCACCCGACGAGACCAATGGAGAGGTGATCCGGCGATGAAGATCGCGGTGTTGATCAAGCAGGTGCCGGACACGTGGTCCGAGCGAACCCTGCGCGAGACGGACTGGACGCTGGACCGCGACGCCGCCGACGCGGTGATCGACGAGATCGATACCCGCGGTGTCGAGACGGCGTTGCAGCTCGTCGAGAAGCACGGCGGCGACGTCACTGTCGTCACCATGGGTCCCGAACGGGCCACCGAGGCGCTGCGCAAGGCACTGGCGATGGGCGCCGACGAAGCGGTGCACATCACCGACGAGGGCCTTGCCGGATCCTGCGCGCTGCAGACGTCGGCGGCACTGGCCGCGGCGATCCGCCCGCTCGGTGTCGATCTGGTGATCACCGGCAACGAGTCCACCGACGGTCGCACCGGTTCGATGCCGTCGATGCTCGCGGAACGTCTCGGTATGCCGCAGGTCACGTCCATCCGCACGCTGGACATCGACGGCACCTCGCTGCGCGCCGAGCGGGTGAAGGACGGCGGCTACAGCGAGGTCACCGCAACACTGCCCGCTGTCATCTCGGTGACGGAGAAGATCAATGAGCCGCGGTATCCCGGGTTCAAGGGAATCATGGCCGCGAAGAAGAAGAAGGTCGCGACCCTGGGCATCGGCGACCTCGGTCTGGATCCGGCGACGACCGGGCTCGCCAATGCGTCCACCGTGGTGGTCGACGGTGCGCCGAGGCCGCCGCGGCAGTCCGGCGAGAAGGTCGTCGACGACGGCACCGGCGGTACCCAAATCGCCGAATACCTGGCCGCCGCGCGGCTCATCTGACGGTTCGACCAGCGAAAGGAAGCACACGAATGTCCGAGGTATTGGTACTGGTCGAGCACCATGACGGGACGATCGCCAAGGTCAGCGGGGAGCTGCTGACGGCCGCCGCGCGGCTGGGCACGCCGGCCGCCGTGGTTGTCGGAAAGCCCGGAACGGCCGAGTCGCTCGCCGGTGATCTCGGGGCTCTCGGGGCGGCCACGGTGTATGCCGCCGAGTCCGACGAGGCCGCCGGATTCCTGGTGACGCCCGCGGTGGCCGGCCTGGCCGCGGCCGCGGCCGCGGCGTCTCCGGCCGCCATCCTGATCGCATCCACGGTGGAGGGCCGCGAGATCTCCGGACGGTTGGCCGTCCGGCTCGAGTCCGGGCTGCTCGCCGACGCCGTCGACGTGGTCCTGGAGGACGGCGTCGTCGTCGCCACACAGTCGGTGTTCGGCGGCGCCTACTCGGTCCGCTACCGGGTGGCCGTCGGTACGCCGATCATCTCCATCCGGCCCGGTTCGATCGAGCCGTCACCGACACCCGTTGCGGTGCAGGTGGTCCCGCTCGACGTGACCATCGATCCCGCGGTGTCGGCCGTCGTGGTGGCGGACCACCCGGAGCCGGTCGGCGACCGCCCGGAGCTCAACGGCGCCGCTGTCGTCGTGTCCGGGGGCCGCGGCGTGGGTTCGGCCGAGAACTTCAGGGTCGTCGAGGAAGTGGCCGACGCCATGGGCGGGGCGGTCGGCGCGTCACGGGCCGCGGTGGATTCCGGCTACTACCCGCATCAGTTCCAGATCGGCCAGACCGGTATCAGCGTGTCGCCTCAGCTCTACGTGGCGTTGGGCATCTCCGGTGCGATTCAGCACCGGGCCGGCATGCAGACCTCGAAGACGATCGTCGCGGTCAACAAGGACGCGGATGCGCCGATCTTCGAGATCGCCGACTTCGGTGTCGTGGGTGACCTGTTCACCGTCGCACCGCAGCTCGCGCAAGCCGTGCGGGAGCGCAAGAGCTGAGCGTGAGGGCCGCCGTCGGCCGGTCTGACGGCGGCCACACGCACGGTTCGGCGGGACCGCACCGCCGTGGATTGGGTGCCCGCGACAGGGGGACCTACGCTGGAGCCCGATGACCTACCTCGACCACGCCGCCACCACCCCGGTTCTGCCGGAGGTGGTCGCAGCCATGTCGCAGGCCATGTCCATGACCGGAAACGCGTCGTCCCTGCACACCTCCGGTCGCGCCGCGCGGCGGCGGGTGGAGGAGGGCAGGGAGAGCATCGCCGCCGCCCTCGGCGCCCGCCCCAGTGAGGTCCTGTTCACCTCCGGCGGCACGGAGTCGGACAACCTCGCAGTGGCCGGCATCTTCCGGGCCCGCCGCGCCGCCGATCCGGCCCGGCGCCGGATCATCGCCGCGGCCGTGGAGCACCACGCTGTGCTGGACGTCGTGGACTTCCTGGTCGCGACCGAGGGTGCCGAGGTGAGCTGGCTCGAGGTCGACGATTTCGGCCGGGTGCACGCGGACACGCTCGCAGCCGCGATCGCGGAGAACCCTTCGGATGTGGCCGTGATCAGCGTGATGTGGGCCAACAACGAGGTCGGCACCGTCAATCCGATCCGGGAACTCGCCGACGTGGCCCACGCCCACGGCATCCCCTTCCACACCGACGCCGTGCAGGCGCTCGGTCAGTTGCCCATCGACTTCACCCGCTGCGGCGCCGACGCGCTGACGGTCACCGGCCACAAGGTTGGTGGACCCACGGGCAACGGCCTGCTGCTGCTGCGCCGCGAGGTCTCGGTGGTGCCGCTGATGCACGGCGGAGGCCAGGAGCGCGGAGTCCGCTCCGGCACGCTGGACGTCGCCGGGATCGCCGGGCTCGCCGTCGCCGTGCAGGACGCCGTCACCCACCGCGCGGAGCGCGCCGCGATGCTGACCGGGCTACGCGAGGCCCTGATCAGCACCGTCACGGCGCTGGTTCCCGACGCGGTGCTGTCCGGTGACCCGGGTCAGTCCCTGGTCGACGGTGCGCCGTCCCGGCTGCCCGGCAACGCGCATCTGCGGTTTCCCGGCTGTGAGGGCGATTCGCTGCTGATGCTGCTGGACGCCAACGGTATCGAGTGCTCGACCGGCTCCGCCTGTACCGCCGGAGTGGCGCGCCCCTCACACGTGCTGTTGGCCATGGGCGTCGGACGAGCAGGCGGCCAGGGGTGCGCTGCGGTTCACCTTCGGGCACACCTCGACCCCCGCCGACGTGCAGGCGGTGGCCGAGGTGCATCGTGCCGGTGGTCGAGCGGGCCCGGCGCGCGGCCCTGGCCGGGGCGCGACGGCGTTGACCAGCACCGGTTCGGCAGGGGTGGGTTCCTGATGCGCGTACTGGCCGCGATGAGCGGTGGGGTCGACTCCGCGGTGGCTGCCGCGCTGGCGGTCGACGCCGGCCATGACGTCACCGGCGTGCACATGGCGCTGTCCCGCAATCCAGGCACGCTGCGCACCGGCTCCCGGGGCTGCTGCACGGTCGAGGACGCGTTCGACGCCCGGCGGGTCTGCGATCTGCTCGGCATCCCGTACTACGTCTGGGATTTCAGCGAGGACTTCCTCGAGGACGTCGTCGCCGACTTCCTGGCCGAGTACAGCGCCGGCCGGACCCCCAACCCATGCCTGCGGTGCAACGAGAAGATCAAGTTCGCCGCACTGCTCGACCGCGCGATGGCGCTCGGGTTCGACGCGGTCGCGACCGGACACCACGTCCGGCTGCGGGACGGGATCCTGCACCGCTCGGTCGATCTCGCGAAGGACCAGTCCTACGTGCTGGCGGTGCTGACCGCAGACCAGCTGGCGCACAGCATGTTCCCGCTGGGCGAGATGACCAAGCAGCAGGTCAGGGCCGAGGCGGCACGCCGCGGATTCGCGGTGGCCGCGAAGCCGGACTCGTACGACATCTGCTTCATCCCCGACGGTGACACCCACGGCTACCTGGTCGACAAGCTCGGCGCACGAACGGGTTCCGTCGTC
This sequence comes from uncultured Actinomycetota bacterium, assembly GCA_963766015.1. Lineage (GTDB taxonomy): Bacteria > Actinomycetota > Actinomycetes > Mycobacteriales > Nakamurellaceae > Nakamurella. The sequence goes on along the minus strand of CAVXYU010000024.1, from coordinate 35,157 downwards.
GATTCCGAGTCCGGTGAGGTGCTCGCCGAGCACGACGGGTTCTTCGCCTACACGATCGGCCAGCGCAAGGGCTTGAACCTGCAACGGCCCGCGCCGGACGGCCGGCCCCGTTACGTGCTGGGGATCGAACCGGTCAGCGGAACGGTGACGGTGGGACCGGCCGCCGGACTGGACGTCGGCGTCATCACCGCGGATCGAGTGGTGTTCTCCCGCGGGGTACCGCCGAGATTCCCGCTGCGCACCGTGGCGCAACTGCGGGCGCACGGCGGCACCGTCCGCGGGTCCGCCGACCTGGTAGACGGAAGGATTCGGCTTGATTCTCGACGAGCCGATTCGCGGGGTGGCACCCGGTCAGACCGTGGTGCTGTACGACTCCGCCGATTCCTACGTCATCGGTGCCGGCACGATCGTGCGGGCAGCGTGACCGATCATCCTGCGCCGCGCGTCGAGCTGCCCGGAGACTCCCGGCGGCCGTCGCTGACCGAACTGTTCCCGCCTCAGCGCGCCTGGAACCGCAGTGCCGCAACAGGTGTCGGTTCGATGCCCGGCACGTCGCCGGGCGAATCCGCGGCCATGGTCGCCGGCGAGTTACCGGCCCTACCACACCTGGTGGAACTGCCGGACCGGGGAGTCGGAGCCGACATGATCGGCCGGGCCATCGGGATGCTGGTGGACATCCCGGCCGAGGTCGTGCCGTCGGGCTGGCGGATCTCGCGACGGCCGGGACGGGATGTGCGGCGCGCCATCGACTTCCTGGCCTGGGACTCCGATGCCGCGGAACAGCAGTTCGCCGGTGCGGAATGGGTGAAGGTGCAGGTCTGCGGACCGTGGACGCTGGCCGCGATGCTCGAGGTGCCGGCCGGCCACCGGGCACTGACCGATGCCGGCGCGGTGGACGACCTGGCGACCTCGCTGGCCGAGGGGTTGGCCGCGCACGTCGCCCAGATCGCCGCCAGGGTGCCGGGTGCGGGGATCGTCGTGCAGATCGACGAGCCCGCCCTGCCGGCGGTGCTGGCCGGAAGTCTCAGCACGGCAAGTGGTTTCGGTACCGTTCGGGCGGTGTCGGCGGTACGGGCCATCGAGGTGCTGTCCCGGGTCACCAGCGGCATCGCCGGACGCCCGTCCATCGCCCACTGCTGCCACCCGGCTGCGCCGCTGCGCCTGCTGCGGGCGGCGGGGTTCGACGCGCTGTCGATCGACGTGACGGCCCTGACCGGAGCGGCGGCGTCGCTGGATCCGATCGGCGAAGCGGTCGAGACCGGCGCGGTGCTGCTCGCCGGGATCGTGCCGTCCCTGGCGCCGGCCAATCCCGATGTCCCGCTGATCGACTGGGCCGCACACCTGCTGCAGGCCTGGGATCGCCTCGGTTTCCCTCGCGACAAGCTGGCGGACACGGTGGTCCCGACGCCGACCTGCGGGCTGGCCGGCGCGGACCGCGAGTGGGCGGTGCGGGCCATGAAGATATGCCGCGAGCTGGCCGACGCGTTGCCTGACCTGCCGGAGAGCTGGTAGCGGTTCGTCTGTCAGCGTGGGCTGCGGCGCAGTTCTTCGGCGACCAACTCGGTGACCTCGGCGCGCGTCGGCCGCCAGCCCTCGTAGTAACCGACGGACAACCGGGCGATGAGCCCGCGCCGCCGGCGATTGCTCAGTGGTGCGAGCAGGTCGGCGAAACGGTCGGCGATGCTCGGTGTCGAGCCGGTGCCGGGCGGACCGTAACCGTTGTTGGCCGAACCGGAACCGTTCCCCGGCGAACCGTGACCGTTCCCGTTCGGGCCATGACTGGATGACCCGTCGGTGACAAGCCCGGCCGTGCTGCGGGGGTGCGGGGCGGCCGGGCGCTCGTCCACGCCATCGTTGACACGGCGAATGACCTCGGATTCCATTGCTGCGCTCATTTCAGAGTTGTCGTAAGCCCGACGGGTGCGAAAGGCGGCTACCGACTGCTTGACACGCTAACTGGCCGTTAGGGCGAATATGTCAGGAAAATGCGACGACGCCCAGGGACCAAAGGCCCCTGGGCGTCGGAAGAGCGATGCTGCAGCGGCCGCGTCAGTTCTTGGGGGCCAGGACCGAGATGAGCTTGTCGGTGGTGGCGCGGTGCTGGGCCAGGACCTTCTCGGCGAAGTCGAACGTCACCGTGGTGACCTCGCCCGCGCTCGGCAGGTCGGCGGCGGGGGTCGCGACAGGGGACTGCGGCAGGGCCGGAAGCTGCTTGACGAAGGTCTCGACGGCCTTCACGAACTCTTCCTGGCTCTTGGCCAGGGCGGTGAGGTACTGCTCGGTGGCCTTGTTGGCTTCTGCGATGTAGTCGGTCATGGGAGTTCCTTTCGGGCTGCTGTTCGGTGGTCAGTGCCCAGTATGCCAAGCAAAGCGCGGTATGTCAAGCAGAGATTTTGGTAGACCACGCACGGCGGCGGAATCAGCCGCGCAGGGTGCGGTACATGTGCAGCAGCGCTTCCTTCTTGTCCTGGCTGAGGTGTTCGTCGAGCCGGATGGCCTCTTCCACGCTGATCTTCGGCGTGTGGTCGTCATCGACGTCGAGCAGTCCGAACTGGGCGAAGAGGGCTGCAGGAGCGATGCTGAGCGCCTGAGCGATGCCGCGCAACACTTCTGCGGACGGCTTGTACTGACCGCGCTCGATCTGGCTCAGATAGGAGTCGGACATCCCGCTGGCCGCCGCGAGTTGCCGCTGCGAAATGTTCGCCAGCTGACGTTGGGCCTTGACGAATGCGCCGAAAGCCTCTGCCATGTCGTTCGACTTGTTCATGATTGACCATCGTAGGACGGTCTGCGATGTCAACCAAGCAAAGGGCACGTCGTCGCCCGGATGGACTCAGGCGTGTCCGAGTACCCGGTCCACCGCGATGATGAGGACGACCCGTCGCGGATTGACCCGCGGCGTCCGGTACCTCAGGCCGTACCGTCGTTCGGCGTCCGCAACGACGGCAGGGTCGCGGCTGACCGCCGCGGTTCCCTCCAGGGTCAGCCAGCGGCGCCCGTCGACCTGGCACACAGCGGCACGACCGCCCGTGCTGTCGACCGAGAGTCGTTCTGCGTTGCGCACTTTCACGGATCCGTCACCGGTGATGACCCGGACCGTGCGACTTTCTGCGTCGTAGGTGAATCCGACTGCGACGACGTGCGGCGAACCGTCACGCCGCAGCGTGGTCAGGGTTGCCAGGTGCCGCTCGGTCAGGAAATCGAGCACATCGTCTGACAGCCGGTCCGGATCCATCGTCACCCGGCCAGCCTGCCACGACCGGTTCGGCGGGTGGCGTCAGCCGGCCATCGCCAGTTCAGTGCGGAGCGGTGCGAGCCCGTTGTCGATCGAGGCGAGTTCGTCGAGCATGGAGGCCAGCGAGGCCTCGTTCGACCCGGTCGGCATGAAGGCGCCGTCGATCACCTGGGTCGATGCCCGGGGGATCGCCACGGCGGATTCCGTCGTCACCATTCCCAGGGCCGTTGTCACCGGCGCCAGCATGGCCGCGGCGCCCACGCCGCCGCGCGGACCGCCGCTGTAGGTGACGAAACCGAGCGCCTTGTTCCGCCATTCGGCGTGCAGGAAATCAAGCGCATTCTTCAGCGGTGCCGGGAAGCCGCCGTTGTATTCCGGTGTCACGATGATCAACGCATCCGCCGTGTCGACATCCCGTGACCAGGCAAGCGTGTGCGGATGTGTGTACCGGCCCAGACGCGGGTGCTCGGGTTCGTCCAGGAAGGGCAGGTTCACCTGCGCCAGGTCCAACACCTCGACCCGGTCGAACGCTCCGACATTGCCCGCCCGGTCGGCAACCCATGCGCCGATCGCAGGACCTGAACTACCCGGACGGGTGGAAGCAAGAATGATCTTGACGGTTGTCATTGTCGATCGCCCTCTTCGATGTCGCTGCTGTCAATCGGCCCCGGCCAACCGGCGCCCTATATGAGCGTTCAACAATTGCGCGGGAAACTTGTTCCGGCCCCACAGGTGACGGTCGTCTCCCTGTCGGGGTCCGGTCCTAGGGTGTCGGGGTGAGCAAGACCACCCGCAGTCGCCAGGGTCCCGTGCAGGAGTCAGCCGAGCAATCAGCGCAGGCCGGCGCCCTGACATCAGAGCAGGCCGCCTCTGTCGCCGCCGCCGTCGAGATGTCGGACGAAGCTCTCGGCATGCCGGGCGGCGGCGCGGACACCGCGGGCACCGGGGTCGTTGACAGCCGGGTCGAAGGAACCGCGGTTCCGGAAGTGGCCGCACAGCGGCATGCCGAGTTGGCCGACCGGATCACCGAGGCTCAGTTCCGTTACTACGTGCTCGATTCGCCGACCATGTCCGACGGCGAGTTCGACGCCCTGTTGCGCGAACTGGAGGAGCTGGAGACACGGTTCCCGGTGTTGCAGACACCGCAATCGCCCAGCCAGCGGGTGGGCGGCGGGTTCGCCACCGGCTTCGCCGCGGTCGAGCATGCCGAGCGGATGCTGAGCCTGGACAACGTCTTCTCCACCGACGAGCTCACCGGGTGGCTGGAGAGGACAGCGCGTGACGTGGGTGCGCCGGTCAGCTGGTTGACGGAGCTGAAGATCGACGGCCTTGCGGTGAACCTGACCTACGAGCGTGGCCGCCTGGTGCGTGCCGCCACCCGGGGTGACGGACGGGTGGGGGAGGACGTCACGTTGAACGTGCGCACCATCGACGCCGTTCCGGAGCGGCTCCGCGACGACGGCGAGCACGACGTGCCCGAACTGGTCGAGATCCGGGGCGAGGTGTTCTTCCCGCTGGCCGGCTTCGCGGATCTGAACGCTGCACTGGTGGCCGCCGGCAAGGCGCCGTTCGCCAATCCGCGCAATTCCGCGGCCGGTTCGCTGCGGCAGAAGGACCCGCGGATCACCGCGTCCAGGCCGCTGACCATGCTCTGCCACGGGATCGGCGCCCGGAAGGGTTTCGACATCAGCCGGCAGTCCGAGGCATACGACCGGCTGCGCTCCTGGGGTCTGCCGATCTCGGAGCACAACCGCGTCGTGCACACCGCCGGCGAGGTCACGGAGCGGATCGCGTACTGGCACGAGCACCGGCACGACCTGAGTCACGACATCGACGGAATCGTCGTCAAGGTCGACGAGACCGCTCTGCAACGCCGGCTGGGGTCCACCTCCCGCGCGCCGCGGTGGGCCATCGCCTACAAGTACCCGCCCGAGGAGGCGACGACCCTGCTCAAGGACATCCGGGTGAATGTCGGACGGACCGGTCGGGTCACTCCGTTCGCCTTTCTCGAGCCGGTCCTGATCGCCGGGTCGACCGTTTCGCTGGCCACCCTGCACAACGCCGACGAGGTCGTCCGCAAAGGCGTCCTGATCGGCGACACCGTGGTCGTCCGCAAGGCGGGTGACGTGATCCCCGAGGTACTCGGGCCGGTGGTGGACCTGCGCGAAGGACGCGAACTGCGGTCCTTCGAGATGCCCACGCGTTGCCCAGAATGCGGAACCGAACTGCGGCGGATGCGCGAGGGTGATGTCGACATCCGCTGCCCCAACGCGCGAAGTTGCCCGGCGCAGTTGCGGGAGCGGGTGTTCCACCTGGCCGGCAGAGGCGCCTTCGACATCGAGGGGCTCGGTTACGAAGCCGCCACAGCACTGCTGTCCGCCGGTGCCATCAACGACGAGGGCGATATCTTCCCCGGCAGGGAACCGGACGGCACGGCGTTCGGTCTCGACGAGGACCGGTTGCTGACGGTTCCACTGTTCCGGACAAAGGCCGGTGCACTGTCCGCCAACGGCCGCAAGCTCCTGCAGAACCTCGAGAAGCAGAAGACGCAACCGCTGTGGCGGGTGCTGGTGGCACTGTCGATCAGGCACGTCGGGCCCACCGCCGCCCGTGCGCTCGCCCAGCAGTTCGGGTCGCTGGACGCAATCAGGGCGGCCTCCGAGGAGGAACTGGCCGCGAGCGAGGGAGTTGGCCCGACGATTGCGGCGGCGGTGATCGAGTGGTTCGAGATCGACTGGCACCAGCGGATCGTCGAGCGGTGGAAAGCAGCGGGCGTCCGGATGCAGGACGATCAGACCGAGCGCCCGGAACAGACCCTGGCCGGCCTGTCCGTGGTCGTCACCGGAAGCCTGGAGTCCTTCTCGCGGGATGAGGCCAGGGCCGCGCTGCTGGAACGCGGTGCGAAGGCCGCCGGCTCCGTGTCGGCGAAGACCGCGTTCGTCGTCGTCGGCGACAGTCCGGGCAGCAAGTTCGACAAGGCCGTCTCGCTGCGGGTTCCGATCCTGGACGAGAACGGCTTCCGCGTCCTGCTGGAACAGGGACCCGACGCCGCGCGCGAGGTCGCCCAGGTCGGCGAGGAGGTCGGGCCGCCGTGACCGGGCCGCTGCTGGGCGGCGGCGCCACTGGCGAGATCGATTTCACAGCAGTGGGATTCGATCCTTCATCGACAGCCTTCATCGCCGACCCGTACCCGGTCTATCAAGCCCTGCGCGACGCGGGACCGGTGCTGTACTACCCGCCGCGCGAGGTGTACCTGCTCACCAGGTTCGAGCACGTGCACGCCGCGTTGCGTGACCGGAAGCTCGGCCGGGGCTTCGACCACCGTTACACCGCCGAGGAGTTCGGCCGCCCGGCGCGGGACGAGCGGTGGCCGCGATGGTCGGCGTCGGAACGATGGTCACTGCTGAACCTGGAACCCCCCGATCACACGAGGCTCCGCAGGCTGGTGACGGCGGTCTTCACGCCGCGGGCGGTCGCCGCGCTGCGTCCGGTGATCGAAGATCTCTCACAGCGCACCCTGCGTGCGGCGCTGGATCGTGGCACCTTCGACCTCGTCTCCGATTACGCCCAGCCGTACTCGGTGTCCGTCATCTGCCACCTGCTCGGGGTCCCGCTGATCGACGGGCCCCGGTTGCTGGCCTGGTCGCACGCGATCGTGAAGATGTACGAATTGCACACCGACGTCGGGCAGCAGGTGGACGCGGAACGCGCTGCGGGGGAGTTCATCGACTACGTCAGGGAAATGATCGCGGTCCGGCGGCGCGCTCCGACGGCCGATCTGATCACCGAATTGATCCAGGTGGCCGATCAGGGTGACCGGCTCAGCGACGACGAAATCGTCTGCACCGTCATCGTGCTGCTCAATGCCGGTCACGAGGCGACGGTGAACACACTGGGCAACGGGATGCGGGCCCTGCTCACCCACGCCGATCAGTGGCGTCGGGTCTGTGGGGGTGAGGTCGAGCCGATGGCTGCGGTGGAGGAGATGATCCGCTGGGACGGGCCCCTCCAGATGTTCGAACGCTGGGTGCTGGACGACGTGGAGATCGCGGACCGGGAGCTGCGGGTCGGGGAGCGGATCGGGATGCTGTTCGGCTGCGCCAATCGCGACCCGGCACGTTTCCCGGAGCCCGACCTCTTCGACATCGGCCGCGGTGACAGCACGCACATCGGTTTCGGCGGCGGCATGCATTTCTGCATCGGGGCGCCGCTGGCCAGGCTGGAGGTAGCTGTGTCGCTGGCCCAGTTGCGGGCGTCCGCGCCGGGGTTGCAGCTTGCGGCGGAGCCCCGGTATCAGCCCTTTTTCGTGATCAGGGGGCTGTCCGAACTGCGGGTGCGGGCATCATGACCGCGCCCGCACTGCGCCGCCGGCGGCCGTGCCGCGGGTAGCGTGACGGCGTGCCCGACACCTCCCCCGAGCCAGCAGAGCCGGCACCGCAGGCCGCGGCTGCACCGCAGGAACCTCCGGCGGCCACAGACCAACCCCCTGCCGTGCGGAGTCCCAAGGGCGGTCCACACGCGCCTGGGCAGGCACCCCGGACTCTCCTCGAGGCCAAACCGCCGTCGCCGTTCATGTCCGTGGTCAACAACGGCTGGATGATGATGGCCGGCGTCCTGGTGGTGTCGTACCTGTTCGCGACCCTGTTCCCGACGCTGGGCGGTCTGCTGCTGATCGGCGCGCCGCTGGCCGTCCTCGGCGCCGTGTCGCTGGCGGCGTCCCAGGTGCGGAAGGTCCGGCTGACGGTGACGGACGAGGTGGTCAGGGTCTCCAACCGCAAGACCAGGATGGCGGCCGACCGCTCCGAGGTCAGGTCGGCGGTACTCGTCGAGAGTCTCGCGCGCCGACGGTTCGGTCCGCGCACGACCGACCTGATCCTGCTCGACCGGGACGGCCGCTGCGCGCTCCTGCTCAGCGGGAATCTTTGGCCGGTGGCCATCCTCGAACGGGTGATCGGCCTGCTCGGCACGGTTCCGCTCGAGCGCATCGAGGGCAGGCAGACCCCGCTCACCCTGGCGGCCCGCTACCCGAACATCCTGCAGAACACCGACAACAGCCACCGGTATCAGCCGAAACCGCGGATGTACTGAGCGCGTCCGGTGCCACGCCGACACGAGCGGGGCGCGGTTGAAGATCGTCCGGCCGGTGTGCTCGACTGGTCGGCATGGTGCTCCTCCCGCTCTACCGCAGTGCGATCCACCAGTTCGACGTCCGGGTTCGGCTGGTGCGCCCCGAGCAGTGGACGGTCAGCACGCCCGCCGCGGAGTGGGACGTGCACCGGCTGGTCCGGCACGTGATCCACGGTCAGCGACTGGTCCCGCGCACCCTCGACGGCTCGGACCTGGAAGAGTCCATCCCGTGGGCGGAGGAGAGCGGCACCGACCTCATCGACGACTGGGCGATGGCTGCCGAAGCGGCCGTCGCCGGGTTCGGAGCGGTCACCGACTGGGATCGGAAGGTCGCCCTGTCCGAGGGCACCGTTCCGGTGCACGAGTACGGCTGGCGGCTGGCCACCGATCTGACCGTGCACGCCTGGGACCTCGCGCGGGCGATCGGGGCCGACGAGGGCTTCCCCAACGACCTGGTCGGCGCGGTGCTGGCCGAGGCGAAGGGATCGGCCGCTCGGTGGCTCGGCAACGGTCAGTACGCGCCGTCGATCCCGGTGCCCGGTTGCACCGATGATCTCACCGAGCTCCTGGCGCTGACGGGTCGGAACCGCTGGTGGCGGCGGGCCTGACGGCTCGCCGGCTGGCCCGCGGGCTGGAAGCCCGCGTCAGGATCCGCTCGACCGCCTGAGTGGCTCGGCGCTCACGCGTCGCCGGCCGCTTCGCCTCGCCGACCCAGTCCGCGTACTCCCGGCTGTGACTGAACGACAGACTCTCGAAAGCTTCTGCAGCGTCGGGGTTCTGCGGCCAGCGCCGCACGCGAGTTCGGGCGGCACCTCGGCGACCCTGGGCACGTCGTCGAACTCGACCGTCATGGTGATCTCGTCGCCGGCTTCCACCATCAGGTCGTCGCGCTGTGCCTTGCGCAGCCCGATCCAGCCCGGTGCCGCCGTAGCTGGCGATGGTCGTCCGGAACGGGTCATGCCCGGGAACGGTGACCAGCACCGGGGCCCGTGACCGGCCGAAGACCTCGACCGGGTCGAAGGGCACCTCGACAGCGTGACCGGGTCCGTCGTCCGGTTGCTGGATCATTGCCGTGAACGTCCGAGAGGCCATGCCGTCACCGAGCCCTTGAGGTGAAACGTAGGTAGTAGCCGTCCGGGTCCAGCACCCGGAAGTCCTGCAGCCCCCATGGCCTTCGCACGATGTCCTCCTCGATCGGCCAGCCGGCGAGCCGTATCCGGTCCCGTTCGGCGTGCAGGTAGTCGACCTCCAGCACGATCTCGACACCCGTCGGCGGCCGCCGGTGCGCCGGGTTGCCACCGGGTACCACGGCAGCACCGATCCGGACATCATCCCGCTGCAGAGCCAGATAGGGCAGGGCGTCGGCCCGCCGGTCGGTCGCCAACGAGAAACCCAGCAGATCGACATAGAAACGCACCGTCGCGTTCAGGTCGGCGGGGAAGATCTCGAGGCGGAGACTGGTCGGCACCCTCCGACCCTCTCACGTGCGGGGCTCAGGTATTCGCCGAAGCCCCTCCGGCGGCCGATCCGGTGTGCACTTCGGTGCCGTCCGGATCGATCACCCGGGCCGCCCACTCGCCCCACGGCTGATCCTGCGGCTGTGCCAGGACGCGGACGCGGCCGCCGGCGTCGGCCAGCAGGCGGACCGCCTCATGGCAGCCGGGGCGGGTGCGGGATCATCGAGCGATCACGCCGTCGGCACGACATGAGCAGCCACGGCAACGTCGATGCGTCTCGGGGGACAGCACATGCAGCGCCAACCGGGACTTCCGGTCGACCTGCCCATCGGTGGACGGGCGGTGCTGGTGGCCGGCGGTGGCCCACAGGCGCTCGGCAAGGTCGCGCTGCTCCGCGACCATGGTGCGGTGGTGACGGTGGTTGCACCCGTGGTGGAGGCATCCATCGCAGACCTGGCCGACCGTGGGCTGATCACCTGGCACCCGCGGGAGCCGGCCGCGGCCGATCTTGACGCGATGTGGCTGGTGGTCGCAGCGACCGGGGACCCCGCGGACGACGCGCGGATCTCCGAACTGGCCGCAACACGCCACGGTGTGGTGCCTGCCCGCATCGTCGGGTCTCTCCCCGTCGGGTGCGACGGGCCCGGACAGAGCGACTCCAACGGGTCCGGGCACCGTGTTTCTGGTCGGGGGCGGTCCGGGTGATCCGGGCCTGCTCACGGTGGCCGGACTGGCCGCGGTCCGGGCGGCGGACGTCATCGTGCACGACCGCCTTGCGCCGCTCGCGGTCCTGGACCAGGTGCGGGCGGGCGCCCGGATCATCGACGTCGCGAAAGTCCCCGGCGGACGGACGACGCCGCAGCAGGAGATCAACCGACTGCTCGTCGAGCACGCCACCGCCGGGCAGAACGTGGTCCGGCTCAAGGGCGGGGACAACTTCGTCTTCGGCCGGGGTGGCGAGGAATGGCAGGCGTGCGAGGAGGCCGGGGTGCCGGTCCGGGTGATCCCCGGGGTCAGTTCCGCACTTGCCGTGCCGGCGCTGGCCGGCATCCCGCTGACCCACCGCACGGCCAACCAGGGATTCACCGTGATCACCGGCCATGTCCCGCCCGGCGATCCCCGATCGACCCTGGACTACGCCGCACTCGCCAGGTCACGAACCGCACTGGTGATCATGATGGGCGTCGCCAACCTCGGAGCGATCGCCGCGGCGCTGATCGCTGAGGACATGGATCCGCGGACACCGGCCGCCACCGTGGCCGACGGCAGCCTGCCGGGACAGCGGTTGGTGAAGGCGCCGCTGGATCAGATCGCCGCCGCCACCGCCGCAGCGGGGATTCGCGCCCCGGCCATCAGCGTCATCGGCTCGGTCGCCGCGTTCGACCCCGCTGTCCCGAGCTGAGTGCCGCCGGGACCCCGGGCGGAAGGCCTGCCAGGACTGGCTCAGTCGGCGACGATGGCCAGCGGTGTCCGGCCCGCCACCACCGAGGTCAGGCCGGCCAGATGCGCGAGCCTGGCCACCTCTGAGTCCCGCATCGCCGGGCCGCCCGGTCGTCCGACGATCACCGCGGTGTCCGGGTCCCACAGCGGCGCGGCCGCCATCTCGGTGCCGATCGCCTTCCAGTCCTCCGGCACCCAGGCGGCGTCCGGATCGAGCACCTTGGCCCTGTCGACCGGCGCCCAGCCGGGGATGACACCGGTCAGGTTCGGGCACGCCGCCACCGCCGGCGAGCAGCCGGATGGTGCGGCCGTCACCGTTGGTCTGAACCCGGACAACGATGGCCCAGCCGGCGCGCAGCACCTGCGGCAGCATCCTGGCAAGGATCGCGACGGCGTCCTTGGGGTCGGCGGCGATCGCCTCGACCAGCTCCCACTCCCGGTGCCGCGCCGCGATCCCCGGGTCCGGCCGGACCGATTCGACCCGCACGCCCGGGACCGTCTCCGCGGCGGTGATCAGCACGTCCGGCTGACGGCCGGCGGGCAGCGCGACGACGATGTCGTCCACCGCCTGGTCGGGGGAGCGCTCGACGATGTCCATGGCGAGGATGTCCGCGTCGACCAGGCCCAGCGCGGTGGCCACGGCACCCAAGGTGCCTGGCCGGTCGGGTAGCAACAGGCGGAGTACGTATGACATGGCGGTTCGCTCGCCTCCCAGGTGACGGCCCGGTACTGCACGCTGTACCCGTCCTGCCTGCTCGCGCAAGGACACGACCGGGTACCTGTCGGACGTCATTGTCGCCGAAACGCGTTTCCGGGATATCACCACGGTGGTCACTGCCCGATTACCACCGGATTGCGGACGGCGCTGAGGGATCGGCGCTGACAGCGTCGATCGGCGCTGACGGATCGGCTGACGGATCCGCTGACGGATCGGCTCGGGTGACCGCCCGAATCTGCGGCACGGCCCGCCGTCGCCGACGGCAGCACGCGCGGCGGGATCGGCCGGGTGCGGCACGCCCTAGGATCGAATCGGTCCGGCGTCATCGGACCGACCCGACAGCGGAGCCCGTCGATGTGACGGAGATCCCGGTCCAGCCGCACCGAATCCAGGAGACCCGTGTCCAGCGTGCCGCCCACCACCGACGAACACAAAGGGGACGGTGCCGCGCCGCCCGCGCTGACCCGCGACGACGTGGCCCACCTGGCGCACCTCGCGCGGCTGGAGCTGACCGACGCCGAGCTGGACCTGTACGTCGGGCAGCTGTCGGTGATCCTCGACTCGGTCGCGACGGTGAGCGCGGTGGCCGCCTCGGACTCCGACATCGAACCGACCACGCATGCCGTCCCGCTGACCAACGTGTACCGCGAGGACGTCGTCCGGCCCGGGTTGAGCCACGAGGCGGCGCTCTCCGGCGCGCCGGCCGCCGAGCAGGGCCGGTTCCGGGTCCCGCAGATCCTGGGAGAAGAGCAGTGAGCACGCCGAGCGAGTTGACCCACGCGACAGCCGAGTGGCTGGCCGGCGCCATCGCCGGCGGTGAGGTCAGCGCCGAGGAGGTGACCAGGGCGCACCTCGACCGGATCGACGGCGTCGACGGGCCGTGCACGCCTTCCTGCATGTCTCGACCGAGTCCGCGCTGGATCAGGCGCGGGCGGTCGACCGCGCCCGCGCCGAAGGTGCGCGCACCGGCCTCGCCGCTGGCCGGCGTCCCGCTGGCGCTCAAGGACATCGTCGTGCAGGCCGGCATCCCGGCGACCGCCGGATCGAAGATCCTGGAGGGCTGGATCCCGCCGTACGACGCCACGGTGACCCGCAAGCTGCTGGAAGCGGGCGTCGTGATCCTGGGCAAGACGAACCTGGACGAGTTCGCGATGGGGTCCTCCACCGAGAACTCCGCCTACGGCCCGAGCCGGAACCCCTGGGACCTGACGAAGATCCCCGGCGGCTCCGGCGGCGGCTCGGCCGCCGCGCTGGCCGCGTTCGAGGCCCCGCTGGCCATCGGCACCGACACCGGAGGATCCATCCGGCAGCCGGCCGCCGTCACCGGAACGGTCGGCGCCAAGCCGACCTACGGCGGCGTGTCCCGGTACGGCGTCATCGCGCTGGCATCGTCGCTCGACCAGGTCGGGCCGTGCGCGCGGACCGTCACCGACACCGCCCTGCTGCACGAGGTCATCGCCGGGCACGACCCGCTCGACTCCACGTCCATCCCGCAGCCGGTGCCGCGGGTGGTCGACGCGGTGCGCCGCGGTCAGCTCGACGGCGTCGCCGGCATGCGGATCGGCGTGGTGAAGCAGCTCGGCGGCAAGGGTTACCAGGCCGGCGTGCTCGACTCCTTCGACGCCGGCGGTGGCCACCCTGGGCGCCGCGGGCGCCGAGATCGTCGAGGTCGACTGCCCGCACTTCCAGTACGCGCTGGCCGCCTACTACCTGATCCTGCCCAGCGAATGCTCCTCCAACCTGGCCAGGTTCGACGCCATGCGTTACGGCCTGCGGGTGGGTGACGACGGCACCGCGTCCGCCGAGGAGGTCATGTCGCTGACCCGCGGCGCAGGGCTTCGGCGCCGGAGGTGAAGCGCCGGATCATCCTGGGCACCTACGCGCTGTCCGCCGGGTACTACGACGCCTACTACGGCTCGGCGCAGAAGGTCCGCACGCTGATCAAGCAGGACTTCGACCGTGCCTTCGAGACCGCCGATGTGCTGATCTCGCCGGCGTCACCGGTGACGGCCTTCGCGATCGGCGAGAAGGTGGACGACCCGATGGCGATGTACCTCAACGACCTGGCCACGATTCCCGGGTCGCTCGCCGGGATCCCGGCGATGAGCGTGCCCAGCGGCATCGCCTCGGACACCGGACTGCCGGTCGGACTGCAGATCATGGGCCCGGCGCTGGGTGAGGAACGAATCTACCGGGTCGGCCGCGGCATTCGAGAGCGCCTATGTGGCAGCGCATTCGCGGCTCGTGCCGGATCCGGCGCCGGAGCTGGAGGGAGCTGCATGCAGATGACCACGGCGACGCCATGACAGCGACACTGCGCGCCCCGGACGGGCTGATGGACTACGACGAGGCGATCGCACGCTTCGACCCGGTGCTCGGGCTGGAGGTGCACGTCGAACTCGGCACCGTCGACCAAGATGTTCTGCGGCTGCCCGACCGAGTTCGGTGCACCGCCGAACACCCAGGTCTGCCCGATCTGCCTGGCGCTGCCCGGCGCGATGCCGACGATCAACCGGACCGCCGTCGAGTACGCGATCCTGATCGGCCTGGCGCTGAACTGCACGATCGCGCCCTGGTGCCGGTTCGCCCGGAAGAACTACTTCTACCCGGACATGCCGAAGAACTTCCAGACCTCGCAGTACGACGAGCCGATCGCCTACGACGGCTACCTCGACGTCGAGGTCGAGGGCGAGACGGTGCGCATCGAGATCGAGCGGGCGCACATGGAGGAGGACACCGGCAAGTCCACCGCACGTCGGCGGCTCCACCGGCCGGATCTCCGGCGCCGAGTACTCGCTGCTCGACTACAACCGGGCCGGCGTGCCGCTGGTCGAGATCGTCACCAAGCCGGTCACCGGCACCAAGGCGCTGGCGCCGGTGGTGGCCAAGGCGTACGTCGCCGCGCTGCGCGACCTGCTCAAGATCCCTGGGCGTCTCCGACGTCCGGATGGATCAGGGGTCGCTGCGCTGCGACGCGAACCTGTCGCTGACGCCCGGCCGGCAACCCGGTGTTCGGCACCAGGACCGAGACCAAGAACGTCAACTCGCTGCGCTCGGTCGAGCGGGCCGTCCGCTACGAGATCACCCGGCAGGCAGCCATTCTCGCCGCCGGCGGCCGGATCAAGCAGGAGACCAGGCACTTCGACGAGTCCACCGGGACCACCGCGCCCGGCCGGTCGAAGGAGACCGCGGAGGACTACCGGTACTTCCCGGAGCCGGACCTGGTGCCGCTGGCGCCGGAACCGGAATGGGTGGAGGAGACTGCGGGCGTGCGCTGCCGGAGTTCCCGTGGCTGCGGCGGAACCGGCTGCAGGCAGGCGTGGGGTCTGACCGACCCGGAGATGCGGGACCTGGTCGCCGCCGACGCCGTCGAGCTGGTGGCGGCGACGGTCGATGCCGGTGCGTCGCCGGCCGAGGCGCGCTCCTGGTGGGCGTCCTACCTCGGACAGCAGGCGAACAGCCGCGGCGTCGCGCTGGCCGACCTGCCGATCACTCCCGGCGCAGCTGGCGGACGTCATCGGCAAGGTGTCGTCCGGCGCGCTGACCACGAAGATGGCCCGGCAGGTGGTCGACGGCGGTGCTGGCCGGCGAGGGCAGCCCCGACGAGGTGATCGCCGCCCGCGGCCTGGCCGTCGTCTCCGACGATTCCGCGCTGCAGAAGGCCGTCGACGACGCCCTGGCCGCGCAGCCGGCGGTGGCGGACAAGATCCGCTCCGGCAAGGTGCAGGCGGTCGGCGCGATCGTCGGCGCGGTGATGAAGGCGACCCGGGGTCAGGCCGATGCCGGCCGGGTGCGCGAACTCGTGCTGTGCACGCTGGGCGTGCAGGGCTGACGCACGCGCGTGAGCTGATCGGCCCGAGACGGGAAGAAGGCGTCGGATGAGGATCGCACTGGCCCAGATCGTCAGCAGCACCGACCCGGGGCGCAATCTCGAGCTGGTCGATGACGCCGCCGCCCGCGCGTCGGAGGCGGCCGCCCGGATCGTCGTGCTTCCCGGAGGCCACCATGTGCGCGTTCGGGGTGTCGCTGGCCCCGGTCGCGCAGCCGCTGCTCGGGCCGTGGGCGACGGCCGTCCGGGCGATCGCCGCCGATCACGACATCACCGTCGTGGCCGGGATGTTCACCCCGGGGACGGGCGGCCGGGTGCGCAACACGCTGCTCGCCACCGGCCGCGGGGTGGAGGCGTCCTACGACAAGATCCACCTGTTCGACGCCTACGGGTTCCGTGAGTCGGCCACCGTCGCACCCGGCACCGACCCGGTGACGATCGACGTCGACGGCGTCACGATCGGACTGACGACCTGCTACGACGTCCGCTTCCCGGGCCTCTACCAGACGCTCGCCGACCGCGGGGCGGGCATCATCCTGCTTGCCGGCGTCCTGGGGGAGCGGGCCGGGCAAGCGCGAGCAGTGGGACCTGCTGACCAGGGCCCGGGCGCTGGACAGCACGTCGCTTCCTGCTGGCCGCGGCGCAGGCCGACCCGGCGTCCGTGGGCCTGCCGGTGCGGGGTGCGGCGCCGACCGGGATCGGCGGCAGCGTGGCGGTGTCACCGACCGGCGCGGTGCTGGCCCAGCTCGAGGACAAGCCGGATGTGCTCGTGGTCGACGTCGACCCGCAGGAGGCCGCTGACGTCCGCAGTGCGCTGCCGGTGCTGGCCAATCGGCGCTTCTGAACTCATGCCAGGGCGTGCAGCTAGCAGGCGGGTTGCGACGAAAGCCTTGAGGAACGCACCCGACTGATACAGATTCTCGTTGATGCGTCCCTGCGTGCCCATGTGGTCGTCGTAGCTGACCATCTGCACGTCGCCGTCGAAGCACCGCCCGATCAGCATCCGCGATCGCGAGACGTGCGTCGGCCAGGTGACGACGGCGATTGCCGTCCAGCCGCGTTGCTTCGCGAGACGCCCGATTTCCTGCGCCTCCCCGCGGGTGGTCGACGGGTCCGGGACGAAACAGGTGACGGTCAGTCCCGTCGGGGGGTTGCGGCAGATATCGCCGGGCTCGCCGAACGGCGTTGAGATCACCAGTTCATCCGAGATGCCGTCGCGCACCAGTCGCTCGGCCTCGCCCATGGCTGTAGTCGTCGGGCTCGCCCAGGACGACGATGGCATCCACGGCCGTCGGTTCGTCGGTCACCGGGAACTGAATCAGGATGACGCTCGCCGCCACCATCAGCACAACGACACTGAGCACCCCGATGGCCACCCACAGCCACTTCCGACGCCGCCGGGTCCCGTTCGCCACCCGTTGAGCGTAACCGGACTTTCTGGTCAGCGGACTCGATGGTCACCCTGTGTCAGTCCGGTCCGCCCTCGCCACCGGAACTGCCCGATGGAACGACCACCACCCGATCATCGCTCGGTACCGGCTTGCCCTTGCCGTCCTTGTTCGACGTGGTCAGCCAGAGCAGGCCCTGCTGATCCGCGGCCACAGTCAGGAGCCGCCCGTAGCGGTCGTCCAGCAGTAGCGCGGGTGTGCCGGTGAAGGTGCCGTTGGGGCCCAGTTGGACAGCCGTCAACTGCTGCTTGTCGAGCGAGGTGTTGGCGAGCAGGCCGTTGCTGATGGAGCAGTCCGACGCGCCACCGTCGGCGGCGGTCCAGGTCCACAGGGCGGCGCCGTCCTTGATCGTCGTGTAGTTCCGCCCGGCCGCCAATGGCAACAGGACGTCCTCGCCGGACCGTTGGTCCAGGGCGGCCATCGCCCCGTCCTGGGTGGGGCACATGCCCGATACCTGGGTGAAGCCCGACGCGTAGATCGGCGAGCCCTTCTTGCGGGTTGGACTTCGCCGGTTTGCCGAACTCGTCCAGCCGCAGCACCTTGCCCGCCAATGACGTCGGGTCGGCGGCCTGCTTCGGGATTACCCGGTATCGCCGGTGCCGACGTACAGCGTCCGGTCGGCCGCGAAGGCGATGCGGCCGCCGTTGTGCTCGGTGCCCTTGGGGATCCCGGTGAAGATCGGCTTCGCGACGTCGCCGCTGGCGATCCGGACGATGCGGTTGTCGGTTGCCGTCGTCAGGTAGGCGTAGATCAGGCCGTCCTCGTCGTAGGACGGTGACAATGCGATGCCCAGCAGGCCGCCGTCGCCGCTGCCGTCCACGCCGTCGAATCGCGCGACCTGCACGGGTTCGGTGCCCTTGGCCACCCGCAGCAGGCGGCCGGTGGTGCGTTCGCCGACCAGCGCGGAACTGCCGTCGGGCATCGGCACCAGACCCCACGGCGCGTTCAGACAGGTGGCGATCACCGCCTCGTCGGTCGGTGCGCAGGGATCCGCAGGGGCCGCCGAGCCACTGGGCACGGGCGACGCGGGTGTTCCCGAAGGACTGCTCGGCGCCGACGACGAGTCGCGCGGCGACGTCGGATCAGGCAGTGCGGCGCGCGCCGTCAGAGACGGCTGAACGGTGAAAGTCGATGCCTCGCCCGAGAAGTCGGCGCACCCGGCGACCAGGGTCAGCAGCACCGCGGCCAACAGCGAAGGTGCCGCTCGACGGGAGAAGGCGCTGAATGCAGACATCGCTGTCAACGGTACTGGCCGGCCGGATCCGGCTCGACGGACGCGACCGGCTGCCGACCGGCGACATGCAGCAGCAGAAGGGCGTCCCTGTCGACCATGTAGCGGATCCTGGCGCGGCGCCCCGAGGAGAAGTGCATCTCGAAACCCGCGACACCGGCCTTCGCCTTCCAGGGCGAACTCGACCACTCCGTTCGCTGCGCACCGGTGCGGTGGGCGATGACGGTGTTGCGGGTCAGCACCCGCCGCCAGCGCAGCAGTACCGCGTGCTCGTCGAGTTGCCATCTCGACTCCCGTGCCCGGACAACACCCAGCAGGTAGGCCAGCGGTACCGGGAGCACCGCCAGCAATCGCCACCACCCCGGCAGCAGCATCAACAGCACGGTGAACCCCGCACCGTATTCGAGCGGGACGGTGAGGTAACGGCGGTGCACCCGGACGGGCAGCGGGCGTGGCGCGCCGGCCGGCCAGCCGAGCTCCGGAAGTGCCCGGCGGATCAGCGCCTCGGCACGGTGGGTTCGCAGCAGCGGGAACAGGGTGCGCTGGCTGGTGTTCGCCCGGCCGATGCCGGCGACCTCGACCTGAAGGGTGCAATAGCCGAACGGCGCCCGCCAGAACCCCTCGACGATCCGGACCGCCTGGATGCGCCGCACCGGGATGGTTGCCGACTGCTTGCTCAGCAAACCGCGTGAATTGCGCAGGACGTCGCCATCCCTGACCAGGGTGAAGCGGCTGAGCCGCAGTGCGCCGAGCACAACCCCGCTCACGATGGCGATCACCACCAGTGCGACCACTACGGCGATGGGCCCACGCGGCTCGACGGTTTCGTGCATGAAATCCGCAGCCCTGGTCGGGACGTACTCCGAGAAGCGATACCAGATGACCAGCGCCGCGGCGAGGATCAACAGAATGGAATAGTTGGTGACAGCCGCGATCAGCATCTCCAGCGTGCCGAGCACCGCGATGACATCGGGCCCCTTCCTCGGTGTCGAGGCCGAGACGCTCCGGCGCCAGGCGAGATATCGCTGCAGTGGCGACGGCGGAGCCGGTGCCGCCTCCGGGGTGGTTGGCGCCTTCTGCGGACCGGCCGGGCCTGCCGTCCCGGGTCGGCGCCCCGCCTCCAGTGCGCTGCGCAATTCGTCCAGCCGGCGGCCGGACAGGCTGCCCAGGACGACGGCGGATCCGTTCCGATCACCGGGCGACTGAACCTTGAGCCCCCAGACGCCGATCAGTCGCTGGGTCAGCGACCGGTAGGCGTCGAGCGCCGTGATCCTGGTGATCGGGACGACCCTCACCGTCCGGTTCCACAGGCCGGCGCGCAGCCGGAGCACCCCGCTGATCACCGAGTACTTCTTGACGTGCCACTGCGCGACGGCGACCACCATGACGATGCCGAACAGGATGGTGTTCACCCACCACGGAGCGCCACCGAGAATCGTCACGACCAGGAAGGGGATCGCCTGCCGGAGGGTCTTGGCAGTCTCGATGACGAGGTAGATCGGGTGCAGGCGGGTGTCAGGAACTGTGATGCCGAGCCCTCCGCCTGCGCTCGGGGAGGAAGCGCCGCGCTCGGACGTGGCCGCGGGGGCCCGATCAGCCATCGCCCCGCCTGTTCACGTTCGGCCGCCGGCTAGACGTCGTCGGCGACGTCGGCCAGCCGGCTGATCCGGTCGCACAGTTCGTCCGCCTCGGCCCGGTCGAGGCCGCTGAGGTTGACCGACCCGGCCGCCGTCTTGATCTTGAGGTTCGTCATCCAGTAGTGATCGGCCAGAGGGCCGCGTTCGGTGCGCAGGTTCTGAACGCGGTGAACGGGTACGACCGTCCGTTTCACGAACACGATGCCGTGCTGGATATCGATCTCGGTGGATGAGATCGCGTACCAGAACACCCGGTAGCGGATCGGCGGTAACACCACCATCGCGACGACGACTGCGATCACGTAGATCGCCACAATGGCCCAGCGGATCCACAGCGGCCCCCAGGTGATGACGAGGGCCAGGCTGATCAGTAGCAGCAAGAGTGGGACGGCCGAAAAGACGGCCCGCCAGCGCCAATAGCCGACCACCCGGTCGGAGAGCCGGTGGCGCTCGACCGGATCGTCGCCGGCCAGTGGAGGTGCCGCCGGTTGGGCTTCCGGCATTGCTGCCGGCACTGCGACCGTCAGGGGTTCGAGTGGCGCGGGTGGCGCCGGTTGGGGTGCCGCAGGGTGGGTTGCCGCCGGTCGGGCCGCCGTGGGTTGGGGTGCCGCCGGCAGAGCCGCCCCGCCCGGCGGCGCACCGGTGGCAGGTCGGCTCGTCACGGGGGTCAGCCTACGGCGAGGAAGGTCCGGTGACGTGTCCTCAACGACTCCGCGACCGTTCGCCGCGGACAAGCACGGCCGCGGTCAGGTAGGGGCGCGGGCGGCCGCGCCCCCGGGCTCGGGCACGACCGGTGCTGTGCCGTGGGCAACTGCCGGTGTCTCGGCAGGCAACGGGGTCTGGACCGGCGTCGCGTCCCCGGCAGGCAACGGGTTCCCGGCGGACGGATCCTCGACCTGCACCGCGTCCTGGACCTGCACCGCATCCTGGACCTGCACCGCATCCTGGACCTGCACCGCATCCTGGACCTGCACCGCATCCTGGACCTGCACCGCATCCTGGACCTGCACCGCATCCTGGACCTGCACCGCATCCCCGGCCGGCGCCACTTGCCCGACCGACGGCGCGTTCTCAGCCGGCGGCGGGTCCTCGGTCGGCCGGCCCAGGTTCAGGCTGCCGCCGGACACGGCGGCCAGCCGGGGCAGGTCCCGGGGCCGGACCATCGGCAGCCGCAGCCGGCGGCCGTCGAGGCCCACCGCGGTCGCCCAGCCAGCGTCCTTCAATTCCAGCCCGGCCATCTCCGTCCATGCCATTCGCTTGGCCCCCAGCAGGCCGTACGCGGTCACTTCGGTGGGGGTCGCCCTCGTTCTCGTCACCAGCACCCACGCCATCGCTGCGACCGGCACCACGAACAGCACGCCCCAGGCGCCGCCGACCGTGGCCAGCGGGACGATGCAGAACAGCAGCAGCACCGGAAAGAGCAGTGCCGGAAAGGGCAGCCGGAAGGTGACCCGTTCGGGTCGGGTCGTGGCGGGTCGGGACATGGGTCCATGGTGACACCGCCCCCGGCTGACACTGCCCCCGCTGACACTGCCCGGGCGACACTGCCCGGGCGATACCGTCCTGACGACACCGCGGCGCTGCGCTCCGCCGGACCGCGGTCGGTGGAGGGCGGATCGATGACGGACGAGTCCGGGGGATTGACCGCGTGTGTCCACATGATGAGACGGATGTCCCGTCCTGTTGACACCATCCCGGCACCGGTCCTAGTCTGCGGGCATGGCTTTCCTCCTCGTAATCAGCTAGCGCGTCCTCGCCGAAAGGCGGAGGCGCGCAACCCCTTGGTCACCTCGGTGACAAGGGGTTTTTTCTTGCCCCGACCCGGTCCGCACCACCGGAACGTGCTCGGGACGCAGTAACAGCCGGGCCCGCCCGGTACCGGAGCAGCACTCCGGAAGCGCCACTTCCACAGCACCACTCCACAGCAGCACTCCACAGCAACACTCTCGAAGAAGAGGATCCGATGACGCAGGGCCGCATCGCCGAAGTCCGCCCGCCGGCCGCCCATCCGCCGGCCCCGGTCGTCCCGAGTTCCGCAGCCGTCTCCCGACCGGTCGAGCGGCTCACCGGCGCGGCGTCCGTTGTCCGCTCGCTCGAAGAGGCCGGCGCCGAGATCGTCTTCGGCATCCCCGGCGGTGCCGTGCTCCCCGTCTACGACCCACTGCTGGACTCCACGAAAGTGCGGCATGTGCTCGTCCGGCACGAGCAGGGCGCCGGGCATGCCGCGACCGGGTACGCGCAGGCCACCGGCAAGGTCGGCGTCTGCATCGCCACTTCAGGTCCCGGCGCGACGAACCTGGTCACCCCGCTCGCCGACGCCCAGATGGACTCCGTCCCGCTGGTCGCCATCACCGGGCAGGTCGGCCGGTCGATGATCGGCACCGACGGCTTCCAGGAGGCCGACATCTGCGGCATCACGATGCCGATCACCAAGCACAACTTCCTCGTCACCGATCCGGCCGAGATCCCACAAACGATCGCGGCCGCTTTCCACCTGGCATCAACGGGCCGACCCGGCGCCGTGCTGGTGGACATCCCCAAGGACGTGCTGCAGTCGGAGACCACCTTCGTCTGGCCGCAGGACGTCCATCTCCCCGGATACCGGCCGACCATGCGGCCGCACTCGGGGCAGATCACCGCCGCCGCCAAGCTGATCGCTGCAGCGCGACGTCCGGTGCTCTATGTGGGCGGCGGTGTGCTGAAGGCCCGGGCGACCGAGGCCCTTCGACAGCTGGCCGAGCTGACCGGGATCCCGGTCGTCACCACTCTCATGGCTCGCGGCGCCTTCCCGGACTCCCATGTCCAGCACCTCGGCATGCCCGGGATGCACGGCACCGTGACGGCAGTGGCGGGAATGCAGCGCGCCGATCTGATCATCGCGCTGGGTGCCCGGTTCGACGACAGGGTCACCGGCCAGCTCTCGACGTTCGCACCTGGTGCGACCGTGATCCATGCGGACATCGACCCGGCCGAGATCGGCAAGAACAGGGTCGCCGATGTGCCCATCGTCGGTGACGCCCGCGAGGTGATCACCGAGCTGATCGCCGCGGTGACGGCCGAGCAACGGTCCGGCGTCGTGGCGGACCTGACCGCCTGGTGGGCCGAACTGGACGGGCTGCGCAGCACCTTCCCGCTCGGCTACGACTGGCCGGCCGACGGCTCGCTGGCGCCGCAGTACGTGATCGAAAGGCTCGGCGCCATCGCCGGTCCCGACGCGATCTACGTGGCAGGTGTTGGCCAGCACCAGATGTGGGCAGCTCAGTTCGTCTCCTACGAAAAGCCCGGAACCTGGCTCAACTCAGGCGGTCTCGGAACCATGGGGTACGCCGTGCCGGCCGCGATGGGCGCCAAGATGGGCCGTCCGGACACGACCGTCTGGGCGATCGACGGTGACGGCTGCTTCCAGATGACGAACCAGGAACTCGCCACCTGCGCCATCGAGGGCATCCCGATCAAGGTCGCCGTGATCAACAACGGCAACCTCGGGATGGTTCGGCAGTGGCAGACGCTGTTCTACGGCGAGCGTTACTCGCAGACCGATCTCGGCACGCACAAGCACCGCATCCCCGACTTCAAGCTGCTGGCGGAGGCCTACGGCTGCGTCGGATTGCGGTGTGAATCCCGGGAGGACGTCGACCGCACGATCGAGGCTGCGATGGCGATCAACGACCGCCCGGTGGTCGTCGACTTCGTGGTGGGCGCCGACGCACAGGTCTGGCCGATGGTGGCCGCCGGCACCGGCAACGACCAGATCATGGCCGCCCGCGGCATCCGCCCACTCTTCGACGAGGAGTGAGTCGATGACGCAATTCGGATACGCGCCCTGGCCGCGGGCGTTCACCTCGCTCGCCGCCCCCGACGTCCACAGCAAGCCTCTTCCCGCCCTGTCACCTGGTGCGGTTCCGGCCGTGGCTGCCGGTGCCTCCGACCGCTCGTCCGCCCACCAGTCCGCCGGTCGCGATCAGCGGCCCGGCCCTGTCCAAGGAGCCCATGCCGCTGTGACCCGCCATACGCTGTCCGTGCTGGTGGAGAACAAACCCGGTGTGCTGGCCAGGGTCTCGTCGTTGTTCTCACGCCGCGGGTTCAACATCCACTCGCTCGCGGTCGGGCCGACGGAGAACCCCGACGTGTCCAGGATGACGATCGTGGTGGCCGTCGAGGGACTGCCGCTCGAGCAGGTCACCAAGCAGCTGAACAAGCTGATCAACGTCCTCAAGATCGTCGAACTGGCACCGGCCCAGGCGGTGCAGCGCGAGCTGCTGCTGATCAAGCTGCGGTCCGACGCCGGCACCCGCCCGCAAATAGTTTCCATCGTCGAGATGTTCCGGGCCCGGGTCATCGACATCACCCCGGACGCGGTGACCGTCGAGGCGACCGGAACCAGCGACAAGCTCGAAGCGCTGATCAAGATGTTGGAGCCGTTCGGCGTGCGCGAGCTGGTCCAGTCCGGGATGGTCGCGCTGGGGCGCGGACCGCGCTCGATCACCTCCGGCAGCAGCAGGGCAGACTGAGCCCGCGTTCGGGCACCACGCTTTCACCCCGACCACCGATCCGACCGCCCTGACCGATCCCGACGACCCGATCACCCAGACCGACTCGACCCACAAGGAAGCAGGCACACCAGCAATGGCCGCGGAGATTTTCTACGACGACGACGCCGATCTGTCGATCATCCAGGGGCGCAAGGTCGCCGTCATCGGCTACGGCTCGCAGGGCCACGCCCACGCGCTCAGCCTGCGCGATTCCGGCGTCGACGTACGGGTCGGCCTGCCGGAGGGTTCGAAGTCGCGGGTCAAGGCCACCGATCAGGGGCTCCGTGTGGTGACCCCGGCGGAGGCCGCGGCAGAGGCCGACGTGATCATGATCCTGACGCCGGACCATGTGCAGCGGCACGTCTACGCGGAGGCCATCGAGCCGAACCTGAAGCCGGGAAACGCGCTCGCCTTCGGCCACGGCTTCAACATCCGGTTCGGCTACATCAAGCCGCCCGAGAACGTCGACGTCATCATGATCGCGCCCAAGGGCCCCGGCCACCTGGTCCGCCGCGAGTTCGTCGACGGCAAGGGCGTGCCGTGCCTGATCGCGGTGGAGCAGGACTTCACCGGCGGCGCCCAGGCGCTCGCGCTGTCGTACGCGCGGGGGATCGGCGGCGCCCGGGCGGGGGTCATCAAGACGACGTTCCCGGAGGAGACCGAAACCGACCTGTTCGGCGAGCAGGCAGTGCTCTGCGGCGGCATGTCCCGGCTCGTGCAACTCGGCTTCGAGACCCTGGTCAACGCCGGCTACCAGCCGGAGATCGCCTACTTCGAGTGCCTGCACGAGCTGAAGCTGATCGTCGACCTGATGTACGAGGGCGGCATCGCCAAGCAGCGCTGGTCGGTGTCGGACACCGCCGAGTACGGCGATTACGTCTCCGGCCCGCGGGTGATCGACGACCACGTCGCGAAGAACATGCAGGGCGTGCTGGCCGACATCAAGGACGGCACCTTCGCGGCTCGTTTCATCGCCGACCAGGACGCCGGCGCACCGGAGTTCAAGAAGTTCCGGGCCGAGCAGGAGAAGCACCCGATCGAGGAGACCGGCCGGCACCTGCGCGGGCTGATGAGCTGGGTGGCCAAGGAAGACGACTACACCGGCACCGCCGACCGCGGCTGAGGCGCCTCGCGCCGTCGACACGCCGAAAAGTGCCCCGGGAGATCCCCCGGGGCACTTTCGGTTGGTCAGGTCCGCGTGATCACGCGTCGCAGGCTCAGAATGTCTTGCCGCCCTTGGCCTTGAACCACGCCTTGGACTGGGCGTTCAGCATGAACACCGCGATCAGGACCGGGATGACGAAGCCGAGCAGGGACGTGAAGCCGAAGCTGGACGCGATGGCCGAGATGATCGCCAGGACCGCGTACACCGCGCACGCGATGACCAGGATCTGACCGTTCTTGCCGTTCAGCGCCACCACGCCGCCCCAGATCATCAGGCCGGCGACGATGATCGTGCCCGAGCGTCACGATGATCAGGAAAGTGCCGATGCCGCTCACCGAGTTGCAGGCTGCGGCGGTATCGATGTCCAGTGATGTGTCGTTGCAGACGGCGCTGCTGGCCGGTGCTCAGCACGCTGCCGGCGAACAGCAGGATCAGGCCGAAGAGGATGCCGAGGCCGCCCCAGATGAAGGCGAGGACCGCGGCCGCGGTCACCATGCCTGGCCGCGCGCTGCCGGCCGGCGCACCGTAGGCACCCGGGGGATAGCTGCTCTGCCCGTACGCGGGCTGTCCGTATTGCGTCTGGGGGTACTGGGGCTGCTCGTACTGCTGCTGAGTCGGGGGCTGCTGGTACTGGGGCTGGGGTTGCGAGTACGGCTGCTGGTACTGGGGCTGGGAGTACGGCTGCTGGTACTGGCCGGCTCCGGGCGGCTGCTGACCCGCGGACCCGTAGGGATCGTTGCTGCTCGGGTGGCCGGTGGGTGTGGTCATGGCGGGTCCGTTTCTTTGCCGCTCTGGTCGGCACCGTGCCGACCCAGCCACCAAACCGGCCTGTGCCGGCCTGGATTGTCGACAGGGAGGTCGACGTGAGTCAGGAGGACGATAACGCCCGAATCGCCTTCAGGAGCACGTTCAGGACAGCGTGATACCACCGTGCGTGCGAATCACCCGATGAGGCACCGATAGCATGGGCCGCCGGGCCGTCCGAGCCGCCCGACGCACTGCCTCGCCGGGATCCCCCGGCCCGCGGCCGGACCGCCGCCCCGCCCACATAACGGAGATGACTGCTGTGCCCAAGCCCGTCGTGCTGATCGCCGAGCAGCTCGCCCAGTCCGCGATGGACGTGCTCGGGACGGAGTTCGAGATCCGGCATGTCGACGGCGCCGACCGGTCGGCGCTGCTGCCGGCCCTGGCCGACGCCGATGCCGTCCTGATCCGGTCCGCGACCACCATGGACGCCGAGGCGCTGGCCGCCGCGCCGGTGCTGAAGGTGGTCGCCAGGGCCGGGCATCGGGCTGGACAACGTCGACGTACCGGCCGCCACCGCCCGCGGCGTGCTGGTGGTCAACGCCCCGCAGTCGAACATCATCACCGCCGCCGAGCACGCGCATCGCGCTGCTGCTCGCGGTCGCCAGGAAGATCCCGGCCGCCGACGCCTCGCTGCGCGCCGGCGAGTGGAAGCGCAGCAAGTTCACCGGCGTCGAGCTCGCCGACAAGACCGTCGGCGTCGTCGGTCTCGGCCGGATCGGGCAGCTGTTCGCCGCCCGGGTGGCCGCGCTTCGGCACCACCGTCATCGCCTACGACCCGTACCTGCAGCCGGCCCGCGCCGCCGCGCTCGGCGTCCGGCTGGTCGACCTGCCGACGCTGCTGGCCACCGCCGACGTCATCTCCATCCACCTGCCGCGCACCCCGGAGACGCTGGGTCTGATCGGCGCCGCCGAGCTGGCGACCGTCAAGCCCGGGGTGCTCATCGTCAACGCCGCCCGCGGCGGGCTGATCGACGAGCAGGCGCTGGCCGATGCGCTGATGTCCAGGGCCGGGTCGGCCGGCGCCGGCATCGACGTCTACGTCAAGGAGCCGCTGCCGGCCGACAGCCCGCTGCGGACCGCGCCGAACACCGTGCTCGACCCCGCACCTCGGGGCGTCCACCGCCGAGGCGCAGGACAAGGCCGGCACCGCGGTCGCCAGGTCGGTCAGGCTCGCGCTGCGCGGCGACTTCGTCCCGGACGCGGTGAACGTGCAGGCGGCCGGCCCGGTGTCCGGACGAGCTGCAGCCGTGGATCCCGCTGGTGTCCCGGCTGGGCACCATCCTGACCGCGGTCGCCGGCGGCGTGCCCAGCCAGGTGGTCGTCGAGGTGCGCGGCGATCTCGCCGCGCAGGACACCTCGATCCTGCAGCTGGCCGCGGTGCGCGGCATCTTCGGCGGCGTGATCACCGAGGCGGTCACCTTCGTCAACGCCCCGGCGCTGGCCGCCGAGCACGGTCTGACGCTGACCGGCACCGTCCACCGAGGAGACCGGCGACTACCGGTCGTCGGTGACGCTGCGCGGCGCGATGGCCGACGGCGAGTTCCGCACCGTGTCCGGGACGCTGTCCGGCGAGAACCAGGTCGCCAAGCTGATCGAGATCAACAATCGGCATTTCGACCTGCGCGCAGCGGGCAATCTGCTGGTGGTGGCCTACGCGGACCGCCCCGGCGTGATGGGAACGGTCGGCGCGCTGCTCGGCCGCGACGACATCAACATCGAGGCCGCGCAGATCTCCCAGGAACTGGACGGCCGGGCGTCGATCATGGTGCTGCGGGTCGACCGGGTGCCGTCCCAGGAGCTGCTCGAGACCATCGGCGACGCGGTCGAGGCCAGCGCCATCCGGGGGATAGCTGCAGGCTGAGCGCCCTACCCTGCGTCCGGATCGTCCCACCTACGGATACCCTGACGCGTGCTCGGGTCGGTTTCGGCCGTCCCGGGTGGCCAACATCGACGACCCGTGAACAGACAGAACGACCGCCCCGTGCGGGAGCGGTCCCGCGACAGCGCGGCAGAGAGGCAGCCATGAAGCTCGCGGTCATCCCAGGTGACGGCATCGGTCCAGAGGTGGTGGCCGAGGGCCTGAAGGTCCTGCGGGGAGTTGTGCCCGGGCGTCGAGACCACCGAATACGACCTCGGCGCGGCCCGCTGGCACCGGACGGGGGAGTTGCTGCCCGATTCGGTGCTCCGGGAGATGCGCGAGCACGACGCGATCCTGCTCGGCGCGGTCGGCGACCCCACCGTCCCGTCCGGCATCCTCGAGCGCGGCCTGCTGCTGCGGATCAGGTTCGAACTCGACCACCATGTGAACCTCCGCCCGGCCCGGCTGTACCCGGGGGTCCCCGGTCCGCTCGCCGGCGACAAGGCGATCGATCTGGTCGTGCTGCGGGAGGGCACGGAGGGCCCGTACGTCGGCAACGGCGGACTGCTCCGCAAGGACACCCCGCACGAGATCGCCACCGAGGTCTCGCTGAACACCTACTTCGGCGTGGAACGGGTGGTCCGCGACGCCTTCGAGCGCGCGGCCCGCCGGCCCCGCAAGCACCTGACGCTGATCCACAAGACGAACGTGCTGGTGCACTCCGGTCAGCTGTGGAGCCGGGTCGTCGAAGAGGTGTCGATGGAGTACCCGGACGTCTCCGTCGCGTACTCGCACATCGACGCGGCGATGATCTACCTGGTCACCGACCCCGGCCGGTTCGACGTCGTGGTCACCGACAACCTGTTCGGCGACATCTTCACCGACCTGGCCGCCGCGGTCTCCGGCGGCATCGGCCTGGCCGCGTCCGGCAACCTGGACGTCTCCAGGACCAACCCCAGCATGTTCGAGCCGGTGCACGGCTCCGCCCCGGACATCGCCGGCACCGGCACCGCCGACCCCACCGCAACCGTGCTGTCGATCGCGCTGCTGCTCGACCACCTCGGTCTGCCCGAGGCGGCCCGCCGGGTGGAGGCCGCGGTCGCGTTCGACCTGGCCACCAGGCAGAGCGGATCTGTCGGCCGGACCACCGCCATCGGCGACCGGCTGGCCGCCCTCGCGTCCAGCTGACCCGACACCCGGGCTGACCCGAAACCGAGTTGAATCGAGCAATGACCGCTCCTGTGAGCCGCCCCTCCCCGCTGGGTGACGCGTTCCACGTCTTCGACACCACCCTGCGGGACGGCGCGCAGCGCGAGGGCATCAGCTACTCGGTGGCCGACAAGATCGCCGTCGCCACCCTGCTGGACGAACTCGGGGTCGGCTTCATCGAGGGCGGCTGGCCGGGTGCGATGCCGAAGGACACCGAGTTCTTCGCCCGGGCCACGTCCGGCGAACTGCCACTGCGGACCGCCCAGTTGGTCGCCTTCGGTGCCACCCGGAAGGCGGGTGTGAGGGCCGCGGAGGACCCGCAGGTCCGCGCGCTGCTGGCGTCCGGCGCGCCGGTGATCACCCTGGTCGCCAAGTCCGACGTCCGGCACGTCGAACGCGCGCTGCGCACCACCCAGGAGGAGAACCTGGCGATGGTCGCGGACACCGTCGCGCTGCTGGTCGCCGAGGGCCGCCGGGTCTTTCTGGACTGCGAGCACTTCTTCGACGGCTACGCGGCGGACCGCGACTACGGGCTGCGGGTCGGCGAGGCGGCGATGTCAGCCGGCGCCGACGTCATGGTGCTGTGCGACACCAACGGCGGCATGCTGCCGATGTCCATCGAGCGTGTCGTCCGAGAGGTCCTGGACCGCACCGGATTCCGTCTCGGGATCCACTGCCAGGACGACACCGGTTGCGCCGTGGCCAACACCGTCGCCGCCGTGCAGGCCGGCGCCACTCATGTTCAGTGCACGGCCAACGGTTACGGCGAGCGGGCCGGCAACGCCGATCTGTTCGCGGTCGTCGGCAACCTGATGACCAAGATGGACCTGCCGGTGCTGCCGGAAGGCGCGCTGGCGGACATGATGCGGGTCTCGCATGCGCTGGCAGAACTGGCCAACATCGCCCCGAACACCCACCAGGCCTACGTCGGATCGTCCGCGTTCTCGCACAAGGCGGGGCTGCACGCCTCCGCCATCAAGGTCGACCCTGACCTCTACAACCATCTCGACCCGACGCTGGTCGGCAACGACATGCACATCCTGATCACCGAGATGGCCGGCCGGGCGTCCGTCGAACTCAAGGCGCGCGAGCTCGGCGTCGACCTGACCGGCCGGCACGACGCGATCGGCCGGATCGTCGACACCGTCAAGTCGCGGGAGGCGGGCGGTTGGTCGTACGAGGCTGCCGATGCCTCGTTCGAACTGCTGATGCGCGAGGAGCTGGCCAAGGACTCCGACGGCGGTTCCGCGGACGTGGCGTCTCCGCGGGCGTTCCGGCTGGAGTCCTACCGGGTGATCGTCGAGAAGACCGAGTTCCCGGTGCCCGTCGTCAGCTCGGAGGCGACCGTCAAGGTGCACGTCGGTGGGCGGCGGATCATCGCCACCGCCGAGGGCAACGGCCCGGTGAACGCGCTGGACTCGGCACTGCGATCGGCCGTCGCCGAGGAATTCCCCGAGTTCAGCGATGTGGAACTGGTGGACTACAAGGTCCGGATCCTCGCCGGTTCGGCAGGTACCGACTCGATCACCAGGGTGCTGGTGTCCTCCGCGCGCGGCCCGAAGGAATGGACCACCGTCGGCGTGCACGCCAACGTGGTCGAGGCGTCCTGGCAGGCACTGGTGGACGCACTGATCTATGCGCTCCAGCCGGACGGCACCAACGCCGGGCACCAGGAAACGGACCAGAAAATCGACCGGGACACCCCGGCCGGTGTGCCGCTCTCCGTCTGAGCGCCGGCGCTGGATGGCGAACCCCGCGCCGGAGTCCCGGTTCGGTCACAGTGAAATTGTGTTGGAGGGATCAGCGGATGCGTCTGGCCAGAATCGCCCACCCGGACGGGGTGGCGTTCGTCACCGTCGACGGCCGGGAAGGCGCGGAACGGGCTCGCGAGATCGCTGACCACCCCTTCGGCACGCCGACCTACACCGGGCGCTCGTGGCCGCTGGCCGACACCCGGCTGCTGGCGCCGATCCTGCCGTCCAAGGTGGTCGCCATCGGCCGCAACTACGCCGACCATGCCGCCGAGCTCGGCAACGAGGTGCCCGCATCGCCGATCATCTTTCTCAAGCCGTCCACGTCGGTGATCGGCCCACGGGTCGCGATCCAGTTGCCGCCGTCCTCGCAGCGGGTGGACTTCGAGGGTGAGCTGGCCGTTGTCATCGGCCGGCCCTGCCGGGACGTCAAGGCGGAGAACGCCTCGTCGGTGATCCTGGGGTACACGGTCGCCAATGACGTCACCGCCCGCGATCAGCAGCGGGCGGATGTCCAGTTCACCCGGGGTAAGGGGTACGACACGTTCTGCCCGCTGGGACCGTGGATCGAAACCGAGCTGGACCCGTCCGATCTATCGGTGCGGACGGAGCTCGATGACGAGGTCGCCCAGGACGGCCGGACCAGCGACATGGTCTTCACCGTCGGGGAGATCGTCGAGTTCATCTCGGCGATCATGACGCTGCTGCCCGGTGACGTACTGCTCACCGGCACCCCGGCCGGAGTCGGCCCGATGGTCGCCGGGCAGACGGTGTCGGTGACCGTGGAGGGCATCGGAACGCTGACCAACCCGGTCGAGCCCCGCCGCTAGGGTTGGTCTGCCATGACACAGACCCCTGCATCCCCGTCGCCTTCAGCCCAGCCCGTTCCCGGCAAGCGCCCGGTGCGGGCGCGGTTCTGCCCGTCGCCCACCGGGACCCCGCACGTCGGGCTGGCCAGGACCGCGCTGTTCAACTGGGCCTTCGCCCGGCACCACGGCGGCACCTTCGTGTTCCGGATCGAGGACACCGACGCCGCCCGCGACTCCGAGGAGTCCTACGCCGGCGATGCTCGACGCGATGACCTGGCTCGGCCTGGACTGGGACGAGGGACCCGAGCATCGGCGGCCCGCACGCCCCGTACCGGCAGAGCCAGCGCGGCGAGATCTACCGCGAGGTGGCCGCCGAACTGCTGGCCGCCGGGCACCTCTACGAGTCGTACTCGACCAACGAGGACGTCACGGCGCGGCACCTGGCCGCCGGCCGCGACCCGAAGCTGGGCTACGACAACTACGACCGCACACCGGATCCCGCGCTGATCGAGGCGGCCATCGCGGCCGGCCGCCAGCCGGTGCTGCGGCTGCGGATGCCCGATCGGGACATCACCTTCGACGACCTGGTCCGCGGCCCGATCACCTTCCCGGCCGGCAGCGTGCCGGACCCGGTGCTGGTCCGCGGCACCGGCGACCCGCTGTACACACTGGTCAACCCGGTCGACGACGCGCTGATGGGCATCACCCATGTGCTGCGCGGCGAGGACCTGCTGCCGTCGACCCCGCGGCAGATCGCGCTGTACGAGGCGCTGATCGACGATCGGCCGGGCCGAGCTGGTGCCGCGAGTTCGGGCATCTGCCGTTCGTCACCGGGGAGGGCAACCGCAAGCTCTCCAAGCGGGACCCGCAGTCGAACCTGTTCCAGTACCGCGACGACGGCTTCATCACCGAGGGCATGGTCAACTACCTGGCGCTGCTCGGCTGGTCGATCGGCGACGACCGGGACATCTTCACGCCCGGCCGAACTGGTCGCCGCGTTCGACGGCCACCGGATCTCCGGCAACCCTGCGCGGTTCGACCGCAAGAAGGCCGAGGCCATCAACGGCGCGCACATCCGGCTGCTCGCCGCCGGACGATTTCGCGGACCGGCTGGTGGCCTACCTGGTCGACCGGGGCTGCTGCCGGCGCGAACCGTCCGCCGAGCAGCGGGCGCTGGTCCGGGCGGCCGCGCCGCTGGTCCAGGAGCGCTCCGCGCTGCTGTCCGAGGCCGCGGCGATGATCGGCTTCCTGTTCGTCGCCGAGGAGGATTTCGCAGTCGACCCGGCCGCCGCGGCCAAGGTGCTTGACGCCGGCGTCCAGGCCGGTGCTGGAGGCGGCCATCGCGGCGGTGCGAGCGGTCTGCCCGACTTCACGCGCCTCGCTGGAGGCGGCGCTGAAGGCCGCGCTGATCGACGATCTCGGTCTGAAGCCCAAGGTGGCCTTCCCGCCGGTCCGGGTCGCCGTCACCGGCCGGACGATCTCGCCGCCGCTGTACGAGTCGATGGAGCTGCTGGGTCGGGAGCGACCTCGACGGCTGCGGGCCGGTCGGGGCCTGAGCGGCTGCTGACGCCTCGCTCGCGAGACCGTGACAGCCGCGATCCGGTGTCAGGGACATGCTCGGCGCG
Organism: uncultured Actinomycetota bacterium; assembly: GCA_963766015.1. GTDB lineage: Bacteria > Actinomycetota > Actinomycetes > Mycobacteriales > Nakamurellaceae > Nakamurella. The sequence continues at coordinate 1,279 of CAVXYU010000024.1, read as the reverse complement.
GATCTTCCTGGGTTGGGCTGCGGGGCAGCGTAGTATCGTTCCTGCGGCGCCCGCCGCTGGATTTCAGTGGGCTGCCTGGTAATATCGTTCGTCGGGCCGTGGTCACGGTCGATCAGGCCTTTGGGGTATGGTGTAATTGGCAACACTAGGGATTCTGATTCCCTCATTCTAGGTTCGAGTCCTAGTACCCCAGCGATTCCAGTGATGCGCCGGCGAACTACCGTGCTGATCATGGTCCGGTCCGGTCGGGGTCGTGTAGCGTGTCACATCGGATCTGGCAGGCCAGTACTTCTGCGCGGTCCGGCGGACAGCCGAGTTCGAGGATGTTTCTAGGGCCCCGTCGTCTAGCGGCCTAGGACGCCGCCCTCTCACGGCGGTAGCGAGGGTTCGAATCCCTTCGGGGCTACAGCATCCGGGATCCCGGAGCCATCGTGCGCTCCGGGATTTGTGTCTGTCTCCGCCGGCTGCGTGCTCAGGTCGGGTCACAACCGCGCGGTGAGCGCGTCGGCGGCCTCCACCAGGTCCCCGGCCCACCGCGCCCCCGGCCGCCGGCCGATCCGCTCCACCGGCCCGGACACCGACACCGCGGCGATCACCGCGCCCTTCAGGTCGCGCACCGGCGCCGACACCGAGGCCACCCCGGCCTCGCGTTCGGCCACCGACTGCGCCCAGCCCCGCCGGCGCACCTCGGCCAGGGTCCGCTCGGTGAAGACGGCTCGGCCAGCACCGCCCGCTGGGTGGACGGGTCGGCCCACGCGGTCAGCACCTTGGCCCCGGAACCGGCGTTCATCGGCAGCCGGGACCCCAGCGGCACGGTGTCCCGCAGTCCGGACGATCGGCTCGGCCACCGCGATGCAGATCCGGGCCAGCCCGTCCGGCCGGTAGACCTGGACGCTCTCGCCGGTCCGGTCCCGCAGCCGGGGCAGCACGTCGGCCGACGCGGTCACCAGCGGATCGGGCGCGCCGGCGGCCAGCACGGCCAGCAGCGGCCCGGGGCACCAGCGGCCGTTGGAGTCCCGGGTCAGCAGTCCGTGCACCTCGAGGCCGACCGCCAGCGGTGCGCGGTCGCCCGGGGCAGCCCGGTGGCGGCGCACAGATCGGCCAATCCGGTCGGCGCGGCGGTCGTCGCCTCGAGCACCTGGACCGCTTTGTCCAACACCCCGATGCCGCTATGACTGTCCCATGCAGCGATACTAGATTCCCGAATGCTGAGATGTCCATCAGCTCAGAGGACCAGCAGTCAGAAGGAGTCGCAATGGGGCGCACGCTCGCCGAGAGG
>CAVXYU010000023.1:0-199789 GCA_963766015.1 uncultured Actinomycetota bacterium | reverse complement strand
CACCCGCGAGACGCTGATCCAGAACGGTTCGGTGGACACCGGTTTTCGCGACGTATTCGATCACGCCGGAGCGTGCTAAGAGGTCGTGTTCGCCGGCCCGTACCTGATCTCGGGCGCCGCCATCATGGTCCGTGCAGACAACACCGACATCACCCGCGTGGAGGACCTGGCGGGGGGCAACGCTACCACGCAGACCAATTCGACCTCCCTGACGGCCCTGCAGGACAAAGTGCCGACAGCTAATTTGCAGCCGTACACCAATGACGCTGAATGCGACGCCGCGCTGACCCAGGGCCGGGTGGATGCCTATGTCATCGACCAGTCCATCCTGATCAGCGACGCGATCAGAATCCGGACGTCAAGGTGGTGGGCGAGCCGTTCATGGTTGATCCGTACGGGATCGGCGTCACCAAGGACGATCCGTCTGCCAAGGGGTTCGTCAACGCCTGGCTGAAGACCATCCAGGGCGATGGTTCGTGGGCCGCGCCGTGGAAGGCGACCATCGGCACCGTCGTCGAGGTGATGCACCGGCGCCACCGGCCATCGGGTCCGTGCCCGGTCCTGACCGTCGGCCGATGACCGGCGATTGTGAGGGGAGTCGACGGCGCGGACGATCGTGCTGGCCAACCTGGCGCCGTCTCGCCGGTCTGCGGATCACGCTGTCCATCGCGGTGCTCAGCTTCCTCGGGGGATGGTGATCGGCATCCTCGTTGCCGTCATGTGGATCAGCCCGATCGCCCCGCTGCGTGCGGTCGGGCCGGTCTACGTGGAGTTCTTCCGCAACATCCCGCTGCTCTGCTGCTGTTCCTGGTGGTGTTTGGCCTGCCCGACATTGGGATCCTGTTCAGCCTCTACAACAGCGCGGTCATCGCGATGGCCATGTTCGCGGGCGCTTTCGTCTGCGAATCGATCCGCACCGGCATCAACACGGTGCAGGTAGGGCAGGCGGAGGCGGCCCGGTCGATCGGTTTGACGTTTCCCCAGTCGCTGCGCTACGTCATCCTCCCGCAGGCGGTGCGCTCGATGGTGCAGCCGCTGGTCAACGTCTGGATCGGCACACTGATCGGTTCCTCGCTGGCCTGGTGATCGGGATCCAGGACGTCACGGCGATCGGTCAGGGACTGAACAACCGTTACGCCGGGGGGTTCGCGGTGTTTGCCTCCATCGCGGCGGTGTACGTGGTGATCGCGCTGCTGTCGGGCGCCGCCGGCGGCTGGATCGAACGCCGGGTCACGGTGCAGCGGTGAGGGTTCACGAATCCCGGAGCGTCGGCCGGTGAGCAGCGCGACGCGGGTGCTCTTCGACGAGCCCGGTCCGCGGGCGCTGCGGCGCATCCGGATCACGACCGTCCTGACGCTGCTGGCCATCGCTGCGGTGGTGTACGTCGCGATCGCCCGGTTCGCCGACGCGGGGCAGCTGACGGCGACCAAATGGAACGTCTTCACGCTGCCCTACGTCCGGTCCTTCCTGTTGGACGGGCTGCTCAACACCTTGAAGCTGACCGTCGTCTCCGGCCTGATCGCCCTGCCGCTGGGCCTGCTGTTCGCGCTGCTGAGGCTCGCCCACAACAGGGCTCTGCGCTGGCTGGGTACCACCTACGTCGAGGTGTTCCGGTCGGTTCCGTTGCTGCTGCTGGTGTTGATGTTCGTCCTGGCCCTGCCGCCGCTGGGCATCAACCTGCCGATCTTCTGGAAGATCTGCGTTCCCATCGTGATGTGCAATGCCGCGGTGCTGGCGGAGATCTTCCGGGCCGGTGTCAACGCGCTGCCGCGGGGCCAGCTGGAGGCGTCCCTCGCCGTCGGCTTGACCTACTGGCAGGCGATGCGGCTGGTGATCTTCCCGCAGGCCATCCGGCTGATCATCCCGTCGCTGGTCACCCAGCTGGTTTCGCTGCTCAAGGACTCGACCCTCGGCTACGCGGCCAGCTTCCCCGAGTTGCTGCGAACGGCGAACGTGCTGACGGCGCGCACGCACACGCTGATCCAGGTCTACATCGTGATCTCGCTGATCTTCGTGCTCATCAACTTGGCGCTGTCCTATCTGGCCCGGGTGCTGGAGCGGCGGCTGAACCGCTCGCGGGTCAGCGGTGTCGCCACCGCGGCCGTCGACGACGAGGCTCCCGGGATGGTGATGCCGATGGAGACGGCCGCCGGTGGTTCGATCACACTTCGCGACCAGCGCTAGGGCGATTCAGCGGGCCGCACACCGCGGCGCCGTTTATGGTCACCGTGGCGGACACCGACCGAGGCCCGAGGGGGTGTGGTGAATCTCGAGAAGGTCATCTTCGGCTTCTTCGTGTTGCTCGCCGCCACGCTGAATTTCGGATTCTTCATCGGCGACATCTCAATCCCGGAACTGCACAACGAATACGAGCTGTTCGCGGCCTTGATCGTCAGCTTGATCGCGACGGTGCTGAAGTTCGGCGACCGCACCCAGATCGGGGCCGTCCACCTCGCCACCAGCCTGGTCGCCGACCTGCAACTGCTCGCTGCGGCGCTGGCGTGGGGCTACGCGGCCAACGTGTCCGCGGCCGGTGTCGATGCGCACGCGATGTCGAGCGTGGTGTCGCTGTCCGGTGGAGCGCTGCTCGCCAATCTGGTCTCCGTCGTGCTGCTGGTCGTCGAGACCGTTTCCTTCCACCGGCGGTGACGCGGTGACCGGGTGAGCAACGTCCTGCTCGTCTTCTGGAAGCAACTGTTCGGCGACGACGACGAGGAACGTCCGCGGATCAGCTGGCGCGCCCGGCTGGGCACCGGGGATCAGTCGTCCGAGACCATCTTCGTGATCATGCGCCGGATGCGCGCACCGCTGATCACGCTGATCGTGATCTTCGCCGTCTCGGTGCTGGGCCTCGTGCTCATCCCGGGCGAGGACCCGGCCGGCGAGCCGTTCCACATGACGTTCTTCGACGCCTTCTATTTCATGAGCTACACCGCGTCGACGATCGGTTTCGGCGAGCTGCCGTATCCGTTCACCGACAACCAGCGGATGTGGGTGACCATCTCGATCTACCTCACGGTGATCGGCTGGGCCTATGCCATCGGGTCGCTGCTCACGTTGATCCAGGACCGTGCCTTTCGCAATGCGCTGGCGTTGCAGCGGTTCCGCCGGAAGGTCAAGCGATTGCGGGAGCCTTTTCTGTTGTTCGCCGGGTACGGGCAGACCGGGGAACTGCTGGGCCGGTCCTTCGATGCGCTGGGCCAGCAGTTCGTCGTCATCGATCAGTCGCCCGAACGGATCGATTCACTGGACCTGGTCGCCTACCACGCCGACATTCCCGGCCTTGCCGGCGATGTCCGCAACCCGCACCATCTGGCCATCGGAGGCCTGGATCACCCGTTCTGTTCCGGCGTGCTCGCGCTGACCAGCGATGACGAGGTCAACCTCGCGGTCACCATGGCGGCAGCGCTGCTGCGGCCGGAGCTGCCGGTGATCGCCCGGACGGTCTCGCCGGCCATCGAGTTCCGCATGCAGGCGTTCGGAACACCTTCTGTGGTCAACCCTTTCGACCGCTTCGGCGATCACCTGCGGCTCGCGCTCCGGGCTCCGGCGTCCTACCAGCTGTTGACCTGGCTGGAGAGCGGGCCCGGTGCCGAACGTCCGAAGCGCGGCCGGCCGCCGACCGAGGGCAGGTGGGTGATGTGCGGCTACGGCCGTTTCGGCAAGGAACTGACCGCGGATCTGCGGGCGGAAGGACTCGAGGTCACCATCATCGAGCCGGCCGCGGTGGCGGATCCGGATCCGTCGATCCTGATCGGCGACGGGTCGGAACCCACGGTGATGGCCAGGGCTGATCTCGCCACTGCGGTCGGTTTCGTCGCCGGCACCGACAACGACACCACGAACCTGTCGCTGATCGCCGCGGCCCGCCGGATCAACCCCCGGCTCTTCGTGGCCGCCCGGCAGAACTCACAGAACAGCGCGCCGCTGTTCGCCGCCGTGACGGTCGACTCGCTGCTGGTTCCGACGGAGGTTGTCGCGCACGAGATGTACGCGCAGTTGAGCACCCCGCTGCTCTGGCGATTCCTGCAGCAGATGCCCGCGCAGGGGGACGAGTGGGCCGGCGAGGTGCTGGGCCGGATCACCCAGAACTGCGGCCGGCGGCTGCAGGAGTTGTGGAAGATCAAGCTGCGGGACGCCCAGGCGCCCGGGGTGCGTCAATGGCTCGCGGGCGACAGCCCGTTGCTGGGTGACCTGCTGCGCAGCCCCGATGACCGGGACACCAGGCTCGCACTGGTGCCACTGCTGCTGCAGCGGGGCGAGGACAGCACGCTGACCCCGTCGGACGATTTCCGCCTGCAACCCGACGACGAGATCCTCTTCGCCGGCCGGGGTTCGGAGCGCAGATTGCTGGAGACGACGCTGTACGACGACTCGACGAGCGAGTACGTGCTGCATGACCGGCATGTCGCCTCCAGCTGGGTCTGGCGGCGCATCGGTGTTCGCAGCCGGTTGGCCGAGCATCAGCCATCGACGCGGTGAGTGTTCTTGCGGGAGTGTAGGTCTCGCTGATCGCGTGCCGAAAATCGGCGTTGGACCCTTGCGTCCGACTCGTCGCCGATGCTATAAGACAACTACACCAAGTGACACACATCAGCTCCGTACGTCGATGACCGTGGCAGGTGGTGAGAAGCGATGGGTCACACAGATGCTGTCGACGCTGAGAAGGTCGACGCGGAGAAGGTCGACGCTGAGAAGGTCGACGCTGAGAAGGTCGACGCAGTCGTCGGTTTCGAGATCGTGGACGCCCTTTTCTGGGCGTTGGTCTGTGACGACGAGGACTGGCTGCGCGCTGACTTCGACGGCATCGTGAGCGAACCCGCAGAGCTTCGCCCTGCCCCGCCACGGCGGTTGGCCGTGACGGCCGCCGTCAACGGGAGAAGACCGTGGTCGGCCGTGCGGCCGGCCCGAGCCGGATGCGGCCGGCCCTGGCGCAGGCAGGGCCGGCCCGGGCGGGCATGGCGGCGGCAGCGCGGACCCCCGGATCGCTGATCCGGCAGCATCGCTGATCCGGCAGCATCGCTGAAACAGCAGTGTCGCTGAAACGGCAGTTTCGCTGGTTCGGGGCACGCTTGCGCGCCCTGACGATGGACGGAAGGACGGTGGTGTGCAACAGGACTGATGCCTCGTCAGCCATCATGAATGATGCTGTGGTGGATGCTGCGGCCCGCTGAGGTGATCAATGCTGAGGTGATCAATGCTGAGGTGATCAATGCTGAGGCGATCGACCTCGATGCGGACAACCCGGCCGGCCGATTGTCCTTCGGTCCAGGAGCGGGACGACCGGATCAGGCGTCTCGTGACGCGCGATCCCCGGGCCGCAGCCGCCACCGGTAGGTCATCCCAGTCGCGCGCTGAGCGTGATCGTCACCCGGTCGCCGGCGGCCTTGTTGATCTGATCGCGAATCGCCGCGGTGATCGGGAGTTTGTGCGTGCCGTCACCGAGGGCCATGAACGAACTGCGAAACGGTTGTCCGTCGACGGTTCCGAGCACCTTCACCAGGCCGCGGGTGCCGAAGAACTCGGCAGTCCAGTCCGTGACGACATATGTCCAGCCGCCTCGGGCGCTGCTCTTCTGCAGGGTTGCGGTGAACGTCTTGTTCATCGGAATCTGCTGGCTCGCAGCCACAGTCGCACCATCCGTGGTCATCGGGAGCCCTCGACGATGACGAACCGGTTCCCGTCGGGGTCGTCGAAGGTGAACATCGGCGGAACGCCGTCCCAGCGCATGATGTCGCTGACGACCACTTCCTTTTCCCGCAATGCGGCGTGCTCGGCCGTGACGTCCGGGACGGTGAATCGAACGGCGGTGTCGGTGCCGCCGGTCGGCGCGGATGCGCCGCGGACGAGCGCGATCGACGTCGTAGCCCCCGGTGGCGCGACTTCGATCCAGCGCATGGTCGGGCTGATCGGGGCGTCCAGGCGCTTGTCGAATCCGAGGATGCCGGTGAAGAACTCCAAGGCGTTGTCCTGATCGGCGACGGTGATTCCGATCGTGCGGATGTCGGTGATGGTGGTCGTCTGCATGGCTTTCCTTTCAGGGTTGGGTGATGGGGCCGGCCCGAAGGCCGTTGTCCCCTTTCAGGGCGTTCCGTACATCAGTGAGCCGGGTGTGGTCAGCGTTTCCCCGGTTTCCAGCCAGGTCTTCAGGCCGGAAAGAATCATCGGCCAACCGCCGTAGATCTCGGGCGGCGCCGTCTCGCTGAGCTGGTCGTGGGTCACGGTCAGCCGGCACGAATCGCCGACAGGTTCGATGTCCCAGCTGACCCGTGACGTGCCTTCTCGTTCCGCTTCCTCGCTCCACAGGATGTGCATTGTCTGCACGAGTCTGCGCGGCGGCTCCACCACGAGATTCTCGCCTTCGGCGAGCCGCCCGTCGTTTCCCGGATGTGTCAGCTCGTACCGTGAGCCCGTCGTCCATTCCGAAGCGATGCGCGCGCCGAAGTGGTATTTCGCGCGGATCTCCGGGTCGGTGATGGCCTGCCACAGCCGCTCGGGGGTCGTCCGGATATAGATCTCGAAGACCTTTTCCATGGATTGCTCCAATTCCGCTTTCAGGCCGGCAAGGCCGGCGGCCCAGGGCTCGGTGTACTTGCTGACCCAGCGGTCGTGCAGGAGCCGGATCGGAACCGTGTTCAGGTAGTGGACCTTCTCCCGGCCGCGGCGACGGCTCACCACCAGGCCGGCCTCCTCGAGCAGTCGCAGGTGCTTCGCGACGGCGATCCGCGTCATGTCATGCGGAGCTGTCAGCGCCACCAATGTCTGGCCGTCCTGGTCGAAGAGCGCGTCGAGAAGCGCTCTCCGAGTCGGGTCGGCAAGTGCCCGGAACACCGTCTCCACGGATCGAGTATAGGAAACCATCTGGTTTCCTATCAATGGTTTCGTCCGGATATTTTCACCCCGGCGCGGTCGGGTGACGGCTCGAACCTGCGTCGCCCGGCTGCCCGAGAGTCAACCGGTGCGCTGGTTGGCCGGTGAGAAGGTGTGCGTCCGGGATGCCTGCTCGGCGCGGATCAGGTGGGTGACGGCGTTGATCAGCGCGAGGTGGGTGAGCCCCTGGGGGTAGTTGCCCAGATGCCGCCCGGTGACGGGGTCGAGCGCCTCGGCGTACAAACCCAGTGGTGACGCGTGTGCGAGCAACCTCTCGCACAACGCCCGCGCCCTGTCGATCTCGCCGATTTCGGCGAGCGCAGACACCAGCCAGAAAGAACAGAGCAGGAAGGGTGGCTCGCGTTCGTCGAGATCGTCACCCGGCGCGACATTGTCATCCAGACCGCCGGTCTGGTACCTGCGAGGTAGGCCGTGGACGCCCAACCGGTCGGCAATGGCCAGTACCGTGGCCCGGATCCGCGGATCGTCGGGCGCCAGGAAACGGAACAGGGGAGCGAGCAGCAACGCCGAATCGAGGGTGCCCGCGCCGTAGTACTGGGTGAACACACCGTTCTCGTCCACACCGTTGCGGAGGATGTCGGCGTGGATCTCGTCCGCTATGAACTGCCACTTGTCCGCGGTCGTGTGCGAGTCGTGCAATCGCGCCAGCCGGACACCGCGGTCGACGGCCACCCAGGACAGTATCTTCGTGGCCGTGTACTGCTGCGGTGCGCCGCCGATGTCCCAGATGCCCTGATCCGGTTCGGCCCAATGAGCCGCCGCCTGTTCCACCTGCGCGATGACGAGCGGCCAGAGTTCCTCGGGCAATTGGTCGCGCGTCCGGGTGTGCAGGTAGATGCAGTCGAGCAGGGCGCCCGAGGGTCCGTACTGATGGTGGGTCGCAACGTCGTTGCCGATTCGTACCGGCTGCGAGTTCTGGTAGCCGGACAGATGGTCGAGCCGGGCGGCACCCGGCGGCCGATCTCCTCTGATGTCGTAGATCACCTGAAGATCCTCGGGATGCTCGTGGCAGGTGTCGTGGATGAAATAGAAGAAGTCGTTCGCCTCCCGATCGAAACCGAGGGTGTACAGACCCCACAGGGCGAAGGTGGCATCCCGAACGAACGTGTATCGGTAGTCCCAGTTCCGATCACCGCCGGGAATTTGCGGCAGCGATGTCGTCGCCGCCGCGAGCAGTGCTCCGGTGGGCGCGTAGGTCAGACCCTTGAGCGCCAGCGCCGACGACTGGAGGTAACTCCGCCATGGATGATCGGGAAATCTGCCCTGCGACAGCCATTGTCGCCAGTACTGGCTCGTGTGCTCGAGCCATTGCAGTGCCTCACCGGTGTCGTCCGGTGCCGGCAGCTCTGAATAGGTCAACGCGACATGGTGCACTTCTCCGCGCCGCATCGTGGTGCGGGCGATGACAGCGCGTCCTTCCACGCCCAGGCGTAGCGAACCGGTCAGTCGCAATGCCGGCTGGCCCTTCGCCGTCGCGACGACCTCCGTGTAGCTGTCCGTCGGGTATCGCCAGCGGGCCGCCTTTCGGGCATCGTTGAAGACGGGTTCGCAGGTGACCGAAAGATCGACAGTGCCGTTGACGCAGCGGATCGTTCGGAGCAGGCAGTGCGCCGCGTCATCGTCGGTCGGCGTCCGACGATGTGTCAGGGAGCGTTCGTCGGTGTTGTGCCAGGGCGACATGATCAACGCGTCCTGGACGACGAGCCAACCGGTCGGCGTCTGCCACGTCGTCTCGAGGACCAGCGTGCCCGGCAGGTAACGGCGTGCGGTCGGAACCGTGACACCGAAAGGCGCCACCCGGAAAGCGCCGGCGCCCCGGTCGATCATCGTGTTGAAGACGCTGGCGGAGTCGGGCCGTGGTACGCACATCCACTCCACCGCGCCGGACGGCGCTATCAGGCAGTTGGTCTCGCAATCGGACAGGAATGCATAGTCCGCGATTGCGGGGAACATTCCAGAAACGGCTACCCGATTCTTCCCGACATCGTCGACGGCCACCTGTTCTTCGTCCACCAGCGACCATCCCCCGGGTGATCTGTGCCGACCGGTCCACTGCAGGTTCCATCGTTTCACGGAAACCGCCGGTTCCGTCGCCGCCGCAGCCGGCCGGTTCCCCGTTGGAGTGCCGCCCCAGGGATCGCGATGTCGTTCGCGGGGTACCCAAGTGCGCGCGGGGGTCATCAGCACGCCCAATTGGGGGGATTTCAGGGCGCCCGGGCGAATAGAGTGTGTCGTGTTGTTGCTTTTCAGGATCGTCGCAACCGGGGCTGGAGGCAGGTGATGGACTCAGCGAGGAGTTTTTTTGCCGGCCCGGGGGAGATACGTGGCCTGTGCCGCCAACTGGATTGGTCCACGACCTCGCTCGGGCGGGTGGAATCGTGGTCGGCACCGCTGAGGTCGACGATCCAGTACTGCCTGGACTCGCCCTTGCCGACGCTGATCATGTGGGGGCCGGACGTCGTCATCGTCTACAACGACAGTTTCGCGGCCCAACTCGCCGATCAACATCCCCGCGCGCTCGGTCTCGCGGCCCGCCAGTGTCCCTTGCGCCTGACAGATCGAATTCGTATCGGCCGGGACACTCTCCACGATCACGACGTGAGCGGCCATCCGGACGAGCGGCTGATCCTGGTGAAGAAGAGCTGCCCGGAGGAATGCTATTTCTCCTTTTCCTCGACGCCGATCCGGGACGGCGACGGGGCCGTTCTCGGCCAGGTGATTCTCTCCCGGGAGACCACGGAACAGGTCCTCGGTGTGCGGCGGATGCAGGTGGTCCGTGACGTGGGCGCGATTCCCGTTCTTCAGGGCCGGACCCCCGCAGAGACGTGTGCCGCTGTGGTCGATGTGCTGGCGCACCATCGGGAGACCGCCCCGTTCGCCATGGTCAGCCTGCGCGGGACCGATCAACCGTGGGACCGGGTCGCTCACTACGGGATGGCTCAGGATTCCGTGCGGGCAACCGGTGACGCGTCGTTCGACGGAGCAACCGAGCTGGTCGTCAGGACGGGAAGAGGTGCTTTGGAGGGTGGCTTGCGCACCCGTATGGCAGGACTGCTGACCGCCGGTCCGCTCGGGCCGATCACTCCTGATCAGGCCCTGGTCCTCCCGCTGACTCCGCGGGGGCAGGTCGGCCCAGCGGGCGCTCTCATCGTCGGCGTGAGCCCCTACCGGCCCCTCGACGAGCAATGCGATCTCTTCTTCTCGCTGCTGATGCGCCAGGTGCGGGCGGTCATCGTCGACACCGAGACCTTCCGGTCGGGCGCCGAGCCGTCCTGGACGCTGCCGGATCAATTGAGCGTTCCCAGCATCGAGCAGACCGGAAGACAACCCAGCAAGTAGCGGACACTGCCTGTCCGCGACCCGTGTGACGGTTGGTCATGACCTCACCTCAAGGAGAAAACATGATCGACCGCTCCGGATCACGCATCGATCACCTCAACATCGCGGTCCCGGACCTCGACACCGCCGTCGCGTTCTACGAGCCGATTCTGGCGTCGATCGGCATCACCAAGATGCTGGAGATCCCGCCCGACGGCAGCAAGGATCAGCCGGCCATGACCGGATTCGGCCTCGCGGAGGTCAAACCCTATTTCTGGTTGATCGACCAGGGCGCCGTGGGAACCAATATGCATGTCGCGTTCACGGTCGATTCCCGCGCCGACGTCGACACCTTTTACCGCGCTGCCCTGCAGGTCGGCGCCACGTCGCGGGAATCGCCGGGGGTCCACCCCGAATATCATGCCGACTACTACGGCGCGTTCGTCGACGATCCGTACGGCATCAATCTCGAGGCGGTCTGTCACCGGTCCGGGTGACCGGGACCGATCGCAATCGGGCCCGGCGGTCAACCTTTTGCAGCCGCCGACTCCCGGCCGGCCTCCGTGGTCTTCTCACGCTGATGGGACGGCCCGCCGGCGCGTGAGAGGTTACGGGCGGTGTTGATCAGCGGAACATGGCTGAAGGCCTGCGGGAAGTTGCCGACCAACCGGCCGGCCGCGGGGTCGTACTCCTCGGCCAGCAGTCCGACGTCATTGCGCAACGACAACAGCCGTTCGAAGATCTCTTCGGCGTCCGCCTGGCGCCCCATCAGCGAATAATTGTCGGCAAGCCAGAAGGTGCAGGCCAGGAACGCGCCCTCACCCGGCGGCAGACCATCCGTGCGTGTCCGGTGGTCCTGGGTGTAGCGCTGGACGAAACCGTCTACCAGCAACTCTTTCTCGATGGCAGCAACGGTTCCGATCACCCGCTCGTCATCGATCGGCAGAAATCCGACCAGTGGCACCATCAGCAGTGCAGCGTCGAGTTCGGCGGAGCCGTAGAACTGGGTGAAGGTCCGGCGTGCGGGGTCGTACCCGTGCTCGAGGATGTCGGCGGCGATGTCGGCCCGCAGACTCCGCCATTGCTCTAAAGGCCCGTCCAGACCGAACTTCTCGACCCCGCGGACGGCCCTGTCGGCCGCCACCCAGGCCATCAGTTTGGAGTGGGTGAAGTGCCGGGATCCGCCGCGAACCTCCCAGATCCCCTCGTCCGGCTCGCGCCACCGGTCGGCGACGATTCTCATCAGCGCTTTCTGCAGTGCCCAGGTGCTGGCCCCGCCACTGAGCCCGGTCGCCCTTGCCTGATACAGCGCGTCCATCACCTCGCCGTACACGTCGAGCTGGAACTGATCGACCGCCTCGTTGCCGATCCGCACCGGGTTGCCGTCGTAGCCGGGCAGCCAATCCGCGATGTACTCCGGCAGCCGTCGCTCGCCGGCCACCCCGTACATGATCTGGACCTCCGCGGGGTCGCCGGCGATCGCCCTCAGCAACCATCGCCTCCAGTCCCGTGCCTCATCCTCGAAACCGGCGTACATCAGGGCCTGCAGGGTGATCGTCGCGTCCCGCAACCAGCAGAAGCGGTAGTCCCAGTTCCGCACGCCGCCCAGCTTCTCCGGCAGCGACGTCGTCGGTGCCGCCACGATGCCGCCGCTGGGTGCGTACGTCAGTGCCTTCAGGGTGATCAGCGACCTGATCACCGCGTCGCGCCAACGACCGTCATACGTGCAGTGCGCCAGCCACCCGGCCCAGTACTCCCGGGTGTCGCGTAGCGCATGATCGGCGTGGATCGGGACCGGTGCGCTGGCGTGGGATTCGCGCCAGGTGAGGACGAACGGCACCCGATCCCCGGGCTCCACCAGGAACTCAGCGACCGTGGCCAGATCCTCGCCGCGCGTCTCCACGGGTGTTCGCAGCCAACACGAATCGGGCCCGGCGACCGCGGCCAGAGCACCGTCCTCGCGCCGCACCCAGGGCACCACCCGGCCGTAGTCGAACCGCATCCGCAGGTGCATGCGCATCCGTACCTGTCCCGATACCCCCTCGACGATCCGGACGACATCCGGGGCCTCACCCCGCGGCGGCATGAAATCGATCAGCCGCACGGTGCCGTCGGCGGTGTCGAATTCCGTCTCCAGAATGAGGTTCTCGCCCTCGTACCGCCGGCGGGTGGCGGTCACCGGAGCGTCCGGGGCGATCAGCCAGCGACCGTGCTGCTCGGTGCCGAGCAGGGCCGCAAAGACGGCGCCGCTGTCGAATCGCGGGAAGCACAGCCAGTCGATGGATCCGTCACGCCCGACGAGCGCGGCCGTCTGGGTGTCGCCGAGCAGCGCGTAGTCCTCGATGCGAAGGGCCATCAGACGCCGCCCGGTAGGTCGCTCCCGGTCGCATCCGGCCCGGAGCCGTCGCCCGAAGCGGTCCGCTCGGGCTTGGTGTTGCCGGAGGTGGTGTTGCCGGAAGCGTTGCCGTCCGTGCCGGTGCTGTCAGTGTCGAGCTCCTCGCGGTCGTACCGCCCGACGTCACCTCCGGCGAACTCCCCGCCGCTGTACACGCCACCGCCGTGGTACGCCGCGGCCTCGGCGCGATCGCCGCGCTCTGTGTACGCGCCTGGTTCGCTGGTCGACATCTGCGCCCGCCCTTCGCCGATTCGGTCAAGGCCGATCGGTCCGCCCGTCCGCCTGTCCAATGCCCCTGGACGACCGGGCCCAAACCCGGCGGCCGGCCCGGAGCCGGTGTGGCGGGTGGGGTTCCTGGGACGGAACGGATAGCGTGCTGGCCATGGCCGGAAAGACGTCCGCTCCACCCCCGCGCGCCAACTCCCGATCCGGAGGGCGCGCCGAGCCGCGTACGGCAGGCCGGGCGCCGGCCCGGGGTTCGGGATCCAAGGCGGGCGCTCCACGGAGCGGCGGCACCCGGGCGCCCGCGCGCACCGGTGCACGGAGCGGATCCGGCAGCACAGCGCGCTCCACAACCCCACAGCCTTACGAGCCGTCGCCGCTCGTCACCGCCGTCAAGGGCATCGGTCGCGGGCTCAAGCGGCTCTGGTTGGTGGCCGCCCGTTGGCTCGGCGGCCTCGTGCGGGCCATCGGCCGGGGTGCGGCAGCGACCCGTGACATCGACGCGGTCCACCGCCGGGACGGCATCGCCTTCGGGCTCATTGCGTTGGCCGTCGTCTGTGCGCTCGGGACGTGGCTGCAGGCCGCCGGTCCGGTGGGCGGTCTCGCCGATGACGCGGTGCGGGTCTGGATCGGCGCGATCGCCGTCGTTTTCCCCATCGCACTCGTCGTCGTTGCTGTGGTCCTGATGCGGACCGAACCTGACCCGGAGCACCGGAGCCGGCGGATCGTCGGGACTGCGGCCGTCACCCTCTCGGTCGCCGGCATCCTGCACGTGCTGCACGCCAACAACCTTCCTGACGGCGCGGCGGACTCCATCGGCCTGCGGATGGACGCCGGCGGCACCGTCGGTTGGCTCGTCGGTCAGCCGCTCTCCATCGGCGTGACGACGGTGCCCGCCATTTTGCTGCTGGTGCTGCTCGGCGGTTTCGGCGTTCTGCTGATCTCCGGCGTGCCGCTGGTCGAGGTGCCCAACAGGATCCGGGACAACTGGGCTCGGTTGCGCGAAGGCAGGGCCGGGCCGGACGGGGATCCGGACCCGCAGGACTACCGCACCGGTGGCGAGGTCTCGCTCGATACCGACGCCGACCTGGCTGCCACCACGAGACTGCGCAGGCCGGCCCGCCGCCGGCAGGCCGCCAACGCCGACGCTGCGGACCCGGACACGGGCGTCGTCGATGCCGGTGCACCCACCACCCCGCTGACGACGCAGCCGGCCACCCCCGCTGCTGGGCAGCGCGCCGGTCGAGCGCGGGTGGTGCGCCCGGCCGTGCCCGACCCCGACGCGGGCACGCAGGTCACCGAGCCGACCCAGTTGCGCCTGGACCAGATGGGCAGGGATGGCCGCGGGGATGCCTACCAGTTGCCGCCGGCGGAACTGCTGAAACTCGGTGCGCCGCCGAAGGTCCGCAGTCGCCGCCAACGACGACATGATCGAGCGGATCACCGGCGTGCTCGAGCAGTTCAACGTGGACGCCGCCGTCACCGGGTTCACCCGCGGCCCGACGGTCACCCGGTACGAGGTCGAACTCGGGCCCGGCGTGAAGGTCGAGAAGATCACCGCGCTGACCCGGAACATCGCCTACGCCGTCGCCACCGACAACGTCCGGCTGCTGGCGCCGATCCCCGGCAAGTCCGCGGTCGGCATCGAGGTGCCGAACTCCGACCGCGAGATGGTCAGGCTGGGCGACGTTCTCGCCGCGCCCGCCGCGCGTACCGATCACCACCCGCTCGTCGTCGGGCTCGGCAAGGACGTCGAGGGAAACTTCGTCACCGCCAATCTCGCCAAGACCCCGCACCTGCTGGTGGCCGGCGCGACCGGCTCGGGCAAGTCCAGCTTCGTCAACTCGATGCTGGTGTCGCTGCTGCAGCGCGCCTCGCCGGCCGAGGTCCGGATGATCCTGGTCGACCCGAAGATGGTGGAACTCACGCCGTACGAAGGCATCCCGCACCTGATCACGCCGATCATCACCCAGCCGAAGAAGGCCGCCGCCGCGCTGGCCTGGCTGGTCGAGGAGATGGAGCACCGGTACCAGGACATGCTCGCGCACGGTGTCCGGCACGTCGACGACTTCAACAAGAAGGTGCATCAACGGCGAGATCGTCACGCCGCCCGGTTCGGAGCGGGTGTACCGGCCCTACCCGTACATCCTCGGGATCATCGACGAGCTGGCCGATCTGATGATGACCGCGCCCCGCGACGTCGAGGACGCGATCGTCCGGATCACCCAGAAGGCGCGGGCGGCCGGCATCCACCTGGTGCTCGCCACCCAGCGGCCGTCGGTGGACGTCGTCACCGGGCTGATCAAGACCAACGTGCCGTCCAGGCTGGCGTTCGCCACGTCGTCGCTGACCGACTCCCGGGTCATCCTGGACCAGCCGGGTGCCGAGAAGCTGATCGGCATGGGCGACGGGCTGTACCTGCCGATGGGGCAGTCCCGGCCGATCCGGATCCAGGGCGCCTACGTCAGCGACGCCGAGATCGCACGCCGTCGTCGAGTACGCCAAGTCGCAGGCCGCGCCCGACTACAACGAGGGCGTGACGGCGGCAAAGGCCGACGCCGCCAAGGATGTCGACCCCGACATCGGCAACGACCTGGACCTGCTGATCGAGGCGATCAACCTGGTGGTCACCTCGCAGCTCGGGCTCGACTTCGATGCTGCAGCGCAAACTTCGGGTCGGTTTCGCCAAGGCGGGCCGGCTGATGGACCTGATGGAGACCCGCGGCATCGTCGGGCCGTCCGAGGGCTCGAAGGCCCGCGAAGTGCTGATCCGCACCGGATGAGCTGGACGAGGTCCTGATGACGCTGACCGGCGCGAGCGCGCCGGTGCCCGACGAGATCTGACCGGTCCGGCCAAACACATATCCGGGCACCGACACGTCCGGCCACAGACACAACAACGTCCGTGGTCGCCGCGCACCCCCAATGCAGGTTGCGCCGTGACCACGGACGTTGTTCTGAACTCCGGCCAGTGCGCGGCTCAGATCAGCCCGAGACCCTTGACGGCGTCGCGCTCTTCGACCAGCTCCGCCACCGACGCATCGATCTTGCCGCGCGAGTAGTCGTCGATGTCCAGCCCCTGGACGATCTCCCAGGAACCGTTCGTCGAGGTGGCGGGGAACCCGGAGATCAGGCCCGCCGGCACGCCGTAGGAGCCGTCGGAGACGATGCCCGCGCTCACCCAGTCATCGGCCGGTGTCCCCAGCACCCAGGAATGCACGTGGTCGATGGCGGCATTGGCCGCCGAGGCCGCCGACGATGCACCGCGGGCTTCGATGATGGCGGCGCCGCGCTTGGCGACAGTGGGGATGAAGGTGTCCCGGAGCCAGGCGCTCTCGACCTGATCGGCGACGGGCTTGCCGTTGACCTCGGCATGGAACAGGTCCGGGTACTGGCTGGCCGAGTGGTTGCCCCAGATGGTCATGTGCCGGATCTCGGTGACGCCGACGCCGAGCTTCTTGGCGACCTGGGTCAGTGCCCGGTTGTGGTCCAGCCGCATCATCGCGCTGAATCGCTCTGCGGGAACGTCCGGGGCGTGGGTCTGGGCAATGAGCGCATTGGTATTGGCCGGATTGCCGACGACCAGCACCCGGACGTCATCGGCCGCAACGGCATTGATCGCCTCGCCCTGTGGCTTGAAGATGCCGCCGTTGGCCTGCAACAGATCTGCGCGCTCCATGCCCGGGCCGCGCGGCCGGGCTCCCACCAGCAGCGCCACGGACGTGCCGTCGAAGGCGACCCTTGGGTCATCGGTGATGTCGATGCCGGCCAGCAGCGGGAAGGCGCAGTCGTCGAGTTCCATCGCGGTGCCCTCGGCAGACTTCAGCGCAGGAGTGATCTCCAGCAGGTTCAGCTTGACCGGGGTGTCCGGTCCCAGCATGGCGCCGGATGCGATGCGGAAGAGCAGGGCGTATCCGATCTGACCCGCTGCCCCTGTAACCGTGACCGTGACCGGCTGCTTACTCATGCGATCTCCTCCTTGAGATGGGTTCTCGCACCGTCAGGTGACGGCACCAGCACTGATTGATCCAGCTGCCGGCCGCAACGCCGGCGGGCGCGACTGCGGCGGGCTGTGGACCTACGCTAGCGAGCAGTCGAAGTCGGCGGGATGACGGGCCCACCCGTTGTGGTGAGCGTCTCAGGACACCGGTGAGCGCGAAATACCTGCGGGCAACGCCGACGCCGACGCTCGATCCAGCAGCCACAACGTCCGCGCCCTGCCGATCGCCCCGGCGGCGGGCAGCGCCACCTCACCGGCGCCACCCAGTGCCATCGCCACCGCACCGGCCTTGCTGGCAGCCGCGGTGATGATCCACACCTCGGTCGCCCGCCGGATTGCGGGCAGCGTCAGCGAGATCCGGGTCGGTGGCGGCTTGGGACAGTTCCGCACGGCGACCGCAGGTCGGGTGTCGTAGACCGCGGGCGACTCCGGGAAGATCGATGCCACGTGTCCCTCGTCGCCCATCCCCAGCATGATGAGGTCGAGCCCGTCCCGGCCGTCGACGAGGTCGGCGTACGCGGCCGCAGCCGCGTCCACGTCGGGACCGAACGGACCGTCGGACGCCGCCATGGGGTGCACTCGCGCGGGATCGAGCCCGACATGATCCAGCAGGGCCTTCCTGGCCTGCAGTTCGTTGCGGTCCGGATCGGCGGCGGGCACGAAACGTTCGTCGCCCCAGAAGATCTCGACCCGGCTCCAGTCGACCGCATCCCGCGCCGGTGACGCGTTCAGGTGTGCCAGCACGCTGGTCCCGACCCCGCCGCCGGTCAGCGCGATCGCGGGAATCCGGCCCGACGACTGGATGTCGACGAGCCTGGTCACCAACCGTGCGGCCGTCGTCGCGGCCAGGAGGTCCGCAGAGCCGTGGATCACCACCTCGGGCGTCACGACGACCCCGACTTCCGGGCGGCACTGCGGCGGCGGGTCGGTCCGGTGCCGGCTCCGCCCGAGGTACCGCGCGGCGTCCGCCGGGCACGTGCCCGGCCCGCGGCGTCAGGGCCTGACGTAGCGGTGGCGGAGGGCGCATCGGAACCCGCGGACGTCATCTCCTCGGTGCCGCCGGGCGCATCGGACGGTCCCTCGGAGGCTGCGACGGCGCTCTGCGCAACCTCCTCCCGGTCCGGTGCCGGATCGCCGGCCGCGGCCTTTGCCGGAGTGCGCCGTGACGGCGCCGTCTTCGCGGTCGAGGCGCGGGTGCCGCTCTTCGTCCCGGACGATGTCTTCGCATCCGCGTACTTGGCCACCAGGGACATCCCCTTGGTGAGCACCTCGGCATAAACGTCGTCGGCGTCGAGTCGGCGCAGTTCCTCGGACAGGCAGTCCCGCAGGCCGCGCCGGGGGAGGGCGATGCGACGCTCGGGCTGACCACCCACCTTCAACTCGGCCGTGATGGTCTGCGGCCGGACCAGGCTGATGTCCCCGGCCTTGCGGCTCAGGACGACCGAATGCAGGCCCGGCCCCGACTTGCTCGGTGCCTTCACCCGCTCGACCGGCACCTTGAGAGCCAGCGCCAGCCAGGCGGCAAGCAGATCAGCCGACGGCGAATCGGCTGAACCGGCGACGACCGCGCCGTGACCTTGTCGTGCGGCGGCTGATCGAGGGTCGAGGCCAGCAGCCCCGCCACCGGGTCAATCTGGTCCAGGCGAGATCGGTGTCGCCCGGGCGGTAGGACTCCCGGCGCTTCGCCAGTTGCGCAACCGGCCGCTTGGCCGACGCGGCGTCGGTCACCCGCCGCTGGGCGAGCCTGCCGATCGGGTCCTCGGCCGGTACCTCCGGTGCCTCACCGGGCCACCACGCGACGACCGGCGCATCGGCCAGCAGTAGCGGCACGACGACGGAGGCGGCGTGGTCGACGAGCGGCCCGTACAGCCGCAGCACGACCACCTCACTGGCTCCGGCGTCACCGCCGACCCTGATCTGGGCGTCGAGCCTGGGAGAAGCGCGCCGGGAGCCACGAGCGACCACGATGACCCGGCAGGGATGCTCGAACGATGCGGCATTGGCCGCGGCAATCGGATCCTCGGTGGCGGCGTCCTCGGTGACGATGACCAGGGTCAGCACCCGGCCGAGCGCGACCGAGCCGCCCTTCTCGCGCATGTCCACCAATGTCTTGTTGATCTTGGACGAATTGGTGGTGGGCAGATCGACGATCACCGGTGGCTCCCCAGGTGCGTTGCGGCTCGAGATACCGACGGCATTGCGCCGACCGAAGGAGCGGTCATGGTCGCCGCCACGCGCGGCCGTCGCGGGCCATCATGGCGTCCGCGCTCGCTGGACCCCAGGAACCGGGGAAGTACTGCTCGGGCTGGCCGGCGGTGCGTGCCCAGTGCTTCTCGATCGGATCCAGGATCTTCCAGGAGAGCTCGACCTCCTCGTCCTGCGGGAAGAGCGACGGCTCACCGAGCAGGACGTCGAGGATCAATCGTTCGTAGGCCTCGGGCGAGGCCTCGGTGAACGACTGCCCGTACGAGAAGTCCATCGACACGTCCCGGACCTCCATCGCCGGGCCGGGCACCTTCGAGCCGAACCTGATCGTCACGCCCTCATCGGGCTGCACCCGGATGACCAGCATGTTCGACCCGAGCTCCTCGGTGTCGTTGTGTGAGAACGGAAGGTGCGGAGCTCTTTTGAAGACGACGGCGATCTCCGAGACCCGCTTGCCCATCCGTTTCCCGGTGCGCAGATAGAACGGCACACCCGCCCACCGCCGGTTCTCCACCAGCAGTTTGACGGCGGCGTAGGTCTCGGTGGTGGACGTTTTGGAGATGCCGTCCTCCTCGAGGTAACCCAGCACCCTGCTACCGCCCTGCCAGCCGCCCGCGTACTGGCCGCGGGCGCTGCCGGTGCTCAGATCCTTGGGCAGCTGGACCGCGGACAGCACCTTGACCTTCTCCCTGCGGAGATCCGTCGGGTCGAAGGCGACGGGCTCCTCCATCGCGGTCAACGCCATCAACTGCAGCAGGTGATTCTGGATGACGTCCCGGGCGGCACCGATGCCGTCGTAGTAGCCCGCGCGGCCGCCGACGCCGATGTCCTCGGCCTGGGTGATCTGCACGTGGTCGACGTAGTTGCTGTTCCAGATCGGTTCGTAGAGCTGGTTGGCGAACCGCAGCGCCAACAGGTTCTGCACCGTCTCCTTGCCGAGATAGTGATCGATCCGGAACACGGATTCGGACGGGAAGACGTCGTTCACCAGCGAGTTCAGTTCGACCGCCGACTTCAGGTCCTGCCCGAACGGCTTCTCGATGACGACCCGGCGCCACTCCTCGCCCTTCGGCTCGCACAGCCCCGACCGCTTGAGCTGTTGCAGCACCAGCGGAAACGCGCCCGGCGGGATCGAGAAGTAGAACGCGTGGTTACCGCCGGTGCCGCGGATGCGGTCGAGATCGGTGAGCGTCTGGGCCAGGTGGTCGAACGCCTGGTCGTCGTCGAAGGCGCCTTGGACGAACCGGAAACCTTCCGCCAGATGCCGCCAGACCTCCTCGGAGAAGGGCGTTCTCGCGTACTCCCGGACGGCGTCGTGGACCACCCTGCTGAAGTCCTCGTCGGCCCAGTCCCGGCGGGCGAAGCCGACCAGGGCGAAACCGGGAGGGAGCAGCCCCCGGTTCGCCAGGTCGTAGATCGCCGGCATCAGCTTCTTGCGTGACAGGTCTCCGGTGACGCCGAAGATCACGATCCCGGACGGTCCGGCGATGCGGGGCAACCGCTTGTCGCGGGGATCGCGTAACGGGTTCAGCGCCGTGGGAGCCATGGAAGCCGAGTCCTCTCAAGTCAGAATGCGCGAGCCGATCGGGTGGTGCTCCGCCTGTCTACACCGAAGCATTGTCGATTCGGCGTTGCCGCGTCAGCCCTTGGAGTGTTTGGCCAGTTCCTGGCTGACCGACTCCAGCAGTTCGCCCCAGGCCTGCTCGAACTTCTCCACGCCCTCGGTCTCCAGGACCTCGAAGACGTCGTTCAGGTCGACGCCCACCGCCTCGAGTGCGCTGAACGTCGCCGAGGCCGCGCCGTAGGTCCCGTGCACCGTGTCGCCGCGGATGACGCCGTGATCGGCGACGGCGTCGATCGTCTTCTCGGGCGCGGTGTTGACCGTTCCGGGCGCAACGAGCTCGACCACGTAGCGGGTGTCGTCGTACGCCGGATCCTTCACGCCGGTCGAGGCCCACAGCGGCCGCTGCTTGGTGGCGCCGGCCG
Source organism: uncultured Actinomycetota bacterium (assembly GCA_963766015.1). Lineage (GTDB taxonomy): Bacteria > Actinomycetota > Actinomycetes > Mycobacteriales > Nakamurellaceae > Nakamurella. The sequence goes on along the minus strand of CAVXYU010000023.1, from coordinate 178,772 downwards.
CCTCGAGTGCTTCCCAGCGGGGGCCGGTGAAGGTCTGCTCGTAGGCCTGGTAGGCCAGCCGGGCGTTCGCGATCGCGGCCTCGCCGAGCAGCGAGGACGCCTCGGGGCTCCCGATCGCCTTGAGTCGCTTGTCGATCTCGCTGTCCACCCTGGACACGAAGAACGAAGCGACGGAATGGATCTGGGTGAGATCGTGGCCGTTCGACTTGGCCTGCTCCAACCCGGTCAGGTAGGCGTCCATCACGGCGGCGTACCGCCCCAGCGAGAAGATCAGCGTGACATTCACGCTGATGCCCTCCGCCGTCACCGCGGTGATCGCCGGTAGCCCTGCCAGCGTCGCCGGGATCTTGATGAGCACATTCGGCCGGTCGACGATCTTGGCCAGTTCCTGCGCCTGTGCGACCGTTCCCTCGGTGTCGTGGGCGAGCCTCGGGTCGACCTCGATGGACACCCGGCCGTCGACGTGCCCGGACGACTCGAAGGTGGCGGTGAACAGGTCACAGGCGTCCCGGACGTCGTCGGTGGTCACCTCGCGAACGACGTCGTCGACCCCGGCGCCGCGCGCGGCCAGCTCATCGAGCTGCTTCTGGTACGAGGCGCCGTCCTTCAGCGCCGCCTGGAAGATCGAGGGATTCGTGGTGACCCCGACGATGTGCTTGTCCGCGATCAGTTCCTTGAGGTTGCCCGAGTGCAGCCGCTGGCGGGACAGGTCGTCCAGCCACAGCGATACCCCTGCTTCGGAGAGATCGGCGAGCGGGTTGTTGGAGCTCTGGGGAGTGGTCATCGCGATCAGCTTCCTTTTCGGTGTCCGGGGGGTCGGGTGTCGGTCAGTTCGGTGCGGCGCGTTCGGGTCCTGCGGTGTCCGTGCCCGCATGCGCCAGTTGGTCGGGGCTGGACTCGGTGCTCGGCCCGGCCCCGCCGGATGCGGCGGCCAGCGCGTCCTTCGCGTTCGCGACGGCGGCCTCCGGCGTGATGCCGAATTCCTTGTACAGCGTCTTGAAATCGGCGGATGCGCCGTAGTGCTCGAGCGAGACCGGCCGACCATGGGCGCCGAGCCAGCGCCACCACGGCTGGGCGATGCCGGCTTCGATGGAGACCCGCGCCGTGACGGCCGACGGCAGCACCGATTCGATGTAGCTGCTGTCCTGCGCCTGAAACCAGTCAAGGCAGGGCATGGAGACCACGCGGGTGCCGATGCCCTGCTCCTGCAAGGTCTTTCGGGCTTCGACCGCGATCTGCAGCTCCGAACCGGTGGCGATCAGGATGACCTGCAGGTCGCCGTCGGCGTCGGCGAGGATGTAGCCGCCCCTGGCGACACCGTCGGACTTGGTGCCCTCCAGCACCGGAACCGCCTGCCGGGTCAGGCAGATGCCGACCGGGCCGGAGAACCAGTCGTGCTGGCGCTCGAGAATCGCCCGCCAGGCGAAGGCGGTCTCGTTGGCGTCGCCGGGCCGGACGATCGACAACCCCGGGATGGCCCGGAGTGCCGCGAGGTGCTCGACCGGCTGGTGGGTGGGGCCGTCCTCCCCGAGACCGATCGAATCGTGCGTCCACACATACGTTGCGGGCGCGCCCATCACGGCCGCCAGCCGGACGGCGCCGCGCATGTAGTCGGAGAACGTCAGGAAAGTGCCGCCGTAGGGCCGCGTGGGCCCGTGCATGACGATGCCGGTGAGTATGGATCCCATGGCGTGCTCGCGGATGCCGAAGTGCAGCGTCCGGCCGTAGGGCTGGGCATCCCAGTGCGAGGTCTTCGCCGCCGCGGGGCCGAACGACGGCTCACCGCTCATCGTCGTGTTGTTGGACTCGGCGAGGTCTGCCGAGCCGCCCCAGAGTTCCGGCAGCACCGGGGCCAGGGCGTTGAGCACCTTGCCCGACGCCGCGCGGGTTGCCACGCCCTTCGGGTCGACGTCCCAGCTGGGGAAGGCGTCCGTCCAACCATCGGGCAGTTCGCGGGCGGTCAGCCTGTCGAACAGCGCCTTGCGGTCCGGGTTGGCCTTAGCCCACTCGTCGAAGCGTTGCTGCCACGCCGCTTTCGCCGATTCGCCGCGGTCGATGGCCTGCCGGGTGTGCTTGATGACGACGTCGTCGACCTCGAAGGTGGCGTCCGGGTCGAAGCCGAGGATCTTCTTGACCGCGGCCACCTCCTCGTCGCCGAGTGCCGCGCCGTGCGCCTTGCCGGTGTTCATCAGCTTCGGTGCCGGATACCCGATGACGGTCCGCAACTGGATGAACGAGGGCCGGTCGGTAACCGCCTTCGCGGCCTCGATGGCCGCCAGGATGCCAACGACGTTCTCGCCGCCCTCGACTTTCTGCACATGCCAGCCGTAGGCCTCGTAGCGCGCCGCGACGTCCTCGGACAGGGCGATGTTGGTGTCGTCCTCGATCGAGATCTCGTTGTGGTCATAGAAGACGATGAGGTTGCCCAGCTCCTGGCGGCCGGCGATCGAGGAGGCCTCCGAGGTGACGCCTTCCTCGATATCGCCGTCCGAGCAGATGACGTAGATGAAGTGGTCGAAGACCGATTCACCCGGTGCCGGTTCCGGGTCGAACAGGCCACGCTCGCGGCGGGCCGCCATCGCCATCCCGACCGCCGACGCAAAGCCCTGCCCGAGCGGTCCGGTGGTGATCTCCACGCCCTTGGTGTGGTGGTACTCCGGGTGGCCCGGGGTCAACGATCCCCAGGTCCGCAGCGCCTTCAGGTCGTCGAGCTCCAGACCGAAGCCGGCCAGGTACAGCTGGATGTAGAGCGTCAGGCTGGAATGCCCGCAGGAGAGCACGAACCGGTCCCGGCCCACCCAGTGCGGGTCTGTCGGATCGTGATCCATCACACGCTGGAACAGTGTGTAGGCGAGCGGCGCCAGGCTCATCGCGGTTCCGGGATGCCCGTTGCCGACCTTCTGCACCGCATCTGCGGCGAGGATCCGGACGGTGTCGACCGCACGGGTGTCGACGTCCGACCAGTCGTCCGGCACGTGCGGTGCTGTGAGGGCGGCGATATCGGCAGTGGCGGCTGACATGGTCACGAGCGAGCGACCTCCTGGGCGGGCGATCGCCACAGCAGACGCGGAGGCAATCGCGGAACGTGTCTGATTGGGTGCGGATCAACCGAGCGCCGGAGGCGATCAGCACGTCAACAGTAGTACGGACAGGGTTACCGCCTGATGGGGGACCAAACGCGCGGTGTGCGGGTCGCCGTGATCGGTGCCAGACGGCCGAACCGCGGGGCGGAATGCCCGCACGGCCCGGTCACGGCGGCGCCGGGGTCGCCCACATAGGATGACTGCGGGCTGCGTCTGCCACACCGTCGACCGGACGGGCCGGTGTCTGCGTGGCTGGTCGTCCCGAGGTCGAGAAGGAGTGACGTGGAAGTCGTATCGCGGTCGGACCCGGCCGAGCAGGACGGGCCGGAGCTGGCGTCTTCCGCCTCGGCGGCCCGGGTTGCTCAGCGCGCCGCCGATGCTTCCCCTGATGACCGACCCGCCGTCGGCCTTCGCGAGCGGGTCGGCGCCTACGTCGCACTGACCAAGCCGCGGATCATCGAACTGCTGCTGATCACCACCATTCCCGCGATGTTCGCCGCCGAGCGCGGTGTTCCGCCCATCACCCTGGTCATCGCGACCCTGGTCGGCGGCACCCTGGCGGCCGGCAGCGCAAATGCGCTGAACTGCGTCGTCGACGCCGATATCGACGCGGTGATGCGTCGAACCCGGGCGCGGCCGCTGGCCAGGCATGCGGTGTCCACCAGGGCGGCCCTGGTGTTCGGCATCGTGCTGGGCGTCCTGGCCGCGGTCGAGCTGTGGCTGACCACGACGTGGCAGGCGTCGGTGCTGGCTGTCGTGGCGATCCTGTTCTACGTGTTCGTCTACTCGATGGTGCTCAAGCGCCGTACGTCGCAGAACATCGTCTGGGGCGGCCTGGCCGGGTGCATGCCGGTGATCATCGGCTGGTCCGCGGTGACCGGGACGATCGGGTGGCCGGCCTGGGTGTTCTTCGGCGTGATCTTCTTCTGGACTCCGCCGCACACCTGGGCACTGGCGATGCGCTACCGGGAGGACTACGCCGCCGCCGGTGTCCCGATGCTGCCGGTGGTCGCCACCGAGCGCGAGGTCGTCCGGCAGATCGTGCTCTACAGCTGGGCGATGGTCGCCTGCTCGCTCCTTCTGGTGCCGGCCTCATCCTGGATCTACGCCGCCGTCGCCGTCCCGGTCGGCCTGTGGTTCCTGGCGATGGCACACCTGTTGCACCAGCGGGTGCTACGCGGGTCGACCGCCAAACCGATGACGCTGTTCCACTTCTCGAACCTGTACCTGACCGGGGTCTCGGTGGCCTGGGCGGTCGATTCGGTCATCGCCATGCCGGCTCTCGGCTGGCCCGGGTGAGCACCCCGGCCGGTTCAGCCGACACCGGCGACCACAGCACAGCCGCGTTGACCGGATCGGATCAGGCGAAGGTCGGCGAGCTGCGCGATTTCGTCGCCGCGCACGGCGGCAAGGGCGTCGCGGTGATCAACTACCTGGGCCGGGTGGGTGCCCGGATCGTCGTGGTCGCCGACGACGGTGCGTTCGGCGACGCCCTCACCACGAGCGTCGAGATCGCCGCGGAGATCTGCGAACAGGCCGGCATCCCCGTCGCCGACGGCTGGAACCGTGAACTGTCCGCGACCATCGCCCCGAGTCCCGAGGACCGCGAGCGGATGGCCGGCACCGGCCGCTGAACGGCGTCGCCCGAATGTTCCGCGCGACAATCTAAATTGTCGTTGACAACGCGCGTTGTCTGGTGCAGTGTTTGTGACGTGGAACTCGACGAGATGTACGACTACATCGCAACGCTGCTGGCCGATGCGGCCGCGGTGCCGCCGACGTCGGACAGCGAAATCGAGTTCGAGCTGACCAAGATCCGGCTCATCTCGCAGGCCAGGCTCGTCCTCGACATCATCGAGGCCCAGTCGGTGCACACGCTCCGATCGTCGGTGCCGCAACCCAGCTACGGCGAGATCGGCGACGCGCAGGGCATCAGCAAACAGGCTGCCCGCATCCGCCACACCAAGTTGGAGCAGGTGCTGCGCGTCCACCAGATGGACGGTCGCCGGCACAGCTTCTCCAAGGCGGTCGTCAGCAGCAAGCACCGCCGGGCGGCGGCACCGGTCCGGCAGGCCCGGCGCCGCTCCGACAGCTGACCGCACCTTTCGAGCCCGCTCGATCGCCTCACCTCCCTGAGCACCCCATGTCCCGGGCACCCCTGTGCCCGGGTCCGTCCGACCGACCCCGAAAGGTTCTGCCATGTCCAACCCCAAGCTGGTCAACGAGCACACGTCGGCATTCTTCGGAGCGGCCGTCGCCTTCCTGGTGACGACCGCCGCGTGGAACCTGGCGAACATCTGGCTGCTGGAGGTCTCCGTGCAGCAGCGCTACACCATCGGCATGGGCATCCTGTGTTCGATGTTCGCCACCGTCGTGGTGTCCAAGGTGATCCGCGACCGCGAGGAATCCCGCGCGCTGGTGAACGGCATTCGGCAGGCCCGCTACGAGGAGGTGCTGGCGAACGCGCCCGCCCCGGGACTCGGCTCGATCTGACTCTCCCGACACACAGTGACAGAACGGCCCCGAAGGGATTTGACAGTGCGCAAACAGTAGTCGTCGAGCGACCCGGGGTCTACGCTCCGCAGCACGGTGTGGCCATATCGGCTGCCCCGCTGAGCCGGGGGGCCAACATGCGACGGTCGTCGTCATCCAGCGCAGTGGGGTTGCTGCTCGTCGCCGGGCTCGTGCTCGGGGCCACCGTCGCGCCACCGTCCGCGGTGGCCGCGACCGCGGTCCCGCGGTACGACCACGTGCTGATGGTGATCATGGAGAACCACTCGGCGGACAGCATCATCCCCAACCCCGCCGCTCCGTACATCAACTCGCTGGCGGCCGAGGGGGCTTCGATGACGCAGTCCTACGGCGTCACGCATCCCAGCCAACCCAACTACATCGCGTTGTTCTCCGGATCGCAGCAGGGCGTCGTCGACAACACCTGCCCCAACACCCTCGCCGCCGAGAACCTCGGTTCGCAGCTGATCGCCGCAGGTCTGACCTTCACCGGCTACTCCGAGTCGATGCCCAGTGCCGGCTACACCGGCTGCCAGGCCACCGGCGGCTACGCCCGCAAACACAACCCGTGGGTGAACTTCCCCAACCTGCCGGCGAGCGTCAACCAGCCGCTCACCAGCCTGCCCACCGACTGGGCGACCCTGCCGACGGTGTCGATCGTCGTCCCCAATCTGCTCAACGACATGCACGACGGCACGATCGGCCAGGCGGACAGCTGGCTGCTTGACCGCTTCGATGGGTACCTGCAGTGGGCGAAACTCCACAACAGCTTGTTGATCGTCACCTTCGACGAGGACGACAACACGGCCGGGAACCGCATCCCGACCATTTTCGCCGGTGCCGGCGTCCGCGCCGGGCAGTATTCGGAACGGATCACCCATTACAACGTGCTGCGCACCCTGCAGGACATGTACGGCCTACCGCCGCTGGGCAGCAGCGCGACGGCCGGTGCGGTGACGGACATCTGGGCAACTTCGCCGGCCAATCAGGCGCCCGTGCCCGCCTTCTCCGGCTCCTGCGTCGAGCTGACCTGCTCGGTCGACGGCGGCGCATCCGCCGATCCGGACGGCACCATCGTGTCCTACGCCTGGGACTGGGGGGACGGCACGACGTCCACGGGCGTGACGGCGCGGCACTCCTTCGCCGCCGCCGGGGCCAGAACCGTCACCCTGCTGGTCACCGACGACCTGGGTCGCAGCGCCTCCATCTCGAAGGTGATCACGGCAACGACGTCACCCGGCCAACCCTTCGTCGTCGACTCCTTCGCCCGCACCCGGACCAGCGGCTGGGGTGCCGCCGACGTCGGTGGCACCTGGACGGTCGGATCCTCGGCGAGCTCCGCGGTCGGCGGCGGAGCCGGGTCGCTCACAGTCAATGCCGGGCAGACCAACCCCGCGGTGCTGCCCGCGGTGAGCAGCAGCGACACCGATCTGCAGACCACGTTCGCGGTCGACCGGTTACCGACCGGCAACGGCGTGTACCTGTCCATCATCGGTCGGCGGGCCGGCGTGAATCTCGAGTACGGCGCCAGGGTGATGGTCCGGGCCGACGGCAAACTCGGGCTGCTGCTGACCTCCCTGGCCGGATCGACGACCGCAACCGTCCTGCAGCCGCAGATCCTGGTGCCGGCGGTGGCCATGTCGAACGGTGCGGCGGCCAAGATCCGGTTGCAGGTCACCGGAACCGCCCCGACCACCATCAGGGCAAAGGTCTGGGCGGCCGCGGCCACTGAACCGGCCGCCTGGCAGCTGAGCGCCACCGACTCGTTCGCCGCCCTCCAGGCACCTGGATCGGTCGGCGTCAACCCGTACCTGTCGAGCAGCTCGACCGTCAGCCCGGTCGTGCTGCGCTTCCGGGACTTCTCCGCGCGGCCGACGAATCAGCCGCCGTCCGCGGTGTTCACGACCGCCTGCACGCTGCTGGACTGCTCGGCGGACAGCGCCGGGTCGGCTGATCCCGACGGCAGTATCGCGTCCTACGCCTGGAGTTGGGGTGACGGTACGACCGGCTCCGGGGCGATCGGTGGCCATACCTATGCCGCGGCAGGGTCCTACACCGTCACGTTGACGGTGACGGACAACCGGGGCACGACGTCGAGCGTGTCGCATCTCGTCACCGTCACCGGCGGAGCTGCGAACATGCCGCCGTCCGCGGTCGCCGCGGTGAGCTGCGCACAGCTGGTGTGCACAGCCAGCGGCGCCGGATCGACCGACCCCGACGGCTCCATCGCGTCCTACGACTGGAGTTGGGGAGACGGGGCCACCGGGACGGGTGTCACCAGCTCGCACACCTATGCCGCTGCCGGTTCCTACCCCGTTGCGCTGACCGTCACCGACAACGCCGGGGCCGCCGCGGGCGCCACCAGGACTGCGACACCGGCGGCGGCGCCGAGCGGGCCGTTCGCCGTCGACTCCTTCGCACGGACGCTGTCCGCGGGCTGGGGTTCGGCCGACAAGGGCGGTGCCTGGACGGTGAGCGGGCTGACCTCGAAGTACTCCGTCGGCGGCGGATCCGGCTCCATGACGGCAAAAGCCGGGGAAACCGACTCCGTTGTCCTACAGACGGTCTCGTCGACCGATACCGACTTCAGGTTGACCTTCGCGACCAGTGCGATCGCGACCGGCAACGGCACCTACGTCACGCTCATCGGCCGGCGGGCCGGCACGAACCTGGAGTACCAGGGCGAGCCCGGGTTCGAGCGGACGGCTCGGTCGGGATACGGGTGCTTGCACTGACCGGCACCAGCACCGCCGTGACACTCAAGCCCGAGACCGTGCCCAGCGGCCTGACGGTTGCGGGCGGGGGTTCGGTCACGGCCCGATTCCAGGTCACCGGTACCGCACCGACGACGCTCCGGTTCAAGGTGTGGAAGGCAGGCACGAGCGAACCGGCGGCGTGGCAGATGAGGCCACCGATACCACCGCCGCGCTGCAGGCAGCGGGATCGGTGGGTCGTCAGCTCTACGTGTCGAGCGCGTCGACCGTGCACCCCGTGACCGTGCGGCTGTCTGCACTTTCGGCCGCCCGGCTATCGGCTGAGCCGGGCCGGGCGCCGGACCACGGGTGCGGGTCGCCAGCGCCACGCGCGGCGGCCGCGGCGGTCAGTAGCACCGCGCCGAGCACGTGCGCGACGACCAGCGCCTCGGGCACACCGGTCGCGTACTGCACCAGGCCGATCAGCCCCTGGGCGGCGGTGACCGCGACCAGCACCCACGGCCGGACCAGCAGCCGGCGCGGCGCCCGGACCGCGAGGAAGCCGACCGTCATGGCGACCAGCAGGCCGAGGTAGGCGAACATCAGGTCGGCGTGCACCTGCGCGAGGGCCCGCACCGGCAGGTCCAGTCGCGGGGTCGCGTCGTCCCCGCCGTGCGGCCCGGCCGCCGTCACCAGGGTGCCGGCGACGCACAGCGCGACCAGCACGCCGACGGTGGCCCAGGTCAGCACCTGCAGCGGTCGCGGCACGACGGCGCACCGGGGGATCGTCGGTCTCGCCGCAGCCGGACCAGCACCACGATCGACGACGAACAACAGCAGCAGCGAGACCAGCATGTGCGGCGCGACGGTCCACCAGGCCAGCCCGGTCAGCACCGTGATCCCGCCCCAGACCGCCTGGAACAGCACCCCGAGCGGCAGGACAGGCGGCCAGCCACATCAGCCCGGTCGCGCGGGCCGGGCCAGCCAGATCAGCAGGAAGGTGCCGAGCGACGCGATCAGCACGACCCCGGTGAGCGTCCGGTTGCCGAACTCGATGGCCTGGTGGAACGCCGAGAGGTCGGCCCTGCTGACCGGCACCACGGATCCGGGATGGCATTCCGGCCAGGTGGGGCAGCCGAGCCCGGAGCCGGTCACCCGCACCGTCGCACCGGTGACGGCGATCCCGCCGTTGGTCAGCACCGCCGCCCAGGCGAAGATCCGCTGCAGCCGGAGTGAGGGTGAACGCCGCCACCACGGCCGCCCGTCGATGGGCGCCGCGTCTCGGGAGGTGGTCGTCATTGCCATTGGAACCACCGTACGGTGGCCGCCCAGCCGACCGCTGTCCATGCCGCCAGGATCACCATGGCCGCCAGCGGCGGCGCCGTACCGTCCTGCAGAACCGCCCGGAGCGCCTCCGACATGGCGCCGGCCGGGGTGAGTTCGCCGATCGTCTGCAGCGCGGCGGGTGACTGGTCCAGCGGCACGATGATGCCGCCGACCATCACGAAAACCAGCCAGATCAGGTTCGCGACGGCCAGCACCGCCTCCGCGCGGAGCGTCCCGCCGATCAGCAGCGCCAGCCCGATGAAAGCGGCCGTGCCGAGCAGGATGATGGCCAGCACCCATAGTGGATTGCCGTTCGGTCGCCAGCCCATCAGCACACCGACCGCGCCGAGAACCACGCACTGGCCCGCGATCACCAGCAGTGTCGCCCCGCACTTGCCCGCGATCAGCTGTGACCGGCCGACTCCGGCGGCCGCCAGCCGTTTCAGCACCCCGTACCGCCGGTCGAACCCGGTGGTGATCGCCTGCGAGGTGAAGGCCGACGACAGCACGGCCAGCACCAGCACACCGGGAACCACCGCATCGATCCGGGGCTCGGGCAGGCTGACGACGGTGATCAGCGTTCCGCCGATCAGCGCGAGCAGCGGGATGACCATCGCCAGCAGCAGTTGCTCGCCGTTGCGAAGTGTCAACCGGAGTTCGAGACCAGCGGTGGCGGTGATCCGTCGCAGCGGCGGTGCGGGAGCCGGATCAGCGGCGAACGTGCCGGGCGGGAACTGCTGCTGCCAGGCCGGAGCCGGGGGTGACGTCATGTTCGGATCCCCTTACCGGTCAGTTCCAGGTACACATCGTCGAGCGAGCGGCGGCCGACCTGCAGATCGCCCGGCATGACGCCGACCCGCGCACAGAACGAGGTCACGGTCGCCACCGTCGACGGCAGGATGTCGCCCTCGACCAGATACCTGCCGCTCGAGGTCTCCTGGACCGCGAAGCCGTCCGGTAATGCCGACCGCAGCAGTTCGACGTCGAGGCCGGCGGTGGCGGCGAAGCGCAGCTGACCGGCGGCCCCGCCCGTCAGCTCGGCGGGCGTGCCGTCGGCGACCACCCGCCCGTGGTCGATGATCACCACCCGGTCGGCGAGCAGTTCGGCCTCGTCCAGCAGATGGGTGGTCAGCAGGATCGCGATGCCGTCCGCGCGGGCCGCCCGCAGCAGGTCCCACACCAGGTGACGGGCCTGCGGATCCATCCCGGCGGTGGGCTCGTCGAGGAAGAGCAGTTCGGGCCGACCGACCAGCGCCATCGCCAGGCTGAGTCGCTGCACCTGGCCACCGGACAGCCGGCGCACCGGGGTGCGGGCCGCATCCTGCAGCCCGAGGGTTTCCAACAGCCAAGCCGGTGTCCAGCGGACGGGCCGAGCACCGCGCGATCACCTCGAGCATCTCGCCGGCCCGTGCCGCCGCATGAGCGCCGCCGGCCTGCAGCATCACGCCGATCCGCGGCCGGAGGGCGGCGCTGTGCCGCCATGAATCCAGGCCGAGCACCCTCACCGATCCGGCGTCCGGTCGGGAGAATCCGGTGCAGACGTCCAAGGTGCTGGTCTTCCCGGCGCCGTTCGGGTCCGAGCAGCGCGACCAGCGATCCGCGCGGCACCGAGAACGACAGGCCGTCGACGGCGCGCAGCGAACCGAATCGCCGGACCAACCCGTCGACAACGATGGCCGGCGGTCGCGCCGAGCGGCCGGCCTCGGCGCGCCGATCGGCTGTTCCGTCGCGTCCGGGTCCGGCAGCGGCCGCTCCTGAGCGGCGTTGCGAGGTCGGGACTCGGGCGGGTGCGTCACAAGCGCCGAGGATATGCGGCCGGACCGGTAGGCCCCACGCCGCCGGATGTGTCCTTGGTATCAGCGGGGCCGACCGGGTCGACGCCGAAGGTGTCCGACGGAGTCGAACCGGGCGGAGCCGCATGCGTCCGTGGCAGGCCGGACCGGCGGAGCGCCACGAACACGGCGCCCACGACGACCGCTGCAACGATCACGGCTTGCACGATGACGTAGACCGGGATGGTCGCACCGTTCGGCATGATCGTCACCGAGAACAGCACAGTCAGCCAGATCGTGGCCGTCCGGTAGCGCGGGTCGGCCGTCGACGCCGCCAGCGGCAGCGCGGCCCAGAGCAGATACCAGGGCTGGATCACCGGCGCCAGCAGCACGAATGCGCCCATCGCCATCCCGAGCCCCAGGATCGGGTTGATCCGGCGCTGCCAGCACTGCCACATGATCGCGATCGCGATGACCGACCCGATCAACGTGCCGACCGGCTGCATGACGTCCAGCACCGCCTGGGTGTGATCGCCCAGCCCGAGCAGCAGACCAGTCTGCCGGCGCCGACGCCCATGCGTGGTCGAGACGGACAGGAACGAGCGCACCGAGCCGGGCGCGCTGAGCGCGGCCACCCAGCCGAACCCCACCCCGGCAGACCCAGGTGAAGGCGGCGAAAGTCACCGACCGCGATGGCACCGACCTGGACACCGCAGCGCATCAGGTCACGCCATCGGCCACCGGCCCGCAGCGCCAGCATGATCACCAGGAAGGCCAGCGTCATCCCGGCGGTCGCCTTGATCCCGACGCCCAGGGTGATCAGTACGACGCCGCCGATCAACGACCGCTCCCAGGCGATCACCATCCCGGCCAGCATCGCGCCCAGCATCAACGCCTCGTTGTGCCCGCCGCCGATCAGATGGAACAGCACCAGCGGGTTGAGGGCTCCGAGCCACAGCGCCGCCACCGGGTCGAACCCGCAGATCCGGGCCAGCCGGGGCAGCGCCCAGACGATCATCGCGACGCCGATCAACTCGACCACCCGCTGCAGCAGCACGCCCGACAACGAGTTGTCGCCGGCGACCGCGACCACCGCCTGGGCGATCAGCAGGTAGACCGGGCCGTACGGGCTCGCGGTGTGCTGCCATCGGACGTCGACCTGGTGGGCGTACGGGTCGGAGTCGCCGAGCGACGTCGTAAGGGCCGGAGTCGTACGGGTTGAAGCCGTGACCATCATCGAGCCGATGGCCAGGTAGGAGTACACGTCGCGGGAGAACAGCGGCGGGGTGACCAGCAAGCGGCACCGCCCACATCGCCAGCGTGTGGCTGAGCTGGCTGCGGGACAGCCGACGACTGCGCCCGGGGGCGGCGAGCCGGCCGATCAGCACCCAGCTCAGCACGATCAGCCCGATGCCGGCGTACGAGCAGGCCAGCGCGGCCGGCCCGATCCGGGACAGCAGCCCGATCACCCGCAGACCGTCCACGGGGTTCGGGATGGGGGTCGCTGCTCCGTAGGACGAGCCGGTACCCAGCATCAGCAGCAGGGCGCCGACCGTGCCCCAGCGGCGGAGCCGGCTCAGCTGGCGGCGCTCGGTGGCGTCGAGCGGATCCGCCGGCGGCGGCGGGGTTCCGTCGAGCGGTGGCGCGAAGCGCCGGAGGCGGGCGCCGACACTGCTCTCCCGCCCGGCCCGTACCGGGCTGGGGCCCGGTGGCGCAGAGTCTGTCGGAGCGGAATCTGTCGAAGCAGTGTTGATCGGAGCGGCGTTGATCGGAGCGGCGTTGATCGGAGCGGCGTTGATCGGAGCAGCGTTGATCGGAGCAGCGTTGATCGGAGCAGCGTTCGACGGATCAGCCCCTGACTTCTCCGTCGTCACCGCTGCAGTCTAGGGATCGGCACCGACGCGCCGGGGTGGGCGACAGGCTCCGCCGGAGGTCGGGGTGGGAAGGCCCACACAGCCCGTCGGGGAGGATCTTTGATCTTCGCGGGGAAATAGGTAACACTGGTGTTGTGAAAACATCTGCCGTCGCCATGCGCGCCGCCGGATCCCCCTCGGGACCGGTCGCGACCAAGGCCTCGGCAGCCGGCACGGCAGTCGATCGGACCGCAGTCGATCGGACCGCGGTTGATCGAACCGAGGGCCGTACCCGGGCCGCGGTCGTCGACCTGTTGCTCGCCGACGGCCCACTGACCACCGCGGAACTCGCCGGAAGTCTCGGGATCTCGCCGGCGGCGGTCCGCCGCCATCTCGACCAGCTGATCAACGAGGGCGCCGTCAGTTATCGCGAGGCACCCGCCCTGCGCCATCGGGGCCGGGGACGCCCCGCCCGCTCGTACCTGCTGACCGATGTCGGCCGCTCCCGGTTACCGCACGCCTACGACGAATTGGCGGTGCAGGCGCTGGACTACCTGGCCGAGGCCGTCGGGCCGGCGGCTGTGGAAGATTTCGCCCGTCGTCGGGCCGAGGCGGTCGTCGCCCCTTACCGCAGCGAACTCGCCGCGGCCAAGGATGTCGCCGGGCGCGCCACGGTGCTGGCCAAGGCACTGACCGGGTCGGGGTTCTCCGCCTCGCTGCACCAGGTCGGCGTCGGGCAGCAACTGTGCCAGCACCACTGCCCGGTGGGGCATGTGGCGCAGAAGTATCCGCAGCTGTGCGAGGAAGAGATGGCAGTCTTCACCCGCGAACTGGGTACCTATGCCCAGCGGCTCGCCACGATCGCCCGCGGCGACGCCGTGTGCACGACCTTCATCCCGATCAGCACCATTCCGCCGGCCGAGTCGCGAACCAGCGGCCGGGTAGATGCAGCAGGACCACGATCCAGCACAGCTCGACCCGTCCGAACCGCAGTGACCCACTGGAAGGACCGTTTTCATGACGACCACTCAGGACCAGACGCCGGCAACCGGCGTCGACACCCCGATCGATACCGCCCTTGCTCCCGTCGCCGCCGCGGTGCTGGCGCCGCCCGCCCCGGCGGAGCCGCTGAGCCAGAGCCTGATCGACCAGGCCGCGACCATCGACACGCTCGGCCGGTACGCTTTCGGCTGGTCCGACAGTGACGTCGCCGGCGCCTCGGCGCGGCGTGGTGTCGACGAGGACGTCGTCCGGGACATCTCGGAGAAGAAGAGCGAGCCGCAGTGGATGCTGGAGCGCCGGCTCAAGGCGCTGAAGCTGTTCGAGCGGCAGCCGATGCCGACCTGGGGCGCCGACCTGTCCGGCATCCACTTCGACACCATCAAGTACTTCGTCCGGTCCACCGAGAAGCAGGCCGCAGACCTGGGACGACCTGCCCGACGACATCAAGAACACCTACGACCGGCTCGGCATCCCGGAGGCCGAGAAGCAGCGGCTGGTCGGCGGCGTCGCCGCGCAGTACGAGTCCGAGGTCGTCTACCACCAGATCCAGGAGGACCTGGAGCGGCAGGGCGTCATCTTCCTGGACACCGACTCCGGGCTGCGCGAGCACCCGGAGATCTTCGAGAAGTACTTCGGCTCGGTCATCCCGTCCGGCGACAACAAGTTCTCCGCGCTGAACACCGCGGTGTGGTCGGGCGGCTCGTTCGTCTACGTCCCGCCGGGTGTGCACGTCGACATCCCGCTGCAGGCCTACTTCCGGATCAACACCGAGAACATGGGCCAGTTCGAGCGCACCCTGATCATCGTCGACGAGGGCGCCTACGTGCACTACGTCGAGGGCTGCACGGCGCCGATCTACAAGTCCGACTCGCTGCACTCGGCGGTCGTCGAGATCATCGTCAAGAAGGGTGGCCGCTGCCGTTACACCACCATCCAGAACTGGTCGAACAACGTCTACAACCTGGTCACCAAGCGGGCCAAGGCCGAGGCCGGCGCGACCATGGAGTGGGTCGACGGCAACATCGGCTCCAAGGTGACGATGAAGTACCCGTCGGTGTGGCTGATGGGCGAGCACGCCAAGGGTGAGGTGCTCTCGATCGCCTTCGCCGGCGAGGGCCAGCACCAGGACACCGGCGCCAAGATGCTGCACCTGGCGCCGCACACCTCGTCGACGATCATCTCCAAGTCGGTGTCCCGCGGCGGCGGTCGCACGTCCTACCGCGGGCTGGTGCAGGTCAACCCGGGCAACCACCACAGCCGCTCGACGGTGAAGTGCGATGCGCTGCTGGTGGACAACATCTCCCGCACCGACACCTACCCCTACGTCGACGTCCGCGAGGACGACGTGTCGATGGGTCACGAGGCGACGGTGTCCAAGATCAGCGAGGACCAGCTGTTCTACCTGATGAGCCGTGGCCTCACCGAGGACGAGGCGATGGCGATGATCGTCCGCGGCTTCGTCGAGCCGATCGCCCGGGAGCTGCCGATGGAGTACGCACTCGAGCTGAACCGGCTGATCGAGCTGCAGATGGAAGGAGCGGTGGGCTGACCGTGAGCAGCGCACCCACCCTGACCGATCTTGATGCACCCGATACCGAAGATGGATTGACGACTGACGTGACAGCTGTGGCAACCGATACCCAGCACGGCCTGAAGGAGCACTCGCACATCGGCGGGCGCACCGTTGCGGCCCAGCCCGACTCGCACCTGCACGGAACAGGTTCGGCGGACCTGGCCGATCACCCGGTGCCGTCCGGCCGCGAGGAGAACTGGCGGTTCACCCCGCTGCGGCGGCTCCGCGGGCTCGAGGTCGACGCGCCGTTCGACGGGGTGATGACCGACGAGCACCTGGATGTCCGGGCGCCGGACGGGGTTACCGTTCGCCGGTTGGAGGGCGAAGAAGCCGCGGCCATCAAGGGAGTCGCGGGCCAGCTGCCCACCGATCGGCCGTCTGCGCGTGCCTGGGAGGCGAGCAGCTCCGTGCTGCTCGTCGACATCCCGGCGCAGGCCGAGCTCACCGAGCCGGTGGTGCTGACGTTCATCGGGGCGTCGGCGGCCAAGGTCTCGGCCGGCCACGTCGTCGTCAGGGTCGGAGCGCAAGCCGTCGCGCAGGTCGTGATGATCCACGAGGGCAGTGCGACGCTCGCCGACAACGTCGAGATCGTCGTCGGTGACGGCGCGCACGGCTCGAGTTCGCATCGATGGAGGAGTGGGCGGCCGACTCCGTTCACCTCTCGCACCACCACATCCGGGTCGGCCGCGACGCAGTAGTCAGGCACACCGCACTGACCTTCGGTGGCGACCTGGTCCGGGTCGTCGGGACGGTCGTGTACGACGGTCCCGGTGGCGATGCCGAGCTCACCGGTCTGTACTTCGCCGACGCCGGCCAGCACCTCGAGCACCGGTTGTTCGTCGACCATGCGCAGCCGCACTGCAAGTCGCGCGCCCTGTACAAGGGTGCGCTGCAGGGGCAGAAGGCGCACACCGTCTGGATCGGCGATGTGCTGATCCGCAAGGCGGCGCAGGGCACCGACACCTACGAGATGAACCGCAACCTGATCCTGACCGCACGGAGCCCGGGCCGATTCGGTGCCGAACCTGGAGATCGAGACCGGCGAGATCGTCGGCGCCGGGCACGCCAGTGCGACGGGACGTTTCGACGACGAGCAGTTGTTCTACCTGCTGTCCAGGGGCATCCCGCCGGAGGTGGCCAAGCGCCTGGTGGTGCGCGGCTTCTTCGGAGAGGTGTTGCTGCGCATCGGCATCCCGTCCGTCCGCGACCGCGCGGCGGAGATCATCGAACGCGAACTCGCGATCGCCGGCATCTAAACACACGGGGGCTCCGCCCCCGTGGGCCCCCGAAAGACAAGAGCGGTACGGCAACAACGAAACACACGGGGGCTCCGCCCCCGTGGGCCCCCGAAAGACAAGAGCGGTACGGCAACAACGAAACACCACGGGGGCTCCGCCCCCGTGGACCCCCGAAAGACTTGAAGAAAGACCCCACAGCAAGAGCTTGAAGACGAGAGCTCGAAGACAAGGGTCAAGACCCATTGGAGTAGCACGCACATGGCAACGCTGGACATCAAGGACCTGCACGTCTCCGTGATCACCGACGAGGGGCCGATCGAGATCCTTCGCGGGGTCGACCTCTCCGTCGCGTCGAACGAGACGCACGCCATCATGGGGCCGAACGGCTCAGGCAAGTCGACCCTGGCCTACTCGCTCGCCGGGCACCCCAAGTACAAGGTGACCAGCGGTTCGGTCACCCTGGACGGTGAGGACATCCTCGCCATGACGGTCGACCAGCGCGCACGGGCCGGGCTGTTCCTGGCGATGCAGTACCCCGTCGAGGTGCCAGGCGTCTCGACCTCCAACTTCCTGCGCACCGCCGCCACCGCCGTCCGCGGTGAGGCGCCGCCGATCCGCAAGTGGGTCAAGGAGGTCAAGACCGCGATGAAGGACCTGGAGATCGACACCGACTTCGCCGAGCGTTCGGTGAACGAGGGCTTCTCCGGTGGCGAGAAGAAGCGGCACGAGATCCTGCAGCTGTCGCTGCTCAAGCCGAAGATCGCCGTCCTGGACGAGACCGACTCCGGGCTCGACGTCGACGCGCTGCGCATCGTCGCCGAGGGCGTGAACCGCTACAAGGCGGCCGGTGCGGAGGGCGACGGGGTCGGCATCATCCTGATCACCCACTACACCCGGATCCTGCGCTACATCCAGCCGGACAAGGTGCACGTGTTCGCGGGCGGCCGCGTCGTCGAGTCCGGCGGCCCCGAATTGGCCGACGAGCTCGAGACGAACGGGTACGTGCGATTCACCGGGGTTCCCGCGGCTGCGGTCTGACCGCTTCGGGCGCCGGAGAGCAACGACAAGCATGGTGATGGGACGGATATGACCGATCAGTTGGAGCTGGGTGCGCTGAGCACCGGCCCGGCCGCCGGTGACCTGCCGGAAGTGAGCGTTGTCCCCGAGGAAGATCTGGTCGCGGCGCAGTCCGACCCGGCCGGTCCGTCGTTGACCGCTGTCGACATCGAGCGGATCAGGGCCGATTTCCCGATCCTGCAGCGCACCGTCCGCGACGGGAAACCGTTGGTGTACCTGGACTCCGGCGCCACATCGCAACGCCCGGTACCGGTGATCGACGCCGAACAGGAGTACGTCACCGGGCACAACGCGGCCGTTCACCGCGGCGCCCACCAGCTCGCCGAAGAGGCCACCGACTTCTACGAGTCGGCGCGGGAGCGGATCGCGGGCTTCGTCGGGGTCCGCCGGTCGGACGAGGTGATCTTCACCAAGAACGCGACGGAGGCGATCAACCTCGTCGCGTATGCGTTCGGCAATGCCACCTACTCGACCGACCCGGCCGCGCAACGGTTCGTCCTCCGGCCCGGCGACGAGATCGTCGTCACCGAGATGGAACACCACGCCAATCTGGTGCCGTGGCAGGAATTGTGCCGCCGGACCGGCGCGACCCTGCGCTGGTTCCCGGTCACCGACGACTTCCGGCTCGATCTCACCGACATCGACGAGCTGATCAATCCGCGTACCAAGGTGGTGGCGTTCACCCACCAGTCCAACGTCCTCGGAACGATCAATCCGGTCGAGGTGCTGGTCGCCGCGGCCCAGCGGGTGGGCGCGCTCACCGTGCTCGACGCCTGCCAGTCCGTCCCGCACCAGCAGGTCGATCTCCCTGCCCTGGGCGTCGATTTCGCTGCGTTCTCCGGGCACAAGATGCTCGGCCCGAGCGGGGTCGGCGTGCTGTACGGCCGGTACGAACTGCTCGCCGCGATGCCGCCGTTCCTCACCGGCGGATCGATGATCGAGCAGGTCTTCATCGACCGGTCGACCTATGCCGCGCCACCGGCGAGATTCGAAGCGGGCGTCCCGATGACGTCGCAGGCTGTCGGACTGGGTGCGGCCGTCGACTACCTCGGCAACGTCGGGATGGCCGCCATCGCCGATCACGAGGCCGCCCTCACCCGCTATGCGCTGCAGCAACTGTCCGCGCTGCCGGGTGTCCGCATCATCGGACCGACCGACATGACAGATCGCGGCAGCGCCGTCTCGTTCGTGGTGGACGGTGTTCACGCCCACGACGTCGGTCAGATCCTCGATGACGCCGGCGTGCAGGTGCGGGTAGGACATCACTGTGCCTGGCCGCTGCACCGCCGGTTCGGGATCGCCGCCACCGTGCGTGCGTCGTTCGCGGTCTACAACACGCGCGGCGAGGTGGACGTGCTCGTCTCCGCGGTCCGCGACGCCCAGCGTTTCTTCGGGGTGGGCTGAGCCGTGCACATGGAGAAGCTCTACCAGGAAATCATTCTCGATCACTACCGCACGCCGCACCACTTCGGTTTGCGCGATCCCTTCGACGCCGAGGTGCATCACGTCAACCCGACCTGCGGTGACGAGGTGACGCTGCGGGTGCATCTCGAGCGGCCCACTCCCTCCGCTGTCGGCGAAGGATCGGTGTCAGGTATCGACGGCATGATCGTCGGCGACATCTCCTACGAGGCAATGGGTTGTTCCATCTCGCAGGCCTCGACGTCGGTGCTGACCGACCTGGCCATCGGGCGCCCGCTCGACGATGCGCTCAGCACCCTGGATGAATTCACCCGGATGGTCACCAGCCGGGGGACCGTCGAGGGTGACGAGGACGTCCTCGGGGACGGCATCGCCTTCGCGGGTGTGGCCAAGTACCCGGCACGGGTGAAGTGCGCCTTGCTGGGCTGGATGGCGTTCAAGGACGCCGCCGTGCAGAGCATCGACACGATGGACGGCGCACCCCGGGTCGGCGCCGACACAGCAGCAGACAACGCCGGTGCGCCGGTGCCCGCCGATCAGGAAAGGACTTCGCTCTGATGACCGAAACCGTTGCGACATCGAGCACCGACCAGGGCAGGGCGGGTCGCGGTGCCGCCGACCTGGATGCTGCCGTCCCAGCCGTGGACGCAGTACCGGCGACCCCCGTCGAGGACGTTCAGCTGATCGAGGACATCGAGGAAGCCCTCAAGGACGTCGTCGATCCCGAACTGGGTATCAACATCGTCGATCTGGGGTTGGTCTACGACCTGCACGTCGACGCCGCGAACGTCGCGACCATCGACATGACGTTGACGAGCGCCGCCTGCCCGCTGACCGAGATGATCGAAGAGCAGGTGGCCGCAGCGCTGGTCGGCGGTGACGACGGACTGGTGGACGACTTCCGGATCAACTGGGTGTGGCTGCCGCCGTGGGGCCCGGAGAAGATCACCGAGGACGGCCGCGAACAGATGCGCGCCCTGGGCTTCAACATCTGAGCAGCGCCCATACCAGCACGGAACCGGTGATGTCACTGCTTGACGCCGGTCCGCCGGTCGTACATAGACGTCTGCGCGCCGATGTTGAGCCGATGTCGGACACACGGGTCGATCTGCGGAATCGGCGCCGGCGCCTACGGGCGCGGCATCTCGTATCGGCGTTGTGAGTCCTCGCTGGGTTGGCAGCGTCTCGTATTGGCGACCTGCCGAGTACTTGGTCGTCCGGGGCTGCAATCGGTACCGGGGTACGGGCTTACGGTCAAACGATGCCCCGCAGGTCCCGAACCGGGCGTGAACTTCCGCGTCGTGGCGCAGGTGGTGCCGCCCTGTGTCGTCGTGCTGATCATGGCCTCGCCGGGTGGATGGTGGCCCGGGTGTGCCGGATCGTCCCGCGCGGCGGGCGAGCCGTCGTGTTCACTGGCGCGACCCGCAACTCGCTTCTCGTCCTGCCATTGGGACTCGCTCAGGACAGCACGCCGGGACGTGCCGCTCAATCAATGGCTGCCAGTCGACCACTGAGCTGATGGCGATGGAAATCGAAGTGTTGGGTCGGATAGTGATACACCTCGGCCAGGGTCATGGTGCGTCTGAAGAATGGATCCCACCGGGTTGGGAAGCTCATCGACCGCGCAAGGCTCTTGGCGCTTTCACCCCGCAGGTGCCGTTGCAAGGAACGAACAACACGGTCGAACTGTGCCCCCATCCTGCGGTGGTTGAACGTCAGCGCAGCAAACCTCGAACCCCAGTAATTGACAAGATGAAACGGAGTGGTCCCGAAGTCCAACACGGCGGCAAACGCTCGACTGACCGACGCCGGCAGCCAATTGAAGATCCGGACGAGGACCAACAGTGCCCGAACAACCATGTAGCCGAACACCATGTGGAACAACAACTGTTCATTCGTCCACCTGGTGCCATTGCTGGGTGCGCGCAACGTGTCGCGATCGGCCAGTTCCAACAGCTGATGCAGGGTCGCTCTCGCCGCCTCCATCTCTTCAATGATTGCGACTCGATCGAAGTCGTCATGATCGACCATGTCCAGATCATCCGCCTTCGTCATCGGCCAGGGAAGCCTCCGGTAACGGGAACTGCCATGTTCCTCTGGCGGGGAGATCGGCACCCGGATGGCACCGAACGATCCATCGCCGTCGAAGAAACAGAACCCACCGGGGCAACGGTCGAGCCACTCGCTCGATGAGCTGAGCGGGCCGCCGCACGCTCACCGTGACGCCCCCGGTGCTGCTGGCTCCGCCGGGTGGGAGCGATGCCATCGATCGGTTGTAGTTCTCTCCAGGACCTCTCCAGAGCGACAGCAGGCTGTTACGGTTCGACTACTGAAAGTCATCAACCGACAGAGAATTCTGCGTCGCCGGACGGCCCGTTGCGCGGTCGCCGTCCCTGAGAGGACCTCCATGCGCACACGTCTGGCCGCTTCAGCCGCCCTGATCGGGCTGTCCGTCGCCGCTGCCATCGCCATCGTCGGCGCCCCGGCCGGCGCCGCCGCCCCGACCGCTGCGGCGGTCGCCGCACCGGTGTGGAAGACCGAGTTCCGCGACGACTTCTCGGGCACCGGCCTGCCGAATTCCTCGAACTGGCTGCTCACCCTGGGCACCGCATATCCGGGTGGCCCGGCCAATTTCGGTACCGGCGAGATCCAGACGATGACGAACGACGCGCGAAATGTCGACGTCCGGAACGGGAACCTTTACATCACCCCGCAGCGGGACGATGCCGGCGCCTGGACCTCGGCCAGGGTCGAGACGACGCGGGCCAACTTCAAACCGCCTGCGGGCGGCGTCATGCGGGTCGAAAGTCGTTTGCAGATGCCCAATGTCACCGGTACCGCTGCGCTGGGGTACTGGCCGGCCTTCTGGATGCTCGGCGGTCCGTACCGCGCCGACCGCTGGTCGTGGCCCCGCGTCGGTGAATTCGACATCATGGAAAACGTCAACGGTCTGAATTGGACCTACAACGTCCTGCATTGCGGGGTGTGGGCGGGCGGGCCGTGCCATGAGACCGATGGCATCAACAACGGCATGAACAACGCGGGCGCGCCCTGCCCGGTGACGACCTGCCAGGCCGATTTCCATACCTACGGGTTCGAATGGGACACCACCGGCGCGGCCGACCAGCTGCGTTGGACCCTGGACGGCAGAAACACGTTCACCGTCAACGAGGACCAGCTGCCGGCCACCACCTGGTCCGAGATCTCCAGTCACATGGGGTATTTCGTTATCCTGAACGTCGCCATGGGCGGCGCGTTCCCGAACAAGGCCGGACTCGGCGGCGGCCCGACCGCTGCCACCAAATCCGGGGTCCCGATGGTCGTCGATTACGTGCAGGTGCTCTACAGCGGGGGCCAGGGGGGCACACCGACCGTGACACCCACCGTCGTGACACCCACCGTCGTGACACCCACCGTCGTGACACCCACCGTCGTCACGCCCACTGTCGTCACGCCCACCCCGCCGGTGGCGGGAGCCCCGAGCAACCTTCGGGTCACCTCTTCCACCGCCAGCACGATCACCGTCGGGTGGGACGGCCCGACGGCTGCGACGTATGACATCCTGCGGTCCGGTCAGCGCATCGCCACCGTCACCGGCAACCGCTTCACCGACCGGGGACTGCTGCCCAACACCCCGTACCTGTACTCGATCCGCGGCGGTGGTGTGACCACGCCGGTCATCACCGCACGGATCGGCGACAAGCCGGCCGGCAGCAGCACGCCGGCCCCGACACCTACGCCGACAATTACCGCCACCCCGACGGCCCCCGCCGGTTCCGGGCCGTCCAACCTCCGGGTCACCGGCACCACCGCCAGCACGATCACGATCGGCTGGGACGGGCCGGCGACGGCGAGTTACGACGTGCTGCGGTCGGGCATCCGGATCTACACGGTGACCGCGCGCTCCTTCACCGACATCGGTCTGTTCCGGAACACGCCGTACGAGTACTCGATCAGGGCCGGCGGCGTCACCACGCCGGTTCTGACAGCTCGAATCCCATGAGCTGACCATGCGGGGCCGCTGATCCGCCCACGGTCGCCGGGTGCGTCGCCGGGTGCGTCGCCGCAGGGTGACGCACCCGGCGCCTTCTTTTCCGGGCGGAGCGGGGGCCGTAGGGTCAACGGCTATGTTCATGTGCGCCGTGCAGCTCGCGTGCGCCGGGCAGATTCCGCGCGCCGTGAGTCCCATTCCCTGCATCGATGGCTGGTTCCGGTCGGCGGGGGGTCGGCGATGACCGGCCCCGATCGCTCGCACGACATCCTTGCCAAACTCCTGGTCGGCTCGGTGACCCAGACGCCCGCCGTGTCGCTCCCCGCGGCCCTGTGTGCCGCCTGCTCCACCGACCTCCCGATGACGGGCGTCGCGATGGTGCTGCAGAGCAGCGCCGGGTTGGACCGCGTGGTGGCGGCCACTCCAGGGCTCGCCGAGAAGGCGGAGGAGCTGCAATTCGAATTCGGCGAGGGTCCCGGCGTCGACGCCTTGCGCCAGGAAGGCCCGGTGCTGCGTTCGGACCTGATCACATCAGCGCGGCAGTGGCCGATGTTCGGGCCTGCTGCCGAGCAGGCGGGGGTTCGAGCGGCTTTCGCATTCCCGCTGCAGGTCGGTGGCATCCGGCTCGGTGTGCTCGATCTCTACCGGGATGCCCCTGGCCGGCTCCTGGACGGGGTGCTGTCGGAGGCACTCTCGTACGCGGAGGCCGCGACCGCCGTGCTGCTGCACCTGCAGGCGCTTGCCCATCCGTCGGTACTGCATCCGCAGCTCACAGGCTTCGCCGCCGACCGCGCGGAGATCCATCAGGCCACCGGGATGATCGCGGCGCAGGCCAGGGTGACCCTCGTGGAGGCGCTGCTGTTGCTGCGCGCACGGGCGTATTCCAGCGATCTGACGATGTTGGAGGTGTCCCGCGAGGTCCTCGCGCGCCGCCTGCGATTCGATCCCGACAACGAAATGGGGACGGCATGACGAGCCGCCGGGGCCATGGGGGTCTACGCCAGGAAGGCAGTCAGCGATGACGAGACAAGAACGGGTGACCCAGGTTCTGGTCGAACTGGCCGACACGCTGGTGGTGGGCTTCGACGTCATCGACTTCCTGCACACCCTGGTCGAGCGCAGCGTCGAGCTGCTGGCCGCCGACGCCGCCGGGCTGATGCTGGCGAACCAGCAGGGGCACCTCGAGGTGGTCGCGGCGTCCTCGGAGGAAGCGCGGGTGCTGGAGTTGTTCGAGCTGCAGGAGTCGCAGGGTCCATGCATGGACTGCTTCGTCACCGGCGAACCGCTGGTGAACATCGACGTCGCCGAGATGAACGACCGCTGGCCGCGTTTCGCCGCCGCCGCGTCCATCGCCGGGTTCCGCTCGGCGCACGCACTGCCGCTCCGACTGCGCGGCAGCGTGCTCGGCGCGATGAACCTGTTCACGGTGGAGAGCACGCCGTTGCGGGAGGACGACATCTCGCTCGGCCAGGGCATGGCGGACATCGCCACCATCAGCCTGCTGCAGCAGCGCAGGGCGATGGAACAGGACCTGCTGACCGAGCAACTGCAGACGGCGCTGAACACCAGGATCCTGATCGAGCAGGCAAAGGGCATGCTGGCGGAGCTTGCGAACGTCTCGCTCGGGCAGGCCTTCGTCCTGATGCGTCTCACCGCACGACGGACCGAGCAGCCCCTGACGTTGATCGCGCACGCGATCCTGGAAGGCACGATCGACCTCGACCAACTGCTGACCTCCTGACGGGCCGGTACATTCCCGGCATGGATCCACGTCTGGCCCGCCGTTTCGCCGAGACGGACGGCCTGGACGTCGCCGGTGTCGTCGCCGGCTCGCCGGCGGCATCAGCCGCACGCGGTGGGGAACTGGCGGTCGCGACCGAGGGTGCCTTCCGGGTCGACCTCGAACGGATCCGGTTCTCCCCGTACTTCTCACGTCTCGCCGCCGTCACACAGGTCATCTCGCAGGGTGCGGCCGGTCAGTCCGTTCACAACCGGCTGACCCACACCATCAAGGTGACGGCGGTCGCAAGGGCCATCGCCACGTCCGTCCGGTCGGGACCGGATGCCGTGCTGGCCGATGAGCTCGGCGGGTGTGATCCGGTGGTGGTGCAGGCCGCGGCCAGCGCACACGATCTCGGTCACCCGCCGTTCGGTCACCTGGGCGAGCGCATCCTGGACCGCATCGCGCGGTCGAGATTCGGGTTGTCGGACGGGTTCGAAGGCAACGCACAGACCTTCCGGATCCTGACCGAACTCGACGTGCACGGCAGCCACGGGGACGGGTTGAACCTGACAGCGGCGGTACGGGCGGCCGTGCTGAAGTACCCGTGGGGTCGGCTGCACTACCCGGCCCCGCATCCCAGCGACCCGGTCGTCATGCCGACCCCGCCCCGCGGTGGTGGACCCGGACCGGAGGGTTCGGGGTCGGGCAAGTTCTCTGCCTATGCGCCGGACATCGGCGAGATGCGGGAGGTGCTGGCCGCGTACCCCCGGATCGGTCCACTGCGCCAGACGGTCGAGTGCAGCGTGATGGACATCGCCGACGACATCGCTTACTCCCTGCACGATCTCGACGATTTCCACCGGGCCGGCGTACTGCAGCACGCGTCGGTGGCGGCGGAGTTCCGTACCTGGATCCGGCGGCGCGCCGAGTTCGCCCGGGGGCGGGCAGCCGGTTTCGCGCCCTGGGCGGCCGGATCGGAACGGCAACCCGGATTCGCCCTCGAGTACCTCCGGCGTCGGCTGCAGTCCCGGGACGGCTGGATCTTCGACGACGACACGTTCGGTGTGGCCGTCGGCAGGGTCGCCACCGATCTCGTCGACGGTCTGCTCGCGGTGCCGTTCGACTCGTCGCTCGCCGCCGAGCGGGCGATCAACACGTTCACGGCGAGCTGGATCGAGCACCTGCGTGCCTCGGTCGAATTGACCAGGGACCCGCCGATTCGCGCCAGTCACGTCATCCTCGGCCGGCAGGCGTGGCACGAGGTGGCTGTGCTCAAGTTCGTCCATCAGCGCTTCGTCCTCGACCGACCGGACCTGGCGATGTTCCAGCGCGGTCAGGCCGAGGCGCTGACCAGCCTGGTGGCGAATCTGGAGTCGTGGTTGACCGATCCGATCGACGCCGGGCGAGCGCCGCGGCGGCTGCTGGATCTCGTCGAGCTGGCGACCGCGGGGTACCGCACGCTGGCGCGCGAGGAGCCGGAGCTGATGGTCGGCCCGACCGGCGAGTCCGCGTCCTCCCGGGAGGACGTCGCGAGGTTGGGTCGCGGGCGCGGGATCATCGACTACGTCGCCTCGCTGACCGACGACCGGGCAGCCGCCTCGGCGCGGACCATGGTCGGCCTGACGGGCCAGCTGTGGGACGCCGGGTCGGGTCTGTGACGGCACCGATGTGCACCGCTGCGGCCGGATGACCAAGCGCCGCACCGTCGCCGGCGGCGGGATCGCCGTGGAGGTCCCGCCCGAACGGCTCGTCGGGTGGGTCAACCGTTTCGCCGGCCGCAACTCCGGCCTGCTGTCGGTCACCACCGACGGCACAACCGTGGTCGTCGATGCCGGCGACGGCACGACCGCGGAGCTGACGGTTCCCTTCGGGCCGCTGGCCATCGGTCGCCCGGAACCGATCGAGGCCCTGCTCGACCACCTCGCCGCGATCGGCGCGGTCGGGATCGTCCTGGTCCGGGGTGGCGCGCATTCGATCGGTGTGGCCCGCGACGGCGCGGTGCTGAGCTCCTCGACCGACCGTGCCTACCTGCAGGGCCGGACGGCCGCCGGCGGCTGGTCACAGCAGCGTTTCGCCCGCCGGCGGGCCAATCAGCGTTCCGCGTCGTACGACAGTGCGGCATCGACCGCGGCGCGGGTCCTGGTCCCGGTCGCGGCGTCACTGACCGGGCTGGTACTGGGCGGGGACCGGCGCGGGTTGGCCGATGTGTTGGCCGACAGTAGGCTCGCCGGGCTCGCGGCGTTGCCGACCCGGACCTTCCCGGACATCGCCGAACCGCGACGGGCGGTCCTGGAGGAGATCGCCCGGCGTTGTGTGTCGGTGGAGATCACCGTCCGGCCGCCGAACAGCACCATGCCCGACCCGCCCGACAGACCCGACCAACAGGGAGGCCCAGGGTGAACGCACCCGCCGCCAGCATCTCCGCACGGATCGCCGGCGAGCTGTCAGCCGCGACCTGGCAGGTCGACGCCGCGGTGGGCCTGCTCGACGGCGGCGCGACGGTGCCGTTCATCGCGCGCTACCGCAAGGAGGCCACCGGCTCGCTGGACGACGTGCAGCTGCGCGCTCTCGCCGAGCGGCTGCAGTACCTGCGGGAGTTCGAGGACCGCAGGGCCGCCGTCCTGGAGGCGATCGCCGGTCAGGGCAAGCTCACCGATGCGCTGGCCGCTCAGATCGCCGCCGCCGACAGCAAGGCCCGGCTCGAGGACATCTACCTGCCGTTCCGGACGAAACGTCGCACCAAGGCCCAGATCGCGCGGGAAGCCGGGCTCGAGCCGTTGGCGGATCTGCTGATCCGGGACCCGATGCGCGAGCCGGACGCCACCGCAAACGGTTTCGTCTCGGTGGAGCGCGGAGTGCCCGATGCGGCGGCCGCACTGGCCGGTGCCAGGTCGATCCTGGCCGAGAGGTTCGGCGAGGACGCGGACCTCATCGGCGGGCTGCGCGAGCTCGCTGTGGCAACGGGGACGGCTGGTCTCGACCGTGCGCACCGGGTCCGAGCAGGTCAAGGAGGCGTCGAAGTTCTCGGATTACTTCGACTTCGACCAGCCGCTCAAGCGGCTGCCGTCGCACCGCATCCTGGCGATGTACCGGGGTGAGTCGCTGGGCGTTCTCACCCTCACGGTGGATCCGGAGCCCGCCCCTCGTGACCCGGCCGACCGGTCGCTGTCCGACTTCGAGCGGCGGATCGCCGGCCGGTTCCGGATCGCCGACCGCGGGCGTCCGGCCGATTCCTGGCTGCTGGAGACGGTGCGCTGGGCCTGGCGGACCCGCATTCTGGTGTCGCTCAGCGTGGACGTCCGGACTCGGCTGCGGCAGTTTGCGGAGCAGGAGGCCGCGGCCGTCTTCGCGGCCAACCTGAAGGATCTGCTGCTGGCCGCTCCCGCCGGGAGCAGGACCACCCTGGGCCTCGACCCCGGCTTCCGGACCGGGGTGAAGGTTGCGGTCGTCGATGCGACCGGCAAGGTGGTGGCGACCGACACCATCTACCCGCATCAGCCGGCCAACCGCTGGGAGCAGTCGCTTTCCACCTTGCAGCGGCTGGTCACCGCGCACGGCGTCGACCTGGTGGCCATCGGCAACGGCACCGCATCACGGGAGACCGACCGGCTCGCCAAAGAACTCGCGACGCGGTGCGGGGGACTGACGACGCTGGTGGTGTCCGAGGCGGGCGCCTCGGTGTACTCGGCGTCGGCCTACGCCAGCCGTGAGCTCCCCGAGCTTGACGTGTCGCTCCGCGGCGCGGTCTCGATCGCGAGGCGACTGCAGGATCCGCTCGCGGAGTTGGTGAAGATCGACCCGAAGGCGATCGGCGTCGGCCAGTACCAGCACGACGTCACCGAGTCGGTGCTCGCCAGGTCGCTGGACGCCGTCGTCGAGGATTGCGTCAACGCGGTCGGGGTCGAGGTCAACACAGCATCGGTGCCGTTGCTGGCAAGGGTGTCCGGGATCTCCTCGACCCTCGCGGAGAACATCGTCACGCACCGGGATGCCAATGGCCCCTTCCGGTCCCGGCGCGAGTTGAAGGGCGTTGCACGGCTGGGCGCGAAGGCCTATGAGCAGTGCGCCGGCTTTCTGCGGATCGCCGACGGCGACGACCCGCTGGACTCCTCGAGCGTCCATCCGGAGGCGTATTCGGTGGTGCGCCGGATCCTGGCGTCCACCGGCGGCACCGTCCGCACGCTGATCGGTAACACCGCGACGCTCCGGGCGCTGTCGCCGGCGGACTTCGCGGACGAGACCTTCGGAGTGCCCACGGTCACCGACATCCTCACGGAACTGGAAAAACCCGGGCGCGACCCCCGGCCGGCGTTCACCACGGCAACCTTCGCCGAAGGCGTGGAGAAGATCGCCGACCTCGAGGTGGGGATGGTGCTGCAGGGCGTCGTCACGAACGTCGCGGCGTTCGGTGCCTTCGTCGACGTCGGTGTCCACCAGGACGGGTTGGTGCACGTCTCGGCGATGGCCAGGACCTTCGTCAGCGATCCGCGGCAGGTGGTGACGTCCGGCCAGGTGGTCACGGTGAAGGTGATGGAGGTCGACGAGCAGCGCAAACGCATCTCACTGACCCTGCGCCTCGACGACGAGCCCGGAACAAAGGCAGCCGACCGCCGTCGGGAACGGGAACCGGCGGCCCGGAAGGCGCCCGTCCGTGAGCAGCGCCCCCAGCCGCGGGGACCGGCACTTGCACCGGCACCGGGCGGAGCGATGGCCGATGCGCTCAAACGCGCCGGCCTCGGCAGCTGACGGGCGGATACCGTCAGGCGGTGGGCAGCAGGGTGCGGATGGTGTCCGCAGCGGTGCGCATGGCGGGTAGGAACTCCTCGAGCCGCGCGACATCACACCGGTAGGCCGGCGCCGCCACCGAGATCGCAGCCCGCAACCTGCCACCTATGTCGACGATCGGCAGGCCGATCGCCCTGATGCCCACCTCGTGTTCCTCGTCGGCGATCGCGACGCCGTTGGCCCGCACCTTCTCCACCTCGGCCCGGAACTCCTGCCGGTCGGTGATCGTCCGTGGCCCGAGCGGGGTCAGGTCGATCGACGAGATCAGCCGTTCCGACTGAACGGGCGGCGCGAAGGCCACCAGCACCTTCCCCATCGCGGTGCAGTGCAGCGGGCCGTGCCGTCCGCGTTCGCCGATCACCCCGACCTGTTGCGGACCCGGCACGTAATGGACGTACAGCTGGCTGTCGCCGTCCAGGACCGACATCAGCACCGCTTCCTCGGTCTGCTGCGACAGCCATTCCATCTGTGGGAGCACCGTTCCGCTGAAGCCTCTGGCGCTCGCAACCTGCTGCCCGAGCGCAAAGACCCGTAGACCCAGGTGGTAGCGGCGGTCGGAATCCTGAACCGACGCGTACCCGCCGCGGATCAGGCTGGCCAGCAGTCGGTGGGCCGTGCTCATCGGAAACCCGCTGCTGGCAGCGAGTTCGGACAGCGTTGCGCCGTGCGGATGGTCGCCGAGCAGATCGAGCAGCGAGAGGGCCTTGGCGACCATGTCGCCCGATTGTGAGCCTGCCGCCGTCATGGTGCCTCCGGTGCCGTGTGTCCAGTGAGCCCGCCACCGAAGTCGCAACTCCGGGCTAGCCCAGCCTAGCTTCCACCATATGGAAACTCAAACCGAATCACGGAAACCTCTTGACGCACGTACAGCCCGGGCGTCATGCTTCTTCCATCATGCGGAGTGCGCTACCGCATCGTGGAACTGTAGACAGAGCAATCCATCACAGCCGATGGTGATCGGCCAGAGCCCGAGGACGTGCCCAATGCCCAAGAATGTGTCCCCGTCCGTGACGACACAGCGGGACAATCTCCCGGTGTCGACGTCGCCGGAACCAACGCGGCAATCCGGACCCGGTGCCGCGGAATCGACCGAACCGTATTCGCTGAATGGCGGATTCCTGGCCAGCAAGCGTTGGACGAAACTCATCCCGATCGCTTTCGTGACGTA
Organism: uncultured Actinomycetota bacterium; assembly: GCA_963766015.1. GTDB lineage: Bacteria > Actinomycetota > Actinomycetes > Mycobacteriales > Nakamurellaceae > Nakamurella. The sequence goes on along the minus strand of CAVXYU010000023.1, from coordinate 147,555 downwards.
CTCGCTGGCGTATCTGGACCGCTCGAACTTCTCCATCGCCGTTGCCGGCGGCATCAAGTCCGATCTGCAACTGGACGCGGCGCTGTCCGCACTGGTGGGTGCGAGTTTCTTCCTCGGGTACTTCTTCTTCCAGATCCCCGGTGCGATCTACGCCGAGCGCAAAAGCGCTGTGCGGCTGGTCTTCTGGTCGCTGATCCTGTGGGGTGGCCTGGCGTCACTCCAGGGTCTGCTGCATTCGGCCACCTGGCTGATCATCGTCCGGTTCGGTGTCGGGGTCGTCGAGGCGGCCGTCCTGCCGGCCATGGTGATCCTGCTGGCGAACTGGTTCACCTCCAAGGAACGCGGCCGCGCGAACACGTATCTGATCCTGGGAAACCCCATCACCGTGATGTGGTTGTCCGCGGTGTCCGGATATCTCGTCGAGCTGACCAGCTGGCGCGGAATGTTCATCATCGAAGGCATCCCGGCAATCGCCTGGGCATTCGTCTTCCGCTACATCATGCGGGACAAGCCCCGTGACGCCGCTTGGCTCGATGCGCGCGAGGCCGAGGCGGTCGAGGCCGCGCTCGCCGCCGAACAGGCCAAGATCAAGCCGGCGGGTGGCTATCTGCAGGCGCTGACCTCACGCAATGTCCTGCTGCTCTCGCTGCAGTACTTCCTCTGGAGCCTGGGCATCTACGGCTTCGTCTTCTGGTTGCCGTCGATCGTGTCCGCCGGGGCGCAGACCGGCATCGGGCTGACCGGGCTGATCTCCGCCCTCCCGTACGCACTTGCGGCCGTGTTGATGCTGGTCAATTCCCGGGCATCGGACCGCAGCGGCAACCGGTCCGCCTTTGTCTGGCCATGGCTCGCCCTCGGCGCCATCGCGTTCTACGGCTCCTACCTGCTCGGCGCCGAGCACTTCTGGTGGTCCTTCCTGCTGCTGGCCATCGCCGGTGGCTGCATGTACGCGCCGTACGGCCCGTACTTCGCCTACATCCCGGAGTTCCTGCCCCGGCAGACCGCGGCCGCGTCCATCGCGCTGATCAACTCCTGCGGCGCGCTCGGCGGCTTCGCCGGCGCCTACCTGATCGGCTGGCTGAACAACAGCACCGGCTCCACCGACGCCTCGTTCCTGCTGATGGCCGCCTGCCTGGGTGTCTCGGCCGCGATCATGCCGCTCGTCGCCAGGATCAACCGCGCCCGCGTCACCGCGCCGTTGAGCGGTGTCTGATGTTGGTCGCGAGAATCCAGCTCACTGCAGGGCCGCAGCGCGGACTGCGCACCTACGCCCGGGTCGAGAACAACGGCGCGACCTACCGCCTTGTGCCCGATCCCTTCGAGAGCGAGATCGCCTGTCACGAAGCCCTTTTCGGTGTGGACATCCCGGCCGGCGAGGCCACGCTGCTGGCTCCCTGCCGTCCCCGGCTGGTCGTCGGAATGGCGCACAACACCGGGGCGGCCGATCGGCTGTCTACCACCGCAGGCATTCCTGAAGTCCCCGCATTCCGTGATCGGGCCGGCCGGTGCTCGATCGTGCTCCCCCCGGCCAGTACCCGGGTGGACGTCCGAGGCTGAACTCGCCGTCGTCATCGGCGCAGTGGCAAGGAATCTCACCCCGAAGACGACGCGCTGGCCGCCGTCTTCGGCTACACCTGCGCCAACGACGTCACCGACAGGGCCGCGCAGGTAGCGGATACCCTGTGGACCGAGGCCAAGAGCCCCGACACCTTCACCCCGCTCGGCCCGTGGATCCGCACCGACCTGACCCCGACGACCTCGAGGTCACGGCTGGGGGACGACGACGGCACAGCACCGGCATCGCGGACCGCCGGTCTGGCGCGAAACGTCGTCGAGCTGCTGGTGTACCTGACCTCGGTGATGACGCTGCATCCCGGTGACGTCGTGCTGACCGGTGCGCCCGGCCCGAGCCGCCGGCTCCGTCCCGGCGGCACCAGCACGGATCGGCATCGCCGGGCATCGGCGTGCTGACCAACCCGGTCAGCGCCGGTCCCGTCACGGTCACCGACCGCGATGCCGCCGGCTGCAGGCGCGCGACCTCGAGCAGGTGTCGCGATGACCAGCGCACGGCCCGCACCCGACGTCGTGACGTTCGGCGAGGCGATGGCGATGTTCGTCGCCGACACGCCCGGGTCGCTCGACGAGGTCGCGAACTACACCCGCTCGCTGGCCGGGGCCGAGACCAACGTGGCCACCGGCCTGGCCCGGCTCGGGCACAGCACCGGCTGGATCGGCCGGGTCGGCGACGACCCGTTCGGCCGGTTCATCCACACCGCGCTGTCCGCACGGCGGCATCGACACCCAGCACGTCAGCATCGACCGGCAGGCGCCGACCGGCTTCCAGCTCAAATCGCACGCCGCCGGCGGCGACCCCGAGGTCGTCTACTTCCGGAAGAACTCCGCCGGCTCCCGGCTCGCCTGGGACCCCGCCGCTGGAGTCCTACATCGGCGGCGCCCGGCACCTGCACGTCACCGGTATCCCGCTGGCGCTGTCCGCCAGCACCCGCGACTTCGCCTTCCGGGCGGTGCATGTCGCCCGGCAGCACGGTGTGACGGTGTCCTTCGACACCAACCTGCGCCCGGTGCTGTGGCCGTCCACCCAGGAGATGATCGACGTCACCCATCAGATGGTCCGGCTCGCCGACCTGGTGCTGCCCGGGGTCAGCGAAGGGCAGGTGCTGCTCGGCACCAAGGACCCGATCGAGATCGGCCAGACCTACCTGGACATGGGTGCCATCCACCGTCGTCGTCAAGGACGGCGGCAACGGCGCGACGCTGATCACCCGATCAGAGGTGTTGCACCGCAAGGTCTTTCCGGTCGACGTCGTTGACACCGTCGGTGCCGGTGACGGTTTCGCTGCCGGCTTCATCAGCGGCACGCTCGACGGGCTCACGCCAGCGGGGCTGCCTGCGCCGCGCCGCCGCCGTCGGCGCGATGGCCACCACCAGTCCCGGCGACCGCGACGGCCTGCCCACCCGGCTCGAACTGACCACCTTCCTGCAGGACCACGCCGAGCGGGGCAAGCCGTCCCGCCGCGAGCTTGGCGGTGCGCCGGATGAACGGGCAGACGCGGCCGACACCCTGCAGATCGCACTGGACCGGATCCCGCTCGACCGCGCCGCAGCGCATCACGGCGCAGGTGCGCGGGTCGGCGGACTGGATCGAGGTCGGCACGTCGCTGGTCAAGCGGTACGGGATGGCCGGGCTGCGACAGCATCGTCGACGCGGCCGGCGACACCCCGGTGCTGGCCGATCTGAAGACCGCCGATGACGCCCGCACCGAACTCGCCATGGCCGACGACGCCGGCGCCGCATCGGTCACGGTGCTCGGGCTGGCCGCCCCGGCCACCCTGGACGTCGCGGTCGCGGTCGCGGCGGACCACGGCCTGGAGCTGATGGTCGACCTGATGGAACTCGACGCCGCCGGGCGGGCGCGGGTCGCCGCCGCCGTCCCGGCCAGCGCGGTGCTGGCCGCGCACGTCCCAAGGACGCGCAGACCGGCGGACACCGATCCCGCGGCGCTGCTCGGCGGCTGGGCGGTCGGCCGGCGGCTCGCCCTGGCCGGCGGCCTGGGCATCCCGGCGACGTCCCGGCGCGTGCGCACTGGGCGACGTCCGGCTGATCGTCGGCTCCGCCGTCACCGCCGCCGCCGACCCGGCCGCGGCCGCCGCGCGAACTGCGCAGCGTCATCGATCCGCTGCACGCCATCGACCCGCAGAACAGATCACCCAACCGCCCGGCACGGGCAGCCGACAGACAGGACCACCGATGAGCACCAGCATTCTCCGCGCCGATCCACTGCGGACACGTCGTCGCCGAGATCAGCGGCGTCATGGACAACATCGACCGCGAGCAGCTGGGCCGTTTCGCCGCCGCCCTGAGCGGCGCGGAGCGGATCTTCGTCACCGGAGAGGGCCGATCCGGGTTCATGGCCCGGGCGTTCGCCATGCGGTTGATGCATCTCGGTCTGCGCGGTGTTCGTCGTCGGTGAGACGACCACCCCGGCGGTCACCGGCACACGACACCCTGGTCGCCGTCTCGGGATCCGGGACGACCGCCGGGACGGTACGGGTGTCGCAGCCGGCGCGGCGGCCCTGGGCGCCGCCGTGCTGGCCGTGACCGCCGACCCGGCGTCAGCGCTCGCGGCGGAATCGACCACCGTGCTGACCGTTCCGGCAGCGACGAAGTACCGGCGCGCCACCGAGGCGCCGACGATCCAGCCGCTGTCGAGCCTGTTCGACCAGGCCACCCACATCGCGCTCGACGTGGTGTGTTTGCTGATCGCCGACTCTCGCGGCGTCGACAACACCGAGGCTGTGCGGCAGCACGCGAACACGGAGTGACGCCGGGCGGCGATCGGCTGGGATATCGGCTGGTCGCCGCCGGGTAGAATCAGAACACGTGATCACTGCTACCGGTCTGGAACTCCGGGCCGGGACGAGGATCCTGCTGTCCGATACCTCCCTCCGCCTGCACCACGGCGACCGCGTCGGCCTGGTCGGACGCAACGGCGCCGGCAAGACCACCACCCTCCGAGTGCTCGCCGGTGAGGGCACCCCGCACGGCGGAAGCGTCACCAGGACCCTGCCGATCGGCTACCTCCCGCAGGATCCGCGGGAGGGCGACATGGACGTCACCGCCAAGGACCGGGTGCTCTCCGCCCGCGGTCTGGACGTGCTGGTCGCGCAGCTGGAGAAGGTGCAGATCCAGATGTCGGAGCTCACCGACACCCGCGAACTCGAGGCCGCGACGGAGCGCTACGGCCGCATCGAGGAGCAGTTCTCCGGTTTGGGCGGATACGCAGCCGAGTCCGAGGCAGCCCGGATCTGCTCCAACCTCGGCCTGCCCGACCGGGTGCTCTCGCAGACGATGAACACCCTCTCCGGTGGCCAAAGGCGCCGGGTCGAGCTGGCCCGGATCCTGTTCGGCGCCCGCGCCGAGGACGGCTCGTCCACCGGCATGATGCTGCTGCTCGACGAGCCGACCAACCACCTCGATGCCGACTCCGTCGTCTGGCTGCGCGACTACCTCAAGCATTTCTCCGGCGGTGTGGTGATCATCTCGCACGACGTCGACCTGCTCGCGGCCGTTGTCAACAAGGTGTGGTTCCTCGACGCCGTCCGCGGCGAGCTGGACGTCTACAACATGACCTGGCAGCGGTATCTCGAGGCGCGGTCAACCGACGAGCAGCGGCGGCGGCGGGAGCGGGCGAACGCCGAGAAGAAGGCCGCGGTGCTGATGACCCAGGCGGCCAAGCTGGGTGCGAAAGCCACCAAGGCGGCGGCCGCCCACCAGATGGTCCGGCGGGCCGAGAAGCTGATCGCGGGGCTGGACGACGTCCGGGTCGCCGACCGGGTCGCCAAGATCCGCTTCCCGCAGCCGGCCCCGTGCGGGCGCACCCCGCTGACGGCCAGCAATCTGTCCAAGTCCTACGGGTCGCTGGAGATCTTCACCGGGGTCGATCTGGCCATCGACCGCGGTAGCCGGGTGGTGGTGCTCGGCCTCAACGGTGCGGGGAAGACCACCCTGCTGAAGTTGTTGGGCGGCAACGAGAAACCGGACACCGGCGAGGTGCTGGCCGGTCACGGCCTGCGGCTGGGCTACTACGCGCAGGAGCACGAGACGATCGATCCGGAGGCGACGGTCTGGGAGAACACCCGGCACGCCGCACCGGACGCCGGTGCGCAGGAACTCCGTAACCTGCTCGGCTCGTTCATGTTCACCGGCGAGCAGTTGGACCAGAAGGCCGGCACCCTGTCGGGCGGGGAGAAGACCCGGCTCGCGTTGGCCGGGCTGGTGTCGTCGGCGGCGAACGTCCTGCTGCTCGACGAGCCGACCAACAACCTCGATCCGGCCAGCCGGGAGCAGGTGCTCGATGCCCTGCGCCGCTACGCCGGTGCCGTCGTGCTCGTGACGCACGATCCCGGCGCGGTCACCGCGCTGCAGCCGGAACGGGTCATCCTGCTGCCCGACGGCACCGAGGATCATTGGTCGGCGGACTACCTCGACCTGGTCGAGTTGGCATAACTCGTTCCACCGGTGGCGGACCCGGCGGTTGTGTTCGATCATGGACCGCAGTCCCGAAAATTCGCCGATGTGACGAGGCATCCGACTAAGGGGTGGCACCGTGGCCACAGATACCAGAACCGCAGCAAAGAGCAGCAAGTCGGTCACGATCAAGAAGGGCGCCAGGATCACCGGTGCCGCTCGCGACAAGCTGGCAGCTGATCTGCGCAAGAAGTACGAGAAGGGACAGAGCATCAGGGCGCTCGCCGAAGGGACGGGACGCTCCTACGGGTTCGTCCACCGGCTCCTGCTCGATGCCGAGGTCCCGCTGCGCGGCCGGGGCGGCGCCACGCGCACGAAGAAGAAGTGACGGCAGCCGCCCTCCGGAGCATCGACGACGATCTGCTCCATCGCGGCCACGTGTCCGTCCGGATGGACGGGCCCGTGGTGACGGTGACGCTGAACCGGCCGGATGTTCGCAATGCCCAGCTCCCCGAGACATGGGAAGCGTTGGCGCACATCGGAACCCAGCTCGGCGACGAGGTCAGGGTCGTCCTGGTCTGCGGGGAGGGTTCGTCCTTCTCGGCGGGGCTCGACCGGTCGGCTTTCTCCCCGGAGCCGGGATCATTGCTCGCCGGCCTGGTCGGAGCGCCGCCGACCGTCGCGGACGAGATGATCGCGGGATTCCAGGGCGGCTTCAGCTGGCTCGGCGACCCACGCTTCGTCTCCATCGCCGCGGTGTCCGGGCACGCGGTCGGCGCGGGTTTCCAGCTGGCGCTGGCCTGCGACCTGATCGTCGTGGCCGACGACGCGCAGTTCCGGATGGCCGAGGTGAGCCTCGGGCTGGTCCCCGACCTCGGTGGCACCGGGCGGCTGAGCAGGCTCGTGGGCTACCAGCGGGCGCTGGAGATCTGTGCGACAGGGCGGCATGTCCGCGCGGACGAAGCGGTGCGGATCGGCCTGGCGCTGGTCAGCGTCCCGATCGACGAACTGGACGCAGCGGTCGCCGATCTCGCCGCCGCGCTGGTCGAGTCGCCGCCTGCCGCGGTCCGGGCGATCACCGCGCTGGTCGCCGGTGCCCAGCACAACACCGCCGAGGAGCAGCTCGCCGCCGAACGGGCAGCGCAGATACCGCTGCTCGCAGACCTCCTCCGGTCCGCCCACCGGTGACGGTGTGCTGATGCTGCGGCCCGGGACCCCGTGATGGTCGGATACCGGAGTTCGCAGTGGTACGCCGGCACGGACCGCAATTCCTACATCCACCGTGCCTGGATGCGCCGCGGGCTGCCCGCGCACGCGTTCGACGGCCGGCCGCACATCGCCATCGCCAACACCGCCTCCGACTTGACGCCCTGCAACGCCCATCTCGACGAGGTGGCGCAGAGCGTCAAGCAGGGTGTCTACGAAGCGGGCGGCATTCCGCTGAACCTGCCGGTGGTCTCGCTGGGGGAGACCCAGGTCCGGCCGACGGCCATGCTCTGGCGCAACATGGCCGCGATGGCCATCGAGGAGATGCTGCGCGCCAACCCGATCGACGGCGTGGTGCTCCTTGGCGGGTGCGACAAGACCATCCCGGCGCTGCTGATGGCGGCGGCCTCCGTCGACCTGCCGGCGGTGGTCGTGCCGGGCGGCCCGATGCTGACCGGCACGTTCCGCGGGGTGGCCGCTGGGCTGCGGCACCGACGTCTGGCGGCTGTCCGAGGAGGTGCAGGGCCGGCACTCTGTCCGAGGCGGAGTTCCTGCGCTCCGAGTCGTCGATGATCCGGAGCCGCGGGTCACTGCAACACCATGGGCACCGCCTCGACGATGGCGGTGGTCGCCGAGGCGCTGGGGATGACGATCCCCGGGATCGCCGGCACACCGGCCGCGGACAGCACCCTGCTGCGAGGGGTCCCACGAGGCGGGCCGGCTCGCCGTCGACCTCGTCGAGAAGAACCGGCGGCCGAGCGAGATCCTCACCCGCGGCATCGTTTCTCAACGCCATCGTGGCGCTGGCTGCGGTCGGTGGGTCGACCAATGCCGTCGTTCACCTGCTGGCCATCGCCGGCCGGCTCGGCTTACCGGTGACACTGGACGACTTCGACACCACCGGAGCCGACGTTCCGCTGCTGGTCGACCTGCAGCCCGCCGGCCGATATCCTGATGGAGGATCTGCACCGCGCGGGCGGGCTGTCCGCGGTGCTGCGCGAGGTGCTGGACCTGCTCGACCCGTCGGCGATCACGGTCACCGGCCGGCCGCTGGTCGACCATCTGGTCGGCGCGCAGATCTGGGACACCGAGGTCATCCGGCGCGCGAACCGCCCCGCTGCAGCCGCACGCCGGGATCGCCGTGCTGCGCGGCAGTCTCGCGCCCAACGGCGCGGTGATCAAACCTGCCGCGGCCTCGCCGGCCCTGCTGCGGCACCGGGGCAGGGCGATGGTGTTCGACTCCATCGAGGACCTGCACGACCGGATCGACGATCCGGACCTGGACGTCGACGCCGACTCGGTGCTGGTGCTGCGCGGTTGCGGTCCGCGGGGCTACCCGGGGATGCCGGAGGTGGCGAACATGCCGCTGCCCAGCAAGCTGCTGCGGGCAGGGGGTGCGTGACATGGTGCGGGTCTGTGACGGCCGGATGAGCGGCACCGCGTACGGCACCGTCGTCCTGCACGTCTCGCCGGAGGCCGCCGCCGGCGGCCCGCTCGGACTGGTGCGCACCGGCGACATGATCGTCCTGGATGTCGAGAATCGACGGCTGGACATCGATCTGCCGCCGGCGGAGCTGGTCTCCCGGGTACCGTCAGCCGCGCTGGTGGACGCCTTCGCCGCACCGAAACGAGGCTGGGAACGCCTGTACGTGAATACCGTGCATGCAGGCGGAGAACGGTGCCGACCTGGACTTCCTGGTGGGTTCCAGTGGTGACGGAGTCTCCCGTGAATCGCATTGACGTGCCGTACCCGAGTTCCTCCCGGGAGGACAGATGTACCTGATGCGTATCGGCCCCGCCGGTGCCGAACGGCCGGTCGTCCGCATCGATGACCACCGGTACGTCGACGTCTCGGATGCGACAAACGATTTCGACGAGGCATTCTTCGGCGGGGCGAACGGGGGCATCGACAGGCTGCGGTCGGTGGTCGCCGCCCGGACCGCCGCCGGAGCAGGTGAGCCGGTTCGCCGGGGAGCGGATCGGTGCACCCGTTCGCCCGGCCGCACCAGATCCTCTGCATCGGCCTGAACTACCGGGACCATGCCGCCGAGACCGGTCAACCGGTCCCGCAAGAGCCCATCCTGTTCACCAAGTCACCCAACACCCTCGTCGGTCCCGACGACGACATCCGGACGCCCCGTGGCTCCACCAAGCTGGACTGGGAAGTGGAGCTGGGCATCGTCATCGGCCGGCGGACCAGCTACACCGCCGACGAGCGCGAAGCCGCGGCGGCCATCGCGGGCTATGTACTGGTCAACGACGTCAGCGAGCGGGCCTTCCAGATCGAGCGGCAAGGGCAGTGGAGCAAGGGCAAATCCGCCGAGACCTTCAATCCTGCCGGACCGTGGCTGGCGACCACCGACGAAGTTGCCGACGTCCTCGACCTGGGCCTGTGGCTGGACGTGAACGGGGTGCGCCGGCAAACAGGGTCGACCTCGACGATGGTCTTCGGTCCTGCCTTCATCGTCCATTACCTGAGCCAGTTCCTTGTTCTCGAGCCCGGCGACCTGATCAACACCGGCACCCCGCCCGGCGTGGGACTCGCTATGCGGCCGCCCGTCTGGTTGCAGCCGGGTGATGTCGTGGAGCTGGGCATCGACGGACTGGGCCGTCAGCGGCAGACAGTGATCCCGGCCCGATGACCCGGTGAGGGCGTTCGTGGTGACCGGCCCGGGCCGGTCCGCCGTGCTGGATGTCGACCCGCCGCGCGCGTCGGCCGGTCAGGTGGTGGTCGACGTCGCCCGGGTCGGAGTCTGCGGCACCGATACCGAGTTCTTCACCGGCGAGATGGCGTATCTGCACCAGGGTCACGCCGCCTACCCACTGCGCCTCGGGCACGAATGGTGCGGCACGGTGTCGGCGGTCGGCCCGGACGTGGACCGCGAGTGGATAGGTTCGCGGGTCACCGGGGACACGATGCTGGGCTGTGGTGGTTGCGTGCGCTGCCTGGGCGGGCGCCAGCACGTCTGCGACGATCGCTTCGAAATCGGCATTCGTGGCGGCTTTCCCGGCGCGCTGGCCGAGCAGCTCGCTGTTCCGGTGACGGCCCTGCACCGGCTCCCCGACGAGATCGACGACGCCGCCGGGGCGATGGTCGAGCCGTCCGGCAACGCGCTGCGGGCGGTCCGGGCGGCTGCCCTACGACCCGGTGACCGGGTGCTGATCCTCGGACCGGGCACGATCGGCCTGCTGGCAGCGCAGTTCGCGCTGGCCCGCGGCGCCGAGGTCCAACTGATGGGCCTGCCCGGCCGCGGGCTCGAGTTTGCCCGGGCGCTGGGCTTCGCTGCCGGCACGCGGGAGGAGGTCCCGTTGCTGCCCTGGGACGCCGTGATCGATGCATCGCACTCGGCAGACCTTCCCGCGTTCGCGCTGGACCGGGTCGAGCCGGGCAAGCGCGTCGTCTACATCGGCCTGTCCGGCACCCCGAGCGCCATCGACACCCGCACGATGGTGATCAAGGACGTGACGGCGGTTGGGATTCTCAGCGCCTCCGGCGGTCTCGAAGGCGCTATCGCCGGGATCGCCGGGGGAGAGGTTGATCCCCGCCCGCTGGTTGCCGCGACCGTCGGGTTGGACCTTGTCGGTGAGGTGCTGGCGGGCCGGCGTCCGCCGGAGGCCGGCGCCGGCCCGAAGATTCATGTCGATCCCCGCCGATGAGCTCTGTGACCGAAAGGCATTGCCGATGAACGAGTTCGACGATCTGGTGGCCGTCGTGACCGGGGGAGCGAGCGGTATCGGCGCCGCCACCGCGGCGATGCTGGTGGCCAGAGGGGCGCGGGTCGCCGTCCTGGACCGGACCGCGGCGTCGACGGGGAAAGCCGAGCCGATGAGCGTCGCCTGCGACGTCACCGACGACGCCGGCGTGCGGGCGGCGATCGACGCGGTCGCCGGGCGACTGGGCGGCATCGACATCGTGATCAACAATGCCGGGATCGGCGCCGTCGGCGACATCGGCGCCAATGACGACGACGAATGGCATCGCGTGCTCGACGTCAACGTTGTCGGGATTGCCCGGGTCAGCAGGGCCGCCCTGCCCTACCTGCGCCGGTCGGACCACGCGGCCATCGTCAACACCTGTTCGGTGGTGGCGACCACCGGTGTCCCACAACGGGCGCTGTACTCGGCCAGCAAGGGGGCGGTCGCGGCGCTGACCCTCGCGATGGCCGCCGACCATGTCCGGGAGGGCATCCGGGTCAATGCCGTGACTCCCGGTACGGCCGACACACCATGGGTGGGCCGGCTTCTCGAACAGGCGTCGGATGCGACCGCCGCCGCCGAGGCGCTGCGGGCCCGGCAGCCGATGGGCAGGCTGGTCTCAGCGGACGAGGTCGCCTACGCCATCTGCTGTCTGGCCAGTCCGTTGGCCGGGGCGACCACCGGCACGCTGCTGGCGGTCGACGGCGGAATGGCCGGAATCCGGGTGTCCTCATGACCGAGCGACAGCTTCTGCACGGCAATTGGCGCCTTCGGCCCGTGCCAGGGCGGTCGGACGAAGCCATTCCTGCGGGGGTGGCGGATGGACCCATCCCGGCCCAGGTGCCGGGCAACGTGCACACCGACCTCCTGGCTGCCGGCCTGATCCCGGATCCTTACCTGGACCGCAACGAGGCCGACCTGACCTGGATCTGGCGGACGTCCTGGCGGTACGAAACAACCTTCACCGCGCCCCCAGCAGCCGAGCGGGTGGATCTGGTCTGCGACGGGCTGGACACGATCGCCACCGTCGAACTGAACGGAACGGAGGTGGGGAGCACCGCCAACATGCACCGGTCGTACCGATTCGACGTCACCGATCTTCTGGTGTCCGACGAGAACCGCCTCACGGTCACCTTTCTACCGGCCCTGGAGTACGCCGAGCGATTGCGGGACAGCCACGGCGCCTTGCCGGTGCCGAACACGGCTCCGATCAATTTCATCCGCAAGATGGCCTGCAACTTCGGCTGGGACTGGGGTCCGGAGCTGATCACAGCCGGCATCTGGCGTCCGATCGCACTGGAGAGCTGGAGCACCGCCCGGCTGGCCACCGTGCGTCCGGAAGTCACCGTGCGTCCGGAAGTCACCGTGCGTCCCGAACTCAGCGGGCAGCCGGGGACCGCGCGTGGTGACGGGCACGTCACCGTGCACGTCGACGTGCAGCGGGAGGGTATGCCGTCGGATGTCTCGCTGGTCGCCCGGATCGCCGGCCGCGAATCCCGAACGGTGATCGCGGCGGACGCCGTGAACGGGACCATCGACATCGATGTCCCCGGAGCCGAACTGTGGTGGCCGAACGGTCACGGCGATCAACCGCTGTACGACCTCGAGGTCGAACTGCTCGGCGGAGCCGGTTCTCTGGTCCAGCTGGACAGCTGGTCGCGTCGGGTCGGTTTCCGCAGCGTGCAGTTGGACACCAGCCCCGACGATGTCGGGTCGGCATTCACCTTCGTGATCAACGGCGTGCCGGTCTACATCACCGGGGCGAATTGGATTCCGGACGACTGCTTTCCGAGCCGGGTCGGAGCCGAGCGTTACCGCAGGCGGATCACTCAGAGCCGGGATGCCAACATCAACCTGCTCCGGGTTTGGGGCGGCGGGATCTACGAAAGTGAGGATTTCTACGTCGCCTGCGACGAACTTGGGGTGCTGGTGTGGCAGGACTTCCTGTTCGCCTGCGCGGCCTATCCGGAAGAGGAGCCGATCCGCGGTGAGGTCGAGGCGGAAGCACGGGAGAACGTGGCGCGGCTGATGCCCCATCCGAGCCTCGCACTGTGGAACGGCAACAACGAGAACTTCATGGGCTGGGACGAATGGGGCTGGCCCGAAGTGGTCGGTGACCGCACCTGGGGTCTGGGGTATTACACCGATCTGTTGCCGCGCATCGTCGCCGAGGTCGACGGCACCCGTCCGTACTGGCCGGGCAGCCCCTATTCCGGCACTCCCGACCTCCCGTCCGGCCTGGACGGGCACGGCTGCAAGCACATCTGGGACGTCTGGAACCGCGCCGACTATGCGGTCTATCGCAGGTATGTTCCCCGTTTCGTCTCCGAGTTCGGGTGGCAGGCACCGCCGACCTGGGCGACGCTCACCGCATCGGTGCACGACGATCCGCTGACACCTGAATCGCCAGGAGTACTGGCGCATCAAAAGGCGTTCGACGGCAACGGAAAGCTCGCCCGCGGATTGGCGCCGCATTTTCCGGCGCCGGAGACGATGGACGACTGGCACTTCGTGAACCAGCTCAACCAGTGCCGTGCCATTGCGGCCGGTGTGGAGCACTTCCGGTCGCATCGCGGACGCAACATGGGCGCGATCGTCTGGCAGATCAACGACTGCTGGCCGGTCACGTCCTGGGCGGCGATCGACGGCTACGGACGGCGTAAACCGCTCTGGTACACCCTTCGCCGGGTCTACCAGCCGGTGTTGCTGACCGTGCAGGCCCGCGACGGACAACCGCGGATCTTCGTGGTCAACGACTCCGACAGTGACTACGTGACCAACCTTGTCGTCGAACGTCGGCACGTCGACGGCACCGTCACAGCGCAATGGCGAACCACCACCGACGCCCCTGCTGCCGCCGTTGCCCAGATCCCCATTCCGATCGAGGTCGCCAATCCGCAGGATCCGGATCGTGAATTCCTCGTCGTCACCGCGGACACTCAGCGTGCCACATGGTTCTTCGCGCAGGACAGGGACTTCGACTATCCGCAGCCCCGCTACGACGTCGACGTCGCGGTGAGTGCGAGCCCATCATCGGCCGATGGGGTGACGGTGAAGGTGACTGCGCATTCGCTGCTGCGGGATGTGGCCATTCTGGCTGATCGGCTCAGCCCTGATGCCGAAGTCGATGACATGGTCGTCACCATGCTGCCCGGGGAGGTACGGGAGTTCCGCCTCACCGGTGTTTCAGGGATCCGGTCGGACGACATCGCCTATCCGGTTTTCCGGACTGCCAACGACGCAGCGGGCGGATCTGCCGGTCACTGGGGCGAGTTGCCGGTGGCCGCCCCGGCACGGAACGGCGTCACGACCCCCTCGTAGCCGACCATCAGATCCATTCCCGCTGCGGCATGAAAGCCGTTGTGGCAGTGGAACATCCACAGACCCGGATTGTCGGCGCGGAAGGCCAGCACGACGGACTCACCGGGCGCCACCTCGATGGAGTCGAGTCGGAGTGGGGTTCCCGATCGGGGTACGCCGTTGCGGGCCAGCACGCTGAAGAAGTGGCCGTGCAGGTGCATCGGATGCGAGACGAACGATCGGTTGATGACGGTGACCTGGGCGAGCTGGCCCGGCCGCACCATCAGCATCTCGCCGTCCGGATACAGCCGCCCGTTCAAGGCCACCCGCGCGCCGAACGCGCCGTCGTACCAGCCCAGCCTGTTCTCGGCGACCACCTGGAATCGGACGTCGGGCTCGGCGCCGCGCGTGACGGTGTCCTCGGCGTTCCCGCCGTAAGCCATCGGATCGAAGACGACGCTGCTGGCCCCGCCCGGGGAGTCGCCGTCCGCGGGTCCGGTACGAAAGCTCGCGCTGCCGCTGCGCAGGGCGACGGGGGTGGCCGGCTGCAGGTAGCTCAGGTCGACCCGGCCGCCGGCCGGGACGTCGATGGCCGTCTCGCTGATCGGGGTCGGCCCGCTCAGGTCGTGGCCGTCGAGGGCAGCCACCCGGAAGCTCGCGCCGCGCAGGTCGATCCGGTGCGGATTGTCATCGGTGTTGATCACTCTCAGCCGGACCGCGGCACCCGCCGGAGCCCTCGCCGACGCCAGTCCGGTGGCATCTGCGAGAGCGACATCATTTGTGTCGGGCCAGGTGTGCAGCATCACGACCCGGTCGACGTCCTCGGGGACACCACCATCGGGCAGCACCACCAGCGCACCGAACATCCCCTTCGCGATCTGTTCGAGGGCGTTCTGATGGGAGTGGAACCAGAACGTCCCGACGTCGGCAGCGTCGAATGCGTACACCCGTGATGTCCCCGGGGCGATCGCGTCCTGGGTCAGGCCGGGAACACCGTCCTCCCGGCCGGGGACGTTGACGCCGTGCCAGTGCACCGAGGTGGACTCCGGTAGCCGGTTGACGACGGTGACCTCGACGCGATCGCCGTGCTGGACCCGCAGTTCACCCGGCTGGAAGACCCAACGGTCTCCGTCGACCCGCGCTGTGACGGTGAGTCTGCTGGTGGCGCCGGTCGCCGGCCCTGCGCCGAGATCCGCGACGCTGACCATCCCATCCGAATCGGCTGCGTCGGTCCTGGCAGCGCCGGTGCCGGTCGACGAGGAATGCCCCGCTGTCGCCGTGCCGTGCCGTGCTTCAATTGCGTCGGCAAGGCTCTGCCTCGCCGCGCTTTGATGTCCGGCGGCCATCAAACTGTACGAATCGGGCAAGGTGCTGCTGCGTTCCTGCCACACTGCGAACAGCAGAACCGCTCCCGCCGTGATGCCGACAACGGCTGCCGTGCGGACGCGGGCGCCGATCGCAGTTCGGCTCGGCGGCAGGGGAGACGGCCGTCGGAGCAGGGTCGCGATCCCGATCGCCGGGATCAGGCTGAGGACCAGTCCGGTCGGCCCTGGTCGGTTGACCAGCAACTCTGTCGCCGCAATGGCATAGACCGCTCCGGACAGCAAAGAGCCCGCGGCGGAACCGGTGTTTGGGCCGCGGAGCAGCCCCGCATCGACCACGGCGTTGCGCACCGCGAGCAGCGCCACGACGGCTGCCGCCACCAGCGGCAACCCGCCGCCGAACGCGAGTCCGCCGCCGAGAACAACGACCGGCCAGGCGACAACCGTCATGGACACGGCCCGGCCGGCCGCCTTCCGGTGCCCGCGACGCTGCAGCAGGGCCGCGCCCGCGTCGGCTGTGATGATGACCAACAGACCGGCCACACATGTTGCGGCCCAGATGAAGTAGCCGGTCATCGGAAGAACCCGCCGTTCGACCGGATCGCTGTCATGACCATCACCGTCTCCGTCCGTCGGTTCGCTCGAACCGACGCTAGGAGCGTGCTGACGTTCACGGTTCAGGGCAGACCCTG
This sequence comes from uncultured Actinomycetota bacterium, assembly GCA_963766015.1. Classification (GTDB taxonomy): domain Bacteria; phylum Actinomycetota; class Actinomycetes; order Mycobacteriales; family Nakamurellaceae; genus Nakamurella. The sequence continues at coordinate 131,350 of CAVXYU010000023.1, read as the reverse complement.
GTCATCACCGGAGACCTCCCCTGAGGCGCCGCATCGGTGACATGCAACTGTCGGTTGCACTGGACGCACCACCGCGCTATGGTTCTGCAACCATCGGTTGCAGGAGGTTGTCATGGAATTCGGAAGCATCGAACGCGAGGTCTACGTCGAGGCGTCACCCGAGATTGTCTTCGACGTCGTCAGCAGTCCCGATCACCTGAGTAACTGGTGGCCCGACGAGGCCGACTATGACCCCACGCCGGGATCGAACGGCCGCATCGTCTTCGGTGACCCCGACGCGGGCGGCGGGGTCGCGGGGTTCGCCGTGGTCGACGCCCGTCCCCCGCGGACCTTTTCGTTCCGCTGGACACACCCGGTGGGCGAGGCCGCTGTGGTCGGCAACTCGTTGCTGGTCACCTTCGACCTCACGCCGTCCGGCCCCGGCACCCTGCTCAGGATGACCGAAACCGGTTTCCGCGAGATGGGTTGGGAGGCGGCTGTTCTCGAGGGGCAGTATCGCGAACACGTCACCGGTTGGGATTACTTCCTGCCGAGGCTGGCACCGTACGTGGCCACCCTGGTGCGGCGGTGACAGCCTCCCTCTCGGACCAGGTCGACGACGCCCTGTGGTCGGCGATCGGGGACCCGACCCGGCGCCGCATGCTGGACCTGTTGTTGATCGAGGGCCACGGCACCGCCACAAGCCTCGGGCAGCACCTGCCCGTGACCCGTCAGGCGGTGGCCAAGCACCTCGGCGTGCTGGATCGGGTGGGCCTGGTCCGGGGGACATCGACGGGGCGCGAGAAGCGTTACCGGGTCGACGATGCGCAACTCGCCCGGGCGGTTGCCCAGCTGTCTTCGGTCGGATCGGCCTGGGACGGCCGGCTGCAGCGGATCAAGCAGATCGCCGAGGCGATCCAGCGCAGCCAGGGGGCACCGGACGCGCGACCAGGTAATCGGTGACGTCGATCAGCCCCAGGATCCCGCGCACCACCAGCGGCAGACCATGGCCGTCGTCGTCATGCTCGATCATCGGCGAGACGAGGCCGACGGTGCGACGTCGATGTACGAGGTCGCAACCCCCCGCCGCCAGGACGTTCCGCACCCAGTCCGAGTCCTTGCCGTAGGTCAGGGCGATCACGTAGAAACCGTCCCGGAAGAACACGTTCACCGGGGTCCGGAACTCCCGGCCGGACTTTCGGCCGCGATGGACGATCACCCCGAAACCCGGGAGCCATGGAGCGACCCGCCGGACGACCCGGTTCAGGCCGACCCGGTTCCAGCGCGCCACCATCCTCGGGATCGGCATAGCTCATATCGACCGCCCGGCCGGCGGTCCATGTCAAGGAGCCGTTCGGGCGTTCGTGAACCGCGGACAGACGCCCTCGCCTGAGCTCGCGCAGTCAAGCTTTCGCTTCACGTTGGTAACAAGTACTCTGCGTGACGTACCGATGACATCCGGGAGCAACCGGTCGATCTCCCGCAGCAGGGTGTTGCCGGGTCGACCTGGGGAGCCGATGCAATGACGCGGCGCCCCGGCAACCAGTCCGGCCGGATCAGCTCATCGGCGCTGAGTATTCGCCCGTCAGCACGCGGACTCGCCCTTTCGGACGCCGGTCGTCGAGCCCGGCAACGGGCCACGGTTCCGCCGAAGATCTTGGAACAGCGCTTCCACACCCTGTTCACCGACAGCCCGGTCGCCATGAGCCTCGGTGACCAGAACGGGCGCTGGGTCGAGACGAACGATGCGCTGGCAGCCATGTTCGGAGTGCAACCCGCCACCCTCGACGGATCCTCTGCCGTCGACTACGTCCATCCCGATGATCTCCCGGGTTTCCTGGCCGCGCGGGAACGGCATCGGGCCAGCGGCCGGCCGCTGCGGAACTACGAGTTGCGCTTCATCCGGGCAGACGGGTCAGGTCCGCTGGGGGTGGATCAGCCTGACCATCACACCGGGCCCGTCAGGGCAGAACTGGATACTCGGCGTTGCGATCGACGTCACCGACCGCAAGACAGCGGAGATCGCACTGCTCGAATCCCAGGAGCACCTCGCCGCGGTCGCCGACGTCGCCCGGTGCGTCCAGTTCGGTGAGGACCCGCGTCAGGTCATGGTGTCCTCGATCCGCCGGCTGGCCGGTGCGGACACCGTGAGCCTGTTCGAGTCGGCCGATCCCGGAACCCGGGCACCGGGCGGTCCAGGTGGTCCAGCTGATCGCCGACGAGGCGGGCGGCTCGCTGCAGGCGTCGCGGCAGCGAGCCGAACTCGAGGAGTCGGCGAACACGGACCCGCTGACGGGGTCGCTCAACCGGCGCGCCTGGGACTCGGCGCTGGAGGTGCTGACGGATCTCGCGGCGATCTCCGGGGATCCGCTGACTGTCGCCGTGCTCGACCTCGATCACTTCAAGGCCTACAAGGACCGTCACGGGCATGTCGCCGGTGATGCGGCGTTGACCGAATTCGCGGCGGGCGCCCGGCGGTGTCTTCGCCGCGACGATGTGTTCGCCCGGTGGGGCGGGGAGGAATTCCTGGTGGCGCTACCCCGGTGCGGCACAGCGCAGGCGACCGGGATCCTCGAACGGATTCGCGCCGGAATGCCGGCCGACCTGACGTGCTCGATCGGCCACACGCAGTGGGTGCCGGGAGAGGGCCTGACCGCCTGTATCAGCCGGGCCGATGACGCGCTGTATGCAGCGAAGACGGCAGGACGGGATCGCGTCAGCAGTCGGTAGCGCCCGCGCGGGCCGTCACGGACCGCCGCGCCAGTGGTCGATGCGGTGGTGGTCGGGGGTGAAGCCGTTGTTGACGCCCCACAGCACCGCCTGGGTGCGGCTGCCGACGTTGATCTTGCGGTAGATGGTGCGGATGTAGGACTTCACCGTGTTGGGGCTGAGGAACGTCAGCGTGGCGACCTCGGCGTTGCTCTTGCCCTGGGTGATCAGCGCCAGGATCTCCGATTCCCGGTCGGTCAGGCCTTCGCCGCGGCCGGGCCAGTTCAGCCCGCTGGTGCTGCGGGCCCGGGGTGGCGGGTCGCTGACCACGATCTCGCCGGCGTGCACGGCCTCCAGCGCGGCGACCAGGTCGCGGGCGGGCAGGGTCTTCGACAGGTAGCCGTGCACTCCCTGCTGGCGGGCGCGTGTCGGACCAGGTCGGGGTGAAAGTTCCAGGTGTAGACCACCACTCGGCGGGCGCGCGGGTTCTCGACCAGGACGCGGATCTCCTCGTGGTCGGACTCGGGCTGGGCGAAGGAGTCGTACAGCACGATGTCGACGGCGTCCTCGACGGGCTTGTTGGTGTCGATCTCGGCGATGACGACGCGGTCCCGGTACTGGTCGAGCATCTGCGGCCACGCCGAGCAGCACGACGTCGTAGTCGTCGACCAGTGCGACGGTGATCGGGGGTGCTCGGCGGGTGCGGGGCATGAGCCGACAATAACCTACCTAGGGGTGTGCCGCGCCCGCCCTAGGGGTGTTTGAGTGGAGCCTTGGTCAACGACGGTTAACCGTCATCCCGGTGGTTGACCCGCCGCACGCCCAGGCGTGCATGAACAGGAAGGCACATCATGCTGGGTCTCATCGTGAGCATCATCGTCATCGGCCTGATCGCGGGCGCGCTCGCCCGCCTGGTCGTGCCGGGCCGGCAGGACATGTCGATCCTGACGACCATCGTGCTGGGCATCGTCGGGTCGTTCGTCGGCGGATTCCTGGGCTACCTGATCTTCCACAAGGACGCCCAGGACGGATTCCTGCAGCCCGCCGGGCATCATCGGCGCCTTCATCGGCGCGGTGATCGTGCTGCTGATCTGGACCCGGGTCGGCCGGCGCGGCGCCGTCCGCCGCTGACCTGATCGAACCGCTCGAAAAGGCCGGTCTCCGGTCCACGGGGGGTGGCCGGAGACCGCCGACGAGAGGTGTGAAGCGTGACGAATTCAAATGGGGCACAACCGCTCTGGGATGCGCTGCGAGTTGCCAGGTGTAGCAGCGCACTGCCGACCGCGGCCGAGGACGCGGTGTTCCGGTTCTATCTGCCGCTGGCTCACGGTCGGGCAGCGTCATTCCCCGCAACCGGCACGGCAACAGGCGCTGCAGCAGTGCAGGCGGCCGAGGTCGGTCTCGCGAAGGCGGTGCTGGCCTGGCGCGGTGCGGACAGCAGGAATTTCATGCCGTTCGCGCTGGTGGCGATCGATGCCCATCTTCGCCGGCTGTCCCGGGATGGCGGTGATCTCCGCTCCGTTGGTCACACCGCCGCGGTTCCGGGTCGTGAGCCGGCGCGGGCACCGCAACAATTCAGTCATGAGCGACGGAAACACCATGCGGGCCTGGTCGGTGCGCCATCCGGCGCCGATGTCCCAGGGTCCGTTGATCTCGCAGGAGTTGCCGGTGCCGGACCCGGCCGAGCATGAGGTGCTGGTCCGGGTGTCGGTCTGCGGCGTGTGCCGGACCGACCTGCACGTCGCCGAGGGCGACCTGCCGGTGCATCGGGCGCACGTCGTGCCCGGCCACGAGGTCGTCGGGACCGTGGTCGGCCGGGGGAGTGCGGTCCAGGACATGCGCGCTCGGCGACCGGGTCGGCATCGCCTGGCTGCGGTCACACCTGCGGCCGGTGCCGCGTACTGCCGGCGGGACGCCGAGAACCTCTGTCCCGCATCCCGTTTCACCGGATGGGACGCTGACGGCGGCTACGCCGAGTTCGCCATGGTCGCCGCGCGACTACGCCTACCGACTGCCGGAAGGATACGACGACGCGACGCTCGCACCGCTGCTGTGCGCGGGCATCATCGGGTACCGCGCGCTGCGCCGCAGCGGATTGGCGCCCGGCGGCCGGCTCGGGATCTACGGCTTCGGCGGCAGCGCGCACCTGACAGCACAGGTGGCGATGGCGGAGTACGGCGCCCGGGTGCACGTGATGACCCGCTCGGCGGATGCCCGGCAGGCTGGCCACCGACCTCGGCGCCGACTCCGTTGCCGGAGCCTACGACGAACCGCCGCGAGCCGCTGGACGCGGCGATTCTCTTCGCGCCCGTCGGGGATCTTGTTCCGCCGGCGATGCGCGCCCTCGACCGCGGCGGGATCCTCGCGGTCGCCGGTATCCACCTCACCGACGTGCCGTCGCTGAACTACGGGACGAACTGTTCTACGAGCGCGAACTCCGAAGTGTCACCGCCAACACCCGGCAGGACGGTCGGGACTTCCTCGCGCTGGCCGGTCGGCACCACCTGACGGTGACGACGCAGCCGTACCCGCTGTCCGGGGCCGATCGGGCCCTGTCCGACCTGGCCGCCGACCGGGTCACCGGTGCCGCCGTGCTGATGGTGGGTGACGGGGACTAGGACGTCTGCGGTGCACTCTGCGGCGCATTCGGCGGGGTCACGCCCTTTGGCAGTTCGGGCAGTTGCCCGTCACCTGGGCCGTCGCGGCCTTCTGTCGCCTCCGCGCTTTCCGAATGGACGCTGGTCGCGGTCGCGGTGTCTCCGGTGACCGTGGCCAGCACCCGGACGTCATCACCGACGGCGATGCCGGAGACGTCGAGACCGGTTGGTACGGTGTAGGTCCCGATGTAGCCGTCGCTGCTGGACACGGTGATCGAGCCGGCGGAGACGGCGGTGACCGAGCCGTTCTGCAGTCGACGGGTCTCCGTCGCGGTGCCGTCGGTTCTCTACGACGAAGTCACCGTGCAGGGCGCCGGCGAGCGCCATCGCGCCGCGCGGGCCGCCGAAGCCGGCGCGACCACCGTCTGCCATCGGCGCGGGGTCACCATCTCTGTCGATGCCGTAGCCGCCGGGTTCATCTGCGCCGTTGCTGCGGGCGATCCCGGCCGAGCCGCTCTCGCTCGATGCGTTTGCCGCGCTGACTGCTGCCACGCCGCCGACGCCGACGACCGCTGCCAGCGTCGCGCCGGCGGCCGCCTTCTGCCAGAGCTTCCACGGGTTGCGGGTTCGGATCGGCGGAGCTGCTCCCGGGTCGTCACCGGATACCGGTGCGGCAGGCGCGGGCGAACCCCAGGTCCGCGCCGCCTGCGGATCGGGGCCGGCCGGCCGTTGCGACCCGGAAGCCGGCGTCGACAGGTCGGATTCGGGTCCTGGCCCGGCAAACTGCCGGGCGCCGCCGGGGCGTTCGGTGTCGTCGTGGTTCTCCACCATGTCGCTGTTTCTCCTCCTGCTGGTCCGGATCGCCGGAGCGGTCGGCTCCGGCGCCAACGACACTGACCGCCGAAGCTGTCCGGTGGCTGTGCGTGCGTTGGCCGGCGGCTGTGCGGACGATCAGGAGGAAATGTTTGGAAGCAGATCAAAACGGGCACGGGACCGAGAGGTGCCCCGCGCGCCCAGGAAGTGCCGGAGCATTCAGGTCCGGTCGGCTGACCAACACGCCGACCGGACCGACCCGGCGCAAGGGTCAGTCCAGGCTCTGGCGGGAGTCGAACGGCTCGCCCAGCACCGCGCCGTCCGAGGTGATCTCGAATTGCCGCAGCTGCTGCACGTGCGCGCTGCCGCGGGTCTTCAGCACGGTCACAGCGCGCTTCAGTTCCGAGTCGCCACGGAGGAACTGCAGCAGGATGACGTTGTCCGACAGGTGCGAGATGCCGTACTCGGAGAGTCGGGTGACGCCGAAGAGTTCGGGAACCTCTTGGGTCAGCATCACGCTGACATTCGCCCTGGCGCAGCGCTGCAGCAGCGAATAGATGTACTCGCGGAAGCGCAGTTCGTCCCCGCAGGCGGCGCGGAGATCCCCAAGGCTGTCGATCGCCACCCGCCGGGCGCCGGTGCGGGCGAGAGTGTCGAAGAAGTCGTGCACCCATTCGTCGAGGTACAGGTCGACGGGACTGCGATACATCAGCTCGATGTTCGGGTTGGTCTGCGTCCAGGAGAATCCACGCATGATCCGCTCCAGCTGGACCGGGTTCTCCTGGAAGGTGGCGATCACCCCCTTCTCGCCGCGCTCGGCTCCCGCGACGACGAAATGCAGTGCCAGCAGTGTTTTCCCGATGCCGGACGGACCAGCGATGACCGTCGCGGCGCCCCGCCAGTAGCCGTCGATGAGCATGCCGTCCAGCGCCGGTACCCCGGAGGACATCCGCTCGGGGTCACCGCCGTAGTTGCTCGGGTCCACCGGATCGGCGAGCCGCGGAAAGACGTCGAGTCCGTCGGAGGCAAGCCGGTACGTGTGCTTTCCGGCCTGGTACCCGCTCCCGCGAAGCTTCCGCACCTGCAGGATCCGCATCTCCCGCTCGGCCGTGCGATCGGTTCCCAAGGCGATGATCGCGTCCGCAACCGCGAACTCGGGTGCCTCCGCGGCCTGCTCACCGTCGTACTCGCCCACCCAGAACGAGGACACCGGCATCGCCGTCAGCATGCCCGCCAACTGATGCAGGAACATGCGGAACGTTCCGTCGTCCTTCTCGTAAGCGCGCAGCGCCTTGAAGCTGTCGATGACCATCAGGCCGGGACGGCGCTGCTTGAGCAGCTCGCCGATACGGGCCAGCACACCGGGCAGTCCCTCTTCGTTGAGGATGTGACCGAGGTCCTCGTAGAACACCCGGTCGCCGAGCGCGGCACTGTCGAAGTACTCGAGCGACTGGCCGAACCGCAGCAATTTGTCCAGTGGCTCGGAGACCGTCGTCAGGTACAGCGCGGGCTGGGTGCTGGTGGCGTTGTGGAACACGTACTGCTGGGCAAGGATCGTCTTGCCCGTTCCAGGAAGGCCGCTCAGCAGGGTGATCACGTTGAGCGGAAGTCCGCCGCCGAGTATCGAATCCAGCCGGGGCGAACCGCTCGAGAGTCGATCGCTCATCGGATGGTCGCGGGTTGACGCAGAAATGCGCTGGTGCCCAATAGGTCCCGGACCGTCGATACGAACTGCAGGGGTTGCACGGGTTTCTGCAGGAAGGCGTCCGCGCCCGCCTCCAGGGCCACGTCCCCGGAGGCCACGGCCGAGACCGCGAGAATGGGCAGGGAGCCTGCCGCGCGCACGTCGCGGCAGAGTCCGAGGCCGGCACCGCCGGAGATCATCAGGTCCAGAACGAGCAGGTCGGGGCGGCTCTCCGCCAGAACCCGGGTGACGTCATCGCCGTTCAGCACGACGGTCGTGATGTAGCCCTCGGTCCGCAGGAAGTACTCGGCGAAGTCGGCGGCGTAGGGATCGCGCTCGGCCAGCAGTATCTGCAGCGGCGCGTCGTCGCCTCCCTGGGCCCGGCCGTCGGCCGCCGCCGATGTGGGGTCCGCAGCGGTGGATTTCGCTCTTCGTCGTTCGGCGAGCAGACGATGCGCGTCGGCCGGCTGGAGGCCGGACTGGATGTGGTCGCGGACGAAACGGAGTTCCTCGACGTGATCGCGGGTGTACAGCCGCTGGCCGCCGGCGCTGCGGACCGGCACGATCAACGCATAGCGGTCCTCCCAGGAACGCAGGGTCTGAGCCGGGACGTCCACCATTTTGGCCACCGCGCCGATGCTGTAGACGCCGGTGCGATCATCGTCTCCTTCCACGCCAACGATCGTGACCTAGTCCATCCTCAATGTCTAGCTCTTCGAAACGAATTTCTTCGGCAATTGCTCTGCAAGTGTTGTCATTGAAGCGTCTGAGTTCTAGATTAGCTCTGCAGCGATCGGGGTGAATCGCCCAGGCGTCGCAGCCGGTGCCGAATCGGGTTGGAGGCAGTGTGTGAGTATCTCCAAGCTCGATGCGCCGGTCTTCGAAGGCGTCACCGGTCAGATGCAACAGCTGCTCAGTGAACGGGACTGGGCCTCCACTCCGCTCGGGCCGTGTCGAGCTGGTCACCGGTCCTTCGCATGATGGTGCCCACGATGCTGCGGTCGGGCTTCCCCACGGTGATCAACTGGGGACCCGAGATGGTCGCTCTCTACAACGATGCGTACATACCGTTGCTCGGGCGTAAGCACCCGCAGGCGGTCGGGCAGTCGACCAAGGACACCTGGCCCGAGGCCTGGGAGTGGGTGGCCCCCCGCCTCGACGGGGTGCTGCGTGGCGGCCGTACCGTGCGGTTCGAGGACGAACGGCAGATCCTGGAACGCAACGGGTTTCCCGAGGAGTGCTACTTCACCTTCTCGCAGAGCCCGATCATCGACGTCGACGGCACGATCGGCGGCATCCTCACGGTCGCCACCGAGACCACCGCAACGATTCTGGCAGAGCGGCGGATGAGGATCGTCCGGGAGCTCGGAGGGCTCTCCGTCGCGGACATCGTCCCCGCCGTTCGGTGTCCCGCCGCCGATCTCCCCGAGGTGGCCAGTTCCTGCAGCATCGTCGCGACGTGCACCGCCACCCTGCGGATCCTCGAGACGAACCGGGCAAGCGTGCCGTTCGCGGTGGCCTTCGTCGGCGCGCGGGACGGTTCCTCGACGGCGTCGGCAACGCCGGTCGCCCACTACGGGCTCCTCCCGGAGGCGTTGCGCGGCGCGATCACACCGTGGCTCGCCGAATGGACCACGGCCGCGGAGACGGCCATCAGGACGGGCAACGCACAGGTGCTGACGGGCTTGCGGGCGCAGGTTCTCGGTGCGGTGGAACCCGGCCCGCTGGGTCCGTTGGTGCCTGACAGTGCGGTGGTGTTGCCGTTGACGGTGAGTGGACGGGGCCAACCCGTCGGCGCGATGGTGTTCGGGCTCAACCCGTACCGGATTCTGGATGAGGAGTACCAGGCCTTCCTGTCATTGGTGGTACGCCAGATCAGGATTGTGCTCACGGACGCCCTTGCCCACGACAGCGAGCTGCGTCGGCTCCGCGCGATGGCCGATCTCGACACGGCGAAGACCGAGTTCTTCCAGAACGTCAGCCACGAGCTCCGCACCCCGCTGACGCTCCTGCTCTCACCGCTGCGGGACATGCTGCAATCGGTCGACCGGCATCGGGCCATCGACCGGGACGACCTGCAGGCGGCGGTCAGCGCGGCGGAGCGTCTCACCGTGATGGTGGACGCCCTGCTCGACTTCTCCGACGCCCGGTCCGGTGTGCGGACGGCCGAGCACGGGTCGACCGATCTCACGGTGCCGACCGCCGAGGCGACGAGCATGTTCCGGTCCGCAGCGGAACGCGTCGGCCTGCATTTCGGGGTGTCTGTTCCCGACCACCCGGTGGTCGCGGGGATGGACGCTCCGACCTGGGCGACGGTCGTGACGAATCTGGTCTCCAACGCGGTGAAGTACACCCGGACCGGCGGTGTCGATGTGCGGCTGCAAGCAGTGGGCGGAGATGCCGTTCTCACGGTGGCCGATACCGGGGCGGGGATCAGCGCGGACCAACGGGAGAAGGTCTTCGAGCGGTTCTACCGGGCGTCACCGCCGCAGGGAACTGCCGGTGCGGGGATCGGTCTCGCGCTGGTGATCGACCTCGTACGGGGCGTGCGCGGCCGGGTGGACCTGGAGAGTGAACTCGGCGCCGGCACCACCGCGACGGTCACGGTCCCGTTGGCGGCCGAACCCCTGTCGGTTTCCGACGCGCCGGGCTCCGAGCTGCAGTCCGCGGCGCCCGGTGCGCCCAGCGTGCTGGTGGTCGAGGACGATGCCGACCTCCGCCGTTACCTGACCCGCCTGTTGCATCGGGACGGCTGGGCCGTCACGGCAGTGGCGGATGCGGAAACGGCGCTTGCCGTTGCGGTCTCGACTGCCGACGGGCCGCCCGAGATCATCCTGACCGACGTCATGCTGCCGGGCCGCAGCGGACTGCAACTGGTGTCCGACCTGCGGGCGGAGCCCATCACCCGGCGGCTACCGGTGATCGTGGTGACCGGCCGCGGCGGTGCCGACGCCGCAGAGGAGGGGCTCGCCGCTGGGGCCGACGACTACATCACCAAGCCCTTTTCCTCGCCGGAACTGCTCGCCAGGGTTCGGGCCAACCACGAACTGCAGCGGCTGCGGGAGCGCGCCGTCGACGACGCCGAGGCGAAGGCGGATCAGATCCGCCGGGGGCTCGACACCAACCGAACCATCGGCACCGCGGTCGGGGTCATCATGGCGACCTACCGGCTCACCGCCGAGCAGGCGTTCCGCATGCTCACCACGGCGAGCCAGAACACGAACAGCAAACTCCGCGACATCGCCGCCATCGTTGGGGAAACCGGCGCTCTACCGTTCCGGCGGACCGATATCGACGACCTGATCATCCGCGTCTCGGCGCACCGCTGATCAGCGCCGGCGCATCCGGTCCATCTGACGGTTGATCTGCGACTCCGTCGGCACGTCGTTGCTGTAGGCGTCCCAGGCGTTGGCCACGATGCCGATACCCCAGCCCACCATCACGAAGATCGGCCAGTAGAACTCGACATTGCTGGCGAACCACATCACGGTCAGGAAAGCATTGACCATGATGTAGATCAACAGATGGATCTTGAAATCTCGGCGCTTCTTCAGCTGCCGGATTGCTTGTTCCCGCAACTCCGTGTCCGATGCGGGCATCCAGTCGACGGTCATGTCGCCACCTCATCTCACACGCGAACGACCCGCGGCACCCGAGGACGACACCCATTCCCGGGCACCGCATCCAGTGTTCGCCGTGCACGTCCGCGACGCCACGGCCGAAGGTCCTGAAAGCAAGTGGTTCCCTTCGCTTCGGGGTAGTGGAAAAGTGTCACCAGCTGACACCCCTGCCCGTGGGAGGACACGTGCCTTCACCGGTCCGGAGCCCTGCACCGCACCCGGTTTCCATCCAACTTCTCGGTGAGTTCGTCGTGTCAGCAGGCGGTCCCGCCGTGCGCGCCGGCGCATGGCGGCGGCGGGATGCGTCGGCGCTGGTGAAGGTGCTGGCGATGGCACCCGGTCACCAACTGCACCGTGAGCGACTGATGGACGCCCTCTGGCCCGACCTGGCGCCGCGCGAGGCGGCCCCGAGGCTGCACAAGGCGGCGCACTACGCGCGCGCGGCCGTCCAGCGACCCGACGCCGTCGTACTCAGGGGTGAGATGGTGTCGCTGTTTCCCGGATCGGACATTCGCATCGACATCGACGACTTCGACTCGGCGGCCGCGAGGGTGCTCCCGGGCGGCGACCCGGGGGCAGCCGCCGCGGTGCTGGACACCTTTCCCGGCGAACCGCTGGCTGCCGACATCTTCGAGCCGTGGGCCGCAGGTACCCGGGAGCGGCTGGTGTTCCTTCGGGCTTCGCTGCTGCGGCAGGCGGGCCGGTGGGAGCAGCTGCTCGAGATCGACCCGACCGATGAGGAAGCCCATCTCGCACTGATGAAGGCACACGTACAGGCCGGTGACCGGGGCGCGGCCCTTCGCCAGTTCGAACGGATGGATACGGTCTTGCGCCGTGAGCTCGGCGTCGGTGCGAGCCCAGCGGCCGCGGAGCTGCGCCGTCAGGTGCTCACGACCATGCGCGAACTGGGGCCGCTCAGCGAGGCCGAGGAGGTGCGGATCGAGCAGCAGATCAGGTTTTGCCGGACCGGGGACGATGTCACGCTGGCCTACGCGGTGACGGGGTCGGGATTCCCGTTGGTCCGCGCCGCACACTGGCTGACCCACCTGGATCACGACTGGCACAGCAGGGTCTGGAAACACTGGCTCGTCGACCTCTCCCGCCATCATCTGCTCGTCCGGTACGACGAACGCGGGTGTGGGATGTCCGACTGGGACATCAGGCCGCCTGCCTTCGAGGATTGGCTGGCCGATCTCGAGACGGTGGTGGACGCAGCAGGTCTCGAGCGATTCGACCTGCTCGGATTCTCCCAGGGTGGTGCGGTGTCCATCGCGTACGCGGTTCGTCACCCCGAACGGGTCCGGCGAATCGTCCTCGGCGGCGCCTTCGAGAAGGGCTGGCTGGTCGGAGACACCGACGGAGTGCTGTCACAGATGCACCGCATGTTCGCGCAGTCCGCGCGGATCGGTTGGGGCCGGGACGACCCGTGGTTCCGGCAGCTGTTCACCTCACGGTTCATGCCCAGCGGCAGCAAGGAACTGTGGCAGGCGTTCAATGACCTGCAGCGCAGGACAACCCGCCCCGAAACCGCGGTGCGGGTGTTCGACCTGTGCGGCTCGTTGGATGTCAGCGCAGTGACCCCGTTGGTGTCGGCGCCGACGCTGGTCCTGCACGGCCGGGACGATCAGGTGATCCCCTTCAGCACCGGACGACGTCTGGCATCCCTGCTGCCCGACAGTCGGTTCGTCCCGCTGGATACCGACAATCACATCCTGCTGTCCGACGAGCCGGCCTGGCCGGTGTTCCTGGCCGAGGTCGAGGCCTTCCTGAAGGGGTGACCTGTTGCCGGGCAAGGGCTCTCACGCCGACATCCGTTCGGCACCGGGCAGGACGTCCCGGCAGAGATGCTCGACCAGCGAGCCAGCATCGTGCCGGACCCCGTCGAGGTACGTCGAGTTGATCCTGGTCTGCTGCGCCAGGCCGAGCGCGACCAGCCCGGAGCCGGCGTCCTGCCGCTCCGATGCCGGATCTCCCCGTCGGTGCCGATCACCCCCGGCACCTGCAGCCAGGGGTAGGACCGCCGGTAACCGGTGGCCCACAGCACGGTGTCGATACCCGCGGCTTTCAGGTCGATCCGGCCGGCGGCTTCCACAGCGATCACCGACGAGGGCCGAGGCCGGTGGGCAGCTGCGACCTGCCGGTCGAGGCCGCTCACGGCGGCGTGCCGGTCGATCCGCTGCAGCAGGCGCTCGAGGCGCCGATCCGCCGCATCGGTGGTGATCGCGAGATCATCAGCGACAGTTATTGTGCCGCCCTCGATGTCGGCCAACCGCCCGGTCAGCCGTACGCCGCGGTCGACGAGCGATGGCAGACCGACGTCATATCCGGCGGGTCGGCCGACCAGCTGAAGCGAGGGATCGTGGCGCCGTGGACGGTTCGGGTCCAGCGGGCGTTGCAGCGCACCGATCGAGTCCAGCCACCACATGATGTCCACCCCGCGATAGGAACGGGGTAGGCGGGTGTGCCGGCCGACGGCCAGCAACACCCGCCGACCGGACCCGATGAGCTCGTCCGCCAACTGGACGCCGCTGGCCGAAGCACCGACCACGAGGACCCCGTTCCCGGCATCCGACGGTCGCCGGTAGGAGCCTGCGTCGAGCTGACGGATGTCCCCTCGCAACCGGCGCGAGTACGCCGGACGTGCGGCGAGGTCGCAGTACCCGGTGGCCACCACGACCGCCGACGACGCGTAGGTGCCGGCGTCGGACACCACCCGGAATCCGCCCGCCGCCGGCGCACGGACAGAGCGAACCGCAGCGCCGGTGACGATCGGGGCGCGGAAAGAGTCGGCGTAATCCTGCAGGTATCCGGCCACCTGTCGAGCCGTCATGTAACCGTCCGGGTCCGGTCCGCGGTAGGACCACCCCGGCAACCGGCTCATCCAGTTCGGGGTGAGCAACCGCAGCGAGTCCCACCGCTCCGATCGCCAGCGCTCCGCGGGGACGCCACGCTCGAGAACGACGTGGTCGACGGACCTGGCGGTGAGCAGAGCGCTCACCGCCAGCCCGCTCTGACCGGCGCCGATCACCACCACCTCGGTGCGTGACATGGCCTTGCCCTCCGACTGTCGGATCGGTCGTGTGCTGGATCAGTTGCCGGCGGGACCGGCAACCTCGATGACCACATCGGTGCCGTTGGCGAGCACGTCGTACACCGCCGAACGGCGGCGCGACTGCTCGACGAGCTGCGCGAGGACCTCTGCGGGTGCGTCGCCGTCGATCTGGAAGCTGACCCGGATCTGCCGGTAACCGTTCCGCACCTCGTCGGACAGTCCCAGGATGCCGAGCAGGTCGATATCGCCCTCGACCGTGGACCGCACCCGGTACAGGGTGATGCCCCGTGCAGCCGCGATGTTCGCCAGGCCGGAGGTCAGGCAGGCGGCAATGGCGTGCAGTAGGAACTCGACCGGCGTCGGTCCGTTGTTGTTTCCGACCAGGACGGCGGGGTGGTCGGCGTCGTAGCGGAACGGCTCGGTCCGGCTGGCGTCCTCCTGGCCGGCCCCGTAAAAGCCCTGGATGGTGGTCCGGTTGTGGGTTCCGCTGACCCACTCGTTGGTGGCCCGGAACTGGAACTGTGCGATGTCCGGCCTTTCCCGAACGGCATCGAGGGTGGCGAACAGCGTCGGAACGTCGACTCCGTTGCGGGGGGCGCGGGTCTGTGTGCTGGTCATGGGAATCTCGCTTTCTGTCTCGGTGGTCCCATCACGACGGGACCGAAGTTACGAGCGCGACCTTCCCCCGAACTTCCCTCGGCCCCCGGATGACGGCAGGTTTGCGGAAGGCCATGGAGTTGTTCTGGGCGCTCGCGATGGCGCCATGGCCATCGCCCGGATCCAGGGAGTCCTGATGTATGTCGAACCGACCACACACCTGCGCCACCGGGCCGAGGAGCGGGAGCGCCTGATGACGCACCGGCGGCGTCATTCGGAATTGCGATCACTGCGCAAGCGGCGGACCCTTTCCCTGTGGCAGAGCACGAGGCACAGGATCGACGCCCGGAGGGAGGCGGCTCAGTTCGTCCGGGCGCTGCGTGAGGCGGAGCCGCGGGTCCGCGCCGAGCTGCTCATCGTCGCCCAGCGGCAGGGATGAGACCCGTTCGGGTCAAACGCGAAAGGACTGCGATGTCAACACATCTGGATATCGACGCCTTGCTGCGGTTGTGGACAGAGCCGCTTCCAGCCGGCGATGCCGCGCAGGATGCGATCAGAACCATGTACACCGACCCCGTGAAGGTCAACGGGAACTGGCTCACCGCGGCGGATCTGGTCGCAAGGGCCGCGGCCCTGCAGCGGGCCCTCGAGGCACCCGAACGCGAAGTGCTGGATATCGCGGACGCAGGCGAGAAGATCGCCGTGGCGTTCCGGTTGACCGGCCGGCACGTCGGGCCGTTGGGAACAGCGGCCGGGCTGCTCCCGCCAACGGGCGAGATGCTCACACTGCGGGTGATCGACATCCTCACGCTGACCGGCGGACGGATCAGCGAGATCGTCATGGTCGCCGATGAACTGGGGACGCTCACTGCCATCGGCGCGGTGAGCCTGGTCTCGCCGGTCAAGGCGGTATGAGGGCCGACAGCCGGGCACGGTGGGCGAGCATGCCGCCGGCTTCGGCTCGGGCCAATGCCCGGGTGGCCAGCGCGCCGGTGGTCGGGTCGGACCGTGCCGCAGCGGCTTCGACCTGCGCGAGCCTCGCCTCGTACCGGGCCAGCGGGGGCCCCTCCCGCAGAGCGCGGACGATCAGTGGTTCCGCGTCGTCGCATCGACCGAGCGAAACCAGTGTCAGCGCCGACCGGGCGGCGGCCCAGCTGGCGAAAAGGTCGAAGTGCTCGGCGTTCTCCAGTGAGGTACGAAATGACTGCAGGGCATCTGCGGCATCGCCCATCGTCTGCTGGGCGATGCCGATGGCGCGCCAGGCCGTCGCTGTCCAGCCGCGGTGGCCGATCGAGGTGGCAATGGCCAGCGCCTGCCTGCCATCCGCCTCGGCTTCCGTCGGCCGACCCAGCGCGGAGAGCGCCTCGGATCGGTGCCAGAGCGCGTAGGACTGGCCTTCGGGATGATCGAGTCTGCGGGCGACCTCCAGGGCAGCGGAGGCATCAGCGAGCCCGCGATCGGGTTCGCCGAGGAAGACGAGGCCGTGCCCGCGGGTGGATCTCGGCGTCACCAGACGCATCAGGTCGCCGCAATCCTCGAACAGGTTGGCGGCCCGGTGCAGCATTTCCGTTCCGTAGCGGATGTCGCCGTCGAGGAAGGTGGCCATCGCTCTGGCGTCGAGAATCCGTGCCGTGCCATGCGAGTCGCCGAGTTGCTGGAATGTCTTCAGGGCTTCGGCGGCACGTCGGCGTGATCGCTGCGGCTGTGCGAGGTTCATGTCGATGATCGACGCCACTTCCAGGCAGTGCGCGGCGGTCCGGGCATCGGCGATCGGGCCAGTGTTCACCTCGACCAGCGCGAGCTCGACCAGTTCCGATGCCCTCAGCAGGTCATCGGACCCCGATGCCACGATTGCGAGTTCGGCGAGGATCCTGGCTCTCTCCGGTCCGGGAGCGGAGGTCGTCAGCGCGGTTCGCAGGTCTTCTCTCGCTCCGCTGATACGACCGCGACGCCGTCGAGCCTGTGCACGCAGGAAGTGCAACGCGGCAGCCGTCCGTGCATCGACCGGGTGCTGCAGCCCGGCGTCGGCCAGCTGCTCCGCCTCAGCGTTCGCAGAGCTGTCGAGGGCAGCGGCTGCGGCCCGACGGAACGCCTCCGCCGCACGGGCGGGGTCACCGGCGTCCGACCAGTGCCGTGCGACCTCGGCCTCGTCGGCGCCCCGATTCGTCAGTGCACCGGCCAGCGCCGCGTGCAACCGGCGACGCTCGGTCGGGTCGAGGCGGTCGACGACGACGTCCCTCACCATGTCGTGAGTGGTCGTCCAGCCGCGCTCGCCCAGCCGGGCCAGGCCGCCGGCGCCCAGCCGGGACAACGCTCCGTTGATCGCCTGTTCCTCCACGCCGGAGGCCGTCGCCACTGTGTCCGCCGCAACCTGCCTGCCGGCGAGCGCCAGCAGGTGCAGAGCTCGCGCACCGAGACCGGTGTGCCGATCGACCCGGCGGGCGATGCCTGCTCGCTTGCCGAGCGCGCCGAGTTCCGCGGCTCGGCGGGCGGCTGTCGCGGCGAGCGGACGCCAATTTCCGTCGTTGTCGGGACAGGCCAAGCCTTCCCGGTGCAGTGCCCGAAGCACTTCGGACACAGCGATCGGCGTTCGGTCGGTGGCCGACAGCAGCGCGGCGGCGAGCGGCGGGTCGGGTATCAGGGCGGCGATGGCCGCGCGGGACAGACCGCCGAGTTCGATATCGACAGTGCGCCGGACGTACCGGAGAAGGGACGCCGATCCACTGTCCGGCTCGATCTCCTCCGGACGGTAGGCCAGCACCATCGACGTGCGGACGCCGCGATCGGCCAGCGCTGCGAGGAGCTGAATGCTGCTGTCGTCGGCCCACTGCAGATCGTCAACGACGAGCACGATCCCGGGCTTCGCGGCCACCATCCGGACACCCGCCTGGATCACCAGTGCGCGTCGGCTTTCCGGGTCGATGGGCCGGTCGTTGTCGTCGGCCAGTTCGGGGACGATGGAGGCCAGAGCCGAGCGCAAGAACCCGGGAAGCCTTTCAGTGGCGGCGATGTCGGCCTCCACGATTGCCGCGATGACGTCCCGGGCGAGCGACCACGGCTCGACGCGATGCGGCCAATAGGCGCGGACGGTCACGGCGGGAACGGTCGTTACGAGCTGGGCGAGCAGTCGCGATTTCCCCGCCCCCGAGGTTCCGGCGATGACGTGCACGCCGTTTCCATTGGTGGACAACGAGTCCTGCAGCCGTTCGAGTTCGACGTCGCGTCCGACGAAGCGCAGTGGCTCGACGGGCTCGGACCCTCGATGGCTCGATGTCGTTGTTGCCGGCCGGTAGCTGCCGGCAAGCAGCCGAGCCTGCAGTGCGGTCGCATCGGGCGAGGGGTCGAGTCCCAATTCGGCGGCGAGGATTCGGCGATAGGAGTCGTAGTGCCGGAGCGCGCCGGCACGGTCACCCGCGGCCGCCACTGCGCTGACCAGCGCGAGAGCGGCAGATTCGCGCAACGGCTCTGCCGCGACGGCTTCGGAAGCGCAGTCGATGGCCACTGAGATCTCACCACAGGAAAGAGCGAGTGTCGCTGTTCGCTCCAAAAGTTGTTGGTGTGCGCGGAGAATCGAATTCCGGTATTGCTCGGCCCATGCGGCGTAACGGTCCTCGGCGAGCGGATCGCCGTGGTACAGCGCCAGGGTGGCCTTTCCGACGGTCAGCGCTGCCGGCCCGGTGAGCGCCGCACACTCGCCTGCCGCGGCCAGGAACCGCTCGGTGTCGATGGTGCAGAAACGTTCCTGGGTGAGCGCGTACCCGCCCGGCCCCGTGACGATCAGTGGCGCCGCGCGGACCGCGCGACGGGCACGGTTCACCAGCACCTGGAGATTGGCGGCTGGATCGGCGGGGGGCCGGTCGGGCCACAGCAGATCGACGATGACATCGGTGGGCATGAAGCGACCGCGCCGGGTGGCGAGGAGCCGGATGACCGTCCGGACCTTCCGTCCGCCGAATTCCGAGGGGGAGATCTCGACCCCGTCCACGGCGACGACGAATCGACCCATCAGGCGCAGCTCGATGGACGTGACGGCGTTGTGGGCGCTTCCCACCCGCTCATCATGGCGAACCGCTAGGAAACCGCAAGGTCGGCTTTCTAGCGTTCGTCGCACGGATCACAACCGACCAGCGAGGAGCGCTCGATGTCCATCACACGCACCGATCAGACACTGGAGCACCGGCACTTCCGGTCGCCGGATGAGGTGAGAACCTTCGACAACGGCCGGGACGATGTGGTGGTGGTCGATAGGTTCGGCGCGACGGAGTACGCGCGATGACTGACGACGCGGTGACTGATGACGCGCTGTCCGGGAATGCACTCTACGAGCGGGCCGCCGCGGGCTTCGACCACCTGGTGCACCGGATCAGCGGCGGATGCTGGGACGCCGCGACGCCGTGTCAAGGATGGACGGTGCGGGACCTCGTCAACCATCTGGCAGCGGAGAACTGGTGGGTCGCGGCGCTGCTCGGCGGGGAGAGCATCGAAGACGTCGGCGACCGGCTCGCAGGTGATCTGTTGGGTGCAGACCCTGTTGCCGGCTGGGACACCGCATATTCCGCCGGACTGCACGCCGCGCGCGAGGAGGGTGTCGGCGGGCGAAGGGTGGTTCTCGGGTCCGGGCCGGCCACCGGCGACGAGTACCTGCGCGAGGTCGGTGCGGACCATCTCGTGCACATGTGGGACCTCGCCGTTGCAGTCGGCGCGGATGACTCGCTGGACAGTGATCTGGTTCGAGAGGTTGGTGGCTGGTTCCTCGCTCGTGAATCGGCCTATCGGGCGGCCGGCGCCATCGGGCCCCGCCCGCCCGTCGAACATGACGACGATCCGCAAACCCGGCTGCTGGCGATGTTCGGACGGGCCCGACCCGAATCTCCATCGGCGGTCGTCGAGCGATTCGCAGCGGCGTTCACCGCGCAGGATGTCGACGGCGTCATGAAGCTGATGAGCACCGATTGTGTCTTCGAGTCGACGGATCCGCCGGACGGTGTCCGCTATGAGGGGCAGTCCGCGGTCCGTGCGGCCTGGGAGCGCCTGTTCGCCTCGTCCCCCGGCGCGAGATTCACCACCGAGTGCGCCTTCTCGCTCGGCGACCGGGTCGTCGCACAATGGCGATACGACTGGACCGGCGATCGGCCGAGCCACGTCCGCGGGGTCGACATCTTCCGGTTGGCCGATGGACTGATCACCGAGAAGGCCTCGTACGTCAAGGGTTGAGCTCATCAGCCGGCGATCGCGAGGTAGTGGGTGAGGTCGGCTTCGAAGGTGTGGGGGTTTTCCCAGGGTGGGGAGTGTGGTGGTCGGGGTGGGGGGCTGTGGTGGGTGTGTCCGGTGGGGGTGGTGATGGTGATGGTGGTGTGGTCGTCGGTGGGTGGTTGGTGTTGCCAGCCGGGTGCTTGTTTGGTGTGGTTGCAGTTTTCGCAGAGTCCTTGGCCGTTGGTGATGGTGGTGGGTCCGCCGTGGTGGTGGGCGGTGATGTGGTCGGCGTGCCGGATGGGGGCGTTGCACCAGGGGGTGCGGCAGGTCTGGTCGCGGCTGATCAGGTAGTTGCGGGCGGCGGGTGGGAAGAGCCGGCGGGTGGTGTCGCCGGTGAGCAGGTGTCCGGTGCGGGGGTTGGTGTAGAGGCGTTGGATGAAGATCTTGGTGGTGGGGTCGGCGCCGCGGATGATGCGCCGGGCCAGTGGTGCGGGGATCGGCCCGTATCCGGTGAGGTGGGCGGGTTCGGGGTCGTTGTCGAGCAGGGTGCGGTCGGTCATCACGAGGTGGATGTCGATGGTGGTGCCGACCGGGACGGTGCCGGACTCACCGCTGTCCGCGCGGGCCGTGCTGGCGTCGTCGGGATTGTTGTTGGCGGGGCCGGCGGTGTCGGCGTCGTTGTTGCCGGTGGTGTGGTGGGTGATGCGGTGGACGAGTTCGTCGGCCATCAGTTGGCCGCGGCTGCGGGGGTCGTCGTAGGTGGTGTCGGCGTGCCGGGTGAGGGCGGCGTAGACGGCGACGCCGTGTGCGACGGGGAGCAGGGCGGTGAGGTAGGTCATGGTGTCGGGGGCGGGGCGGATGCTGACCCGGCGTTCGGTGCTGGCTTTGCGGTGGCGTTTGGCGCAGTTCGCGGGGTCCAGGCGTTGGGCGATGTGGGCGGCGGCGGCCGCGGTTTGCTGGTCGCCCATGGTGGCCAGTCGCCCGGCGAGTTCGGTGTCAACGGCGGTGCGGTCGGCGGCGGTCAGGCAGGCGGTTTCCCGGGTGAGCAGGGTGGCCCGCCATTCGCTGATCTGCCCGGTGCGCAGCGCGGTGTAGGTGTGCGGCATTTCCCGGATCAGGGCTCGGGCCAGGCCGACGTGCCGGCCGCCGCGGACGGGGGAGTCGCGGCGGGCGAGGGCGATCTGGGCGTTGATGCTGCGGTGGGTGCCCTCGTTGCGCAGTTCGGTGCTGCTCAGCCCGCGGGTGCGGGAGGTGTGGAACGCCAGGGTCAACGCGGCCTGCGCGGCGGCGCACGCCGCCTTGATCTTTTCCAGCTCGGTGATCTGGTCGATGAGCTCCCCGTCGGCAGCACCGGTGTCGACGTCGGTCAACCGGTCCACCCAACCGGCGAGCTCCTGCTGCGTGACAGCCACGTAGTCTCGGGTTGAGGAGTCGATCATATGTTCGAGTATAGGCGCGTGAGCTGGATCTGTCCAGGTTTCGTCGTGGTCCTTCCACGAGGCAGCGCTGGGGTGCGCCGCCAGGTCCACCTCTTCCAGCCGGTGCGCGCAGGAGCTGCGGGCGTTCCACTACGACCCCGCCAGTTGACGGCCGTCGACATCAGCCGGCGGCCGGGAATGCCACTGGTGCTTGGATGTTCGGCATGACCGATCACGATGATGTTCCTCGCGTCGTCAGAGCCAGTCGGGAGATCGCGGCGAACGCCGGTCGAATCTTCGAGCTCATCGCTGACCCGGCCCTGCAGCCCCGCTGGGACGGCAACGGCAACCTGGCGGAGGCTGCCCTCGGGCAGCGAGTCCGGCGCGTCGGCGATGTGTTCACCATGACTCTCACCGGGGACGGCGCGGTGCGGGAGAATCATGTGGTCGAGTTCGACGAGGGCAGGCGCATTGCGTGGCGACCCGCAGAGCCGGGCCGGCAGCCGCCGGGGCATCTGTGGCGATGGGAACTCGAGCCGGTCGACGAGTCACGAACCGTTGTCACGCACACCTACGACTGGTCCCGCCTCACCGACGAGAAGCGATTGATCCGAGCGCGGGCGACCACCGAGGCGAAGCTCCAGGCCTCACTCGACCGCCTCGCCGCGGTGGCCGAAGAATGATGCAAGGCAGCAATGAGCCGCCTCAGGAGGCCTCCTCATTGATCGGCGGCCGCCGTATCCCCGACGAGATCGTCGCCATTCTGGCCGAGGGACTCACGGACGCCGGCACGTACATGGGCCGATCGGCCTGACGTCCCGGGACCATCGCCGCTGACGCACGTCCGCGCTGCCGCGCTTGACTGGTGACGGTGAGAAGGGTGTGGTGCGCGACGCGCATCGTCGCACCGGTCCGCCGTGACGATGGCAAAGAGGCGATCGACATGCGTGCACTGATGGCTCTGTGGCTGACCCGACTGCAGGCGGCACTGATCAAAGGAACAACCGAGATCGACCTTCGCGCCCTCGAACTGCTGTTGCCGGCGCCGTCGAGCGTCGCCCAGCGGAGGAGTTCAGGAGCGCCGGGCCGATCGGCCGGGCGTCGTCACGATCCGCTTGACCGCGCCGTCCCGGGTCTGTGGCTGTGGGCTCCCAGAATCGCGGTCGCGCTCTGGTCGGCCCGTGAGATCGCCGCTCTGGCAAACCGTTCGAATCCGGTCCGCCCCGTACGCACCGGGCGGTGACGAGCAGGCGGTGACGAGCGACGAGCAGGCGGTGACGAGCAGCGGTCAGCAGGCCTGGTATCGAACCGACCACGTGTCGCCGGCCCAACTCACGGTGAACCCCACTCCATTCGTCAGGCCCTGGGCCGACGCGGCACCGTCGACCGCAGATGGGTCGCCGCTCCACACGATCTCGATGGGATCGGTCGCGCGGAAGCCGCCGTGACTGCCGCAGCCCTCGTTGTTGCCGTCGACGTATCCGACGCGCAGCGCGACTTCTGCTGCCTCACGGGAGTGCGGGCCGGCATCGGTGAAGGCTGACGCCGATGACGCCGTGCTGCGTGCCGCGGCGACGTCGGTCGGCATCGCAACCACCGCGGCGTGGCCCTCGGTGAAGCAGTGCGGGTCCAGTTCGGCCCGGGTATACGTGCCGACCTGGACACAGGACTCCCCGTGCAGGGCCGCGAACCGGGACTCCAGGTCGCTGTAGACCAGCAGCACCGCGCGTTCGGTTTCCGGGTCGAGGCCCGCGGGGATGACGGCCGCGACGGCGGACGGGCGGGCCTGGTTCAGCAGATCGGCGGTCGCCTGGGTGAAGGTGATCTGGTCCCCGGTGTAGCTGTCGTTGACGGCAGCGGCCGCGGCCGCCAGGGCGGCGTCTGCTGTATCGGCGGCCGCGAAGAACGGTGCCAGTACGTCGCTCGTCGGCGAGTCGGCCGGTGGAGGTGTCGTGCCCGGATCGGGAACGAAAGCCACGTCGGGCGGCGGGGTTTCGGTCGGCGCGGTGTCGCGCTGAGAGGTCTCAGGCGGCGGAGCCGATGTGTTGGAGGGGTTTTCCGTCGTACTCTCCGGGATCGGAATTCCGGTGGACGGCGCCTGGGTTCGCATGGGCTGTGTGGATCGCTGTCCGGTTGGCTGCGTCGGACCTGCCGCCGCAAAGCTCCCGGTGGTAGGTGAACCGGTGATCTCCCTTCCGGCGCAGGCGGTCGTACCGATCGCGAGGATCAGGGCCAGCGGGATCGCGAGTGAAATGCGCATGTTCGTCATGGCGGACCTCCGTCCACTGAAGATCAGTGTGCGCCGGAGTTCCGGGCAGCGACAGAGGCGGAGGTCCTTGCTGAACGTTGTCAGTGCCCGCCGAGGTGCAGGGTGTCGGGATGCTCGGTGCAGGTGTGGGGATGCTCAACTGCGCCGGACGGAGGCCTCGACCAGATCCAGCACCCCATCCGAGTCGGTCGGCGGGCAGCCCGGCCGCCAGGTGCGCCACCAGACCCTTCCATCACCAGTTCGAGATAGCCTGCCAGCTGGTCGATGTCGACGTCGGCGCGGAGCGTGCCGGCGTCCCGCTGCCGGCGCAGCCGGGCGCGAACCGCCTGTTCCAGAGCCGCGCCGAGGGCGCCCACGGGTCCGGAACGACGGGTCCGTGCGGAGCCGCCGGGCGAGCTCGAGCTGCGTGCCGAGCCGCCCGGCGTCCGGTGCCGCCACCATCTCCCGCATCACCTGGACCAGGCCGTGCTCGGCGACGGTCTCCAGCATCGATTCGGCGTCCTCGACGGCCAGCGCGAGGAACAGCGCGTCCTTGTCCGGGAAATGATGGAAGATCGCGCCCCGGCTGAGGCCGATCTCCTCCTCCAGGATCCGGACGGTCGCGCCCTCGTACCCGTGCCGGGCGAAACACGCCCGGGCCCCGTCCAGGATCTGCCGGCGACGGGCCTGGAGGTGATCGGCGCTGACCTTGGGCATCAGCGCCGATCCCTCCTGCTGTGTGAGTCACTACGACCGTGGTCGAGCCGGCGACCGAGCTGTCAGGCCGCCGCTCCGCCAGCAGGCTGCGCAGCACGTACTGCATGATGCCGCCGTTGCGGTAGTAGTCCGCCTCGCCGGGGGTGTCGATCCGGACCACGGCATCGAACTCGACGACGCCGCCCGACGGCTTCGTCGCGGTGACCTTGACCGTGCGCGGGGTGCCGCCCTCGTTCAGCTCGGTGATGCCGGAGATGTCGAACGTCTCGTCGCCGTCAAGGCCGAGGGTCTTGACCGTCTCGCCCGGCGGGAACTGCAACGGGATGACGCCCATGCCGATCAGGTTCGAGCGGTGGATCCGCTCGAACGACTCGATGATGACGGCCCGGACCCCGAGCAGCGCAGTGCCCTTCGCCGCCCAGTCCCGGGACGAACCCGAGCCGTACTCCTTGCCGCCGAGCACGACCAACGGAATGCCCTGCGCCGCGTAGTTCTGCGCGGCGTCGTAGATGAAGGCCTGCGGCGCGTCCGGCTGGGTGAAGTCGCGGGTGTAGCCGCCCTGCACGCCGTCGAGCAGCTGGTTGCGCAGCCGGATGTTGGCGAAGGTGCCGCGGATCATCACCTCGTGGTTGCCGCGCCGGGACCCGTAGGAGTTGAAGTCCTTGCGCGCGATGCCGTGGTCGGTCGAGGTACTGCGCCGCCGGGGTACCGGCCTTGATCGCGCCGGCCGGCGAGATGTGGTCGGTGGTCACCGAATCGCCGAGCTTGGCCAGCACCCGGGCACCGGAGATGTCCGTCACCGGCTCCGGCTGCGCCGGCATGCCGTCGAAGTACGGGGGCTTGCGGACGTAGGTCGACTCCGGATCCCACTGGAAGGTCTTGCCCTCCGGGGTCGGCAGCGACTTCCAGCGCTCGCCGCCGTCGAACACGTCGGCGTAGCTGGAGGCGAACATCTCCTTGTTGATCGAGGACGCCATGACCTCCTGGATCTCCGGCAGACTTCGGCCAGATGTCGGCCAGGAAGACGTCCTTGCCGTCGGTGTCGGTGCCCAGCGGCTGGGTCTCGAAGTCGAAGTCCATCGTTCCGGCCAGCGCGTAGGCGATCACCAGCGGGGGAGAGGCCAGGTAGTTCATCTTGACGTCCGGGTTGATCCGGCCCTCGAAGTTGCGGTTGCCGGACAGCACCGACACCACCGTCAGGTCGGCCTCGTTCACCGCGGCGGAGATCTCGTCCGGCAGCGGGCCGGAGTTGCCGATGCAGGTGGTGCAGCCGTAGCCGACCAGGTTGTAGCCGAGCTTCTCCAGATACGGCCAGAGGCCGGCCTTTTCGTAGTAGTCGGTGACGACCTGCGAACCGGGGGCCATCGTCGTCTTCACCCAGGGCTTGACGGTCAGACCCCGATCCACCGCGTTCCGGGCCAGCAGCGCGGCACCGAGCATCACCGACGGGTTCGACGTGTTCGTGCAGGAGGTGATCGCGGCGATCACCACGGCGCCGTGGTCGAGCACGAAGTCGCCGTACTCGGCGGTGGCGACCTTGGTCGGCTTGCGACGGCCGGCCGGTCGAGCCCTCGGCGGCCGAATGACTCAGCGCTGCCACCACCTCGCGGTCGGCGTCCTCGTCGACGTAGGAGATCGAGGGCGGGTCGCTGGCCGGGAACGACTCCTCGGACGGCCTCGTCCACGTTGGTGTGCGGGGTGCTCGCGCCGTTAGGTCGACGTAGTCGTGGATCGCCTTGCGGAATGACGCCTTCGCGTCGGACAGCTCGATCCGGTCCTGCGGGCGCTTCGGCCCGGCGATCGACGGGACCACCGTCGACAGGTCCAGCTCCAGGTACTCGGAGTAGACCGGCTCCGTGTCCGCGTCGTGCCACAGGCCCTGGGCCTTGGCGTAGGCCTCGACCAGCGCGACCTGCTCCTCGGGCCGGCCGGTGAGCCGCAGGTACTTCGTGGTCTCCTCGTCGATCGGGAACATCGCTGCGGTGGAGCCGAACTCCGGGCTCATGTTGCCGATGGTGGCCCGGTTGGCCAGCGGAACCGCGCCGACACCGGCGCCGTAGAACTCCACGAACTTGCCGACAACGCCGTGCTTGCGCAGCATCTCGGTGATCGTCAGGACCACGTCGGTCGCCGTGGTGCCGGGCGGGATCTCGCCGGTCAGCTTGAACCCGACGACGCGGGGGATCAGCATGGACACCGGCTGGCCGAGCATGGCCGCCTCCGCCTCGATGCCGCCGACGCCCCAGCCGAGCACGCCGATGCCGTTGACCATCGTGGTGTGCGAGTCGGTGCCGACGCAGCTGTCCGGGTAGGCGATCCCGTCGACCCGCGTGCATCACCACGCTGGCCAGGTACTCGATGTTGACCTGGTGCACGATCCCGGTACCCGGCGGGACCACCTTGAACTCGTCGAACGCCGTCTGGCCCCAGCGCAGGAACTGGTAGCGCTCGAGGTTGCGCTCGTACTCCAGTTCGACGTTGCGCTCGAAGGCGTCCGCCGCGGCCGAAGACGTCGGCGATGACGGAGTGGTCGATGACCATCTCGGCAGGCGCCAGCGGGTTGATCTTGTCGGCGTCGCCGCCGAGGTCGGCCATCGCCTCGCGCATGGTCGCCAGGTCGACCACGCACGGCACGCCGGTGAAGTCCTGCATGATCACCCGGGCCGGGGTGAACTGGATCTCGATGTCGGGCTGGGCCTCCGGATCCCAGTTCGCCAGCGCCCGGATGTGGTCGGCGGTGATGTTCGCGCCGTCCTCGGTGCGCACCAGGTTCTCCAGCAGCACCTTGAGCGAGAACGGCAGCTTCTGCGGCGTTCTCCAGCCCCGGCACCCCGGCGATCTTGTAGATCTGGTAGCTGTTCTCACCGACGGTGAGGGTGTCCTTGGCGGCGAAGCTGTCCTTGCTGGCGGCAGGCACGGAACTCTCCTTGCATCACGAGGCGGCAGGTTCCTCCGGCGGCGGTGCTGGCGGAACGACGGTGCTGGCGAACGGCGGTGCTGGCGAACGTGGTGCGCGGTACTGCGGAACGCGTGCTGCGCGGCTGCCCATTGTTTCGCGCCCCACATCGACGGGTGACCCGCCCCCGGAGTGCCAATCCCGACCGCTCGCGACCAAACAGTACGCGTGTCCTGTTAGCCGTGCAAACGCGCGGCAGACGCACATCGGCCCCGGACGGATCCATCCGGGGCCGATGTAGGGGCGTCCGCGCTGCCGCGTGTCGGGGCGGCAGTGCCGGACGGGTCAGTTGCCGGAGAGGCTGATCAGGTAGTCGACGTCGCCCGGCTCGAGGCCCTTGAGCAGCGACACGAAGACGTCCGAGAACGACCGGACCGGGCTGACGTACCACTTGCCGTCCACCTCGACGGTGACGATGCCCAGCCCGATGATCTGCTTGAACTCCCGCTTGATGATGTCCAGCAGTTGCGGGTCCAGATCGCCGGAGCCCAGCGCGTCGCCGAGGTAGCTGTCGATGGTGGTCTCGTCGAGGGTCACCGGCTCCTGGCCGGGCACTGTCAACGTGACGGAACCGGCCGCGACGTCACGGGTGAGGGTCACGGTCTGGCCCTCCGCCGTCAGCGTCAGCGACGCCAGGGACACCTTCGTTCCGCCGGTGACCTCGGAGGTGGTCCAGGTGACCTCGTCGACGGTCGACGCCGAGATCGGTCATGTCGGAGTCGAGCCCGTCGGCGTCCGCCTGCTCGATCAGCAACTTGCCGTAGTCGTGCAGCACACCCATCTCGTCGGGCGGCAGCACGGCGATCACGTCGGTCAGGTTGCCGGCGGCCGCAGCGTCGACGAGCGCCTTGGCGGCCTCTTCCGCACTGTCCTGGCCCTTGGCCGGAATCGCGTCGGCAGCGGTCGGGTTCGGCAGTCCCGCTTCGTGCACGGCGTTGTCGGCGATCGTGTAGAAGAGGCTGACGTACCACTCGCCGTCGCGCTGGACGGTGGCGACCCGGAACGGCTTGCCGTCGTTCTTGGCGACGGCATCGGCGATGTTGACGGTCTGCGACTGTGGCTGCGCCTGGTCGATCTCGGTGCCGAAGGCGTCCTTGATCTTGTCGCTCAGCGGGATGTTGTTCGGGTCGCTGGACACCGTGACGGTGCCGCCGGTCAGCTTGACGATCTGCAGGTTCTCGTTGATCACCTCGGGCGCACCGTCGAACGTGAGGCCCTGGACGGTGATGGTCGTGCCCGTCATCGTGTCCGCCGATGCGGCTGGGCTCAGCACTTCCAGCCGCTTCAGCTCGGTGATGACGTCGGTGTTGAGGTCCGTGAACAGCGAGGCCTCGGCCGGATCGAGCCGATCGGCCAGTCCGATCGGGTCCGAGTTGCTCAAGGTGGTGAACAGCGCGGTGACCGACTCCTGCGGCGTCTGAGCGCCGGAGGCGGTGGAGGTGTCGGTGTCGCGGATGGCGAAGAAGTAGACGGCGGCGGCCGCGACCAGCGCGACGACCACCGCGATGGCGGTGATCAGGACCGGCGTCCGGTTCTTGACCGGCGGCGGGGTCGGGCCCGGCTGTCCGTACTGCTGTCCCGGTCCCATACGGCTGTGCCCCCGGGTACTGCTGGCCGGCGGGAACTGCTGGCCGGCGGGGAACTGCTGGGTCGCGGGACCGGGCTGCTGCCAGCCCTGCGGTCCGGTCGGCTGGCCCTGCGGTCCGGCCGGCTGGCCTCGCGGCTGCCAGGGCCCGTCGGCCGTGCCAGGGCGGCGCGGCGGGCCCGCCGGGCTGCTGCCAGCCCTGGGGTCCGGTCGGCTGCCCCTGCCAGGCGCCGCCGGGAGGTGGTCCGGGTTGCTGCCAGCCCTGCCCGGGATGGGCCTGCCCCGGATGACCCTGGCCGGTGGGTCCGTAGGGGCCGCCTTGCTCGCTCATCTTGACTCTGATCCCTTCGGTGACTTCGTTCCGGGGAGGAGGGGTCCCGGACACGGGTGGTACGGAGAAACGTCGTGCGCGCGCTCGCCGCCGGCCGCCCAGGAGGAAACCGGGTGTTCGCTTGCTCGTCACTGCCGGGTTGAGGAGGGCACCACGCCGGGAATCGGACCACACCGCGATGTGATCTACGTCTCAAACGCCGAGAATCCCCCGCTCGTCATCATGACTGATCAAACCCGTTTGGTCGAGTACCTCTTGGGCCGAACGGGTGATCCGATACCTATCGCCAGGGAGATGCCGCCGGCCATCAACAGCAGGGCGCCCGCGGTCATCACGGCGGGACCGATCGGGTCGAGGCGCACGGTCAATCCCACCCGCCCCACCGCAACGACCAGGATCGCAATCGAGACTCCGGCAGCAGGCAGGGCGGCGAGAACGGCCAATATTCCGGCCGTCCGCCACCAGCGCAGACATCCTGCGATGACCGGACTCATCGACAGGACGCCGAGCAGGGGCCAGGCGGCCACCAGCAGGGCCAGGATGCCGTCTCCCGCGACGCCCAGCCGGCCGGCCACCCCGACGATGGCGTAGCTCGACCGTCGCACGTTGCCCGAGATCACCCAGGGCAGGAACGATCCCCAGATCACCAGGCCGAGGCCGGCGCCCGCGATGACGCAGCAGAGCACCAGAAGTCGACGCTCCGTGACGGGTTTTCGTCCGCGCACGGGCGCGCCGGGTGATGCGGTCGTCCCCATCGGTGACGCGGTGCTCTCGATCACCGCCACAGTTTCCCCCGGCTCAGGCACCTCCAGCCCATGCGAGTGATCTTGAGCCCGATATGTCGCATTCGTCCTTTTTGGGACCAGAGTGTTCATCGTGACCGCTGGCCAATAGGGGGACCAAAGTGGCATGGTGCATCTGGCGTGTCGCCTTGACAGGCCGAACCTTTCTGCGCTTGCGGTGTTTGTGCCGTTCTGAACCACCTGTCCGCGGTGACACCGCGGGGGAGGAGCGACGAGTGCCCGTCCACACCCGGCGTCGCGGCAGTGCCGCCAGCCGCACCGTCACCGGCCTGGTCGGTGGTGTGCTGGCGGCCGTGGTGGCGGCTGCCCTCATCGTCGGATCTGCGATACCGGCCGGCGCGGTCCCGCCGCCACCGGTGAACCCGTCGGACGAGCAGATCGAGGACAGTCAGCAGCAGGCTGCCGCAACCGCCGCGGAGGTCGGCCGGCTGGCCGGTCTGGTCAGCAAGACCGAGGGCGACATCGAGCGGCTCAAGAACGACATGGAACTCAAGGCCGAGCTCGCGAACAAGGCCGCCGTCGATCTGCAGGTCGCGCAATCGGACGCGGCCGACGCCCGGTCCGCCGCCACCACCGCCCAGGCCGAAGCGGATGCCGCAGGCGAGGCGGTCGTCGCGGCCAAGGACAAGGCCGCAGCCTTCGCGGCGGCCTCGTTCCGGCAGGGTTCCGTCCTGGGGTCGATGAGCGCGTTCATGGGCGCCGCCAGCGCGACCGATCTGTTGCAGCGGCAGGAACTGCTCGGGCAGATGTCGGAATCACAGCTCAACGTGATCGGCGCGCTGGAAAGCACGCGTACGCACAAGGCGAATCTCGATTCCGACGCAAGGGCAGCGCTGGATGCGGCCAACGCGGCGCAGGCCCGGGCAGACGCGGCGAAGGCGGCGGCGGATGCCGCCCAGCGGGAGGCGCGGCAGTCACTGGAGAGCGGGCAGCAGCAGCTCGCCGCCCTGCAGACCCAACGCGACCAGGAGCAGGCCGCGTACGGCGCGGCGCTGGCCCAGGTCGCCGGCCTGCAGAACCAGCGGCAGCAGTACAACCAGTGGTTGGCGCAGAAGAAGGCCGAGGAGGAAGCAGCCCGCAAGGCGGCCGCCGAGGCCGCCAGGCTCGCGGCCGAACAGGCCGCCCGCGAAGCGGCTGCCGAGGCCGCGAGGCAGGCCGCAGCTCAGCGGGCCGCGGCGGAGCGCGCCGCCGCCGACCAGGCCGCCCGGGAAGCCGCGGCCGCCCGGCAGGCCGCCGAGCAGGAAGCCGCCGCCGAGCGCGCGTCGGCCGCTCGCGAAGCGGCCAACCAGGCCGCCCGCGAGGCGCAGGAACGGCAGGCGGCGCGCAACGACGAGCCGTACTACTCCAGCTGTGACGCCGCGCGGGCCGCCGGCCGCGGCCCGATCGCAAGGGGCGAATCCGGATACCGATCCGCGCTGGACCCGAACGGCAACGGCATCGCCTGCGAGGGCACCGCGGCGGCCGCCGCTCCGCCGGCCGCTCCGGCCCAGCCCGCCATGGACGAGACCTATTACGCGAGCTGCGACGACGCACGGTCCGCCGGAGCCGCGCCGATCAACCGCGGAGACCCCGGCTACCGGTCCGCCCTTGACCCCAACGACAACGGGATCGCCTGCGAGGGAACGTCATCGGTCGGTGTCGACCCGCCGGCCGCGCCCAGCTACTCGGGCGGTGGATCCGGCAGCGGCCAGACGGTGGTCAACGCCGCCATGGCCTACCTCGGCACCACCTACGCCTGGGGTGGCGGTGATTCATCCGGTCCCACCCTCGGCATCAGGGACGGCGGGGTCGCCGACAGCTACGGCGACTACATGAAGGTGGGCTTCGACTGTTCCGGTCTGGCGCTGTATGCCTGGGCCCAGGTGGGCGTCTACCTGCCGCACTATTCGGGCTATCAGTACTCCGGCCAGCCGCACGTGTCGCAGGGCGATCTCCAGCCCGGTGACCTGGTCTTCTTCGCCTACAACACCTCCGACCCGTCGACCATCCACCACGTTGCGATCTACATCGGCAACGGCCAGATGATCGAGGCGCCGAACTCGGGCTCCTACGTCCGGGTCGCCCCGTTGCGCACGGACGGCTACATCGGCGCGTCCCGCCCGGGCGGGTGACCGAACCGGCGGCCGCGGTGATCCCGGCGCGGTGCGCGGTGATCCCGGCCGGCGCGGTGATCCTGGCCGGCGGCCGCGGCAGCCGGCTCGGTGGTATGGACAAACCGGCGCTGCGACTGGGCGAGCGGACGTTGCTGGACATCGCCATCGCCGCGTCCGTCGGCGGCCGGATCGTGGTGGTCGGTCCGGACCGCGACCTACCGGCGGGTGTCACCGGCGTCGTCGAGGACCCGCCCGGCGGTGGGCCGGCAGCGGCCGTCGTCTCCGGTGTCCGGCTGTTGGCCGATCTGCCGGATGACGCGCTGGTCGCAGTCCTGGCTTCCGATCTCCCGGGGATCACCAGGGACACGGTCACCGGCCTCTGTGCGGCACTCTCCGGGGCTGACCCGGCGGACACCACCGGGGGCGTGCCGCCCGGTGGTGCGGTCCTCGTCGACCCCTCGGGTCGCCGGCAGTACCTCATCGGCGTGTGGCGACGCGGCATGCTGACGTGGGCATCGGGCCGCCGACCGGAGTGGTCGGGGGTGGCGCTGCGGGATCTGATCGCGCCCATCGCCATTCTGGAAGTACCTGGATCGGCCCTGGAAACGGCGGACATCGATACCCCGGACGACTGGCGGAACTGGGAGCGGCGACGCTGATCGCGCCGATCGGCCCATCCCATCGGCGCCGCAAAATACAGATGCAGGGAACAATGGGTTCCAGCAGCACGCTGCTCCGGCTCCGCCGGTTCGGGCGGGATTCTCATCTTGGCTTGATCTGCTGGCGCCCGCCGGTGGGGTCGGCCGGTGCCGTGTGCGCCGCCCGGTGCGTTCGAAGGACAGTCAGGCGGCCGCCGAGGCGGCCGACGCGAGGAGGACTTGGTGAGCTCAGACGTGCGAGGCGGGGGACCCGTCACCGGAGTGCCGGACGGCCGGCCGCCGGTCCAGCACACCCCTGCGAATGACGCGGCCCTGCTGGAGCGCACCGTTTTCGAGGTCAAACGGGTGATCGTCGGCCAGGACCGCCTCGTCGAGCGGATGCTCGTCGGGCTGCTGGCCCAGCGGTCACCTGCTGATCGAAGGCGTCCCCGGGGTGGCCAAGACGCTCGCTGTCGAGACCTTCGCCAGAGTCGTCGGCGGCACCTTCTCGCGCATCCAGTTCACCCCCGACCTGGTGCCGTCCGACCTGCTCGGCACCCGCATCTACCGGGTCGGCCGCGAGCAGTTCGACATCGAACTCGGCCCGGTGGTGGCCAACTTCGTGCTGACCGACGAGATCAACCGCGCGCCGGCGAAGGTGCAGTCGGCACTGCTCGAGGTGATGGCCGAGCGGCACGTGTCGATCGGCGGCAAGACCTTCCCGATGCCCGACCCGTTCCTGGTGATGGCGACCCAGAACCCCATCGAGAACGAGGGCGTCTACCCGCTGCCGGAGGCGCAGCGCGACCGCTTCCTGTTCAAGTTGCTGGTCGGCTACCCGGAACCGGACGAGGAACGGGAGATCGTCTACCGGATGGGCGTCGTCCCGCCGGTCGCCAACCAGGTGCTGCCGATCGCCGAACTCGCCCGCCTGCAGCAGGTCGCGTCGAACGTCTTCGTGCACCACGCGCTGGTCGACTATGTGGTGCGGCTGGTGTTCGCCAGCCGGACACCGGCCGAGCACGGGCTGACCGAGGTGGCCGGACTGGCTGTCCTACGGCGCATCGCCGCGCGCGTCGCTGGGCATCATCGCGGCGGCCCGCGCGCTGGCGCTGGTGCGCGGCCGGGACTTCGTCGTCCCGCAGGACGTCATCGACGTCGCCGCCGACGTGCTGCGGCACCGGCTGGTGCTGTCCTACGACGCGCTGGCCGACGGCGTGCCCGGTCGAGGCGATCCTCGGTCGGCTGATGCAGGCCATCCCGCTGCCGCAGGTCAGCCCGTACACCCACCCGGGCGCCGCCTGATGGTCGCACCGAGCCGATCCCGGGGCGCCGCCGGGCGACCGCCGATCCGACACGGCTGGACGCGGCCCTGGCGACCCTGGAGCTGACCGTCCGGCGCCGGCTGGACGGCCTGCTGCAGGGCAACCACCTCGGGTCTGGTCCCGGGTCCCGGCACCGAGCCGGGCGACGCCCGGCCGTACCACCCCGGTGACGACGTCCGGCGGATGGACTGGTCGGTCACGGCCAGGACCACCGAGCCGCACATCCGGCAGACGGTGGCCGACCGCGAGCTGGAGACCTGGCTCGTCGCCGACCTTTCGGCGTCCCTGGACTTCGGCACCATCGGCTGCGAGAAGCGCGACCTGGTGGTCGCTGCGGCCGCCGCGGTCGGGCATCTCACCCGCGGCGGCGGCAACCGGATCGGCGCCGTTGTCGCGAGCGGGAACGGGGTGACCCGGATCCCGGCCCGAGGCGGGCGGCCCTACCTGCAGCACCTGCTGCGGCAACTGGCCTCGACGCCGCGGTCCGGGCCGGGCGACCGCGGCGACCTGGCGATGGCGCTGGAGCAGCTGCGGCGGCCACCCCGACGCCGCGGTCTCGCGGTCGTCATGTCCGATTTCATCGGTCCGCTGAACTGGGAGCGCCCGCTGCGGGCACTGTCCGGCCGGCACGACCTGCTGGCCGTCGAGGTCCTCGATCCGCGCGACCTGGAACTCCCGGCAGTCGGCCTGGTCACCCTGCTCGATCCGGAAACCGGCCGCACCAAAGAGGTCTCGACCACCGCGGAGTTGCGCTCGGCGTTCGCCGCAGCGGCCGCGGAGCACCGCGCGCAGGTTGCGGTGGCACTGCGCCGGGCCGGCGCCGCGCACCTGGTGCTGCGCACCGACGGGGACTGGGTGGCGGACGTGATGCGGTTCGTGGTGTCCCGCAAGCGCGGCTGGACGGGCGCCGCGGCCGGCGACCGCCGGACCCGGCGCCGCCCGGGCGGGGGAGGCCTGGTGAACTTCGCGCAGCCGTTCTGGCTCGCCGCGGGCGTGCTGGTGCTGGCCCTCGGCGTCGGCTACCTGATCGCGCAGCGCCGGACCCGGCGGCACACGCATGCGGTTCGCCAACCTCGAGCTGCTGGAGCGGGTCGCGCCGCGCCGGCCGGGCCGCTGGCGGCACCTGCCGACCGCGCTGGTGCTGGTCGGGCTGGTGCTGCTGACCGTCGCGCTGGCCGGGCCCACCGCCGACGCCAAGGAGCCGCGCAACCGGGCGACCGTCATGCTGGCCATCGACGTGTCGCTGTCGATGGAGGCCACCGACGTGGCGCCGAACCGGCTGGCCGCCGCACAGGAGGCCGCCACGCAGTTCGTCGACGACCTGACCCCGGGGGTCAACCTCGGCATCGTCTCCTTCGCCGGGATCGCCACCGTGCTGGTCAGTCCGACCACCGACCGGACCGCCGCGAAGCAGGCCATCGCCGGCCTCACCCTCGACGAGCGCACCGCCACCGGCGAGGCGATCATCTCCAGCCTGCAGACCATCGAGCTGTTCTCCAAGTCGCTGCCGGGGCCGACCGACGGCAGCGACCCCGGTGCGCCGCCCGCCCGGATCGTGCTGATGACCGACGGCAAACGCACCGTCGGCCGCACCGAGCAGGACGCGGCCCAGCGGGCGGCGGACGCCAAGGTCCCGGTCTCGGTGATCGCCTTCGGCACCGACAACGGGTCCATCACCGTCAACGACGAGACGATCCCGGTGCCGCTGGACACCGAGGCGATGCAGCAGATCGCGCAGATCTCCGGCGGCGACTTCCACACCGCGGCCACCACCGAGGAACTCAAGTCCGTCTACGCCCAGCTCGGCGAGCAGATCGGCTACGAGATCAAGCCAGCGCGACGTCTCCCGGCCCTGGATGATCGCCGGCACCGTCGCTGGTCCTCCTCGGCTCCGCGGCCGCGCTGGCGTTCACCTCCCGAATCCCCTGAGCCGGACGCCGGTCGCGCCAGCGGGCCTGACTGCCGGCCGACCCGCCGGACGCTAGGGTCGAGCGGCACCGGTGCGCTGATCGCCCGGTGGTGGCCGGCGGCCGACCGGCTCGGCGGCGACTCGGAGGACAGATCGTGACCGTGGCAGCACAGGCGGAACCGGCGCGATCGGTTCTCGTCACCGGCGGCAATCGCGGGATCGGACTGGCGATCGCCCGATCGCTCGCGGCGGCCGGTCACCGGGTGACGGTCACACACCGGTCCGGCGAGCCACCGGAGGGCCTGACCGGGGTCATCTGCGACGTCACGGACCCGGCCTCCGTCGACGCCGCCTTCACCGAGGTGGAGAAGAACCAGGGACCGGTGGAGGTGCTGGTGGCGAACGCCGGCATCACCGAGGACACGCTGCTGCTGAGGATGAGCGAGGAAGCCTTCAGTTCCGTGCTGGACGCCAACCTGACCGGCTCGTTCCGGGTGGCCAAACGTGCGGCGAGCGGGATGCTCCGCAAGCGCTGGGGCCGGATGATCTTCATCTCCTCGGTCGTCGGGTTGTCCGGCGGCGCCGGTCAGGCCAACTACGCGGCATCCAAGGCGGGTCTCGTCGGTCTGGCCCGGTCGATCGCCCGCGAGCTCGGATCGCGCAACATCACGGCCAACGTCATCGCGCCGGGTTTCGTCGACACCGACATGACCCGCTCGCTGCCGGAGGCCAGACGCACGGAGATCATCGCCCAGGTTCCGCTGCGCCGTTACGCCGCCGCCGACGAGATCGCCTCCGCGGTCAGCTTTCTCGCCTCCGACGCGGCCGCCTACATCACCGGCGCCGTGCTGCCCGTCGACGGCGGGCTGGGGATGGGGCACTGACCTCCGCACGCGGTCCGACACCACGACACAGCCCGACACCGCAACATGCGAGAAAAGAACCGCAACATGCCCGACACCGCAACAGACACCCACGGCATCAGCCCCGCAACTGCGACCACAGGACGAGGACCAACACATGACCGACCAGCTCGGCACCGGACTGCTCGCCGGCAAGAACCTGCTCATCACCGGCGTCATCACCGAGGCATCGATGGCCTTCCACACCGCCAGGCTCGCGCAACAGCAGGGCGCCACCGTCGTGCTGACCGGGTATGGCCGGCTGTCGCTGGTGGAGCGGATCGCCAAGCGGTTGCCGGAACCGGCGCCGGTGGTCGAGCTGGACGTCACCGACAAGGCACAGCTGGATTCGCTGGCCGACCGGGCCGGTGAGTTCGTCCCGCGGCTGGACGGCGTCCTGCACTCGATCGGCTTCGCCCCCGCGACCGCGCTCGGCGGCGACTTCCTGGCCTGCCCGTGGGAGGACGTGGCCACCACCGTGCACACCTCTGCGTACTCGCTCAAGGCCCTCGCGGTCGCCGCACTTCCACTGATGACGTCGGGCGGCAGCATCGTCGGGTTGGATTTCGACGCCCGTCAGGCGTGGCCCGCGTACGACTGGATGGGCGTCGCCAAGGCGGCTCTGGAGTCCGTCACCCGTTACCTGGCGCGCGATCTCGGCCCGCGCGGGATCAGGGTCAACCTGGTCTGCGCCGGCCCGGTCAAGACCATGGCCGCGAAGTCGATTCCCGGGTTCACCGACCTGGAGAACGGCTGGAGCGGTCGCGCGCCGCTGGGCTGGGACACCTCCGACCCGACGCCGGTGGCGAGGGCGGCCGTTGCCCTGCTGTCCGACCTGTTCCCGGCGACCAGCGGCTCGATGGTGATGGTCGACGGTGGGTTCCATGCCGTCGGCTTCGGCACCGCCGAGATCCAGCAGGCGCACGGGTAGCGAACGGGCGCCGGCCGCGGTCCGGTCAGTCGGATCTGCGGGCCCGACCGGTGGAGCGCCCGCGGACCGCATGGACTGAACCTCTGGGCTCACGCAGCGCGGTGACGGCCGCGCGCACGGCGGCTCGGCGGCTCTCCCGGATGGCGATGGCGAGTGGCCTCAGCACGTCGTCCACCGCCGCCATCTCGTAGCTGGTGACGGCCGCCGTGTCCTGGCTGCTGGCCACCGTCAACAGCGCGTGCAGCGAGATCGAGGTGGCCAGGAGGGCGGACGCCGCCGCGGGTGTTCCCGGCGGACAGCTGACGGCTTCCTCGAGCATCACCAGGCGAACCTGCTCGCGGGCCGAGTCCGAACCCCTGGCCACATCCAGGGCCGTCAGTGACCGGGTGGCCCTGCCGACCGCCGTGTCGAGCAGCTCATGTGCCTCGGGCAGTCCCAACGCCGGATGCCTGGTCCGGCAGCCGAAAACCCGCCACTGGCCGTCGCTGGGGACCAACGCGAGATCGTTGTCCGTGAACACGACCAGCGCGCCGGCGTCCAGGCCGGCAACGGTGAGCTGGCCGCCGACCGGCAGGCCGCGCATGTCGCCCGGATACGGCAACAACAGTTCGGCGGCACCGCCCGCCCGGAGCAACGGCAGCAGGGCTGCGGAGCCCGTACTCGGCCAGCCGGGCCCCGGTAGACCGGTGACACCGGCGATCTCGTCGTTCGCGGACCGCACCCCGGCCCGATGCCCCGAGTCGTCGATGGCGGACAGCACGTCGTCGGCGCTGGCGCCGC
The DNA here is from genome assembly GCA_963766015.1 of uncultured Actinomycetota bacterium. Classification (GTDB taxonomy): domain Bacteria; phylum Actinomycetota; class Actinomycetes; order Mycobacteriales; family Nakamurellaceae; genus Nakamurella. Next base: position 92,470 of record CAVXYU010000023.1, on the reverse strand, counting down.
CCTGCCACGCGGCAGCCCACAGGGCCAGCGTGGTGGCGGCGCGCAGGGTGCCGACTGAAGACATGAGGGCCACCGTACGTCACGCCACCGTCTGCCGATGGTTGTGCACAGCAGCTGTCGGATATCGGGTCGCCGCCCGGGTGGCGTGGCTCGCCACCGCTGCGGCCGCCGGCAGGTAGCGTCCTGCGCCGTGCCCACTCCCAGGACCACCGGCAGCGGGGGACAGCGGCCCGCACGGGTCGCCGGCCGGTACGACAACCCGTACCCGACCGATGTACTCGCGCAGCGCAAGCAGCCGCGGGACATCCCAGAACTGCCGGCCACCACCGACGTCGTCGCCGAGGACCCGCTGTCCGGCTTCTGCGGTGCGGTGGTCGCCTGCACGTCCACCGCCGTGACACTCGAGGACCGGGCCGGCCGGCGCCGGCTGTTCCCGTTGACGTCCGGGGCGTTCCTCGTCGACGGCCGTCAGGTGACGCTCGTCCGGCCGCGGCCCGCCGCCGCGGGACCGGCGCTGTCCGCTTCGGGCTCCAGGGTGGTGACGGGTGTGCGGGCCAGGACGGCGCGGGCGGCGCGGATCTGGGTCGAAGGGATCCATGATGCGGCCCTGGTGGAACGTGTCTGGGGGCACGATCTGCGTGTCGAGGGCATCGTGGTCGAGCCGATCGACGGGCTGGACAACCTGCCGGCGGCCGTGGCGGCGTTCGGCCCGGGGGACGGACGCCGGCTCGGCGTGCTGGTCGATCACCTGGTGCCGCGTTCGAAGGAAAGCCGTATCGCCGACGCGGTTCTCGCTGCGCACCGCGACACCGTGCTGATCACCGGGCATCCCTACATCGACATCTGGCAGGCGGTGCGCCCGTCGGCGGTGGGCATCGCGGCCTGGCCCGACGTACCGCGCGGCATCGACTGGAAGACCGGTGTCTGCGCCGCCCTCGGTATGCCGGACACCAGGCAGATGTGGGGCCGGGTGAACGGGGCGGTCCGCAGCTATCGGGACCTGGATACGCCGCTGATCACCGCCGTCGAACGGCTGATCGACTTCGTCGCCCAACCCTGAGACACCTGCTACCGCAGCGACCGGGCGGGTCAACAGCAACGTGCCCCGGGGTTTGCGTCCATCGCGGCGTACCGGTCCCGCCAGTACTGCTTCTCCGTCGGGACGGGTGCGCCGGGATGACTGCGCTCCAGATGGTCGCAGTAGCGGGCATAGGCGTTGTCGCCCATCACCGATGCGATCCACCACTTGATCCCGCCGACGAATCCGGCCGGTTTCCCGCTGCCGGTTCGCCGCACGTCAGCCATGCCCGCTGCCCGACCGGGCGGGGGTACGGCCCGTCTCCGCCCACTGCGCGGCGACCTCCTTCTCGGCCGGTGACGTCAGGAAGCCGCTGGGCGCGAAGATGTGTGACGGCGCGTCGGGTTCCTCCGTGGTCGGCAGACCGCCTGCCCGAATCGACCGGATGCAGACCACGATGGCCGCCAGCACGACGATGATCACCAACCCGGCGAACAGAATCGACAGGATGCCCTGGATCAGGGTGTTTCGGATGACGGCGTCGATGGCCGCCGGGCTGGTCGCGGTGCCGAACGTCTGCTTGCCGGCGTCCTTGGCCGCGACGAAGTTGTTGTGCTGGGTGAAGTAACCGATCGCCGGAACCGACGAGAAGATCTTCTGGTAGGAGGCGGTCAGTGTCACGATCAGGTCCCAGACCAGCGGCACGCCGGGAATCCACGCCCACTTGTATGCCCGCTTCTTGATCAGCACGGTGAAGACGACGGTCAGCGCGATGGCCGCCAGCAGTTGGTTGGCGATCCCGAACAGCGGGAAGAGGGTGTTGATCCCGCCCAGCGGGTCGGTGACGCCCATCAGCAGGATCGCGCCCCACAGGAGAACCACCAGCAGCGAACAGGTCCAGGCGCCGATCCGCCATGACGGGTCCCGGAACTTGCGCGCGCCGGGGATGTTGCCGATCGAGTCCGACAGCATGAATCGGGCCACCCGGGTGCCGGCATCGACCGTCGTCAGGATGAACAGCGCCTCGAACATGATCGCGAAGTGGTACCAGAATGCCTTCAGGCCCGCGCCGCCGGCGACATCGCTCAGCACCTCCGACATCCCGAACGCGAGGGTGGGGGCGCCGCCGGTCCGGGAGATGATCGACTCCTCGCCGACATCGGCCGCGGCCTGCGTGAAGGACGCGGCGGTCACCGGCGGGCTCGACAACCCGAGGCCGTTGACGTAGTTGGCGGCCGTTTCCGGAGTGCCGCCGGTCAGCCCGACGGGGGCGTTCAACGCGAAGTACAGGTGCTGGTCGAGGATCACGGCGGTGACCAGGGCCATGATCGCCACGAATGACTCGGTCAGCATGCCGCCGTAACCGATCATCCTTGTCTGGCTTTCCTTCTCGATCATCTTCGGAGTGGTGCCGGAGCAGATCAGCGCGTGGAAACCGGACAGCGCGCCGCAGGCGATGGTGATGAACAGGAACGGGAACAGCGATCCGGCGAAGGCGGGTCCGTTGCCCTCGGTGGCGAACGAGGTGACGGCGGGCATCTGCACCACCGGCCGGGCAACCAGGATCCCGACGGCGAGCAGCACGATAGTGCCCACCTTCATGAACGTCGAGAGATAGTCCCTGGGGGCGAGCAGCAGCCAGACGGGAAGCACGGACGCGGCGAATCCGTAGATGAGCAGGCCCCAGGCGATGGTGACCTTGCCCAGCGTGAACCAGCTCTGGCCCCACTCGGTTTCGGCGACCCAACCTCCGGAGATGATCGCCAGCAGCAGCAGAGCGACACCGATCAGCGAGACCTCGGACACCCGTCCGGGACGCAGGAACCGCAGATACACACCCATGAACAGCGCGATCGGCACTGTCATGAGCAACGAGAAGACACCCCACGGGCTCTCGGCCAGTGCGTTGACCACCACCAGCGCCAGTACAGCGATGAGGATGATCATGATGACGAAGACACCGATCATCGCGGCGACGCCGCCGACCGTGCCCAGTTCGTCCCGGGCCATCTGTCCCAGGCTCCGACCGCGGCGGCGGGTGGACAGCCAGAGCACCAAATAGTCCTGGACGCCGCCGGCCAGCACGACGCCGATGATGATCCACATGGTGCCGGGCAGGTAGCCCATTTGCGCCGCCAGCACCGGACCCACCAACGGGCCGGCGCCGGCGATTGCGGCAAAGTGGTGACCGAACAGCACGCGACGGTCGGTGGGATCGAAATCCTTGCCGTTCGAGTACGTCTCGGCGGGTGTGGCCCGTTCGTCCCGGGGCTTGACGATCTTGTACTCGATCAGCCGGGCGTAGAAGCGGAACGCGATCACGTACGTACAGACGGCGGCGAACACGAACCAGACCGAATTGACCTGCTCGCCACGGACGATCGCGATCATCACCCACGCAAATCCGCCAAGGAGCGCGATGACCAAATAGGTCACCCGCGCGGTCGGCGACATCCGGGTTCGTTGCCGGATCGCCACCGGCGGTTGGTCGGGATCGGTTCTGATGATTTCGGTATCTGCAACCATGGGGGCACTTCCTCGTGACGGTTCCTGCGCTGGCCAGAGCCTGGTCGGCCCGTTGTTTCCCCGTGAAACAACCGGACAAACCGCATCCGGTCATCGATCCGACAGGACCGTACGGGATGAGCCGGGCTCGCCGGGCACACAATGGCACGCGTTCGTCGCATTCGCCGTGCGAAACGTCAATGCCTCGGCGTTATGACCTTCAATACGCGAAATGGGCGGATTCTCGGCGGTTTCTTCGTCGGCTGATTCATTCCGGTCGGCTGGGCGCGCCGGGCCCGGCAAGCCCCTGACCAGGCTGGGCCCGCACTGGCATGATGAAGTTATGTCCGGATGGATCTGGTTCAGCTTTGCGGTTCTGCTCTCGATCGCCGAGGTGCTCGGCGCCGAGTTCGTGCTGCTGATGCTGGGCGGCGGCGCACTCGTGACGGCCGGGTTCGCGGTCTTCTTCCCTGAACTGCTGTGGTTGCAGTTGATCGTCTTCGCACTGTCGTCCGTGGCACTGGTCCTCGGGCTGCGACCGGTGTTGCTGCGCAAGTACTACCAGCCGTCGAACATCCGGAGCGGGATCGAGGCCATCGTCGGTTCCAAGGGAACGGTGGTGTCCACTGTCGATGCGGACGGCGGGCAGGTCAAGATCGGCGGAGAGGTCTGGTCCGCCGTCAACATGGAGGGTCATCGCGCGTTGCCACCCGGCACCACGGTGACCATCGTCGAGGTCCGCGGTGCCACCGCGGTCGTGATGTGGGGGCCGTAATTCATGGATCCAGTTCTGATCGTCGCCATCATCGTCGTCGTCCTGGTCGTGGTGACACTCATCCGCTCCGTCAAGGTGATCCCGCAGGCGCAGGCCGCTGTGATCGAGCGGCTCGGGCGGTTCAACAAGGCGAGCGGCGCCGGACTTGTCTGGCTGGTGCCCTTCATCGACCGCATCAGGGCCAGGATCGACCTGCGGGAGCAGGTCGTCTCCTTCCCGCCGCAGCCGGTGATCACCGAGGACAACCTGACGGTCTCCATCGACACCGTGGTGTATTTCCAGGTGACCGATCCACGGGCGGCCGTCTACGAGATCGCGAACTACATCGTCGCGGTCGAGCAGCTCACCACGACGACCCTGCGCAACGTCGTCGGCGGGATGAACCTGGAACAAACGCTGACGAGCCGGGATTCGATCAACGGTCAGCTCCGCGGCGTGCTCGACGAGGCGACCGGGAAGTGGGGCATCAGGGTCGCCCGGGTAGAACTCAAGGCGATCGACCCGCCGCCCTCCATCCAGGAGGCGATGGAGAAGCAGATGCGGGCGGACCGCGACAAGCGCGCGATGATCCTGAATTCCGAGGGTCTGCGTGAGTCGTCGATCAAGACGGCGGAGGGCCAGAAACAGGCGGCCGTGCTGACCGCCGAAGGCGCGAAGCAGTCGTCCATCCTGGCGGCGGAAGGCGAGCGGCAGTCGCGAATCCTGCGCGCGCAGGGTGAGCGGGCGGCGCGCTACCTGCAGGCTCAGGGCCAGGCCAAGGCCATCGAAAAGGTCTTCGCCGCGGTCAAGGCGGGCAAGCCCACGCCGGAACTGCTTGCCTACCAGTATCTGCAGACCCTCCCGCAGATGGCTCAGGGCGATGCCAACAAGGTGTGGATGATCCCGAGCGATTTCTCCAAGTCCCTCGAGGGATTCGCCAGGATGCTGGGGACCAAAGGTGACGACGGCGTGTTCCGTTACGAGCCTCCGGCCGATGACCCCGTCGATCCGAACAAGCCGAAGGCCCGTCCGGGGGACATCGACGACGACGTCGCGGACTGGTTCGAGGGCACGTCTGCGCAGGAGGTCGCCGAGGCCGTTCGGGCGGTCGAGCGGGAGGCGGCGGTCACGATCGAGGAGCAGGACGCCGCCCGGCTCGCGGCCAACCGCGACCGGGCCGAACTCGCCGCCGCACCGGAGCGGCCGGCCATGCCGCCGGGACAGCGGCCGTCGCAGCCACAGCTCGGCAGCTACCCCACCCAGGGTTACCCCGGTCGCGACGCGCCCGGGTACGGCTATCCGCCGCCGCCGCCGCAGCAACCTGGCCGGCCCTATCCGAACCAGCCGAACCCGAACCAGCCGAACCCGAACCAGCCGCCGCCCGGACAGCAGGGCCGCCCGGACCAGGGCTGAGGTGGAGCCGGTCGCCGTCGTCGGGCCCGGGCGACTGGGGAAGGCCGTCGCGGCGGCGCTGCGGTCGGCCGGCGGGCAGGTGTCCGGTCCGCACGGGCGCGGCTACCGCGGGGTCGGCGACAGGATCGTGCTGCTGTGCGTGCCCGATGACGTCATCGCGCAGGCGGCGTCGATCGTGGTGACGGGCCCTCTGCTCGGGCACTGCTCCGGTGCCACCGGGCTCGACGTCCTGGGGAGCCGGGGGGGTTTCAGCGTCCACCCGTTGATGACGGTGACCCCGGACGGGGCCGACTTCCGGGGTGTGTGGGCCGCCGTCGCCGGCTCGTCGCGGGCCGCCCTCAGGGTGGCCCGCGAGCTGGCCGCCGCCATCGGACTCCGACCGGTGGATGTGGCCGACGATGACCGGGCGGCATATCACGCCGCGGCAGCGATGGCCGCAAACTTTCTGGTGACGTTGGAAAGCGCTGCGGCCGAACTGATGTCGACCGCCGGTCTGCACCCCGAGGTGCTGCTGCCGTTGGCCAGGGCGGCGCTGGAGAATTGGGGACGGACCGGTCCGGCTGCGCTGACCGGTCCGGTCGCCCGCGGCGACGCGGTGACCGTCGGCCGGCATCGCGCCGTCATCGCGACCCGTACCCCGGAGTTGATCGCGATGTTCGACGCCATGGTCGCCGCCACCGAGAGGATGGTGGCTCTGCGCGAGCCGGGCGATGCCGGTGGCGCCGCCGGTGGCGCCGCAGGTGCGGTTCATCTGGAACCATGACACCCCGACTCGCCCGGCCCGGCTCGACAGGAATCAGCTCACCCGAAACGGCACCGAAAACAGCTCACCCGAAACCAGCAGCAGACAACACGACCCTGATCGGATGGAGTGCAGCACATGGAGATCGTTCGCACGGTGCGCGACCTCCGCGCAGCGTTGCGGCCGCACCGTCCGACCGGATCCATCGGGCTGGTGACCACGATGGGCGCACTGCACGACGGTCACCTGGAGCTCTGCCGGCGGGCGCGCGCGGAGAGCGACATCGTCGTGATGTCCATCTTCGTCAATCCCACCCAGTTCAATGACGCCGCCGACCTTGCCGCCTACCCCCGGGACGAGGCCGCCGACGCCCGGCTGGCCGCCGGCGCCGGCGTCGACCTGCTGTTCGCTCCGGACGCCGCTGAGGTCTACCCGCCCGGGTTCAGCGCGTCCGTGCAACTACATGGGCCGATCGTCGAGACGCTCGAAGGAGCACGTCGCGGTGTCGGCCACTTCCACGGCGTCACCACCGTGGTGAGCAAGCTGCTCAACATGGCGCAGCCCGACCGCGCCTACTTCGGGCAGAAGGACGCGCAACAGGCGCGGGTCGTGATGGCGCTGGTGGCAGACCTCAACATCGACACCGAGATCGTGACCGTTCCGACCGTCCGGGAACCCGACGGCCTGGCCATGTCCAGCCGCAACCGCCGGCTGTCACCGGTCGACCGCACCCGCGCTGCCGTCATCCCCGCGGCCCTGGACGCCGCCGCGTCAGCCGTCGCGGGTGGGGAGCGCGATGCCGCGACGATCGTCGGAATCGCCGGCGAGCGCTTCACCGCCGCCGAACTCGCGCCCGAGTACGTGGCGCTGGTGGACGCCGCGAGCTTCCAGCCGATCCGCACGCTCGGCCCCGCCGGCGCGATTCTCGCGGTCGCCGTGGAGATCGGCGGAACCCGGTTGATCGACAACATTCCGCTGTCCGGCGGCTGACACCCTCCGCGGCGGTGGAGTCCGTCACATCGCGTTCATCCCGCTCGACTGCCGCTGGCCCAGCGAGCATGATCGTCGGTCAGAGGACGGATCAACCACCGGCGGATCGACCACCCGCTCGCTCCGGACGAGCGCCGGTGGGGCCCCGACGGCCATGATCACCCGAACGTCGAACCGCAATCACCCACCGCAGAAGCATCACCGATCAGCATTCCGCAGGGCACGGCGGTAGCAAAGGAGCAGCCGATGTCGACCCAACCATCCCTGCCGGCCGATCGGCGGCCGGTGACCATTCCGAATCTGCACGCGATGAAGCGTGCCCGCCGGCCCATCGTCATGGTGACCGCTTACGACTACCCGAGTGCCCGTGCTGCCGAGGCGGCCGAGGTCGACATGGTGCTGGTCGGCGATTCCGGGGCGATGACGGTGCTCGGTCATCCGTCAACCGTGTCGGTGACCACCGACGAGATGCTCGTCCTGGCGAAGGCAGCGAGGCGGGGTGTCGAGCACGCGCTCCTGGTGGCGGACCTGCCGTTCGGCTCCTACGAGGGCAGCGACGAGCAGGCGATCGCCACCGCCGTCAGGTTCGTCAAGGAGGCGGGCGCCGACGCGGTCAAGCTGGAGCGCGGCGACGACAGCTCGATCAGCCGGGCCAGGGCGATCGTCGGTGCCGGTATCCCGGTGGTCGGCCACGTCGGCCTCACCCCGCAGTCGGCCACCTCGCTGGGCGGCTACCGGGCGCAGGGGCGGACCGCGGAATCGGCCATGCGCATCGCCCGCGGCGCACTGGGTCTGCAGGACGCCGGTTGTTTCTGCATCGTCTTCGAGGCCGTGCCCACTGCGGTGACTGCGGAGCTGATGCCGCGGATGACGGTTCCCGTCATCGGGATCGGCGCCGGCCCCGCCACCGACGGCCAGGTGCTCGTGTTCCACGACCTGCTCGGCATCAGGGACGGCGCGGGCGCGAAGTTCGTCCGCCGTTACGCCGATCTGCAGGACGCGATGAACGAGGGTGTATCGCAGTACGCGCAGGAGGTGAGGTCCGGAGCGTTCCCGTCGACCGAGCACGGCTACGGCATCGACCAGTCGGAGCTCGCCCGATTCCGGGCGCTGCAGAGCGGGAGCCTGGGCCAGAACCACCTCGTCCGACCCGCACAGGCCTTGTGACGGAAGTCGGAGAACCGGGTCCGCACAACGGATTGACCGATGTCGCCGGTGTTCGGGTCGGGCACCACACCGCTGTCGGCGACGGCTTCCTCACCGGTACGACGGTGATCCTGGCGCCGGAAGGGGGAATGACCGCAGGGGTCGACGTCCGCGGCGGTGGACCGGCCACCCACGAGAGCGACCTGCTCGAGCCGACGGCCTCGGTGCAGCGGATTCACGCCATCGTGCTCACCGGTGGCAGCGCTTTCGGCCTGGTCACCTGCTCCGCCGTGATGGACGAGCTGGCCGCCGACGGCGTGGGGCTGCAGGTCGGTCCGGACCCGGCGGAGGTCGTTCCGCTGGTGCCGGGAGCCGCATTGTTCGATCTTGGCCGGGGTGGCGACTTCGCCGCACGGCCGAACAGGGACTTCGGCATCGCTGCGCTGGCCGACGCGCGCAGGGGTGGCGACGGGCCCGTTGCCGAGGGGTCCGTCGGTGCCGGCACCGGCGCGGTGATCAGCAATCTGAAGGGCGGCATCGGCAGTGCCTCTGTCGTCACCGGCTCCGGATTCACCGTGGCCGCCCTCGTTGCGGTGAACGCGGCCGGTTCGCCGATCGATGCGGCGACCGGAGAACTCCTCGGCGCCAGGCTCTTACATCCCGCTGACGGCCCGGCGCCGGGACGCCCCGACGACGAGGGGCGCGATGCATTGCTGGCGGCCACCGCGCCGCGCCCTCCGGGAATCGTCTTCGCCGGAGCGGGCGGGATCGACGTCGACGCTGCCCCCATCATGAACACCACGCTCGCAGTGGTCGCGACGGACGCAGCGTTGACCAAGGGCGATTGCACCAAGATGGCCCAGGTGGCGCAGGACGGGCTCGCCCGGGCCATCAACCCGGTGCACACGATGTACGACGGCGACACGGTTTTCGGTGCGGCCACCGGTTCGGCCGGACCGCCCGATTCCGTCGCACTCTTCGAGATCACCGCTGTGGCAGCGGATGTCGTTTCCAGGGCTATCGTCAGGGCGGTGCTGGCGGCCCGCACCACCAGCACGCCGGCCGACCGCTGGCCGTCGTGGGCGGACGTCGCCGGGAGCCGATCGGGGTGACCCGCGGGTCCGGCGCCGCCGCGGGCGGCGCAGAACCAGGCGGCGCACAACCGGGCGGCGCAGAACCAGGCGGCGCAGAACCAGGCGGCGCAGAACCGGGCGGCGCAGAACCCGGCAGCACGGCCTGGCGAACGGTGGGGCGCGCGTGCGCCGTTCTCGGCTGGTTCTGCTGGGTGGCGATGCAGGTGGCCGCCGGCGATCCGTTTCCGCCGGAGATCTCGATCTCGCAATACGGGCTCGGCGGGGCCGGCTGGATCTTCTCGCTGTGGGCGCTCACGCTCGCGATCAGCCCGCTGCTGCTGCTGAAGTACCGTCCGGTTCCCGAAGCCGCGCGGCCGCTGCTGCTGGCGGGGCTCGCCGGTGCCGTAGTCACGGCCCTGGTCAGGACGGACGAAGGTGGGCTCCAGGTATCGCTGACCGCCAAGCTGCACATGGTGGGCGCCGTGGTCGCGTTGGTGATGATCCCGCTCGGCGTGCTGTTCGCGATGATGCACGCGGCCCGGCCGTGGTGGCGGTTCGCGGTCGGATTGGCGCTCACGACGGCCGCCGTCGGCGTGTTGGTTCTCGCCTCGGCCGCCGGAATTGACACCGCGGGACGGGGGCCGGCGGCGTCCTGGGCGTTGTGGCAGGGCGTTTTGGGCGTTTTGGAGATGGTGCTGGTCGGCACCTACGCTCTTGCCGTGACCAGCGTCGATCCACCCTCGGCTCGTCCGGGCACCGGTCCGCCGGTACAGTCGGCGATCCAATGAGCGCCTCTCGCAGCACCGCCGTTCGTTTCAGCACCGCCGTTCGTTTCAGCACCGCCGTTCGTTTCAGCACCGCCGTTCGTTTCAGCACCGCCGTTCGTTTAAGCACCGCCGCTTTCGGACACTGACCACAAGGCTCACGTCGTCCACGCCGCATCCGGCTGCCCGAGTGGCAGCTGTGCGACGCGGCGGCGCACACCACATCCGGCACGCGTCAACCCGAGGACGATGATGACCCAACCGAGCACCCCCGCCCGCACCACGACTGCGCGCCGGCGTCCCCATGTGGTCGTCATCGGTGGCGGCTTCGGTGGGCTGACCACCATCCGGGCCCTGGGGAAGGCCGACGTGGACATCACCCTCATCGACCGGCACACCTACAACGCCTTCCAGCCGCTGCTCTACCAGGTTGCGACGGCGGGCCTGAACCCCGGTGACGTGACGTTCTTCCTGCGCGCGACGCGCATGCGCCAGAAGAACGTCAGCTTCCGTCAGGGCGAGGTCACCGGCATCGACACCGAAGAGCAGTTGATCACCTTCCACGACGGCGGCACGCTGGACTACGACTATCTGGTCATCGCGACCGGTGCCACCACGAACTACTTCGGCACCAAGGGAGCCGAGGAGAACTCGCGGGCCATCTACACCCGCAAGCAGGCGCTGAAGCTGCGCGACGAGATCTTCACCAACCTCGAGCACGCGGCCGCGTCGAACACCGGTGAGGACCTCGCGATCGTCGTGGTCGGGGCCGGCCCCACCGGTGTCGAGATGGCCGGCGCGCTGGCCGAGCTACGCAACGATGCGATGGCATCGATCTACCCCGAGCTCGACCCGCGGCGCACGCACATCGTGCTCGTCGAGATGGCCGACAAGGTGCTGGCGCCGTTCGCGCCGTCGCTCCGCGAGTTCGCGGCGAAGGCGCTGCGCGAACGCGGCGTCGAGCTGCGGCTGAACACCTCGGTGCAGGAGGTCCGCAAGGACGGCGTGGTGCTGGGCGGCGGCGAGTTCCTCAAGGCCGGCGTGGTGATCTGGGCGACCGGCGTCGCGGTGCCGAAGGTCGTCGGCACATGGGGTCTGCCGCAGGGTCGTGGCGGCCGGATCAGCGTGGAGAACGATCTGCGGGTCACCGGGTTCAAGAACATCTTCGCCATCGGCGACGTCGCCCTGCTACCGGATCCGTTGCCGCAGCTGGCCCAGCCGGCCCTGCAGGGCGGCAAGCATGCCGGCAAGCAGATCGCCGCGCTGGTCACCGGGCGCCCGACGCACCCGTTCCACTACCACGACAAGGGCACGATGGCGACCGTCGGCCGACGGGCCGCCATCGCGGACATCGCGCTGGCCAAGGGCAAGTCGATCAGACTGACCGGCACCCTGGCTTGGCTGGCCTGGCTGTTCGTGCACATCGTCATGCTGCTGGGCAACCGGAACCGGTTGGCGACCCTGGTGAACCTGTCGACGAAGTACCTGGCACCCTCCAGGCGGACGAACCCCATCGTCGGCGACGTCCCGGTTTTCGAGCACCAGATCCCCGAACACGAGCACTGACGATCCGGCGCGAACCCGGGCACGCCGAACGGCCTGCCAGGGACGCCGTGCTGAGTAGGGTGCGGTGCCATGACGGAAACCCGCTGGCTGACGCCGCCGGAGGCGAGGGCGTGGCGTGCGCTGCAGCAACTGCGGACGCCGCTGGCGGCTGTGCTGAACCGGCAGTTGATGCGTGACTCGGCGCTGTCCAGCGCCGATTACGAGATCCTCGTGGTGCTGACCGAAGCAGACGGCGGCACGTTGCGCGCGGGCGATCTGGGCAGGGCGACCGGGTGGGAGAAGAGCCGGCTGTCCCACCACCTCAAGCGGATGGAGGCGCGCGGGCTGGTGGAGCGGCGGGAGTGCCTGACCGACGGCCGTGGCCTGCTCGTGGCCGTCACCGAGTCGGGGCGGGGCGCCATCGAAGAAGCCGCTCCCGGCCACGTTCGGGCGGTCCGGGAGTACGTCATCGACATCCTGACGCCCGAGCAGCTCGGCGTCCTGGCCGACATCGGTGAGGCGGTCGGAGCCCGGCTGACGGCCGAGAACTGTCGCGCGGCGGAGGCGGGCGAGGACGGTTGCCCGGCCGAGGGGTCGGTGGTCGGATGACCGGGCCCGACGCAACGGATCTTCCTGACCAGCGAATCTCGCTCAGCAAACCTGCACCTGCAGAATTGACGCCCGACGCTCCCACCGCTGAAGAGCCCACCGCTGAGGTGCTGGCGGCCGCGGAGCAGGATCGGCTCCCCGCACCGGTGGCCGCCGATGCTCCGGCGCAGGTGTCCAGGACCCGCAGGGCGATGGCCGCCGGCGCGAACGCACGCGATCAGGCGCTCAAGCAACTGGTCGCACTGCTCGTTCCGCTGATCAGGGCCACCCGCTACCCGACGCTGGCCGTCGTCCTGCTGGCCGGCGTGCCGGCCGTTGCGGTGATCCTTCTCAGCATGCTCCGCTGGGGACCGGACGATCCGTTCTGGTTGCTGCTCGGCGGTGTGGGGTTGCTGCTCGCCGGTTGGTTCGGCTTGCGACGCCGGCAGTTGCTGGCCGTCGCGGACGACCCGGCAGCGCTGACCGACGCTCTGGCCGGCGTCATCACCGGCCGGGAGATGTGGGATCAGTTGGTACACAACGTCTCTGCCGGGAAGGTCGCCGCAAAGGTGGTGCGCCGGTCCCGGCCGCTGCGCATTCTCGGCGGCCTGTGGCGTGGTGTGCAGATGACCGGTGTGCTCGCGCAGATCACCGACCGGCCCGAGCTGCAACCACTGCTACCGGGCCGGCTGCGCGGAATCTGGTTCCTGGGAATCGCCTGCGCGATCTCGGCGGTGGTGCTGACCCTCGCCGTGTTCGTGGCCGGCCTGCTCTACCTGCTCGGCGCCTGAGGGCTCCGGCCCGACGACTACCGTGGACGGGGCCCCACCGGCACGACCGGCGGGCGAAGCAAACAACCGGAAGACGCGCGAAGGGATATACCGATGAGCCAGATCGACGAGACCGAGCCGAGCCCGGACGTCGACGATCGGGTGACCGATCAGTTGACCGAGGGCGACACGCTGGGCGATGGCAGCGACGACATGCTGGACAGGGGCTTTTCACCGCCCGACCGTCGTCCGTCGGTGCACGTCCCGACGGAAGCCGAAGAGGAGCGCGGCGAGAGCCTGGACGAATTGCTCTCCGCCGAGGAGCCGGAGGTCTGGGAACAGGACGAGAGCAACCTGTTCGACGAATCGGGCGAGGAGGTCGGCGGCGTCCGCTCCGGTCGGCTGGTCGACTCCACCTCGGACGGGCTGGTCGACATCGAAGAGGATCTGGTCGCCGACGATGTCGGGATCGACGGCGCCGGCGCGTCCGCCGAGGAGGCCGCCATCCACGTCATCGACGAGTACGACCAGCGCTGACACCAACCGCCTGCCACCGTTCTTCGCTACCGGGTGAAAGTCGTTGCACACCGCGTGCTGAGCACGTACTTTCGGCGGTACACGAGGAAGGAGGTGGTCCCACGTTGATGACGTATCGGACACGTGAGGTGGCTGGCCGCTAGGCCGCCGTTCCCACCGTCGGACCGGATCGGTCTGGCAAAACCGGACAGTCACCGGCCCCCGGGCTGCCGACATTTGTCCAGTCGGCCCTGCAGAACTGTTGAGCAGGAGCAGCCCGGGGGTTGTCCGTATCCGGACCCGTCAGATGCCGCGCTCGATCGGCACGATGCCCCGCTCCGCCGCTGTCACCAAAGCCTGGTGATCCTTCTCGGTCTGGTCCGCGTAGAGCCGGGCGAACCGGGCGAGCGCCTTGTCGAGCTTGTCCGAGTTACCGGCATAACCGGCGATCATCGAAGCCCCGCTGGTCCGTGCATGGCCCTTGGCGAGCAGGTGCCCGACAATTCCGGCGTAGTCGGCGAGGGCGGCGCCGTCGATCGAGTCCAGCGCGACGGTGCCCTTCATGTTCCGGAATTGACGCACGTAGTACTGACGGCCGCCCGCGCTCGTCCAGCCCAGCAGCGGGTCGCTGACGGTCTGTAACGCCTGCTGGTACTCGACCACCCGCTGGCCCTGATGGGCGTGCCAGGCGGACTCGCCGTGGACATACCGCGCCAGCACCGAGCGCCGCGCCTGCTTGAGCTGGAGGAACACCACGTCGTCGGGGCTGCTGCCCTCCAGCAGGGCCACATAAGCCCGCAGACCGACACTGCCGACGCCCACGACCTTGTGCGCGATGTCGACCAGCGTGTATCCGCCCAGTGCCCGCCGCCAGTGCGGCGCCAGCGTGTCCAGGTAGTCGTCCAGCGCCTGCGCCAGCATCTCGGCGTCATCGTCGCTCACCGTGGTGATCAGCGGCGGGTCCTGGACGATCCTCCGCCGGCCCTGCGACTCCTGGGTGAAGCGGGGCAGGGCCCGATCACTCGTCCGGGTCCTCGCCCTTTTCGCGGCCCGGACGATCTCCTCCCGCAGGGACTTGTGTGACGTGGTGTCCTGCAGCTTGTCGACGTCGACCCGCTGGTAGGACCGGGCGAGCAGCGGCATGCCGGCGAGCTCCGCCACTTCCGTTCGGTAGGCGGCGACGCACTGGATCACCGCCGATTCGCAGTCTTCCTCGCTGGCCCCGTTCTGTCGGCCGGCGACCCAGATGCTGGCCACCAGCCGACGCAGGTCCCACTCCCAGCCACCCGGATGCGCCTCGTCGAAATCGTTGAGGTCGATCACCAGGTCGCGTTCGGGCGAGGCATAGAAGCCGAAGTTGCCCAGATGCGAGTCACCGCAGATGACGGGCGTGATGCCGGTCGCGGGCAACCCGGCGACATCTTCGGCCATCACCACGGCGGTCCCGCGCAGGAAGCCGTACGGGCTGGCCGTCATCCGGCCCACCCGCAGCGGAATCAGCCACTCCTCGCGTCCCTGGTGCGACTCGTTGATCTGCTGGACCGGATCCGGCCGATCCGCAGGAGGTCTCCAGCTCCCGAGTGAGCTCCGCGGAACCTGTTGCCGCAGTGCTTTTCCCATCCGGTAACGGTCGGAGCGGGCGGTCGGGCGGCGGCGCAGCGAGGAATAGGCCTCACTGTCCGCGGTTGCCAGCACGACGTGCCGGTGAGCGGTGCTGCCAGGGGCTGCTGTGCTGCCAGGGGCTGCCATGCGGGAACTCCCTCGAACTTCGCGGTGGGGCCGTGGCCGGCCGGTCGTGATCGCGGGCCCGCGACGCGCTCACGCTAGCGTGTCGTGGCGAACAGGTCCCGCGGTTGCGTCGGTTCGACCTCGGTGCCCGGCGGCACCGAGCTGTCGGCGGGGATCCTCCGGCGCGCCCCGACCAGCGCGGGATGAGTCGCGTTCACCGCGCCGACCACAGCGCTGCGCCCGACGACGGCGTAGTCGGCCACCACCGACCGGCTCACTGTGGCCCCGGCCCGGATCACCGCATCGCCCATGATCACGCAGTGCCGGACCTCGGCACCGGCCTCGATCCTGACCCCCGGACCGATCACCGAGTCGACCACCGTCCCGGCGACGTCGGCGCCGGGGGAGAGCCAGGTCCGCTCGAGTTCCGCCCCGCGCCGCACCCGGGCCGGTGCCCTGGACGGCATCGAGGTCAGGATCGGCCAATCCGGGTCGTCGAGCCTCATCGGCGGGCGGTCACGGAGCAGTTCGAGCTGTCCGTCGAGGTAGGACTGTGGCGTACCGAGATCGCGCCAATGACCATGGTGCTCATGGTCGGCGACCTGCCCGCCGTCCAGCATCCGGGGCAGCAGTCGTTCGCCGTAATCGCCCAGCTCACCGCCCTCCTTCTGCAGCTCGCGCAGGCAGTCGCGCAGGCTGTCGGGGCGGTAGGCGAAGATTTCCGTGCCCACGTACCGACCGTGCGGCCTGTCCGGCTTGTAGTCGACGGAGCGGACCGCGCCGCCCTCCGCATCGACCACCAGATAACGCGAGACATCGCTGCCCGAAGGCAGTTTCGTCGACACGACGGTGGCATCGGCGCCGCTGTCGAGGTGTGTCGCGATGACGTCGCGGTAGTCGATCGTCAGCAGGTGGTCGGCACTGCAGACCAGCAACACGTCGGGGTCGAAGGCCGAGATCACCGGCCAGTTCTGGGCGAGTGCGTCGGCGTTGCCGTCCGCGAACCCGTCGGTGTCATGCCCCTCGAAAGGTGGCAGCGTGCGGAAGCCGCCGCGGGTGCGGTCCAGGTCCCACGGTCGGCCGCCCGACAGGTGCTCGTTCAGGAGGTGCGGCTCGTACTGCTCCAGCACCCAGACGTCGATCAGACCACTGTGTGCGGCATTGGACAGCGCAAGGTCGATCAACCGGTAGTTGCCTCCCACCGGGAGCGCAGGTTTGGCTCTGCCGGTGGTCAACGGACCCAGACGCGACCCACGGCCGCCGGCAAGGACGATGCACAACACTCGGGGGACAGGCATCGGACCATTCTGCAGGTGGCCCGTGCCGGCCCCAGCCGCCGGCGATGTTGATCAGCGGCCGGCAGTCGCGACCTGATCAGCGAGGGGTGTCGTCCGCCTCCATGGGATCACCGGGCAGGGTCGGTGCGCGGACGCCCGGCGGCAGATGGCCGTGCCGTTCCTGATAGGCGGCAAGATAGGCGGTCACCGCCGTCGGCAGCGTCGGGAAGATCCGGTGCTCGCCGACACTGTCCACCAGACCGGCACGGATCAGATCGTCCCGCAGGTCCTGCTTCACCCTGGCCATCGCGAACGTCATGCCCATCGCGGTGACCTCTCGGCGCAGTTGTTCCAGTGCGTCCGCGGCGGTGATGTCGATCTCGACGTTCGCCTCGGCATTCAGCACGAACCACTCGACCGCGGCGGCCTCGTGACTCTGGCCGTGGATGTCGACCGACTCGCCGGCGATGTCGATGGCGCCCATCGCCCGCCGGCGGAAGTCCTCCGCGTTGGCGAAACACAAGGGGGCGTCGTACCGGTACACGACCAGCCCGGGGACCTGGCGCGCGAGCGGGTAGTCGTCGACGTCATGCATCCCGGCCATCTTGGGGACGTACCCGAGGATCCCGTCATGCGGGCGGGCCACCCTCCGGAGCAGATCCAAGATGGACAGCGCAACCGCTGCCAGCACGCCGTACAACACGCCGAGGCCGAGTACTGCGACCGTGGTGAGAGCCGCCAGCAGGAGTTCGCTGTGCCGGAATTTGGCGATCCGCCGCAGTTCCTTGACGTCGATCAGGCTGACGGCCGCGAAGATGACGAGAGCACCCAGCGCAGCCTTGGGGAACAGCGCGAGCAGCGGACCCGCGACGATCAGGGTCAGGATGATCAACCCCAGCATGACCATCGAGTACAGCTGCGTCTTGCTGCCCACCGCGGCGCCCAGCGCGGTCCGGCTGCCGCTGCAGCTGACCGGGAAGCCGCTGGACAGCGAGGCGACGGCGTTGCCCGCGCCCAGCGCGGTCCACTCCTGGTTCGCGTCGATCTCCAGCCCGGCCCGGGCGGCGAAAACGCGCGCGGTCAAGACGTTGTCGGTATAGCCGACCAGGGTGATGCCCAAGGCGGGCACGATCAGAATCGCCATGTCGGTCAGGCTGGGCAGCGACGGCACGGGAAGCCCGACCGGGACATCGCCGACCACCTTGATCCCGCGTTCCTGCAGAGCGAACACCCAGGTCACCACCGCGGCCAGCGCAACGCAGATCAGCGGTCCGGGCAGCGTGGGGATCAGCTTCTTGAAGGTGAACAGCATCACCACCAGGACCAGGCCCATCAGCAGCGTCGGCCCATGGATGCCGCCGATGCCGGCCATGAAGCTCTCGATCTGCGGGATGAACTCGTCACCGGTGACGTTGACGCCGGTGATCTTGCCGAGCTGACTGGCGATCATGATCACCGCGACGCCGGCCATGTATCCGACCAGTACCGGCTTCGACAGCAGATCGGCCAGGAAGCCGAGGCGGGCCAGCCTTGCCAGGAAGCACAATCCTGCGACGGCCAGCGCCAGGGTGGTGGCCAGGGTGGCGTACCGGCCGGGATCGCCGGCCGCGATCGGCATCAGTGCCACGGCCGTCATCAGGGCCGTGGTCGACTCCGGGCCGATGGACAACTGGCGAGACGTCCCGAGGAACGTATAGACGGCGAGCGGACCGATGATCGACCACAGACCGACCACCGGTGGCAGGCCGGCAAGTTCGGCATAGGCCATCACCTGAGGGATCAGGTAAGCGGCCACGGTGAAGCCGGCGACGATGTCCCCGCGCAGCCAACTCCGCTGGTACCCCCGGAACTGGGCCAGGCCGGGAAGCAGCTTGTCGATGGTGCTGCGCGGGGCGGTGGCCATCAGTTGTCGGCTCCGGTTCGGTGAGCGGATCGCGGGGAGTGGTTGCTGAACGATCGCCGGCGGCCCGATGCGCGACGGGCCGGTGAGCAAGGCTGGGTCAGTTGGACACAGCGGGAGCCGACGGTGTGATCACCGGTGACCCCATGGGGCGCAACAGCTCCCGAGCTCGGGATCGTGTTCCCCCGATCGGGTGAAATTCGGTGAAATCTGGTGGCCGGAGCACGGCCGACCACGCGTGCGTGGTGCACCCCAAGCAATCTGCGGAAACGCGGTTTTTCTCGGCTCATGGGTGATCGTTATCATTCCGTTATGTCGGCTTTCGGCCTCTGGACTTCACAGGTGCCGTCCGTATGGTCTGGATCGGCCGGTGTATCGCACTGGTCCTACCACGAAAACCTCCGGGACTCGCGCCGAGTGCTGTCCGATTTGCCCCGGAGACCCACGAGAAGGAAAGGCCTGGACAGCAGCGGGGAAACCACAATTGCGGGAGCCACGGCTTCCTTGGGGTTAATCCGTCCCTCTCGATGCTGATCGAGCGGGCCGGACGGGCGATCCCCTGCACACATCCGTTCACCACCAGCGGATGCGTCGCGCCCGAACCCGACAGCTCACCTCGCAGGCGCAGCTAGGGGAACACACCATGAATCGTCGTCACACCGGACGCCACCGCGAGCCCTCCGCAGCACGCGTCTTCGCGCTCCGCGGAGCCACCGTCGGCGTTGTCGCCGGCGCAGCCGCCCTCGCCCTGGCCGCACCCGCATCGGCCGCACCCGACTCCACCTGGGACTCCGTCGCGCAGTGCGAGAGCAGCGGCAACTGGTCGATCAACACCGGGAACGGCTACTACGGCGGCCTGCAGTTCTCCCAGTCGACCTGGGACGCCTTCGGCGGTCACGCAGTACGCGTCGCGTGCCGACCTGGCCACCAAGGAGCAGCAGATCGCGATCGCCGAGAAGACCCTGGCCGGACAGGGCTGGGGTGCGTGGGCCTGCGCCTACGCCGGCGGCGGCGAGGGACCGAGCGAGCGCATCGGTCGAGCTCCGATTCGCGGCAGCTCCGCGGCGCCGGCGGCAACGCGCCAGCGCCGTCGGCACCCGCCGCGGCCCCCGCGCAGAACAACGACGGCCGCTCCGACCGCGCCGATCGCAGCTACCGCTCGCAGCCTGCCGAGCAGCACAGCAACGACAGCGCGCCCGCCGCGGCACCGACCGCTCCGGCCAGTGCAGCGGACGGCACCTACACCGTTGCCTCCGGCGACACCCTGTCCAAGATCGCGTCCGCCAACGGGGTCCCGGTGGCTGGCAGGCCCTGTACAAGGCCAACTCCGACGTCATCGCCGACGCGGACCTGATCTTCCCGGGCCAGGTCCTGCGCCTCGGCTGAGTCGCAGCGTCGCACCACCGCTCCACATTCGGCACCGCGAGACATGCACGACACACACACGCACGACAACACCGAATGCCGTCATCCCACCCCTCGGATGACACCCAGAGGCGTCGACCGCAGCAGTACGGCGGTCGGCGCCTCTGGCGTTCCGGAACACGGCCGGGGCCGGGGAGCCCGATACGATCCGGACCATGATCACGCAGGCGACACGGCGGGCAGCGGGCGGACCGATCGTCATCACGGTCTGCCTTTCGCTCCTGCTCGCGGTCGCCGGTTGCACCTCAACGACGGACACCGCAACGCCCACCGCGGTCACACCGTCGGTGGACACGCTGCTGACCGATTCCGCGGCGGCGATGGCGGCGGTGACCAGCGCGCGCTTCATCCTCACCGTCGACGGCGAGTTGCCGGCGGTCCCCGTGCAGAAGGCTGAGGGCCAGCTGACCGCCGACCGGCGACGCCCAGGGGTCGGGGACCATCAGCCAGTTCGGCCAGTTGGTCGAGGTGGAGTTCGTGCTGGTCGGCGGCGAGCTCTATCTCAAGGGCGCCACCGGCGGTTTCGCCAAGGTGCCGGCCGCGCTGGCCGGCAGCATCTACGACCCGTCGGCGATCCTGAATCCGGACACGCGGCGTCGCGGCAGTGCTGTCCTCCGTCGCAGAACGCGTCCATCACCGGCACCGACGGCGATGCCTGGCTGGTCAGTCGGGACGGTGCCGGCCGCCGTGGCGGCCGGCCTGGTGCCCGGCATCACCAGCGACGTTGCGGCGGTCCTGACCATCGCCATGGCCGGTTCGCAGCTGACGGCGGCCCAGTTGACCGTGGACGGCGAGGACGGCAACGCCGGCCACCGTCACGGTGCAGCTCTCCGAGTTCAACGAGCCCGTCTCGATCAGCCCACCGGGGTGACGGGCCGCCGCCGGCTCGCGATCGGCGCCGCTGGCGCAGCCGTCCTGCTGGCCGCGCTGGACGCCTACGTGGTGGTCGGCGTGCTGGTCGACATGGTGCGCGACCTCGGCATCCCGGTGAACCGGCTGGAGCGCGCCACGCCGATCGTCACCGGATACCTGCTGGGCTATGTCGCCGGCATGCCGCTGCTCGGCCAGCTCTCCGACCGGCTCGGCCGCCGCCCGGTGCTGCAGCTGTGCCTGATCGGGTTCGCGGTCGGGTCCGCCGATCACCGCGCTGGCCGACCAGGCTGCCCGTTGCTGGTCGCCGGGCGGGTGGTGCAGGGCATCGCCGGCGGCGCGCTGCTGCCGGTCACGATGGCGCTGGTCGCCGATCTCTGGACCGAGCACCGGCGGTCGACCGCGCTGGGTGTGGTCGGTGCCGCGCAGGAGCTGGGCAGTGTGCTCGGGCACCCTGTACGGGGTCGGGCTGGCGGCGGCGGCCAACGCCTGGCGGTTCACCGAGGATCTGCAGCCGCAGAGTTGGCGGTGGATGTTCTGGATCAACCTGCCGCTCACCGCGCTGGCCATGATCGTCGTCCAGCTGACCGTCCCCGCCGGTTCGACGACGAGGACGCGCTGGCCGGATCGATCTGGTCGGCGGGGGCCTGCTGGCCGTCGGTCTCGGGCTGCTGGTCGTGGGCCTCTACAACCCCGACCCGGCGCGGGGGGTGCTGCCGTCGTGGGGAGTGCCGTCGCTCGTTGCCGCGGTCGTCGTGCTGGTCGCTGTTCGTCCTGTGGGAGCGCCGCGCCCGGTCCGGCTGATCGACCCGGACGGTGTGCGGATGGGCCGCTTCCTGGCCGTCCTCGGGGTCAGCATGGCCGCCGGGGCGGCGCTGCTGGTCACCCTGGTCGATGTCGAGCTGTTCGCCCAGACGCTGCTCGGGCTGGATTCCGGTCAGGCCGCCTGTTGCTGATCCGGTTCCTGGTCGTCGCTGCCGGTCGGCGCGGTGCTCGGCGGCTTGCTCGCGTACCAGGCTGGGCGAGCGACCGGTGGCCGTGACGGGTCTGCGTCGTGGCTGCCGTGGGATACCTGCTGATCTCCCGCTGGCCAGCCGACGTGCTGGCCGCGAGCATCCTCTGGGCCTCCCCGTGCCGGACACCGACCTGGCCATCGCCGGGTTCGGCCTGGGGCTGGTGATCGCCCCGGTGTCCGCCGCGGTGCTCCGGCTGGTGCCGCCGACCTCGCACGGGGTCGCCTCGGCCGCCGTGGTCGTGGCCAGGATGACCGGCATGCTGATCGGGGTGGCCGCTCTCACCGGGTGGGGCCTGTACCGGTTCGGTCAGCTGACCGCCACGCTGATCGCCCCACTGCCGTTCGGCGTCGACGAGGACGGAGTTCACCGAGCAGCTCGCCGAGTACAACGCTGCGGTCTCGGCCGCGCTGCTCACCCAGTACAACGAGATCTTCCTGTTCACCGCGGTCATCTGTCTGCTCGGTGCGGGGCTGGCGTTGCTGCTGCCGGCTCGGCGACCGCGTGAGCCTGCCGGCCTGACGCGCCCGTCGAGGAATTCGCTCAGCACGGTCGCGAACCGGTCCGGCTCGTCCAGGTGCGGGAAATGCCCTGCGCGGTCGAAGATCTCCACCTGGGCGTCCGGGAGTTCGGCGCGGGCGTTCTCCAGGTGGGACGACGGAACGATCCGGTCGCGGGCGCCCCAGATCAACAGGCTGGGACGTGAGCGGAGTCCGGGCAACCGGTCGCGGGCGGCGACGGTCTGCCCGCCGACATTGATGACGGATCGGCTGGTGGCCAGGAACGCCGCCCGGGTCGCCCCGTCGGCCAGGGTGGGCAGATTGCGCCACGCCTCGTCCGAACTGGGACTGATCGGCGGCAAACCGAGCCTTCGCCCAGTACCGCAGCGCGGTATCGCCGACGTCGTGCACCCAGCTCGAGGCGACAGCGGCAGCACGATTTCGCTGCCCGGCAGGGTGGCCGCTCGCAGCAGCGGGTTGACCTCTCTCCCCAGCCCGCCGCTGCTGACCAGCACCAGCGCGTCCACCCGGTCGGGGAACAGGTAGGCGAACTGCAAGGCAACCCCGCCACCGAGAGAGTGGCCGACCACGGTGACCTTGGCAATGTCCAGGCGCGTCGATGAGGTCGCGCAAGGTAGCGGCATGCGACGCCGAGCGAATAGTCGCCGGGCGGCTTCGCCGATTCGCCGTGACCGAAGAGGTCGGGTGCGATCGCCCGGTACCGGCCCTCGAGCCGAGCCGCCTGATCCGCCCAGGTCCGCGACGGAGCTCATCAGGCCGTGCACGAGCAGGATCGCTGCGGTTTGCGGCGACGGGTCGTTCGCGGAATCCCGATCGGGGCCCCTGTCGGTGTCCGGGGTGGTGTCGGACCCGCGGTGGGCCGAGCTGTCGGTGTAGCTCAGCCGGTGGCCGTGCAGCGTCATCGAGCGGGATTCCGGCATGGCCGACCGCCTTGGTTACTCGCCGGTAACTTCTGATGTGAGCAGCGTACGCGGGTGCCTCGCTCCGCAGCGTCCCTTCGACCTGCGTGCGCCGGCCCGCCGGTCGTCCGGGATGGACCGTGAAATCTGATCGGCACATAGCCTGGCTACGCTGTTGCGCACCGACTGCCCGTCGGGATGGGTACGGGGACGGAGACGGTCGTTCATGGGCTTTCGACAGGTGCGGGTCGGGTGCGAGTTCGAGTACGACGCGCAGGTGGACACCCCAGCGGTGTTCCAGGTGACGCCACTGGGCGTCGACGGTATCCAGATCGCACGGCGAGGAGTGGTCGAGCCGGCCCGATCAGCACCACCACGAGTATCGGGACATCTACGGCAATCGATGCCAGCGCATCATCCTGCCGACCGGGCTGTCGCAGATCTCCTATCGCGCGACGGCCGACCGTGCCGGACGCCACCGAGGACGCCGACCCGCCGGCACCCGAACTGGCCCCGCACGATCTGCCTGACGACGTGCTCGTCTACCTGATGCCGAGCCGGTACTGCCTGCCCGGACATGCTCGGCACCGAGGCGTGGTCCCGGTTCAGCTCGCTGCCGCGCGGGTACAGCCGGGTGCAGGCCATCTGCCAGCACGTCAATGATCATCTGCAGTTCGCCTACGGCAGCAGTTCGCCGACGTCGACGGCGGTCGACGTCAACGCCTCCGGGTTCGGCGTGTGCCGCGACTTCACCCACCTGGCGATCACCTTCTGCCGGGCCATGAACATCCCGGCTCGGTATGTCTTCGGCTACCTGCCGGACATGGACGTGCCGCTCGACCCGTCCCCGATGGACTTCGCCGCCTGGATGGAGGTGTGGCTGGGCGACCGGTGGTGGACGTTCGACCCGCGGAACAACGTGCGACGCAAGGGCCGGATCCTGATCGGCCGCGGCCGGGACGCCTCCGATGTCGCGATGGTGACCTCCTTCGGCGGACCCGCGCTGCTGTCGATGTCCGTCATCGCCGAGGAGGTTCCGTCCGATCCGCCTCCGCCGTCGGGGGCGGGCGGGTGACCCCGGCCGGCGAACAGGACCGCGGCACCGGCCGTCGCGACCGGGATGCCGAAGGTCGTGCCCGGAATGCCCGGCCGCGGGACGCGCTCGGTCGCCCGCTGCCGTACGGGTCGCCCGACGTCGCTCGAGCGCCCGAGGGAATCGTTCGTGAGCCGGCGGAGACACTGGCCGAAGCTCAGGATTTCCTCGACCGGGGGCTGCCGTTCCATGCCCATGAGGTGTTCGAGGACGCCTGGAAGTCGTCGGTCGGCACCGAGCGGGGACTGTGGAAGGGGCTCGCCCAGCTCGCGGTCGGGCTGACCCACCTCGCCCGCGGGAACGTCCGCGGCGCCCGCACCCTGCTGGACCGCGGCCGGACTGCGATCGCCCCGTTCGATCCCGCGCCGTACGGCATCGACACGCCAGGAATCGTCAGCTGGGCGACCGCCCTGATCGAAGCGGTGTCGATCGAAGCGGTGTCGATCGAAGCGGTGTCGATCGAAGCGGTGTGATCGAAGCGGTGCAATCGCCCGATGCGCCGGCCCGGGTCAGCTGGTCGGCACCGGCCCTGCGGGCCCGGTCGTCACTGCTGCCGGAGCCACAGGGGCGCGACCCGGTCCCAATCGCGATCCCACCTGGCCCGGCGACCCCGATCGAAGGCGTTGCCGCAGAATCGCATTCCACCGGCGAGCAGCAGGCCCCAGACGGTGAGCATGCCGACCGAGACCAGCAGTCCGGTCACGACGGACCCGGTTGAGCTCAGCGGCGGATCGACCAGTGCGCCCGTCTTGTCCACCCAGATGTCGACACTGGTACCGACGACGGACCCCGCTTGGCTCGGGACGTGCCCGACCCTGGTGCTGCCGTCCGGCGCGGACCACTCCGCGGGAACCGCCGTCGTGCCCAGCACCGGCACACCCGACGCGGTGAACACCATCGGTGGAGCAGCGGCGGTGAGGACTGCGGTGGTCGCGGTCCGGTCATGCGACTGGCTCTGCCCCTTGTGCAGGTCGTCCGCCGCGACCAGCCATCCGACGACGGCTGCGACCGGCAGCATCACGACGAAGAGCGCGACCAGGATGAGACGGATGCCCGCCTGCCAACGATCGACGACGCGCGCCAGGTCGTTTCCCCAGACACTGGTCAGCCAATTGCGCCGGGACAGTGTCCGGGCCATGCCCGCACCGTCGCCGGAATCATTGGTGCGCATGGGCTCTCCTGTCGTTAGGCGTCTTGGTGCGGCGGGTTGTCGGCGTTGCGTGGGTGACGGCTGTTCGTGGCGAACGGGTATGGAATTGGCCCGCGGCTGCGGGGTCGGCGGGGCGGGTCAGTCCAGGCTGTCCGGTCGGACCACGACGACGGGACAAACGGCGTGGGTGATCAACGAGTGGCTCGTCGAGCCGAGCAGCATCCCGGCGAACCCGCCGCGACCGCGGCTGCCGACCACCAGTAGCTGAGCGGTCCGGGCGAGGAACAGCAGGACCGCGGTCGCCTTGCCGTGGGCGACGTGCTGCTGCACGGCGACGTCGGGGTACTTCTCCCGCCAGCCGGCCAGTCCTTCGGAGAGCGACGCCCGTTCGCTCTGATCCATGGCGGCGAGGTCAGGGACGCCGTCGACCATCGCGGCCGGTTTCGGATGGTTCCAGGTATGCACGGCGACCAGTTCGGCGCCCCGGATCGCAGCCTGCTCGAAGGCGAAGCGGATGGCAGCTTCGTTCGTGGCCGAGCCGTCGACGCCCACGATGATCGGTCCGTCATCGACCCAACCCGGACCTTCCGTCGGGATGACGGCCACCGGGGCGGTCCCGTGCGCCGTGATGGCCATCGCCACGGAACCGAGCACCACGCCGGCCATCCGGCCGTTGCCGCGGGATCCGACCACCGTCAGCCGTGCCTGCGTCGACTCGCGGCGCAGGGTGAGCAGGGCGTCTCCCTGGACGAGCCGGGTCTGAACCTCGAGAGTGGGGTGATGCGAACGCAATTCGGTCGCCATGCCACCGAGCAGTTGTTCACCCTCGACCCGCATCAGATGCCCGAGGTCGTCCGGCGCCATGGAGTATCCGGCATACCCGGCCACCGGCAACGAATAGGCGTACACCAACCGGAGTGCGGCGTTGCGCTGCACCGCGTCGATGGCCGCCCACCTCGCCGCCATCGCCGCATGCGGTGAGCCGTCGATGCCGACGATCACCAGATCGGCGCGTGGGGTGGCGGCAGGAAGGACGTCGGGAAGCACCGCGGTCGCGACCGGCGCGGGATGACGGGTCGCCGGCGCCACCCAATCGTCCCATCCGCTGCGACTGCTGGCTGTCTCGTACTGGGCCGCCCCGAGGTAGCGCTTGAGGGCTGCGTCATGGCGCGACAACGGCGTGGACTTCTTCGCGGCCGCGATCTTCGCCTCTGCTGCTGCCCTGTAGCGTTCCTGCTCGCTCATCCGACTCTTCTCCTCCGCCGACCCCGAGTTGGTCGGCCCGCCCCGCTGCGCGGGGACCTGCGACAAACTTTTCATTCGGCATGCGAAGCGGACAGGGCCGAAAGACCCGCAAACCGGGTCGCGAAGGGGGTTCCGGACGCGATGTCGCCCGGTCGGTGTCCGCGCCACGCACCGCTGGACGCGGGAGAGGCCAGGCTGCCCACATCATGCCGCCGCCGCGACGCCTGCGCTCGTGCCGAAAGGCCCTGTGAGACGGGACCTCCGCAGGGAGCCAGCAGTGCGGTCCGGACCTACGTTCGGGGCAGCGGGACTATCGTCCCCGCTGAGGACGGGAGCACGCCATGCGGGTCCGGGAGATCATGACCAAGTCGGTACTCACCGCGCAGCCGGGGGTCACGGTCGGCAAGGCAGCCGAGTTGCTCGCCTACCGCGGTTTCAGTGCGATGCCGGTTGTCGACGAGAACGGGGATCTGATCGGAATCGTCAGTGAGGCCGACCTGATCCGCAACCGGTTCCCCGGTGCTTTCGCCGGCGACAGCACCGCTACGCCGGAGCGGCCCGCGAAGACCGTCGGAGAGGTCATGACCAGCCC
This sequence comes from uncultured Actinomycetota bacterium, assembly GCA_963766015.1. Taxonomy (GTDB): domain Bacteria; phylum Actinomycetota; class Actinomycetes; order Mycobacteriales; family Nakamurellaceae; genus Nakamurella. The sequence continues at coordinate 64,933 of CAVXYU010000023.1, read as the reverse complement.
GGTCACCGGGGTCAGCCATGACGCCGATGTCTCGGAGTTGGCGAAGCTGATGGTGGACGACAAACGTAGGTGCGTACCGATTGTCGACGGCCGACGGCTGGTCGGGGTGGTCACCCGGCGGGACATGCTGCGGATGCTGTCACGCTCCGACAGCGACGTCGCGACGGATGTGCGCAGGCATCTGCAGGTCCTCGGCGGTCAGGCCCGATGGACGGTGCAGGTGCTGGACGGCGACGTCACCATCCGCGACGAGTTCGACGAGGCATCCGACCGGCACGTTGCGCAGGTTCTCGCGGAGGCGGTTCCCGGTGTGCTGCGGGCGACCGTGCTGGCCAGGGACGCGGTGCGCAGCGGCAGCTGATCGCGTCTCCCTACGATGACCGGGTGGACATCGCATTCTGGGTGGTCGTCGTCGTCGTGGCAGCGTTGGCGGCGTGGGTGATCGTCGGCAGGATGGCGTCCGCATCGCGGCCGAGGGTGGACCCGACGCAGCTGACCATCGACCCGGCGCTGGCTGTCCGGGTGCGTGAGCTCTATGCGTCAGGCGACAAGGTCAAAGCCGTCAAGGCGCTGCGGGAGGCGACCGGTCTCGGCCTGGCCGACGCCGTCCGGATCGCCGACAAGCTCGGTGCCACCGCCCGCCCGAAACAGCCGGCCGGCGCGGCTGGGAGCACCGCGGAGCCGACCATCAGCACGGCCGACGAACGTCAGGTGCGGTCACTGGTGGAGTCCGGTCAGACGTTGGAGGCGCTGCGGCTGATCCGGCAGTTGACCGGGATGGACCTGCGCCAGGCCAAGGCGTACATCGAGCGGCTCTGATCGGTGTGCCGGTGTCGCGTCCGGTGGCGGCGGCACCGATGATGACCCGGTGAACACTCTGCTGGCCGGGATCAGTTCTCGGCGCATCGATACCGACCGCTTGACCATGAACATCCTCGAGATCGACGGCAGGGACGGCATTCCCGTCCTGCTGGTGCACGGGAACGTCTCCTCCAGCCTCTTCTGGCAGCCGCTGATGCTGTCGCTGCCCGAGCGGTACCGGCCGATAGCGCTGGACCTGCGAGGCTTCGGCGACACCGATCCCGCACCGGTGGATGCCACCCGCGGGTTGCGGGATTTCTCCGATGACGTCGGGGCCGCCGTCCGAGCGCTCGATCTCGCTCCGGTGCACCTGATCGGCTGGAGCATGGGCGGCGGCGTCGTGCTGCAGTACTTGACCGACGCACCCGGCGATGTCGCGTCCGTCAGCCTGGTGAACCCGGTGTCGCCCTTCGGGTTCGGCGGCACCGCAGGACTCGACGGGCGGCTGCTGGACCCGCCCGGAATCGGCTCCGGCGGCGGCTGCGCCAATCCGGGTTTCATCGCCCGGTTGGCGGCCGGCGACCGCTCGGACGATTCCCCGCTGTCCCCGCGGCAGGTACTGCTGGCGCACTACGTCAAGCCGCCGTTCGTCCCGGAGCACCTCGACATCTTCGTCGAATCGATGCTGTCCACCCGGCTCGGCGAGGACAACTATCCCGGTGACGCCACCACGACGCAGGCCTGGCCCGGGATGTTGCCCGGCACCAGAGGGGTGATGAACACCTGGGCGCCCACACACTTTCGCATCGACAGCCTGGCCGACCTCGACCCGAAGCCGCCGGTCCTGTGGGTCCGCGGCGCCGATGACGTCATCGTTTCCGACAACTCGCTCTACGACTTTGCCCGGCTGGGTGCGCTGGGCGTGGTGCCGGGATGGCCCGGCGAGCAGGAGCGGCCGGTCCAGCCGATGGTCTCCCAGACCCGGTACCTGCTGGACGGCTACCGTGCGGCCGGCGGGACGTATCGGGAGGTCGTCATGGACGCGGGCCACTCACCGTTCCTGGAGCGCCCTGAGGAGTTCCTGGCGGCCCTGGTGGGCACGCTGGACGCGGCAGGCTGAGTCTCCCCGGCCCGGCTGCGCGGGCCGGGCCGGGCAGCGCCGTTACGCGGGTCGCTGCTGCGGCGCGTTCCTGGCCGTCATCGCCGGATCGGTGGTGATCGCGTCGCCGAGCGCCTCGTCGATCCGGTGCAGCAGGTCGGCCGGGATCCGGACCCCGACCGCCCTGACGTTCTCGCTGACCTGCTCGGGCCTCGATGCACCGACGATCGCCGCGGCGACGTTCTCGTTGGCCAGTACCCAGGCCACCGCCAGCTGGGCCATCGTCACGCCGAGTTCGTCGGCGATCGGTTGCAGGGCCTGCACTCTGGTCAGCACGGTGTCGTCGAGGAATCGCTTGATCATCGAGGCGCCACCCTTTTCGTCGGTGGCCCTCGACCCCGCGGGCGGGGCGCTGCCCGGTCGGTACTTGCCGGTGAGCACACCCTGGGCGATGGGCGAGAAGACGATCTGCGAGAGGCCCAGTTCCGCCGACGCAGGGACGACCTCCTGCTCGATGACCCGCCAGAGCATCGAGTATTGGGGCTGGTTGCTGATCAACGGGATGCCGAGATCCGCCGCCAGTGCGGCCCCGGCTCTGATCTGTTCGGCGGTCCATTCGCTGACCCCGATGTACAGGGCCTTGCCGTCGCGCACGATCTGCGCGAAGGCCTGCATCGTTTCTTCGAGCGGGGTCTCGACGTCGAACCGATGCGCCTGGTAAAGGTCGACGTAGTCCGTCTGCAGCCGGCGTAGCGAGGCGTTGATGGATTCGGCGATGTGTTTACGGGAGAGCCCGACGTCGTTGTGACCCTTCGGCCCGGTCGGCCAGTAGACCTTCGTGAAGATCTCCAGGGACTCCCGGCGTTCGCCCTTCAGCGCATCGCCGAGGACGGATTCGGCGGTGCCGTTCGCATAGACGTCTGCGGTGTCGAAGCTGGAGATGCCGGCATCGAGTGCCGCACGGACGCAGCGGGCGGCCACGTCGTTCTCGACCTGCGAGCCGTGCGTCAACCAGTTGCCGTAGGTGATCGCGGAGATTTTGAGGCCGGAGCGGCCCAGAGAGCGGAATTCCATCGCTCCACCGTAGGTGCCTTCGCCGGGTCGGCCTGAACCGTGTGAGCCGACCGGGTGACGAAGGCGGAGCAGCGAGCGAGGCAGTCCCATCGAAGGGTTTTCGGAATCGGAACCCGGCGGCATCATGCTCGTTACAGAGAGCTGCGTCACACTCTCCCGAACAAGCGCCCTATGTCCGTTTCCGCCAGGATGCACGCAGGAGGTAGACAAATGGACGATTACGAGAAGGTATTCCGGAACAGTGTGGAAGATCCGGAAACGTTCTGGCTAGACGCCGCCGCCGCCATCGACTGGCAGGTGAAGCCCACGACAGCGCTGGATTCCTCACGACCACCGTTCTACCGGTGGTTCCCCGATGGGGAGCTGAATGTCTCGTACAACGCCCTCGATCGCCACGTCGAGGCCGGCCGTGGCGACCAGGCCGCACTGATCTACGACAGCCCGGTCACCGGGACCACGAAGACCTACACCTACACAGAACTGCGTGACGAAGTTGCGCTGTTCGCCGGCGTGCTGGCCGGGCTGGGAGTGGTGAAGGGCGACCGGGTCGTCATCTACCTGCCGATGGTGCCGCAGGCGGCGATCGCGATGCTGGCCTGTGCGCGGCTCGGTGCTGTGCACTCCGTCGTCTTCGGCGGTTTCGCGCCGAAGGAACTGGCGATCCGCATCGATGACGCCGCCCCGCGGGTGATCGTCTCCGCCTCGTGCGGTATCGAGGGCAAGCGGGTGATCGAGTACAAGCCGTTGCTGGAGAAGGCCATCGAGCTCGCCACCCACAAACCGGAAACCTGCGTCATCTTCCAGCGGCCGCAGGCGCCTGCGGTCCTGGGGCCGAACGACGTCGACTGGGCGGAGGCCGTCAAGACGGCGACGCCGGCGGACCCGGTCACCGTCAAGTCCACCGACCCGCTGTACATCCTGTACACCTCGGGCACCACCGGAAAGCCGAAGGGCGTCGTCCGTGACGGCGGCGGCTATGCGGTCGCGCTCGCCTGGACGATGCCTAATGTCTACGACGTCGGCCCGGGCGAGGTCATGTTCACCGCATCCGACGTCGGCTGGGTGGTCGGCCACTCCTACATCGTGTACGCGCCACTGCTGGTCGGGGCGACCACGATCCTGTACGAGGGCAAACCGGTCGGGACACCCGACGCCGGCCAGTTCTGGCGGGTGGTCGCCGACTACAAGGCCAAGAGCATGTTCACCGCGCCGACCGCCTTCCGTGCGATCAAGAAGGAAGATCCGAAGGGCGCCCTGCTCGCCGACTACGACGTCTCCGGCTTGAAGTACCTGTTCCTGGCGGGGGAGCGACTGGATCCCGAGACCTATCACTGGGCCTGCGATCTGCTGCAGATCCCGGTCATCGACCACTGGTGGCAGACCGAGACCGGCTGGCCCATCGTGGCCAATCCCGCCGGGATCGAACTGCTGCCGATCAAGCCCGGATCACCGACGAAGGCGCTGCCGGGTTGGGACGTGCGGGTGCTCGACACCTTCGGCAAGCCCGTTCCGCCGGGCGAGGACGGTGCCATCGTCATCAAACTGCCGTTGCCGCCGGGCTCGCTGCCGACCCTGTGGAACGACGACGAGCGTTTCGTCAACTCCTACATGTCCGTCTACGAGGGCTTCTACCTGACCGGCGACGGTGGTCGGGTCGACGAGGACGGCTATGTGTTCGTGATGGGCCGGACCGACGACGTGATCAACGTTGCAGGACACCGGTTGTCGACGGGCAGCATGGAGGAGGTGTTGGCCGGCCATCCGGACGTCGCCGAATGTGCCGTCATCGGGGTGGCGGACCAACTCAAGGGTCAGGTTCCCCGTGGCCTCGTGGTGCTCAAGTCCGGCGTGAAGCGCGATCCGGTCGAACTGCAGGCCGAACTCGTCGCGATGGTCCGTGCGCAGATCGGGGCCGTCGCGGCACTGAAGGATGTCGCCGTGGTCCCGGCCCTGCCGAAGACCCGCTCCGGCAAGATCCTGCGAAAGACCATGCGCGGCATTGCCGACGGCGTCAACGAGCCCGTTCCATCGACCATCGACGACGCCAGCGTGCTGGATACCTTGCGGCCGATCCTGCGCCGTAGCACCTGAGCGAAGGCTTTCCAGGGATGACCGGCCGGGTGCGATTCAGCACCCGGCCGGTCGTCGTTCAGCTGTCCCTTTTCACCGATCGTGCATCCGACCGTTGTTCGTCGAGCGCTTTGTCCAGGGTCATCAGATTGATGGCGCGATCGAGCACCGCTACCGTCTTCTCGTCGTCGTGCGCAATGCTGGCCAGGCGTAGTTCGAACAGTATGTTCGACGGCGTCGTGCCGTTCTCCTGAGCCAGCCGTAGCGCGTCGAGGTAGATCTGCGACACCAGTCCGGCCTCGTTGACGGCGGGTGCGGCGGGGTTGTACCGGCTGGATCCGTGGCGTATCGGCATCGCACTCCCTCTCGTTCGACTGAGGGTAAAGCGCGAATTGCCCATCTTCCTTGCGATACGTCCGATTTCATCGTTTTGTTACAGAAACGACTCGCGGGGACGGCTTCCTGCGCCATCAGCCACTCTGCGTGACATCAGCGTGTTACCGGCGGACCGGTCAGCCGACCCCAACTCGAGTCCGGATCGCCCAGCCTGACGACACAGTGCGGCCACAATCCGCCGCCCACCAGATCCCTGACCTTCCGACGCCCTGTTGCTCCTGCCAGGACATCGGGCAGGACGTCGGCCGCCAGATCCGCACAGGCGGCCGTGAGAAGGACCCTTTCCAACGCCTGCCCCGCCTGCAGCCGGGCCGTCGGCAGGTCGCGGAGCGAACCGATCACGGCCGTCACAGGGCGGCCCGGTTGCCGGGTGTGCGCCGGCGCGTCGGCCTCGGGCGGCGTCTCGGAGCGAGCGGGGGCGGCCGATCCCGACCGGATCGCAACGACCTGTTGATCACTGAGCGTGGCGATCCAGCTCTGCTCCATCTTTGCCGACTGCCGCAGCCGCAGCATCATCTCGGCGGGCACCCCGGGCATCGCCGTCGACGGCGGACAGTCCCGGTGCTTGGCGATGGCGTCGAACAGCGCCAGATCGTCCGCCGTCGGGACGCTGCGTCCCTGCGGCAGCACGACGGCGAGCAGGTCGGGTTCGTCCTCGTCCGGCAACAATTGCGCTGTCGGGTGGACGCCACGTGCCCTGATGGCGACCCGCAGATCGAGGATGATCTGGCCGCAGCGCACCAGGAGGTCGCGATCGTCCACCCGTGCCTGTCGGTCGCCCGGCCCGGTGTACCTGATCTCGAATCCGAGGCCGGCGCAGTCCAATGACCAGTCGTCGCCGTCCGTCAGATGGTTCGTCACCGAGTTCAACACCGACCGAACTTCGTTGCGGCCGAGGCTGCCCACTGCAGCGACGCTCGAATACACCGGAACAGCCTCCTTCGCCCCGTCGGGTCATGCCGTACAGCCGACGGTCGGTTCTCTGGCGCCCACTGTTCCGCAGCCGCGGTTGTCTCAGCCAGGGCCGAACGTCCTTGCCGCACATGCCTGATCGGGGGTCATCCGGGCCGGTCAGCGACCGGCGCCGTCGTCGGAGCGGAGGCTGACCACCCTGTGCGACAGTGAGCGGGTGACCAACGGTGACCGGGCCGCGGACCGGGTGGATGCCCTGCTGGAAGCGGTGCTGGCGGTTTCTGCAGGCCTCGACCTGGACGTCACGCTGCGCAGCATCGTCGACGCCGCCCTCGAGCTGGTGGATGCCCGCTACGGCGCCCTCGGCGTCGTCGACCCGGACGGCGACCTGATCGATTTCGTGTTCACCGGCATCGACGAGGAAACCCGCAGGCTGATCGGCTCGCACCCCACCGGCAAGGGTCTGCTCGGCACTGTGGTCCGCAACGGCCACACGATCCGGCTCGACGACCTGACGGTCCACCGGTCGTTTGCCGGCCTCCCAGCGAACCACCCGCCGATGCGGACCTTCCTCGGCGTTCCGGTCCGTGGTCACGGCTCCATCGTCGGCAGGCTCTATCTGACCGAAAAGGCCGGCGGCCGGTCGTTCACCGCGGAGGACGAGGTCCTGGTGACGTCGCTGGCCGGCGCCGCCGGTGTCGCGATCGACAATGCCAGGTTGTATGCGCAGGCACGTGACCGTCAGCGGTGGCTCGAAGCCAGTGCGGATGTGACAGCGGTGCTGCTCGCGGGCAGCGAAACCAGCGACGCACTACACCTGATCGCAAGCCGTGCCCGCGAGATGACCTCTGCCGACTACACTCTCGTCGCGCTGCCGCCCGCCGTGCCGCGACCGCGGGACAGCTCGCCGCCGTCCGACCTGGTCATCGCAGTCGCGGTCGGCGAGGAGGCGGACGGCTTCGCGGGCCACCGCATCCCGATCGAGGGGTCGACGTCGGGCGCCGTCTTCGCCGACCATGTGCCGCGCAACGTCGAGGGCCTGTCGTTCAGCCTGGAGGACGCCACCGGGGTTGCCCTCGGCCCGGCACTCGCCCTGCCGTTGGGTTCCGGCGACGCGCACGGCGGTGTGCTGCTCGCCGTGCGGAAACCGGGTTCGACGCCCTTCAACGACGCCGAACTGCAGGTGGTGTCGTCCTTCGCCGACCAGGCGGCCCTGGCATTGCAGCGCGCCGAGGTCCAGACCTCACGCCGGGAGCTGCAGGCGCTCACCGAGCGGGACCGGATCGCCACAGATTTGCACGACCACGTGATCCAGCGCCTGTTCGCGGTGGCGATGGCAATGGAGGGGACCCAACGCCGGGTCGATGCGCCGTTGATCGCCTTGCGGCTCGCCGACCACGTCGACCAACTGCACAAGACGATCCTGCAGATCCGCAGTGCGATCTTCGACCTCCGCCACGAACCGGCGCCTCCGCCCAGCCTGCGGACCACACTGTCTGAGCTGGTGCTGGGCTTGACGGCCGGATCGCCGTTGACCGTCACCGTGCGACTGGCGGGCGACGTGGACAGCGTGCCGTCGGGCGTGGCGCTGCAGGCGGAATCCGCGCTCCGGGCGACGGTCGCCGAGATCGTCAGGGACAGTGCGGTGACCGAGATGGTGGTCGACGTGACGCTCGCCGACAACCTGCGGATCGAGGTCACCGCAGGGACCCGCCCGGAAGCGGCCGCGCCGGCCGGTGCCCGGCCCGGCGATGGGCGAGCGCCCGAGGGACCCGAGGCGGTCACGGGGGTTCGGCTCCGGTGGTCCAGCGCTGCGCTGTGATCGCCGCATGGTGACCGACGGGCCGCCAGCCCGGCTACCGTCCTGCAGGTGTACGTGCTGCTGCCGCCGTCGGAGACCAAGGCCGTGGGCGGTTCGGGTCCCGCACTCGATCTCGACGCCCTGCGGTTTCCGCTGCTGGCACCACCGCGCGCGGAGATGATCGTCCGCGTCACGGAGTTGTGCGGCGATGTGCCCGCTGCGCGCCGAGCACTGTCGGTCGGCCCCGGGAAGGACCCGGAAATCATCGCCACGGCAGCGCTACGTCGGTCGCCGACGCTGCCGGCACTAGTCAGGTACACCGGTGTGCTGTACGACGCACTGGATGCGGGCAGCCTGCCGCGGGCCGCGCGGTCGAGAGCGGACGAGCGGCTGCTGGTCACATCGGCATTGCTCGGGGTGATCGGCGGCGGCGACGCCGTGCCCGGGTACCGGCTTTCCGCTGGCTCGGCGGTGCCGGGCGTCCCGCGGCCGGCTGCCTACTGGCGGCCGCATCTCGCAGCGCCGCTCGGCCGGCTCGAGGGCCCGGTCGTCGATCTGCGGTCGGCGGCCTACGCGGCGTTCGCGCCGCTGCCCGGGGCGATCTCGGTGCGGGTAGTGACCGAGGATGCAGCCGGCCGGCGCAGCGTCGTCAGTCACTTCAACAAGGCGGTCAAGGGTCTGCTGGCCCGTGCCCTGGTCACCTCGAAGGCCGAGATGACCGGGCTGACAGGCATTGTCAGGGTCGCGGTCAGGTCCGGACTGCGGGTGGAGCGGACCGGCGACCGCTCGATCGACGTGATCGGTCGCGGCTGACCGCGGGCGTCACGGGCTGCGGAGTGGGAGGTCCGGACGTCGGCTTGCGGAGTGGGACGGTCGAGACGTCGAATGTGGTCGTTCCCGGGCGCTGGGAGGAGCCGCAATCGCCGCCTCGACCCGGGCCGCACCTGGGCCGGCACCGCGGCAGGTCGAGTTGCAGCGTCAGGGACTGCGATGCGTCACGCTCGCGGGCCGCCGGTCCCTCGTGGCGAGGCACGGCCGTCGGTAGCGGGTCGCCCACGGCTGCTCTCCCTGGCCCACCGGCAGCCAGCCCTCACTCATCAGCTCTGCGTTGAGATTGAGCAGACTCCGGGTCATGCCCGGCGACCACCTCTCCTCGGCAGGGACCTCGGCGAGAAAGCCGCGGGCGGCCGGAAAGGTGTCCCCGGGGATCCGGTACGTCGGCCACCGGCTGTCCGCGCTCTGGGCGACGCCCACGAAGCGGTAGTAACCGTGGCCCTCCTGGGCACCGAGGGTGGCGAGGATGCTGGAGATCCACGACTCACCACCGGATTCCTCCAGCTGGATCTCCGCGGTGTCGGCCGCGGTGTCATCCAACTCCAGCCACTCCTGCTCGCTGTCGTCCCACCAGCGCCGCCGGTCGGCGGAGTAGTGGCCGCGCCCCCGTTCAGGGTGCGCAGGTTGTTTGGTGATGAATGGCGGCATCCTCGATCAACTCCTCCGCACGAACGTAGGTCGGGCGACGAACCGATCCCAGAGTCCAAAGTCCCTCATTGGCCCTGTGCTGCAGCATCAGTCACTTGTTGTGCCGCGCGGGAAGGATCCGACCGGCGCGTGGTCCCTTCCGGCAGCCGGCTCAGGGCCGGACGCCGTTGCCGCCGACGATGTCCGCGGCCACCTCGCGGAGCTTGCGGTTTCCGTTCTGGCTGGTTCTGACGAGCACCGCGAAGGCCTGCTCGGGCGACAGGCCGTTCGAGCCGACCAGGACTCCGATCGCGATTCCGATGAGCCTGTTGCTGTCCAGCGCGGACCGCAGATGGGAGACCCGGGTGTGCGCCTCGCCGAGGGCGTCCTCACGGACCTGGTTGAGCTGGTGGTGCACCCGCACCCGGGCGAGCAGCTCCTGGGAGGAGAACGGCTTGGTGATGTAATCGTCGGCGCCGTGGCTCAGACCCTCGACGGCTGCATCGGCGCCGGCCCTCGCTGTCAACAGGATGATCGGCACCCGCGCCGTGCCGGCGGCCGATCGCAGAGCCGTCACCAGGTCCAGTCCGCTCGAGCCGGGCAACATGATGTCGGTCAGTACCAGGCCGTAGGAGACGGTCGATTCTGTGGAAAAGGCTCGTGCCGTCGCCGTTTCCGCATCTGGGACGGCGTCGACCGACCAGCCGTCGGACGTCAGCAGGTGGCTGAGATAGGAGCTGAGATCGTCGTCGTCCTCGACCAGTAGGAGGCGTGGACGCCCCTGTTCGCCGGGAGCGGTGCGGTCGCGGCTGTCGGCTGTCAACCCGGTCTCCGCCGCATGCTCCAGGTGTATCGGCGCCGTCGTACCGTCCGCGTGCGAGCGCACCGCCGTGGTGTCCGCCTGGGACGCTGTCGCAGGTGACGGGGCCGTCCGGGACGCGGTCGGATCTGCGGTTCCGGGAACGGTGACGGTGAAACGGCTGCCCTCACCGGGCGTGCTGGTCAACTCGATCCGGCCGCCGTGCGCAGAAACGAGGTCGGAGACCAGCGCAAGTCCGATGCCGGCACCTTCGCTCCCGCCGTCACCGGCGCGGTGGAAGCGTTCGAAGACCCGCAGTTGTTGCTCGCTGCTGATGCCGACTCCGGTATCGGAGACGGCCAATTCGGCGAATCCACCGGTGACACCGCGAATCTGCACCGAAATGCCGCCCCGGGCCGTGTATTTCACCGCGTTCGAGAGCAGGTTGTTGACGATGGTGGCCCACATCTCCCGGTCGACGTCGGCCGTGACCGGGCCGGTCGGAAGCTGCACGGTGAAATCGAGGCCGGCGTGCTCCGCGGTCGAGCGGAACATGCTGGCGATCTCCGCCGTGGTCGCCGCCACATCGGTCTCCTCGAACACCGGCACCCTGATCGAGGCCCGCTGAGACAGGTCGAGGAGCGCTTCCACCATTCGCTGCAGTCGCTCCGCCGCCCGCACCGCGGCCGTCAGGCTCTCCCGGCCGGCCCGATCGAGCTGCGAGGAGCTGTTGGCCAGGACGTCCTGCAGGGGCGCGAGCAGCAGCGTCAGCGGGGTCCGCAACTCGTGGCTGACGTTCTGGAAGAACTCCGTCTTGACACGGTCCAGGTCAGCGAGGTTCTGCGCCCGCTCACGCTCGCCGTGGAATGCGTAGGCGTCCGCCAGGGCGACTCTGAATTGCCGGCCGACCAGTGCCAGGAACTCCTGGTAACGGTCGTCGAGGCGGCGGTAAGGATTGACGCCGAGCACCACCGCGCCCGCCGGCCCTGTCCCACCGCCCACGGTCAACGGCAGCACCACCGCCTGGTCGGGCAGCATCGGGCCGAGCGGGCCCGGCTGCAGGGTCTGCGTGAATCGTTCCCGCAGGGAGCCGACCACCTGGGGGCGATCCTGCCGGACCGCTTCCCCGACGGTCCAGGCGCCATCCGAGTCGGGTTCGATCAGGCCGGGGCCGGGCGCTCCGGAGAAGCCGTACTCCGCGACCCGGCGGAACCGGTCCTCCGGTGCATCGCGGAGGAAGACGGCGGCGAACGGCACGCTCTCCCGGGCGCCGGCCAGCACCGCGGCCGCGGCGCGGCAGGTGTCGGCCGGGTTGTCCGACCGGGTCGCCGACAGCGCTCCCAGTTGTTGGGCTACCCGGAGCCGGCGTTGGGCAAGCACCTGGCTGGTCGTCTCGGCGGCCACTGTGAACATCCCGACGATGCTCCCGTCGGTATCCCGGATCGGGCTCTGCGAGAACGTGAAGTAGCACTCCTCCGGATAGCCGTTGCGCTCCAACACCATTTGCATGTCGTCGTGCCGTACCGCCCGGCCGCCCTGCATGACCTCTTCGATCATCGGGCCGGACACCGACCATGCGTCTGGCCAGACCTCCTTGGCGGGCCGGCCCAGCGCGACAGGGTGCCGAACGGCACCCAGCAGCGGGATATACGCGTCGTTGTAGACCATGGCCACGTCCGGACCCCAGGACACCACCATCGGGAACGCGGAATCCAGACAGAGCTCGACCAGCACACGCAACAGGGACGGCCACCCGGGGAGCGGACCGAGCGGTGTCGTGGCCCAGTCCATCGTTCTGCACCGCTCGCGCATCTCACCGGCACCCGCGAACGCCGGAGTAGCCGGACGATCCGCGGGATTCACCGGCTCAGCCTACCCAGGGCGGTCGGTTCGGCCCTCAACCGTCGATGCGCGCGATGTCCTCACGCAATAGGGACCATCGTCCTTGACCGGCAGGGTCCGACGCCTCTGCGTACCGGACGAGGCACCGGCGCAGAGTCGAATCAGAGCATCACGACACCCCGGGCACGACTCCGGGGTGTCGCGGCCCGCCGTGCGACACCGTGCCCAGATGGCATGGTGATCGTCCGGGCCGCAGACCCGAGAGGAGCACGACATGATGGCCTACGGTCCGTCGACGCGCGAAGTATCGGTAGCGTCGCAATCCCTGCCGTCGGATCCGGTCCGGCTGATCATGCGATCGCCTGTCGCAACTGCCGACATCTCCGACACCCTGCGCGAGGCCGCCGAGGAGATGGCGTCCGATGAGATCGGCGCCCTGCTCGTCACCGGCGACGGTGCGCTCGGCATGCTGTCCGAACGTGATGTCGTCACCGCGGTGGCCGGCGGTCGCGACCTGGACGAGGTCCAGGCCGGTGACGCGCTGAATCCCGAGGTGGTCTGGGGGGATCCGGAGATCTCCATCCAGCGCGCGGGCCTTTTGATGATCGAGAGCGGCGTCCGGCACCTGCCGATCGGGGATGGTCGCACCGCCGTCGGCATCGTGTCGATGCGCGATGTGCTCGGTGTCCTGGTCGGAGCCCCGTTGGAGTAGCTGCGCTGCAGCAGCTGTCAGGCGGACGGCGCGGTAGCGGGCCGAAGGCCACCGGTCAGGTCAACTCCTGCTCCACCGGGTGGAGAAACGACCGGCTGCAGAAACGACCCGGCCGTTGAACAGACCCGAACACAGAAACGACCGCCGGCCCTGTGGGTCGGCGGTCGTCATCGTGCCGGAGCAGGCGAAACCTGGGGATCAGCGACGATCCTGCCGATCAGAAGTCGACGTGCCTTGCGCTGCCACGCAACTCGGTCATGTGATAAGTGCGGAGCTGGCCCCTGGCAACGCTGCTCGGGCGGGTGCGGTGCATCGTGATCAGCCCCATTGTCGCCACCGTCTGGGGGCCGGCGGAAACATCGACCGCAGGGATCACCAGGGTGAACGACGTGTGCCCGATGTCCTTCGTGCTCATCGTCGTCACGGTGGCGAGCTGACCCAGAGACGTGCTCTCCAGATAGATCTCGTCACCGGAGAACTCCATGGCGTGGTGCGAATCCTGATATTGGAGGTGCGGCTCGCCGTCGATTCCGCCGAGCGACAGCCGTATCAGCAGGTTGCCGCCGTTCAGGACGAAATGGTTCGGGTCCTGAACTCTAGTCGGGGCGAGTTGCGGATGTGTCATGGCCGGCTCCATTCCTTGCGCGTCATCGGGCAGGGAGCACCGATTGCTGACGGATTCGATGGATCCGTCGACCCGCAACCGGTGGTCAACTGACTGTCACTCAACGGGATCCGACCGGGCCGCAACAGGGTCGTTGGACCCGGCTGTGCGGGGACGTCGGGTCCAGGACGATCGACGGGGCGCCGCTCGGCGACGAACCGTGACGGCGGGACCTTCTTCCCTGTCCGGCTGGGCCGCCCGGCGGGATCGTGGAGGTAGGACGGTGGAAGTACAGGACGAAGGAGAAACCATGATTTTCGCCGGATCGTCCGTCGTCGTCGGTGTGGACGGCTCGGAACCGTCGCTGACAGCAGTGGAATGGGCTGCCGGGCAAGCTGCCCGCAGGCACCTGCCACTCCTGGTCCTGCACGCCTACCAGGTGCCCTTCGTCGGCCAGCCGGAATACGAATTCCCGCCCGAGGTCGCCGAGTCGGTGCGGACGAGGGCGGCGGAGCTGCTGAGCGATCTGGTCGATTCCATGGCACGGTCGCATCCGACCGTGCGGTGCACGACCTCGCTGGTGGAGGGCGACGCGCGGTCCGCACTGGTCGATGCGTCGCGCGGCGCCGCGCTGACCGTCGTCGGCTCGCGCGGCGGCGGCCGGCTCCGCGAGGTGCTGCTCGGGTCGGTCGCGCTGTACGTGGCATCGCACGGCCGGTCGCCCGTCGCGGTCGTACCGGCGGCGGGTTCCCCGGACGGCCCGGTGGTCGTCGGGGTGGACGGATCGCACAGCAGCGACGCCGCCGTCGAGTTCGCCTTCGACGAGGCAGACGCCCGTGGTGCCGACCTGGTCGCGGTACTGGCCTGGGACGAGTTGGCAAGGCAGCGGTTCGCCCGCCGGCCGGTCGTCCTGGACGCCAGGGGCAGCACAGACGAAGAGGCGATGCTGGCCGAGCAGTTGGCGGGCTGGCACGGGAAGTATCCCGATGTGGCGGTTCGCAGGGTGTTGTTCAAAGGCCACCCCGCAGAGGCCATGCTCAGGGTCGGTGACCGTGATCAGCACCCCGCCGTGCTGGTGGTCGGCAGCCGGGGTCGCGGCGGATTCACCGGTCTGCTGTTGGGTTCGACCAGTCAGACCGTGCTCACCCACGCGACCTGTCCCGTCATCGTGGTGCGGCACAGCTCCGAGTGAGACCGTCCCCGGCTCAACCGTTGTCGTGGCGGGTTCGGCCGCCACCGATGGCCCGCCGGATGCCGTACCACGCCGCGCCGAGCCCCACGACAATCGCCCCGGCGATGAGCGATGAGGTCGGCACGGACACGCAGAGCAGCACGCAACCGACAAGGCCGGCAGCCGGGACAACTGCCGGTGGCCGGCCCTCGTCGGGACGCAGGGACCAGGCCGAGGCATTGGCGATCGCGTAGTAAACGAGCACGCCGAATGACGAGAATCCGATGGCACCGCGCAGGTCCACCGTCGCCGCCAGGACCGCGACGACCGCGCCGACGGCCAACTCGGCGTGCCGGGGCACCCCGGCCCGTTCATGCACCATCGCGAGCGTAGAAGGCAGGTGGTGGTCCCTGGCCATCGCGAGCACCGTGCGCGAGACCCCGAGGACCAGTGCGAGCAGCGCGCCGATCGCGGCAACCGCCGCACCCACCCGCACGACGGTGGTCAGCGCCGGTGCGCCCGCTGTGGTGACCGCTGCGGCGAGCGGATCGACAGCCGCCGCCAGCGCGTCGGCTCCCAGCACCGACAGCGCGGCGACCGCGACCGCGGCGTACATCACCAGCGTGATGCCCAGTGCGACCGGGATCGCCCGCCGGATCGTCCGCACCGGATCGCGGACCTCCTCGCCGAGGGTCGCGATGCGGGCGTAGCCCGCGAAGGCGAAGAACAGCAGCCCTGCCGCCTGCAGCACGCCCCGGACGCTGCCGCCGTCACCTGCACCGAGTCGCTGCAGGTCGGCCGCCGGACTGCCCAGACAGGCCACGACGACCGCGGCGAGGACGAGCACCACGACACCGACGATCACCCGCGTCACCCAGGCCGCCTTCTGCACACCGGCCCAGGACACTGCCGTCACCGCGACGACGACACCGACCGCGATGGCCTTCTGCTGGGCCGGCCAGACGTAGCTGCCGACGGTGAGGGCCATCGCCGCGCACGATGCCGTCTTGCCGACGACGAAGGACCAGCCCGCGAGATACCCCCAGAACGGCCCGAGGCGCTCGCGTCCGTAGACGTAGGTACCGCCCGATGACGGGTACCGGGCGGCGAGCCGGGCCGACGACGTGGCATTGCAGAACGCGACGACGGCGGCCACCGCGAGCCCGACCAGCAGCGCCCATCCGGCTGCCGCAGCGGCCGGGGCCAGTGCCGAGAAGATACCGGCGCCCAGCATCGCCCCCAGGCCGATGACGACGGCGTCGGTCAACCCCAGTCGCCGCGCAAGACCGGGCTGGTCGCCGTCTGTCGCTCGGGTCACCGCTGGCACCCTATGGCAGGCCCGTTGCGGGCCGACAACAGCGGCCAGAGGAGGCACGTCATGCGCGTTGCAGTGCTGGGTACGGGAATCATGGGCGCCGGTGTCGCGCGGTCATTGCTGCGATCCGGCCACCAGGTGACGGTGTGGAACAGGGATCCGGCCAAGGCCGAACCGTTGCGGGCCGCCGGTGCGGTGACCGCACCGAACCCGCAGGGTGCGGTGCGCGACGCCGAGGCGGTGCTGACGGTGCTGCACGACGCGGACGCCGTCCTGGACGTCATGGCGCAGGCAGCACCGGCGATGCCGGCCGGGTCGGTGTGGGCGCAGCTCAGCACCATCGGTCTGGACGGGACGGCGCGGGCCGCGGCCCTTGCCGAACAGCACGGCATCGCGGTGGTCGAGGCGATGATGCTGGGCACCAGGCAGCCGGCCGAGCAGGGCACGCTGGTGCTGCTGGTCAGCGGTGATCCGGAGCAGCTGGCAGTGTTGTCGCCCGTGTTCGACGCCATCAGTGCCAAGGTGGTGAACGCCGGCGAGGGCTCGGGCCAGGCATCAGCGCTGAAATTGGCGGCCAACGCCTGGGTCCAGTCGTTGACGGCCATGGTCGCGCAGTCTTTGGCTCTCACCGCAGCATTCGGCCTGGACCCGCACACGTTCCTCGACGCCATCGCCGGCAGCGCCACCGATTCGCCCTACGCCCACGTGAAGGGCGACGCAATGCTGAAGGGGGAGTACCCACCGTCGTTCAGCATCGATGGCGTCTTGAAGGATCTCGGACTCATACGAGCCGCAGCGCAACGGTTCGGCGTGCCCGATGACCTTCTGGAACAGGTCGAGGCCAAGTACGCCGTGGCGGCACGCAACGGACATTCCGCTGACGACATGGCTGCCGTCTACACCGCTTTCGAGTCGGGCTCCGGCTGATCCGCCGTCGCGCTCTGCAGCCGGACGGTCGCCAGCCGGATCGCCATTTCCGGGAGCGCCTGCAGGCAGATCGACCCGAGCAGGTCCTGGACCGCGCGGGCCGCGCATTCGGTGATGGCGGTGGCAGCGAGGATCCCGCTGAACATCGGGTTCAGTTCCTCCACGATGCCGGCCACCGTCCCGGTCAGGTCGGCGGGACGCCCGATGGTCGACGGCCGGGGGGAGGACCGGCGATCGAGTACGGGCGCGCTAGTGGTGGTTGCGGCGCCGGCACCTTCCGCGGCGACGCCGGTCGGGTTGGAGAGCAGCGGACTTGTCACGGCCATGGCCGATCACCGCTGTCGACGGCGCAGATCGGCGGTCGGGACGACGTCCCTGTGCTGGAGATGGATCCTCTCTGTGCTTCTCATACCACTCAGCGTCCTGAACGATGCACGGCCCTGCCAGAGCCGAAGGTCCCATCAACGTGACCGGCGGACCATCAGGTCTCCCGGCGGACCATCAGGTCTCCCGGCGGGCGAGCCGGTGGACGCCTGCGGCGATCAGGGCGGCGGTGGCGATCAGCGATGCGGCGATGGCCGGCAGGTAGTCCACCAGCGTCGTCGTCCCGAGCAGCGCGACCTGCGCTCCGGCAAGGGTGGTGGGTAGCCAGTCGTGCAGCAGGCCGAGTCCGCCGATGACGGACAGCGCGATGACCGAGCCCAGGGCGATGCCGAGGATGGCCGGTGTGCTCCTGGCCAGCGACGCCGCCGCGGTCACCACGGCGACCACGAACAGCAGGTAGACGGCCTGGCAGAACAGGCCTGCCAGCAGCGCCGCGGGGTCCAGCGGGCCCAGCAGCACAGCGGTTTCGAACCAGGCGGAAAGCAGGCCGGCGCCGTACGCAACGATCCCCGCCGCTGCGACGACAATGATCCGCGGACGAACCAGCTGCCACATACTGCCGACCCTGGACCGGAGAAAGATGGACAGGCCGGGCCGGCTGTCGAAGCCCATCGCCCCCGCGGAGATGGCGACCAGCACGATGAGGCCGATCTGACCGGCCTGGCTGACGTAGTTGATGATCCCGTCCCGGGGTTGGGGGGGCGGCACGATGATCGTCATTCCCGACTGCACGTTGGCGACGATGTCCGGCAGGTAGGTCGCCGTCACCGGGCCGAGCAGGCCGAAGAACACGAAGACACCGAGCAGCGCGACAAGCCGCGGGGTGCGGGTGAGCCGCAGCCACTCGAGGCGCCAGATGCCCATCCGTCGCGACGACCCGTGCCTGTCCCTGGTGGGCGCCGATGCAGTTGTCATCTCGCCATCACCTCCGATCCGGTGAGTGCCAGAAAGGCCGATTCCAGGTCTGCGGCGAGGGGTTCGCACGACACCAACCGCGCACCGCAGGACGCCAGAACCACCGGGATGCCGCGCTCGCCGGCCGCGATGGAAGTGGCCTCCAGACGGATCGTGTCCGGGGCGGCGGGTTCCAGCCGGGTGACCCAATCGCTGCGCGAGAGCTGTTCGAAAACCGCGGTCGGATCCCCGGCGACCCGCAGCAACCAGCGCGGTTGCAGGTGGTCGTCGATCAGCTGCCGGGTCGAGCCCTGGTAGATCAGCCGACCTCCCCGCAGAATGCCGACGTGATCCGCGACGCGTTGGACGTCAGCCAGGATGTGGCTGGAGAAGATGACCGTCCGCTGACCGCGGAGAGCGGCCACCAGGTCGAGCATCTCGGCTCTGCCGGCCGGATCGAGAGCCGACGTCGGCTCGTCCAGGATGAGCAGTTCAGGGTTCGCCACGAGCGCGCAGGCAAGGCCGAGGCGTTGCGTCATGCCGCGGGAGAAGCCGCCCACCCTGCGGTCGGCAACTTCGTGCAGGCCCGCGGTCCGCAGCGCCCGGCGTACGGCGTCACCGTCGTCGGGGGCACGGTCCAGCGGCCCACCGTCCAGCGCCCCACCGTCCCGCCTGTGACGCTCACCCGCGACCAGCGCGGCCGCCAGGGCAACCACCTCGGCGGCCGTCAGCCAACCGTCGAACTCCGGCACATCGGGACAGACGGCGACCGAGGCACGTGGCAGTCCGAGCTGCACCTCGCCCCGGTCGGCCCGGCGCATCCCGGTCACGATGGACAGCAGCGTCGTCTTTCCCGCACCGTTCGGGCCGACGAGCCCGTACACGGAGCCGCGGGGAACCGCAAGGTCGACGTCGAACAGCCCGCTACCGCGGCCGTAGTCGCGGGTCAGCCCGACCGTTCGCAACACCAGGCCCGGCGGTGCCGGCCGGGCGTCCGCAACGACGGTCCGTGGACCCGGTGGGGTAGTTGCGGTGAATCCGTTCGCGGCACCGTCCGAGACGCTGTGGTTTCGATCCCGGCCGACCAGCAGATAGATGATGGCGCCGATCGGTGCGGATCCCAGCACGATGATGAGCGCCCATGCGACCTTGGGCAGTTGTTTCACCGACGGGGCGCGGATCAGATCGATCAGGCAGTAGATCTCGAAACCGAGAACGAGCACCAGCAAAGGCAGGAGTGCGATCAGGGTGGTACCCGACGGCCAGTTCTGGCTGTCGGCCGAGTACGCCACCGGCAGGATGGGCATGGGCATCAACCCCTCACACTGTGCGTCCCGATGGTGCACCGGGCCCGCGACCGGCACATGAGTCCAAGGACCCGACCTCGCCGGGAATCGCGACGGGCACCGTCGTCGCATGTCCGGTTGATGCCGGTCTGCCTACTACGGTCAGGGGGATGCGCGCGCCGGACCGCCGTGGTGAGGATGACTCTGCGATGCCCGGTGACGGGTAGCGGGCAACCTGGGAGTGCCGATGGCAGCGATCGACGACCTGACCGAATTGGTGGAACGTGCCGCCGCGGCGGAACGTACTGCCCTCGCCTCGAAGTGGAAGGACCGCCCGGAGGTCGAGAAGACGGCCAACCGGGTCCGCAGGAACGCCGTAGTCCAACGAACCGAGTTGGCCGGGGCAACCGGATTGCGGCAGCTGTCACCGCGGTGGGTGGCTCTGTGTCAGGATTATCTCGAACTTGGTGCTGTGCACGAACTCTCGACGGGCCCGCAGGCGCCCCCCGCAGCGGCGTCGTCGTCGGCGGCGTCGGCACCGGAGCCGTCCGCGGCGGAGTCCGGGGACAGCCTGGCCCGGCTCGCGACTGCGGCGCAGGCGGAACGCGATGCAGTCGCCGCGGTCGCGCTCGCCCGACTGGCGCTCAACGATGCGGCTCTGGCTGTACTGCAGGCGCGGCTCGCCCGCATCGATGCCGGCGAGGACGACCCCGATGCCGCGGTCGTCGACGGCCATGTCCCGTTGCACGGCCGCAACCCGGTCAGCCGGCACGGCCCGGCGCTGGCGCACGGGCTCACCGGCGAGATCCGCTACATCCTGACCCGCAAGCCGCGGTCGACGGTCAAGAGTCTGGCGATCGCACTGGCGATGGGGCTGCTCTACCTCGGCTTCATCCGGCTGTTCGAATGGGACGAGGACAAGAAATGGTTGCCGTACCTCGGGCTCTGGGCCATCGGCGTCGTGATGGGTGGAAGCGTATGCGTGAATGCGATGAGCTTCGACGCGATGCGGGTACGCGCTGCGCTGGACAGCGGCGCCCGGCTGTGGCATCTGCTGGTGATCAAGAATCTCGCGTTGATCTGCATCGTCTCGCCCATCGGCTTCCTGCTCTGCGCACTGCTCGCCTGGCGGGCCGGCGACCTCTACGCCTTCTTCAAGGCCTGTGTCCTGATGCTGTGCATGATCCTTCTGTGGCTGGGCGTCGGGAACGTCCTGTCGGTCGCGCTTCCCACACGGGACGAACCGATCAGGCAGCGACGTCATTCGGGCAGCCTCAAGCAGTTCGTGATCGCATTTGTGGTGTCCTATTTGATCGGTTACCTGGTGAACGGGATGCTGGTGTGGCGCGCTTTCGCGGCGCAGGAATTGACCGCCAAACTGGGATCGGCGCTACTCCCGTCGATCTTGATCCTGATTTCCAGCACGGCGATGTGGATCCTGTTGACCGTCTTCGCTGTTGCTCTGGCGCAGCAGCCGAAGGTTCGCCGGACGATGCAGAAGGAGATCGCGGATTACACCGGTAATGCCGAGATGACCGCCCTGGCTCAGGAGAATGCGCGGGCGGGCGCCCGCAGCAGTTGACGGGCCGGGCAGGTGACGGGTTGAGCGGTATCACTGACCTGGCCGATGACAGACTGGGCCGATGAACAGGCTGGCCATCCATGAGTCCGCCGCGGGAGCGCTGTCCCCGACGGAGCTGGTCGACGCCGCGAACCGGACCGGTTTCGATTCGGTCGGGCTGCGGGTCGCGCACTCACCGGGCGCCGACCTGTGGTGGACCCGGGGTGCCGGTTCCCCGGAACTCCGCAGCATGATCACCCACCTGTTGACCAGCCGGATCTCGGTGCTGGACGTCGGCCGGGTGGAACTGGGTGGTGGGGAAATCGGCCGCGGGCACCCTGGTGGAGGGGACGGATCGCAGCGCACGGTGCTGGACCTCGCCGAGCGGTTGGGAGCCCGTTACGTCACGGCGGGTGGCACCGTCGACAGCTCCGACGCGATCGATCTCGAACACCGGTGGAGTTCGCTGCTCACCGAGTCCGAGAATTACCAGGTGTTGCCATTGCTCGTTCCCGTACCGGGAACGGCGGTCGCGACCTCCGCGGACGCCCTGGCGCTGGTGGCCAGGGCCGGTGGTGGGGTGGTGCTGACCGTGTCAACTGACCAGTCGGCTTTCGACATCGAAACGCAGGTGCTGGAAGCGGGCAGCCATCTGGGTTATCTGCGCTTGCTTGCCGAAGATCTCGACGGTGTGGCCGATGAGGATGCGGCGGGTCTCCTGGCCACCGTTCCTGTGCATGTCCCGATCGCCGTCGGCACCGCGCGGCCGACCGGGGGCGGCGACCTCGTGCCGCGGGCACAGCGCTGGAGCCGGTTGATCGACAGCATGCTGGAGCATCCACTGGCCCGGGCGAGAAGGCTGGGCGGCGGCTCGTTCGGCGGGTGAGCAGCCCGGCCCGGCGGTAGAGCCGGACCGGGCCCTGGGTTCAGGTGAACCGCGGGGCCGCCATCGCTTCGATCGACCCCTCCTTGTGTGTCCGCTCGTCATGCCCGATCTGCCTCAGCAGGTCGGCCACCGACTCGAAAGTGCCGTATTCGGCTGAGAAGTCGGCGTCGTACGGTGTTGTCTCCCATTCCGGATGCTCGGCCACCATGGTCATGTACTCGTGCTCGGCGTGGTCCTCGAAGTCCGCGTTGAGACGGTAGGACCAGGCGGGCCGGATGACGAACAGCAACCATGAGATCTGGTAGTAGACCAACGCGATGAACTGCGGGATCCAGAAGTAGTAGAACCGGCTCTCACGCTTGCCCGAGGTCGCAATCAGGTCCTCGAGAATCAGCAGGTGCCACTGCTCGTTGTCCTGCTGCTCCCGCGATTCCTTGACCCGTTCGTGGATGCGCCGGGCAAGTCCGGTCCGGCTGTAGACATGGGTGATGGCGATGTAGGCCACCTGTTCCCAGGATTGGTACGGAACCCTCGCCACCAGCTCCAGGACCTTGAACTTGGAAAGCGTGCGCTTCTTGCCGTAGAGCAGGTCGAGGGTGACGAACAGTGCCCTGGCGAGGGCACCGTACTGCCGCCGAGGAGCGGCAAGCGTCTCCTGCTGCGCTCTGATCAGCTCGTCATGATTCAGCCGAGGTGGTCGACCAGGGACGATCTCGAAGGGGTCCGCCACTGTGCTCCTTTGTTCGCCGGTGTGTTGTTGCCGGTCTGTTGTTCGCGGGTCTGTTGTTCGCGGGTCTGTCGTTCGCCGCTGTGTTGTTGTCGCCGTGTTGTTGTCGCTGTGTTGTTGTCGCTGTGTTGTTGTCGCCGTGTTTCCGTCCGAGTGCTCGGGTCGAGGTGCTGCTGCCGAGACGCTGCGGTCGGGCTGCTGCGGTCGGGATCGGTGGCTCAACGAACAGGCCCATGCAGCTGGAGTTCCCGGCTCAATGCGAGGGCCGCGGTTTTGACCGCCGGGCCGACGCGACGCAGATCCAGCCGACCGGTCCAGCCGGAGATGGACAGCGACGCCAGCGGTCGGTCGCCGGAGCTGAACACGGGGCTGGCTGCGCAGCCGACACCGTGCCCCGATTCCTCGTGCTCGTAGGCGATCCCGCTTTCCTTGATCCGTCGTAGTTCGCGCATCAACAGACCGGGCGCGGTGATGGTCCGGGGGCCCACCGCCGGCAGGCCACGCTCGATCACCGCCTGGACGACCTCCTGCGGCGAATAGGCCAGCAGCGCCTTCCCGACAGCTGCCGCGTGTGCGGGCAACCGGCCACCGACCTCGGACGGCATCCTCGGCGCGTCCCTGCTCCGGACGATCTCGACATAGACGACGTCCGTACCGGCCAGCACGGCCAGGTGCACGGTTTGTTTGCTGACCTGGCGGAGATCGGCCATGTAGGGCAGGGCGACCTCCCGCAGCTGGCGCTGCCGCGACGCCAGTTCACCGAACTCGAAAAGCTTTGTGCCCAAACGCAGTTCCGCTCCCTCGGTGCGTTCGAGCATGCCGTGCGCGGTCAGTTCGACCACCAGGCGTGCGGTGGTCGATTTGGGTAGTCCCGACCGGCGGGACAATTCCGACACTCCCATCGTCAGGTGGCGAGCGTCGAAGGCACCGAGGAGCGCGGTCACCCGCCCTATCACCGAATCGAAGGTACTGCCCTCGCCGGTGCGCATGGACCCGATCATGCGGCGCACCGGTGGACCGCGCAACCGAGTCCCGCCGGATTCGCTGCGGGCTGGGCGGTCTGGCCGGTCTGGGCCGTCGCGGGTGGGTTCAGCGCGCGGTGCCGCGGCGGCGGCTCCTGGCCATTGGAGTGGTCTCGACGAACGCGGCCAGGGAACCTGCCGCCAGCACCATCCCCGGAACCATCAGCAACAGCTTGGCCCAGCCGCCGAGCAGCTCCGGGTCGCCTCCGATCAATGTCACCGACAGACCGATGGCGACCCCGAGCACCGCCAGCGCCCTGATGAGCCACGGCCGCGCGCCGGCCGGTGTCGCGGGCGGCGCGGGCGCCGCCGCGGGCTGGTGGTGTTTCTTGCGGCTGGACGTCACCGGTCGAGTATTGCCGACCGTCATGTTCACGTCCGAAACGTCCGCTCAGTGGAATGGCCGGACCCGGTCGGCGGCCACGTCGACGCGTAGCCCGTCCCACTGAGCAGGAAATGGCGCACCCGGGTTCGTCGGTGGGCGTGCCGGTGTTTGACTCTGCCAGCGAGATCAGCCCGATGGCGCTGCCGGGCTCTGGTCGGAAGGGAAGACGAAAGATGGGCGAACCCATTCTGGTCGAGACGCCGCACGGCACAGGCACACCGCTGGTGCTCCACGGTCTGGCCGACATGGAGAGCAGGGTCGGTCAGGAGTTGGGCGTCAGCGGCTGGCGGACCGTCGAACAGGACGACGTGAACACCTTTGCGGTGCTCACCGGAGATGAACAGTGGATCCACGTCGACCCTGAGCGCGCCCGCAATGGCCCCTACGGGGTGACGGTGCAGCACGGTTTCCTTACGCTCGGGTTGGCCACCGGATTTCTGTGGGAGGTCTGCACGGTCGAGGGCTTCGGGATGATCCTCAATTACGGACTCAACAGGGTGCGGTTTCCCGCGCCGCTCAAGGTCGGTGCCCGCCTGCGGATGCATGTCCTGCTCTCCGAGGTCACTCCCGTGACAGCAGCGGACGGCGGGGCCGGCGCGGAGGCGGTGTACCGGCTCACCTTCGAGGTGGAGGGCGAGCAAAAGCCCTGCTGCGTCGCCGACCTCGTTTTCCGTTATTACAACTGACCGGCGCCGCCCGCCGCGGGCGACCACAGCCGGGTGCTGCCAGTCGCCCTTTCCAGCCACTGAACCGACACAGGAGATGGAGCATCATGACGACCACAACCCAGAAGCCAGAAATCGGCCAGAGCGTGGTGGCCAATGGCATCCGCACCAACTACCTGGAAGCGGGATCGGGCCAGAGCACGGTGGTGCTGATCCACGGGTCCGGACCCGGCGTCACGGCTTACTCGAACTGGCGGCTCGTGCTTCCGGCACTGGGCGCGAACTTCCGCGTCCTCGCGCCGGACATGGTGGGCTTCGGCTACTCCGATCGCCCTGAGGACATCGAGTACGGCCTGCAGACCTGGGCTGACCAGACCCTCGGATTCATGGACGCCATGGGTATCAAGAAGGCGCATCTGGTCGGCAACAGCTTCGGCGGTTCGATCGCACTACGGATCGCCAGCCAGCACCCGGAGCGGGTCGACAAACTGGTGCTGATGGGAAGTATGGGTGTCGATTTTCCGATCACCGAGGGCCTGGACACCGTCTGGGGTTACGAGGGCACGATCGAGAGTATGCGGAATGTGCTCGATTATTTCGCCTATTCCCGCGACCTGGTCAACGAGGAACTCGCGCAGGTGCGGTACAAGGCGAGCGTGGAACCCGGCTTCCAGGAGTCGTTCTCCTCGATGTTCCCGGCCCCCCGGCAACGCTGGGTGGACGCGATGACGACACCCGAGGACGAGATCCGCAAGCTCCCGCACCGCACCCTGGTGATGCACGGCCGGGAGGACAAGGTCATCCCGGTATCCAATTCCTACAAACTGGAGGAATTGATCGAGAACGCCGATCTGGCGGTGTTCTCGCATTGCGGGCACTGGTCGATGATCGAACGGACCGCAGACTTCAACCGGCTGGTCCGGGACTTCTTCCTCGGCCTGCACACCGCACCGGTGATCACCGGAAGCGACGAGTAGGCGCCGTGGCCACAACAGCGAACGCCACGGCGCCGATCACGGCCGCTGCGAACGGAAGCCCGGTCGATCCGTCCGCCCGGGATCCCGAGCTGCTGCTGCGGATCTACCGCACGATGGTGCTGACCCGCGCAGTCGAGGACCGGATGGTCGCGATGTATCGGGGCGGCGATCTCCTCGGCTCCCTGTACACCGGTCACTGGCACGAGGCGATCAGCGTCGGTGCGGCCTCGACACTGCGCACCGATGACTACATCGCCGCGATCCACCGGGACCTGGGTGCTCACCTGTATCGCGGCATGGAGCCCTGGCAGGTGATGGCGAGCTTCATGGGAAAGGCGACGTCGCCCACCGGTGGGCGCGACGGCACCCTGCACTACGGACGGCTCGATCTCGGCTTCTACAACCTGCCCAGCCACATCCCGGCAAACTTTCCCGTCGCGACCGGTATGGCATTCGCGGCCAAATATCGTGGCGAGGACAAGGTCTGCCTCGCGTTCTGCGGTGACGGCTCGACGTCGCGCGCCGATTTCCACGAAGCACTGACCATGTCCAGCGTGCTCAAGCTGCCCAACGTCTTCGTCATCGAGAACAACCAGTTCGCCTACTCGACACCGCTGTCCATGCAGTCGAATTCGGAGACGTTCGCGGCAAAGGCGGTTGGCTACGGCATACCGGGGACGAAGGTCGACGGCACAGACGTTCTCGCGGTGCACGACGCGGTGGCGGTGGCGGTGGCGCGGGCCAGGGCGGGCGACGGCCCGTCGATCGTCGAGGGCGTGACGATGCGGATGCATGGACACGCGGAGCACGACCCGGCCGATTACGTGCCCAAGGCGATGTACGAGGAGTGGTCGAAGAAAGACCCCGTCGAGCTGTTCGAGAAGGTGCTGTTGGATGCCGGCGTCGTGGACGCCGACGCGGCGGCCCAGGTACGGAAGGACGCCCGGCAGGCCGCCATCGATGCCCGGCGCAAGGCGCTCGCGGATCCGATGCCGGATCCGGCCAACATCGAGGAAGGCGTCTATGCCGACTGACACCGCCACTACTCCGCCGGCCTCGGCCGACACGACGACGAAGGTCACCGGGCCGGTCGACTCCGGTCAGGCGAGCTACCTCGAGGCAATCGGACTGGCCCTGGATCACGAGATGACCAGGGATCCCGACGTTTTCATCATCGGTGAGGACGTCGGCCAGTTCGGTGGAGCCTTCAAGGTCACCAAGGGATTCCTCGACAAGTACGGCCCACGAAGGGTTGTCGATACCCCTATCGCCGAGACCGGGTTCACCGGGCTCGCCGCCGGTGCGGCACTGGTCGGTCTCCGGCCGGTGGTGGAGTTCCAGTTCGCGGACTTCATCTCCTGTGCCTTCGACCCGATCATCAACGTTCTGGCCCGGCACCACTGGCGAACGGGCGACCCGATGCCGGTCACCATGCGGGCGCCGTTCGGCGGCCGACTGCGCGCCGGGCCGACCCACTCGCAAAGTGTCGAGAGCTACTTCGCGCACGTTCCCGGCCTGAAGATCGTCATGCCCGGAACACCGCAGGATGCCGCGGGGCTGTTGATCGCGTCGATCCGGGACAACAACCCCACGCTGTTCCTGGAGAACAAGTACCTGTACCGGCGGCTCAAGGCGGCCGGTCCGCTGTCGATGGAGCCCATCCCGCTGGGGGTGGCGAACGTGATCCGGGAGGGCAGGGACGTCACCCTGATCACCTATTCGGCCGGGGTTCACCAGGGTCTGGAGATTGCCGACGAGCTGGAAAAGGAAGGCATCTCGCTGGAGGTCGTCGACGTCCGCACCCTGGTTCCGTTGGACGTCGAGACGATCGTGAACTCGGTGCGAAAGACCTCCCGCGCCGTCGTGCTGCACGAGGCGGCCAGGCGGATGGGCTACGGGGCGGAGATCGCCGCGACCATCCAGGAGGAGGCGTTCTGGTACCTGGACCAGCCCGTCCTGCGGATCGGCGCCAGGAACACCCCGACGCCGACCAGTCCGCCGCTGGAGGACGCGGTGATCCCGCAGCCGGCCGAGATCGCGGACGCCATCCGGAAGGTGGCGCGGACGTGAGCGATTACGACATCGTGGTGCTGGGCGGGGGTCCGGGCGGGTACGCGGCCGCGCTCTATGCGGCATCGGCCGGCCTGACCGTGGCGCTGGTCGAGAAGGACAAGGTCGGCGGCACCTGCCTGCACCGTGGATGCATCCCCGCCAAGGCGCTGCTGCACGCGGCCGAGGTGTTCCGGACGGTCAACCATGCGGGCGTGCACGGTGTCAGGTTGCCCGAAGGCGTTGTCCCGGAACCCGACTGGCCCGCGGCCAATCAGCGAAAGGCCGGGATCGTCAAGCAGTTGCACGGCGGTCTGTCGGGCCTGCTGAAGCGCCGGAAGGTGCAGGTGATCGTCGGCGAGGGCCGGCTCACCGAGGACGGCGCCGTGCTGGTGGACGGTCAAACCCTGCGCGGCCGGGCAACCATCCTCTGCACCGGGTCGGTGCCGAGGGCAATCCCCGGGATGGACATCGACGGGGAACGGATCGTCACCTCCGACCACGCGACGAACAGCGCCGCCGACCGGCTGCCCGAACGCGTCGCAGTGATCGGCGGAGGCGTCATCGGGGCCGAGTTCGCCTCTGTCTACACCGATCTCGGTGTCGAGACGACCCTCCTCGAAGCGATGAGCGACGGTGTGCTGCCGATCGGCCCGGACCGGGATGTGGCCAACGTCCTGGCGAAATCCTTGAAGAAGCGTGGCACAAAGATCCACCCCGAGGCTCGGGTGGGCACCCTCGAGCGCACCGAGAACGGCGTGGTGGTCCCGTTCGAGACGCCGAAGGGCGTTGACAAGATCGAGGTCGAGCAGGTGCTGGTCTCGATCGGCCGGCGTCCGGTCACCGAGACCGTCGGTGCCGAAGCGGCCGGCGTCAGGATCGACGAGCGAGGATTCTTCGAGGTCGACACCGCGACGATGCAGACCTCGAAGCCAGGGGTGTACGCGATCGGCGACTCTGTCGCGACACCGGGTCTCGCGCATGTGGCCTACGCCGAGGCGGTGGTGGCGGTCGACCACATCCTGGGCGAGACCCCGGTCGCCGTCGACTACACGAAGGTCCCGTGGGTGGTGTATACCCATCCCGAAGTGGCGTGGTCGGGCATGACGGAGGCGCAGGCCAGGGCGGCCGGGCACGACATCGTCGTGCACAAGCATTCCTTCGCCGGCAACGGCCGCGCGATGATCCTCGGCGAGACCGATGGCCTGGTCAAGATCGTCGCAGCGAAGGACGGACCGGTCCTCGGTTTCCACATCGTCGGGCCGTGGGCCAGCGAACTGCTGCACGAGGGGTACCTGGCGGTCAACTGGGAAGCGTTGCCCAGTGACGTCGGCCGGTTGATCCATGCCCACCCGAGCCTTTCCGAGGCGATCGGCGAAACCATGATCACCTTCTCCGGCCGTTCGCTGCACGGCTGACGTATTCGAGCGGGACCGGTATTTCGAGCGGGAACGGGAGACGCTGCATGTCGAACGACGAGTGGTTCGTCACGATGCCCAAACTGGGCGAGACGGTGACCGAGGGCGAACTCACCAACTGGTTGAAGAACGTCGGCGACAAGGTCGCCTTCGACGATCCGCTGTTCGAGGTGTCGACCGACAAGGTCGATTCCGAGATCCCCAGCCCCTACGACGGTGTGATCGCCGAGATCCTGGTTCCTGCCGGGTCGACAGTGCCGGTCGGCACCCAGGTGCTGCGCATCACCTCGGTCGCCGAGACGCCCGATGCACCGGACCGCCGGTTGCCATCGGCCTCACATCACGCCGCCGCCGCGGGTGGCCCGGCCCTCGGCAATCCCGCCGCACCGCAGATGGGCGGTTCCGAGGGTCCGTCCGACGAGACCGTCGGCCTGGGAGCGCCCGCCGACGTCATCCACGACATCACGATGCCCAAACTGGGCGAGACCGTCACCGAGGGCACGATCGGGTCGTGGCTCAAGCAGCCCGGCGACGCCGTCGAGTTGGACGACGCGCTGTTCGAGGTGTCGACCGACAAGGTGGATTCCGAGATCCCGAGCCCGTACGACGGGGTACTGCTCGAGATCCTGATTGCTGCAGGCGAAACGGTCCCGGTGGGAACTCCGCTCGCCAGGATCGGTGAGAAGGGCACGGTAAGGGCATCGGGCGACCCCTCACCCGCTCCGGCCCCGTCCGGGTCGACCCCCGATGCGCTCTCCGGAGCGGTGCCCGGTGCAACGAATGGTTCCGCCGGCAACGGGTCGGGTAACGGGTCGGCGGCACCGGCGGCCCGGGTGGGCGGCGTGCTGCTGTCGCCGCTTGTTCGCCGATTGGCAGCGGAACATGGGCTGGACACCTCCACGATTCCCGGCAGCGGTGCCGGCGGGCGTATCCGGCGGGAGGACGTGGAACGAGCCATTGCCGACGGGAGCGGCGCGCCGTCGGCGACCGCTGCACCCCCGGTGACCCCGGCAGCGCCCCCTGCGCCAGCGGGAGCGCCCGCGCCTGCGCGGACCGCCCCGGTGGCCGCCGCGGTGCCTTCTGCGCCGACCGATCCTCGCGACGAGGTGGTCACCCTGTCCCGGATGCGCCTCGCGGTGGCGGGCGGCATGATGGCCTCGCTGGCAGCCTCAGCCTCGGTCTGGACGTCCATCGAGGTCGACTTCGACAACGTCGAGAAGGTGCGGCGCAAGCACAAGGACACCTTCAAGAAGGAAACCGGGGCATCACTGTCCTACCTGCCCTTCGTGTCCCGGGCGACGGTCGACGCGCTGCGCGCATTTCCGGTGGTCAATTCCTCGATCGACATCGCCGCGAAGACCAGGACTCTGCACCCGTACGTCAATCTCGGTATCGCGGTGGACCTCGACCAGCAGGGGCTCGTGGTGCCGGTCGTCCGGGACGCCGACTCGCTCAACATGCGCGGCATTGCCAAGCGCGTCACCGAGCTGGCGTCCGCCGCCCGGTCGAAGAAGCTCGGCGCGGAAGACATGAAGGGTTCGACGTTCACCATCACGAACCCGGGCCCGTTCGGCAGTTACGCGTCATCGCCGATCATCAACCAGCCCAATGTCGCGATCCTGTGCACCGACGGGGTCAAGCGCCGGCCGGTCGCCGTCGGCGACGCCATCGCTATTCATCCCACCGGCATCATCGGGCTCGTCTACGACCACCAGGCTTTTGACGGGTCGACCGCGTCGCTGTTCCTGATGCACATCCGGGATTCGCTCGAGCAGCGCGACTGGGAGTCCGAGGTGACCTGACGTGGCCGCGCGGCAGGTCCCCGGCTCGTCCGCGGCGGAACCGGTCACGGTCACGGTCGCTCGCCGGGTGGCGGCCGGGCGTGAAGTCGACTTCGAGGCCTGGAGTGACGAACTGACCCTGGCCGCAGCGGCCTTCCCCGGTTTTCTCGGCGCCGGGCGCCTGCGCCCGAGCCGGCTGGGGGAGCCATGGCACGTCGTGTTCCGCTCTGAAAGCGAGGGCAGCCTGCGGTCGTGGGAGGAGTCGGCCGAGCGCTCGGCTCTGCTTGCCCGCGGAGAGCAGCTCGTCGAGGGCACCGACATGCACCGGGTCAGCGGACTGGAGACCTGGTTCGCGCTGCCCGGTCGAACCGCGCCTGCGCCGCCGAAGTGGAAAATGTTCCTGGTCTCGGCGAGTGTGTTCTACCTGCTGAACATGGCGCTGTATCTGTTGTACGGGCGGGCCCTGGTCGATGTTGCGCCACCGGTGGGATTCTGCTGGTGTCTGTGCCGGTGACGGCGATCGCCACCTGGCTGGTGATGCCCAGGGCCGCGCGGTGGCTGCGATCCTGGCTCTACGCGGCAGCACGCCGTACCGGGTGAAGCCTGGTGATTTCAGCGTTGTCGGCTCACGACCGCGGCTCAGATCCCCGAAACAGGCAGTCCCGACACAGGAAGCGGCAGCAGCTTTGCGGCGTTGTCCCACAGGATCGCCCTGGCGGCGGCGCGGTCGAGGCCCAGCGCGCCCACCGTCTGCCGCGGAGAGCGGTCGCCCAATTCGAAGGGATGGTCGGTACCCAGCATCACGTGGTCGGCGCCGACGTCCTCGATGAGTCGGCGCAACAGCGTGGTGTTGAACACCGCCGTGTCGTAGAACAGCCGGTCGGTCAGCTCGCTCGGCCGAAGTGCCGTCGTTCGGGCGACATCCTTGCGCTCCCAGCCCATGTCGAGCCGCCCTCGCAACGAGGGCAGGCAGCCGCCGCCGTGTGCGAGGCAGAGGTTCAGCGGGAACCGCTCGAGTACCCGGCCGAACACGAGCCTTGCCACGGCCAGTGCCGTCTCCATCGGATAGCCGACCAGTTGCGGAAGCCAGAAGTCCTTTTGTCGCTGGGGATCCGGGACGCCGCTCGGGTGCAGGAACACGAAAGCCCGGCGTTCGGACAGCAGCGCCCACAGGTCGTCGTTCACCGGGTCGTCGAGATCCCGGCCGCCGCCCCGGCTGCCGATCGCGATACCGGCAAGGCCGAGTTCGTCCAGGCAGCGGCGTGCCTCCTCAGCGGCGCCGGGCCAGCCCAGCGGCACGGATCCGAGTCCCAGCAGCCGCTCCGCGCCCGTCGCTGACGTACCGGGCCAGCTCCTCGTTGCCGGCGTTGACGATGCCGGCGACGAATTGGCGGTCATCCGCGGTCGAGCAGAACAGGAACGGCGGTAGCGAGACAGCGTGGTGATGAACTCCCACCCCGTCCATCTCCGACAGCCGCACGGCGACGTCGTACTGGGACCGGGCCAGCGGCAGCGCCGCGCCGGGGCCGACACCGCTTACTCTCGGGTCGAGTCGGACGACACCGTCAGGCACCCCTGCCAGGTCGGCGAGACCCCGATCGGCCAGCTGCTGCAGAAGGGGCAGCGGCATGGCGTGGGCGTGGATGTCGACCGCACCACCCTCGGTCGACGCAGTTCTCCCCGGCGCGCCGACGGACGAGTTCGTCACCGTCATTGGCCGTCTCCCTCCGGTTGGTCGGGCGGCTGTCCGCCCATTACTGTCACGGGCCGTTGTCCCTTCTGCCAACGACTCTCACTGGTCGGAAGAACGGCCGACGGCAGTAGGTCCCACGGTCCGGCGCATGTCACGCTGCTGGCGATATTTCCACTCGGCCCGCCGGTTGCGGGCATCGGGCAGAGGAAGGATCACGCCGATGAAGTGTCCCACCGGGAGGTGCGACGTCCGATGAGCTGGTACCAGATGCACAGGGCCGTCTACGACTGGGTGCGGGTCGGCGAGGTCAACAGCGATGCGGCCGCGGGCGAGGATCCGCGCGCGTCGTTCGATGTCTCCGTCTATGAGCTGACTCACCGGAGGAGCGGAAGGCGTTCGACAATCAGGACATCGCGGCCTTCTATCAGCTCGGTCTGCACGAAGTGCTGATCAATCGCTATGCGCGGGCTTGCGGGTTCAGCCGCGAAGACTATCGCCGGCGCCTCGAGCCGTTGGCGGTCAAGAACGAAAGGAAGGGCCGATGGCAGAAATAGTCCTGGCGTACTGCTCGTCCCACGCGCCGATGATGTCCTCGGCGCGGGAGGCGGCGACGGAGGAACAGCGCAAGAACTTCTTCGGCGCCTCGGACTTCCTCAAGGAGCAGGCGTCGAGCGCGGCGTCCAGGCGGTCGTCGTGCTCTCCAACGAGCACTACACGAACTTCTTCCTGGAGAACTTCCCGCAGTACTGCATCGGGCTGGGCGAGAAGAACTGGGGACCGACCGAGGAATGGCTGCCGATCGACAAGGTCTGGATTCCCGGGCACGCCGGTCTGGCCAACCACATCGCGCAGTACACGTTGAACAATGGCTTCGATCCGGCCTTCTCGCATCTGCTCGAGCTCGATCACGGCATCATGACCGTGTACTACGAGCTCGACAACGGCATGAAGTTGCCGCTGGTGCCCATCGTGCAGAACTGTGCGGTGCCGCCGCTGGTGCCGGTCCGCCGGGCCTACGAATTCGGTAAGGCGCTGGGCGACGCCATCCGTTCCTACGACGGCCTGGAGCGGGTCGCTGTCGTCGGTGCCGGTGGGCTCTCGCACTGGATCGGCAACCCCCGGGTCGGGGACATCAACGAGGAGTTCGACAACTGGTTCCTCGGCGTCCTGGAGAGCGGCGATCTCGAGCAGGTCCTCGACATGCCGAACGAGAGATCGAACTCGCCGGCAACGGCAACCACG
The DNA here is from genome assembly GCA_963766015.1 of uncultured Actinomycetota bacterium. Classification (GTDB taxonomy): domain Bacteria; phylum Actinomycetota; class Actinomycetes; order Mycobacteriales; family Nakamurellaceae; genus Nakamurella. The sequence goes on along the minus strand of CAVXYU010000023.1, from coordinate 30,979 downwards.
AAATGCGCAGCTGGCTCGCAGTCGCCGGGGCCGTGGCTCCGATCGCCCCGAAAGCCACCAAGCTCGCCTACGAGGCCGTCTACCCGTGGATCACCGGGATGGCGGTTGCCCACTGGGAGACCCAGCACAAGGGCGCTGCGGGAGACGTCGATGCCGGTCGACGCGATGCGTCCATGGCATGAGGGGCGCCGCATGAGGAGGCGCCGGATGAGCGTGAGGTAGCACCGGATGATCAGCGGCACAACGACACTCATCGCGCACGTGGGATACCCCACCTTCGCCTTCAAGTCGCCCATGATCTACAACCCATGGTTCGAGAAGCAGGGCGTCGACGCCGCCGTCATCCCGATGGGGGTGCGAGCGAGGACTACCGATCCTGGTTCGCGTCCATGACCAGGATGACGAACGTCCGCGGGCGCGCTGGTGACCATGCCGCACAAGGTCGTCACCTGTGAATTGGTCGACGAGTTGAGCCCGATCGCTGCCGTCGCCGGCGCGGCGAACGCCGTGCTGCTGCGCGAGGACGGCACCGTCGTCGGTGATCAATTCGACGGCGCGGGCTTCGTCCGCGGAGTCGAGCGCAAGGGTTTTGCGCTGCGGGGCAAACGGGTCCTGGTGGTCGGCAACGGCGGGGTCGGCTCACCCATCGCGGCGTCCCTGGCGGGGTCGGCGGTTGCCGCTATCGGATTGTTCGACCCGGTCGCCGCCTCCTCCGAGGGACTTGCCGAACGGATCGGCAAGCACTACCCGGATGTCGAGGTCACGATCGGCTCCAAGGATCCCGAAGGGTACGACCTGGTGGTCAACGCGACACCGATCGGGATGAAGGACGACGACCCACTGCCGATGGACACCGACCGCATCGCGCCGGGTACTTTTGTGGCCGATGTGGTGATGAAACAGGCCATCACACCGTTCTTGCAGGCGGCGATCGACAAGGGCTGCAAGATCCAGATCGGCAGCGACATGCTGTTCGAGATGATCCCGGCCTATCTCGAGTTCTTCGGTTTCGGCACTGCCTCACCGGACGAACTCCGTGCGGTCGCGACGATCTGATCGAACGACATGACCGCCAAGTCGCAATATCTGCTGGCCATGGTTGCAGCCGTCTTCGTCATCGTGGCGGGCGCCGTGCTGCTCACCACGACGGTGGTGGGTGAGTTGGCGTCCTTCGGCTGGCTGCTCGTGGTGATCGGCCTGCTTTCCGTTGCGGCCAACCTGGCCATTCGGGCGCAGCGACGCTGATCACGTTGCATTCGGCCGGTTGATCCGCATCGTCCGGCCGCCGATTCCGTCCCAGAACTCACCCATGTGAAATTCACTGCCGTCCAGCGGAACTGAGCCGCCAAGACGTTGACCACAGCAAATGACCGCGTTGCACTACAACACATCCGCCGCAGCTGACGCCGGCGCACAGCGCCAAGAGGAGAAGACATGGCAGACAGAATCGTCGAGCCCTCCGGCTCGCACGAACCGACGGATTACGAGAAGACGCCGAAGAAGGCCGCAGCGAGCGGTTGGATCGGCAGTGCGCTGGAGTACTACGACTTCTTCATCTACGCGCAGGCAGCCGCATTGGTATTCCCCAACATCTTCTTCCCGTCGGACAATCCTCAGGTCGGCATCGTGGCATCGTTTGCCACGTTCGGCGTCGGCTACGTCGCCCGCCCGATCGGCGCCTTCGTGCTCGGACATTGGGGCGACACCCACGGGCGAAAAACGGTGCTGGTCCTGTGCATGCTGTTGATGGGCGGGTCGACGTTCCTCGTCGCCCTACTCCCCACGTACAGCGCGATCGGGATCTGGGCACCGATCCTGTTGGTCACGCTGCGGCTCATCCAGGGATTCGCCGTCGGCGGCGAGATCTCAGGGGCGAGCGCGATGATCCTCGAACATTCCCCGTTCGGCCGTCGCGGCTATTTCGCCAGTTTCACCCTCCAGGGTGTCCAGGCCGGCCAGATCATCGCCGCTGCCGTGTTCCTGCCGCTGTCCGCCGTCATGTCGAAGGAAGCGTTCGAGTCGTGGGGTTGGCGTATTCCGTTCCTGCTGAGCGCCCTCGTTGTCGTAGCGGGGTACGTCATCCGTCGGCGGGTTGACGAAACGCCTGCCTTCCAGGAAGAGGCCAAGCACGGCGAGGTTCCGAGCGCCCCGATCGTCATGGCGGTCCGGGAGAACGGCTCGGACATGTTGCGGGTCGTCTGCATGGCCCTGATGAATGCGATCCCGACCGCGGTGACCGTCTTCGGGGCGACGTACGCCACCAATGCCGGTTACGGCATCGGTTTGACCACCACGAACTACCTGTGGATCTCGGTCTCGGGAAACGTGGTGGCGGTGATCCTCATTCCGTTCGTCGGAAATCTGACGGACAAGATCGGGCGTCGTCCGGTGATCATCGTCGGTTGTCTGGGGTCCGGGCTCCTGGGATACCCATACCTGTACTTCGTCAGCCAGGGCAACCTGACGATGGCCTTCCTTTTCGCCATCCTCATGTGGGGTGTCGTCTACCAGGGGTACAACGCCGTCTTCCCGGCCTTCTACCAGGAGTTGTTCCCGACGAAGACGAGGGTCACTGCCTTCGCGGTGTCACAGAACCTCGGTACCCTCATCACCGCATTCCTGCCGACCATTTACGCTGCGATCGTCGGCCCGACACCAGGCGCGTGTGTGGTCGACAAGAAGTTCCAGCCGGACGTGGTACTCCCGAGCGGGGAAACCTGTCGGATAGCGGCGGACTCGATCGAGAGCAGCGTGGTGTGGACAGTCGGGAGCATCACCTTCGGTCTTGCGGTGATAGCGGCCATCGCAGCGTTCAGTGCCCGGGAGACCTTCCGCATTCACCTCAACGATCTGGGTAACAAGAATGCGGTCCCGATTCCGGCCGACGAGTACGAGCGCATCAGGGCGACAGGGGTGGACGCGCCGGTGCACTGAGCGCGCAAAGAGAGGCACGACAGGGCCAACCCTCCTTCACGGCCGGTCGGCATGCGCCGACCGTCCGTGAAGGCCCGGCGAGCCGATCGGCGCTGTTGACAACCGGCGCGGACACCCGTCAGCTGTGATCGAGCACTTCCGGCAGCGCCGAGCGGGGCTGCAATCGCCAGCCCAGCCAGATCAGGGCTGATTCGAACAGCGCGGCATTACGCGCGACCTGCATGGCCTCTGCGTAGCCGCGGGTGCCCGGGTGGACGCCCGCAAGGCTCCGCTCGAACTGCTGCCTGGCAACACTCCGGTCGACACCGGCGCGGAGCAGGGCGTCGCCCAGTCGATGAAGGACGTTGCGGTCCATGGTGTCTCCCTCGCTCGTACCCGATCGAAGCCTGACCATTGGGTCGGCACCACATCGTCGAGGAGCATCAGTAAGACTTCGTACGGCGAAGTTTACGCCGAATGGCGGTTTCTGGACTCGCGCTGGCGTCGGTGCGCGGCCATCCTGACCGGTGAATTGGCTTCGCCGTAGCCGCCGTAATTCCCGATCCGCTGGACGATTTCGAAGAACACCCGGCCGCCGAGGACCTCGGTGTAGAAGTGCAGGAATTCGCCTTCTTCGGTGCGGTCGTAGAGCACGCCCAGTTCGCGCATCGCTCTGAGCTGGGCGGATGGCGGCGCGAGCCGGGCGTCGAGGTCGTCGTAGTAGTTGTCGGGAATCGAAAGGATGGGCGCTCCGGCGGCACGGGCGGCAGTCGCTGCGGCAATCGCGTCGGACGTGGCAAAAGCCACATGCTGGGGATCGGTCACACCCGGCTGCCATTCGCTGCCGCGACGCAGAACGGACACGCTCAAGCACAGTCGTAACGACCCCTCGGGATCGACCACAGCCCGATTGCGGACGAGGCCGAAAGGCGCAGCGACCTCGGAACTGTGCTGGGTGCGGAGCCCGAGAACGGACCGGTAGAAAAGGGCGGCCTCGTCGAAACGGTCGAAGGGCTGCGTCAGCGCCACATGATCGATCCGGGTCAGACCCACAGTGGTGTCGGGTGTGGTAGCCGCGCCGGACGGAGCAAAGTCCGCCAGCCAGCCGGTTGCTTCACCTGCTCCGGTGCGGCAGAAGAACACAGACGTGCCGTCGGGCGCCGCGACCGCCGACAGGTCCGCCTCCGACGGGCCACGGCGCCTGGGCAGTACCGGTGCCAGCAGAGCGCCGGCCCTGGTCGCCGCCGCGGTCGGGTCGGTCGTCTCCACCGCCAGGGCCGCGACGGCGGCAGCCGCGGATCCGGCACCGTCCGGTGCTTCCGCCCGCTGCCCGCTGCCGCCCGACTCGCGGTTCAGCAGGACCCTGGCCTCGCCCTGCCGCCACAACTCGACCGGCTTCGACAGGTGCTGGCCGGATTTGGTGAAACCCAGCGCGGCAAGGGTCGCCGCCACGACCGGCGCACTACCGTCGTCGACCGCGAGCTCCGCGAAGGCGTAGCCGCCGAGCCGCGGAACGGGTGGTGCGACGGTGAGGCTCTCGCGGTCGGCGGCGGGGCGGGTCAACCGCCCGGTGACAGCCTCCTGCAGCGCGAGTAGTGACCGGAGCGCATCAACAGCGGCCCGTGCCGGGTCGGCCTGCCGGAAAACGTCGTTGAAGACCTCGAGGGACCACGGGCCGCGGTAGCCAGCCGTCAGAACATGCCGCATGAAGGCCGGGAGGTCGAAGGCGCCCTGACCGGGGAACAGTCGATGGTGACGGCTCCATTGCAGGACGTCCATCGTCAGGTGCGGTGCGTCGGCAAGTTGTAGGAAGAACAGCTTGTCGGCAGGGATCGACTCGATACCGGCCGGATCCGAGCCGCGGGAGAGGATGTGGAAACTGTCGAGGCAGAGCCCGAGGGCGGGATGATCGGCCCGCCGGACGATCTCCCAGGATCGTTCGTAGGTGTTGACGTGCCGACCCCAGGCCAGCGCCTCGTAGGACACCCTCAGGCCACGGTCGTGGGCAGCGGTGGCGAGACGGTGCAGCTGCGAGGCGATCTCGTCGTCGTTGTCGACGCCGTCGGATGACACGGACGAGCAGACGAGAACAAGATCCGTGCCCAATTGTTCCATCACATCGAACTTGCGCTGCGCCCGGCGGAGGTTCGACGTCTGTGTTTCGGGCCGGACCGAATCGAAGTCGCGGAAGGGCTGATAGAGGTCGATCGACAGACCCAGATCGAGACACCGCGATCGCACCTCGGCTGCGGACCACGGCGCGACGACGAAATCCGGCTCGAAGATCTCCACGCCGTCGAACCCGGCGCCCGCCGCCGCGGCGAGCTTGTCCTGCAGGGTGCCGGAGATGCAGACCGTCGCGAGGCCCGTTCGGAATCCGGTTTCCGTTGTCGGCACGGGGTTCTCGGGAACCCGGGTCCGTGCGGTCGCGGAACGACTGGACGCTGGCATGGGCGGCCCTTCGGTCGACTCGGCACCGGCTCGCCGATGCTCCGCACCGGCGGCGGCGATCCGCTGCGGCAACCATGATGGTGCCCGCCGCGCCGCCGGTTGCGCCGGACGTTCCGGCCAGCGGGAGTGCCCGGGGTGTACCGGTCAACCGTTGACGGCCACGTCCTCGGACTGGTCCAGCGTCGGTTCGTAGGAGCCGTGGCCGACGAGTGGGCTGGCCAACTCCCGCGACAGGCTGCGGGAGGCGATCGCCAGCGCGGCCAGCACCGGCTGGAGTTGGTGACCGAGATCGGGCACCGCCAGCTCGATCGCCGCGATCACCTCGCCGCCGGGTCCGAACACCGGCATGGCCACTCCGCAGACTCCCTGTTCGAGTTCCCATCGGGTGACGGCCACCCTGGTCAGGCGGGTGACCGCCAGCGCGCGCCGGAAACGGTCCGGGGAGGTGACGGTGTGCTCGGTATAGGGCCGCAGGCCCTGCAGGATCGTCATCTCGATGGTGCGCGGAGGGGAGAACGCGAGCAGGGCCCGGCCGACCGCGGTTGCGTGCAGTGGCAGCCTGGCCGCAGCGCTGAACGCCGTGGCCGGTTTCGGACCCGGCTGCTTCTCGATGTAGGCGGCCTCCAACTCGTGCAGGACGCCCAACCGGGCCCGTGATCTGGTCGCGGCGGAGAGGTCCTCGAGCACGCATGGCGCTCGCTCGGCGATGCTCGGCCGGGTCGTCTCGACGGTGCCGATCATCCGCAGCGGCAGTCCCGCACGGTAGGCCCCGGCAGGAGTGCGCTCCAGCAACCGCCAGGAAGCCAGTTCCGCGGTCAGCCGATGCGCGGTCGAGATCGGCAGGCCGGCAAGGCGGGCTATCTCGGTCAGTGAGTGTTCGCTGCCCTCGGTGAAGGTGAGCAGGATCGAGGTGATCTTGCTGGTCACCGACCGCCCCGACTCGGCTGAGTTCCCGGCCATTGCCTACCTTCTCGTCCTCGAGCAGTGGCGGAACGCCGCCGCCGCGCTGCGGTGATCGGACCCTGTGCTGGGGTCTCCGGGTGAAGTCCCGATGCTGACCAGTGGTGACGGCCGGCCGCTCGACGTGGATCGGAGTCGGCCGGTTGTTCGCTGGTACCTGCACTCTGTTCCTCGTTCCGGCCATCAACAAGCGGCTTGTACCGCTCAGTGGGACAACAGTTGGCCAGGACGCGACCACCGCGACGGAAACTCCACGGCGGCACCATCCCACTGCCCGGAAGCCGCAACTGCCCGGATTGCCATCGCGTTGTGCCTGGGTCAGGCTGCGGGCGTGCAATCAGCAGAGCTCCACGAATCCCTTGCCGACGAACTGTGGGAGGCGGACCGGTCGGCCAAACCCGTCGCGCCGCTGACCGAGCGCCATCCCGATCTGGTACTGGAGGACGCCTACGCGATCCAGACCATCAACATCACCCGGCGGGTGAGCGCCGGTCAGCGGGTCATCGGCCGAAAAGTAGGCCTCACCTCCCGCCCGATGCAGGAGATGCTCGGCGTCGACGAGCCTGATTTCGGCGTGCTGACCGACGAGATGTTCGTCGAGGACGGCGATCTGATTGATTTGTCCCGTTTGGTTCAGCCGCGCGTCGAGGCGGAACTGGCCTTCGTCATGGAACGCGACCTGTCCGGGCCGGGGGTCACCACTGGAGGTGCACTCGCGGCGATCGCCGGAGCGCTTCCGGCAGTGGAAGTGGTGGACAGCAGGGTCGCCGATTGGAAGATCAAGCTGGTCGACACGGTGGCCGACAATGCGTCGTCCGGGCTGCTGGTGGTGGGCGGCCGGATGCGCAAGGTCGAGGACCTCGACCTGCGACTGCTGGGGGTTGCGGTGTCCCGGCACGGGGAGTTGATCGACACCGGGGCAGGCGCCGCGGCGCTGGGTAATCCGGCCCGATGCGTCGCCTGGCTGGCGAACAAACTCGGCAGCTTCGGTGACGGTCTGCGGGCCGGTGACATCGTCCTGCCCGGGGCGGTGCACAAGATGGTGGCTGTCGATCCCGGCGACGTGTTCCGCGCCGAGTTCGCCCACCTCGGCGCGGTCACCGTGCGTTTCTCGACGACCAGGGAGCGGGCGGCATGACCTCGATCACCAACGACGGGATCAGCGCAACCGAGATCGCCGAGACGTTGATCGCCGGCGAGAGGGACCGCCGCGTGGTTCCGCAGTTCAGCGCCGCCGATCCCGACATCCCGGTCGAGACGGCGTATCTCGCCCAGCGCGCGTTCGTTCAGTCCAAGCTCGATGCCGGTGAGAGCCTGGTGGGCTACAAGCTCGGACTGACGAGCCGGAACAAGCAGCGCGCCATGGGTGTCGACTCCCCGCTGTACGGCAGGGTCACGTCTTCCATGCTCGCCACCTACGGTGATCCGATCGATCTCGGGAGGTTCATCCATCCGCGGGTGGAGTCGGAAATCGCCTTTCTGATGGCGCGCGATGTCGCAGCTCCCGCGACGGTGGCATCGGTGCTGGCCGCGACGGACGTGGTGTTCGGAGCGGTCGACGTGCTCGATTCCCGCTACGCCGATTTCACTTTCACCCTGAGCGACGTTGTTGCCGACAACGCTAGCGCCGGTGCGTTCTACCTCGGTCCGATCGGCCGCCGACCCGACGAGCTGGACCTGCGACTGCTCGGCTGCGTCGTGCGGGTGGATGGCGACGTCGCCATGACGGCATCAGGTGCGGCCGTGATGGGACATCCTGCCGCCGCGGTCGCCTGGCTCGTCAACCAGCTCGCCGAGCAGGGCGAGACACTGCGGGCCGGGCAGCTCGTCTTCTCCGGGGGTGTCACGGCACCGGTTCCGGTCGTCCGCGGCCGCAGTGTGACCTTTGAATTCGACGGGCTCGGCGCGATCGATGTCTACGGACGTTAGGCGGAGTGCGATGCTCAGTTCGACAGCGGTCGTCAGTACGGGGTCGCCGGCCCGGTACGCCAAGCAGTTGCTGTCACATTTGAGTCACAAGGTCGCTGTCGAGCCGGTGAGCGAGCCGGAACCCGCCGGCCGCCTCGTCTTCGCCTACGGCACCGGCACGGTGTTGCCCAACGACAGCAGCCTGACGCTGATCGCGGCCGCCGAGGACGACGAGTCGTTGGCCCGGGTGCAGGACGTCCTGCAGCGGCACCTGGAAAGGTTCGGCGCCCGGCAGGAACTCGTCGTCAACTGGGGACCGACCTCTTCGGACTGATCTGGGCGAGTTGGGCAGGGTTCACGCGCGTTCCGGACCGGGAAACGGTCGACAACTCGGCACAACTGGATGGATCCGATAGCGGAGGGCGATCGCGGCATGCGAATCATTCACACCGAGCAGGCTCCGTCGCATGTCGGGCCGGTCCCCCAGGCGGTGGAGGCCGGCGGCTGGGTTCATGTCTCGGCGCTGTTCGGCGTCGATCCCCGGACTCGCCGGATCGCAGCGGATTTCCGCGGCGAGGCGGAACAGTTGTTCACCAACCTCGAGGCGATCCTGTCGGCGGCGGGTGCGTCGTTGAACGACGTCGTCAGGGTGGGCATCGTGCTGCGTGACCTGCAGCGCGACCGCCCCGTGCTGAACGAGGTGTGGCAGCAGCGCTTCGGCGAGCACACGCCGGCGCGGTCGGCCATCGAGGCCTCGGACTTCGGGCGTGCCGGCGAGGGCGCGCGGGTGATGATCGAGGTCTCCGCGTACCTCGGGTGAGCTGCGGGAGCGTACCGCTCAGCGGTACGAACGCCTTTCCCGCGGGCGTCCGGGCCTGCACTCTGTGCGGACTGCTCCACATCACCGCACGAGCCGAGTGCCTGCCGAGGAGACGCCTGTGACCAGCACGATCGCCACACCAACCGACCATCCGACCGGCGGCCGAGCCACCGCTGCGACCGTCGGTCCCGGCAACATCGGGACCGACCTGCTGATCAAGCTGCTCCGCAGCGAGCACATCGACGTCCGCTACATGATCGGGGTCGACCCGGCATCCGACGGCCTGTCCAGAGCCAGAGAACTGGGTGTCGAGGCAAGCGCGGGTGGCGTGGCCTGGCTGCTGGACCAGGCGGACCGGCCGGATCTGGTGTTCGAGGCCACGTCGGCGAAGGCACATCTGGCCAATGCCGCGCGGTACGCCGAAGCGGGGATCACCGCCATCGATCTCACGCCCGCGGCGGTTGGGCCGTTCCTGTGCCCCGCGGTCAACCTGCAGGCACATGCGCACGAACCGAACGTCAACATGATCACCTGTGGTGGTCAGGCGACAATTCCCATCGTCCATGCGGTTTCCCGGGTGACCGAGCTCGCCGGCAGGGGAACCAGGGCCGCGGCCGCCGTTTGAAGGCGCACCCCGGGTTGTGCTGCCCAGGGGGTACTGCCACCGTAGTGTGAGCGCCGTCTCAGCCGATCGATGTCTGACTGCGCCGAAGAGCGAACCGGCCGGCCGACCCGGCCGGCACCCGACCATGCGGCGCTTGCGCCCGCCGACGACCGAGGAGCATCCCGAATGACCAAGTACGTGTACGACTTCACCGAAGGTGACCGGGATCAGAAAGATCTCCTCGGTGGGAAGGGCGCGAACCTGGCGGAGATGACGAAATTGGGTTTGCCGGTCCCGCCCGGATTCACCATCACCACCGAGGCGTGCCGCGAGTACCTGGCCTTGGGCACCGAGCCCAGCGAACTGCGGGTGCAGGTGACGATGGCGCTTCGGCTGCTGGAGGACGGGATCGGCCGGCGGTTGGGGGACCGGCACGACCCGTTGCTGGTGAGTGTGCGGTCGGGGGCGAAGTTCTCGATGCCCGGCATGATGGAGACGGTGCTCAACATCGGCCTGAACGATGCGAGCGTGAAGGGACTGGCGGAGGAATCAGGCGACGAGCGGTTCGCCTGGGATTCGTATCGCCGGCTTCTGCAGATGTTCGGCAAGACCGTCCTCGAGATGCCCGGCGAGGTGTTCGCCGACGCACTGGAGAAAATGAAGCGCGACCAGGGCGTGAAGACCGACGTCGAACTCGGGGTCGATGCGCTGAAGGACCTCGTCGGCCAATTCAAGACGTCGATCAAGGAGCATTCGGGAGCGGATTTCCCGCAACACCCGCGGGAGCAACTCGACGCGGCCATCGAGGCGGTCTTCAATTCCTGGAACACCGACCGGGCCCGCCTGTACCGGCGGCGCGAGCGCATCCCCCAGGATCTCGGCACGGCCGTGAACATCTGCACGATGGTGTTCGGCAATCTGGGCGAGACCAGTGGAACAGGAGTCGCTTTCACCCGGGACCCGGCGTCCGGCAGGGCCGGTGCGTACGGGGACTACCTGGCGAACGCGCAGGGCGAGGATGTCGTCGCGGGCATCCGGAACACGTTGTCGCTCGACGATCTGGCCACCATGGACCCGGCGTCACACCGGCAGTTGACGAAGGTGATGCGGCGCCTCGAGACCCATTACCGGGATTTGTGCGACATCGAATTCACCATCGAGCGCGGCAAGTTGTGGATGCTGCAGACGCGGGTCGGGAAACGCACGGCTGCGGCGGCATTCCGGATCGCGGCGCAATTGGTCGACGAGCAGTTGATCACCCTCGACGAGGCACTGTCCCGGGTCACCGGTGCCCAACTCGCCCAGCTCATGTTCCCGCAATTCGATCGGTCCGCTGCGCGCACACTGCTGACCAGGGGAATGGCGGCCTCTCCGGGCGCGGCCGTCGGCCGGGTCGTCTTCGACTCGCCGACCGCCACCGAATGGGCCGCCCGCGGTGAACGGGTCGTCCTGGTCCGCAAGGAGACCAATCCCGACGACCTCGAGGGCATGATCGCCGCCACCGGGATCCTGACCGCCCGCGGCGGGAAGACCTCGCACGCTGCTGTCGTCGCCCGTGGCATGGGCAAGACCTGCGTCTGCGGCGCCGAGGAAATTGACGTCAACGCGGAGGCACGGACCGTCACCGTCGGATCGAAGGTGATCGTCGAGGGCGATCCCATCAGCATCGACGGATCCACCGGCGAGGTGTACCTGGGCGAGATGCCGGTGGTGCCATCACCTGTCGAGACCTACATCGAGGAGGGCATCGAGGCGGCGACGACCGGGGTCGACGACGAGACGGCCGACCTGGTCAGGGCCGTCGATCGGGTGCTCCGGCACGCGGACACCCGACGGCGGCTGGCCGTCCGGGCGAACGCCGACACCGCCGAGGATGCCGCGCGGGCCCGCAAGCTCGGCGCACAGGGGATCGGCCTGTGCCGCACGGAGCACATGTTCCTGGGTGACCGGCGCAGTCTGATCGAGCGGGTCATCCTTGCGCAGGGCCGGACGGAGCGGGATGCGGCCCTCTCGGCTCTGCTGCCGTTGCAGCGGCAGGACTTCATCGAGTTGCTGACGGCGATGGACGGTCTGCCGGTCACCATCCGGCTGCTGGACCCGCCGCTGCACGAGTTCCTGCCGGACCGGACCGAACTCGCCGTCAAGGTGGGCGTGGCCAAGGCCCTCGGCAAGGTCGACCCCGCGGACGAGAAGCTGCTGGCCGCGGTCGAACGGCTGCACGAATCGAACCCGATGCTCGGTCTGCGCGGCGTCCGCCTGGGTTTGCTGACCCCCGGGCTGTTCGCGCTGCAGGTACGGGCCATCACCGAGGCTGCGTGTGAGTTGATCAAGGCCGGTAAGCATCCGTCGGTCGAGATCATGGTTCCGCTGGTCGGATCGGTGATGGAGCTGTACCTGGTGCGCGACGAGACGGACGGCATCATCGCGGAGGTGATCGAGGAGACCGGGGTGGATGTGACGTTCCCGATCGGCACGATGATCGAGTTGCCGCGTGCATCCCTGACCGCGCACCGGATCGCCGACGCGGCCGACTTCTTCTCCTTCGGCACCAACGACCTGACCCAGACGACGTGGGGATTCTCCAGGGACGACGTCGAGGCCACCCTGTTCGCGTCGTACCTGGAGAAGGGCATCTTCACCGTCTCACCGTTCGAGAGCATCGACGCCGACGGGGTCGGCAGGTTGGTGAAGATCGCCGCCGAGGAGGGTCGCCGGACGAAGCCGGGGCTCAAGCTCGGCGTCTGTGGCGAACACGGTGGAGACCCGGAGTCCATTCACTTCTTCCACTCCGCCGGGTTGGACTACGTGTCCTGCTCGCCCTACCGGGTGCCGGTCGCGCGGCTCGAGGCAGGCCGGGCAGCGGTGGGCTGACCGGCTGCTGCGGCCCGATGGGGAGCTGCAGGCTGACGGGGAAGCGGCGGGCTGATGTCCGCCGCTCACCGCGGCTCTGCGGCCCCCGGAGGCCGTGGTGCCGCGGCGTTCTCCATGAATCCGCGGCGTGCCATCTCGTACGGTGCCAGCGACTCGACCAGGAAGGCGGCCGCGGCATCGACGGTCTCCGCGACATCGGCAGCGGTGGATGCGGTGCCCAGCACCTGTCCGAACACCACGTGATGGGTTCGGATCAGGTCGAGCAGGCTGATGCCGTCGGCGAGCGCATCGCGGCCCAGTTCGTAGGCGCGGGCGAGGTTCTTCTCCTTCCGGTCGGCGAGGAAGGCGAGGAACGCCGGCGGGTAGTTGCGTGCCAGCCGGTCTGCGGGGCTGCTCACTGCTGACCGAGCGGCGGCGGGCGTCGTCTCTGTCGTTGGCGATCGGGCCCGATCCGGCCGCCGCCGGTGAACTCGTCGAGGGCGACCAGGCCCTCGTCGAGATCGAGCGCGGTGCGGACGGTGTCGAGGTCCATGCCGAGCCGGACCATTGCGAAGGCAACGTCAGGATGGATGCCGACGATCACCGTCACCGCTCCGCGGAGCAGGGCCATGTGGGCGATGTTGCGCAGCGTGCGAGTGCCGAACGAGTCGAGCACGTCGAGCGCCGCGACGTCGATGATGATGCCGCGGGCGCGATCACGACCGACCTGCTCGATCAGATCCCGCTGGAATCGGACCAGTTGGGTGTCGTCGAGGGCCGTGTGGATGGAGGCGATCAGGTACGTCCCCTGCCGGAGGATGGAGACCAGCGGCGGTCGGACCGACCCGGCGGCGCTATCGTTCGGCATCGTCCGACCGGATCACCTTGAAGCCGAGAATCCTCTCGGCTTCTTCGATCCCGCCCTGCAGATCGCCGACGGTGATGATCTTGCTGAGGTCCACCCCGATCGTCACGAGGGTCTGGGCGATCTCCGAGGACAGGCCTGTGACGATCACGCCGGCGCCCATCAGGCGCGAGGCATCCACCGTCTGGACGAGGTGATTCGCCACCGACTCGTCGATGTCGGGCACGCCGGTGATGTCCACGACAACCACTTTCGCACGATGCGTCCGGATGGCGCGGAGAAGTTGTTCTGTGACCTGGCGCGCACGCTGGGTGTCGAGCATCCCGATGATCGGCAGGATGAGCAGCCTCTCGCGGACCTGCAGAACCGGCGTGGACAGCTCGCGGATCGCGTCCTGCTGTTGGCGGATCACCCGCTCCCGCTCTTCGACGAAGCTGACCGCGACAGTGTTCGCGATCCGGTTGGCGGCCGGCTCGTACGCGTCGAGAATGCGGTTGAGCAAAGGAAAGTCGGAGTGGTACTTCTCGAACAGCGAGCGGGCCAGGACGTCTCGCAGGAGCAGCACGATCCCGAGTACCTCATTGGTCTCGACCCCCCGCGGAATGATCCGTTCCGACAGGTCGCGGGCGTAATGCTGCAGGGCCTCGACGCTGCCGGTCTCCAGGACCTCGACGTAGTTGTCATACACCGAGGTGGCTTCGGTGAAGATCTCCTGGTGCGTCATGGCGGAGAGCAACTGCGCATCGGTGATCCGCGATGCCCATTCCTGACGGAGCTGGGTGCGAGCCTCCCGCAGGTGCGCGACCAATTCGGGCAGCAGGTCGTCGCCGGAGGCCCCATCCATCTCTGCGGTCTCTGTCGTCATCGTCGTGCTCCCTTGTCGTGTATCTGCGGTGTGCGGTTGCGGATGGCCACCGAACCGTTGCTGTTGTGATGCTTGTTCCCGCTCATCGCCATTTCGCCATCGTGACCGTGGTGCCCTTGCCCTTTTCGGAAACCACGTCGAATTCATCCATCAGGCGGCGGGCGCCCGGTAGGCCCAGGCCCAGGCCTTGATAACTGCTGACGCCGTCGCGCAATGCACGGGGGAGGTCCACGATTCCGGGACCGGCGTCCCTGGCCACCACCGTGACGCCACGCCGGCCGGGCTCGTCCACCATCCTGATCAGGATCTCGCCCCGTTCGGTGAACTTGACGATGTTGCGGGCGATCTCGGAGATCGCGGTGGCGATGACGGTGAGTTCGGTGGCGCTGAAGCCCGCCCGAGCGGCGATCTCCCGACCCCGCTGCCGGGCTGTCACGACGTCGGCATCCACGGCAACCAGGACCCTCGCTTCGTCCTGGCTCTCCTTGGGCGGCCGCCGTTCGAACAGATCCGCGCTCAGCTCCAGGCACTCGTCGCATTCCAGCAGATGGCCGGCGGCATCCAGTTCGCGTTGCCGTCGGCGGTCCCCGGCGGACAGCGCGTAGAGCACGGGACGGCACCGGTCGGTGGGCAGCCGGACCGCACGATCGGCGATCAGGTACTCGGCTCGCAGTTTTGCCCGGGTCCGGTTGAGCTGGGCGGCGATCGCCCCAGGGCTGGAGTTCCGTTCGGCGGCCAGTTCCGCGGTGCCTGTCCCCTCGACCTCGTGGGCCAGCAGCACGGCCCGTTCCGCCGGCGCCAACCGGGACAGCGCGGCCCCGACCACGGTGATCTCCTCGCGGCGGAACACCCGGTCGTCGGGTCGGAGGTCCTCCTTGCCGTCGACCATCAGGTGCGCCTTCCGCCGGGCCTGGTCGTCGCCCTTTCCGGCTGCGATCACCAGGTTCCTGGCAATGGCGACCGCGTACGGTGCCAAAGCGTCGGGCTCGAGCCGGTCCCGGGCGACCATCATCCGGGCGATCGTCTCCTGCGCGAGGTCGTCGACGATCTGGTGATCCCGCACCCGGGCCGCGATCACCCGTCGGACGATGGGCACGAGGTCGAGGATGGCGTCCTCGCCGTCGGGATCGAGCGCCGGCGGATCCGCCGGGGAGTCCCGCACGCATCCCCCTTCCCGGAGCGGTCCGGACCTCGACCGCTGACGATCCGAATGCTAACCCGCCGTTCACTTCTGCGAACGCGGTCAAGCCAGGGCAGACCGTCATTCGTGGCTGCGACGGTACCCGGGAGACGACGTCAATACCCCGGGGGGTTGTAGCGACGACGGCGGGGGAAAGCCTGCGCTCCCTTCGACGACTCTGGGGCTGCATCGCGCTCACCTCTTCACCTGTTCGAGCGCATTGCGCCCGAACTCAACTGTGGACGCTGCAAAATCAATCAGCGTCGGCGGTTTCGTCCGCTTTGTTCCTATACGCACCGTCCTGACGTCACTGTCACCTATGAAGAGTCGCGCGGGAACGGGGCATGACGGAGGACCGGGGCGGGTCGCTGATCGAACGTAGGGATCTCGTGCTCCTCGGGCCTTCGAACAGGCTGACGCGCCCGGACGACTGTGTTCCGCGTCATGCGATGCGGGCTCGGCACTTGTCTTCAATGAGCCGTGAAGGAGCGGGTGATCTCCCCGCATGACAAGGAGGAGGAGGGTAATGATCGAGGACTCGTGGCCGGTGCCGTTTCGTGACGCGGGCGCTCCGTCGACAACCCGGTACCTCAACCGGCTGCCGGAGATGGAGGGCCGGCCGCGCAGGCGGCACGGCAAACGGTCCCGTCCCGAAACACTCACGCCCGTCCGCAACGACGATGAGCTCGAGGTCGACGTCTCCAGCGCGGAACCCTACTCCGGTCCGGACTCCGGCCCGGGCGCCGATCGGCCCGAAGATCACGATGGACGTCTCCTCGGCGGTCACTTCGCCGGCCTGCCCCGTCAGGCGCCGGCCGTCGCACCTGGTCGGCTGGTCGCCGAGACCATCAGGTCCGCGGTCGCCGCACCGTCGGTCGAACTTGCGCTCGACCGGGTGGTCGGCGCGGCGATCGAAACCGGCCCGTGGGACGCGTGTGGCATGTCCGTGGTCGAGGCGGGCGGCGTGCTGCGCTCGGTGAGCAGGACGTCACCATCGGCATGCCGGCTCGATGAGTTGCAGTATCTGATCGGCGAGGGGCCCATGCTCGACGTTGTGAGCGCCGAACCGCTGCTGCACGTCTCTTCCGTCGATCTGCGGCGGGAGCGGCGGTGGCCCGGCTGGTCGACGCTGGCGGCCGGCACAGGTATCCGCTCGGTCCTGACTCTGCGACTGTTCACCGACGTCACGGTCGGTGCCTTGAGTCTGTACGGCCGGCGCCCGGCCTGTGCCGACGCCGTGACGCTGGCCGCCGCCAACGTGGCCGCGGCGCAGGCGTCGGTGGTGCTGGCATATGCGCAGGGCCAGTGGCGGGTCCGGAGCGCCATGGACGTCCAGAATGCGATCGGCCGGGCTCAGGGAATCCTGATGCAGCGCTACGGCATCGCAGCTGACGCGGCAACGGCGGTTCTGCGGGCGTACTCCGCGCAGCACGAGTTGACGGTCCCCGAGGTGGCACGCCGGATCGCTGACAGCGGTGCGTCTTTCGACCCTGCGAGCTGGACCCTTTTCCGCTCGCGACGAACACCGAAGGAAGGCAGAGGACGACAATGACATTCCTTGCAGACGAATCCGTCGGCTCCGGACAGCTCTATCCCGTCACCGACGTCGACGGTCGCACGCCCCGCTCGCTCGAGGATTTCCGGGGCGAGGTGTGCGTGACACTGATCCGGAACGGCGACGCCGTCCAGATGCTCGGCTCGGGCTGCGAGGCCCCGGTCGGCGTGCGCTTCCACCAGAAGGATCCCGGACGCGATGGAAGGGATGTCCGGGTCTGGGACATCACAGCGGCCGTCGACGGTTCCTTCGTCGCCTCGCCCGCGGCCGCGTTCTGATGGGCACGCCGGGCACGACGGCGCTGGTCGATGCCGTTCCTGTGGATGCCGTTCCTGTCGATGCCGCAGGTGTTGATGCCGCTGTCGTCACCGCGGTGCAGCAGGCGGTCGCCATGTCCCGCCGTGCGATCACCGAGGCCGCCGACCGGCGGGCCGCCGCAATCTCGTCCGCTCGGCATGTCATGGAGGCGGCCGAGGCGGCAGAGCGGGCAGAACAGCAGGCGGCGCGGGCATCGGCGGCGGCGGCCCTGCGCAGGCTGGCCGCCCAGGGCCTGACGCCCGCGATGATCGGCCGACTCTGTTCGATCCCCACCGGCGAGGTGAGGTGCCGGCTCGACGGAACCATGCAACCGGCGCGCGGACAGCTTCATCGCGCGCCGCCGAGGTCAACGAGACGGACATGAATTCGATGATGACGACACAGGGGAGCGCAGTGCTCAGCGAAGACGATTACACAGTCACCGAGGTAGCCGGCCATGTGCCCGGTGGGCTCGGCGATGTGGTGGGTGCAACGACGGTCACGGTGACCAGGGACGGCCACGACTACCGGCTGATCGGAACAGGCGCCATGACAGCGGGCGCCGTTCACTTCCATCAGAAGGAGATCGGATCGGCGGGCGAGGAGGTACTGGTCTGGACGATCGTCGACCGCGGGGACGGTCGTCTGGTGGCTGAGCCGCCGGTCGTCGGCCGTTAGCTCGGAGGCCCGATCTTCCGGCCGCGATCGGCGTTCGATCGCGCTGGACGGCGACGGCCAACGGCGGGGATCGACCAGGTCGGCATCCCGACCGGTGTGGAACTGACCGATGCGGTCATGCAAGTCGAGTGCCCCCGCACCGCCCACGGTGCCCAGCCGGAGCATTCCCGCCGGCTGCTGTGACACCCGGCGGCCCCGGTTCGGAAATGTGGCCCTTGAAGGCGTCGGTGAGCACCTTCGGTATGAGCCATTCGCCGCCGACGCCGGAGTCAGAACCGACGCAGACGCCGGTCACAATGGTGCGACGCCACGGCATGGTTCGCGAGCCGAGAAATGGTTGGGATACCGGACAATGAGCGATGGTTGTGCGCGTCTCCGCCAATTCGGGCGAGTTCTTCGTCCGCACAATGAACCGCGCGCGCGAGAATCGACCGCGACCCGAGAAACAAAAGGGGTCGCCAACCTGGGAACCGGCAAGGTATTAGCCGTCATTGGTGTCCAGTCGAAGGGTCTCTCGCGTCACCGACAGCGCGAACCTGGGGATGATCGCCACCTGCGCGAGTGCTGTTGCGGTATCGCCGGTCTCGGCTGCGTGCCATCGTGTGATCTCGTCCCGGCTCAGCCGGAGCGCGTCGTCCGGGCTGGTGACGAGCGCTGCGGCGGTGGCCGGCCCGATGCCGCGTCCGCTCACGATGCGGAGGCCGCGCCGGAGGGCCTCAGCGGGAAAAATGCAATTGGTCAGCCACTCCAGCAATTGACCGCCGCCGTAGACGTCGCCGCTGAATGTCCGCCGTTGGTGCGCGTGTGTGTCGATGAGGCCAGGAATCAGAAATCCGGGTCGATGGTCCTCCACCGGCCGGCCGGCGAATTGCGTCGGTATTCGACGGTGCTCACCGCAGAATATGATACGGCCGGCGTCGTCGACGACCAGGGCGCCGTCGGGAATGGACACCAGCGCGGAAGTCGCATCCCTGACCGGGCGGCCGGCCGCCGATATGGAAGACATGACCCCTGTGCGCGGTCACCGGGGGAGCCAGGCACACGTCGTCGGATCTCGTCGGACGCGACCCGATGCACGGCCCGCAGGACTTCATCAGATTGTGACCGTTCGCGGTCCCGCCGACCCCTATTCTTGCCGTGGGTCCAGGCGGAGCGCGGTAGGCGCCGGTCAGGCCCACGTGCCGGGGGAGAGACATGAGTGAGCACGTGCGCGACCATCCACGTCTGTCGCTGGTGCCGGACCACGACGAGCGGCGCCGACTGGACCTCAGGGGC
Organism: uncultured Actinomycetota bacterium; assembly: GCA_963766015.1. Taxonomy (GTDB): domain Bacteria; phylum Actinomycetota; class Actinomycetes; order Mycobacteriales; family Nakamurellaceae; genus Nakamurella. Next base: position 11,758 of record CAVXYU010000023.1, on the reverse strand, counting down.
CTCTCCGAACACATTCGTCGGCTGACGCCTTCGGTCGAGCCCGTCAAAGTTCTCGGTCAGTTGGCGGAGGTCATCGCTCCGTCGCTCGCGGACGAATGCACGGTCGCGATCACCGAGCACGGTGGGCACTTTTATCGGATCCGGCGTCCGTCGGGTGACGGTACGGCGCCGGAGGACGGTGCCTCGCACGGGGAGGATCTCCCGGCATCGAGCGGCGACGCGGGCGGTCCGGCGATCGGGAAAGACTCTGTTGCGGTTCGTTTCTCGTCCGCGGCAGGGGACTGCCGTGAGTACAGCGGCATACTTGTCTGCCGATGGACGGACGGCTACCAACCCACGGAGGCCGACGCCGGTGTGATCGAATTGCTGGTGGGACACGCCACCGCGATCGTGGAGCAGCATCGACTGGCCGCTCAGGTTGCCGACCTGCGGGCCAATGCCGGTCAAGGGTTGGCCCTTCCGGGGCATCAGCGCATCGCAGCGGCCGTCGGCATCCTGATGGCACTGCACCACCTGAGCGCCGTGCAGGCCGCCGACCTGTTGAGCAGGGCGAGCGAGCACACCCACCAGTCCATCCGGGGGGTCGCCGATACGGTGCTCCGCACCGGTGCCATGCCCGACCACGTGCACCACCAGCGTGTGCGGCCGCCGGAAAACGCCGGGCAGCAGCGCCGACTGGAGCCCACCGACCTCGGTCATCGGCAGCGCCGCGAAACGGGCTGAGCGGCCCGAAAGGTCGCCTATGTCAGCGAGTGCACAGGCTCCGCATCGTCCAGTTCGGCATCCGGTTCCCGATCGTTGACCGTGCGCGCATACCAGGGCAGGGCCGCCCACAGGGTCGCCAGTAGCAGCGCGGCGGCGGCGGCCGCGGTCACGCCGACCGTCCGCCCTGCGACCACGTCGAAGATCAGCAGCACGACGCCGGTGATCGCCACTGACAGCAGCGCGACGCCGATCACGGCGAGGCGGTGTGTCAACGTCACCATCAGGTGACGGGCGTGCCGCCGGAACAGGATGCGATGCAGGCTCACCGGGGCGATCAGGAAACCGATGGACGCGACCGCAAGGCCGACGGTGGCGAGGTAGATCCCCATCTGGAAGCCGGTGAGTTCGGCGAACCGGGTCTGGAACGGCAGCGTCAGCAGGAACCCCGTGAGCAGTTGCACCCCGGTCTGCAGGACCCGGAGTTCCTGCAACAGGTCGGCCCAGTTACGGTCGAGACGCTGCATCGCGGTCTCGTCTCTGGCCTGCAGATTCCAGTCGTGATCGTGTAATTCGGCAGTACTCATTGTCGCCCTTTCGCGTGGCGCGGCTCCGCCGACACCCACCTACCCAGTTCCTGTCGGTTCGGTCGCTCCGTGCTGAACGCCGACGACGACCACGGCCACTGGGCCGCGAATCGCCCGAGGCCACTCCTTCGTCGAAGTGATCGGGTGATACCGGTCTGGTACCCGCGCGGGGCGCCGGGCAAACGCCTGGCAGGTGCGTCGGCTAGGTTCAGACGCATGCCGGGTGTTCCGGCGAGTGGCCGTTTTCCTGCGGACCGATTATCCCGGAAGGCGATCGCCGTGGCAATCGAACCGACCGATGTCGACGTGGGCGGCGAGCGCGCTGACGGTCACCGCGGCGCACGCGACGTCGAACCGCTCAGATCAGCGGTGATCGTCAACCCGGTTCGGGTGCAGGACCTCGCCGACCGGCGCGCGGTGATCGAGGCAGCGCTTGCTGACGCGGGCTGGCCGGCGCCGGCTTGGATCGAGACGACTCGCGAGGACCCGGGCACCGGACAGGCTCGCCGGGCGGTGGCCGAGGGTGCCGACGTTGTCTTCGTCTGCGGCGGTGACGGAACCGTCCGCTCAGTGATCGCCGGGATGATCGGCACCGAGGCCGCACTCGCCCTGCTGCCGGCAGGTACAGGCAACCTGCTGGCGACGAATCTCGGCCTGCCCGATGATCCGGCAGCAGGAGTCCGACTGGCGGTCGAACGCGGTCGGCGTCATCTGGATGTCGGCAGAGTTGACGGCGACGTGTTCGCCGTCCTCGCCGGCATGGGCTTCGACGCGGCGATCATGGCAGGGACGTCACCGGAACTGAAGGCGCGCATCGGTTCTCCCGCCTACGTCCTGACGGCACTGCGGCACCTTCTGGACCGATCGATGAGTGTCGAGGTGGTCATCGACGGTCAGCCGCCGTTGCGCACCAGGGCCCGGACCATCCTGGTCGGCAACGTCGGCCGGCTGCAGGGCGGGATCAGGTTGCTACCTGACGCCCAGCCGGACAGCGGTGTCCTCGAGGTGGCCATTCTCGCGCCACGCCATCTCGGACACTGGGCCGCGATGGCACTGGCCATCCTGCTCCGCCGGCCGAAGGTGCCGAGCATGCAGATCATGCGCGGATCCAGGATCACCGTGCGCAGCACCCGCCCGCAGCCTCGCGAACTGGACGGCGACGTGATCGAACCGGGTCGGGTGCTCGACGTCACTGTCCAACCGGCAGCCATCTGGCTGTGTGTCGCGCAGCCCGAGGGGTCGGCCGATCTCACCAAGGGCACGTGAGCCGGACCAGCCGACCCGGCTAATCGGGGCGGACCAGCGGAACGGTGTCCCCTCGGGCGACGTAGCGCACGCGACCCGACAGGCCCCGACGATCCACCTCCGCCCGGAAATCGGCCAGCGATGAGCGGAAGACCGAGTAGTCGTCGTAGTGGATGGGGATGTTGGTGCCGGCGCCGATGAGCTCGACCGCACCGGCACCCTGTCGGGCGTCCATCGTCACCACCAGTCCACCGGGCAGGGTGGTTCCGCCCAGATGCAACACCCGGTGTCGATGTCCGGGAAACGCTCGGGGATCTGTTTCAGCTCCTCCACCAGCAGGGTGTCGCCCGAGATGTACACCCGCTGTCGGGCCGGCTCGGAAACCGTTCCGAGTTCCAGCATCGTGCCCATGACCGGCGGCAACAGTCGCCGGGTCCAGCCCGGCGCATGACGGCCGGGGAGTGCGGTGATCGTCGCCGTGGTGTTTCCCTTGGTGATGCGGTGGGCGGTCCAGGTGCGGATCCCGATCGCCCGTGGGAAGCCGCGCCACTGCAATCGGCGGGCGGCGTGCGGGGTGGTGAGGACCGGTAGGTCGTGGTCGAGCCCACGGTTGGCGACCCGATCCCAATGGTCCCCGTGCAGGTGCGAGAGCAGGATCGCGTCCAGCTCGGGCAGTTCGGCGATGGACAGCGCCGGCTCGGTGAGCCGCTTGGACGACAACCCGTACCCCAGGTGGGCCCGCTGCCCACGGTGCAGGAAATTCGGGTCCGTGAGCAGCGTCAGCTCACCGAAGCGGATGATCGTCGTCGCAGTCCCGACGAAGGTCAACGAGCCCGTGGACCCCCGGACCTCACCACGCCGGTTTCAGTTCATTGCCGATCCGGACTGGGAACTGCCGGCCAGTTCGCTGAGGAATTGATGGCAGCGCGCCGCCCGCTGCGAGTCCTGGGACATGACTTCCTCGAAGAACGAGGCGATGTCCTCGCGGCCGGCGTTGCGGGCGTACTGGCCGTAGTCGTGGGCGGCCTTGAGCGAGTGGTACTGCAGCGAGATCAGATCGAAACCGACATCTTTGAACCCGGTTTCACCGGTGGCCATCAGAGTCTCTTTTCCTGGAAACAACCTGACACTGCAGTAATGACCGGCGACCGGGCGCACCAAGCAGGCAACGGTTCCGTTGACCGGCGAATTCACGCGGATGGCGTAGGCATCGGCTCCGGCCCCGCGCGAACCCGGAGCCGCCTGACGGATCGCGGCTCAGGTCCACACCCAACCACTGCTGCCTGATATGTCTTTTTCGATTATTTCTGGTTCAGTTCATCCGCTGGTACTGGTTCATCCGTATCAGAAGGGTGCGGCGATGCGCGTCGTGGTTCCTGGTGGAAGTGAGGGGCACATGCCTCAGGTGATGCTGAACGATGGCCCCGCGACGCTCACCCGGACGGCGCTCGATCTGCGACGATCGAGTGGTCGCGCGCAGTGCATTGACCCGCCGACTGTCCCACTTCACCATCGTCGCCGCGGTACCGGATGGCCGGTCGGCACTGGACGTCCTGCTGACCGGCATGCCGCATGTCGTCCTCATCGGGGTGCATCGGGACTCGGTACCTGGGGCAGCACGCGATGCGGATGGTCCTCGACACGTATCCGTCGGCGGTTGTGGTCGTGTTCGGAGCGGCCGGCGATGCACAGGTTCTCGCCGCCGCGGTCGCCGACGGTGCGTCGGGGGTGATGCAGTGGGACACGCATCAGCCCCGGCATTCCTCGGTCCACCCGCCACTCCCGCAGCGAGCGGACCCGCAAGCCGTGCGGCGCCGATCGCCGCTGACCGAACGCGAACTGGGCGTGCTACGCGAGATCAGCAGGGGCCGTTCGAATCTCGAGATCGGGCACGATCTGGAGCTGTCCCAGGACAGCGTCAAGAACGCGGCCCGCAGGGTGTTCCTCAAGCTCGGTGCGCGTGACCGCGCACATGCCGTCGCCCTGGCGATGCGGCACGGACTGGCGATCTGATCGGCCACGCACGCCTGCCCGGGGCCGCAGTGACTGCAGGTCAATGATCCTTGGCCGGTGGCACGATGACGACCGGTACGGCACAGCGGGTGATCATTGCCTGCCCGGTGGAGCCCAGCACAAGGCCGGCCAGCGCTCCGTGACCGCGGTGCCCGATGACCACCAGCTGGGCGGTCGCGGCTCTGTCCAGCAGAGCGGTTGTTGCAGGTCGGTCCGTGGTCAGCTGCTCGACGGTGACGTCCGAATACCGGGACATCCAGCCGGCCAGCCTCCCGGTCAGCCATTCCGCCTCGCCGTCGGCGTTGGGCAGACCGCCGAAGGTCGCCGCGTACTGCTCCTGCACCAAGCCGTCCACCATCTCATCGGTCCAGCAGTGCAGCGCAATCAGCCCGCAGCCCCGAAGGTCCGCCGCCGCGAACGCGAAGTCGACCGCTTCGTCACCGGTCGTGCCGTCGATGCCGAGCAGTACGGGACCACTGCGGGGCTGCCGACCCGGATGGATGACCGCCACGGGAGCCGGGTTGGAATGGGCGAGTTTGGCGGCGACGGAACCGAGGGCCACGGCGATCCGGTTGCGGCCGAGCGCCCCGACCACGGTGACTGCGGCCCCGGCGGATTCCTTGGCGATCACCCGCTTCGGATCGCCGTAGACCATCTTCGTCGTCACGCTCACCCCTGGGTGATGCCGGCGCACCTCGGTGACGGTGTCCGTGAGAAGGCAGCGACCCTCCTCCCGCAGCTGTCCGAGGACATTCGGCGGGTAGGGGTTGTAGGCCGAATAGCCGGCCGGGGGAAGGACATACGCGTTGATGAGCCGCAGGCCGGTGCCTCGGCGCTCCGCCTCGGCGGCCCCCCATTCCGCCGCGGCGCGCGCGCACGCAGAGCCGTCCACGGCGACGACCACCGGACCACCGGCGGCAGGGCGGGCATGGTCGAGAGGCCCACGCGCAGGCACCCGCCCCGGATGGCGAACCACCGCAGAGGTGGACAGGTAGGCCGATGTGGTCAGGTACTTCTGCAGTGCTGTCTCGTGTTCCGCGCTCGGCGCCCGGTCGGTACTCACGCCGTCGCGGGCCTCTGTCCGTGCCCGGTGTGACTCGAAGGTGGTCATCGCTGTCCTCCTCGATGCCGGTCAATGTCCATTTCTCAGAGTTGCCGCCATCGGTCCTTGCCGACAGAGGCCAAGGACCCGAATTGGGCTTGCCTGGCAACCGGCCCCGGTAGGGTCGGCGGGGTGCCGCAGGACTGGGACCTGGTGATCGTCGGAGCCGGCCCAGCCGGTTGCGCGGCCGCGGCGGCTGCGCTGACGCAGAACCGGAACACCCGGGTGTTGCTCGTCGACAGGCAACGGTTCCCGCGGGACAAGGCATGTGGTGACGGCATTGCCGCCGAGGTCCTCGATGTCCTGGACTCGCTGCGGTTCGACATCGGCGCCGTCGTGGACGGATACCCGTCGATCGGAGCTCTCCGGCTCACCGCGCCGGGCGGGGCGGTGGCGGAACGGACAATGGCCCGGGTCGTGCACACCATCCCGCGGAAGATCTTCGACGCCCGTCTGATCGATGACGTCCTCGCCCGCGGAGCGGTTTTCGAGCAACGAACTGTGAGGTCCGTCTGCCAACAGGGCGACGATGTCGTCATCGACGGGACGCACTGGGCCCGCGCCGTCATCGGGGCGGACGGTGCGGAGTCGTTCGTGCGCAGAACGACTGTCGCGGCAACAACCGGCCGGCAAACCGTGGCGCTGGCCATCCGGGGATACGCGCCGGAACTACCCGAGCAGCGCGGGAGCCAGTGGATCACCATGAGCGGCCACCGCTGGCCCGCGTATGCCTGGAGTTTTCCAATCGGCGACGGTACAGCGAATGTGGGCTACGGCGAGATGCTGGCCGACGAACCGGTGACAAGGGGGGTGATGATGCAGCGATTGGCCGCGCTGCTGCCCGGCGTCGGGCAGCCCGAACGGCTCCGCGCGCACCGGCTTCCACTCTCGCCGGGACGGCCGCGGGTGGCGGACGGCCGGATCATGCTGGCCGGCGATGCGCTGTCGTTGATCAACCCGCTCAGCGGCGAGGGCATCTTCTACGCGGTGCTGTCCGGCGCGCTGGCCGGGTACGCGGCAGCGCAGGGCGCCGGCGCCGGCGCCGGCTACCGCGCGGCGATGCGCTGCTCCCTCGGAAGGCACCTCCGATCGACCGATCTGGCCGCCCGGTTGACCCGCGCCCCACGTTTCATCGACGCAGGCGTCCTGGCCGCGGCGCGCAGCCAGCCGGCCTTCGATGACCTGGTCCGGATGAGCCTCGGCGACGGCCCGCTCACCGTGCGACTGCTGGCCGGGCTCGCCCGTTCGCTGCGTGCCTGACTCCGCCGGCAGGTCCGACCGGCGGCCGGTTCCAGGACCGTGACGCCCGGAGGAACAAGCATCCCGGTCGGCGGGTACTGGGCGGCTACCACAGCTTCTTCGCCGTGGTCGGTTCGGCCGGCTGTTTTCTCAACCGGCCGAACCTGGGGCTCCTGCCGAAATTCCCGGGTACCAGGGCGCGGTGCCTTACCCCAGGTAATTACCACCGCGGGCGGAAGCAATCACAGGGCTCGCCACCACCTCAGCCTTGCGCCCCATGGAGGTCCCGCGCCAGAACGCCGATATCGGCCTGGTCGGTGAAGAAACCGTCGATGCCGGTATCCAGGAACCGGTCTATTTCCTCGAGGATCCGCCCGTAATCTGCCGGATTGGTACCGGATCGATAGTCGGCGGGTAGGAAGTCGTTTTCCGCCCTGAACGTATACGGATGCACCAGCAGGCCGGCCGCATGGGCATCGTCGACCAGGCTGGTGGACGTCTTCTCCAGGACGCCCTGGGCGTCCCTCGGAATGATCTGGTTCTTGTCCGGCCCGATGCCGTTGACGTATGCCGAGATGCGGGCGAGTCCCTTCGGCGTGGTCAGGCTCGCGTAGGTGTCCGTCTGCCCGGTACTGGACAGATCGAACGGCGCGCCGGTCGGGCTGGTGAGGAACACCAGTTTCGTCCGAACGTGGTACTTGGTGCGCAGATCCTTGAGGTTGGTGAGCTCGAAGGACTGAATGAAAACCGGCGATTTCGCCCGGTCCAAACCGGCGCGTTGCAGGGCCCGGACCAACAGCGGCTCCAATGGCAGACCGATCGATCGGAAGTAGGTCGGATGCTTGGTCTCCGGGTAGACGCCGATGTCGCGGTGGAGTTCGCGACTGAGTCGCTTGCGCAGGGCAAGAACCTCCGTGAAGGTGGGAATCTCGAAGAGGCCGTTGTAGATCGTGTTCCGCTGACGGAGCGCAGGCAGCCGCTCCTTCGCCCGCAGTGTCTTGATCTCGGCGAGTGTGAAGTCCTCGGTGAACCAGCCGGTGACGGGCTCACCGTCGATGGATTTTCTCGTCTTCCGGGCGGCGAACTCGGGATGGTCGGCGACGTCCGTCGTGCCGGTGATGTCGTTTTCGTGGCGGGCGACCAGGACGTGATCCTTTGTCGATACCAGGTCCGGCTCGATGAAGTCGGCACCCATCCGAGCGGCGAGTTCGTAGCTGGCCAGGGTGTGCTCGGGGCGGTAGCCCGAAGCCCCCCGGTGGCCGATGACCAGCGGATCACGGGCCCGATGCCGCGTCCCGTGTTGCTGCGGGACGACGGACGGTTGAGCGGCAGCGGGATGCCCGGAGGCAGCGGACGGAGTCGCTGCCGCGAGCGGGGTGACCCCCATGCCCAGGGCGACGGCGGCTGAGACGGCGAGCGTCAATGCCTGACGCGCAACGGTTTTCATGGCGGAAGGGTAGCTGCGTCAGCCACCCGCTGCCGGGTGGGCAGCCAGTTGCCCGTCGATGAGAATCAAGCCAGCACAACGCAATTCGACAGAGGGCCGCAAAACGACCGTTCCGGACACCGGGATGGAACGGGCGTCGACGACGGTCCGCCGTGGGAACACCGACTGCTGGTCAGGCCTCGCCCATGACCAAACCCTCGATCGTGTGCTTCTGCGTGATCGGCGTCAGGGTGTCGACGATCGGGCAGTGCAGGTGATCTCTCACAGCCGGCGGCAGCGCCTCCCAGAACTTGCGGGTCACTGCCGGGTCGTGGTGCTCGGCGTTCCCGGCACCCGGGGCGTCGACGCCGATGACGAGGACCGGACGGCTGAGCTGCGACCGGTTCACCGTGCCCCGATGAATCGTCAGGGCGGATCGGACCGAGATGTCGCCCATCTTCGGGTATTTCCTGACCGCACGTCCCTCGTACCGCGAGTACGCGGATTTGGGCGGGAACATGCCGTGGTCGAAGGCATCGTCGGTATCCCATTGTGTTCCGGGGGCGATTTCGAACGGTCCCATCTCTTCGACAGTGTCCACGCCGGTGAGATTGAAGGCGAGTGACGTCAGCCGGTGCTCCTCCGCCGTTTCCTTCGGCATCGGGATTTCCGGGCGTACCGATCGTGTACGGGTTCTCCTTCGAACCGAACGTTGATTTCTCCGCCCTCCCCCCGAATGTGACCGGACGGCGGCAGCCGTTGCCGTTTGTCTCGGCATACTCGCTGGCGCGGGCGCTGCAGCCGCATGCGGAGCGCGTCGTGGTGGTGAGCGGGGCCTCGGCGCTGGACTCCCTCCTGCTTTCGGCGGCGCTCCACGAGATCACGCCGCTCCTGAACGGGATGGAGCTGGAGGTGCTGCAGAATTGGTCCTACGGATCGCTCATCGACAGTCTCCGTCACATCCCACCTCGGACGATCGTGATCTTCTCGTCCCTCTCGCGGGACCAGCGCGGATGGAAGTTCAATACCGGAGACCTCATCGCCAGCCTTACACGGATCACGTCCGCGCCGGTGTACGGGATCGTGCGCGGCTGGGTCGGCGACGGAATCGTCGGTGGTGGCGTGATGGATTTCGCGGACGACGGCATGCGCACGGGTCGCCTGCTCGTACGTGTTCTTCGGCGCGCTCCGGGCGAGCCGATGCCCCCCGCGGAGGTGGCCGCCACCCCGCTGGTCGTCGATTGGCGGGAGTTGCAGCGCTGGGGCTTGTCCGAAGCCCGCCTTCCGCCGGACACCGAGGTCCTCTTCCGTACGCCGTCCCTCTGGGAGCGTTACCGGACGACCATCCTGGCGACCCTCGGCGTGCTTTTGCTGCAATCGGCGTTGATCCTCTGGCTGCTGGTCGAGCGTCGCAGGCGACGCCGGACGCAGGCCGCGCTCGGGGAGAGCGAGGCGCGTGCGGTGGAGCAGCGCCTCGAGCTCGCACACCTGGGACGTGTCGCGGTGGTCGGCGAGCTGTCGGCCACCCTGGCGCATGAGATGAAGCAGCCACTCACAGCGGTCCTCACGAACACTCGCGTCGCGCAGCACCTGCTGAAAGCCAACGGCGCCGCGACGGCCGAGCTGCACGCGATTCTCGAGGACATTGCGGCGGACAACCGGCGCGCGGGGGAGGTGATCGACCACGTGCACCGCCTCGTCAAGAAGGGAGTGGTCGAACTGCAGTTGCTGTCGATGAACGACGTGGTCAGCGAGGTGCTCGCGTTGCTGCGCAGCGACGTGCAGCATCGTGGCGTGGTCGTCAGCACCCGGTTGTGGAGCCCCCGCCGTTGGTCCTCGGGGACCGCGTGCAATTGCAGCAGGTGGTCTTAAACCTGGTGATGAACGCCTGCGATGCGATGAGCGACACGCCCCCCGGCGAGCGCCTGCTGGTCGTCACCACCGCGTCGCACGGTGAAGCGCGCATCGAGGTCCATGACGGGGGAAGGGGGATCGCCCCGGACGCGCTCGCGAGCATCTTCGAGCCGTTCGTGACGACGAAGCGCGACGGGCTGGGGTTCGGGCTCGCGATCTGTCGCTCGATCCTTACAGCCCACGGCGGTCACATATCGGCAGCGAACAATCCGGACCGCGGGGCCAGCTTCGTCGTCTCGCTGCCGCTCGCCGCCGATTAGCGGGCCACCTTCAGCGACGACCGCCTGTCGCCGGCAAACCAGGATCACCGCCAGACTCGCCCGACCAGTCCCGTGTAGTAGGGAGGAAAAAGGGTTCGGCCAAACCCGAAACCGGAGTTCAACCGGAAGTTGGCAGTAGCGTTGGCGCCCGACTGCCGGCGGTGGCGCGCCGCCCTTAGCCGCAGCCATGGGAAAAAATCGAAGAGCGGCGAGAAGGTCCCTCGCTTCGCTCGGGACGACAGGTCGGGCTCCGTCCCCCTTACCGCCTTACCGCTAGTCCTGGACATCGAACCTCGCGAGTACCCGCAGCACGAACAGCAGCAGGAGCGTCGCGCCGGCGGCCAGGACGTAGTGCTCCAGCCCGGCAGCTAGTCCGATCGCTGCGGTCGCCCAGATCGACCCCGCGGTGGTGAGCCCCTGCACCCGGTCCTCCTGGCGACTCACGAAGATCACTCCGCTGCCGAGAAAGCCGATGCCGATCGCCACCGCCTGTACCACGCGGATCGGGTCGGCACGGAGTCCTTCCGTGTGGGGCGGGATCTCCGCCACCGACAGCTGGCCGATCGTGGTGTAGAGGGCAGCCGCGATGCCGACCAGCATGTGGGTGCGGAGCCCGGCGGATTTCCTGGCGTGCTCGCGCTGAAAGCCAGAAGCCCGGCGAGCGCGGCCGCGACCAGGAGACGAACCAGGAGCTGGAGTTCGGGATGCACTGGGTCCTCGAGTCGGGACCCCGATAAGTTAGCGGTGGGCGCTCAGCTCCGCTCGCCCGTGGTGAGCAGGCGCCGCAGGGGGTGCTGCGCGTAGATCGGCTGCAGAGCGAGGTAGCGGGCCATAGCGCCTGTCCCCGGCACCAGCAGCTCGTACTGCTCCAGCAGTGTCGCGCCATCGATCGCGGAGGATGCCGCGGTTGACTGAAGGAAGTGGACCGCGAACGCCACGGCTTCCGCCTGGTGCTCCGAGGGATTGCGGTGCCCGTAGCGGCGGGGATCGGGGATCCCCCGCGCGTCCGCCAGATGGTGCGGATCTGGCCCGGGGCGCGGGCTTGCCAGCGGTGCGCCAGCTCGTGCGCCAGGGCATGCCGGAGCTGGTCCTCACTCGTCATCCGCGCCGGATCCAGCGCGAGCGAGTCGCGGGAGGCGATGTATTTATCCCCCCAGCCGCCCCGCCGCGCGGCCCCGCTTACTCACCAGCCCGACTCGGCGATAGGGCCGGCCGAACAGCGCGTAGAGCGAGTCGGCATAGGTGCTACGCTCCAGACCGCGGATTGAGA
>CAVXYU010000022.1:0-90296 GCA_963766015.1 uncultured Actinomycetota bacterium | reverse complement strand
TCGGCAGCGAGCCGGTTCATCGTCGCCTCGTCCGGCAGCCAGTCGGGCAACTTGCGGGACGTCCGGAAGTGGTGGCGATGTCACCGGTTCAGCGGTAGGTCGGGGCATATCGTGGAACTTCTCGACGTCGACCTCGTCAGAATCGCCGGGGCGTCGTCGACCAGGATCACCAGCGAGCAGTACAGCGACACCAGATACGACGCGATGGCGCTGCGGTCGATGCCCATGAACTTCACCGACAACCCGGGGCCCTGCTCGCCCGCCAAGCCCGGCTGGAACAGCCCGACCACGCCCTGGCGCGCCTCACCGGTGCGGATCAGCAAGATACTCGTCTTCCCGTTCTCCACCGGCACCTTGTCCGACGGAATGATCGGGATACCGCGCCAGGTGAGGAACTGCGAACCCAACAGGCTCACCGTGGGCGGCGGCACCCCGCGCCGGGTGCACTCCCGGCCGAACGCCGCGATCGCCGCGGGTGGGTGAGGAAGAATCCGGGTTCCTTCCACACCTGCTGAGCAGGCTGTCGAGGTCGTCGGGGTCGGCGGCCCGGCGATGGTGGACAGCGTTGCTTCTCGGGGGTGTTCGCGATCAGCCCGTAGTCGGGGCTGTTGATCAGTTCGCCTTCCTGGTGCTCCTTGATGGCCTCGATGGTCAGGCGCAACTGCTGGGCGATCTGGTCGTGCGGACTCGAGTACAGATCCGAGACGCGGGTGTGCACGTCGAGGATCGTGTGCACCGCCTTGAGCCGGTACTCCCGGGGTTCTCTCGTAGTCGATGAATGTCTCCGGCAGCGGCGACTCGTCGAAATTGTCGCACGGGATGTCGACGTCCTCGTGCGCACCCGGTTGACCCGGTAGATCCGGCCTCCACCGGTACCCAGTTCAGCATTGCACCAGCCACCGGGGGCTGATGGTGGCCATTTGCGGAACGGTTTTGGTGATGTTGGCAAGATTCCGGGCGGCGTCATCACCCAATGCCTGGGATTGCACTGGACCGGACATGGGCGCGCTCCTCGGCCAGCGGCGGCCGGGCTTGTTCAGCCGCCTCGAATAGGTCGAACCATACCGAGCCGGGTCAAGTCGGGCACCGCGGCGGCGAGCAGCGGCAGGATCACCTCTTCGACGACCTCCCGGAGGTAGGCATCGTCGATGACGCCGTCGCCGAAGATGAACCGTTGCCGGAGCATCGCCGGACCGGCCTCCAGGCGTCGTTCGCTCACCGCCGAAGGACCGCAGTCCCCCCGCGCCTGCGCGCGGTTCACGATCTCGCGCATCGTCGCCGTCGTGTTGCCGCGGCTGTGCGCGCGGACCTGCGCGGCCACCGCAGGATCCCGAAGGCCTGCGCCGAGCACGCCGCGAATGGCCTGGCCGGCGGCGCCCGCCAACTGATCGCTGACCTGCCGGAGAGCCGCCAAGAGGTCGTCCCTGAGACTCCCGGTATCGGGTACGGCGGCGGCCTGCGGCATCGCGTGATACGCGGCCGCAAGTGCGAGCTGGGTGACGTCCGGCCAGCGCCGGTACAGCGAGGCCTTGCTCGCTCCGGCACGATCCGCGACGCCCTCCATCGTCAGGGCGGCGTAACCCTTCTCGGCGATCTCGGCGAGCGTGGCCTCGAGAATGGCGGCATTCAGGGCCGTTCCCCGCCGCCGGGGCAGCGTCCTGTGGTCGGGATCAGGCACGGTCCGATCAGGCATCGGGGCCGGCGGTGACCAGGCCCCGGCCACCGTCGACGGTGACCCGTTGGCCGTCGAACAGGGCGCTGGTCCCGTTGCGGGTGCCCATCACCGCGGGGATGCCGTATTCACGCGCAACGATCGCTGCGTGTGACCCGAGCCCACCAGCGTCGACCACGACGGCTGCCGCGCGCAGGAACAGCGGTGTCCAGGATGGATTCGTGTACGGGCAGACGAGAATCTGGCCACTCCGCAGCTTGCCGAATTCTTCGGGCCGGTGGACGACGCTGACCTCGCCGGAGGCGACCCCACGACTGGCGCCGACACCGCTGAGCAGGGCACCGTTGACGGGGCGCCGATGCGCGAACAGCAAGTCGGGATCCAACAGCGGGAAACGCGCCAATTCCTCCCGCTTCACCGCGCGGGCAATCACTGTTCGCCGCAGTCGCTCTCGCTCGTCGCCCGGCAACGCATCGGGGTCGCTGATTGCCTGGAGTTCTTCCAGTCGCAGATGGAACACATCGCCGGACTCGGCCAGCACCCCGAGGCGAAGGAGTCGAGTGCCGAGTTCGAGAAGCGCGAGCCGCAAAGGCGGGATCATCCTCGTGGCGTAGAAGTGGGTGTCCTCGCGTAGCCCCATCCCGACCCTCGACGCCTGTACGGCCGAGAGCACCCGGTCCCGTAGCCGGCGGATGCGGAGTGCCGGGTGGGTGGTGAGTTCCGCGATCGGATCTTCGATCCGACGGGTTTCCGGCGACCGGTCGTCGAGCAGGGCCCTGATGATGCCGAGCACGAGTTCGGGAGCTTCCGACCAGGTCGGTGAGCTGCTGAGGGCGACGCTCACCGATTCCCGATGCCCGTACTCCGCCAGAAAATCGTCGAACCGCGAGCGCCACCGCACCAACGACTCGTCGGCGTGGATCTGTCCGAGCAACTGGACGGGCTGCAACTCCTCGAAGAGCCGGCGCAGTCGCACGTCGGCGCGAACCCCTGCTGCGAGCTCGGTGAGCGCCCGATTTGCTTGCGTGGTTCGTGTTTCGGCGCCGGCCACCAGTGCAGGAGCGAGTCGGAGACGACCCAACACCACCAGCCACAGGCGCAGCCGCAGTAGCGGGACGAACGCCGACGGCAGGTACGAGACACGCAGCTCCGTGATCAGCCGCATGCCGGCGAAGGTGCGCCGGACCATTCCAGCAGCTCAGGCCAGGTCAGACCTGCAGTGTCAGCTCGGGTGAGTTCTGCGCCCAAGGCCTGGAATTGGCTGAATCGCTCGTCAGCGGTCCACCTTGTGGCATCGAACTGACGGACGCGGCGGCGAATCGACACCGGCGCCATGACGATCCGGCGGGTCGGGCGGGGAATCGGCGGTACCAGCCCGACGACAACCCCATCCTCCTCCGGCAGCACGGTGGACAGCGGAGGAAAGGCAACGCCGACGCTGGCCGCCATCCGGACCAGCATGTCCTCGATGCCGTACCTGAGCCAGCCGGACACGTCCAGCGGGTACGGCCGCTGCTGGAACATTTCGGTGAAGAACGGGCCGACCTTGCGCTGCAAGGGGTTGAGCCGGAACGGAGCGGGCGGCAAAGCCGTCATCGGGCGTGATTGAACAATCCAGATGTCCTCGCCTGCTGCCGCCCACTCGATGTCCTGCGGCCGGCCGAAAAGGCCGACGGCACGCCGGCCGAGCGCCACCAGTTCACCGAGCTGTCTGGCGTCGAGGACCTGTTCGGTTGTGGCCGAACCGTCTCGCGCGTCGTGCCGCCGCCCTCCGCTGCGGAGATGACCACTTCCTGGCCACCGCCGACCACTCCTCGAGGCGGCCGTCGGCCGTGAGGACGAAGTGGTCCGGCGACACCAGGCCGGACACCACCGATTCGCCCAACCCGGCGCTGGCATCGATCACCAACTGATCGCGGCGGCCGGTCAACGGGTTGGCGGTGAACAGAACGCCGGCGACATCAGCGGGAATCATCCGCTGGACGACCACCGCGATCGACACCTCACCGGCGTCGATGCCCAACCGCTCTCGATAGGAGACGGCTCGGTCGCCCCACAGGGAGGCCCAGCAGGCGACGACCGCCGCCAGCAGGGACTCCTCGCCGAGAATGTTGAGGTAGGTCTCCTGCTGACCGGCAAACGTCGCACCGGGTAGGTCCTCGGCCGTCGCACTCGAGCGAACGGCGACCGGGCCCGCCCCCAAACGCCCGTACGCCGCGGTGATCTCCGCGCATAGGGCGTCGGGTAATGACAGGACGAGTTGCTCGAGGGCAGAGGTCTTCGGATCCGGCGCATGGTCGGCCCGCAGCGCGGCGGCATAGGCGGCGGTCGTGATGACGAAGCCGTCCGGGACCCGGAAGCCGGCTCGCAGGAGTTCACCGAGATTGGCGCCCTTCCCACCGGCGACAGCTACGTCGGACGCCCCGACCTCGGCAAGCGTCAGCACCGTGGGGGCGGCCGGCGGGAGTCCATCAACGAGCCGAGTCGCCATAGCAACGCACCCTTTCCCGCCCGAGAGTAGAGAACGCAGCGTACTCTATTGGCGCAACGGCGGGTCGGGCCATTCCTCGACGGGAGGGGTTCGTCGGTGCTGGTGTAGACGTGGCCGGTGGGGGTGGTCCATTGGGTGGTGTGCGGGCCGGTGCGTTCGCAGTGGTGTCCGGCGTGTGTTTTGGCGCGGTGTTCGTGCCGGCATTCGGCGCTGAGGTTCGCTGCGGTGGTGGGTCGTCGGGACGGGGACGAGATGATCGAGATCGCAGCGGTATGCGGGCACGGTGCACGTCGGGTTCGCGCAGACCCCGTCCCGGAATTCGATGGCGGTGCCGAGTTTCCCGGAGGGAAGCGGCCCAGTTCGGTGACGTCGAGCAGGTTGCCCTGCGGGTCGGTGAGCAGCCGGTAGACAGGGTGCCGGGTTGCTGCGCGAGGGCCCGGATGGTGGCGGGGGGACCGCTGCGCTGCGGTCCATCAGTTGTCCGGGGGTGCTGGTGGCGCCGATCAGGGACTGCACGGAGACGACGACACCGATGGTGACCTGCAACGGCCGCGGCTGGGCGGTGCCGGTGCAGGTGATCAACCGGAGTGCACCTGCGCGGTGTTCGGTGGTGTCGACCGGGGAGTTGCGTGGGTCGGGCCGGTAGGCGACGCCCGGAGGTCCCAGTCGTCGACCTCGGTGCCCGCGAGATCGCCGCCCCTGGCATTGCTGCCCGCGGCGTTGCTGCCCGCGGCACCGCTTTTGTCCAGCCTGCCGTCCGCGACCCCGGTGTCGTTGCCCGTGCTGTCGGTGTCCGGGCTCTCGGAGTCCAGGCTGTCGTCGTCGCGGTCGTGGTCGGGTGGTTGTGCCGTGTCGTCGAGGTGGTCGTCGGTGTCGCTGTTGGTGTCCCAGGTGGGGTGGCAGCCGTTGCTGAGCCGGCCCAGGAGCAGGTCGACCAGGGCGTCGGCGCGGCGTTGTTGCAGGGTGCGGGGGTCGCCGGGTCGGCGACGGCCGGGAGTGCGCGCAGGACCTGGTCGATGGCGTGCGCGTCGACGGAGGACAGCGCGGCGGACCGGAACGTGATGCCGTCCAGGTCGGGTCGCACCGACACGTACCGGTCCGCGAACGAGCGGTGCAGCCGCTCGTCCTGCAGGTCGGGTTCGACCCGCACGATGAACTGGTTCAGGCACCTGCCGAGGATCTCCGGGGTGCGGCAGACCACGAGGTCGACGACCACCGAGTTCAGCAGCTCCTTCGAGGACTCCCGGACCAGCCGCCGTAGCGCCCGGTTGATGCGGATGATCTTGTCCTGGTCGATGTCGCCGGCCACCCAGGCGTCCCACGCGTCCGGGGCCTCGGTCTTGACCCGGCGGGTCATCGACACGGTGCGTTGCAAGGTGAACTTGGATGCCTTGACGGCCATGCTGATCTCGGTGCTGGCGAATTCGCCGGCCTTGAACGACGGCCGCCCGCCGAGGTGCCGGTCGTCGTCGATGCCGCGTAGGTCCAGGGCCCGGCGGGTGTCGGTGAATTCGACCATCAATGCCGCGTGCCTGGCCTGCGCCCGGCCCAGGACCTTCAGCTGCGCCGCGAGTTCGTCGATGATGCCCGCGGCCGTGTCACCGGCCACCCGTCCGGCCGAAACCCGCTGCGTCACCACCGATTTCCTCATACCCGCAACCTACAAGAGACCACCGACAGCCACCCCGAACGCGTTCGCGATCGTCCGAGTCGGCCCGGTTTGGCGCCGCCGGCAACGTCGGTGTTATCTTGATTCGAGGTGATGAGTGTCAGCGTGAAGCCCTGGCTTGCTGACCGGCAACCCTCCTGTGC
Source organism: uncultured Actinomycetota bacterium (assembly GCA_963766015.1). Taxonomy (GTDB): domain Bacteria; phylum Actinomycetota; class Actinomycetes; order Mycobacteriales; family Nakamurellaceae; genus Nakamurella. The sequence continues at coordinate 84,321 of CAVXYU010000022.1, read as the reverse complement.
GGCGGGGTGCTCCAGGTGACAACCTGGTGACTGCCGTCCGGCAGTCGCAAGCGCCCGCGGCGGGATGTTCACCGCCCACGAACGATGGGTCACACGACGTGGTGACAGAGATCGGGACGACCGGCGAGACCGCTGCGTCAATCCGAAGTCGGACGCGATGCGGTTTCGCGACGCGTCGGCACATCGACCTACAGCGGGTGCACAGCTCGCTCTGTCCGCGCTGAAGCTGTTCTACCGCTTCACGTTCCTCGCGCGGACCGTCAGTGCACACCCAACTCGGTGCACTCGGCCTTGAGTACTCCGAACCAGCCCTGTGCACCCGAACCCGCCCGTGCACCCCTCCCATCCTGAAAGTCCCTCATGCCCACACCATTGCATCTCGCCGTCGCGCTGGACGGAGCCGGCTGGCACCCCGCTGCCTGGCGGGAGCCGACTGCCCGTCCGCAGGATCTTTTCACGGCCGCCTACTGGACCGACCTGGTTCTCGAGGCCGAGCGGGGGCTTCTCGACTTCGTCACCTTCGAGGATTCCTTCGGCTTACAGACCACCGGCTATCAAGGCCAGGACGACCGCCTCGATCAGGTCCGGGGCCGGCTCGACGCCCTCCTGATCGCCGCCAGGGTGGCGCCGATGACGACCGGCATCGGTCTGGTGCCCACCGCCCTGGTCACCCATACCGAGCCCTTTCACATCTCCAAGGCAATCGCCACTCTGGACTACGTGAGCCGCGGCAGAGCCGGCGTGCGCGTTCGGATTTCGGCGCGTGCGGTGGAGGCCGCACACTTCGGCCGTCGCGACTTTCCGGAATTCTCGCCCGCCGATATCGCCGATCCGGCGGCGCAGCGACTCGTCGAGGACCTGTTCGACGAGGCAACGGATTACGTCGAGGTCGTGCGGCGGCTGTGGGACAGCTGGGAGGACGACGCCGAGATCCGGGACGCGGCCAGCGGGCGGTTCGTCGACCGGGACAAGCTGCACTACATCAACTTCCACGGTCGGCACTTCTCGGTGAAGGGTCCGTCGATCGTCCCCCGCCCACCGCAGGGTCAACCGCTGGTCACCGCCCTCGCTCATACGACGCTCCCCTACCGGTTCGCCGCACGCAGCGCCGACATCGTCTACGTGACCCCGAGTTCGACGCAGGACGCGTCGAGGATCGTCGGTGAGGTCCGGGCCGAACAGCTTGCGGCCGGACGGGAGCAGGAACCGCTGGCGATCTTTGCCGACCTTGTGGTGTTCCTGGACGGCGACACCGAATCCGGCGCGGCCCGAAAGCAACAACTGGACGACCTGGACGGAGCGCCGTACAGCTCCGATGCAACTGTCTTCACCGGCAGCACAACGGAACTCGCAGATCTACTGACGCAGTGGCAGCGGGCCGGCGTCAGCGGCTTCCGGCTCCGTCCAGGGGCGCTCCCCGACGACCTGGGTGCCATCACACAAGCACTCGTGCCCGAACTCCAGCGACGGGGCCTGTTCCGGCGGCGCTACGAAGCCCCGACGCTGCGCGGGCTGCTCGGGCTGTCTAGACCCGCGAACCGTTACGCAGCTGCCGCCCGGGTCAGTCTCACAGAAGGAGTACTGGCATGAGCGCCGCGAACGGGCATCGGCCCGTCAAACAGATTCATCTCGCCGCCCATTTCCCGGGCGTCAACAACACGACCGTGTGGAGCGACCCGCGTTCCGGCAGCCATATCGATTTCGATTCTTTCGTGCGATTCGCGCAGATTGCGGAGCGGGCGAAGTTCGACTTCCTCTTCCTGGCCGAGGGTTTGCGGCTGCGGGAACAGAACGGGAAGATCTACGATCTCGATGTCGTCGGCCGGCCGGACACGTTCACGGTGCTGGCGGCGCTGGCTGCGGTGACCGAGAAGCTCGGCCTCACCGGCACGATCAACTCGACGTTCAACGAGCCCTACGACGTTGCCCGGCAATTCGCCACCCTCGACCACCTCTCCGGCGGCCGAGCGGCCTGGAACGTGGTCACGTCCTGGGACGCGTTCACCGGCGAGAACTTCCGGCGCGGCGGATTCCTGCCGCAGGACCAGCGTTACGAGCGCGCCGAGAGTTTCCTGAACGCGGCGCACGCGCTGTTCGACTCCTGGCGCGGGACCGAGATCGTCGCCGACAAGAGCACCGGCAGGTTCCTCGCCGAACCGGGCCCCGGGGCCTTCGCTATGCACGACGCGCATTTCGACATCGAGGGCCACTTCAACGTTCCTCGCAGCCCGCAGGGCAGGCCGGTCATCTTCCAGGCCGGCGACTCCGATGCCGGCCGCGAATTCGCAGCCTCGGCGGCGGACGCGATCTTCAGCCGGCACGGCACCCTTGAAGCCGGCAAGGCGTTCTACGCCGACGTCAAACGAAGGCTCCCGGCCTATGGCCGGACCCCCGATCGAGCTGCTGGTCCTGCCGGCCGCCACCTTCATCCTCGGCGACACCGAATCCGAGGCACAGGAACACGCCGCCGAGGTCAGGCGTCAGCAGGTCAGCGGGCAGACCGCCATCAAGTTCGCCGAGCAGCTGTGGAACCGTGACCTGAGCGACTACGACCCCGACGGGCCGGTCCCGGAGGTCGATCCGCTGGTCGGCGAGAACACCATCGCCAAGGGCCGGGCGAGCGTCCGGATGTACACCGATCCGATCGCAACCGCCCGCGAATGGCGCGAACGCGCTGCTGCGGAGGGGCTCTCACTGCGCGAAGTGATCATCGAGGTCACCGGCCGGCAGAACTTCATCGGCACTCCGGCCACCGTCGCGGCGACGATCAACCGGTATGTGCAGGACGACGCCAGCGACGGCTTCATCCTGGTCCCGCACATCACCCCGGACGGGCTGGCCGAATTCGCCGACAAGGTCGTGCCGATCCTGCAGGAACGGGGTGTCTTCCGGGCCGACTACCAGGGCAGCACGCTGCGCGAGCACCTCGGGTTGTCGGCACCGCCGGTCGAGGCGCGGTTGCTGACCGGCGCCCGGGCCGGATCGTGACGAACGTCGACATCCCAGCGTTGATAGCGGATCCGACTCTCGGAGAGCCGGTGCTGGACAACCCTGCGTGGGCGTCGCTGACCGGGCCGCATCGCCGGTTCGCCGAGCGGCACGGCGGCGCCGCGCGGTACCTGCCCGAGGTCGCACCGTTCGTGGCACTCCGCGATGAAGCGGATCCGGATGTCTGGGCGGACGTCGCGCGGCTGGTCGGGCCGGGTGGTTCCTTCGCCATCGCCGGAGCATCGGTCAGCCCGCCGCCGGACTGGGCGACCGCCAATCTCGGCGTCGGCGTTCAGCTCGTCGACGTAGGGCTCGTCAAGCACCCGGACCGGGAAGCCGTCCGGCTGGGAGTCGCCGACGTCCCGAAGATGCTGGATCTGGTGGCGCGGACCGAACCTGGCCCGTTCCGGCCGCGGACTGTCGAACTGGGCACCTACCTGGGTCTACGGCACCGCGGCAGGCTCGTGTCGATGGCGGGCGAGCGGCTGCATCCGCCCGGTTGGACCGAGATCAGCGCGGTCTGCACCGATCCCGCCTACCGTGGTCGCGGCCTCGCCGGCCGATTGGTGTCGGCTCTGGGTGCCCAGATCGCCGACCGCGGCGACAAGGCGTTGATGCACGCGGCCGCGACGAACGTCACCGCCATTCGGCTGTACCTGTCGTTGGGCTTTCGCCTCCGCCGGACCACGGAATTCCACACGGTGACCGTGCCGGCCGGGAACGGGCTCAGCCCTTCGTCGCACCGGCCGTGATCCCGGCGACGAAATACCGCTGCAGCAACACGTAGGCGATCACCATCGGCGCGCTGGCGATCAGTACGCCGGCGAACAGCACCGGATAGTTCGTCGTGTACTCGCCCTTGAAGTCGAGCAGTGCCTTGGGCAGGGTCGCCTTCGCCGGATCGGTGATGAACAGCAGCGGATACAAAAGGTCGTTCCAGTGCATCACGAACAGGAAGATGGCCACCGCCGCCACCGATGGGGCGGCGAGCGGCAGGGCAATCGATTGATACGTCCGCCACTGCCCCGCGCCGTCGATCTCGGCCGCCTCGAACAGTTCCGTCGGCAGCGTCTTCAGGAACCCGGTCAAAATGAAGATCGCGACGGGGCAGGTGACGGCGATATTGATCAGTATCAGACCGAGAAGTGAATTCGTCAGACCGATCTGCTTGAAGATGACGTACTGCGGAATCATCGCGACCTGGGCCGGCACAGCCAGTCCCAACGCGAAGAGACCGAACACCGCAATCCCGAGCCACCCGTGGATCCGGGCGATGGCGAAAGCGGCCAGGCTCGAGATCAGCAGCGTCAGAGCGACCGAGCTGAGGGTGACGACAACGGAATTGAACAGGCTCGCCCCCAGCCGGCCGCCCCGCAGGAGTTCCCCGAAGTTGTCCAGGGTCGGGGACGTCGGCAGCCCGAACGGGCTGGCGTACATCTGCGGCGAGGTCTTGACGGTGGTGAACAGTACAACCGTCAAAGGCACCAGGATGATCAACGAGTAGATGGTGAGCAGCACGGTGCGACCGGCGCCGCGCAGGGTGGGTGCTGCCATCGTCACGCCCCTCTCGAGGAGAGCGCGACGGCCCTGCGCTGCAACACGGTGACCAACGCCACCACGAGCACGAAGATCACCGATTGCGCTGCGGCGTAACCGAACTCGAAGGTTCGGAAGGCCGAGTTGTAGATCAGCGTCGACAGGATCTCGGTGGCATGGTTGGGTCCGCCGCCGGTGCTGGCGTAGATCAGATCGAACGCCTTGAACGATTGGATCGTCGTGTAGGCGACGACGATCCCGGTGGCCGGCGCGATCAGTGGCCAGGTCAGGTACCGGAACCGCTGCCATCGGGAGGTGCCGTCGATGTCGCCCGCTTCGTACAGTTCCAGCGGAATGGTGTGCAGCCCGGCGATGTACACCACCATCATCTGCCCCGCGTGGAACCAGATCTGCACGATCGCCAGGTAGAAGATCGCCATCGACTGATTGCCCAGCCACGGCTGCTGCCAACTCTCCAGCCCGATCGCGGCCAGGAAGGTATTGGCCAATCCGAAGGTGGGGTCGTAGACGAAGGTCCAGATGAACGCCACGGATACCGACGACAGCACTGTCGGGAAGAAGTACAGAGCGCGCAGCACGATGTTCGTCCTGGTGTTGCGCTGCAGGGCAATGGCAAGGATCAGCGATAATGTCGTCTGACCCAACACCACGGCGAACATGAACTTGAACGAGTTGCCGACCGCCTGGGTGAAGACGCTGTCCCCGCCGAGGAGCCGCTGATAATTGTTCAGCCCGACTTCGTTGAAGGTCGCCGAAAGACCGTCCCAATCCGTCACCGAATACCGGAACGCCTGCACCGTCGGCCACAGGACGAGCCACAGGTACACAGCCGCCGCCGGCAGCAGGAACAGGAAGAGCCGCGGGTCATTGCCACGCCGACCGGAGCGTCCCCAGCCCGAGCGGCGTAGCCGGGACCGCAGCGGGGTCTGCGTCTTGCCGTCGGCGGCAGCGGGAGCGGGTGAAACCCTCGACACCGTCGATGCGGTCCCGCTGGTCATCAGCCCGGCCGCTTCTCGTCGACGATCTGCTGAGCCGCCTCAGCGGCCTGCTGCGGGCTCGACCCGGTGGCCACCGCGACCAGCGAGTTCTCGACCGCGGAGCGGATGTCGGCATTGACGAACTGGAACCGGGGTGCCAGCAATGTCTTGCGCTCCACCCAGGGCGCCAGCGCCTTCAGGTCGGGGTTCTCGTAGTCCACGCCCGACACGGTGACGTGCTGCGAGGTCCCGTTGGCGTAGACGGCGGCATTCTCCGGCTGGGAAAGGAACTCCACCCAGGCCCGGGCGCCGTCGGCGTTCTTCGCCTGCGAGTTCACCCCGAGGATGAAGGTCGCGTTGAAGACACCCTCGTAGGCGGGTTTCTCACCGGCGGGCGTGGTGATCAGCGGTGCGAGATCGATCGGGAACGTGCCACCGGCGGTCCGCACCTGGGCGATCTGGTAGGTCCCGGTGGGCAGGATCGCCGCCTTGCCCTGGGAGAACAGGGCCAGCACACCATCGGTGCTGGCACCGGCAAAGTTGGGCTGGAAGTACTGCGAGAGCTGTTGGAACTGGGTCAGTGCCGTGACCCACCAGTCATCGGTGGCCTTGTACCGGCCGTCCTCGATTCCGGTGAACATGTCCGGCGTCGGGCCGTTGTTCATGGCCAGGGTGTTGATGATCTGGAACGCGTTCGCCGGGTCATTACCCGGCCAGACGATCGGGTCGACACCGGCGGACTTGAACTTCTCCAGTGCTGCGATGTACGCGTCCCAGTCGGCGGGAACCTCGGAAATGCCTGCCTTGTCGGCGATCTGGGTGTTCAGCAGCGGCATGTTGAAGATCAGCTGATACGGGAACCCCAGCTGCTTCCCGTCGAGTGCGCCCGGCGTGATGAGGTTCTCGACGTAGTTGTCGGCAATACCCGACGACGAGAGGTCGGTGAAGATGTTCTGCTCGCTGAACTGCGAGAACTGCGTTCCGCGCAGCGCCGTCAGGGCGTCCCCGATCGACCCGTCCCGCGCCTTCTGGGCGGCGGTCGACTGGTACTGCTCGGACGGATCGATGGTCTGCGTGACCGAGACGCCGGGGTACTTCTCGGCGAACGAAGCGGCCAGCGTGTCGAGGACCGCCTTGTCCTCGCTCCGCCAGTGATAGAAGTTGACCGTCCCGGTGACGTTCGCGCTACCGCTGCCGGACGCCGCAGCGGCCGCACTGGTCGGCGACGCGGTGGAGCCGGGCCCACCGCACGCGGCCAGCAGCAGGCCGGCTCCGGACAGCCCGACGCCGGTCAGGAAGGATCGGCGGGTGACCCCGGACGGGAACGGCGGAACGGCGAACATCTGGAACTCCTGGTTCTCGAAAAGGGGTGTGCTCGGCCGTCAGGCCGGTATCGCTGACTGGTACCCGGCTCCGGACGCGGCCAATCACCTCGGAGCCGACCCTGGTCGCCTCCTCCAGGTGCGGATAGCCGGAGAGGATGAACTCGTCGATGCCGATCGCGATGTACTCCTCGAGGCGCCTGGCCACCTCGTCATGGCTGCCGACGATGGCGGTCCCGACCCCTTCGCGGACCAACCCGATACCCGACCACAAATTGGGAGCGACGGTCGAGATCCCTTGCGCTCGCGGGACTCTCGGCTGCATGCAGGTCGGCCATGCGGGCCTGCCCGACCGAGTCCATCCGCGCCTTGCGCTGCCGCACGGCGGCGACCACCGCCGGGTCGAAACCGGCCTGGATGCGGTCGGCCTCCGCCCAGGCCTCGGCAGCGGTGTCCCGGCTCAGGATGTGGATGCGCAACCCGAACCGCAACTTCCTGCCCTGCTCCGCCGCCAGTCGCGCATCGCCGAGCACCCGCTCGGCGATTGCGTCCGACCGGCTCACCCCAGAGCAGATAGGTGTCCGCCTGACGGGCGGCGACCGCCTGCGCCGCGGGCGACGCGCCGCCGAAGTACACCGGCACCGGAATTCCCGACGGCCCGACCAGCGCGGCATCATCGACGCTGATGTGCTTGCCGTGCAACGTCTTTCGCTGACCGGCGAGCAACGGTTCGAGCACCTCGAGCGCTTCGCTGGTCACCTCGTAGCGCCCGTCGTGGTCGGTGTGGTCACCGTAGGCGGCCTGCTCGACCGGATCGCCGCCGGTGACGATGTTCAGCGTCAGCCGGCGCCCGTGCAGCCTGGTGAAGGTGTCGGCCTGCTGGGCCAACAGGGTGGGTGACGCCAGGCTGGGCCGCACGGCCACGATGAAGCCCAACCGCTCCGTCCGGGCCGCGATGGCGGAGCAGACGACCCACGGATCAGGGCAGCCGATTCCGACCGGCGTCAGGACGGAGTCGAAGCCCGCTGATTCCGCCGCCTGCGCAACGCTGGTCAGGTAGCTCAGGGTCGGCAGGCGTCGCCCCGCGCCGACCTCGGTGTCGCCGAACGCCGGGATCACCCCGGGGGTGTCCGAGTCACCCCGGGTGGGCAGGAACCAGTGGAACACCGGCGCGGTTCGGCCGTGCTGCTGCTGTGACATGGAAGTCCCCAGGGAGATGTGAACGGGCGCCGCGGTCCCGGCGCCTCGCGACGAGAGAAAGAAATGGGCTCAGTCGTTGGGACAACACGCGGCGCTGGCGACGCGCACGAGATCGACGTGCCGTCGCGACACCAGAGCGGTTGTCATGCCCCGATCCTCGCTACCGCTCCGCCGATAGTCAACCCGCCGGCCGGATCAGCACACCGTCGCGTCCTCGAGAACCAGTGGCCCCCACGACTTCGCCGGCCGCCGACCGTGCCCGGGATCGATCCCGATGATCTCCCTGCCCTCGATCAGCACACTCGCGTGCCGCAGTTCGGCCTCCTCGTGCAGCGCGACCGGCAGGTCCTGGCGACCGTACCGACGTCCCGTGACCCAGTCGATCGTGCTGCTGTGCCCGTGCATCTGGTGGAACGGGGCAGCGATCGAACAGGCCGCCCAGGACGGGATCAGCTCGTCCGGGGCGGACGCCCACAGCGGCCCCGCCGACAGGTCCACCTCGCCGGTGAGCATCACCCCGGGTCGGAACACCCAGCTCTCGTGGATCCGGCCGACCAGCCTGTTCAGTGCTCTCGCCGCCTCGACGGCATCTGTTGGCATCCCGATGAAGTGCCGCCAGAATCCTTCGGTCAGCCCCGCGTGGGTGATCAGGTAGTCGATGGATTCACCGCTCACCCGGACCGCGGCGGCCACCTTCATCCGGCGGGTCCGCCACCACTGGTACAGCGTCTCCAGGTCCTCTTCGGGGAGCCGCTCGGGCCAGTGGAACTTCGGCGGAGTGAGGTAGTAGGCCTCATGGTTGCCGGCGAGCTGCACCCAGTGGCCTGGCTGGCGGGCCATCACGGTGCCGGCGATCGCGATCGATCCCGGCGTGTCCGGCCCCCGGTGGATCAGGTCACCGAGTTGCACGACGGTGAGGTCGTCCGGCAGTTGCAGGGTTTCCGGGTCGGCACCCAGCGCCACCAGAGCCTCGCGCAGCGGGCCGGAATGACCGCCGACGTCACCGAAGACGGCGACCCTGCCGGGTCGGCGCGGCGGGGCGGCGGCGGACACGCCCGAAGTGGATCACACGAATGACCTGTCAGTCGATCAGCGCGATACCGCGTCGACCGTCAGACTGTGGGAATGCAGAAGATGTCGTTGCAGGCGTTGGCCCGAGAGCAGCTGGAACGTGCGGCCACCGCCAGCAGCGGCCGGAGTGCCCGCACCGTGTGGGGCGGTCACGAGCATGTGCTGCGCCAGACGGTCATCGCGCTGACCGCGCACTCTTCGATGTCGGAGCACGAGAACCCCGGCGAGGCAACGGTTCAGGTGATCACTGGACGGGTCAGGCTGGACGCGGACGGGCACCAGTGGGAGGGCCGGCAGGGCGACATGTTGTTCATGCCACCGAAGCGCCATTCTCTGCTGGCACTCGAGGATGCTGTGGTGCTGCTGACGGTCGCGAAGCTGCCGAAGGCGAAGCCGATCATCGCGTGACCTCGGCCGGCTCTTTCCCCGCCGCCGGGGACCGGCGCATCGCGCGTCTTCTGGTGGCCGGGCAGGCCACTCTGCTGGTGGCGCTGGCCGCGCTGCCCCGACGCCGCGATTGGCCACTTCCGCCGGTGGTGCGCGCGATGGCGGTACTGATGGCCGGTTCCGGGGCGGGAATCGGGTTCGTCGCGTCGACGTCCCTGGGAAAGGGTCTGACCGCGTTGCCGCTGCCGAACGAACGGGCCGAACTGCGGACCGGAGGCCTGTACGGCTGGGTCCGCCATCCGATCTACACCGGCGTGCTGATCGCGGCGCTCGCGCGCACCGTGCTGGTGCGCAACCGTTGGGCCGTCCCGGTCAGCGCCGCCCTCGTCGCACTGCTCGCCGGCAAGGCACGGTTCGAGGAGACGCACTTGCGGGCGCGGTTCGAGGGTTACGACGCGTACGCGCGCCGTACGCCGCGCTTCCTGCCGTGGATCAGTGTGCGGCCACCCGATCATCGAGGGTGATGGCGATCGCCGGCGGATCGGCCAGGGTGTTGTGCACCGTGCAGTGCGAGGCGACGGCGAGGAATCCGGCCCGGCGTTCCTGCGGCAGGCCGGCCGGAGGTTGGACGGAAATGGTGATCCGGGTGACCCGGTTGGGCCGGCCGCCCGTCTCGAAGTCCGCCGAAACGGCGAGTCCGTCGGTCGCGATGCCGTGCCGGGCGAGGTACCGCCGGGCGTAGAACGCCACACAGCTGGCCAGGCCGGCGACGAACAGCTCGGTGGGCGTCGGGGCCGTGTCGGTGCCGCCCGCACCTTCCGGCTGGTCCACGTACAGGATGTGGCCGCGGACTGAGATCGAGAACCGGTCCTGCTCCAGGTGCCGAACGGAGAGATTTTCCATACCCCCTAGGGTATCATCCCGCACGTGGATACCAAGGGGCCGAAAGACCCGAAAGCGCTCGATGACTGACTACGCTCCGGGGGTGGCCGTCCCCGATTTCCTCGACACCCCGCTGCTGCGACGCATCCGGGAGTCCGTCATCGGCGACGACCAGGTGATGCCGGGACCGTACGGTCCGCGCCGGGTGACCTACGCCGACTACACGGCATCGGGTCGCGCGCTGAGCTTCCTCGAGGACTTCATCCGCGAGGAGGTGCTCCCCCGGTACGCAAACACGCACACCGAATCCAGCGGCACCGGTCTGCAGACCACCCGGCTCCGGGAGGACGCGCGCGGGATCATCCACGCCGCGATCGGCGGGGACGAGGACACCGTCGTGCTCTTCGCGGGGTCGGGGTGTACCGGCGCCATCGACAAACTGATCGGCATCCTGGGGTTGCGGATCCCCGCGCAGCTGGACGACCGGTATCGGCTCAGCGATGCCATTCCCGCCGATCGGCGCCCGGTGATCTTCATCGGCCCGTTCGAGCACCATTCCAACGAGTTGCCGTGGCGGGAGTCCATCGCCGACGTTGTCGTCATCCCGCAGGACACCGACGGCCACATCGACGCAGCGGCGCTGGAAGCGGAATTGCTTCGGCACAGGGACCGATCGCTCAAGATCGGGTCGTTCTCGGCGGCCAGCAACGTCACCGGGATCGTGACCGACACGCACCGGATCTCGGCCCTGCTGCACGAGCACGGGGCGCTGTCCTTCTGGGACTTCGCCGCGGCGGCACCGTATGTCGAGATCGAGATGAACGCCGGTCCGGATCGTCCGAGCGCCTATAAGGACGCGATCTTCCTCAGCCCGCACAAGTTCATCGGCGGCCCGAGTACGCCAGGGGTGCTGGCCGTCCGCCGTGAGTTGCTGACCAATCGGGTGCCGGACGTCCCGGGCGGCGGGACCGTCGTCTACGTCAACCCGGACGAGCATCGTTACCTTGCCGATCCCGTGCAACGCGAGGAGGGCGGCACACCTGCGATCGTCGAGTCGATCAGGGCCGGGATGGTGTTCCAGCTCAAACAGGCCGTCGGCGTCGGGGTGATCCGCGGCCGCGAGGACTACTTCCTCCGCCGGGCCGTCACCGCCTGGCAGGCCGAGCCGACCATCGAGGTCCTGGGCAATCCGGACGCCGAACGGCTGTCGATCGTTTCCTTCGTGGTCCGCGCGCCCAGCGGCCAGTACCTCCACCACAACTTCGTCGTGTCCCTGCTGAACGATCTGTTCGGCATCCAGGCGCGCGGCGGGTGTTCGTGCGCGGGGCCGTACGGCCATCGACTGCTCGGCATCGATCTCGATCAATCGCACGCGTTCGAGCGCGAGATCACCCACGGCTGCGAAGGAATCAAGCCCGGCTGGGTACGGATCAACTTCAACTACTTCATTTCGCTGGCCGTGTTCGACTACCTGGTCGAGGCCGTCGCGATGATCTCCCGGCAGGGCTGGCGACTACTGGAGGACTACCGCTTCGATCCGGCAAACGGCCTGTGGCGACACCGACTGGGGCCCGCCGAGCCACCCATGCGGTTGGTGCAGGTCGGCTATGACGACACCGGCGCGATGACCTACCCGCGCCGGCATGACCGTGCCCCGGAGAGCGCGCTGCAGCAGTACCTGGAGCAGGCCCGTGATCTGATGGCACGCGCGCCTCAGCTCTACGATCGTGCGGTCGCCGAGCAGTCGACCGACGTGTCGGCCGATTTCGAGCAGCTGCGGTGGTTCGACCTGCCACCTGCGTGCCTGTCGGCCGGCTGATCAGCTGTACTCGATCAGTGCGGGGCGACCAGTCGGCGGACGGTGGGCCAGCTGCTCGCGAACCCGGGATGCAATGGTAGCGAATCGATCTCGTGATGAGCGACCCACCGCAGCTCGGCGCTCTCGGCATTGGCCACCAGGGTCAGCGGCCGGACCACATCGGCGATGACGGTGACATAGGACCATCCACCGTGATCGTCGGTCCATTCGACGGCGACGGACAACGCGTCCGCTTCGACGCCGGCCTCTTCACCGGCCTCCCGGATTGCAGCATGCACCGCAGTTTCGTGACTGTCCCTGGCACCGCCCGGCAGGCCCCAGGTGTCGCCGAGACTGGTCCACGGCGCTCGGTGCTGCATCAGCACACTGACGCCCGAACCTGGGCCTTTCCGGCGCAGCAGCAGACCGGCCGCGCCGTACACGCCCCAGTGCTGGTGCCCCAGCGCGCAGCGCACCCAGCCGTTCCCGTCTCCGTGCACCGCACCATGATCGCAACCGCCGCCCGGCACCCGACCTCCGGACCGCCATCGACCACGTAATACGCTCGTCGGCACTGCTTGACGGGCCGACAGGAACACATGATGAAGATCGAGTTCACCCCTTCCGAGCGGTCGCGACTCGGAATCGAGTGGGAGATCGCCTGCGTCGACCGGCGCAGCGGAGAACTGTCGCCCGCCGCTCCGGAACTGCTGTCCAAGTTGGGTCCCCCGGATTCCTATCCCCATGTGACGAACGAATTGCTGACGAATACCATCGAAATCGTCAGCGCACCCCACCGGCACGCGCGTGACGCAGTGAACGACCTGACCGGTCTCGTCGAACGGGTGATCGCTGACGCAGAACCTCTTGGTATCGACCTGATTTCGTCCGGAACGCACCCGTTCAGCCAGTGGTTCCAGCAACAGGTCACCCCCGGTAAACCGACGTATGACACGTTGATCGACCGCACGCGGTGGTGGGGGCGGCAAATGATGATCTGGGGCGTGCACGTCCATGTCGCGGTCGAGGATCGGCAGAAAGTGTTGCCCATCATCAATGGGTTGCTGACCTACCTGCCACATTTCCAGGCATTGAGCGCATCGAGCCCCTTCTGGGCCGGCGAGACGACCGGGTACGCCTCGAATCGCGCTCTGATGTTCCAGCAGCTCCCCACGGCGGGGCTGCCGCCGCAGTTCGGCGAGTGGGCAGAGTACGAGTCGATGGCGGCGGACATGCTGCACACCGGCGTCATCGACCAGCTCGGCGAGCTGCGCTGGGACATCCGCCCATCGCCCAAGTGGGGCACCGTCGAGGTCCGCACCTTCGACGGGATCTCGACGTCCCGGGAGATCGGCGCCATCGCCGCGCTGACCCAATGCCTGGTGGAACGGTTCTCCCGGGTTCTGGATGCCGGCCGCCCGGTCGAGCAGCTGCCGTCGTGGTTCGTCCGCGAGAACAAGTGGCGCGCCGCGAGGTACGGGATGGACGCGATCATCATCCAGAACCCGGCCGGCGACGAACGACTGGTGACCGAGGACCTCCACGAACTGCTTCCCGAACTCGCCCCGGCAGCCGAATCGCTCGACTGCAGCGCCGAATTGGAGAACGTGCTGGACATCGTCGACCGCGGTGCGAGCTACCAGCGGCAGCTCCGGGTGGCCGCCGACAACGACGGCAGCCTGAAGGCTGTCGTCTCCTCGCTGGTGCGGGAACTGCGCGACGGCCAGCCGCTGTGAGTGCCCGGCCGGGTCAGACGTTGAACCGGAACTCGCGCCGGGCGCTGATCATGGCAGCGCCAAGAAGTCACGGAGCCAGCCATCGACCTCCGTCATCGTCGCCCTGTCGACGGTGCCCGCGAGGTCGAAGAGTCGGTCGCGCGTGACCGTCCGCGGCTGTTCGGTCATCGCAAAGCTCGGCTGGTCGAGCGCCAGACCCGGGCCGTTCAACGGCACGTGGTTCGGCCATCCACGATCATTCGTGGTTACCGGGACGATGATTGCGAGCGTGTCCGCCTGTTCCAGGTAGAGGTCACTGGCGACCACCAGCGCGGGCCGGCGGCCCGCCTGTTCCCGCCCGCGCACGGGATCGAGCTCGGCCCAGACGACGATCCCCCGCCGGAGATCATTTGCCATCTTGCCCGTCGCTCATTGCGACGTCCCACTCCCGAAACTCGTCTCGGTACCCGTGGTCGGCGCCACGGAACGCCCGGCCAAATGCCTCCATGCGCCTGCGCCGCTCATATCCATCGAGCAGCTTCTCGATCAGGCCGGCCGCAGTCACACCTTGCTCCTGCGCATCCCGGTTGATTCGGTCGCGCAGTTCGACCGGCACCTTGATCGTGGTGGTCACCCAGCAAGTATACCGAACGGTATCCCGACTGGTCTACGCACTCGGTGAAGAACAAACCGGTGACGCACCACCGTGAACGCACAGGTCAGTGACCGAGAGCGCAGCGTCAGACGTTGAACCGGAACTCGACAACGTCGCCGTCGGCCATCACGTAGTCCTTGCCCTCGATCCGCACCCGACCGGCGGCCTTCGCGGCCTGCATCGAACCGGCGGCCATCAGGTCGTCGAACGAGACGACCTCGGCCTTGATGAATCCCCGCTCGAAATCGGTGTGAATCACGCCGGCCGCCTGCGGCGCAGTGGCGCCCTTCTTGATCGTCCAGGCGCGGGACTCCTTGGGTCCCGCGGTCAGGTACGTCTGCAGCCCGAGGGTGTGAAAACCCGCGCGGGCCAACGCATGCAGTCCGGGTTCGGACTGGCCGACCGATTCCAGCAACTCGGCGGCGGACTCGGCGTCCATCTCCAGAAGTTCGAACTCGACCTTGGCGTCCAGGAATACGGCATCGGCCGGCGCGACCGCGGCCAGCAGCTCGGCCCGGCGGGCGTCATCGGTCAGCACCGCCTCGTCGGCGTTGAAGACGTACAGGAACGGCTTGGCGGTCAGCAGGGACAGCTCCTTCAGGACCGCCAGGTCGAGCGTGGCGCGTGCCGAGAACAGGGTGCGTCCGCTGTCGAGCAGCGCGTTCGCCTCCTGCGCCGCGTCCAGCACGGGCTTGCGGTCCTTCGCGGTCCGGGCCTCCTTCTCCAGCCTCGGGATCGCCTTCTCCAGGGTCTGCAGATCTGCCAGGATCAATTCTGTGTTGACGGTCTCGACATCCGCGAGCGGATCGACCCGACCGTCGACGTGCACGACGTCGTCATCGGAGAACACCCGGACCACCTGGCAGATCGCGTCGGCCTCGCGGATGTTGGCGAGGAACTTGTTGCCCAGGCCGGCGCCCTCGCTGGCGCCCTTCACGATGCCGGCGATGTCGACGAAGGACACCGTGGCCGGCACCGTCCGGACGGAGTGGAACACCTCGGCGAGCCGGTCGAGCCGCGGATCCGGGATCGGCACCACACCGACATTGGGCTCGATGGTGGCGAACGGGTAGTTCGCGGCCAGCACGTTGGCACGGGTCAAGGCGTTGAACACGGTGGACTTGCCGACGTTGGGCAGGCCGACGATGCCGAGGGTGAGACTCACGAGGCGTCAGTCTACGGTCGCCGTCGCCGCACTCTCCCCGCTCGGAACCCGGTCGTCAGGCGGCGCGCCGCAGGACCGACACCGCCCAGTCTGCATCGTCTGTCCATGGATCCAGGTGCCAGGTCGCGAAACGGTGCTCGACCACCAGCCCGACGGCGGCGGCGTCGCGGTCCAGGTCCGGCACCCGGTAGTCGCGGTCGGTCGCGAATCCGGTGACGAGCCTGCCGCCGGGCACCAGCAGGCCGGCCAGCGTGCTGAGTACCTGCCGTTCGGTCCCGGGCGCCAGGTACACCATGACGTTCCCGGCCAGCACGGCCACGTCCAGCTCAGCAGATCCGCCTGCGGCCGCGAGTACCGCGGGCGTCAGGGTGAGCAGGTCGGCAGCCAGGAACGGCGGCCCGGGATAGCGCTGCCGGGCGATCTCGACCAGCCCGGCGTCCCGGTCGGCGCCGATCACCCGGTGCCCCATCCGGTGCAGGGCAGCCGTGACCCGGCCGGTCCCACAGCCCCCGTCGAGCACCCGGGCACCCCGCGGGGCGATCACATCGACGAACCTGGCCTCGCCCTCCAGGTCCGTGCCCTCCGCATGTTCCCGGGCGAAACGGTCGACATAGAAGTCCCAGCGGTCTCCGGTAACGGTTGTTTCCCACCGCGTGGGTGGTGCATCTTCCACGTCGAGCAGGATGGCACAGTGGCCACGTGCCGTTCGTCACGTCCACCGCTGCACTGCCCGTCCGCCCGCCCTTCGCGGCCGACGCGCTGCTTGAGATTCCTTGCCGCGCATACGGTGCGAGGTGTCGAACACGTCCGGGACCGGACGTATCACCGCTCCTTACGACTGCGCGCAGGAAGCGGAACCGTCGCGTTGACGCTGCCGGCCGGACGGGGTGCGAGCGAGGTGGCGGCGACGGTACGGCTTGAACATGCCTCGGATCTCCGGACTGCGCTCGCCCATTGCCGTGCCCTGCTCGACCTCGACGCCGATCCGATCGCCATCGACGCGGTGCTGTCCGCCGACCCGGCCCTCCGCCCGGAGGTGACTGCCGAGCCCGGTCTCCGGGTCCCCGGAACGGTCGACGGTCCGGAGACCCTGATCCGGACCATGCTCGGTCAGCAGGTGTCGGTGGCCGGCGCGCAGACCGCAGCGGCCAAGCTGGTGCATGCCGCCGATCAGCGGCTCCCCGAACCGGACGGCGAGCTGACCCACCTGTTCCCGACCCCGCAGGCGATCGCCCGCCTCGGCACGGTCCAGGTCGTCGGACCGAGACGGCGCGCGGCGGCGGTCATCGGAGCCGCCGCAGCCATGGCCGACGGCACCCTCGAGGTGACCTGCGACCGGTCGACGGCGGCTCTCACCGCCGATCTCGTCGCGCTGCCCGGCATCGGACCGTGGACGGCCGGTTACGTCGCCATGCGGTTGCTGACTGATCGCGATGTGCTGCTGACCGGGGATCTGGTGTTGCGCAACGGTGCCGGATTGCTCGGCCTTCCCGCCACGCCGGCCGCGCTGACGCTGCATTCGGCCGCCTGGCGACCATTTCGCTCCTACGCCGGCATGCACCTGTGGCGAGCGGCTCTGGCCCGCCGTGCACGATTAGACTCCCGCCCGTGACCACAACTCCCGGGGACAACCAGCCCACCGACGCCGACGAGCCGCATCACCGCTCGCCCGGTGAAGAGCTGGAGTGGATCGGCGCCGAGGTGGAGGCACGCCCGAAGCTGATGTTCTGGATCACCATCGCCGTCGCCGTCGTGGTCGCACTGGCTCTGGTGATCTTCATCGTCGTCACGCTGACTTCCAACTGACCGGGGCCCGCGGAGCGCCGTCACCGCCCTGGTCGGTACAACGTCGCCTGTGAATTCCCGTCGGCGTCGAAGTCGCAGCCGACAGCCCAGCCGGCGTCGTTCACGGCCATGATCTGCCCGGCGGACACCGACGCAGGAGGCGCGACGATGCGCAGCTGCCCGGATCTCGGCCGGACGAAACCGGACTGACGATCCACCGAAGTGGAACCCACCACCACACCGCGGTTGTTGATGTCAGTGCCGACGCCGAAGGTGCTGGTCGCCAGGTCGATGTCCTTGACGGTGCGACCGGCGGTCCAGATCACCGCATGCGGCCCCCCGGAGTTGTTGCTGCCGTAGCTGTATCCCGTCGCGAGGCCACCATTGTTGATATCTGTCGCCAGTGCGTCACCGGAACCGTCGCCCAACGACGGAAGTTTCGCGACACCGCCGTTCCTGTCCCAGCGGACGCTGACCTGCCGGTCGTCCACCCAGCTGTAACCGACGATCTGCCCGCGGTCGTTGAGCCCCGTCGCCGCAGTTGACTCGCTCAACCCACGGAGTGCGGACGTCTTCCCGTTACGACGGACGAAGGCATGCACCGGGCCGCCGAAAGTACCTGAGGCCCCGACGACGTCACCCCGCTCGTTGAGTCCGTCGATGAAGGAATAGTCGTCACCCGCGACCGCACCGGTGATCAAGACGACCTTTCGGCCGTCCCACAACGCCGCATAATTGCCCTGCATGCCTGCGATTTGACCGCGATTGTTGATGTGCGTCGCGCGGTCCAGGCCCGCCGGAAGCGGGCGGCTGTGCCCCCACCAGTACAGATGGGTGTCGGTCGCCACCACGCCGAGATCATTGATGTCGTTGGCACATTCGGCAAGCGGCAACGACGCGGGACGCGCAGCCGCGGCCGCCGGGCTCCCTCCGGCGGCCATCACCACCGCCGCCAGAAGCACGGCCACCCCGAACAGCCTGAATCCGACCCTCACTGCAGTCCCCCCGCTTTGTTGCCCCGGCGACGAGTGTGACGCAGCAGGTCGCGAGGTGCGAGGCCCACCCGCGATAGCTGCCAGATCGTTACAAATGCATACGATCGCTCGACGCGGTCAGCGGCCTGTCCGCCGCCAGCACCTCGCAGTAGCGCTGCAGGATGAGCTCGGCCAGGGACGTGCCCAGGGGCTGCGCCACCTCGGCGCCCAACGCCCGGGCCTGCGATGCGGTCGCGTCCAGCAACAGACCGGGCGCGAGGAACAGTGGGACGACGCCGAACCTGCGGCCACTGGACTGGGCCCGCTGTCAGCAGTTCCGAGGCCTGCGGCTCCCCAGTGGTGGCGAACCCCGCCCAGACCGGCCCGGGACGCCGGGCGCTCCACCGTTCGGCGAGGTCGTGCACCGCGAGGTTGGCCTCATCCCGGCTGGAGCCGACCGCGAGCAGCAGGATCGCCTCGTGCACGGCGATGTGCGCCCGCCCCGCCGAGTCCTGCAGAGCCTGCAGCACCTCATCACCCATGCCCAAAATGCCGCCGAGCCGCAGCGTCACACCGGTGGCCTCCTGCGCCTCCCGCACGGCGGTGGGCGCATCCACCCGGGCATGGAACGCCTCGGTGAACAACAGTGGCAGCACAACGGCCTCGCTGACGCCGAGGTCGCCTTGCAGGGCCGCGACCGCCGCGGTCAGGTCGGGTTCGGACAGGTCGAGAAATGCCGGGACCGTGACCAGGCCCGGCCGCAGCTCCTGCACCGCCCGCATCACCTCGGCGACGACCTCGGCCGCACGCGGGTCGCGGCTGCCATGGGCGAGACCGATCAGAGGCGGCAGCGGGGACCTTGACCATGCCTCGAGGCTAGCCCCGGCGGCGAGGTCAGCGCTTCTTGGTGGCCAACCCCCTGGCGTCCAGAATGGCCCGCTCCAACGGCCGGAACATGATCAGCTCCACGCCGACACCGACCACGAAGATCAGGATCAGACCCGAGTACAGCAGCGGGGCATCGGAGAGATCACGGCCCTGATTCATCAGCTGGCCCAACCCGAACCCGAGCTTGGACGAGGTGACGATGAGTTCGGCCGCCATCAGCGAGCGCCAGGAGAACGCCCACCCCTGACGGAGCCCGGCAAGGAACCCGGGCAGCGCCGCCGGCAGCAGCACATGCCGCGCCTGCCCCCACCAGCCGAGCCCGAGCACATGGCCGACCCGTGAATACAGCGGCGGAACCTGGTCGATGCCGGCCGTCAGCCCGTTGGCGATCGACGGGACGGCACCGAGCAGCACCACCATGTAGATCATCGCCGGGCTGATCTGGAACCACAGGATGGCCAGCGGCACCCAGGCCACCGACGGCATCGACTGCAGGCCGGACAGCAGCGGCCCGACCGAGGTGCGGAGCCAGTTGAACCGGGCGATGGCGAGCCCGATCGGCACCGCGACGACGATCGCCATCGCGAACCCGATCAACCCGCGGGACAGGCTGGTCCAGATCGTCTCCCAGGCCTGCCCGCCCTGCAGCAGGCGCAGCAACTCGATCGAAGACGGCCGCCGGCGACGGCAGCATGACCTCCGGCTTGACGCCGAGCAGGTACACGACCTCCCAGACGACCAGCACCACGACAAGTGCCAGGATCGGCGGCACGACCGAGCTGCCGAGCTTGCGCCACCAGGGTTCGCGGACACGGTCCGGTTCCTCCAGGACGTCGAGGCCCGCACCGACCGCGGCGGTGTCCTCGCGCTCCACCTCGTCGCGGGTGATCACCGAATCGTCAAGAGCGGGCATGGCTGGCGATCTCCTCTCGCAGGCGCACGGTGATCTCCGCGGCAAGCGCACCGACCGCGGGATGCTCGATCGTCCGCGGTCCCTTGATGTTGACCTTCCAGTCGCGCACCACCCGGCCGGGCCGGGAGGACAGCAGCACCACCCGCTGGCCCAACCGGACGGCCTCCCGCACGTTGTGCGTGACGAAGACGATGCTGTTGCCGGTCGCCTTCCAGACCCGGGTCAGCTCGTCGTGCATGACGTCCCGGGTGATGGCGTCGAGCGCGGCGAACGGCTCGTCCATCAGCAGCACGCTGCTGTTCTGGCCCAATGCCCTGGCCAGCGCGACCCGCTGCCGCTGGCCGCCGGACAGCTCGTGGATGCGCCGGTCGGCATGCCCGGAGAGCCGGACCAGGTCCAGCAACTCCTCGATCCGCGCCTTGCTCTGCTTTCTCGGCACCCCCGCGTACTTCAGCGCCAGCGCGATGTTCTGCCCTGCCGTCAGCCAGGGGAACAGCGCCGATTCCTGGAACATCAGTGCCGGCCGGCCGGTTGTCCGGACGGTGCCGCTGGTCGGCTGGTCCAGCGCGCTGATCAGATTCAGCAGGGTGGACTTGCCGCAGCCGGATGCACCCAGCAGGCAGACGAACTCGCCGGGAGCCACCGACAGGCTGACGTTGTCCAGCGCCGCGACCTTGCCGCGGCGGCCCGAGAACACCTTGCTCACGCCGTCGATCGCGACCGCGGCCTCCGCCGGGTCCTTGTCCGGCAGCAGCGGCACGACCCGTGGGTCGTCCGCGTGGTAGTCGAGTTGTGGCTCACCGACGAGTGTCGTCATCTTCTGGTTCCCCTACTCCGTGCCGAGACCGGCGGCGCTGACCGGTGGTTTCCCGGCGGCGGCGAGCACCTTGTTGAGCGCCGTCAGGTCGTAGATGCCGTTCAGGTCGGGCGCGGTGGACAGGGTCCCCGCCTCGACGCCGTGCTCGGCGATGGTGTTGAGCGTGCCGGCCAGCGGATCCCAGGTCGGCTCGATGTTGGCGAATGCGGCCTGGATGGTGGTGTCCGCCAGCGGCTTTCCGGTGAGCTCGCCGATGGCCGCGTTGAGATCGGTCTGCGCCTTCGCCGGATCGGCCTCGATGGCGTCGATCTCGTCGATCTCGCCCTGGATCAGGGCCTGGATCGTCTCCGGGTGCTCCTCGAGGAACTGGCGGGAGGAGATCAGGATCGTCGTCTGGAACTTCTCGTCCGGCCAGAGGGTCTTCTCGTCGACCAGCGTCTTGCCGCCGGCTTCGAGCACCAGTCGGGACGCCCACGGCTCGGGCAGCCACGCACCGTCGATCTCGCCGGTCTTGAAGAGGTCGAGGGTCTGCGAGTTCTCCTGGTTGACGATGTCGACGTCGTTGCCGCCGGTCGTCTGCACCTTGAGGCCGTTGTCCAGCAACCACTTCCGCAGCGCGACATCCTGCGTTCCGCCCAGCTGCGG
This sequence comes from uncultured Actinomycetota bacterium, assembly GCA_963766015.1. GTDB lineage: Bacteria > Actinomycetota > Actinomycetes > Mycobacteriales > Nakamurellaceae > Nakamurella. The sequence continues at coordinate 62,582 of CAVXYU010000022.1, read as the reverse complement.
GGTGGCCAGGGTTTTGCCCTTCAGGTCCGCCGGGCCGTTGATCTCCGGCTTGACGACGAGTGCGGCGCCGTTGTTGGTCGCCCCGGCGACGATCCGCAGGGCATCCCCGCTGGACTTGACGAACGCGTTGATCGCCGGGTTCGGCCCGATGTAGGTGGCGTCGATGGCGCCGGAGAGCAGGGCCTCGATCGCGGCAGGACCGGCGTTGAAGGTCGAGGTCTCGAGCTTGGTCGAACCGAGCGCGTCCTGGAACGTGCCGTTCTTGACGCCGAGCACGGCGGCGGCGTGGGTGACGTTGGGGAAATAGCCCAGCCGGAGTGTTTCGGCGCCGGAAGCCGGAGCTGCGCTGCCCGCCGATTCCGCGGCGCTGCCGGCGGAAACCGGAGCGGAGGAAACCGGGGCGCTGCCGGCAGCTGCGGGGCCCGCGGAAGTCGCTGCGGCGGTGGAGGACTCGGCGGCAGTGCTACCGGAGGAGCACGCGACGGTGACGGCGGCGACAGCGGCGAGGATACCGGCCGCCAGCAGTCGGGACGGTTTGAGGCGGGTGCTGATGGAGCGGGAGTTCGACAAGAGAAGTCCTTGGGATTGACGCCCGGGTCTACGGACCGGGGGTGGGGAGGTTGGCGGGAGACAGCGCGATGTCACGGCCGTGAACGGCCGGGCGGGGACATCGGTCCACTGTCATTCGATGGGCGTGGGACGGGCACGTCATGAGAAGTCCTCCTCGGTGGGGGCGGCAGAGCTGGAGATCGCGGCGCTGGAGATGGGGGACGGATGCAGCGCCGCACGCCGGTCGCCGACCATTCCGGCGGCGAGCGTGGTGCCGTCCGCGGGGTCGATGATCAGGAAGGAGCCGACCGCGCCGCCGGGCCGGTAGTCCTCCACCGGCAGCGGGTCGGCGGTTCGCAGGGTCACCTTGGCGATGTCGTTGAGCGACAGCGACGACGGCGCGGGACGGTGGGTCAGGGTGTCGATGTCGAGCAGGCCGTCGATGGAGCCGACGATGACCCTGGTCGTCGACGTCCCGTACCGCAGCAGCGCCCGGGTGCCGACCCGGACCGGGCGGTCCGCGAGCTGGGTGATGGTTGCCCCGAACTGCGTCACCGGCGTCGGCGCGTCGGCCACGCCGGCAATCAGGTCTCCCCGGGCGAGATCGAGATCGCCGTCGAGGAGCAACGTCACCGAGTCGCCGGCCACGGCGACATCCCTGGAGCCGTCGGCAGTGTCGATCCCGCGGACGAGGACCGCACTCCGGAGGGGAGCGCCACGATGTCGTCGCCGGGGCGCACCGTTCCTGCCGCCACCCGACCGGCGTACCCGCGGTAGTCGGGCAGATCGTCCGATCTGGGGCGGATGACGTACTGGACCGGGAACCTCAGGGATGCGTCCGCGGAGTCATCGGTGAGGTCAACCCGCTCGAGATGCTCCAGCACGCTGGGACCGGTGTACCAGCCGATCCGGCCCGACCGCACCACCACGTTGTCGCCGTGCAGTGCGGAGATGGGGATGGCCGTGACCTCGTGGATGCCGAGTTCCTTTGCGTACGAGGAGAACTCGGCAGCGATCGCGTCGAAGACCTGCCGGTCGTAGTCGACCAGGTCGATCTTGTTGACCGCCAGCAGCAGGTGCGGGACACCGAGCAGCGCCGCGACCGCGGCGTGCCTGCGGGTCTGGTCGACGACCCCCGTTCTGGCGTCGGTCAGGATCACCACCAGGTCAGCGGTGGAGGCGCCGGTGACGGTGTTCCTGGTGTACTGCACATGACCGGGCGTGTCGGCGAGGATGAAGGTCCGCGCCGGGGTGGCGAAGTACCGGTACGCGACGTCGATGGTGATGCCCTGCTCCCGCTCGGCCCGCAGGCCGTCCACCAGCAGCGACAGATCAACGGTGTCAAGCCCTCTCGCCTCCGACGTCCGTTGTACGGCATCGAGGGTGTCGGACAGCACCGACTTCGAGTCGTGCAGCAACCGGCCGACCAGCGTCGACTTCCCGTCGTCCACCGATCCGGCTGTCGCGAAGCGGAGCAGCCCCCGGGCGTGGCTCAGTTCGGCAGCGAGTTCGTGCGCCCCCGCGGAGACCTCCAGCGGGGCGGGCGGAGCCGGAGCTGGGAGTGCGGCCATCAGAAATATCCTTCGCGCTTGCGGTCTTCCATGGCGGCTTCGCCGAGTTTGTCGTCGGCCCTGGTCGCTCCGCGCTCGGTGATCCGGGTGACGATGATCTCCTCGATCACCGCACGGACATCGGTCGCGGTGGATTCCACGGCGCCCGTGCAGGACATGTCGCCGACCGTTCGGTAACGGACCCGCCTGCGCTGCAAGGTCTCCCGTTCTGTCGGGCCGCCCCAGTCGCCGGGACTGAGCCACATCCCCTGTCGCTGGAACACCTCCCGCTCGTGGGCGTAGTAGATCTCCGGCAGTTCGATGCCCTCGGCCTCGATGTAGTTCCAGACGTCCAGTTCGGTCCAGTTCGACAGCGGGAAGATCCTGACATGCTCGCCCGGAGCGTGCTTTCCGTTGTACAGACCCCACAGTTCCGGACGCTGCCGCCGGGGATCCCAGCCACCGAAGGAATCCCGCAACGAGAAGATCCGCTCCTTGGCCCTGGACCGTTCCTCGTCCCGCCGCGCGCCGCCGATCACCGCATCGAACTGCTGCTCGGCGATGGTGTCGACCAGCGGCACCGTCTGCAGCGGATTTCGGGTGCCGTCGGGCCGCTCGGTGAGCCGCCCGTCGTCGATCCAGTCCTGCACCTTCGCCACCTGCAACCGCAGGCCCCCTTCGGCGACGACCCGATCCCGGAAGGCCAGCACTTCGGGGAAGTTGTGCCCGGTGTCGACGTGCAGCAACGAGAAGGGCAGCGGGGCGGGGTGAAACGCCTTGCGGGCCAGGTGCAACACCAGCACCGAGTCCTTACCTGCGGAAAACAGGATGACCGGTTTGTCGAATTGGCCTGCCACTTCGCGCAGGATGTGGATGGCTTCGGACTCCAGCGCACGCAGGTGCGGGCTGGCGACCCGCTGGTGCTCGGCGGTCGTCGCTTCGGTGGCTGCCGCCGCGATGTTCGTCGCCCCGATCGTCGCCCCGATCGCCTTGGCCTGCTCGATGGTGGTCACAGAAGGTTCCTCTCGGCGAGCAGGTCGAGCAGTGCGGCCACGGAATCCTCCTGGTCGAGCACGGAGGTGTCGATCCGCAGATCCGGTTTCTCCGGAACCTCGTACGGGTCGTCGACCCCTGTCATCGACGAGATCTCGCCGCGGAATGCCTTGGCGTACAGCCCCTTCACGTCGCGGTCCGCGCAGACCTCGACAGGCGTCGACAGGTGTACCTCGAGCAGTCGGGTGCCGTGCCGCTCGTGGTGGGCGCGCACCTTCGCCCGGGCGTCCGCATAGGGCGCGATCACCGGGACCAGCACGATGACGCCGTGGCGGGCGAGCAGTTCGGCGACGAAGCCGATCCGGGTCACCTGGGTCTCCCGGTCCCCGCGGGAGAAACCCAGGCCCGCCGAGAGGTGCGTCCGCACCTGGTCGCCGTCCAGGATCTCGACGTCGGCGCCGCGGCCGGTCAGTACGTCGGCGAGGGCAAGCGCGAGTGTCGTCTTCCCCGCGCTGGGCAGGCCGGTCAGCCACAGCGTCACACCGGATCCGCGGCCGGCGGAACGGCTGACGCCAGGTCCCGGCGCGTTCTGCGTTGTCGTCACAGATTGATCCCACATTCGGTCTTGGTGAGCCCGGCCCATCGACCCGACCGCGCATCCTGTCCTGGCAGCACCTTGCGGGTGCAGGGCTCGCAGCCGACCGACGGGTAATCGGCTCCCATCAACGGATTGACCAGCACGTTGTTGGTCGTGATGTAGGCGGCGACCTCGTCGTCGGACCAGGCGGCGAGTGGGGCGAACTTGACCTTCCCGCGCTTGGCGTCGAACTGCACGACCTGGGTGTTGGCGCGGGTCGGCGATTCCGCCCGCCGCACACCGGTCCCCCAGGCTTCGTATCCGGTCAATGCCCTGTTCAGCGGCGCGACCTTGCGCAGTGCACAGCACAGATCCGGATCCCTGGCGAACAGGTCCTTGCCGTACTGGGCGTCCTGCTCGCCGACCGTCTGCAGCGGCAACAGCCGGCGCAGCGTCACGTCGTAGACCGCTTCAACAGCGTCTGCGGTGCCAAGGGTTTCGATGAAGTGGTAACCGGTGTCGAGGAACAGCACATCGATCCCGGGCAGCACCTTGGAAGCGAGATGAACCAGGACGGTGTCCTGCATCGACGCTGTGACCGCGAACCCGCTGCCGAACTCGTCGGCGGCGAACCGCAGGATCTCCTCGGCGGTCGCGTCGGCCAGCTCCCGTGCCGCCCGCTCGGCGACGGCAGCCAGGTCCGAACCCGACCGCAACGCGGTGATCACGAGATCACCCCGGACGGCCGAGGCTCGGTCGCAGCGGCCGCGTCACCCGTACTCCGGCCGGCCAGTCCGATGAACCGCACCGCGAACACCCGGTAGCAGTCGCGGCAACTCCAGGCACCGTGCGATTCCTCGTGCGGCCAGAGGTTGGTCTCCCCGCAGTAGGGGCAGTACTGGGCTGGGGCGCGGTTCTCGCTCACAGCAGGGCCGCCTCGTCCGCCCTGGCCACCCACTGCGCGAACCGCTCACCGGAATCCCGCTGCGAGTCGAAGGTCTTGATGACCCGCTCGACGTAGTCGGCCAGTTCGTCACCGGTGACCTTGTGGCCGCGGACCTTCTTACCGAACCCGGCATCGAGACCCAGCCCGCCGCCGAGGTGAACCTGAAATCCCTCGACCTGAGCGCCGCTCGCGTCGGTGACGATCATGCCCTTGAGCCCGATGTCCGCGATCTGGGTGCGCGCGCAAGCATTCGGGCAGCCGTTGATGTTGATCGTCAACGGGACGTCGAGATCGCCGATCCGCTTCTCCAACTCGTCGACCAGCGCGATCCCGCGGGCCTTGGTCTCGACGATCGCGAGCTTGCAGAACTCCAGCCCGGTGCAGGCCATCATGTTTCGCCGGAAGGTCGACGGCTTGACGGAAAGCCCGAGTTCACCGAGCCCGGCCACCAGCGAATCCACCCGGTCGGCTTCGATGTCGAGGATGACCAGGCCCTGATCGGTCGTGGTGCGGATCCGGTCGGACCCGTGGGCGGCGACGAGGTCCGCGACCTGGGTGAGCAGGGTGCCGGACACCCGCCCGACGGTGGGATTGATGCCGACGTAGAACCGGCCGTCCTTCTGCTCGTGGACGCCGACGTGGTCCCGCGGTCCGACCGGCAGTTCGGGCGCCGGGCCGTCCACCAGGGTGCGCTGCAGATACTGGGTCTCGAGGATCTCGCGGAACTTCTCCGAACCCCAGTCGGCCACGAGGAACTTCAGCCGGGCCCGGTTGCGCAGCCGCCGGTAGCCGTAATCACGGAAGATCGAGATGACGCCGGCCCAGACATCAGCGACCTCGTCGAGCGGGATCCAGGCGCCGAGACGCTGGCCGAGCATCGGGTTGGTGGACAACCCGCCGCCGACCCACAGATCGAACCCCGGGCCGTGTTCCGGATGCACGACGCCGACGAATGCGACGTCGTGAATCTCGTGCGCGACGTCCTGCCGTGGTGATCCGGAAATTGCCGTCTTGAATTTCCGCGGGAGGTTGGAGAATTCGGGGCTACCGATGAATCGCTGGACGATTTCCTGGATGGCGGGCGTTCCGTCGATGATTTCGTCGGCGGCAATGCCTGCGACGGGCGATCCCAGCACGACCCGGGGAACGTCACCACACGCTTCCGCGGTGCTCAGGCCCACCCCCTCGAGGGCCTGCCAGATGTCGGGGACGTCCTCGATCCGCACCCAGTGCAGCTGGACGTTCTGCCGATCGGTCAGATCGGCGGTGTCCCGTGCGTACCGGGTGGAGATGTCGCCGATGGTGCGCAGACCGGCCGCGGTCAGTTGCCCGCCGTCGATGCGGACCCGCAGCATGAAGTACTTGTCCTCGAGTTCTTCTGGCTCCAGGACGGCGGTCCGGCCGCCGTCGATGCCGGGCGCGCGCTGGGTGTAGAGCCCCCACCAGCGCATCCGGCCGCGCAGATCGCTCGGGTCGATCCCGTCGAATCCCGTGTAGCGGTAACGGTTCTCGATCCGCTCGCGGACGTGCAGGCCGTCGTCGTCCTTCTTCATCCGCTCGTTCGGATTGAGCGGTTCGCGGTGCCCGAGCGCCCACTGACCCTGTCCCCGTGCAGCGTCGGGACGCGGCCGCCGGGCCGGCCTCGGGGTCGCAGGTTCGGACGCAACAGGGGTCGACTCAGCCGGGACCGCAGCGGGGGCGGCGGCCTGAGCGGTGCTGTTCACTGGGGGCACAGGGCATCCTTGCGGACAAGCCGGTAGCCGTCACATCAACACGAAGGAAACCCGAAGGGTCTGCGCGCCGACATCACAGCCCGGCGCTGGCGAGCGGCGGGGTGTCAGGCGGCAGAACAACAGGCGGCGCTGGCGACGCGCACGAGGTCGACCTCGCGGCAGCACACCAGGAACACACCATGGGCAGACATGTGGCAGAGCATACCGCGCCACCGCTCCGCTCTGATCCAGCTAATTGCGTCCCGGGAGTGGGATAAACCTCTCTCTGCACACCCATTCGGTGGCTTTACTTCCACCCGCCCGCAGTTGTCAGCGGTGGCATACCCGATCGGTGCAGTGGGAAAGCCTTCGTATGCTCTGCGCCGTGACACTCATCGACCGCATCGGGAATGCCCTGACCACAGGTCCGTCGGAGGTGGTGATATCGCCTCCAGGAGTCGGCGAGGGATTCTGGGCCGGCGGGCCCAGTGTGGTGTTCGACGAGGGAGCGTTCCACCTGGCCTACCGGCTGCGGCGACCCGTCGACCAGGGCCGCGGCTACGCCAATGTGGTCGCGTCGTCGACGGATGGCATCACCTTCGAAACGGTCGCGACGGTGTGGGCACGAACCTTCCACTGCGCGTCGCTGGAGCGGCCCGCCCTCATCCGACGGCCGGACGGTGGCTGGCGGCTGTATGTGAGCTGCTCGACCCCCGGGTCGAAACACTGGTGGGTGGAAGCCGTCGACACGCCACCGGGCGGCACACCGGCGGACCTGCAGAACGGCCGGCGCACCGTGGTGTTGCCCGGCAGCGATGTCTCCGCGTGGAAAGACGTGGTGGTCTCCCGCAGCGGATCGACCTGGCAGATGTGGGCCTGTGAGCATCTGCTCGACCTCGGAGACGACGAGGCGGACCGGATGCGGTCCGTGTATCTGACCAGCAGCGACGGGCTCGACTGGAACCGGGAACGCACCGCACTGGCTCCGACTGCGCAGTCCTGGGATGGCCGGGGAACGAGGATCACCAGCGCGTTCGAACACGATGGGAAGTGGATCGCCAGTTACGACGGCCGCGCGTCGGCCGCGGAGAACTGGTTCGAGCGAACCGGTTTCGCGATAGGGGCGGCTCCCGACGACTTCGTCGCCGTGGCCGGCCCGCTCGGCCCGGTGGGACAGACGCTGCGCTACCTGTCCGTCGCCCGGCTCCCTGATGGGCTGCGGCTTTACGTCGAGATGGCCAGGGACGACGGCGCCAACGAGCTCCGCACCATGTTCCTGCCGACCTGACCATTTGTTTCCCCGGCCCCCGCAATGGGCACCGGTGTCATGACAGCCCGCGCGGCGCCGGCGTACGGTCGGAAATTGCCGTGCGGTCGTCCGTCAGCTGATGACGCGACTCGCCTACAGGCCCGCGCGGCATCCACCACAGACAACAGATCGGACGTCACTCGTGACTGAAGCAACAACGAGCACCGTGCCCAACGTGCAGTTGAACAACGGCGTAGAAATCCCCCAGCTCGGCTTCGGGGTGTTCCAGATCAAGCCCGCCGACACGGTCGCCGCCGTGACGGCCGCCCTCGAAGTCGGCTACCGGCACATCGACACCGCCGAGATGTACGGCAACGAGAAGGAGGTCGGGCAGGCCATCGCGCAGTCCGACCTGGCCCGGACCGACGTCTTCGTCACCAGCAAGCTGAACAACGGGTTCCACGCCTACGACGACGCCCTGAAGGCGTTCGACCAGACATTGACCGACCTCGGACTCGAGCAGATCGATCTGTTCCTGATCCACTGGCCGCTTCCCGCAGTCGGCGACTACGTCGAGACCTGGCGGGCGATGGAGAAGATCTACACCGACGGCGGTGCCCGGGCGATCGGCGTGTCCAACTTCCAGCCGCACCACCTGCGTCGGCTGCACGAGGAGACGACCGTTCCCCCGGCCGTCAACCAGATCGAGGTGCACCCGTACCTCACCCAGGAGGAACTGCTCGCCTTCGACGCCGAGCACGGCATCGCCACCGAGGCATGGTCACCCATCGCACAGGGCGGCGTTCTCGGTGACCCGGTGATCGTCGAGCTGGCCCGGACCTACGGCAAGACCCCGGCGCAGATCGTGCTTCGCTGGCACATCCAGCTGGGCAACATCGTGTTCCCGAAGTCGACGACGCCGAGCCGGGTCAAGGAGAACTTCGAGATCTTCGATTTCGAGCTGTCCGCGCCCGACATGGGCATCATCTCGGCCCTGAACAAGGACGAGCGGACCGGCCCGAACCCGGACGAGTTCAACTACATCCCCGGCAAGTAACCGTCGATCGAAGGGCTCCGCGTCTGCCCCGGCAGATGCGGAGCCCTTCGCCATTTCTGAACACGCTCACTGGCGCTCGGTGAAGGCTCCCCGGCCGGTCTCGCCCCGCCAGTCCGAGCAGTCGATCCCGGTCAGCCTCCCGATCAGCGCGTTGTCGGCCTCGAAGTAGGGCAGCAAAGTCTTGCGCTGCTCCGCGGGCAGGGGCGGCCGTTTCAGTGCTCCCCGGTGCAGCGCCGCCAGGAGGGGTCTCTGCGCCTGCCGCCAGATCTGCGGTGGCAGGTGTCCCCCCGCGACGGCACCTGCCCTGACCGCCTTCTGCAGGACCCGATTGACCGGGGTGTCCGGTACCCAGGTCGACACGTTGGAGCGGGGGACGCTCGACACGACGCCGGTTCGCACGCCCAGGAAGGTGCAGATCTCGTCGAGGATCTCTGCCGAGTTGTCGATCAACTGCCGGTAACGCAGCACGAAGACCTGCTCCTTCGGGAAGATCCCGTACAGGTGGTCGAGTTGCTGCCCGTACAAGCCGGTCTCCAGGTACCGCCAGAACGGCGCGTAGCCGGCAGCGATCCTGGCCGGTTCCGCGCTGCAGGCGGCGAGGAAGTCGGCCTCCGGTTCGAGGCCGTCACACCAGAGGTGACCCCAATTGGAATAGGCCCGGTCGATCGGATCCCTGATGACGGCGATCATCTTCACCTGCGGCGCCTGCGCATGGATGCGGCGATGAGAAGCCTTGTCCCACAGGTAGAACGGCGTGCTCTCGCCGTGAAGCGCGCCGGCCGGTGCGGCGTCGAACAACGCCCGGTACCTTTCCGGGTCCCACACCCACTCCCGGGCGCTGTGCGCGTCGCCCGGGCCCTGCTGGTGTGCGGGATCGGGCGGGGCCTGATCGCACATGAAGTACTTCGGCTCCTTGGGAGTGGACAGGGACAGGTCCGGGTGCTGGGCCAGCGCGACGTGCAGGGCCGTCGACCCGGCTTTCGGTGAGCCGATGATCAGGAAGTCGGGAAGGGCCATCACTTCTCCTCGAGAAGACGACGATTCTGGGGGTGCAGGCGCCGCGCGGCGCATACCCGGGGAGATCCGGCGGGAGATTCAACGGGGTGAGCGCGTCATGGCGCCCGCCCACGGCTGCGCGGCGCCGTGCAGGGGTTCTGAGGTCAGGCGCGGGCGCGCGGACAGGTTGCACCGGCAACGCGCACGAGGTCGATCTCGCGGCGACGGACCAGCAGCAGTTCCCGACCGGGCATGGCGTGCAGGGTAGCGCCCCGTCCCGGTCGAGATGGGGGTGCCCTCGCCGGGTCGGTCTGTCCGGTGTCAGGCGCGGCGCGGCGCGGCGGTTCCGACCGCGCTGTCGGTGTTCACGGTCATGCTGTCGCCATGGATTCCACCGCACTGCTCATCGGGGCCCTGCTGATCATCGGGGGGCTGCTGGTCGGTTTGCTGCTCGGCAGGTGGTCGGCGCGCGGCGCGGCGGCAGATCCCACCAGGGAGGTGGCCGGGCTGCTGGCGCCGGCGGCGGATGCGCTGTCCCGGGTGGAGCAGCACCTGCAGGCTGTGGAGCGGGACCGGATCGGTGCCTACGCGGGTCTGCGAGAGCAGGTGGCTGCGCTGCACCGGACGTCGGCCGAGTTGGGCACCCAGACCAGGTCGCTGGTCGGCGCGCTGCGCGCTCCCCAGATCCGCGGACGCTGGGGCGAGGTCCAGCTACAACGCGTGGTCGAGCTGGCCGGCATGGTGGAGCACTGCGACTTCGACACCCAGGTGAGCGCGCAAGCAGCTGGGGTGGACGGGCCGGGCGTACGGCCCGACATGATCATCCGGCTGTCCGGCGGCCGGCAGATCCCGGTGGACGCCAAGGTGCCGTTCGCAGCCTGGCTCGAGGCGCTGGATTGCACGGACGACCGGCGGCGCGGCGCGTTGATGGCCGCGCACGCACGGGCGCTCCGCGGTCACGTCGACGCATTGGCCGCCAAGGCCTACTGGCGGCACTTCCAGCCCGCGCCCGAGTTCGTCGTACTGTTCGTCCCCGGCGAGCCGCTGCTGGATGCCGCGCTTGCGCTCGACCCGGGGCTGTCCGATCATGCCTTCGGCAGGAACGTGGTGATCGCCACCCCGACCTCCCTGATCGCGCTCCTGCGGACCGTCGCCTTCACCTGGCGCCAGGAGCGGTTGTCGGCCTCGGCGGCGGAGGTACACGCGCTCGGCCGCGAATTGCACGGCCGGCTCGGCACGCTGGCCGGGCACCTGACGGGGCTGGGCGCAGGTCTTGAGCGAGCCGTGCATTCCTACAACCACACTGTCCGTTCGATGGAGACGCGGGTGCTGGTGACCGCCAGGCGGTTCACCGATTTAGGAGTCACCGGTGAGGAACTACCGACACCGGAACAACTGGACGTGGTTCCCCGACGCCCGCAGGCGGCGGAACTGATAGACGACGCGCCTGATCCCGCACAGGTGATGCCGCTGCGCAGTGCCTCGCGCCGGGTTTGGGACGCTACCGTGGACGGGTGAGCACCACTGCCGCCGCGACCCGCGTGCCGACCGCCGACGCCTCGGTCCTTCCGGGAGTCCGGGGACTGCCGTCGTGGGCGGTGATCCTGCTGGCCCTCGTGTTGACGCTCGGCGGCGCCGCCATCGACGGCCTGGCGACCGGGACATTGGCGTGGGGCTTGCGGATCGGCTTCTACGCAGGTGTCGTGCTGGCTGCTCTTGCCGTGCGGCGCGGTTCGATCTTCACCGCGATGGTGCAGCCGCCGTTGGTGCTCGTCTTCGGTCTGGTGGTCGGCAGCAGGCTGTTCACCGACTCGGGCGGGCTGTACAGCACCGGCCTGCGGATCATCGGCACCTTCCCGACGATGGCCCTGGGCACCGCGGCCGCTGTGTTGATCGGCTTCATCCGGATCCTGGCCCAGCCGCTGCGGTCCGGCCAACGCTCCCGGGCGTCGCACGACTGAAGTCGCCGGACCCGTCAGGCCGTTGCCGGACGCAGATCCTTGCGCAGTTCCTTCGGCAGCGAGAACGTGAGCGTCTCCTTCGCGGCCGCGAACTCCTCGGCCGCCGGGTAGCCGCGCTCCACAAGGAAGTCGAGCACCCCGATCACCAGATCGTCCGGAACCGACGCGCCGCTGGTCACCCCGACGGTGTTCGCGCCGGCCAGCCAGCGCTCGTCGATCTCGCTCGCGTCGTCCACCAGGTACGAGGTCCGGGCACCGGCGTCGAGTGCCACTTCGACGAGGCGGACCGAATTCGAGGAGTTCTTCGACCCAACGACGATGACCAGGTCGCAGTCCGGCGCGATCTGCTTGACCACCTCCTGGCGGTTCTGCGTCGCGTAGCAGATGTCGTCGCTGGGCGGCGCCGTCATCAGCGGGAATCGCCGGCGCAGCAGGTCGACCGTTTCCAGCGTCTCGTCCACCGAGAGGGTGGTCTGCGACAGCCAGATCACCTTCTCCGGGTCGCGCACGCTGACGCTGTCGACGTCGGCCTGATCGTTGATCAGCTGGATCGCCTCGGGTGCCTCGCCCTGGGTGCCCTCGACCTCCTCGTGACCACGGTGGCCGATCAGCAGGATGTCGTAGTCCTCGGCGGCGAACCGGCGGGCCTCCTTGTGCACCTTGGTCACCAGCGGGCAGGTCGCGTCGATCACCTGCAGCCGACGTTGCGCGGCCTCCTCGTGCACGGCCGGCGAGACGCCGTGGGCGGAGAACACCACCAGCGCACCCTCGGGGACCTCGTCCGTCTCGTCGACGAAGATCGCGCCGCGGGCCTCGAGGTTGGCGACGACGTGCTTGTTGTGCACGATCTGCTTGCGGACGTACACCGGTGCGCCGTACTGCTCCAGTGCCTTCTCGACGGTCACGACCGCACGGTCGACACCAGCGCAGTAGCCGCGGGGGCTGGCGAGCAGGACACGTCGGACTGGAGCTGTCATGGCCTCATGGTAGGTCGCCGCGCCGCGCCGGCGGATCGACTGCGCACGGCCGGTGGCTGATCCCACACCGAACCGACAGGCTCCGGCCGCCCTTTCGGAGGCCGCCCGGTGGCCCCGGTGACGCGACGGGGATCAATGGGGCAGGCTAGGTGCCATGGCCATCACGCTTCCACTGCCTTTTCGCGTCGCCGCCGGACTCCTCGCCACCGGCATCGACCGCGTGCGCGCGCTTCCCGAGGACATCCCCGCCCTGCCCGTCTCCCTGGTCGGGAACGCCATGCGGCTGTCGATGAAGGTGCAGCAGGAGATCGCCACGCTGGCGACCCGCGGCGATGAACTGCTCGGCGGAGTGATCGGCGCACCGCAGGAGAGCCCGTCCTGGGCACGTTTCGACGACGACGAGCCACCCGCTCGTCCCGCACCACAACCGCGCCCCGCAACGCAGCCCCGCGCGGGACGCGAGACCACCACGCCGAGGGCCAGCACCGCAGCGTCCCGTCCGGCGGAAAAGAAGGCGAAGGACACCACCCTCAAGACTCCCGAGGCATCGTCCCTCCCGCCCGAGACGACGATCGCGATGGCCGCAGCTGTCGAGGTTCCGGACGCCGTCGTGGAGCAGGCACTGGTCGCGACCGACGAAGCCGTTACCGAGGCCATCACCGACGCCGCTGTGCTGAAGGAGGAGGCCGCTCTGGAGCAGGCCGCCATCGAGGATTTCGTCGAAGAGGTCGCTCTCGACGCCGAGGCCGCCATCGAGACCGCTGTGCTGGCAGAAGAACTCGTCGAGGAGACGGTACTCGAGGAAGCCGTCCTGGAAGAAGCGCTGGAGGGCGCGGCCGCGCAGGAGGCGCAGATCGAGGAGGCACTCGAGGAAGCTGCCCTCGACGAGGCAATCCTGGAGGAGGCGGTCGAGGAGGCCGCCGTCGAGGAGGCACTGCTGGAGGAAGCACTCGACGAGGTCGTCCAGCAGGAGGCTGCGCTCCGGCAGGCCGTCCGGGAAGCCGCTGTCGAGGAGGCCATCCTGGAGGAAGCGCTCGACGAGGTCGTCCAGCAGGAGATGACTCTCGAGGAGCAGGCCGCCGAAGTCGCCACCGAGGAGGCCGAGCTCGAGGACGCCCTCCAGGAGGCGGTGCTCGATGAGGTCGTGCTGGAAACCGTGGTGCAGGACGCGGTCGACGAAGCCGCGGCCGATGCCGCAGTGATCGAAGAAGCAGTGCTCGAAGAGGCAGTGCTCGAAGAGGCAGTGCTCGAAGAGGCAGTGCTCGAAGAGGCAGTGCTCGAAGAGGCAGTGCTGGAGCAGTGCTCGAAGAGGCAGTGCTCGCAGAGGCACTCATCGAGGAAGCGTCGGCGGAACAGGTGTTCATCGAGGACGACGACCAGGATCTGCCGCTGCCCGGTTACGACCGGATGACCCTCGCCCAGGTGCGAGGTCACCTTCGGGAGCTGACCGCCCAGGACGTTGCCGATCTGCTCGAATACGAGCGCGCGAATGCCAACCGCCCGCCGTTCCTGACGTTGCTCAGCAACCGGATCGTCACGCTGGACGCCCAGAACTCGTGAGCTCCGCCGCACGATCCGACAGCGCCGGCGGCCGACTCGCGCTGCCGGTCAAGGCCGGTGAGACGACCCGCGAGAACCCGTGGCCGGTGAGGGCGCTCGCGCAGCGAATGGCCGAATATGTGGCGAAGGCACCTGCCGCCTGGGTGGAGGGCCAACTGGCCCAGGTGAGCATGCGCTCCGGATCGCAGATGTCGTTCCTGACCCTGCGGGATCCGTCGGTGTCGATGTCGCTCTCCGTCGTCTGCTCGCGGACGGTGCTGACCGCGCTGTCCCCGCCGCCCACCGAGGGCTCCAGGGTGGTGGTGCACGGTCGGTTCGAGTTCTACCCCGCCCGCGGGTCGCTGACCTTCCGGGTGGATCAGATCCACCCCGTCGGGCTCGGCGAACTCCTGGCGAGGCTGGAACGTCTCCGGCAGTTGCTCGCCGCCGAGGGACTCACTGCCCCGGAGCGCAAGAAGCCGTTGCCGTTCCTGCCAGGCGTGGTCGGACTGATCACCGGACGAGCCAGCGCCGCCGAGTCCGACGTGCTGGCCAATGCGCGCGCCCGCTGGCCCGCCGTCCGTTTCAAGGTCGAGAACCCCGCGGTGCAGGGCGTTTCCGCGGTACCTCAGCTGATGGAGTCGCTGGCGAAGCTGGACGCCGACCCGGCGGTCGACGTCATCGTCATCGCCCGCGGCGGCGGCAGCGTCGAGGACCTGCTGCCGTTCTCGGACGAGGCGCTGTGCCGCGCGGTATCCCGGTGCCGCACCCCGGTGATCTCCGCCGTCGGCCACGAGCCGGACCACCCCATCATCGACGACGTCGCGGACGTGCGGTGCTCGACACCCACAGATGCCGGCAAGCGGGTCGTTCCGGACGCCACCGCCGAACTGCGTCAGGTAGAGATGCTCCGCGGACGGGCCAGGCGGGCCCTCACCGGTTGGGTCAGCACCGAGCAGGCCCGGCTACGCCGGTTGACCTCCGCCACCGTGCTCGCCGACCCCCTGACCCCGATCGCCACCCGGGTCGCCGAGGTCGGCCGGTTCCGGGACCGCGGCAGGGCGCAGGTCACCATGACGCTGGAGCGCATCGACCGGGACATCGCGCACCGCCGGGCGCAACTCTCGGCCCTCGGACCGGCGGCCACCCTGGCCCGGGGCTACGCCGTCGTCCAGACCGGCCACACAGTGTTGCGCACCATTGCGGACGCCCCGCCCGGCACCGAGCTGCGGATCCGGGTCGCCGATGGCGCCGTCCATGCCACCAGCACCGGATCCGAATCGGCCGAATGACTCCCGACAGACCGACACCAGCACCGACACCAGCACCGACACCGACTGCGGTACAGGAGTTCTGATGACATCGTCCTACGAGCAGGCGCGGGACGAACTCGCCTCGGTGGTGGCCCGGCTGGAGTCCGGCGGGCTCTCGCTGGACGAGTCGCTGACCCTGTGGGAACGCGGGGAGCACCTGGCGGGCGTCTGCACCCGGTTCCTCGAAGGCGCCAGGGAGCGGGTGGAGGCGGCCCTGCGAAGATCAGAAGAGCAGGAATCGGACCAGCAGGAATCGGACGCAGCCGACGCCTAGGACCGGCCGATCCCGGACGGCATCAGGCCGAACCCGAGCGGTACGTCACCGGCGTCGGTACCCAGCTGGACGATGCGGTTCTCGGCGTCGACGAACACGACATGCGCTGCCCTGCTGCGCGCCTCGGCGTCGGTCAGCATGCCGTAGCCGATGACGATGACCACGTCGCCCGGGTGCACCAGGTGCGCCGCCGCACCGTTGATCGAGACCCCGCCGCGGCCGCGGTCGCCGGCGATGACGTAGGTGGTCAGCCGCGCGCCGTTGGTGACGTCGACAACGTCGACCTGCTGGCCGGGGAGCAGATCAGCCGCATCGAGGAGGTCGGCGTCGATGGTGATGGATCCCACGTAGTTCAGGTCAGCCGCGGTCACCGTTGCCCGGTGGATCTTGCCGATGAGCATCGGACGGAGCATCGTTGCCTCCATAAGGTTGTAGGTGTCTGGGGTGGGTGCTTCAGATGCCCAGAGCGTCGGGGTGTGGCTGATCGTTGCTTGCCGTTGTTGGCTCCGAGGGAGTGGCCGCCCCGCCGTTTTGGACGCCCGGGCCGCTGATTGAAATCTGTGCGCATGGTCGCTGTTTATGGAGCTGCTGGCGGGGTTGTCCACGGGGTCGTGTCGAGCGGTTGGAGGCCGCGTGATGGTGAAGGTCCGGGAGCGGATCTGGGTGGGCATCGATGTCGGGAAGGCCTCGCATCACGCGTGTGCTGTCGATGAGACCGGGAAGGTGGTGTTCAGCCAGCAGGTCACGAATGGGCAGGCGGCGATCGAGGCGCTGATCGCCCGCGCCGGCAAGGCCGGTGGTGAGGTGTCCTGGGCGTTGGACATGACCTCGGGCACGGCCGGGTTGTTGCTGGCGCTGCTGTGGCAGACCGGGCAACCGGTGCAGTACGTGCCCGGCCGGTTGGTGAACCGGATGGCCGGCGCCTTCTCCGGTGAGGGCAAGACCGACGCGAAGGACGCCAAGACGATCGCCGAGACCGCCCGGTTGCGGACCGACCTGGTCACGGTCACCGCGGCAGATCCCATCGTCGCCGATCTGCAGGTCTTGACCGCGCAGCGGGAGGACCTGATGGGAGACTGGGTACGTGGGGTGAACCGGCTGCGGGCCCTGCTCGCGTCGATTTTCCCTTCCCTGGAAAGGGCTTTCGATTACTCGACCCGGTCGCCGTTGATCCTGCTGACCGGGTTCCAAACCCCCGGCTCGCTGCGCGACGCCGGCCCGGGCGGGGTCGAGGCGTACCTGACCGAGCACGGCGCGTGGGGCAAAGGCATCCCCGCGATGGTCGACAAAGCCCTCGACGCCGCCGGTGAGCAGACCGTGGTGCTGCCGACAGAGAAGGTCACCGCCCCGCTGATCGCCCGGCTCGCGGCCGACCTGTTGGACCTGGACCGGCGGATCAAGAACCTGGACAAACAGCTCACCGACCGGTTCGAGGAACACGGGCACGCCAAGGCGATCACCAGCCTCCCCGGGTTCGGACCGATCCTGGGTGCGCAGTTCCTCGCCGACACCGGCGGCGACCTGCAGCGGGCGTTCGGCACCCCGGGCCGGCTCGCGGCCTACGCCGGGCTCGCCCCCGTGCCCCGCGACTCTGGGCGGGTCAAAGGGAACCTGCACCGCCCGAAGCGGTACCACCGCGGGCTGCGCCGGGTCTTCTACCTCGCGGCGTTCTCCTCGATCCGGAGCGACGGACCCTCCAAGACCTTCTACCAACGCAAGAGAGCCGAGGGCAAGATCCACACCCAAGCCCTCATCGCCCTCGCCCGCCGACTCATCGATGTCATCTGGGCCCTGATCCGCGACAACCGAGAATTTCAACCCACAGTCGCCGTCGCGGCTTGACATGGTCATTGAAACTCCCACGGTGTGGCGCGTTGACTGGGCGAGCGTTGACCTGATGAGCGTGCCCAAGGATCACACGGACGGGTCGATTGCCGCCGGTGAATGTGGTCACACCGCTGCTGGATCGGCCCGCCGTTGAGCTCGATCAGCCACGGCCGACGTAGGGCATCGCGCTGGCCATCACCGTCATGGTCAGCACGTTGGCACCCAGCGGGAGGCTCGCCATGTAGACCACGGCGCGCGCGACGTCGGCGACGTCCATGGTCGGTTCGACGCGCAGGCTGCCGTCCGGCTGCGGGGTGCCCTCGCTCCACTGGGCGGTCAACGGAGTGGCCGCGTTTCCGACATCGATCTGGCCGCAGGCGATGTCGTAGGGCCGGCCGTCCAACGAGGTGGACTTCGTCAGCCCGGTGATCGCATGCTTGGTGACCGTGTATGCCGTGGACCGGACCCGTGGTACGTGTGCGGAAATCGACCCGTTGTTGATGATCCGGCCGCCCTGCGGCCGCTGGGCGCGCATCACCCGGAACGCCTCGCGGCTGCACAGGAACGCGCCGGTCAGGTTGACCGCCACCACCTGATTCCACTCGTCCAGCGGTATCGCGTCCGGCTCCCGGGCCGGCGCGAACATGCCGGCGTTGTTGAACAGCAGGTCGACCCTGCCGTGCTCGGTGACCGCACCGTCGAAGAGCGCACCGACGGCGGCCTCGTCCGTCACGTCGGTCGGCACGGGGAAAAGCGCACCGGAGAGACCCGCCCCGCGCTCCGCGACGTCGGTCAGGGCGGACTCGCGACGCCCGGCGAGCACGACCTGCCAGCCCACGGCGGCCAGTGCCAGCGCCGTCGCGGCGCCGATCCCACTGCCGGCCCCGGTGATCACGGCGATCCGGGAGTCACGAGGCTGCTCTGCTGAGGTCGACATGGATCGAGCGTGCCATGGACCGGCCGGCCGGCGAGGGTCAGGGTTTAGCCTGCGTCCATGGATCCGATGGCCGCCCTGCGTCGGATCGCCTTCCTGCTCGAGCGCTCGCAGGCACCGACCTACCGGGTCAAGGCCTTCCGCACCGCCGCACTGACGCTGGCCGGGCTCGCCCCCGGCGAACTCGAGAAGCGCGTACAGGCTGGCACTTTGGTGGACCTGCCGGGAATCGGGCCGAAGACGTCGGCGGTGGTCCAGCAGGCGGTGTCCGGACGCACCCCGGACTATCTGGCCGATCTCGAGCGGGACCTCCGCCCACTCGCTGAGGGGGGCGAGCAGATCAGGGCCGCGCTCCGCGGTGATCTGCACTCGCACAGCAACTGGAGCGACGGCGGCAGCCCGATCGAGGAGATGGCGGTGACCGCGGTCGAACTGGGCCACGAATACCAGGCACTCACCGACCATTCACCGCGGCTGACGGTGGCCAACGGGCTGACCGTGGAGCGACTGGAGAAGCAGTTGCGGATCGTCGCCACGCTGAACAAGCATCTCGGGGATTTCCGGTTGCTGTCCGGGATCGAGTGCGACATCAACGAGGACGGCACCCTGGACCAGACCGACGACCTGCTCGGGCCGGGTCGACATCGTCGTCGCCTCCGTGCATTCCAAGCTGCGGTCGGAGGCTGCCGCGATGACCAGGCGGATGCTGCGGGCCATCGAGAACCCGCAGGACCGACATCCTCGGTCACTGCACCGGGCGGTTGGTGACCGGTGGCCGCGGGACCCGTCCGGAGAGCCAGTTCGACGCTGCCAGGGTGTTCGCCGCGTGCGCCGAGAACGGCGTGGCGGTCGAGATCAACAGCAGGCCGGAGCGGCTCGACCCGCCGCGCCGGCTGCTGCGTCAGGCGGTCGACGCCGGCTGCCTGTTCAGTATCGACACCGACGCGCATGCGCCCGGCCAGCTGGACTGGCAGCCCTACGGGTGCGCGCGGGCCGCGGAATGCGGCGTGCCACTCGACCGGATCGTCAACACCTGGCCGGTGCAGGAACTGCTGGACTGGACCAACCGCCGCTGACGGTCACGGCGTCATTGCAGCGGCGCCGGCCAGGACGCGGAAGTCCTCCGGCGAGGCGCTCCCGGTGATCAGGTACGTGATCCCGTCGACGGTTCGGAACCAGGCCTGCTCGGTTCGCCGGCCCGTCGTCACGGTCCACTCCGCACCGCTGACCGTCTCGGTGCCCTTCGGCGGGCCCGCGGCGCCGATCTCCGCGATCAGCACGTCGGTCGCCGTGCCGCTCGACTGGACCAGGGTGATGAACCGACCGGCGTCGGTGAGCCAGCCGGCCCTGGCCGCGGGCGGCTGCGCCGGGCTGCCCGGCTTCTCGGTGAAGGAGAACGAATTCGGCGTCCAATCGGCGGGCAGGTCCGACGGGATGACGACAGGGAAACCGACCAGCGGCGGCGCCTTCTCCAGTCCGCCCGCGACGTCCGCGGTGACGACCTGGCCGTCGGACGGCCCGCCCGGCGAGAAGCTGACCCCGCCGTACATGCCGACCAGGACGAAGGTGACCACGGCGATCAGCCCCATCGAGAGCGCCATGTCACGCAGGGTGTTGGGTCGTCGTCGGGTCACCCGACCATGGTTGCACGAGCGCCCCGCCGCCCCGGTGTGACCGAGTCGGGCCCACGTCGGTTGGTCGCAGGCTGACCGCCCCGGATAGCGTTGCCCCATGGCAGATCACAACGGCGAGGTCGACTACCGCATCGAGCACGACACCATGGGCGAGGTCCGCGTTCCCCGGAACGCCAAGTACCAGGCGCAGACCCAACGGGCGGTGGAGAACTTCCCGATCTCCGGCCGTCCCCTGGAGCAATCGCAGATCAGGGCGCTGGCGCTGATCAAGTCGGCGGCCGCCACGGTCAACGTCCGGCTCGGGGTGATTCCCGCCGAGATCGGCGACGCCGTGAAGAGCGCCGCCGATCGGGTGGCCGCCGGCGAGTTCGCGGCGGACTTCCCGCTGGATGTGTTCCAGACCGGTTCCGGGACCAGCTCGAACATGAACGCCAACGAGGTCATCGCCACGGTGGCCGCCGAGTCGTTCGGCTCCAAGGTGCACCCGAACGACCACGTCAACGCCTCCCAATCCTCGAACGACGTGTTCCCGACATCGATCCACGTCGCGGCCACCGAGTCCGTCGTGCGGAACCTGCTGCCGGCCCTCGAGCACCTCGAGCAGGCCCTCGAGGCAAAGGCCGTCGAGTGGGCCACCGTGGTCAAGTCCGGCCGAACCCACCTGATGGACGCCACCCCGGTCACCCTCGGCCAGGAATTCGGCGGTTACGCCGCTCAGATCCGCAACGGCCGGGAGCGGCTCACGTCGTCGCTCCCCCGGCTCGCCGAGCTGCCGTTGGGCGGCACCGCCGTCGGCACCGGGCATCAACACGCCGCCCGGGTTCTCCGCCGCGGTGATCGAGGAACTTTCGGCGGCCACCGGCCTGCCGTTCACCGAGGCCCGCAACCACTTCGAGGCGCAGGCCGCCCGGGACGGACTCGTCGAGGCCTCGGGCCAGCTGCGGACTGTCGCGGTCAGCCTGTTCAAGATCTGCAACGACCTGCGCTGGATGGGCTCCGGCCCCACCGCCGGGCTGGGCGAGATCGCACTGCCCGACCTGCAACCCGGCTCGTCGATCATGCCCGGCAAGGTGAATCCGGTGCTGCCCGAGGCCACGATGATGGCCTGCGTCCAGATCATCGGCAACGACGCCACCGTCGCGTTCGCCGGCACTCAGGGCAACTTCGAGCTGAACGTCATGTTCCCGGTGATCGGCCGCAACCTGCTGGAATCGATCAACCTGCTGACCAACACCAGCCGGGTGCTGGCCGACCGGTGCATCGTCGGCATCACCGCCAACGTCGAGAAGATGCGGGCCTACGCCGAGTCGTCGCCGTCGATCGTCACGCCGCTGAACAAGTACATCGGCTACGAGGAAGCGGCGAAGATCGCCAAGCAGGCGCTCAAGGAGAACAAGACCATCAAGACGGTCGTCCTCGAGCGCGGGCACGTCGACAACGGCACGCTGACCGCCGAACAGCTCGACGCCGCGCTCGACGTGCTGTCGATGACCCACCCGTAATCACCGGCCAGGCCTGCGTTTCTGTTGGCGGGTCCCCGGGAGTGTCGTCCTCGTCCGGCGTCCAGGCCTGGGTGCCGGGCCCGTCGCTCGAATCAGGCGTCGAATCAGGCGCCGGATCGGAGGCTGGACCTGACGCCTGATCTGACCCCGGTGGCCGGTAGCCCTCGCCCTGCCCCTGGCCGAGCGGTGAGCCGTAGGGGCCGCGACCCTGATTGTGATCCACGGGCGGGAGCACCTCGGTCGGTCCAGCCGGATCACCGCCCGGGTGGCCTCCCGGATACAGGTCATCCCGACCGGACAGCAACCCGTAGGGGTCGGCACCGGCCGGCGGCCCGTTGGCGGGACCGGTGGCAGGAAGACCGTCGGGGTGTCCGACCCGGCGTCATAGCCCGGTCCGCTGTAGCTGCCCGCAGCCTGCTCGCGGGCGGCGGCGTCGGTGATCTCCTGCTCGTCCCGCTCACGCTGCTGCTGCTCCTTGTTGCGGCGGTACACCACGATGCCGGTGATGATCGCCGCCAGCGCCACGATGCCGATGATCAGCCACAGCCACCACAGGCTCGACCCGCCGTCATCCGAGGTACCCGCTGCCCCGGTCGGCGTCACCGCCGTGGACGGCGGCGCACTGCTGCTCGCCGCACTGCTGGAGGTCGAGGATGGTGTCGACGAAGCACTCGAACTGGAGCTGGGCGTCGAGCTGGACGAGGGAGTCGACGACGGTGTCGACGAGGTGGATACCGGCGGCGCCGTCACCTGGAAGCTGGCCACCCCGACCGTTCCGGACTCCTGGCCGATCGCCTCCAGCCGGTGGGTTCCGGCGACGAAGTCGGCGGGCACCACGAATTCCGCTTGCGCGACGCCGGTCGGATCCGCCTTCACCGGAGAGAACGTCACCGGGGCGGAGAACAGGGTCAGGTTGACCTGCTCGTCGGCCTTGAAGCCGGAGAAGACCACCAGCTGCGTCGCACCGGCGACGATCGAGGGGTTCTGCACGACCTGGACGATCGCGGTGCCGGGCGCGGTGGGCGCCGTCGAACTGGGTGTGGTGGGCGGCGGTTCGCTGGAGGAGGTCGGTGGGGCGGCGAAGGCCAGCGGCACGGCGTTGTCCTCGGTGCGGATCGAGTCGTCGTCGCTGGCGGTGTACAGCGCGCATTTTCCGGTCACGCAGTTGACGTCGCCCACGTCGACCTTCGGCAGGGCCAGCGTGACGGAGAACGACCCGTCCGGTCCCCAGGCCGCCTTGACTCCCCCCGTCCCTTCGCCGTCGGCGGTGATGTGCGCCCAGCCGGTGGTCGTGTTGCCATCCGGGATGGCCCCTCCGACGCATTTCGTCAGTGTCTGCGGGGCACCGGAGCCGTCCTGACAGACGGCGATGTACAGGCCGTGATCGACATCGAAGCCCTTGCCCTGCACGGCAATCGACGCGTTCTCGACCGGCAGCCCGGTGGTGGAGTCGACGACCAGGGTGCGGGTGCCGTTGGCGGTGCTGACCGGACTCTCGACAGCCGCCGGTTCCGGCGCGGCGGCCGGTGGGTTCGGAGCCGACGCCTGCGCCGGGACGAAGGTGATGAGCAGGGCGGCAGCGCCGATCGTCACCGCCGCCAGTGCTCCGGCAGCGTTGCGGGCTCGTCTCATCGGCACCTCTCCAGGTCGGCGGCGCACATCCGGACGCCCGGACCTCACTGTGCCGGTTGCCCGGGACCGGCGCACGCCGACCCGCCGGGTCACGCCAGGTCGGGCAGCTCCAGCATCTCGGTCACCAGCGCGGCGATCGGCGACCGCTCCGACCGGGTCAGCGTGACGTGCGCGAACAGCGGGTGCCCCTTGAGCGTCTCGATGACCGCGGCGATGCCGTCGTGCCGGCCCACCCGCAGGTTGTCCCGCTGCGCGACGTCGTGGGTCAGCACCACCCTGGAGTTCGTGCCCAGCCGGGACAGCACGGTCAGCAGCACGTTGCGCTCCAGCGACTGCGCCTCGTCGACGATGACGAACGAGTCGTGCAGCGAGCGGCCCCGGATGTGCGTCAGCGGCAGCACCTCGAGCATGCCCGCGGGCGATCACCTCCTCGATGACGGCCGGCGAGGCGACCGCGGACAGCGTGTCGAACACCGCCTGCGCCCACGGCTGCATCTTGTCGTTCTCGCTGCCGGGCAGGTAGCCCGAGCTCCTGCCCGCCGACCGCGTACAGCGGCCGGAACACGACCACCTTGCGGTGCGCCCGGCGTTCCATCACCAGTTCGAGCCCGGCGCACAACGCCATCGCGGACTTGCCGGTGCCGGCCCGGCCGCCGAGCGAGACGATGCCGACCTCGTCGTCCATCAGCAGGTCGAGCGCGATCCGCTGCTCGGCGGACCGGCCGCGCAGCCCGAACGCCTCGCGCTCGCCTCGGACCAGCCGGATCTGCTTGCCGGGTGTCACCCGGCCGAGCGCCGAGCTGGACGGCGTCACGAGCTTGACGCCGGTGTGGCACGGCAACTCGCGGGCCTCGTCGACGTCGATCAGCCCGGCGTGGAACAGCGTGTCGACCTGCTCGGTGGTCACCGGCAGCTCGGCCATCCCGGTCCAGCCGGACGGCACGATGTCCTGCGCGCGGTACTCGTCCGCGGCCAGGCCGACAGCCGAGGCCTTCACCCGCAGCGGCATGTCCTTGGTGACCAGGATGACGGTGTCCGCCGGTCGCTCGAGCGCCAGGTTCAGCGCGCAGGCCAGGATCCGGGAGTCGTTGCTGTCATTGCGGAATCCGGCCGGCAGCACCGTCGAATCGGTGTGGTTCAGCTCGACATGCAGGGTGCCGCCCGGTGCACCGACCGGGCACCGGGGAGTCCAGCCGGCCGTGATCGATCCGCAGTTCGTCCAGGATGCGCAGCGACTGGCGGGCGAAGTAACCGAGCTCCGGATGGTGCCGCTTGGCCTCGAGTTCGCCGATCACCACCAGCGGCAGGATCACCTCGTGCTCGTCGAAACGATTCAGCGCCCAGGGATCGGACAGCAGGACCGAGGTGTCGATGACGTAGGTGAGCGCGCTGATCGCCGGGCGGTGCGCGCTCGGCACCGGGCGGCGCTGACGTCGGACTGGCGGTTCGAGATCCGGTCGTGCTCGATGCTGTTGCCGGGACTGCTGAGGCGGAACGGCGTGCGACCACGAGCGGCTCCCAGGCGGACGCGGACCAACGCGTCCGGTTCTTCGAGAAGGGCCGGCGGTGTCCCTTCGGCCTCGCGACGGTTCGTCGGATGGCACGGGGGCCCGGTGCCGGCCCCCTCGTGCTCGGTGCTGCATCAGCGGCACGCACGATCGGGGCCTCCCGTATGAGCCGCTTGTTCGTGCGGCTCACTCCTCGGACGCTACCCGCGGGATTTCGCCGAATCTGTTCTAACACGCGAACAACCCCGTGAACATCAGGTTGCCGGGCCGTTGCCTGTGACCCGCACCGGCCGGGTCTGCGGGCGGTGCTCGCTCCGTGCTGGCCCTCGGCGGGGGTACCTCGGCCCGCTGCGGCACGGCGGCGGTGCCGGTGGCCCGGGGCAGCACGACCGTCATGGTCAGCCCGCCGCCGGGGGTGTGGGAGGCGTGGATCTGCACCGCCGTGCGAGCGGACGATCGCGGCCACGATGGACAACCCGAGACCGGTGCCGCCGTTCGCCCGGCTGCGCGACGCGTCCACCCGGTAGAACCTGTCGAACAGTCGCTGCAGGTCCTCGTCGGACACCCCCGGCCCGTTGTCGCTGACGGTGACCGCAATTTCCTGGAGTCCGGGCAGCACCGAGACGGTGGCCGTCGTTCCCGGTTGCGTATGGGTGCGCACGTTGCCCAGCAGATTGGCGAACAGCTGGTGCAGACGCAGCCGGTCGCCGAGCACGAAGGCCGGTCCGTAACCGCCGGCCAGCCGCCAGGTCCGCTGCGGGTCGATGACGGCGGCGTCGTCGACCACGCCGGTCAGCAGCTCGGAGAGGTCGACCGCATCGTGCATCATGGTCCGCTCGGCGTCGGCCTGGATCAGCGTCAGCAGGTCCTCGACCAGCGCGCCCATCCGCCGGGACTCGAAGCCCATCCGCTGCATCGCGCGCTCGACCGCGCCGTCGTCCGGCAAAGCGCCCGCGCGCGTACAGATCGGTGTACCCGCGGACCGCGGCGACCGGGGTCCGCAGTTCGTGCGACGCGTCGGCGACGAACTGCCGCAGCCGGTGCTCGCTGCGCCGCCGCTCGTCCAGCAGCGTCGAGATGCCGTCCAGCATGTCGTTGAACGCGACGCCCAGCCGGCCGATCTCGGTTCTCGGGTCCGACTCGTCGACGCGGCGCTGCAGGTCGCCCTGCGCGATGTCGTCCGCCGCTCTCGCCATCGATTCCAGCGGCCGCAGTTCCCGGCGGATCACCAGGCCGGCGGTCGCGCCGAGCAGCACCAGCAGCCCGCCGGTGACCAGCAATTCGACCAGGATGAGCCGGCGGAACGTCTGGTCGATGTCGGTCAGCGGCATCCAGGCCACCAGGTACCCGGGCTGCCGATTGATCGCGACCGTGAAACCCCTGCGCCCGGTAACGAACGTCGGGATTCTCGGAATCCGGGACGGTGACTGGCCCGCTGGTCGACCAGTCGATCCCGGTGACGTCCGGATTTGCCGTGCTGTCACTGACTGTCGGCACCTCGACCAGCGATATCCCGGACCCGGACACGGACGACCAGCCGATCTCGCCGCGCAGTTGCGCCTGGCTGCTGAGGTCGGACAGCATGCTGGGGCTGACCGCGGAATCCCGGCTGATCGTGGTGATCACGCCGGTCAGGGTCGCGTCCTTGGCCGCGATGGCGGCGTCCCTGCACGACGAGCGGCAGCACGATGTTGACCGCGACCAGTGCGACGGCCGCGGTCGCGACGACCAGTGCGATCAACCTCGCCCGCAGGCTCCACCGGCGGTGCGAGACGGCGGTCGGCGGGCGCCTGACAGCGACCTGCGGGCCGCCGGACGGTCGCATGGCGGTCGGCGGGAGCCCCGCCGAAGGAGCAGCCGTGTCCACCGCCGCCCTGCCCCGTCCGGTCTTCATGCCCTTCCCCGGTCCGGCACGGTCACCGCCGCTGACCCCGCAGGACGTAACCGAAGCCCCGATGGGTGTGGATCAGCGGCTCTCCCGTCGCGTCGATCTTGCGCCGCAGGTACGAGATGTAGGTGGCGACCACCGAATCGTCACCGTAGAAGTCGGTTCCCCACACGGCGTCCAGCAGCTGCTGGCGGGACAGCACGACGTTGGCGTTGATCATCAGGTGCCGCAGCATCTTGTATTCGGTCGGCGCAAGCTCGATCGGTTGGCCCGCCCTGGTCACCTGATAGGTCTCCGGGTCGAGCTCCAGGTCGGCCACCCGCAGCACCCCGTCCTCGGCGGCGTCCGGGCGGGTGCGTCGCAGCACCGCTGCGACCCGGGCCGCCAACTCCTCAAGCCCGAACGGCTTCGTCACATAATCGTCGCCACCAGCAGTGAGACCGGCGATCTTGTCGGCGGGGGTATCCCGCGCGGAGAGGAACACGACGCCGGAACCGACTCCGGCGGCCCGAACCCGCTTCATCACCTCCAGACCGTCGAAGTCCGGCAGCATCACGTCCAGGATGATCAGGTCCGGGTGGCTGTCGGTAGCGATCCGCACCGCTTCCCGGCCGGTCGCGGCGACGGCGACCTGATACCCGAGGAACCTCATCGAGGTTGCCACGATGTCCTGCAGGGACGGCTCGTCATCGACCACCAGCAATCTGGCCTGACCACTCATCGGTACTTCCTCTCGGCGCGGGCGCGGTGGGCCCGGCATACGTGGATCAGCTCACCAGAGGCGAACCGGACACTCCGAAGAATCCCATGGGAATGACCCGTGAGGCCGTCGCTTTCGTCCGCGTCGAGATGGTTGCTTGCGACGTGCAATCTAAATGGTTAGCATGACTAAGTTAGTGCGGCTCAACACTCTCCCATGGACGGAGTAACGATGGCGGTCACTGCTGCGTCGTGCATGGCACTGCTCGAGGAGTTGCCTGTCCTCGGTCTGATCAAGCGCGAGCTGCGTCGCGCCGAGCCGCGACCCGGCACCGCCGCTCTGCTGGCACTCGCGGTCCTGGACGCCGGCACGAGGGGCCCCGACGGCCCGCTACGCCTCACCGGCCTGGCCGAGCGATTGCAGGTGGACCTCTCGGTGGCCAGCCGCCAGGTCGCCTCGTTGATCGAGATGGGCGCCGTCGAAAGGGTTGTCGACCAGCGGGACGGACGGGCCCGGCGCTTGCGGGTGACCGCCGACGGGCGGCAATTGCTCTCGACCGCCCAGCGCGAGGTGGCACGTCTCGTCGCCGACCAGCTGACGGAGTGGAACGAATCCGATCTGCTGACGCTGGTCACCCTGCTGGCCCGGCTGCGCGCCGACCTGACCATTCCATCCGACCTCTCCGGAGCCTCCCTGTCATGACCAGCTCTTCTTCCACCACCGGCACAGGGGCCGACATCCGGTCGGCCGCCGGCAGCATGAGCCACCGGGCCATCCTGCAGGCCCTGTCAGGTCTGCTGCTGGGCCTGTTCGTCGCCATCCTGTCCTCGACAGTGGTCTCCAACGCGCTCCCGCGGATCATCACCGATCTGCATGGTTCGCAGTCCGGTTACACCTGGGTGGTCACTTCCACCCTGCTGGCGACCACGGCGAGCACACCCATCTGGGGCAAGCTCAGCGACCTGTTCAGCAAGAAGCTGCTGGTACAGCTGTCGCTCGTCGTGTTCGTCGTCGGTTCGGCCGCTGCCGGCCTGTCGGCGTCGATCGGCCCGCTGATCGCGGCCAGGACGGTCCAGGGCCTCGGCGCCGGTGGGCTCACCGCGCTGACCCAGGTCTGCATGGCCGCGATGATCCCGCCGCGCGAGCGCGGACGGTACAGCGGCTACCTCGGCGCCGTGCTGGCGCTCGCCACCGTCGCCGGCCCGCTGATCGGCGGCGTCATCGTCGACACGAGCTGGCTCGGCTGGCGCTGGTGCTTCTACGTGGGCGTGCCGTTCGCGGCGGTCGCCATCGTGCTGCTGCAGAAGACGCTGCACCTGCCGACCATCCGGCGCGACGATGTGAGGATCGACTGGCTCGGCGCCACGCTGATCACCGGGGCGGTCTCGCTGCTGCTGGTCTGGGTATCTCTCGCCGGGAGCAACTTCGAATGGTGGTCGTGGCAGACCGCGGTGATGGTGCTCGGCGCCATCGTCATCGGCGTACTGGCCGTGTTCGTCGAGTCACGGGCCGCCGAGCCGGTCATCCCGCTGACCCTGTTCAAGCACCGCAGCATCACCCTCGCGGTGGTCGCCAGCTTGTTCGTCGGTATCGCGCTGTTCGGTGCAACCGTGTTCCTCAGCCAGTACTTCCAGATCAGCCGCGGCGACAGCCCGACCCAGGCAGGGCTGAGCACGACCCCGTTGATCCTTGGGTTGTTCGTGTCCTCGCTGGTGTCCGGGCGGATCATCACCCGCACCGGCAGGTGGAAGCGGTTCCTGGTCGCCGGGGCCACCCTCGTCACCATCGGCTTCGGCGCCATGGGCACGCTGCGCTACGACACCCCCTACTGGCAGCTGGCGTGCTACATGGCCGTGATCGGTCTCGGCTTGGGCATGACGCTGCAGAACCTCGTGCTCTCGGTACAGAACGCCGTTCCGATGAGCCAACTCGGCGCAGCCAGCTCGACGGTGGCGTTCTTCCGCAGCCTGGGCGGCGCCGTGGGTGTCGCGGTCCTCGGCTCGGTGCTCGGCCACCAGGTCAGTTCACACATCATCTCCGGGCTGGCCGCACTGGGCGTGCCTGCCGGGGCGAGCGGCGGCGGAGGTCAGATCCCCGACCTCGCCACCCTTCCGGCGCCGGTCGCCCAGGTGGTCCAGGAGTCCTACGGCATCGGTGCCGGGGACATCTTCCTGGTGGCTGCACCGATCACCTTCCTGGCACTGGTCGCCGTGCTGTTCATCAAGGAGGTGCCGCTGCGCACCAGCAACGACGAGCCCGAGCAGGTACTGGACACCGGGGCAGCCGCGCTGCCGGCTGCATCTGCACGCAGCGCCGGGCTTGACAACGGCGCTGCGACGAACGGAACTGCGTCGAACGGCGCTACGCCGAACGGCTATCCCCTGAACGGCTCCACGTCGAACGGCTCTCGGTCGAACGGGGCTGCTCACAACGGGGCTGTCGGCAACGGGGCGGCCAGGAACGGCGGTCGCCGGCTGCTGAGCAACCGGGCAGTCCTCACGGGGACGGTCCGTGCCGGAGGCGGCGCACCGGTAGCGGGCGCACAGATCACCGTGCTCGCCCCGGCCGATGGCGAGATCGCCCTCGTGACAACGGATGTCAGCGGACACTACCGGGTGACGCTGCCCACCGGCGGGTCCTTCCTGCTGGTGGTCAACGGCGCGGGACATCGCCGCGCCGTCGCCGCGGTGGCCGTCGCGGACGGCATTGTGGAGCGTGACTTCCAGCTGGACGCCGTCGGAAGCCTTGGCGGCCTGGTGCGTGATGCCGCCGGTCAGCCGCGCGGGGGCGTGACCGTCACGGTCATCGACGCTCGCGGTGACGTGTCCGCAGTCTCGGTCACCGGACCGACCGGCCGGTACGAGTTGGCGGATCTGCAACCTGGCGAGTACACCCTGACGGCGATCGTCGGCGGCTCCAATCCGGCGGCGTACGGGGTGCGCATCCCGCAACACGGTCGGGCGGATTTCGACATCGACGTCCCCGAAAACGGGTCGCTGCGCGGCGCGGTGCGCGGGAGGGAGTCCGGCCTTCCGGTGCCGAACGCGTCCGTCGCCGTGCTGGACGGCGGCGGCACGGTGATCGAGGCGGTGCGCGCCGACGAGTTCGGGCGGTACCAGATCGACGCGCTGTCGCCTGGCGAGTACACCGTGGTGGCCAGCGGCTACGGACCGGCGGCTCGTCGGGTGACCGTCCAGCCGGTGCAGGATCAGACGCTCGACCTGACCCTCGGCCACGATCAGGATGATCCGGAGATCCACGCCCTGCCGTCGGGCCGGCATGCCCGGATCGAGTCCGTGGAACAGATCGAGTCCGCGGAACAGAAGGTGGGCAGGTGAGCACCGTTCCGGGCCCGGCAGTGCAGGGACCAGCAGCGCAGGGACCAGCGGTGCAGGGTTCTGTCGTCAGCGGGGACGGGTGGCCGCTCGCCGGGATCACGGTCACCGCCCTCGGCCGGGACGGCTGCCAACTCGGGCGCCGGACGACCGACGCCACCGGTGTCTTTGCTCTCGACATTCCCTCTGGCGTCATCGATGTGGCCCTCGTCGTCGCTGGACCCGGCCTCCGGCCGTACGCGCGGGCGGTCCGGGTGAACGGGCTCGGCACGGTCGACGCCGGCCGGATTGTGCTCGGCGGTCCGACACCGGCCGACCGGCCGCCGGCGGGACGCTGGCAGATCGACCCGGCGCACAGCATCGTCAAGGCGACCGCGCGGCACCTAGCCCTGACCCGGGTCGAGGGCCGGTTTCCGGACCTCGACGGCTGCATCGACGTCGCCCCGGCGATGGAGGATTCCGGGGTCGCGGTCATCATCGAGACGGCGGGCCTGACGACCGGCAACGCCGACCGGGACGCGCACCTCAGGTCGGCGGACTTCCTGGATGTCGAACGCTTTCCGACGTTGCGTTTCCGCAGCACCGCCGTCACCCGCGCCGGGCACGGACGGTGGCGGATCGACGGGGAACTGACCATCAGGGACATCACCCGCCCGGTCGTCCTCGAGATGACGTACGCCGGGACCGGCGGGGACCCGTGGGGAGGGACCAGGGTGGCGTTCACCGCAACCACCCAACTCGACCGGCGGGACTACGCGATGGAATGGAACATGGGCCTGCCGGGAGGGCTGTTGCTCGTCGGTCCGACCTTGCGGATCGAACTGGAGATCCAGGCGGTGCTGGACACCGCCGACGTCAGGCGGCCAGTTCCGCCTGGATGACGGCGGGCGTCAGCGGCTCGTCCAGCAGTCGCTGAAAACGTTGCAGCGCAGTGGTTTCCGGGGACCGCGATGTCAGCCAAGGCCGGAGGAGCCGGTCGCCCTCGACGTAGGTGGAGGTGTATGCGCGCCACAGTGGATCGGTGAGGAAACGCATGCGTTGACGCGCCTGCTCCTCGGTCGACATCGCCCAGCGCTGCTGGTAGGCGACCACCTCCTCGGGGTCGGCGCCCCGGTCGTGCAGCAGGATGGCGGCGTTCTGCCGAACGGTGTTCAACGGCCGGGACGCGACCTCGAGAGCCTCCACCACATCGGGGTCGAATCCGGGGCCGATGCCGTCGAGCACCTCGGCCAGCCAGCGTCCCCAGCCCTCGCCGACGGCGGCGGTCAGCGCGAGGTCGCCGAGGCCTTCGGCCATCAGGCATTGCGGGGTGTTGACGAGGAAGATCGTGTGCTCCGCCTCACCACCCCGGTTGACCAGCAGGTCTTCCTTGCGGCAGTGCTCGGTGTGATGGCCGGGGTAGCACTCGTGTGCGACCAGTACGCCGAACTGGCTCATCCGGTGCCCGATGTCCGCGTTGACCGCCACCCGGGACCTGAAGCCACCGAGGTAGTAGTTGAAGCCGCTCCAGGCGACGTCACGGGCGATCTCGAAATCGATGTGCTCGGGCAGGGCCGACAGGCCGGTCCGCCCGGCGACCCGTTCGCGGAGTGCGGCAGCCACGGTCTGCACCGCCCGCTCGACCAGTTCCGGCGGGCACGTCTCCGCGGACCGGAACGCCGACAACCGCTCGGCCACCGGGCCGGAGCCGCCCAGGATCGCGGAGATCTCGTCGTGGGCCGCGGCGTAGACGTCGGTGTCCACCTCCTCGATGCGGACCTGGAAGTAGCTGTGCACCTCGTCGATGAATGACATCGACTCTCCGGCGAGCCGGCGGCCGGCCACCGTCAGGGCGTCGAGATGGGCCGCGATGAAGGCCGCCCGGGGAGCTGAGAGGCCGGCGTCGGCAACTGCCGCGGATAGCGCCGCGGCCTGACGGGACAGGTCCGCCGGGTCCGGAACGGGCTCGTCCGCGACCTGTTGACGCAGCGCCGGATCGCCGGTGTAAGCATCGACGAACCCGTCGACGACCCTGTCGAACCGCAGGCCCAACTTCAGGTACTCGGTGACCAGATCCACGCGGTCAGGGTAAACGCCGTGCTCATTCGCCGTAGCGACGGTGCCGCGCGGCGTAGTCGCGGAGCCCGCGCAGGAAATCGACCCGCCGGAAGTCCGGCCAGTAGGCCTCGCAGAACCAGAATTCTGAATGCGCGCTCTGCCAGAGCAGGAAGCCGGACAGTCGCTGCTCGCCGGAAGTACGGATCACCAGATCCGGATCCGGCTGGCCCGAGGTGTACAGATGCTCACCGATGGCCTCGACGTCCAGCGAATCGATCACCTCGCGGATACCGCGGCCCTCCTCGATGCCGGTCTCGAGCATCGACTTGACGGCGTCGACGATTTCCTGCCGGCCGCCGTAGCCGACGGCGATGTTGACCTCGAGGCCGCTGCGCGAGCCGGTCCGCATCTCGGCCGCGGTCAACCTGGTGGCCATCGCGTCGGGCAGCAACTCACGGGCACCGACGATGCGCAATTTCCACGGCTGGCCGGGTGCGGCCAGCTCGTCGACGACGTCGGTGATGATCTCGAGCAGCGGCAGCAGTTCGTCGTCGGCCCGACGGAGGTTCTCCGTGGACAGCAGCCACAGCGTGACCATGCCGATGCCCGCCTCCTGGCACCACTGCAGCAGGTCGGCGATGTGGGCCGCGCCCGCCCGGTGACCCTCGGTCGGGTCGGTGAAGCCGGCCTTGCGTGCCCACCGTCGGTTGCCGTCGAGCATGACGCCGACATGATGCGGGATTTGCGCCCCGACCAGTTCACGGGTCAACTTGCGTTCGTAGACGCGATAGACCAGCGACGGGAGCCTCACGGGTGTTGACCCTACTGTCGCCCAGCGCGCGGAACCGTCCGGCAACACGGGTGCGGGACCGGGATCACCCACCGGCCCGCTGCCCAGATTCGCGTCTATCGAGGACGATGGAGCGATGACGACAGCAGAACTCGCCGGCGCCGCGGTTCACGGCAGGCCGCGGGCCCGCGGTTGGATCCACGTGTACTCGGCGATCGTCGCCGTCGTGATGAGCCTGGTCCTGATCCCGATGGCCGCTGTGTTCGACGGTGTCGGCGCTGCGGTGGCCTGCACCGTCTACGCGATATCCCTCGTCGGGCTGTTCACCGTCAGCGCCATCTACCACCGTCACACCTGGGTGTCGGCGCAGGGCCAGGACGTGGATGAAACGCGCCGACCACTCGATGATCTTCATCTTCATCGCCGGCTCGTACACCCCGCTGGCCGCCCTGGCCCTGCACCCGCCGACCAGCACCGTCGTGCTGATCGTGGTCT
Organism: uncultured Actinomycetota bacterium; assembly: GCA_963766015.1. Lineage (GTDB taxonomy): Bacteria > Actinomycetota > Actinomycetes > Mycobacteriales > Nakamurellaceae > Nakamurella. The sequence goes on along the minus strand of CAVXYU010000022.1, from coordinate 28,607 downwards.
GGGTGGGCGCCGCCGGCGGCGTGGCGCTGAAGATGCTGTGGCCGCACGCGCCGCGGTGGTTCGGGTGTGCCGTTCTACCTCGGCGCTGGGCTGGGTCGCGGTGTTCGTGCTGCCGGACATCCTGGCGCAGCGGTGGCGTGGCCGTACTCGTGTTGATCGCGACCGGCGGCCTGCTGTACTCGGTCGGCGCGATCTTCTACGCGACGCGCAAGCCGAACACCTGGCCGGGGACGTTCGGCTACCACGAGTACTTCCATGCCTGCGTGACGCTGGCGGCATTGTGCCACTGCGTCGCGATCTGGCTGCTGTTGCTCAGCGTCAGCTGAGGTCCGGGCCCTTGTCACGAAGCCTGTTGACCTCTTCCATCGCGCTGCGCAGATCAGCCAGCCAGGTGTCGGCGTTCTGGCCGAGCAACCGGACCGCCCAGACCACCGCGTCGGAGCGGGACCGGGCGACGCCGGACTCGACCAGCGTGTCCAGGATCTGCCGTTCCGGCTGACGGAGCCGGGTCATCACCGGCGCCGACAGCGTGGTGAACAGTTCCTCGGTGCCGCCCAGGCGGGCGCCCCAGGAGATCTCCCGGCCGTACCGGTGCTGGCCCTGACGGGCGATCTCGATCCGCTGCTCGCGGGTGTCCTCGCGGAACCGGGAGATCCGGCCCGCCTCGGCGGCCGCCCGGGCGGCGTCGTCGGCGAACTCCTCGGTCAGGGCCGGCAGCTCGCCGACGATGATGATCTCGTCCCGGTCGACGCTGACGTCCGGCGCGCCGGTGAACCACTCGTCCGGGCAGCCGACCGGCGAACCAGGCGGCCGCGTCCGAGGCGTCCGGCGCCTCGGGCGCGCCGCCCCGGCCGCGGCCACGCGGGCCGAATCCGCGACCGGGACCGTAGCCGCCGAACCCGGACCGCCGCGACCGCCCTGGCCGCGGCCGCCACCGCCACCTCGTACCGGCCCGTGCTGGCCGGCGTCCTGCTGGGCCGGGCTGCTTCGCCCTCGCCCCATGCTGCGAAGTATCCCTTCATGGGAGCCTCCCTTTCTGTTAGGTACGTTGCAATGATTACAACGTTACACCCGCTACAACGCACCTGAGAGCAGTTTGTTCCCCACAACGGTCAGAAGATTTGCCGCGCCGGACGGAAGCATGTCGAAGGGCCGGTGGGCGGACGGGCGGCGTTCCGGGCGGAAGCCATCCAGCAGCTGGCCAGGGGGCCGCAGCTGTCAGGGGGCGCAGATGTGCGGGCGCACGATGTGCGGCGCAGATGTGCGGGCGCAGATGTGCGGGCGCAGATGTGCGGGCGCAGATGTGCGGGCGCAGATGTGCAGGCGCAGATGTGCGGGCGCAGTTGGGGGGTGTGCAGCTCGGGCGTTACGCCGGCGGACGCGGAGTACGTTCGCCGATCGGCTCCACCGATGCAGACCCGTCCTCCACCGCAACGGCCTTGAGCCCATCGGCCCTGAACCCATCAGCCTCGACCGGATCCACCTCGACAGGACCTGTCCCGACCGGGTGGGCGCGCGGGTCGGAGATCGAATCGAAGGTCTTCGGCACCTTGCGCATGTTGCGGTTCATCGAGCGCAGCAGGAAGAAGGTCGCGATCGCCATCAGCAGGATGACCAGCAGCCCGACGGGCGCGGCCTTGCCCCACTCCGGCCCCCTTGCCGGTGGTCGGGTCGATGTCCGCCGGTGGCACCTCGGCCAACGCCAGCACCGCGGTCGCCAGCAGGCTCATCGCTGGTCCTGGTCGGCTCGATCCGCTCCGGTTACCCGCTCCCGCGGACCCCGGCGAACAGGTCGTCCTCCGGCAGCGGCGCTGTCGACCAACGACCGGGCCAGCTCGTAGTCGTCGGTGCCCCAGATCTCCGCCTCCAGGTCGTGCGGAACGGCGAACCAGTGCGAGTCCGGGTCGATCTGGGTCTCGTGCGCCTTCAGCGCGGCGTCCCGCTGCTCGAAGTACTCGGCGACCGGGACCTGCGTGGTGATCCGGCTCGCCGGGTCGGGCCGCGGATGCTCGGCGAACCGCTGGATCCACTCGTCGAACGGGCCCTCGCCGGTGCGTTCCTTGACGGCGGCGTTGATGGCCAGGATGCGCTCGCGGGAAAATCCGACGTTGTAGTACAGCTTGAGCGGCTGCCAGGGCTCGCCCGCCTCCGGGTAGGCCTCCGGGTCGCCGGCCGCCTCGAAGGCGCCGACCGACACCACGTGACAACGGATGTGGTCGGGATGCGGGTAACCGCCGTTCTCGTCGTAGGTCGTCATCACGTGCGGCCGGTACTGCCGGACGACCTTGACCAGCGCCGCGATCTCCTCCTCGGCCGGATCCAGCGCACCGAAACTGCCCTCCGGCAGCTCCCAGCTCTCCGGCGGCCCCTCGTGGTAGCCGGAGTCGTGAAACCCGAGCCAGACGTGCGCCACGCCCGAGAATCTCTGCGGCCCTTGCCATTTCGGTGATCCGCAGGGCCGGGATGTCGATGCCGTCCGACGGCGAACTTCGGGTTGAGGATGTCACCGCGTTCGCCGCCGGTGCAGGACACCACGACCACGCCCGCGCCCTCGGCCGCGTACTTGGCCAGCGACGCCGCGCCCTTGCTCGATTCGTCGTCGGGATGCGCGTGCACGGCCATCAGCCGCGAGCGGCGCACGCCTGGCGGCTTCGGCCGCGTTCGGCCGACCGGCGTCGGCTGCCGCGGTTGCGCCGCCGGGGCACGTCGATCGCCGATTCGCGCCGATCGTCGGCGTGCGTGGCCGCGACCGACTATTGCCGTTGCTCACTGTCTGCCGATCCCCTTCCGGTCCCGCACCGACTGCCGGGACACTGACCATTGTCCACGCTCGCACCGACAGTCCGAACCACGCTCGCCGACCGACGGCCGCGAGCGAGTCATCGCCGCAGGTCAGGGCTCGCAACCGGTCGAGTCGCGCAGATGGCGGCGATCGGCGGGCCACCCACGGCGGGTGGACGAATATCGGACGGCAGCCGGCCCTACCGTGTTAGAATTGGTCACGCCAACGGCCCCCGGACGGGGCCGTGACGTGTTTCTTGTGCCACTTGCGAGTGCGGGAACGCGCCTCGCGACCGGCTCGCGGTACGTCGGCACAACCGCATCCCGCTGTCACCGATCCCGGTGCCGCGGACGAATATCTGCAGTAGTGAGGAGTTGCCATGACCGGCACCGTCGTGACCTGGCTGACCCAGGAAGCCCACGACCGCCTCCAGCACGAGCTCGACGAGCTCGTCGCTCACCGCCCGGTGATCGCGGCCGAGATCAACGCCCGGCGCGAAGAGGGCGACCTGAAGGAGAACGGCGGCTATCACGCCGCGCGCGACGAGCAGGCCAAGCAGGAGGCCCGGATCCGGCACCTGCAGGAGATCCTGCGCAGCGCCCAGGTCGGCGTCCCGCCGGCCGACGACGGCGTCGTCGAGCCGGGCATGGTCGTCACCATCGCCTACGACGGCGACGACGACGACCGGGAGACCTTCCTGCTCGGCTCCCGCGAGGAGGGCGTGCACGGCTCGCTGCAGGTCTACTCCCCGCAGTCACCGCTCGGTCAGGCCATCCTCGGCGCCAGCCGCGGCGAGTCCCGCGAGTACATCCTGCCCAACGGCCGGGTCCAGAAGGTCAGCGTGCTGGACGCCAAGCCGTTCGCCGGCTGAGCTGCCGGCCCGCCCTTCGGCGCGAGAGCTCGACCCGACGGCCGCGGCCGGTCAGCCAGCCGGACGCGGCCGTCGGCGCTGCGTCGGCGCTCAGCTGCTCAGCGCTGTTCGATGACCCGGAAGCCGGCCGCGGCCAGCGCCTGGACGATCTCCGCGCAGTGCGCCGCACCCCGGGTCTCCAGCCGCAGCGCGACCTCGACGTCGCCCAGCGGCAGCGACGAGCCCACCCGGGATGCTCGACGTCCACCACGTTGCCGCCGAGCTCGCCGACCAGCGCCAGCAGCGCGGCCAGCGACCCGGGCCGGTCGATGATCTCCAGGCGCAGCGACAGGAACCGCCGCGCCGCCACCAGGCCGTGCTGGGTGACGTGCAGCAGCACCAGCGGGTCGATGTTGCCGCCGGACAGCACCGCGACCACCGGCGGGGTGAACACCTCCGGGTGCGCCATGATCGCCGCGACCGCGGCGACGCCGGCCGGCTCGACCACCAGTTTGGCCCGTTCCAGGCAGCAGCAGCATCGCCTGCGACAGCTGGTCCTCCGACACCGTGACGATCTCGTCGACCAGCTCGCTGACGTGCGCGAACGTCAGCGCGCGACGGCTCACCCACGGCGATGCCGTCGGCGAGCGGTGGACATCTGCCGCAGCCGGACCGGCCGGCCCGGCCCGCAGCGACCCCGGCCAGGCGGCCGCCTGCTCGGCCTGCACCCCGACGATCCGGACGTCCGGCCGCAGCTCCCGGACGCACGGCGGCGACCCCGCTGATCAGCCCGCCACCACCGGCCGCGACCACCACGGTGGCCACGTCCGGGCACCTGCTCCAGGATCTCCAGGCCGACGGTGCCCTGCCCGCGCAGCACGTCCGGATGGTCGAACGGGTGCACCAGCACCGCACCGGTGCGGGCGGCGAACGCCGTGCGCCGCCTCCAGCGCGTCGTCCAGCGACTCACCGACCAGGTCGACGTCGCGCCGTAGGCGCGGGTGGCGGTCAGCTTGGCGATGGACGCGCCGACGGGCATGAACACCTTCGCCGTGGAGCCGACCAGCGACGCGGCCAGCGCCACGCCCTGGGCGTGGTTGCCGGCCGACGCGGCGACCACCCCGGCGGCCTTCTCCTGCCTCGGTCAGCCGGGCGATCCGCACGTAGGCGCCGCGGATCTTGAACGACCCGGTGCGCTGCAGGTTCTCGCACTTGAGGAAGACCGGTCCGCCGACCGCGTGCGGCCAGCGGCCGGGACGATTCCATCGGCGTGTACCGGGCGACGCCGCGCAGCAACTCCGCGGCGGCCCTGACCTCCTCGACGCTGACCTGCTCCATGCGGTGCATCCTGCCAGCGCACGCCGCGGCCTCGGGAGCTGCACCGATCCGGTCCAGGCTCCCGATGCGGCGCTGCAGACGGCCAGTAGGCGTCCGGGCACCAGCACCACGGCAGCGGCGCCGATCAGCCCGGCCGCGCCACCCAGCAGCGCCGGCACCACCCGCGGCGCGGCGCGAAACCCAATGCGGCATAACGGGTATAGGCGGCCGCGAGCGGCTCGAACAGCAGCGGGCCGGCCGGCCGCGACCCCGCCGCCGATCACCACCAGGTCCAGATCCAGCAGGGTCACCGCGCCGGCGATCGCCATCCCGAGCGCCGTCCCCGGCCCGCCGGAACGCCGCCAGCGCAACCCGTCACCGGGGCGGCGGCCTCCGCGACCGCGATGGCGCTGCCGTCACCGCCGATGAAGCCGTTCGTCCCCGGCCCAGCCGGCCAGCGACGGGCCGCTGGCGATGGCCTCCAGGCACCCGATGCCGCCGCAGACGCACACCGGACCGTCCGGGTCGACGGACGACGTGACCGATGTGCCCGGCGTTCCCGGTCGACCCGACCACCGCCCGGCCGCCCAGCACCAGTCCGCCGCCGACCCCGGTCGAGACCACCATGCCGAGCACGTTGCGGTTGCCCCGCGCGGCGCCCTTCCAGTGCTCGCCGACGGCCACCGCGACCGCGTCGCCGATCATCCCCACCGGCACCCCGTATCGCTCGGCCAGCCTGTCGCGCAACGGGAACGACCGCCAGCCGGGGATGTTGACCGGCGAGACGGTGCCTGCACGCAGATCGAGCGGCGCGGCCGTGCCGACCCCGATCGCCGGCACCAGACGCCGCGTTCGCCGAAGGCCAGGCCGGCGGACCGGAGCGCGCCGTCGATGGCCGCGGTCAGCGGCTCGAACAGCCTCGTCCGGGTCGGTGCTGCGCGGCGTGGCGGACCCGCTCGGCGGCCACCACCTGCCCGCACTGTCCACGACGGCGGCGGCGAACTTGGTGCCGCCGATGTCGACGGCCAGCGCGAGCCGATCAGGTTGGCGATCGGCGTCACGTCCCGATCAGTCCAGCGCGTCCCGCAGGTCGACCAGCAGGTCGTCGATGTCCTCGATGCCGACCGACAGCCGGATCAGGTCGTCGGGCACCTGCAGGATGGAGCCGACCACGCTGGCGTGGGTCATCAGCCCGGGGTGCTCGATCAGCGACTCCACCCCGCCGAGCGACTCGCCGAGGGTGAACAGCCTGGTCCGCTGGCAGACCTTCAGCGCCTCCTCCTGGCCGCCGACGACGGTGAACGACACCATGCCGCCGAACCGCAGCATCTGGCCGGCGGCGACCTGATGACCCGGGTGGGCGGGCAGCCCCGGGTAGTACACCCGCCCCACCCGCGGGATGCCCGGACAGCATGTCGGCGACGCGCCTCGGCGTTGTCGCAGTGCCGTTCCATCCGGACCGCCAGCGTCTTGACCCCGCGCAGCGTGAGCCAGGCGTCGAACGGCCCGGCGACGGCGCCCATCGATTTGAGTGTGGAAGGCGAACGCCTCGGCCAGCGCCGTCGTCGTCGGTGACCAGCGCACCGCCGATGACGTCCGAGTGCCCACCGATGTACTTGGTGGTCGAGTGCAGCACGACGTCGGCGCCGAGGGCCAGCGGCTGCTGCAGGTAGGGCGAGGCAAAGGTGTTGTCCACCAGCAGCTTGCGCGCCCGCGCCGTGGGCGATGTCGGCCAGTCCCGGCGATGTCGGCGATGGCCAGCAGCGGGTTGGTCGGCGTCTCGCACCAGATCAGCCTGGTCTCGCGGCCGCACCGCCGCCCGGACCGCGTCCAGATCGCCGAGCGGCACCGTGGAGTACGTCAAACCCCATGGCACGCCGATCTTGTCGATCAGCCGGAAGGTGCCGCCGTAGGCGTCGTCGGGGATGATCAGGTGGTCGCCGGGGCGCAGCGCGGCGCGGATCATGGTGTCCGACGCGGCCATCCCGGACGCGAAGGCGTAGCCGTGCCGGCCGCCCTCCAGGCTGGCCAGCGCCTGCTCCAGCGCGGTCCTGGTCGGGTTCCCGGCCCGCGAGTAGTCGTACCCCGCCCGGGTCTCGCCGACCACGTCCTGCGCGTAGGTGGACGTCTGGTAGATCGGGACGACCACCGCACCGGTCAGCGGATCCGGGTCCTGGCCGGCATGGATGGCGCGGGTGGAGAAACCCGTCGTCGGCCTGGAACGTCATGCGGGTCAGGGTAACGTGCGGCCGGTCCAGCGCCGGCGACACCCGGTCTCACATGCCGGGCCAGAGCATCGCGCCCGACTCGGTGGTGCCGATGACCGTCGACGGCTTGGCACCGCCGGCGCTGCGCCGATCCACCGGCCGGTGGCGGGCAGCAGCGCCGAGCACGACCACGGCCACCCCGCCCCAGTACAGCGGCCACTGGTCGACCGGGATGGCAGCGCCGTCGCCGCCGTAACCGAGACCGAACTGCGCCCATGCCGTGGTGGCGACGGCGATCAGCGCGCCGAAGATCAGCAGCCCGCGGCCGCGGCGGAACAACAGCAGCAGCGCCCCGATCACCATCAGCACCGCGGCGAGCGCCCAGCCGACGGTGGGCACGGCGACGGTGTCCAGCCGACGCCTCAAGGCGTCCTCCTGCGCATCGGTGAGGTTGCCCATCGCGCCGTCGATGAACTCCCTGATCACCGGGTAGGCCTGCTGACCGAGCACCCAGGAGGTGATCAGGGCGACGGTCGTGGTCAGGATCGCGGCCAGCGTCGCGGCCAGGTCGTCCTGCTGCGGCGACTCGTAGGGGGCCGGTAGGTAGCTCACGGGACCTCCCCTGCGATCGGTGAACTCGATCGGTGACGCAGTCCATGCGTAGCGCCGGACAAGGGCATTCGCGTGCGGAACGCCCGACTCGATCGGCCGGGTCAGGCCCGTTCGCCGGCCAGGAAGGCCAGCAGGTCCGCCCGGGTCAGCACGCCGACCGGCTTACCGTCGTCGATCACCATCACCGCGTCGCTGTCGTGCAGCGCGGCCCGCAGCGTCGCGATGTTCTCGCCCGACCCGACCAGCGGAAACGGCGGGGCCATGTGCTGCGACACCGCGTCGGCGAGCGACGCGGTACCGGCGAACAGCGCGTCCAGCAGTTCGCGTTCGGACACCGCACCCGACCACCTCGCCGGCCATCACCGGCGGTTCGGCGGAGACCACCGGCATCTGCGAGACGCCGTACTCGTGCATGATCTCGACCGCGTCGCGGACCGTCTCCTTGGGATGGGTGTGCACCAGCGACGGCAACTGGCCGCTCTTGCCGCGCAGCACCTCCCCGACGGTCGCCTCGCCATCCCGGGCCAGGAACCCGTAGGACGCCATCCAGCCGTCGGAGAAGATCTTGGAGAGGTAACCGCGGCCGCCGTCGGGCAGCAGCACGACGACGATGTCGTCGGCGGTCAACCGGCCCGCCAACCGCAGCGCCGCCGCCACCGCCATCCCGCAGGAACCGCCGACCAGCAGGCCTTCCTCCCGCGCCAGCCTGCGGGTCACTGCGAACGACTCCGCATCGGACACCGCGATGATCTCGTCGGTCACCGACGGGTCGTAGGCGGACGGCCAGAAATCCTCACCGACCCCTTCGACCAGGTAGGGACGCCCGGTGCCGCCCGAGTACACCGACCCCTCCGGGTCCGCGCCGATGATCTTGACCCGCCCATCGGAGACCTCTTTGAGGTATCGCCCGACGCCGGAGATCGTGCCGCCGGTGCCGACGCCGGTCACGAAATGCGTGACCCGGCCGTCGGTGTCGGCCCAGATCTCCGGACCGGTCGTCTCGTAGTGGCTGGCCGGATTCTGTGGATTCGAGTACTGGTCCGGCTTCCAGGCGCCGGGTGTCTCCCGAACCAGCCGGTCGGAGACGCGAGTAATAGGAGTTCGGGTCCTCCGGTGCGACCGCGGTCGGGCAGACCACCACCTCGGCGCCGTAGGCCCGCAGGACGTTCCGCTTGTCCTCGCTGACCTTGTCCGGGCAGACGAAGATGCACCGGTAGCCGCGCTGCTGGGCGACCAGTGCCAGACCCGACGCCGGTGTTGCCGCTGGTCGGCTCGACGATCGTGCCGCCGGGCTGAAGCGCACCCGATTCCTCGGCCGCTGTGATCATCTTGAGCGCGATGCGGTCCTTGACCGATCCGCCCGGGTTGACGTACTCGACCTTGGCGAGCACCAGCGGCGCAACGTCCTTCGGCCAGTGGACCGAGCTTGACCAGCGGGGTGTTCCCGACCAGGTCGACGACGGACTGGGCGTAGCGCACGGGTTTCTCCTCGGTTCGGGACAGGCGACGGTCCCAGGTTATCGGCACGCCGTCGCCCGGCCGGCCGTATCAACCGGCTTCAGCGCGGCCTCCGGGAGGACAGTGATGACGCCGCGGGCCGGAACATCGTTCCCCGTCAGCTGTTACACAAGGAGAATCGTCGTCCGGCTTCGGTCAGCACCGGACGATCGTCCCGACCGCCAAGGGGGTGGGCCGTGAGCATCGGAATGGACCCGAACGCCCCGTCCGGCGGCCGGTTCAGCCCCGGGGCACTGGCAGGACTGGGCCTGCTGGCCGGCATCAGCAGTGCGCTGCTCACGCTGTTCGGGCAGGCCAGGAGCACCACCCGACATATCGAGGCGGCCGGGGTCGAGGCGTTCCTCGCCGACGGCACGCTGGTGCCTCCCGCACTGCCCGGTGGCTCCAGAGCGCAGCAGCGACTCGCCGACCACCTGCAGCACATCCGCCTGCCGAAGGGTGAGGGCACGTACGCCGCCGATGGCACCCGTCTGCCCGATGACGCGCCCGATCAGCTCACGCTGGTCATGCTGGGCGACTCCACCTCGGTCGGTTACGGCACCCGTACGCCTGACGAGTTGCCCGGGGTACTGCTCGCCCGTGGCATCGCGGCCGACGCAGGCAGGCCGGTTCGACTGGTGTCGCACGGTCTCACCGGCGCGCGCACGTCCGACCTCACCCGGCAAGTGGAAGTGTGCCTGGCCGCACCGCCCGATCTGGTCGTCATCCTGGTCGGCGCCAACGATCTGCGCGACCTGGTCCCGCCGCGCCGGTCGGCGGCTCAGCTCCGCACCGCCGTGCACGACCTGGTGTCGGCCGGCATCCCGGTGGTCGTCGGTACCTGCCCCGACTTCGGGGTGATCACGGCGATCCCCCAGCCGCTCCGCACGGTGCTGAGCACCTGGTCGCTGCGGCTCGCCGCCTTGCAGGAACGAGCCGCGCTGGCGTCCGGTGGAGCGTCGGTCCCGCTCGCCCGATTGGTCAGCCCGCAGTTCGTCGGCAACCCGCAGATGTTCGCCGGTGACCATTTCCATCCGTCCGGGGCGGGCTACGAGCGTGCGATGGCGGCCGTTCTCCCGGTCGCGCTGGCGCACCTGGCGGGCGATCCCGGCAACACGAAGCCCGGGCCGGCAACCGAAGAGATCGGTGCCGGGCCCGGGCCCGGTGGGGTCAGCTGATGCCGACCGACGCTACTGCCGCATGTAGCTGAGCAGCCGCAGGATCTCCAGGTACAGCCAGACCAGCGTGACCATCAGACCGAACGCGAAGTACCACGAGGTGCTGGCCGGCGCGCCTTCCTTGATCGCCTTGTCGATGGCGTCGAAGTCGAGCAGGAAGCTGAACGCCGCCAGCGCGATGCAGACGATCGAGAAGACGATCGCCATGGTGCCGCCGTCGCGCAGGCCCATGTTGACCCCGAACAGACCCATCACCAGGTTGAACAGCATCAGCACGGCCACGCCGATGATGCCGCCGATGATCATCTTGGTCAGTCGCGGGGTGACCCGGATGGCGCCGGTCTTGTAGACGACCAGCATGCCGCCGAACACCCCCAGGGTGCCGACGATCGCCTGGGCGGCGATGCCCGGGTACCACTTGTTGAACACGCCGGTGATGGCACCGAGGAAGATGCCCTCCGCGATGGCATAGCCGATGATCAGCGGCGGGCTGATCTTGCGCTTGAAGATGACGACCAGTGACAGCACGAAGCCGATCAGCGCGGCCGGCAGGGCGAGGTAGTAGGCCTCGAAATAGGCGGTGGCGAAACCGGCGATGACGGCCAGGACCAGGATCGCCGCGGTCTTGGTGACCACGTCGTCCACGGTCAGGAAACGCTCACGCGCCGGTGCCTGGTAGGCCGGCTGCTGGTACATCTGGTCGAGGTACTCGGCGCTCGGCGCAGCCTGCTGCTGGGCGCTGATCACCTTCTCCATGTTCTTGAAGGCTGGGTTACTGCTGCTCTGCACGGTGACCTCCGGTGAGGCGGTTGACGCTGACCTGTGGGGAACTCCTGCGATCATGATCGACTGGACTTCCATACCCTGCAACGTCGGCATCTGCGCCGAAGTTCCCACTCGCGGATAAGGTCGGTGAAGAGGGTCGACGGTCGGTACGGAGACGGCAGGCCCGACGCGCGTCATCGCACCACCCGTTTCACCGGAGGTTCCCCCGTGACGATCACCGTTCCCGGTCCAGCTGTGGGGCGTGACACCCCGGCGGCAACCTTCGATTCGCTCGATCCCGCCACCGGCGAGGTGGTCGGGACGCATCCTGTGCACGACGCCAACGCCGTCGGGGCGGCGGTCGGGTCGGCCCGTCAGGCGGCCGTTTTCTGGGCGTCCCTGTCGTTCGCGCAGCGCGCCCGGCGGCTGACTGCGTGGGCGGCGGTGCTCACCCGGCGGATCGACGAACTGGCCGGGGTGATCAGTGCCGAGGTCGGCAAACCCGCGTCCGATGCGCGGCTCGAGGTCATCATGGCGGTCGAGCACATCGCCTGGGCCGCGGGCCACGCGGAAAAGGTGCTCGGTCCTCGCCGGGTGCGGTCGGGGGCGTTCAGCTTCAATTACGCCTCGTCGGTGGAATACCAGCCCATGGGCGTGGTCGGAGTGATCGGTCCGTGGAACTTTCCGGTCTACACGCCCATGGGATCGCTGGCCTACGCCCTCGCTGCCGGGAATGCGGTGGTCTTCAAACCGAGTGAGTACTCACCCGGGGTAGGCGCCTGGCTGGTGGAGGCCTTCGCCGAAGCTGTTCCGGAGGCGCCGGTGCTGCAGCTGATCACCGGCTTCGGCGAAACCGGGCAGGCGCTCTGCCGGGCGGGCGTGGACAAGATCGCCTTCACCGGGTCCGCCGCCACCGGCAAGCATGTCCTGCGTGCCTGCGCCGACGGTCTGGTCCCCGCGGTGATCGAAGGCGGCGGTAAGGACGCGCTACTGGTCGACTCCGACGCCGATGTCGGGGCGGCTGCGGGGGCTGCGGTCTGGGGCGGCTTCATGAACGCCGGCCAGACCTGCCTCGGCGTCGAGCGCGTCTACGTCCACCGCGCCGTCTATGACGATTTTCTCGCACAGGTACGCGAGCTCTCGAGCGAGCTGCGGGCCGGTCCGGGGCAGAAGATCGGGCCGATGACGATGCCGAGCCAGGTCGGCGTCGTTCGACGGCACATCGCCGATGCGCTGTCGCGGGGCGGCACGGCCGTCACCGGCGGGGTGGATGCGGTGGGCGAGCGCTTCATCCAGCCGACGGTCCTGGTCGACGTCCCCGAGGATTCGATCGCCGTGCGGGAGGAGACCTTCGGCCCGACCCTGACGGTGGCCGTCGTCGGCGACATGGAGGAAGCCATCCGGCTGGCCAACTCCTCCTCCTTCGGCCTGGGGGCCGCCGGTTTACTCCGGTAGACGCGGGACCGAACTGGCCCGGAGTCTGCACTGCGGCGTCGTATCGGTGAACTCCGTCATCGCGTTCACCGGGATCCCCGCGCTGCCGATGGGTGGCGTCAAGCAGTCCGGGTTCGGCCGCATCCACGGGGCAGACGGTCTGCGCGAGTTCGCCGCGTCGAAGAGCATCGCCCGGCTACGGTTCAACGGGCCGCTGGCGATCGCCACCTTCGCCCGGACGTCGTTCACCGACCGGCTGATGCTGAGCGCCACCAGACTGCTTCGTGGCCGGCAGCGATCAGATCCCCGCTCGTGACGGCCAGCCGCTGACCGATCGGGTCACTGAGCGTGGCGAAGTGTCACCTGTCGGAAACGTATCGCGTCCTTTCCTCGAAACATCGCGCCCTTAGGTTGCGCGATGGAGTGAGGTCAAACGTGGGGGTCCTCGCTCTGTGATCCCTCGCTCATCCCCCGCGGTCGTCGAGAGGAACCGGCCATGACCGCATCCCAAGGAGCAGGCAACCCACAGGCGGGCTACGGCCGAGACCCGAGCCCAGGACGTGGCGTACGACGCCGGCGCGTTTCCCACCGTTCCGCCCAGCGAACCGGAACGGCCCGCGACCGCGACCGCCGCGAACGAGACGCTGGAGGATTACACCCTGCGCTTCGCGCCGCGCTCCTACCGCCGGTGGGGCACCGGCGTCGTCGCGACATCCGCGCTGGGCGGCATCGCCTACCTCGCCGATTTCGCCATCGGCGCCAACATCGGGATCGCGCACGGCACGACGAATGCCCTGTGGGGCATCGTCATCGCCGCGGTGATCATCTTCGTCACCGGGTTCCCGCTGGCCTACTACGCCGCCCGGTACAACATCGACCTCGACCTGATCACCAGGGGCTCCGGCTTCGGCTACTACGGCTCGGTGCTGACGAACGTCATCTTCGCCACCTTCACCTTCATCTTCTTCGCGCTCGAGGGCTCGATCATGGCGCAGGGCCTCGAACTCGGACTGGGCATACCGCTCTGGCTCGGGTACGCGGTGTCGACCCTGATGGTGATCCCGCTCGTCATCTACGGGATGAAAGCCCTTGCGAAGCTGCAGGTCTGGACCACGCCGCTGTGGCTGGTGCTGTTCATCATCCCGATGGTGTACCTGCTGGTGAGCCACCCGGATTCGGTCGAGACGTTCTTCGCCTACCAGGGCGCCGACGGGGACGGCGCGCCCAGCTTCGCCGCGATGATGCTCGCGGCCGGCGTCTGTCTGTCGCTGATGGCGCAGATCGCGGAGCAGATCGACTATCTGCGTTTCATGCCGCCGCGGACCGACGCCAACCGGCGGTCGTGGTGGCGTGCGGTGATCCTGGCCGGCCCGGGATGGGTCATCTTCGGCGCCGTCAAGCAGATCGTCGGACTCTTCGTCGCCGTCTACATCATCGCCAAGCTGACACCGGACGCCGCAGCGACGGCCAACGAGCCCGTGCACCAGTTCCTCACCGTGTACGAACAGTTCCTGCCGGGCTGGGCCGCGATGACCCTCGCCGTCTTCCTGGTGGTGATCAGCCAGATCAAGATCAATGTGACGAATGCGTACTCGGGTTCGCTGGCCTGGACGAACAGCTTCACCAGGGTCACCAGGCGCTACCCGGGACGGCTGATCTTCGTGATCTTCAATGTTTCGGTCGCGCTGCTGCTGATGGAGCTGAACATGTTCAGTGTCCTGAACACCATCCTGGGCTTCTACGCGAACTGCGCCATGGCCTGGGTCGTCACGGTCGCCGCGGACATCGTCATCAACAAGGGACTGCTGAAGATCTCCCCGACGGTCCCGGAATTCCGCCGCGGCATGCTCTACGCCGTCAACCCTGTCGGGTTCGTGTCGGTGATCCTGTCCGCCGGTCTGTCCATCGCGGTCTTCTTCGGGCTCTTCGGCTCGGCGATCCAGCCGTTCTCCCCCATCGTGGCGATCGTGCTGGCTCTGGTGCTGACGCCGTTGATGGCGGTGCTGACCAAGGGCAGGTACTACCTGCGACGCGATGACGACGGCATCCCGCTGCCGATGTTCGATGCCGACGGGAACCCGTCCGGCGAGACCCTCACCTGCCATGTCTGCCATCAGCACTACGAACGACCGGACATGGCCAAGTGCCTGACCCACGACGCGTATGTCTGTTCGCTCGACCTCTCGACGGACAAGGTCGGTGACCACGTGCTGCCCGCCAGGACATGACCGACCGGCTCAGGTCGGCCCGGCGCAGATCGGCCCGGCGCCGATCGGCAGATCGTGCCGAACTGCGTTGACGGACGGACGGTGCCCCCGGTGGGACTCGAACCCACACTGGAACCATTTTAAGTGGCCTGCCTCTGCCGATTGGGCTACGGGGGCGGTGCGCTCCGGACTCCTGCCGGTGTCCATCGGGCATGGTCAGAGTAGGAGACTGCGATGCGAGCGGCTCACAGGGGCGCTATACCGGCGGGGCAAGTGAGAGCGCGAGGCCGTCCAGGATGTCGTGCTCCGAAACGGTGATCTCGGTGATCGCAGCACGCTCGGTCACCAACCGGACCAGGGTGTCCAGGATCAGCGCACCACCACCGATCACGTCCACGCGCCCCGGGTGCATGTAACCGAGCGCCGCTCGATGCGACCGGTTGGCGGCCAGCAGGAATTCCGCGACCTTGTGCACCTGGTCGGACGGGATGCGGGCCAGGTGGATGCGGGCCGGATCGTAGGACGGCAGTTTCAGGGCGGCCGCCGCGACGGTGGTCGCGGTTCCCGACACCGGCACGAGCCGGCGCACCGTCCCGATCGGCAGCCGATCCAGACCGTCGGTGATCGCTGTCTGTGCCCACCGGGCCGCCTCGGCGCGTTCCTGCGCGGTCGGTGGGTCTGACCGCAGCACGCGCTCGGTGATCCGAACGCAGCCGATGTCCAGGCTGACCGACCCGGTGATCCGGTTCCCCAAAGCCGACCGGGTTCCCACGATCATCTCGGTCGAGCCGCCGCCGATGTCGACGACCAGGAACGGGCCGCTGCGCGCATCCAACTCCCCCACCGCGCCGGCGAACGAGAGTTCCGCCTCCTCGGCCCCGGTGATGACCTCAGGCGACTGACCGAGGGTGGAGGTCACCATGTCGGTGAAATCCGTGCGGTTGGCGGCGTCCCGGGTGGCGGAGGTTGCTGCCATCCGGGTGCGGACGACGCCCGAGGCCCGGATCACCGCGGCGTAGTCGGCCAACGCCCGCCAGGTCCGGTCGATGGCGTGCGTGGACAGCATCCCGGTGGCGTCGACCCCCTCGCCCAGCCTCACCACCCGCATCTCGCGGTGCACGTCGACCAGTTGCGGTGTGCCATCCACGTCCCGTACCACGTCGGCGACAAGCAGCCTGATCGAATTGGTGCCGCAGTCGATGGCGGCGACGCGCATGGAATCGCCTGTCACGAGTGGGACCGTACCCCGGCAGCTCCCGCGCCTTCACAGTGCCCGGGAGATGCCAGGGTGGCTTCAGCCGACCCAGCCCATTCCGTAGAACGTGCGGCTGAATTGCGGGTAGTCGGTTTTGGTGTATGGGGCATAGAACCGAGTGCTCGCAGTGTTCGAGGCGGTGTCGATCTCCAAGATCTGGATGGGGTTGGTATTGATGCTGTGGAATGTGCTGAGGATCGATACGACAGTATTTCCGTTACTGCCCTTATCCAGCACGCGAGGCCGCTGTACCGACATGACCGGAGAGGACGATCTCGCACGTTGGCAAATGGCCGCACCAATTGTTCGTATATGTACTCGGATGTGTTGGTGCCGTAGCCGCCATTCGTCTGATTGATCGTCCCGTCTGCATTGAGGTAGGAGTGGGTCGCGATGATGACATTATGGTGGGATGGGCTGCGATGACGCTTCGCGCCCACTGCACGGCTGACGTTCGGGCCCAGAGTTCCACGCGTCAAGACGAGCCATTGCCGTCCACCTGCAGAGAATGTCGAAATATGCGTTGTCGATCTTCTTCGGCTCGAACTGCCCCTTCATGGCTGGGAATCTGGTCGATGGGAAGAAACGGTTGATGGTGCTCGTGTCCCGCACCGCCAGTCGGATCCTCTTTCCAGGACAGGCGGAACCACTGCCGCAAACGGCGCCGGTGTCATGGTTACCGACAGCTATGGCGTACGGCAGAGCCTGCCGCAGAAAGTAGACCCATGCCCTGTTGCGCCCGCACGATATTGTTCATGTCCTGGGACTGTCCCAATTGACCAGATCACCGGTCTGGACCAGGAATCGCGCATCCAGATCGACGCCGATTGTTCAAGCGTCCATTTCACCCGGTTCGGAAATCGGGGGTCGCCGGCGATCGTGACTTCTCGTTGGGTGTCGGGGTATACGACGATGCTGAATTTTGTGTCTCCGTCGCCGTCGGCACTGGAGGTGCCGCGTAGAAGGCAGCGCCCTCCTGCACCCAACCACCTTTGGCGGCCGTAGAATTCTCTGTGTCGCCGACCGCAAACCGGTGGAAGCCTGCCTTCCGGTAGCGGTACACCGGGGTCAGACAGGGCCCCGGCTTGTTGCGACACGAAAAAATTGACACCGTGATCGCTGTAGCCCTGCCTTTTGGCGCGGGCGATTTCCGTGGGACTGGTCATCCAGACGAGGTTGCCGAGCCGCGGTAGGAACATCCTGTGTGCGCCCACCAAGCCCGCACCAGGGGCGGTGGCGGCCCTGAACGGCGATCCATGATCCTCGGTGAACCCCAGCTGGGTGACCCGAGCGCTCTCACTCGCCGAACGGGTCAACAGGTTGGCCGAGGTCGAAGGATTGATCCGCTGGAAGACTGGCGCTGTCATCGCCGCGCACGGCGAATCGCCACGTGACTCTGCGGCCGCCACTCCGGCTGTTCACGGCCTGCAGCGGGATCAGCGCCCAACCACATCGCGGTGGCAGTGCTGAATCGGCGCCGGAACTGTTGTGCAACGGCGGACCATCATTGGCGCCTCCTGTAAAGGACTACCAACACATTCGGGCTGGCGAGCGATAACGCTCCGTAGAAATCACGAGCCGGATCTGCATGTCGATCAGCCGTACGGAGGTCCAGAAGGGTGAAGCCGAGAAGGTGGCGGCGTTGATGTTGTGCCACGCTCCCGGCCCGGTTGCCGCCCATTGCGCAACCAGGCTCGGTGGCCAGGGGGAAGGGCGTTCGGCGAGTTACCCTCGGGCGTAACACGTTTCGCGGCAATGAGGGCGTTGGTGGCTGATGTCACGCCCGATCCGGAGCTGAAGGGAGCGTCGAAGCGCACCCGCTCCGCCCATCGATAACCACAGATTTGCGAACTCGCCCTTCAGCACTCATCCTTATGTTTGACCTTCGGATTCCGAGGCTCAAACAGGCGCTTCCGTCGCCCTCACGACCTCGGAGGTCAAATAGCACAACGCCCGCTGCGTGCATCGGTTCAACTGGCTAAGAAGGCCGAATGGCGGTTGCGCAAGTATCTGCACACGTTCGTCCCCGGTGCCTGGGCTCCTCCGGTGAAGAAGGCCACCTCCTCGGAAGCGATATCTGCGACCGACCCGCTGACTCCACTTGCCCACCGATTCAAGTCCGACAAGGGCTGGGTTCATCGATACACCGAGCATTATGCAGCCCACTTCGCGCCGTGGCGTCACAAGAAATTCACACTTCTCGAGATCGGGATCGGTGGTTACGACAAGCCCGGAGAAGGCGGTGGGTCGCTGCGGATGTGGAAGGAATTCTTTCCTGAAGCAATCATCATCGGACTAGATATCGCGGACAAGTCATTCATCGACGAAGACCGGGTCATCACTTATAGAGGATCTCAGGTCGACCCGGCGATACTGCGCCGGATTGTTGAGGAGCACGGTCCTCTGGAGATCGTGATCGATGACGGAAGCCATCTTCCCGCCCACGTCATCGAAACCTTCGGGTACTTGTTTCCCTTGCTCGCTCCCGAAGGAATATACGCGATCGAGGATATTCAGAGTTCGTATTGGCCCTCGTACGGAGGACGGACCAATCGGCGCGCCCGATCGACGTCCATGGCCCTGGTCAAGGACCTGATCGACGGGTTGAATCATGTCGAGTTCACGAATATCCGATATCAACCCTCGTACACCGATACCCATGTCGTCGCCGTCCACGCGTACCACAATCTCGTTTTCGTGCAGAAGGGCATCAATGACGAGCCCAGTAACGTACGCTTCGATCGTCGTTGAACGTCGCCCGGCGGCCGTCACCCGCCTGTTGAACGAACTTCGCTGACCAGCGACAGCCGCGCACAGGGCCTGCCGCCCCGGAAGTAGTCCGGCAAGGCATCGACCGCCCGATCCCCCAGCGGATTGATCCCACGGCCCATGGCCAACGAGTGCGCCACCAACACATGGAGGCACTTCACCCGGTCCGGCATGCCGCCCGCGGTGACCGGGATGCCCAGGTCGTCGAGTGCGTTCCGCATCTGCAGGTACTGGTCGTGCGCGGCGCGGTAGTGGTCCGCGAGGGCCGGATCTGCCTGCAGATCGGCAGTCATCTCGCGCATGACGCCGACCGATTCCATCCGGCTCACGGCGGCGTTCAGCTCGGAGCAGCAGAGATAGAACAGGGTCGGGAAGGGCGTGCCGTCAGGGAGCCGGGGGGCTGTCTGGACGACCGCCGGTACGCCATGATCGCAGCGGTAGGCCACGGCCAGCAACCCGCGCGGAGGTCGGCCGAGTTCCCTGGTCAGCAGCTCGCGGTCGGTACTGCTGACGCTTTCCCACTGGTCCTGCACGTTGTTGCTGCTCCCGAATGCTTACTGCCCAGTGCCTTCGGCCAGCGTTGACCAAAGGCGTCCGTACCAGGGCTCGTCCGCGCCGATTCCCGCGACGGCGACGTCAGAAGCGCCGGCCACGGCGGGGGCATGCACGACGAAAACGGTGTCGCCGGGGGTGACGTACTGCAGGCGACGGCGAGCTTCGGCCGCGACGTAGTCCGGATCGTTCAGCGCCGTCTTGCGCGACTGCAACTCGTTGCGCTGTTGCTCCAGGTCCTGTTGGGCCGACACCGCCTGCGCGAGCGCCGTGCGCTGCTCGAGGTAACTGCGCAACGGGAAAGCGACCGACAACGCGATGGCACACAGCACCACACCGAGAACGGCCACCTGACGGGCGAGGGTCGACTGCGGCAGCAGGGTGTGGCCCGGGAGCGAACTCATCGTGATGGTGCGGCCCGCCCGCCGGGTCGCACCCGTGGCAGATGCGGCCGGAGCGTTTGCCGGCCGGCTCGCGACCGGCCGGGAGGACGCCGTCCGCGAGCGCCGGCCGGCCCCGCCCTGTGCAGTGCGTTCACCGGCGGCGCCGGCCCGGGAAGCGCGTGAGCGTGGGCCGGCTCCCGGGCGGCGCTGCGGCTGTTTCATGACGGCGTCAGGACCCCGCGGTGTAGCGCGGGAACGCCAGCTCGCCAAGGTAGCGGGCCGCGTCGCCGAGGTTTTCCTCGATCCGGAGCAGCTGGTTGTACTTGGCGACCCGCTCGGAGCGGGCGGGGGCGCCGGTCTTGATCTGGCCGCACCCCGTTGCCACGGCGAGGTCTGCGATGGTGGTGTCCTCCGTCTCGCCCGAGCGGTGGCTCATCATGCAGCGGTAGCCGGCGTTGTGGGCCAGGCTCACAGCGTCCAACGTCTCGGAGAGGGTGCCGATTTGGTTCACCTTCACCAGCAGGGCATTGGCCGCGCCGCGCGCGATGCCGTCCTCCAGCCGCTCGGGATTGGTGACGAAGAGGTCGTCACCGACGATCTGGATCTTGTTGCCGAGCTGGGTCGTCATCGAGATCCAGCCGTCCCAGTCGTCCTCGGACAGCGGATCCTCGATGGACACGATCGGGTAGTTGGCGATGAGATCGGTGTAGATGGCGATCATCTCGTCCGAGGTCCGCGGTCTGCCCTCGTAGCTGTAGGCGCCATCGGAATGGAACTCGGTGGCGGCGACATCCATCGCGAGCACCACGTCACTGCCGAACCCGAAGCCAGCCTTGGTGATCGCATCGGAGATCAGATCCAGGGCCGCCTTGCTGGACGACGCGGCCGGCGCGAAGCCGCCCTCGTCGCCGAGAGCGGTGGAGAAGCCGGCCTTCTTGAGCACTGACTTGAGCGAGTGATAAACCTCGGCCCCCCACCGCAACGCCTCGCGGAAGGTGGGGGCCCCGATCGGGGCGATCATGAATTCCTGGACGTCGACGCCGCTGTCCGCGTGGGCGCCACCGTTCACGATGTTCATCATCGGTACCGGCAGAATATGAGCGTTGGGGCCGCCGATGTACCGGAAGAGTTCCAGCTCGGCGGACTCCGCAGCGGCCTTCGCGACCGCCAGCGAGACGCCCAGGATGGCGTTGGCGCCGATCCGGCCCTTGTCCGGCGTCCCGTCGAGGTCGATCAACTTCTGGTCGATGACGCGCTGTTCGATCGCGTCGTAGCCGATCAGTGCGGGCCCGATCTCCTCGAGTACGAACTCGACCGCCTTCAGGACTCCCTTGCCCAGGTAGCGGTCGGCGTCACCATCTCGCAGCTCGACGGCCTCGTGCTCGCCCGTGGACGCACCGGAGGGCACTGCGGCGCGGGCAAGTGAACCGTCGTCGAGCGCCACCTCTACCTCGACCGTGGGGTTTCCTCGGGAGTCGAGGATCTCGCGTGCACCGATCAGTTCGATGGCCGCCACAGGGCACATCCCTTCGCTTGCGGGTGGTTGGGGCTGACAGCTTGCTACCGGATGGCGCGCTCACGTGCACCGAGCCGATGACGCACCAAGCCTAGAGGCGAACCCCTCGCGGCTCTCGCCGGACTCGCCAATGCCCGCCGCCCTTCGGTCGCCGAAGGCTCACGAGCCGGCGAGGGCGCGGATCCTCGGCAGCACCTGCTCGCCGTAGAGCTCCAGGAAACGGGGTTGGTCGGTACCCGGAGCGTGGAAGACGAGGTGCCGAAACCCCAGATCGAGATACCGCTTGATCTTCTCGACGTGCTCGTCGGCGTCGTCGGAGACGATCCATCGGGATGCCGCCTGCTCGACGGGCAGCGCATCCGCGAGCCGCTGCATCTCGATGGGATCTTCGACGCCGCTCTTCTGTTCCGGCGTCAGGGCGAGCGCGGCCCAATTCCTGGTGTCCTCCAGAGCCCGAGCCCTGTCGGGGTCGAAGGACACCTTCATCTCGATCAGCAGGTCGAGGTCGTCGAGCGTGCGGCCCGCCTTGCCGGCCCCTTCGGACAGTGCAGGCAGCAGCGTCTCGGTGTACAGCGAGTCCGCCTTGCCGGACGTGGTGATGAAGCCGTCGGCGACCCGGCCGGCAAGCCGGGTGGCCGCGGGGCCGGACGCACCGATGTAGATCGGCACGGGCACTTCCGGCCGGTCATAGATCGTGGCCTTGTCGGTCCGGTAGTAGGTGCCGTCGAAAGTGACCCGCTCGCCCGACCACAGTTCGCGGATCAGCGTGACGGCCTCCTTCAAGCGGGCGAACCGCTCTTTGCCGTCGGGCCACTCGAGACCCAGCGGCACCTCGTTGAGCGACTCGCCGGACCCGACGCCAAGGATCACCCGACCGGGATACATCACGCCGAGGGTGGCGAACGCCTGCGCGATGACGGCGGGGTGATATCGGAAGGTGGGGGTGAGCACCGAGGTTCCGAGGAGGACCCGTTCGGTTCTGGCCCCCACGGCTCCCAACCACGGCAACGCCGCGGGGGCATGGCCACCGTCATGACGCCACGGCTGCAGATGGTCGGAGATGAAAACCGAATCGAAGCCCGCCTTCTCCGCATGGACGGCGAAGTCGGCGAGCTCGACAGGGCCGAACTGCTCGGCAGAGGCCTTGTAGCCCAGTCGCAATGGCATGAGGTGACTCCTTCTGGTTCGCGGTTCGGCGGTGCGCGGGGGTGCCGGCCAGCCTAATCCGAGAAATCAGGGGGGACCGGGCGCCGCATCACCACGTTCGCGACGTGGTCGCCATCGCGTCCCTGACGACCGCGGCAATCGCCTCCGCCTCGATCAGGAAGCCGTCGTGCCCGTAATCGGAATGCAGGGTGATCAGCGGACGGGCCGTCGGAGCGGTCGCCAGCAACTCACCCTGAGCAGGCAGGAACAGGCGGTCCGAATCGACGACGGCGACGGTCAGCTCGGCCGTCATCCGGTGCAGGGCGGCATCCACACCACCCCGTCCGCGGCCGATGTCGTGGGAATTCATCGACTCGGTCAGCACCAGGTAGGAGTTCGGGTCGAACCGCCGACCGAGCTTTCGCCCGTGGTGGTCGAGGTAGGACTGGACGGCGAAACGACCACCCGTCAGCGGATCCTCGTCGGCCTGGGGCGCCCGACCGAACCGGGTATCGAGCTCGAGCGCCGACCGGTAGGTGGTGTGCGCGATCTGGCGGGCGACGGCCATCCCGGCCAGCGGTGGCTCACCGTCGTAGTAGTCGCCGCCGCGGAAGTTTACATCGGCCCGGATGGCAGCGATTTGTGGCACGCTCCAGGCGATCTGGTCGCCGGTGAAGTACGGGCAGGTGGCGATGGCGATGCAGCGGGCCACCCTGTTTGGATCACCGATCGCCCATTCCAGGGCGCGCATGCCACCCATCGACCCGCCGAGCACGGCGGCGAAGGCGTTGATACCCAGCTGGTCGGCGAGTGCCGCCTCGGCGGCCACCTGGTCGCGCACCGTGATCCGCGGAAAACGGGATCCGTAGGGCCGTCCGTCGGGCGCGCGGGACGATGGCCCGGTCGATCCTCGGCAGCCACCCAGCATATTGGCAGCGATCGCGAAGTGGCTGTCGGTGTCGATCGGCGCCCCCGGGCCCGATCAGCCCATCCCACCAGCCGGGGGTCGGCTGATCAGGACCCGGTGGGCCCACGACATGCGCGTCCCCGGTGAGCGCGTGCAGCACGAGGACGGCATTGTCCCGGGCCGTGTTGAGCGTGCCCCACGTCTGGTACGCCATGGTCACCTCGTCCAGCCGTCGGCCGGACTCGGTGGTCAGCGGGCCGATGGACGCATACTTGCGTGCGCCCACCGTCCCGCCGTCGGCCCGAGCTGCCGTGATCGAGGATGTGTCGATCCGGGACGTGTCGATCGGGAGGTATCGGTCGGCGAGGTATGGTCGGGGAGCGGTCGGGGAGGTGGTGACGGTGGATCCGCCGGCGGCGGCGGTCACTCTCCCTTGGCGGCCCTGAAGCCTGCCTCCAGGTCGGCCAGGATGTCGTCGATGTGCTCGATCCCGATTGCCAGCCGGATCAGCCCGGGGGTCACTCCGGTGGTGAGTTGCTCCGCCGGCGACAGCTGTGCGTGGGTGGTGGACGCAGGGTGGATGACCAGGGACCGGACGTCGCCGATGTTCGCAAGGTTGGTGAACAGCTCGAGCGCATCGGTGAACGTCTGGCCGGCGTCGACGCCACCCTTGATCTCGAACGCGACGATCGGGCCGCCGCCGAGTGGGGCGTACTTCAGCTGGTTCGCATGCCACGGGCTCGATTGCAGGCCGGGTAGGACACCGACGCGACCTCGTCCCGCTCACTGAGCCACTGAGCCACCCGAGTCGCATTGGCGATGTGCCTGTCGATGCGGAGCGACAGGGTTTCCACGCCTTGTGAGATCAGGAAAGCGTTGAACGGCGATATCGCCGGACCGATGTCGCGAAGGCCTTGCAGCCGGGCCTTGAAGATGAACGCCACATTGGATTTGAACAGGCCCTCGGGGCCGAGATCGACGCCCCAGGTGAGGTTGTTGTAGCTCGGGTCGGGGCTGTTGAAGTTCGGGAACCGCTCGGCGTTGGCAACCCAGTCGAAGTTCCCCGAGTCCACGATGACACCGCCGATCGCGGTGCCGTGTCCACCGAGGTACTTGGTCGCCGAGTGCACGACGATGTCGGCTCCGTGCTCGAACGGCCGAATGAGATATGGCGTGGGCACGGTGTTGTCGACGATCAGTGGCACTCCGGCCTCGTGTGCGACCGCGGCGACCGCGGCGAAGTCGAGGACGTCGAGCTGCGGATTGGAGATGGACTCCCCGTAGAAGGCCTTGGTGTTCGGCTGGACGGCTGCGCGCCAGGAGTCGGGACTGTCGGGGTCAGCGACGAAGCTGACGGTGATGCCGAGTTTGGGCAGCGTGTAGTGGAACAGGTTGTAGGTACCGCCGTACAGCCGCGGAGACGACACGATGTGATCGCCGGCTTCGGCGATGGTCAGGATGGCCAGCGTTTCGGCGGACTGGCCAGACGCCACCAGCAGGGCACCGACACCACCCTCGAGTGAGTTGATCCGGTCCTCGACCACGGCCTGGGTCGGGTTCATGATCCGGGTGTAGATGTTGCCGAGTTCCTCGAGGGCGAACAGCTTGCGCCCGTGCTCGGACGAATCGAACGCGTAGGAGGTCGTCTGATAGATCGGCAGGGCCCGCGCCTTCGTGGTCGGGTCGGGCGTCTGGCCGGCGTGGATCTGACGGGTCTCGAAGGACCAGTTCGGGCTCATTGCTTGTGCTCCTCTGAGCCGTGGACGGCCGTCCACGGAAACAGGGTCCGGCGTCTGCGGACCCGCGCTTGCGGATCACCGGGATCGGTGATCCGCCTGGTCATCACCCGGGGCACCCCACCGCGTGTGGAGGGTTGCCGTCCAGCGAGCCGGGGCTGGTGCTGGAACTCATGACCTCGCGCGAGTGTAGCCATCAAACCCCGGGCGGCGCGACGGCTCCGGACGTCTGACGCGAAACGCCTGGGCGGCCGCCGCCCGGCGGGTCAACCTGCCAGAGCCTCGGCGGGGAGCACCTGCGGAATCATCGGCAACATGACCCCCCGGTCGATGGGTGCGACATGCGTGCTGACGTCGGCCGTTTCCGCCCGGCCCAGCAGGTCCGTCAAGGCGTACGGCTCGGCGGCGTCAAGGTCGACCTGGTAACCGAGATCTGCCAGGCTACCGACCGTCAGTTGGCTCAACGGGTTCCCGGCCGACCCGATGAAGCCGCTCATCAGCTCCTGCCGGAAGATCGCCTCACGCCAGTGGGACCCGCGGGTGCCCGGTCCGCCCGTGTTCTCCACCGGAACCAGCCGTGGCGCCGGAACACCCAGCAGTTCGGCGTAGGCAGCCATCGCAACCGGACCGGAGAACTGAGGGTTGTTGGTCGACGCGCCCTCGAGCAGGCCCTTCTGGCGCCAGATCGAACCGATTCCCAGGACATGCCCCATCTCGTGCGCAATCACATCGACCAGCGTTCCAGCGGACTCCATCTGTGCTAGATCGGCTGTATCGAAGGACATCAGTCCCTTGGCCGGTAGCAACGCGGAGAGGTGGCCGTCGGCGGGGATGCGAGACTGCTCGTGCTCCTTCGGCGACTCTTCCCGAAACCGTTGCGGCGGCGGCGCGCGCGTACCGCCGGGAAGAAGCAGTGAGCAACGGCAGCGTCAAGATCCTTCGACGGCAACACATTCGTGGTCAGTGACACGCGCGGAGACATCGAGGCGTCCCTCACCGATCCGACCGGCCTCTTCTCGTACGACACGCGCTTCCTCTCGAAGTGGGTCCTGACGACCGGCCCGTTATACATTATACAATTGTGTATTGTATAATAGACCAGGGCATAATACAAATACACATATCGGACCCAAACCGTAATACAACGCAGCCCTGTGCAGAACACAACATTCATCGGGCATTTTCTGTGCAAGCGGTTTCATCTATTTTATCGAATGATATAAGAGTTTACTCTTATCGCGTCTTGGAGGATAGCCTCACCTCCATTGGATCAATTCTCCATAGCGGAGGACGCGATAAGCTGTTTAAGACGTATGGTGCGACGTTACCAAGCCGGGAAAGGAATAGGAGAGGGAACCCCCTCCAAAAAAGCAATTCCCTTATCCTCGGGTTTCCACTGTATTTGTTTTGAACGTTCAAATTGAAGAAGACCGCAAAACCTTCGAACCCGCGCAAGAGAGACTAAAGGTTGCGCTGCCGATTGTTGGATTTTACAGGACATGCTACCCGATTCACAAGTACAGTACCTCGAACATGGATCTTAACGAAATCATCGAATCAGGTTCGGCGAATCGTACGAGGCTCGGTAATTCGTCTCGGGCTTTCAGGGGCCGCACGTGCGTTGCACGTGCCTCTGTAGGTGTATGCAAAGTGTCTCACAACTTCCAACTCTTCTAGCGAGAACTCAGAGAGAACGACTTCGGTTCACACTGTAATTTACCAATCTTCTTCTTCAGCTTGACTAGTCTCCTCACGTCAGGGCTGTTGTTCAGAGGACGGGAGTCCGCAATGGCGGGGAACTTCCAACAGGCCCGTCCTGGGCGTGGCCGAGTTCGTCGAGGAGGTTGCGCAAGTAGACGGTCTGGTCCGCGGCGAGGTTCAGGGCAAGGAGCTCGGCCTCCGCGGACGACTTGGAGACGATCTTCTGCTTGACGAAGCGCGCGAAGACCGTAGCGCCCCCGACAGAGCGCACGTAGCCGGTGTGCCCGTAGCCGTCGGGGTGGCTGGCGTCCGCGGACGTGCGGAGGACCATGTCGGTGGGGGCGATGACGAAATCCAGCTCGGCGGTGTCGCGCAAGTACTGGACAAGTTGGGCTAGGAACTCCTCGTCGTGGGCCGTGCAGACTGCTGGCGAGAGGCGAGCACGTTGGTGGCTAACATGAGGTCGAAGCGGGTCTTGGCTGTGACGTAGAGCAGCCCCATGAGCGTCGAGCGGAAGCGGGCCGGGTCGCGTGCGGGAGTGCCCGGCGACTTGAGAGAGGAGGTCGTCCGTGGCGGGGTTCGCGACGCGGCGTGAGGGGGCCGGATAGTCGAGGAGAGCAATGAGAGGGCACTGATCCAGGCGGATTGCCGCGCCCGCGTGGTTGATATTGACGCCTAGGTACGTGAGCGAGTCGCCGGTGAGCAAGGTGATCTTGCCGTAGGCGGCGCGAAGGGCTGCGCCGTGAGACGTGCCTGGGAGGAGTCGTGGTAGTCGAGGACGAGGAGGTCACGTGGACGCACACGACGGAGAGGATGGCGCCGTCACTGTCCCGCTGTACGAACACGCAGCAGTCGTACCGTAAGCGCGTGTACCCGATGGACTCAAGAGTGCGAGCAAGATGCTCACCCCATCGGCGGGATGATTCGCCGAGGGCATAGCTAGGCCTTGCGGATCCGAACCACGAGAGTGCCGTCCGGGCGGAGGTAGGGCGCGAAGGAAGGGTCCAGCTCGATGAGGATAGCGGCGATGTCGGCGGCGAGGCGCATGTGGACGGGGGCGCCGCTAAGCGGGACGTGGAGGAAGGCGCCGGTGACGTCGACGGTGTACAGCTTTCGGCGAGAGTGGGCGGCCAGTACGATGACGAGGTGGACGGTCTCCGGGTTCACCGTGGGGGAGAAGGTATCGCCGATGGTCTCTTTCTCCTGTAGGTGCCCGCCGATCACGAAGCGAGCCTTGAGTGCAACGGCCCCGTCGATCCGTTTCCATCGGAGGAACATCTTGGAGGGCAGCGGCGAGAGGAGGGGGCCTTGTTTCGACGACCCAGTACCGAGAGCGTGAGCATCTGGCGGAGCTCGGCCCGAATGGCGCGGTTGGCGAGGACGGGGTCTAACGCCATCGCCTGCTTCGTGGTGAGGTTGCCTTCGGCCTTGGGTCCCGTCGGCGGGGCCGGTGACGTGTTTGCCGGTGACGTGGGCCGCGCTGGCGCCGACGCTGCCAAGTTCGCCGTATGAAGGTTGACGGTCGAGCTAAGGTTGGGGTAGGACTGGTTCGGCCGGTACCCACAAGCGCTGCGACGAAGTCCGTCGGGAGCCGAGGGGGGTGGCGGGGAGCCGACTGGCTCAGTCGCAGGCGGGGACACTGGCCCCGGGGATTGCGCGGAGGCCGGGGCCGCGGGCCCGGCGGCGGGGGGCGGGGGCGAGGGGCTGGCGGCGGTGGGCGAAGCCGTCGTGGGCGCGGGGGCGGCGATGGGCGAAGCCGTCGTTGGCGCGGGGAGGGGCTCGTGGTCGTCGGG
>CAVXYU010000021.1:0-85309 GCA_963766015.1 uncultured Actinomycetota bacterium | reverse complement strand
GAATCCACCGACCGGCTTGTAGTTGATCATCGAGTTCGGGAGTTGATCTTCGGCTGGGGTTGATCCTGGTTCGGGCGTGTCCGGTCCGCCGGTCTGCCGGCTTCTCCTGTTTCTGATAGGGACATGGGCGGGTTGTCAGGCTGCGGCGCCGGGTGGTCCGCAGGTTCGGGTGAACAGTTCGGTCCAGCTCGTGTGCCAGGGCCACCGGGTCGGTAGGTGCAGTGTGAGCGTTCGTGCGGAGCCGGCGATCCGGGCCGGGACAACGATCAGGGTGCGGCGGATCGTGCCGGTGGTCGCCTTCGCCAGTTGTGGCCCGGAGAGGGCTGCCGCCGCCCTGGTGAGGTTGAACGCCATCGCGGCCAGCACCAGCCAGGCGGAATTGGCTGCGAACGATTTCGACGGCAGATGGGCCATGGCGGAGTGTTTGAGGTCGGCGTGGACCTGCTCGATGATCGCGTGCCCGCGGTGGGTTTTGTCCGCGGTCACGGTGTCCAGTGTGCTGGTGGTGAAGAACGCGTGGAACCGCCAGGTGTCGAACAGGCTGGGTTGCCCGGCAACAGCTTTGGGGTTCAGGTCCGGGATCCTGCGGACCACCAGACGGCCCGGCACCTGCTCGCTGTTCTTCCTCGAGGTGAACGCGGTGAACCCGATCTCGGCGACCTCGGCGCGGGAGATCCACCGGCCCGATGGTTCGTCGAACACTGCTTGCGGGTACTTGATCGTCGTCCACGCACCGTCTGGGATGGTGCTGATCGCTGCTTTGATGTGTGTGGTCTGCCGCACCGTGATGGACACGTCGGCCTTCGCGCGGCGTGCCGCGGCGACCACCTTGTGCCCGTAGAACGCCGAGTCCGCCCGCAGCAGCACCGGCCCGCCGGCGCCGGTGCTGCGGAGCCGTTTCACGGTGGCCAGGGTGTCGGCGACCAGCCGGGCAGCGCCGCGGGCGGACCCGCAGGACCCTTTCCGGAGGCGTTGCGCGACGATCACCGGCGCTGCATGCGATGTGCTCACCGTGCCGATGAAGGAGTTCAACCCGCGCACCTGGGTGTAGCCGAACCCGGCGCCCTGCTTGGTGTGCCCATGGACCTCGACGATCGAGTCGTCCATGTCGGCCAGCGCGTACTCATCGATACCCGGCAGCAGCGGTACCAGCTGGCCAAGTCCGATCAGTGTGCGGGACGCGACCGCGTCCAACTGCCGGACATGCCCGAAGCGGAACGTCCGCAGGAACGACCCGAGAGTCGATGGTGCGTAACAGGCGTCGAAGACCCGGCGCATCCCGCCGTGCCGCAGGATGGCCATGTCGTCGATGCTGTCCGCCCCGGCGACCATCCCCGCGACCAGCGAGGTGACCTTCACACCGGCGTTCGAACCCTTGTCCGTCGGGACCGTCAACAACTGATCTGCCAGCGCTTGTAGACCCGCCCGGTCGGCCAAGGCGACCACCGGGACCAGCCCGGCCACGGCCAGCAGATTCGGCTCGTCGAACACCGCGCGGCGAACTGGACGAGCATGAGATGCTTTCACCTGCGAGATGCCCTTCGTGACGCTCGAACCGGGTCCTAGACAAATCCGATTCTTCCAGCGCACAAGGGCATTTCGCCTGTCCAGCCCACGACGACACCCAGGTCAATCGGTGGATCCGGGCTTAGACCGTATGGGGAGGCCGGCGTCTCGCTCGTAAGTTGACGTGGGTCACCACCGCGATTGGGCGCGGTGGCCAGAACACAGTTACGGGAGACGCCGGTGAAGCAGAATCGTACTTGCGTGGGGCTGGATGTTCACGCCCGATCGGTGTGGGCGTGCACGGTGGACGACGATTCCGGTGAGATGCGGACGGCGCGGATCTCACCGAAGACCGCGGAGATCGTGAAGTGGGCCAAGGCGTTGCCGGGCGTCGGTTGAGGTGGCCTACGAGGCCGGCCCGACCGGGTTCGGTCTGGCGCGGGCGTTGATCGCCGCCGGGGTGCGGTGTTATGTGTTGGCGCCGTCGAAGATGGAACGGCCGTCGGGAGATCGGGTCAAGACCGACAAGCGGGACTGCGAGTGGATCGCACGGTTGGTGCGGCTCGGTGAGCTGCCGGTGGTGGTGATCCCGTCGGAGGGTCAGGAGGCCGCCCGGGACCTGGTGCGGGCCCGGGAAGACGTCCGCGGCGATCTGATGCGGTCCCGGCACCGGTTGTCGAAACTGCTGCTACGGCAGGGGATTGTCTACGAGGACACCGCATGGACGGCGGCGCACGACAAGTGGTTGCGGGCGCAGTCCTTCGACAAGCCGGGCGTGCAGTTCGCGTTCGACGAGGCCTACGACACCGTGCTGACGACGCTGGCCCGGCGGGACCGGTTGGACAAGGCGATCCTGACGATGGCCGCCGAGCCGGCCTGGGCGCCGGTGGTGGCCAGGTTGGGCTGCCTGCGCGGCGTCGGCACGTTGACCGGGTTCGGCCTGGCCGTGGAGATCGGCGATTGGCACCGGTTCACCGGCAACAGCATCGGCTCGTTCCTGGGGTTGACCCCGTCGGAGCATTCCAGCGGCGGCAGCCGATCGGTCGGCTCGATCACGAAGACCGGGAACGGGCACGCCCGCCGGTTGCTGGTGGAGTCGTCGTGGCATCACCGCAAACCGTATCGACTGTCGGCGGAGATGATCCGTCGCCGGGACGGTCAGTCGCCGCTGGTTCGGGCCCGGGCCGATCAGGCCAACCGCCGGTTGAATCAGCGGTGGCGAACGTTCGACGCCCGGAGCAAGCGGCCGACCGTCGCCGCGGTCGGGGTGGCCAGGGAGCTGGCCGGCTGGTGTTGGTCGCTGGCCGTCATGGACGGGGAAGAAGACAACAGCGCAGCGAAGAGGCAGAGGTAGGCAGCCCCTCGCCTCACAGACCGCCGGCGGGAGGACCGTCCGGGTTGACAGGCAACGCGTGGAGTGACCCGCGGCTAAGCTATGAGCAGCCAGAGTTGTTGCAGACGCAACGCTTTCAACGATGCCGGTGACGCTCGATCTTAGACAAGCGGAACGCTCCCGACGAACAACGGTCATGCGGTAACCAACCCGCGCATATCAGCCTGACCGCGTGTCGAGACATGCCTCTCGCTCAGAATCCTCCCGCCGGCCCCATAAAGACACTCCCCCGCGGGATAGACCGAACGGGGGGTACTTTGGCCTGACCTCTTGACAGGAATACTCCCCATATCAGCTAAGCGGCTGGCACTTGCAAGCGAATCGGCAGCAACCTGGCGCCAGGCCAGGTACCTGACTTTGGAGTGACAGGTGCCCTTCGCCTAACAGCCTTTAGGAACGACGTCAAACGGCAGGCCGACGCCCCGCGGTTCGAGGTCCCGGCCCGGCTGTCCCGCCTGTTCCGTTTCACCTACCCTGTCGCCGCCACCGCGCAGGCCTAGTTCGACGCCGTGCGGTGGGATACCGCCGCCGAGCGGAGCAAACCCCGCGCAACGGGGGAGACCGAGGCCGGCCGGACCGAGGTGCTGTGGGCGCTAACGGTGACCTCGACCTGCCTCGGGTGGACAGCGTCAAGTTCAGTTTCGCACCCACAGAAATCCCACAATCCTGCGGGATTTGGGGTGATCTGGTGTGATGCGGTGAGTCGATATCTGCTGGTCAAGGTGATTTCATGCCCCTTGACCAGGGCCTTCAAGTGGGTTCGAGCCCCACTCGCCCCACGAAAAGCGTTGCGAGACGCGAAGTGTGCTGCTGCGCGTTCACCGTCCGATTCTGGGGCGACTCTCCACAAAATCCTAGTGCGGACCGTGCCCGGTCCGTGCCAGGCGGTAAGGGCGGTGCTGCCGGGTAGGCCTGCGAGTTGGTCGGTCATGACTGCTGGTCCAGGCGCGCCCAAGGCCTGCCGATTGGATGCCCTGTACGTGCGGGCCTGGGGCGGCGTTGTGCGGCAGTTGGTGCTGCTGACCGGTGACATCGCCGAAGCCGAGGACGTGATCCAGGAGGCCTTCGAACGTGCGTGGCTGTGTTGGTCGACGGTGCGAGATACCGGGTCGCCGGTGGCGGCGGGTGCGGAACTCGTCGGTGGCCTGAGAGCGCCGCGGACCGGGACCTCCCGCGCCGGTATGGGCGCTGATCATGTCGCATTGATGACGGCGCCGCAGGCGCAGCGGGTCGCAGTTGTGTTACATCACCTGGCCGCCCTTCCGGGGGTTCAGGTCGCGGCGGAGACCGGTGCCAGCGGGGCGGTCAAGCAGCCCCTGTTCCGGGGCCGGGGGGCCCTGTCGAGACTGTTTGGTGAGGACGGCTCACGGCCTGCGCTCAGCGACCTCAGCGCTCGCATCACCTCGGTAATCACTACTAGCGGCGAGGCGTGCCGCCTCGTCCGTTCGGCGCCGGACCTGACGGTGCATTGACCCTTACCGATGCCAGCAGTATGGCGAGTTCCTGGTCGATGTACTGATCCAGGGTGAGCCAGTCGCTCAGATTCCAGTGTTTCAGTGCCCAACCGTGGGCGGTAAGGAGCAGGTTGTGGGCCACCAGGCGGGGGTCGATATCGCGGAACACGCCAGCGGCGACGCCGTCCCGATAGACCTCGCGGAGGGGTTCCGCGGTTTCCACCTCGAGCGCCATGATCTGCGAGAGTCCCTCAGCTGACAACGTCTTACTCTCCCGATAGGTCAGGTTCACGGCCGCGCGCTTCGCGTCGACCACCAGGCAGCAGGCCCGGAACGCGGTCTTCAGGCGTTCGACCGGATCCTCGCCGGCCGCGGCCAGGGCCTTGGGGATCTCGTCGCGGAAGTCTTCGAGGATGTCGACGACCACGCCCCGGAGAAGATCGTCCTTGTTCCCGAAGTACTGATAGATCAGCCCGACACTGACCCGAGCCTCCTCCGCGACAGACTGCATCGACATGGCATGGAAGCCGGACCGTTGCATCAATGTGGTTGCTGCAGCGAGGATCTGCCGACGCCTGCGGCGTACCCGCTCGTCGACTCGGGCCAGCCGGTTCGCCTGTTTGACGTTCACAGGCATCGCCGCATCAGCCATTCATGCCATCCCCTGTGCGCCGTGGTCGGATTGAACGTCCGTTCATAGTAGCCGCCCTGCCAGCCGGAACGCGCTCAGACAGTGGCCGGCGGCAAGAAGAAAGTTCGGCGATGGCTCTTGACGCCGATCGAGCCACCCCCTATTCTCGAACTATCGAATGAAGGATCATTCAAAAACCAAGCGTGATCGGGCACAACGAAGTGGAGACGCGAGTCATGTCGCAGACGTTCGAGGACATCCGGTACGAGATCGATGGACCGGTCGGTGTCATCACGATCAACCGGCCGCATCGGTACAACGCGTTCCGCGGCCGCACCGTGGAGGAGCTGATCAAGGCCTTCCGTCTCGCCTGGGCGGACAAGTCCGTGCAGGTCGTCATCCTGACCGGTGAGGGAGAGAAGGCATTCTGCACCGGCGGCGACGTCAAGCAGCGGGCCGAAACGGGGGACTACGGCCCCACCGAGAGCGGGATGTTCGAGATCGGGAACCTGCACAAACTGATCCGGGACATCCCCAAGCCCGTGATCGCCGCCGTCAACGGCATCGCAGTGGGTGGCGGTCACGTCCTGCACGTGCTGTGCGACCTGACGATCGCCTCCGAGACCGCCCGGTTCGGGCAGGCCGGCCCGAAGGTGGGGTCCTTCGACGCCGGGTTCGGTTCCGCCTACCTGGCCAGGGTTGTCGGAGAGAAGCGGGCGCGGGAGATCTGGTACCTGTGCCGGCTGTACGACGCGCAGACCGCCGAACGCTGGGGCCTGGCTAACGCGGTCGTACCGGCCGACCAACTCCTGGACGAGGCGAAGAGATGGGCGCGGGAGATCGCCGAGAAGAGCCCCACCGCCCTGCGCTTCCTCAAGCAGTCGTTCAACGCCGACACCGATCACCAGGCCGGCCTGAGCAACCTGGCGATGTCCGCACTGGACCTTTTCACCGCCTCCCCGGAGGGCCTGGAAGGCGCCGCGGCCTTCGCCGAGAAGCGCCCTGCCGACTTCGCCCAACACGTCAACTGGCACTGACCGAAGACGATCGACATTTGAGAGACGAGAAGACAATGGAGTTTTCGCTCACCGCCGAGCAGCAGACCCTGGTCGATTCGGCCCGCCAGTACGCCCGGGATGCACTGGCCCCCGGCTACCAGGAGCGGGAGAAGGCCGGACGGATCGAAGAAGAGGTCCGGCTGGAGATGGGGGCGAAGGGTTTCATCGCCCCCGAGATCTCCAAGGAACTCGGCGGGCAGGGAGTGTCCCGGCTGACCTCGGGCATGTTGCTGGAACAGATCTCCACCGGCGATTTCAACGTCGGTTACCTGCAGGTCGTCGGTTCTCTGGTCGGTCAGATCCTCGCCCAGAACGCACGTCCCGAGGTCGCCGCACAGTGGGTGCCGCAGATCACCAGCGGTCAGGGAATCGTCGGGATCGGCCTGTCCGAACCGCACGCCGGCTCCGACGCGGGCAACCCCCGCCTGCGAGCCGAGCGGGTCGGTCCCGGAAATGGGGGCGACTGGTTGATCACCGGCGCCAAGTCCATGTCGTTGCTGGGTCCTGCCAACGGCGCGGTCGTCTTTGCCCGCACCAGCGACGAGGGGCGGGGTCGCGGCATCACCGCGTTCGTCGTCGACCTCAACCAACCGGGAGTCACCAAGGAGCCCTACTCCGACATGGGCACCAAGCCTGTTGCCCGCGGCGCCGCGCACTTCGACCATGTCCGGGTGCCGGCCGAGAACGTCCTCGGCGAGATCGGTAAGGGCTTCTCGCAGGTCATGCAGGGCTTCGACTTCAGCCGGGCGTTGATCGGCCTGCAGTGCATCGGAACGGCCCAGCAGACCGTCGACGAAACCTGGGAGTACGTGTCCCAGCGGGAGGCCTTCGACCGGCCGATCAGCAAGAACCAGGGAGTCGCGTTCCCGCTGGCAGAGTCCGAGACCGTTCTCACCGCAGCGCGTTTGCTGTGCTACCAGACGCTGTGGCTCAAGGACGCCGGGTTACCGCACACCGCCGAGGCGGCAATGTGCAAATGGTGGGCACCCAAGACTTCCTATGACGTGATCAACACCTGCCTGCTGCTGCACGGCCAGTACGGGTACCGCACCGAGAAGCCGATCGAGCAGCGACTGCGGGACGTCCTCGGTCTGCAGATCGGCGATGGCACCGCGCAGATCATGAAGCTCATCATCTCCCGGCAGAAGCTGGGACGGGCCCTGGCGCCCTGACGCCGACCCCGATATTCCTGAGGTGCACGCCGCGCCGCAGAT
This sequence comes from uncultured Actinomycetota bacterium, assembly GCA_963766015.1. GTDB lineage: Bacteria > Actinomycetota > Actinomycetes > Mycobacteriales > Nakamurellaceae > Nakamurella. The sequence continues at coordinate 78,053 of CAVXYU010000021.1, read as the reverse complement.
GCCCCCGGACGGTCACGCCGACCGGGCCGGGGGCAGTACCGCCCAGACAACCGATCAACCCGATAACGCTGTACTGACATAAGGAGTCATCCCATGGGCAAGCTTGAGAACAAGGTCGCGATCGTGACCGGCGCCGGCCGCGGTATTGGCCGTGGTATCGCCGAGAAACTGGCCGCCGAGGGCGCCACGGTCGTGGTCACCGACATCGACCAGCAGTCGGCAGAGACCACGGCGAAGGAACTCGGCGGCGGCGCGATCGGCCTGCGGGTCGACGTGACGAGCCGGGAATCGGTGGCCGAGATGGTCACCGCGGTGACCGAGAAGCTCGGTCGGATCGACGTTCTGGTCAACAACGCCGGCTGGGACAAGGTCGGCCCGTTCGTCGACAGCGACGAGGCCGATTGGGACCGGGTCATCGCGATCAACCTCTACGGGGTGCTGAACACCTCCAAGGCGGTGCTGCCGATCATGGCCGCGCAGGGCCACGGTCATGTGGTCAACCTCGGCTCCGACGCAGGCCGCGTCGGATCGTCCGGCGAAGCGGTCTACTCGGCCGCCAAGGGCGGGGTCATCGCCTTCACCAAGGCGGTTGCCCGGGAGATGGCCCGCAATCAGGTCAACGTCAACTGCGTCTGCCCCGGACCCACCGACACCCCGCTGTTCGCCTCCATCGGCGGGGACAACCCGAAGCTGCGGGACGCGCTGACCAAGGCCATCCCGTTCCGCCGGCTCGCCGACCCGTCCGACCTCGCCAACGCCGTCGCGTTCTTCGCCTCCGATGAAGCCGCGTACATCACCGGCCAGACCGTCAGCGTCAGCGGCGGTCTCACGATGAGCTGACAGCAGACCTCCGATGACCTTCGACACGATCCTCAGCCAAGAAACCATCGACGAATACACCAAAGCGGGCTACTTCTCGAACCGCACCATCACCGACTTTCTTGACGATGCTGTCGCCCGCACCCCGGACAAGACGGCGGCGATCGACCCCCGCCGGCAGGTCACCTACCGTGAGCTGCAGGCCGAAACCGACCGTTGCGCACTGGGTCTGCTGGAACTCGGCGTCCAGTCCGGCGACGTGGTGTCGTTCCAGTTGCCGAACTGGATCGAGTTCCTGGTCCTGCATTTCGCGGCCACCCGGATCGGTGCTGTCAGTAACCCGCTGATCCCGATCTACCGGGACCGCGAGGTCGGCTTCATGGTCGGGTTCGCCGAGTCCAAGGTGCTGGTGGTTCCGCGGGAGTTCCGCAAGTTCGACTACCCGGCGATGGCGGACCGGCTCCGGCCGACCTGGCCGGCGCTGCAGCACGTGTTCGTTGTCGACGGCCAACCCGGCGATGCGAACCCGTCCTGGGAATCGTTCATGGCCACACCGTGGGAGCAACGCCGAGACCCGGCTGAGCTCGCCGCGGTGCGCCCGGACCCGAACGAGGTGACGTTGTTGATGTTCACCTCCGGTACCACCGGCGAACCCAAGGGTGTCATGCACACCCACAACACGCTCGTCGCGGCCATCGAGCCGCTCCCCGAGCGGCTCGGCGTCAACAGCGACAGCGTCATCCACATGGCGTCCACCCTTTCGCGCACCTCACCGGCCTGCTCTACGGCGCACGACTGCAGACCCAGATTGGTGCCACCGGTGTGTATCAGGATGTGTGGAACAACGAGCGGTTCGTCGAACTCATCGAACAGCACAAGATCACCCAGACCGCAGCGGCAACACCGTTCCTGCACGACACCCTCAACGCCCCGAACATCGACTCTCGCGACGTGTCCTCGCTGGTCCGGTTCTGCTGCTTCGGCGCCCCCATCCCACCGGCGATCGTCCGGCAGGCCAGGCAGCGCTGGCCCGAGTTGGCCGTGATCAGCGGGTGGGGGCAGACCGAAGACGCCCTGGTCACCCTCGGCATCCCCGGCGACCCCGATGAGAAGGTCGTCGACCGCGCCGGCTACCCGCTGCCCGGGATGCAGATCCGGGTCGTCGACGAGATCGGCACCGTGCAACCGGCCGACACCGACGGCCGGCTGCAGGTCACCGGGCCGTTCCTGTTCGCCGGCTATGCCAAGCGGCTGGACATGACCCGGGAACTGTTCGACGGCAAGTGGTTCGACACCGGCGACATCGCCCGGATCGACCCCGACGGGTACCTGAAGATCTCCGGCCGCACCAAGGACGTCATCATCCGCGGCGGGGAGAACATCCCGGTCGCCTATGTGGAAAACGCACTCTACGAAAACCCGAAGATCGCCTCCGTCGCGGTCGTCGGCATCCCGGACCCCCGATTGCAGGAACGGGCCTGCGCCTGTGTCGTGCTCAAACCCGGTGTCGGTGAGTTCACCTTCGACGAGATGAAGGCATTCCTGGACGAGAAGGGACTGGCCCGGCAGTACTGGCCGGAAAGCCTGCACGTGCTGGCCGAGTTGCCGTCCACAGCCAGCGGAAAGATCCAGAAATACCGGCTCCGCGAAGCAATCACCGGTGCGTCATGACCGCGATCGACCACCAATCAGGCGTTCCTGGTGGACGGGGTCAGGACCCCGTTCGGCCGCTACGGCGGCGGTCTGGCCGCCGTCCGCGCCGGACGACCTCGCCGCCCACGTGCTCCGCGAGCTCAGCGGCCGGCTGCCGTCGGTGGACTGGGACCAGCTGGACGACGTGCTGATCGGCTGCGCGAACCAGGCCGGTGAGGACAACCGCAACGTCGCCCGGATGGCGACACTACTGTCGGGTCTACCGGTTTCGGCACCGGGCGGCACGGTCAACCGGCTCTGCGGGTCCAGCCTCGACGCGATCGCCATCGCATCCCGGGCGGTCCGCTCCGGCGACGCCGACCTGGTCCTGGCCGGCGGCGTGGAAAGCATGAGCCGCGCGCCGTTCGTCATCCCCAAGGCGACATCGGCGTTCTCCCGATCCACCGAGATCCACGACACCACCATCGGTTGGCGGTTCGTCAACCCGGCGATGCGCGAGAAGTTCGGCACCGACTCGATGCCGGAGACCGCCGACAACGTGGCGCAGGAGTACGGCATCGCCCGGGAGGACCAGGACGCATTCGCCCTGCGCTCCCAGGAACGTACGGCCAAGGCCATCGCATCGGGCCGGCTGGCCAGGGAGATCGCACCGGTGACCATTCCGCAGCGGCGGGGCGAGCCGCTGGTCGTCGACACCGACGAGCACCCGAGGGAGACCTCGCTGGAGGCGCTGGCCAAGCTTCGGCCGATCAACCCGGGCGGCACCGTCACCGCAGGGACCTCGTCCGGCGTCAACGACGGCGCTGCCGCAGTGCTGATCGCTTCGGAAAGCGGCGGTGTCAGAAGTACGGTTTGACCCCGCTGGCCCGGGTGACCTCTGCCGCGGTGGCAGGGGTGCCGCCCCGGATCATGGGTATCGGTCCGGTACCAGCCACGCAGAAGCTGTTGGCCCGCAACGGGTTGACCGCCGACCAGCTGGATCTGGTGGAGCTGAACGAGGCGTTCGCCGCACAAGCCCTCGGCGTGCTGCGGCAGCTCGGCCTGCCGGACGACGCCGAGTACGTCAACCCCAACGGCGGGGCCATCGCCCTCGGGCACCCGCTCGGTGCCAGCGGCGCCCGGATCGCCCTGTCCGCCGCCATCGAATTGCACGACCGCGGCACCCGCCGCGCCCTGGCCACCATGTGCATCGGCGTCGGGCAGGGCATTTCCGTCCTGCTCGAATCCGCCTGATCCCGACCATCTGAAACAGACCTGGAGCAGACCATGACCACCACCGAGGCCGTCACCGTCGACGCCGCCACCACTCCCGTCGGCATCTACGCCGGGGCCGTCACCGCGGCGCCCACCGCTATCAGCGACCGGGCCCGCGACTACCTCAACCTGGACTCGCTGTTCACCGCCGAGGAACTGGCGCAGCGGGACAAGGTCCGCGCCTTCGTCGACGCCCGGATCCGGCCGAACATCGCGCGCTGGTACGAAGACGCGCACTTCCCACGCGAGATCGCCACCGAATTCGGAGATCTCGGCCTGCTCGGCATGCACCTGAAGGGCTACGGGTGCCCCGGCCGCAGCGCCGTCGAATACGGCCTCACCGCCCTGGAACTGGAGGCCGGCGACTCCGGTCTCCGGACGTTCGTCAGCGTGCAGGGGTCGCTGGCGATGAGCGCGATCCACAAGCACGGCTCGGAGGAACAGAAGCAGCAGTGGCTCCCGGGAATGGCCAAGGGCGAGCTGATCGGCTGCTTCGGGCTGACCGAACCCACCGCTGGCAGCGACCCCGGCGGGATGACGACCTACGCCCGCAAGGACGGCTCGGACTGGGTGCTCACCGGTGCGAAGCGGTGGATCGGCCTGGCGTCGATCGCCCAGGTCGCGGTGATCTGGGCGCAGACCGATGAGGGCATCCGCGGATTCGTCGTCCCCACCGACACCCCGGGGTTCATCGCGACACCGATCGAGCCGAAGCTGTCGATGCGGGCCTCCATCCAATGCGACATCACCTTCGACGACGTGCGGCTGCCCGCCGACGCGGTGCTGCCGAACGTGGTCGGCCTGAAGGGCCCGTTCGCCTGCCTGAACGAGGCCCAGGTACGGGATCATCTGGGGCGCCATGGGCGCCGCCCGGGACTCCTTCGAGACCGTGCTGCGGTACAGCCAGCAGCGGAACCAATTCGACAAGCCGCTCGCCGGCTACCAGCTCACCCAACGCAAGCTCGCCGACATGGTCCTGGAAATCCAAAAGGGCATCCTCGTCGCCCTCCAGACCGGCCGACTCAAGGACGCGGGAACGCTGCACCCGCAGCAGATCTCGTTCGGCAAGCTGAACAACGTCCGCGAGGCCATCGAGATCTGCCGGGAAGCCAGAGCCATGCTGGGCGGCAACGGCATCACCCTGGACTACTCGCCGCTGCGGCACGCCAACAACCTGGAAAGCGTCCGCACCTACGAAGGCACCGACGAAGTCCACACCCTGATCATGGGACAGGCCATCACCGGCCTGGCCGCGTTCCGGTAGCGGCCGCCGCCATGAAGACACTTGAAGCCGCCCCCACCTACGAGACGCTCCAGACCGAGGTCACCGACGGGGTCGCGCTGATCACCATCAACCGGCCGGACGTTCGCAATGCGGTGAACCGGCAGGTGCAGCTGGACATCCGCGCCGCGCTCGATCGATTCCGGGACGACGACTCCATCGCTGTCGTCGTGTTCACCGGGGCCGGGGAGAAGGCATTCGTTGCCGGCGCGGACATCGCGCAGGTCCGCACCTACACCCTGCACACCGCCCTGTCGTCGGACCTGCAGCGCCTCTACGACGACGTCGAGGCCTACGAGAAGCCCACCATCGCAGCCGTCAACGGGTTCGCCCTCGGCGGTGGGTGCGAGCTCGCGATGTCCTGCGACATCCGGATCGCCGCCGACACCGCACGTTTCGGGCTGCCCGGAGACCAACCTGTCGGTGCTGCCGGCGGCCGGCGGCACCCAGCGACTGGCCCGGCTGGTGGGCACCGGCCGGGCCATCGAGATGATCCTCACCGGCCGCCTGGTGAAAGCCGACGAGGCCGAGCGGATCGGGCTGGTCACCTCGGTCGTTCCCGGGTCCGAACTGCTGGACAAGGCTCGGGAGGTCGCGGGGCAGATCATGGCCAAGGGACCGCTGGCGGTGCGGCTGGCCAAGCTGGTGATCCGTTCCGGGATGGACGCCGACCAACGCACCGGCCTGGTCGTCGAACGCCTCGCGCAGGCCCTGCTCTACACCACCGACGACAAGAACGAGGGCGCCGACGCGTTCCTGGCCAAACGCCCACCGGTCTTCCGGGGGCGATGAGGGTGAGCGAGATCAACAATGTCGTCGTCGTTGGCGCGGGTGCGATGGGTTCACAGATCGGCATGATCTGCGCCCTCGCCGGTCTGGATGCCACCGTCACCGACATCGCACAAGCGGCGCTGGGCAAGGCGGAAACCGAACTGCGGCAGCGTCTGTCTCGGGACGTCGACAAGGGGCGGCGCAGTCAACAGCACGTTGATGACGCCTTCGCCCGGTTGTCCTTCAGTACCGACCTGACCACCGCCGCGTCGACCGCGGACTACGTCATCGAGGCCGCCGTCGAAAAGTTGGACATCAAGCGGGCGTTGTTCGCCGACCTCGACCGGGTCGCGCCGCCGCACGCGATTCTGGCCACGAATTCGTCCAGCATCGTGTCCTCCCGGATCGCGGACGCGACCGGCCGTCCCGACCGGGTCTGCAACCTGCACTTCTTCAACCCGGCCTTGATCATGAAATGCGTCGAGGTGGTCCGCGGCCCGCAGACCTCCGATGCCACCGTGGAGATCTCGGTCGAGCTGGCCAGGCGCCTGGGCAAGACACCGGTGGTGCTGGACCGGGAGATCCCCGGCTTCATCGCCAACCGCATCCTCGGCGCCGTCCGTGACGAGGCCATCTACCTGCTGGAGAACGGCATCGCCTCCGTCGGGGACATCGACACCGCCTGCCGCACCGCACTCGGCTACCCGATGGGCCCGTTCGAGCTGATGGACCTGACCGGCATCGACATCGGCTACCTCACCAAGAAGGACCGGTACGCCGAATCCGGTGACCCGAAAGACCAACCCAGCAAGAGTGTCTCGGCTCTCGTCGAGCGCGGCGAACTCGGCCGCAAGACCGGCCGCGGTTGGTACGACTACGACGAGGCCGGCACCAAGACACCACGCCCGACAGAACAGGTGAGAACGTCATGAGCATCGATGCATCGCGCCGCCGGCGCGGCCGGCTGCTGCGGCCGCTGGACCTGACCGCCGGCCTGACCACCCCGCGGGGCACCGACTACTACCTGCTGGCCGAACTGCTCACCGACGAGGAACGCGAGATCCGCGACCGGGTCAGGAACTTCGTCGACACCCAGGTGCTGCCGATCATCAACGACTACTGGGAACGCGCGCAGTTCCCGTTCGAACTGGTCCCGAAGATCGCCCAGCTGGGCGTCGTCGGCGGCGCGATCACCGGCTACGGGTGCCCCGGCCTGTCCCGCCTCGCGGCCGGCATGGTGACCCTGGAACTGTCCCGCGGTGACGGCAGCGTCAACACCTTCCTCGGGGTGCAGAACGGCCTGGCCATGGGGTCCATCAACATGCTCGGCTCCGAAGAGCAGAAGCAACGGTGGCTACCGGCGATGGCCCGGTTGGAAAAGGTGGGCGCCTTCGCGCTGACCGAACCCGGCCACGGATCCGACTCGGTCGGCCTGGAAACCACCGCCCGCCGGGACGGCGACCACTGGGTACTCAACGGCGCCAAACGGTGGATCGGGAACGGCAACATCGCCCACGTCGTGATCGTCTGGGCCCGGGATGTCGCCGACGGCAAGGTGAAGGGCTTCGTCGTCGAAAAGTCGGAGGCGGCGCTGGAGGCCACGACCGGCTACCCGGAGGGCTACTCCGCGGAACTGATCACCGGCAAGATCGGCAAACGGGCCATCTGGCAACCCGACATCACCCTGAACAACGTGCGGGTGCCGGCCGAGAACAAGCTGGCCGAGGCCAACTCGTTCCGCGACGTTTCCCGGGTGCTGACCGCGACCCGCGGTGGGGCGTCCTGGGAAGCGGCCGGGCACGCCGTCGCCGCCTACGAGGCCGCCCTGACCTACGCCGGACAGCGGGAGCAATTCGGCAAACCCATCGCCGGGTACCAGCTGGTGCAGAACAAGCTGGCCAACATGCTGGCCGAGGTCACCACCATCCAGCTGCTGTGCTTCCGGATGGCGCAGCTGCAGGAACAGGGCAAGCTCACCGGGCCGATGGCCTCGCTGGCCAAGATGTACACCGCGCAGAAGGCCCGCGCGATCTGCATGGACGCCCGGGACATCCTGGGCGGCAACGGTTTACTGCTCGAATACCACGTCGCCAGGCACATGACCGACATGGAGGTCGTGCACACCTACGAGGGCACCGACAGCATCCAATCACTGATCATCGGCCGGGACGTCACCGGCCTGTCCGCGTTCGCCTGACATGACGGCGACGATGCGCGCGCTCCGCGCCCACGACCTGACCGGCCCACCCGGATTGTGGGTCGACGACACCCCGATCCCTCCGCGGCCCGACCAGGACGCGGTGCGGATCGACGTGCACGCCGCCGGGATCGGGTTCGTCGACACCCTCGTCACCCGCGGGAAGTACCAGGTGCGGCAGGAGCCGCCGTTCACCCCGGGCATGGAGGTGGCGGGGGTCGTGGAATCGGCGCCGCCGGGGTCCGGATTCCGCGTCAGGGCAGCGGGTCTACGCCTCAGTGCCCGTCGGCGGATGCGCCGAGACTGTCTGGGCCCAGGAGCACCTGGTCGCTCCACTGCCCGATTCATTGAGCGCCGCACAGGGCGCTGCGCTGGTGGTCAACGATCACACCGCACACGTCGCCCTGGTTCGGCGGGCCCGAATCCGTCGGGGCGAGTCGGTGCTGGTGCACGGTGCGGCCGGCGGTCTCGGCTCGGCGGCGGTACGCGTCGCAGCGGCGCTCGGCGCCCGGGTCACCGCGGTGGCCAGCACCCCGCAGCGTCGGGCGGCCGCGACAGCGGCCGGGGCGCACCAGGTCTACGGGCCCGACGCATGGCTGGACAAGGTCAGGGCGGCCGGCGGCGCGGACATCATCGTCGACCCAATCGGCGGAGACGTTTTCGACGCATCGCTGCGGGCGCTGGCCCAGGAGGGTCGACTGCTTACCCTCGGCTACGTCTCCGGCCGCATCCCGACGGCCCCTGTGAACCGGCTGCTCCTACGCAACTGCGATGTTCGAGGAGTCAACTGGGGCGGCATGATCGCCGCGCACCCGGAGCTGTTCCGATCGACCGCAGACGATCTGGCAATCCTGCTGGACAAGGGAATGCCCCCACCCACCACCGTCGAGCACGACCTCTCCGACGCGCAAGCCGCCTTCACGGCGCTCGAGCAACGCAACGTCATCGGCAAAACGGTGCTGATTGTTCGCAAACCCACAGCGACGGCGGCATGAACAGCTCACCTGGCAACACCCAGAACCCGACGATTCCGAGATTTGCTGCAATCGAACGAGAAAGCCGAGATCCACCATGAGCGGAGTGACGACGACAACGCACCATCGGGTGCTGATGTCCGATGTGGACCTCGTCCAGGTCAATTACACCCGGATGTTCCTGTGGATGGACCACGGATTCACCCAACTGCTGCAGGACCTTGAACACCCACTCATCAACGCTGCTGCAGCAGGGATGGGCAACACCGGTCGTCGACTCACACTGCAATCACCTCCGGCCGGTGACATTCGAAGACGAGTTCGACCTGGTCACACGCGTTATCGAGGTGGGTCGCAGCAGCTTCGTCGTCGGCCATGACTTCATCGATGCCACAGGTCTTTTCGCACGCGGCGAATGCCGGCACGTATGGATACGGACCCACCCGCACCACACGGCCGTCGAAGTCCCGGACTGGCTACGGCAAGCCCTCGTCGCGCGCGAGACAGCACCGACAGGCAACGGCCAACCGGCATCGACGAAGAGCAATTCACGCGCAGCTGCCTCTCAGCCGTCCCTGTCGACCAACACGGCGGTCAGCGGGATCCCATGACCGACCCCCTGCCGACCGCCTCCGGTTCGTGCTCAACGGAACCTCCTTCCCTGCTCACCGTTGGGAACTGATCGCGCAAGCCGAGTATTACGGCGCGGACGCCAGAACACTCCGTGAGCTGCACCAATTGGAACAACGCAGGTACGCCAGCCTCACCGAGATCGCCCACACCATCAGCTGTTTCCAGCCACGCCCATCCAGCGCTCTGCCTTCGGCGGCGCGTCTGAAAAGGAGAGATCTGAGATGACTTTGACCAGGACGCACGATCAGGACACCCGTCGTAAACGGACGGTGGTGTGGGCCGTCGCCCTGGTCACCACCGGCATGGTCTTCGATGGCTACGACCTCGTTGCCTATGGCGCGGTGGTGCCCATCTTCTTGAAGGACCCCAGCCAGCTCGGGGAGGTCACACCCGCAATCGCTGGGACGCTGGGCAGCTATGCCCTGCTGGGAATGTTGTTCGGTGCCCTGCTGGCCGGCGCGTTCGGGGATATCATCGGTCGCCGCCGGGTCATGCTCACCGCGTACGCGTGGTTTTCCGTCGGCATGGCCGTGACCGCGTTCATGACCACCACGACGACGTTCGGCATTTTCCGGTTCGTCACCGGCCTGGGCATGGGCGCGCTGATCGCCACCACCGGTGCCTTGGTCGCCGAGATCGCCCCGCCGGGGAAGAAGAACCTCTGCAGCGCAATCAGCTACTGCGGTGTGCCCTTGGGCAGCCTGATCGGTTCCTTCCTGGCGATCGTCCTGCTGGATTCCATCGGGTGGCGTGGGCTGTTCCTGATCGGGGCGCTGCCGCTGGTCACCCTGTTGCCGTTGGCGTTCTGGAAGCTGCCGGAGTCGGTGTCGTGGCTGGTCGCCAAGGGCCAGCTCGACAAGGCGCGGGAGGTGTCCGAGCGCACCGGTCTGCCCATGCCGGACAGCGTTCCGCAGCAGGAGGCCAAGGCCGAGAAGGTGGGGTTCGCGGGCCTGTTCAGCCGCGGTTTCTGGTTCGCGACGGTCGTCACCGGATTGATGAGCGCCCTCGCCCAGGGTCTGAACTACTTCCTCAACACATGGTTGCCGGTTCTGATGGAACAGGCCGGGTTCAACGCGAAGGGCTCACTCGCGTTCCTGCTGGTGCTCAGCGGCGGCGCGATCGTCGGGGCGCTGGCGGCATCCCGATTCGCCGACCGGTTGGGGCCCAAACCCGTTGTGGCGATCTGCTTCCTGATCGGTGGCGTATTCATTTCGTTGATGACCCTGGAGCTGCCGCTACCCGTGCGTCTCGCCTTTGTTGCCGTTGTCGGACTGGGTACCACCGGAACGTCGCTGTTGATCTACGGGTTGGTGGCAAACCAGTTCCCGACCAAGATGCGCGGCGCGGCAGTCGCCTGGGCCGCGGGCTTCGGTCGACTGGGCGGGGTCAGCGGTCCACTGCTGGGCGGTTTCGTGCTGGCCGCGGGCCTGTCGGTCGACAACATCTTCTACATCCTCACCGGCCTCGCTCTCGTGGGCGTCGTCCTGACGTTGTTGGTTCCGCGCGCTCACCGGGAGAACGACATCCACTCCACTCCCATCGAATCAGCAGCACCGGTCGCGAGCGGCACACCCACCGGTTCCCCGACCACATAGCACCTGGCCCGGGAACTCAACCGCGCGTCGATCCGAGCCAACAACCTCCTGGAAGTGGTGGACTGAGAAATGTACGACCGGATATTGGTAGCCATTGACGTATCGCCGGACTCACCCGACGATTCGTCGGCGGACTTGTCATTCGTAGCGCCACCGGTGAGCCGCGGAAGCCCGGCAGGTCCGCTGAAGCTGCCGCACCGAAGGCTCAGGTCGCCGAGTTGGTTGGGCCGCAAGGCGCGGCTGGTTCGTCGGAGTCAACGCCAAGTTTCGATGTGAATCAATTCCACCGGTACCCGATGAACCGAGAGGCCGGAATCCGCGACGACCTCGCAGAAGTCACAGCGGTGTTACGCGAGCCGGAGAACATGGAGCACTCCCACTGCGCCCCACTCCTACTTCTCGACGGCGGTCCCGGTCAGCACCCGCTGACCGGAGGAATCCTGCTTTCCGTCGGCCGACTCCTGGGTGATGGTCATGGCCGGGAAGTCCTGCGGGGAGACACCCGCCCAGAGAGTGACGTCGGTGCCCTCGTTGAACGTGCCGATCGGCACCAGCACCCCCGCCTCATTGCGGAGCCAGGCCTGATAGAAACGGCCGCCGTCGAGCCGGGGCAGGCCGGTCGCGTCCAGGTGGATCTCCCACCCGGAGTCCTTCTTCAGCATCGTCGCCGTCCCGGAGGCTCCTGGCGCGAGTTCCGTTGCCGACAGTGCAACGTCAAACCGCCGTTCGCTTGACGGGTCCCGCAGCAGCAGGACCGCGGACAGGACGACGGCCACCACCCCTGCGGCCGCCGCCACCAGAAACACCGGCCGGTTCCAGCGCGCCCTCTTCTCGGGTTGCGGACGCGTGGCCCGCCGCGAGGCGAGGTCGACGGGACGTGCCTGCGCGGCCGCCTCCGCCGTCACGGTGGCGACAACGGCGTCCTCGAGACCTGCGGGTGGTTCGGCCCAGAGGGTGGGATCGGCGAGCAGGTCACGCAGCGCGTCCAGTTCGGCGCGGTCGTCCGCGTCCAGCTCGATGCCGCCCTCACCCGCGAGGTGATCGATGCGCGCGCGGTCCATCGCGTCACCGGTGCCGGCTCCGTCATCCATCGTTGTCACCTCCTCCCGCAGGGTAATTCCGGTTGCTGTGGTCTGTGCTACGCCCGGTGCGCCGGGTCTCAGAACGTCAATCGAATCCTTCCCGCAAATGCCCCAGGCGTGCCGCGAGCTTCTTGTGCGCCCGGAACGAGCGGGATTTCACCGTGCCGACCGGCAGGTTGAGCCGCTCGGCGACCGCTGTCTGGGTCATCCCCTCGAGGTGCTGAAGTTGCAGGATCTGTCGTTCGTCGTCCGGCAGTTCGTCGAGTGCCTGCCGGACCTGCCAGACGTCGTAGGTTCGCTCGATCGCTACCGGAGCCTGGACGAGAGCGGGATGCGCGGCGGACACGTCGTCCAGCGCCGACGACTTCTCCCGCGATTCCTGCCGGTAGACGTCGATGGCCGTCCGTCGTGCGATGGTCGCGAGCCACGGCGCGAGGTCCTTCGTCAGGTCGACCGTCCCGGCGGATTTCCATGCCTTCAGGAACGTTTGTTGCGTCGCTTCCTCGGCCAATTGCTGCGAGCCCAGCTGATTGTGGCAGACCACGAAAACCAGCCGGCCGAATTCGCGGTAGACCGCCCGGACCCCATCGGCATCGCCCGCGCGAAACTGCCGCAGCTCGTCCGGGGTCAGCACCAGGACAAGGGTAGTCGGCAGCGTCAACCGCGCTCGTCGAGATGACATTCCAGCTCATACCGGGAAGTACGAGGGAAACGGCGAACCGGTTCGCGGGTCTTGTCAAACGAATTTCGCAATCCGATGGCGGCCGCAACCCTACGAGAACCGTTCCGCAACGTCCGCCGTACCCGGGGATGGACATTCATTCCCATCCGAAAGGCCTCGCCATGAAACTCCGCTCGATCTTCACCCCCATCGCCGCCCCGATCTTGATGGTGGCGGCGGGACTGCTGTTGTCCGCCTGCGGTCAATCCCAGCTGGCCGGCTCCGCACAGATCTCCCCGGCTGCCGCGGTCGGCTCGCCTGCCGCCAAGACCGCCGCAGTCACGTTCGGCACTGCAGAAGCCGGGTCGCTGGGCCGGGTGCTGATCGGCGCAAACGGGCACACCCTGTACGCCTTCACCAAGGACGTCGACGGGGTGAGCACCTGTTTCGATGCCTGCGCAGCCGCTTGGCCGGCCGTCACGGTGCCCGCCGGCGAGGTCCCCACGCCGGCCGGCATAGACCCGGCGCTGGTCACCACCGTCGAGCGACCGGACGGCACGCACCAGCTCAAGGTGGGCAAGTGGCCGATGTACTTCTATGCCGGTGACGGGGCGCCCGGTGAGACCAACGGTCAGGGCGCGGGCGGAGTGTGGTTCGTCGAGAACGCCGCCGGGAAGTTGATCAAGGGGGACACTGCCCCAACCGAGGCCGGGCCAGCGACGCAGAGCGCAGCTCCGGCACCAAAGCCAGCGCCAGCGCCCGCGCCGGCACCGATACCGGCGCCGGCAGCCGAACCAGCACCGGCACCCGCACCGGCCGGCCCCGCGGTCGCCCTGGCAGACGTGGGCAACCTGGGTGAGGTGATGGTCGGCGCGAACGGTCACACCCTCTATGCCTTCACCGATGACCCGGAGAAGCAGTCCAGTTGCTTCGATGCCTGCGCGCAGGCCTGGCCGCCGGTCACCGTCGAGGAGGGGTTCGACATCTCCGACGAGCTCCAGTCGTCGGGCGTCTCCACCTTCGCGCGGCCGGACGGATCCCGGCAACTGGTGATGGGCAAGTGGGCGCTGTACTACTACGCCGGTGACGCCGCGCCGGGCGAGGCGAACGGGCAGGGCTCCGGTGGGAAGTGGTACGCGGTCGACGCGAACTGCAAGCTGGTCAAGACCGCTGCGTGATCCGGCTGCTCCTACACTGGCCAGCATCATGCGGGCGCTTTGATCGCGATACACATACCGGGAGGGGGCTCGATGACCGTCGAACCCGGCCCGCAGGTCGACCTCTTCGCCCCCAGCCTGGTCGAGGCGACCACCCGCCGATTGCGTGACGAGATCCTGAGTGGTGCCCTCGAGCCGGGTGCCCGGTTGATCGAAGAGCAGATCTGTCAACGCTTCTCGATCAGCCGGGCACCACTGCGGGAATCGCTCCGGCTGCTGGTGCAGCAGGGCCTCGTCGAGCACCTCCCGCGGCGCGGCGCCCGGGTGACGACCTGGTCCGACGAAGACATCCGCCAGCTGTTCGAGATCCGCGCGGTGCTGGAGCGGCACGCAATCGTCACCGCGTTGCCACTGTCCCGGGCTGCGGGTGAGGACCCGCTGGCGGTGGTGCGGGAGCGTCTGCAGCAGATGCGCGTCGCGGAGGAGTCAGATGACGAACTCGCCCGGGACGACGCCCACCGCGCGTTCCACGCGGCGATCGTCGGACTGGCCGGGCATCGCCAGCTTGACCTGGCAATGGAGCCCATCCTGGTCAAACTGCAGCGGCCGATGGCGGTCAACCTGCGGTTGGAGGCGTCGCTGGTCGGGCCGGGGGAGGGGATCCGCCGGCACGAGGCCCTGCTGACCGCCCTGGAGACCAATGACCCCGATGTTGTTCTCGAGGCACTGTACGCGCACGGCGGTCAGCGTTACCTGCAGTACCGGCGCGAGGCCGCCACCGCAGTTCGCAGCTGAGCGGGTTCGCAGCTTGGCGCGTAGTCCAGTGTTAACACAGCAGTTCCATACCGGATACACCGATTGTCGACAATCGACGAATGCCGAAGACAGCAGACGCCGGTCCGGTGATGGGCCCTACCATCGCGGAGTTGGCGCAGGCCTACCGTTCGTCGGCCAGCACACCGACGGAAGTCGTCGACCAGGTGCTTTCCCGGATCGCCGACCGCGGCGATGACGGGACCTGGATCACCGTCGTGGACCGCTCGGAACTGCTCCTGCGGGCGAAGGAACTCGAGGCTCACCCAGACCCGGAATCCCTGCCGCTGTACGGGATTCCCTTCGGTGTCAAGGACAGCATCGACGTCAGCGGGGTTCCGACGACGCTGGCCTGTCCGGAGTACACCTACACGGCGACCGAGACTGCGCCGGTGGTCGCGAAGCTGATCGACGCCGGCGGAATCTTCGTCGGGAAGACCAACCTGGATCAGTTCGCCACCGGGCTGAACGGAACCCGAACCCCGTACACGTTGCCGCGCAGTGTCTTCGGCGGAAACCTGATTTCCGGGGGGTCGAGTTCAGGCTCGGCGCTGGCGGTGGCGGCGGGGGTGGTGCCGTTCGCGGTCGCGACCGACACAGCCGGTTCGGGGCGGGTGCCACCCGCCCTCAACGGCGTCACCGGCTTCAAGCCCAGCCGCGGTCTGATCAGCACCGTCGGGCTGGTCCCGGCGTGCCGATCTTTGGATTGCATCAGCCTCATCGCCGCAGCCGTGCCCGACCTCGCCGCGGTCTTCGATGTCGTCGCGGGTGTGGATCGCAACGATCCCTCCACACGCGAACGGCAACGGGACACCAAACCGGTCAAGGCATACCGGGTCGGTCTGCCGGATATCACCGAACTGGAGTTCTTCGGCGACGACCTGATGCGGGACGCCCACCTGGCCGCGAGGGCCGGCATCGAGCGCACCTTCGAAAGCGTCGTGCGGGCACCGTTCGCACCATTCCTCTCGGCCGGGGAATTGCTGTACCAGGGTCCTTGGGTCGCAGAGCGACTGGCGGAGTTCGGCGACTTCCTCGCGGACCACCCGGACGGGGTGCTGCCGGTGATCCGAACGATTCTGGAGGGCGGCGCGCGTTACTCGGCGGTGGACGTCTTCGCGGCCGAACACCGACTCGGGGAATTGCGGGTGGAGGTCGACCGGCTGTGGCAGCAGATGGATGTGCTCGTCCTGCCGGCCGTCGGAACCACGTTCACCGTGGACGAGGTGCAAGCCGACCCCATCGGCGCGAACACCGCCCTAGGCCATTACACCCACTTCGGCAACCTGCTCGATTTGTGCGCCGCGGTCGTGCCGGCCGGCGTGACCGCCGACGGCCGTCCCGCCGCGCTCATGGTGCTGGGTCCGGCGCTGGCCGACGACCGGGTGCTGGCGATGGCCGCCGCCTTGACCGGTCATGCATTGACCGGTGATGCACCGACCGGTGCTGGAGCCCTTGCTGCGCCGGCATCGATCGCCGAGATCCCCGACCCGGTCACGCTTGTCGTGGTGGGCCACCACCTCTCCGGGCAGCCGCGCAACGTCGACCTGGCGGACCGCGGCGGTGTCCTGCTGGCCAGTACGCACACCGCGCCGAACTATCGACTGCTCCGGGCCGGCTCCGACAACCCTGTCCCTGTCCTGGTCGCCGTCCCGTCGGGCGGCGCCTCGATCGAGGTGGAGACCTGGACAGTGCCGTCCGCAGCCTGTGTACCGATCCTTGCCGGCTCCTCGGAGTCGGTCAGCCTGGGCAGGGTGGCCCTGGCCGACGGCAGTACCGCGATCGGCTTCGTCGCGGACGCCTCCGCCTTGACCGGCGACACCACCGACATCACCGAGTTCGGCGGCTGGCGAGGCTATCTCGCCAACCAAGCAGCCGCCGGTTCTCCCGCCGGCTGAGCACTCAGCCACCCCAACATCTCGCCCAGTCCACGAACCAGGAGGGCTGCATGACCAACACCCCGCTCGAAAGCCCCGTCACCGACGACAGTTCCACCCCGACACCGGTTGTCGAGGCCGTACCCGCACCATTTCCATTGCCGACCGGGAAGGTCGCGCTGGTCGTCATCGACATGCAACGAGATTTCCTGCTCCCGGGAGGGTTCGGCGAGACGCTCGGGAATGACGTCTCGCTGCTACAGAAGGTCGTGCCGCCGCTCGCCGATGTGCTGGCGGCGGCGCGGTCGGCCGGCATGCTCGTCATCCACACCAGAGAGGGCCACCTGCCTGATCTCTCGGACTGTCCGCCCGCGAAACTGCGGCGCGGCAAGCCGTCGCAGCGGATCGGCGACGTCGGCGCCAACGGCCGCATCCTGATCCGCGGCGAGTACGGCCACGACATCATCGACGAGCTGGCGCCGATACCCGGCGAAATCGTCATCGACAAACCCGGCAAGGGCGCGTTCTACGCCACCGAGTTGGCGGCGGTTCTCGAGACGGCCGGCATCACGCACCTGGTGGTCACCGGGGTGACGACCGAGGTCTGCGTCCACACGACGGTCCGGGAGGCCAACGACCGCGGGTACGACGCCCTCGTCCTGTCCGACTGCGTCGGCTCCTACTTCCCCGAATTCCAACGCGTCGGCCTGGACATGGTGTCCGCCCAGGGCGGCATCTTCGGCTGGGTCGCCGATTCTCAGGCCCTGCTCGAGGCGCTGACCCAGCCCGCCATGGCCGGCTGATCCGAGCCACCCCGCGCTCTCGACCAATCCCCTCATCTCGCCGCCCACCGCGGCACCCTTCGCACAGGGAGCAACACCATGAACCTGACCGGCTTCAGGTCCTCGGCGTCATCGGAGGGCACCCTCAAGATCCCGTACTGGACCAAGGGCGACACCAACGCCTTCTTCGGTCTCGGCTTCAACATCCTGGTCAACGTCCTGACCCTGACGTCGCTGCTGATCTTCGTCGTCCAGCTGCCGGCCACCGACGTGCTCGGCACGGTGCTGCCCGCGCTGGGCATCGCCATGCTGGCCGGCAACATCTACTACACGTTCCTGGCCCGCCGGCTGGCCCGGCGGGAGAACCGCACGGACGTCACGGCGCTGCCGTACGGGCCGAGCGTGCCGCACATGTTCATCGTCGTGTTCGTCATCATGCTGCCGATCTTCCTGACCACCGGGGACCCGCTGCGGGCCTGGGAGGCCGGCCTGGCCTGGGCGTTCGTCATCGGCGTGATCGTGCTGATCGGCGCGTTCGTCGGCCCGTTCATCCGCAAGATCACCCCGCGGGCCGCGATGCTCGGCACGCTGGCCGGCATCTCGCTGACCTTCATCTCGATGCGCCCGGCCGCGCAGATCTGGGAGGCCGCCTGGATCGGCCTGCCGGTGCTGGGCATCATCCTGGTCGGCTTCTTCACCAACATCCGGCTGCCCGGCGGCATCCCGGTCGGCCTGGCCGCGCTGCTGGTCGGCACGGCGATCGGCTGGATCGGCGGGTACATGTCGGTGCCCGACGTGCAGGCCGCGGTCAGCGACATCGCCATCGCGCATCCCGACTCTGCACTTCGACCTGCTGTTCAACGGGCTCGGCAACCTGGCCCCGCTGCTGGCCACGGCCATCCCGCTGGGCGTCTACAACTTCGCCGAGGCGATGAGCAACGTGGAGAGCGCGGCGGCGGCCGGCGACAGCTACAACCTGCGCAGCGTGCTGCTGGCCGACGGCTCCGGCGCGATCATCGGCGCCGCGCTCGGCTCGCCGTTCCCGCCCGCCGTCTACATCGGCCACCCGGGCTGGAAGGCAGCGGGCGGCCGGGCCAGCTACTCGATGGCCAGCGGCATCTTCATCGCGGTGCTGTGCTTCCTCGGCCTGTTCGGGGTGCTGAACACGCTGCTGCCGATCCCGGCGATCGTGCCGATCCTGCTGTACATCGGCCTGCTGATCGGCGCCCAGGCGTTCCAGTCGGTGCCCCGGATCCAGGCCGCCGCGGTGGTCGCGGCGATCCTGCCCAACCTCGCGTCGTGGGGGACCGGCCTGATCGACAACGCGCTGGCCGCGGCCGGTACCACGGCGCCGCAGGTCGGGGACGGACGCCCTGGCCAACGCCGGCCTGGTCTACGACGGCCTGAAGATCCTCGGCGAGGGCGCGGTGCTCGCCGGCATGGTGCTCGGCTCGATCGTCGCCTTCATCCTGATGCACAAGTTCTACGCCGCGGCCATCGCCGCCGCGTCGGCGCGGTGCTCAGCTGGATCGGGCTGATCCACGCCAGCGAGGTCGCCTGGGCCGCGCAACCCGAGGTCGCGCTCGGCTACGCGATGCTCGGAATCGTGCTGGTGGCCTTTGCCTTCCACCGGCGCAACGAACGAGCGCCGGCCGAGGCGGGAGGCCAACGCGCAGGCGATGGAGGGCTGACCCCGACAGCCCGACCTGCCTTCGGTCACAGTCGAGCGCCGGTGCCCACATCCGGGTGCGGCGCGTCGGCGTCTCGGCCGGTGCCTGGTCGTAGGCTCGATCGGCGTGCCGCCCATCCGACATCCGCTCGCCGACCCGACCCACCCCGGCCGCCGCTGGCGCCCTGATCGCGGCGCAGGCCGCCGGTGCGGAGGCCCGTGGAGCAGGTGGTGCTCGTCGACGACGACGGCACAGCCGATCGGCGTCGCGGACAAGGCCACCGTGCACGGCCCGAACACCCCGCGTCACCTCGCGTTCTCCTGCTACGGCTTCGACGACGGCCGGCAGGCTGCTGGTCACCCAGCGGGCGCGGCAGCAAGCTGACCTTCCCGCTGGTCTGGACGAACACCTGCTGCGGCCATCCGGCCCCCGGCGAGACCCCGGCGGACGCCGCGACCAGGCGGCTGCGCCGTGAACTCGGGCTGGAGGTCCAGGAGATGCGGATGGTGTTGCCCGACTTCAGCTATCGCGCCTCCGACGGTCGGGTCGAGGAGAACGAGCTTTGCCCGGTGCTGGTCTGCCGGATCGACGGCGAGCCGTCGCCGGCGCCGGACGAGGTGGAGACCACGCAGTGGTGGAGCTGGGCGCAGTTCATGGCCGCCGCCGACGCCGCCGACAGCAGACTCTCGCCCTGGGCGCGGCTGCAGGCCCCGCTCCTGGACGCCGCACTGTTCGGCGGGCGCTGACCGGCTCAATCCTCGGCGAGGTTCACCAGCTTGGTCACGGTGTTCCAGTTGCGGATCGTCACCGGCGTGCCGAAAGCCCTGTCCCAGTTCAATTTCTTGAAGGTGGCCTGGCTGATGCCGTTGGGGCACCACAGGTACAGGGCACCATCGACGAACCGGGCGATATCCGGTGCGGTGTCGGCGCTCTCGCCAAGTTCGGCGATCTTCTTCACGGTCGCCGCCGGCGGCCGGTCGGCGAGGAAGCCGAGGAAGTGCTTCGAGCCTTCGGCTGCGACGGCACCGAAGGGGTCCGCCGCGATCGCCCGAACGACCTGATCCCGACTGCGGACGATCACCTCGGCCGGCACCTTCAGCTGCTCGGCCAGCCCCTTGGAGATGGCCTCCGAAACATTCTTCGGCGAATCGTCGGACCGGAAGACCGCATTGCCACTGTTGAGCAGCGTGCGGACATCGGAATAGCCCAGCCGTGCGAGCATCTCCCGAAGTGCGCCCATGGCGACCCGGTGACCGGTCCCGACGTTGATGCCGCGAATCAACGCGATGTGCGTCGTCATCCGGCGGCCAGTGCGGGCGTGAGTACGTCGATCACCTCACGGCGGGCACGGCATTCCAGGGGACCGTCCGCCACTTCCGCCGAGATACGTCGCAGCGCTTCGAGAACGGGGGCGATGTGCGGCTGGTCCGCTGTGCCGGCCCGGATCTGCGCACCGATGCGGCGCACCGGGCTCACCCCGGCCACCGGGCGCAGCACGATCGGCTCGTTGACGAACTCCGGCTGAGCGAGCCTGGGCAGCAGGCCGACCCCGTGCCCGGCGGCGATGAGCCCGACCACGCCGATGAACTCGTCGGCGTAATGCCTGGCCCTGGGGATGAACCCGGCCCGCTCGCAGGCGTCCCTGGTGAGCTGCCAGCACGGCACGCCCGGCTGAGCGAGAATCCAGTCGGCGTCCGAGAGATCGGCAAGCTCGATCTCCTCGCGGTCGGCCAGCGGGTGGTCGAAGGGCAGCGCGACATCCATCACATCGTCGAAGAGGTGCTCCGTGCGCAGCCGTTGATCGTCCTGCCCGGGCAGCAGGTCCGAACTCGCCAGCGTGAGAGACACGTCCACGGTGCGGGCCAGCAGCGCATCCATGGCCCGCTCGGGGTCCACCTCGCGGATCTCCACGCGCAACCGCGACTGGGTTCCGAGGTCGGAGATGAGCGGGACGGCGATCGCCTTGACGGCGGAACTGAAGGTGCCGATCCGGACCGTCCCGGCGTCGCCGCGACGAAAAGCCGCGAGATCGGATTCTGCGTGCTCGAGGTGGGTGAAGATCTGGTGCGCATGGCTCAGCAGCAGGGTCGCGGCCTCGCTGAGCCGGACCCGCCGGCCATCGGGTTCGAGCATCGGGGTGCCCGCCTCCCGGGAGAGCGCGGCGAGCTGCTGGGACACCGCCGACGGCGTCAGGTGCACCGGCGGCCGCTGTCGCGGTGATGGTCCCGCAGCGGTCGAGCTCGCGGAGGATCTCCAATTTGCGTACGTCAATCATGCAGGGCAGCTTACGCATTTGCGGAAGAAAGAACAGATGGACGCGAGGTGTATTTCGCAGGACCCTTACTGCATGACCGCTCCTCATCGTTCTCCTCGTCCTGTTCGCCCTCGCCGTCGCCGGCCCGCTGCTCGGCACCGACACCCGCTCGTCGAGCGGCTGGCACTCCGGTGATCCGGACGGCCCACTGCTGGGCCGATTCGGGTGATTCGCGCCGCACTGAACCCGCTGGCTTTGTGCTGGGCGCTGGTCATTCGCGGTTCCCACAGTGCACGATGTCCCCAGTAGTACCGATCGAGACCTGCACGTGTTCTGCCAGATCTGCCGTATCCACGTTGGGGAAGAACGTTGGAGTGCGAGCGGAGGTGGACGGACATGACTCGTGGTGTTGTCTTTGTGCACTCGGCGCCCGCGGCGATCTGCCCGCACGTCGAGTGGGCGATTTCCGGGGTCACCGGTGGTCGCGTATCGCTGTCCTGGACGGCGCAGCCTGCGGCCCCCGGCTGCCTTCGTGCCGATGCGAGCTGGTCCGGCAAACCCGGAACAGGTGCGCGGCTGGCCAAGGCGCTCAAGGCCTGGCCGATGCTGCGTTTCGAGGTCACCGAGGAAGCCAGCCCGGGGGTCGATGGCGAGCGCATCTGTCATGTTCCCGGTCGCGGGATCTGGCGGGCTGCGATCTCCGCCAACGGCGACGTCGTCCTCGGCGAGGACCAACTGCGATCGATGCTGGCGTCGGCAACCAACCTGGAAGCCGTCCACCACCGGCTCGGTGACCTGCTGGGCGCGCACGTCGACGCCGAACTCGAGCCCTTCCGCCGAGCGGGCGAGGGCACCGCCGTGACCTGGCTGCACCAGGTCGGCTGACCACCACCCTGCCATCTGCCCGTAGCGACACGCGGCGGGTCGAGTGCTGTGTCGCCACCCTGTCACCTACTCCGGGCAACCCGTCCGTCCGCGGTACGTCGACCGTTCGTACAGATGACACTGTGATGACGGGGAAGTGAACGCATGCGGCTGAGCGGGCGACGGCTGACGCTGCTCTTGACGACCCTGCTGGTGGTCGTCCTGGTCGGTGGTGCGACGGCCGCCTGGAGCTACGGTCGGTCCTATGAGCGCGAGCCACTCGCGATGAGCGATTACCGCGTCGGCCCGTCCAGTGATTCCGCCGTGCGGCTGTCCAGCCGGGCGGCCGAGCATCCGCGGGGCGCCGAGATCCGGGGACTGTTGCAGCTGTACTTCGACGCCATCAACAATCAGGACTATGACGCCTGGAACAGCACCGTCGCCGTCGCACAGTCCGCGCCGCAGACGCAGGAGCAGTGGACGCGCGATTACTCGACGACCGTCGATTCCAACGTTGCCGTGCTGACCGTCGCCGACGGGCCGCTCCGCGCCCGCACGATGTTCACCTCGCAGCAGGCAGTCGAGTTGGCCCCGCCGTCGCTGCCCGCAACCTGCATCAACTGGGACGTCACCTACCTCCTCGGTGAGCAGAACGGCCGCCTGGTGCTGACCGGGATCGATCCGTCGGCGCAGTCGATGACGGCCTGCGCGTGACGCGGCGCAACGGTCGCGGCGGCCGCTGCGTTCTGGCTTGCCGCGCTGCTGAGCGCGGGTCTCGTTGCAGGGTGTGCGGCGACCGATCAGGCAGCGCCGGCCCCCTCGACGAGCACGTCCCCCAGCGCCGCCGCGGCTGCGCCAACTTCCTCTCCCGATCCGTCGTCCGCTCCGGCATCGTCGGCCTCCCGATCAGCTACGCCATCCGCCGTGTCCAGTCCGAGTACCCCGGCCCCGCGTCCCACCTCAGCGCCTACTTCCCCGGCCCCGACCCCGACCAGACCCTGCCGCTCCAGCACTCCCGCCCGGCGGCCTGGTCACCGCCCAGGACCTCACCCGGGCTCGTGCCGCGGTCGCCAAGATGACCCCGGCAGAGCGGGCCGGATCGGTGATCATGGTCAGCTCTGCGGACGCCGTCGGAAAAGACCTGGTGGCGCGGCTGAAGCTGGGCGGCGTCATCCTGATGGGGTCGCAGGGTTCCATCGACGGGACGCAGGACGGCACGCCCGCAGAAGTGGCCGCGGTGACCGAAGAACTGCAGTCGCAGGTGCCCGCGTCGCAGCAGGGAGCACCGCTGCTCATTGCGACGGATCAGGAGTACGGCCTGGTCACCAGGCTGGTGAACGGCTTCACCGATTTCCCGGGCGCCGCGGAGTTGTCTGCGATCTCCGACACCGACGCCGCGGTCGAGGCCACCGAATCGGTGACCGCCGCGGGCGCCGCGGAAATGCTCGCCGTCGGGATCAACGTGAACTTCGCACCCGACGCCGACGTCCTGCCGGAATCGGGGGAATCCGGCGTCGCCGACCGCACGTTCGGCTCCGATCCGGAACGGGCCGGCACCCTGGTCGCGGCTGCCGTGCGGGGGTACCAGAGCGCGGGGCTGGCGGCGACCGTCAAGCACTTCCCCGGCATCGGCCGGCTGGCCACCGACACCCACAAGGCCCTGCCGTCCCTGGACGTCGGCTGCGACGAATGGAACGCCGTCGACTCCGTGCCGTTGCGGGCCGGCGTCGATGCGGGGGTGGCCCTGGTGATGACCGGACACATCGAGCTGCCCGCGGCGGGGGCGGACGCTGGGACGTCCGCCTTGAGCGACGCCGTGGTCACCGACCTGCTCCGCGGGTCCGGCGTCAACGGCTGCAAGGGCCTGGACTTCGACGGTGTGACCGTGACGGACTCGTTCGAGATGGCCCCGGTGGTGGACAACTACGGCCCGGCGGAAGCCGCGTGGCGGGGTATCGCCGCTGGTCAGGATCTGGTTCTGATGCCGACGGATCCCGCGGCGGCAGTGACCGGCATTGCCGGTGCCGTGCAGGACGGGTCGCTGCAGCGAGTCTCGTCTGCGAGGAGGCGGCCACCGCGGTCTACGCGCTGCGGCTCGCGCTGGCCCGGTCCGAGCGGCCGAGCATGGACGTCGTCGGGTCCGCCGAGCACGAGGCGATCGCCGATCGGGCGCGCGTCGACTGACGACGGCTACGGCAGTGCGATCCGTTCGCCGGATCGGTAGGGCGTCACGTCTGCGGAGCCCTTCCCAGCACTGCGCACCAGCCAGACCGAGCCGAGCCCGCGAACCTCGGCGTCATCGGCGCCGATGATCAGCACCGTGTCCTCGTCGATCCCGGCACCGACCAGCGCGGCGATCGGTGCGGACGCGCTCGATCAGCCGCGGCAGCGTGCCCCATTGGGCGCAGTGCACGTCCACGGTCGAACGGCACGATGCCCAAGCCCGGCCCGGACGGCGATCTCGTCGAGATCCTCCGCGGCGTCCTCGGGCAGATCGGCACGCCGCCGGACAGCCAGCCACCGACCAGCGCGGTCGTCGCGGCGATCGCCGATCCGGCCGAGAACCCGGCGTACGGCCGGTCGCCGTGCGCAGCCAGTCCGGATCGTCCGGCCGCGGCCGGCTCCAGCGCTGCCGCGTAGGCCGGGGTCAGGCCACCGCAGACCAACAGCCCGTCGGCGTTGTCCGAGGCCGGACGTCGAGTGGCGCACCGCGACCCCACCAGTACGGGGACCGGTCTGCACGGCGCCGACGTGCTGCAGCGCGTTCTCCCAGCGGGCGAACTGCTCGGCGCCGTCACCCTCGTCGAGCACGACGCAGGCGATGACGGGCTAGACCGGCCGGCCGGTTCGCGTCCGGCGACGACGAGCCGCCTCGGCCAGGAACGGTCCGTAGATCACCGGCCGGGCGTCGACGTTCCAGCCGCCGCCGATCAGGTGGGCCGACGTCATCAGGTCACTAGCTGAACACCAGGTCACAGCGGGATGTTGCCGTGGCTGCCGCGACCGGCCGGTGCGGATGCCAGCGCCTCGGCCACCCGGCGCCGGGTCTGCGGCCGGGGTGATCACTTCGTCGACGACGCCCAGTTCGATGGCCCGTGGCCACCCCGCCGGCGACCTTCTCGTGCTCGAGCGGCCAGTGCGGCGTGCAGCGCCTCCCGCTCGTCGTCCGGTGCCGCCGCGAGCTTGCGGCGGTGCAGGATGCCGACCGCCGCCTTCGCGCCCATCACGGCGATCTCCGCGTCCGGCCAGGCGAACACCGCGGTGGCGCCGAGGGACTTGGAGTTCATCGCGACGTAGGCGCCGCCGTAGGCCTTGCGGGTCACCAGCGTCACCCGCGGAACCACGGCCTCGGCGAAGGCGTGCAACAGCTTCGCGCCGCGGCGGACCACGCCGTCCCATTCCTGGCCGACGCCGGGCAGGTACCCGGGCACGTCGACGATCACCAGCAGCGGGATGCCGAACGCGTCGCACATCCGGACGAACCGCGACGCCTTCTCCGCCGACGTCGAGTCCAGGCACCCGCCGAGCCGGAGCGGGTTGTTGGCGACGACGCCGACCGACCGCCCACCGAGCCGGCCGAGGCCGATGACGATGTTCGGCGCCCACTTCGCCTGCAGCTCCTCCATCGGCTCGTCCAGGATGGCGTCGATCACCGGCTTGACGTTGTACGCACGGGCCCGGTGCTCGGGCAGCAGGTGGTCCAGGTCCGGATCGTCGGGCATGTCGGTGACCGCGGAGATGCCGGGACGGGAGAACAGCGACGCGACCCGGCGGGCCCGCACGTACGCGTCCGCCTCGGAGTCGGCGACGATGTGCACCACGCCGGACTTGCGGCCGTGCGCCGACGGGCCGCCCAGCGCCTCCATGTCGACCTGCTCGCCGGTGACGGACTTGACGACGTCCGGTCCGGTGACGAACACCCGGCCGTCCGGCGCCATGATCACGATGTCGGTCAGCGCCGGCCCGTAGGCCGCGCCGCCCGCCGCGGCGCCGAGCACCACGGAGATCTGCGGCACCTTCCCGGAGGCCCGGACCATGGCGGCGAACACCTGACCGACGCCGTCCAGCGCCTGACGCCCTCGGCGAGCCGGGCGCCGCCGGAGTGCCAGAGGCCGATCACCGGGATGCGTTCGCGCACCGCGGTCTCGATCGCGTCGACGATGTGCCGGCAGCCCTCGTGCCCCATGGCCCCGCCCATCCGGGTGCCGTCCGTGCAGTACGCGATCACCTTGGAGCCGTCGATCCGGCCGCGGACCGCCCAGACACCCGAGGTGTCGGTGGCGTGCAGGCCGACCAGCGTGCCCTTCATCCAACAGGGCAGCGAGCCGGACCTCGGGCTCTCGCGGATCGATGACCCGTGGGCCCGGGCGGCGGGTGGGCTCCGTTTTCGCCGCCGAACTTCCCGGCCCGCTCTTCACGCTCGACGGATCAACCACAGCTGTCACGGTCGGTACTCCTGACGCGCCGGGGGTGGGCGCTTGCAAGGGGTGCGCACCCGGGTACGGGTGCGCGCGCGAACCATGGCGCTCAGGCGCCGGTGAACACCAGCGCGACGTTGTGACCACCGAAGCCGAATGAGTCGTTGAGCGCGGCTGTCAGCGTGACCTCACGATTGTCGGCCGCGACGTCGACCTTGATCTCGGGGTCGAGCTTGTTCAGATTGCGGGTGCCGGGGATGA
The DNA here is from genome assembly GCA_963766015.1 of uncultured Actinomycetota bacterium. GTDB lineage: Bacteria > Actinomycetota > Actinomycetes > Mycobacteriales > Nakamurellaceae > Nakamurella. The sequence goes on along the minus strand of CAVXYU010000021.1, from coordinate 51,036 downwards.
CACCCTCCTTGATGGCCAGGACGGTCGCGATGCCCTCGACGGCTCCCGCGGCGCCGAGCATGTGGCCGGTCATCGACTTGGTGGCGGTGACGACCGGCGTGGTCGCCGATCGCCCGCAGGATCGTGTTCGACTCGGCGAGGTCACCCACCGGGGTCGAGGTCGCGTGCGCATTGACGTGCCCGATGTCGGCGGGCGTCAGATCGGCGGACCGCAGAGCCTTCGCGATCGCCCTTGCGGAGCCTTCGCCCTCGGGTTCGGGCGCGGTGATGTGGTAGGCGTCGTTGGACATCCCGATCCCGGCCAGCCGGCCGTAGATCTTTGCTCCGCGGGCCTTCGCATGGTCCGCCCGTTCGAGCACCATGATGCCGGCGCCCTCGCCGAGCACGAATCCGTCGCGTTCGACGTCGAACGGCCGCGAGGCGCCCAGCGGGTCGTGATTGCGGGTACTCATCGCCCGCATCTGGGCGAACCCGGCCATCGGCAGCGGGTGGATACAGGCCTCGGCACCGCCGGCGATGCGCGACGTCGAGTTCGCCGGACTTGATCATCTGGTAGGCCCAGGCGATGCCCTCGGCGCCGGACGCGCACGCCGACACCGGCGCATGCACGCCGCCGCGGGCCTTCGCCCAGAGCCCGACCGCGGCGGCCGGACCGTTGGGCATCAGCATCGGGATGGTCAGGACGGCGACCTTGCTGATTCCGGTCTGCTCCAGGATGTCGTCCTGGCCGAGCAGGGTGAGCGCACCGCCGATGCCGGTGCCGACCACGACGCCGAGCCGCTCCGGGTCCATCTCCGGCGCACCGGCGTCCGCCCAGGCCTCACGGGCGGCGACCAGTGCGACCTGCTGGCACCGATCCAGCCGGCGCGCCTCCACCCGGGAGAGCACCTCGGTCGGTTCGACCGCCAGCGGTGCGTAGATCCGGACCGGCAGCTCGTATTTCTCTGCCCATGGTTCGAGTCAGCGCCTTGACGCCGATCGTGCCGTCGAGCATGCGCCTGCCAGGTCTCGGGCGCGGTGCCACCGATCGGCGTGGTGGCGCCGATTCCGGTGACGACGACGTCGTGGTCGGAACTCATCGGGGGAGCCTCACTGTTCGCCCGCTCATTGATCGCTCACCTTTCATCACTGTGTTCCTCCGCGTCGGCTCATGGGGTTGTGCGGGACGCACGCGCCCATGTCGCCGCGCGGGACCCTTCGCTGTCAGCTCTTGTTCGCCGCGATGTAGGACACGGCATCGCCGACGGTCTTGAGATTCGCCAGCTCGTCGTCCGGAATCTTGACCCCGAACTTGTCCTCCGCCTGCACCGCGATCTCCACCATCGAGAGCGAATCGATGTCCAGGTCGTCGGTGAACGACTTCTCGGCGGTGACGTCGGCAGCGCTGACACCGGCGACCTCTTCGACGATCTCGCCAAGGCCGGCGATGATGTCCTCGTTGCTCACGGTGGTTCCTTTCGGGGTGATTGGCCGGTCTCCGGATCGGAGGCGGCTCGGGTATCCGCGCGAATTGTGCCGCATCCCCCGTGCGATGACGCTGGGGGTGACGGCGCACACGCGAGAAGCGTGTCAGGGAGACGCGCGGCACGACCGGAAACTCGATCCGGCGGGCACGGCCATCGGGAGATCGATTGCGGCGCCGCGAATTCGCGTCATGGGCACAGGAACACCTGGCTGGCGTAGGTGAGCCCGGCGCCGAATGCGACGGACAGCACGACTTCGCCGGAGGTGACCTCGCCGGCCGCCCGCATCCGGTCCAGGGCGATGGGAATCGATGCAGACGAGGTGTTCCCGGTCGTCACGATGTCCCGGCCGACCTTCAAGCTCCGGCCGGGCTCCGGCCGCGATGATCTTCTTGGCGATCGCGTCGATGATCCGCAGATTCGCCTGGTGGGTGACCAGCACGTCGACGTCGGCCAGCGCGACACCGGCGGCCTCGGCCGCCCGGATCGCGACCGGTGCGATCGCGGAGGTCGCCCAGCGGAAAACGGTCTGGCCCTCCTGGATGAAGTGGCCGTTGCGGCCTTCGATCCGGATCGCGTCGATGTTCGTCTCGTCGCTGCCCCAGACGACCGGCCCGATGCCAGGTTCGTCCGACGCGCTGACCACGGCGGCGCCGGCGCCGTCGGCGAAGATGATGGCCGTCGCGCGGTCGGTCGGGTCGGTCCAGTCCGTGAGCCGCTCGGAGCCGACGACCAGCACGTTGCGTCGAAGCTCCGACCCGCACCGCCTGGTCGGCGGCGGCGATGCCGTAGCAGAAGCCCGCGCAGGCCGCGTTGATGTCGAAACTAGCCGGGGGCATGGATGCCCAGTGCTCCGGCGATCTGCGTCGCGGCGTGCGGGACGGGCGAGTTCGGGCTGCAGGTGGCCACGATGACCGTGTCGATGTCGGTCGGCTGCAGGCCTGCCTCGGCGAGGGCCTTCGCGCTGGCCCGCGCGCCCATCGACACCACCGAGTCGTCCGGACCGGCGAATCGGCGTTCGGCGATGCCGACCCGCGACCGGATCCACTCGTCGTTGGTGTCCATGATCTGGGACAGCTCGTCGTTGGTGACCACCCGGTCGGGCCGGAAGTGGCCCAGCCCGGTGATCCTGGAGCCCGGCGGACCCGGGGCGGGTCGCGAGCCTGGTGGTCCGGGCCGGTCACAGCCGCACTCCCGCGTGCTCGGCGGCGAACGCGACGGCGTTGTCCAGGTCAGCCGGGGACTCTTAGTGCCATCGTGGCAACGCCCTTCAGGTCGCGTTTGACGAGTCCGACCAGCGTCCCGGCAGGGGCAGTTCCAGCACGCCGGTGACGCCCAGCGCACGCATGGTCTGCATGCACGGCTCCCAGCGCACCGGCCTGGTGACCTGGGCGGCCAGCAGTTTCAGGTAGGCCGCGCCGGAGGCGATCGACCGACCCGTCGGAGTTGGTCAGCAGCGGGCGCTGCGGGTCGGCCGGGCGTCAACTGCGCCAGGTGCGTCCTGCAGCGCCGACTCGGCGCTGGCCATGAACGAGGTGTGGAACGCGCCGGCGACCGGCAGTGGGATGACCCGCACGCCGCCCGGGCGGGTTCGGCCGCCAGTTGCTGCGAGGGCGCTCGGATGGGCCGGCGGCGACGATCTGGCCGCCGCCGTTGACGTTGGCGCCCGACCAGATCCAGTTCGGCCAGCGCGGCGAGCACCGTCGTCGGTGTCGCCGCCCATCAGGGCGGACATCCCGGTGGGGGTCAGGGCGCAGGCCGCGCTCATCGCGGTGCCGCGGACGGCGGCGAGGTCGACCGCATCCAGCGCCGGCAATCACCCCGGCCAGCGATGCGGCGGCGAGTTCGCCGACGGAGTGGCCGGCGATCACGGCCCCGGCGGGATCGGCGAACGTCTGCGCGGCCAGCAGCGCAGCCGCGACGACCAGCGGCTGGGTGACTGCGGTGTCCTTGATCTCGTCGGCGCCGGCGGTGGTACCCAGCCGTACCAGATCGAGGTGGGCCCGGTCGGACATCGCCGCCGCGGCCTCCGGGACGCCGTCCAGTTCGAGCCAACTGCTGAGCATTCCGGGTTTCTGAGCTCCCTGTCCGGGAGCGACGATGGCCAGCACTCCATTAGGCAGAACACGATCGGCAGCCGCCCGGTGGTGCCGGACGGCACCAAGTCGTGAGCTGCGATTTGTAGGAACTCTACAATCAGGAGGGCGGAAGGCACCAAAAGATCTTCGAGGAGCGTCCCACCGCGGACCTGCCGGCGGGTTGCGGTGTCGCCTGCACAGGCATGTCGCGCACGGCCCGAATCACGGCACCTGAGCCAATCGGCCGAGGATCACCGCGGTCTGCAGGACCAGCAGGTCCCTCGGCTCCCAGGGGTCCCGACCGGTGAGATCGGCGATCCGGTGCAGCCGGTACCGAACGGTGTTGGGGTGCACGAACAGGTTCCGGGCGGTCGGCTCCAGTGCGCCGCCGGTCGCCAGGTAGGCCTCGATGGTGGTCAGCAGCGGCGACGGCGCAGACGCGAGCGGCGCGTAGACGGCGGCGCGGAGCCGGGCGGCGGCACGCTGGTCGCCGCCCAGCACCCGTTCGGCGAGCAGATCGTCGGCGTCGACCGGTGCGCGGCGCGCCCGGCCAGGCCGCCGCGACGTCCAGGCCGGCCAGCGCGTCCGCCGCCGAGACGACGGCCTCCCGCAGGCCCGCTGCCCGGCCGGCCGCGGACCACCGGACCGTCGCCGAACAGCGCCTCGATCTCCGGCGCCCGGCGGCTCGCTGCCGGCCAGCACCAGCACCAGTCGATCGCCGTGCACCCCGGCCATGGCCGCCCGGCCGGCCGCCGCCGCCCATTCGGCGACCGCGGCCACCGCCTCGGCCCGATCGCCGGCGGGCGCGGCGCCGGCGATGACCAGGGTGTCGGCGGTGGGATCCCAGTCCAGCGCGGCCGCCCTGGAGGACAGCGCCCCGAAGTCCTCGCCGCGGACGATCGCCGTCGACCACGGCGGCCTCGACCCTGGCGTCCCAGGCGCCGCGGGTCTCCGCGGCGGCGGCGTAGACCGAGGCCGCGGCGAAGGCCACCTCGCGGCTGTAGCGCAGCAGCGAGTCGCGCAGCGCGATCGGTCTCGGCCTCGTCGACGGCCAGCGCGGGCAGATCCTCCTCGGCGACCGTGATGGCGATCCGGACCAGTTCGACCGTGCGGCGCAGCGACACCGCACGCACCAGGTCCCGCGGGGCGGTGCCGAAGACCTCGCCGGTGATCCGGTATTCGGTGCCGGGGGAGCGCGCCCAGACCACGTAGCCGGAGATGCCGGCCTGGGCGACCAGGGTGACCCAGGACCGCTGCTCGGCGGGCAGTGACGCGGAACCAGGGCAGCCGCTCGTCCATCAGGGCGACGGACCGGGTGGCCAGGCTGCCCGCCGGCCCGCTCCACCCGGGACAGCGTCTCGGCGCTGACGCCCGGGCGCCCACGATGAGTTCGCCGCCAGTGTGGAGGTCGCGGCGCGCAGCATCGAGGCCGGTGTCGGACCGGCGATCCGACCCGGTTCGGCGTCGGGTGTGCCGGTGACTGCCATGGGCACAGCCTGCCACCCGGTCGGGGCGATTCCTGCGGGCTGACCCGGCTGACGTGTCCGCGTCGACGCCGGTGCAGCTCTGTCACACCCGTCAACACAGCAACGGGGCCGGCACCTGTGCGGTGCCGGCCCCGTGTTCAGTAGCTGCAGATCCGAGTCAGGCGGCGCTGACCCCGGTGGCCTGCGGACCCTTGGGGGACTGCTCGACCTCGAAGTTGACCCGCTGGCCCTCTTCGAGCGACTTGTAGCCCGTTCCGCTGATCGCGGAGTAGTGCACGAAGACGTCGCCAGAGCCGTCATCCGGGGAGATGAAGCCGTAGCCCTTCTCCGCGTTGAACCACTTCACAGTTCCCTGCGCCATGCTTGCTCTCCTCGAGCGTTGTCCGCGGACGGACCCGCGGAGTGGAACACCCCGGCCGCTTCTCCGACCGGGGGGATGCGCTTTACCCCCGTGCGATGCCGCGCGGACACCAGGAGAAGAGCAACAACGAGCGAACAGTACCGCCTCACCCATTCCCATCGCCAGCAGGGCGGCGCGGAATGCGAATTCGACGTGACGACGATTTCGGACGCGGACTTCGCGATCGCGCTGTCGATCGCCATCCCGACACGGCCGACCTGCCGCTTTCGATCGGCCCGAGCATCACGCTGCGACTGTGTCACGATTCGCCGCCCGCATTGCCGGACCGGCCGGCCCGCACGTCGTGCAATTCGTACTTCGCCGCCGCCTCGGCCGCGCTCCGGCGCGGTACTCGCCGCGCCGCTCCAGCGCGGACAGTGTCGCCACCACCATCGACGGACCGTCGATCAGGAAGTGCCGGCGGGCCGCCGCCCTGGTGTCGGAGAAGCCGAACCCGTCGGCGCCCGAGCGCGACGTAGTCGCCGGGCACCCACGGTGCGATCAGGTTCTGCACCGGCGCGCTGCCAGTCGCTGGTGGCGATCACCGGGCCGGGGCGTCCGGAAGCGCCTGGGTGATGTACGGCGTGCCCGCGTCGGAGCCCGGGATCGAGCAGCCTGGCCCGCTCGATCGTCTCGGCGTCCCGGCGCAGTTCGGTCCAGCTGGTCACCGACCAGACGTCGGCGGCGACGTCCCAGTCCTGGCCGAGCAGGTGCTGGGCCTCCAGTGCCCACCGCACACCGACGCCCGGAGGCGAGCAGCTGGGCCCGCGCCTTGCCGTCCGCCGTCGGCGGCCGGCGACAGCTTGTAGATGCCCTTGAGCAGGCCGTCGACGTCCAGATCCGTCCGGCTGCTTCGGCTGCTGGTACGGCTCGTTGTACAGCGTGATGTAGTAGATGATGTTCTCGCCGTGCGGCCATTCCTCGCTGCCGCCGTACATCCGGCGCAGGCCGTCCTTGACGATGTGCGCGATCTCGTAGCCGTAGGCCGGGTCGTAGGCCACCACATGCGGCATGCGTCGAGGCCAGCAGGTGCGAATGCCCGTCGGCGTGCTGCAGACCCTCGCCGGTCAGCGTGGTGCGGCCCGGCGGTGGCGCCGAGGACGAAGCCGCGGCCCATCTGGTCGCCGATCGCCCAGATGCCGTCGCCGGTCCGCTGGAACCCGAACATCGAATAGAAGATGTACATCGGGATCATCGGCTCGCCGTGGGTGGCGTAGCTGGTCGACACGGCCGTCAGGGTGGCGACCGAGCCGGCCTCGTCGATGCCCTCGTGCAGGATGACGCCCTGCTCGGATTCCTTGTACGCCAGCATCGAGATTGGCGTCGACCGCGGTGTACAGCTGGCCCGGACGGGTTGTAGATCTTCTGCGGTCGGGAAGAACGAGTCCATGCCGAACGTGCGGGCCTCGTCCGGGATGATCGGCACCACGCGCTTGCCGATCTCCGGGTCCTTGAACAGGTCGCGGACCAGCCGGACGAACGCCATGGTGGTGGCGATCTCCTGCTTGCCGGAGCCCCGGGTCAGCACGTCGTAGACCTTGTCGCCGGGCAGCACCAGCGGCTTGGGCACGACCCGCCGCTCGGGGACGTACCCACCGAGCCGGGCGCGCCGGTCCTTGAGGTACTTGATCTCCTCGGATTCCGGGCCCGGGTTGTAGTACGGCGGCTGGTAGAGATCGGCCTCGAGCGCGGAGTCGGGAATCGGCAGATGCAGGCCGTCCCTGAATTCCTTCAGGTTCTGCATGGTCATCTTCTTCATCTGGTGCGTGGCGTTGCGGCCCTGGAAGGACGGCCCGAGGCCGAAGCCCTTGATCGTCTTCGACCAGCATGACCGTCGGCTGCCCCTTGTGCTGGGTCGCGGCCTGGTAGGCCGCGTACACCTTGCGGTAGTCGTGACCACCGCGGCGCAGCCGCCAGATCTCGTCGTCGGTCATGTCCGCGACCAGTCTGCTTGGTCCGCGGGTCGCGGCCGAAGAAGTGCTCGCGGATGTAGGCGCCGTCGTTGGCCCGGTAGGTCTGGAAGTCGCCGTCGGCGGTGGTGTTCATCAGGTTGACCAGCGCGCCGTCCCGGTCGGCCTGCAGCAGCTTGTCCCAGTCCCGGCCCCAGATCACCTTGATGACGTTCCAGCCGGCGCCGCGGAAGAACGACTCCAGTTCCTGGATGATCTTGCCGTTGCCGCGCACCGGGCCGTCCAGCCGCTGCAGGTTGCAGTTGATGACGTAGGTCAGGTTGTCCAGGCCGTCGATCGCGGCGACGTGGATCAGGCCGCGGGACTCGACCTCGTCCAGTTCGCCGTCGCCCAGGAACGCCCAGACGTGCTGGTCGGAGGTGTCCTTGATGCCGCGGTGGTGCAGGTACCGGTTGAACCTGGCCTGCTGGATCGCGTTCATCGGGCCGAGGCCCATGGACACGGTGGGGAACTCCCAGAAGTCCGGCATCAGCCGCGGGTGCGGGTAGGACGGGATGCCGCCGCCCGGGTGCGACTTCTCCTGCCGGAAGCCGTCCAGGTCGTGCTCGGAGAGCCGGCCCTCCAGGAACGCGCGGGCGTACATGCCGGGGGAGGCGTGGCCCTGGAAGAACACCTGGTCGCCGCCGCCGGGATGGTCCTTGCCGCGCCAGAAGTGGTTGAAGCCGACCTCGTACAGGCTGGCCGACGAGGCGTAGGTCGAGATGTGGCCGCCGACGCCGATTCCGGGACGCTGGGCGCGGTGCACCATGATCGCCGCGTTCCACCGGATCCAGCCGCGGTAGCGGCGCTCGATCTCCTCGTCACCGGGGAAGAACGGCTCCGACTCGGTCGGGATGGTGTTGATGTAGTCGGTGGTGGTCAGGGCCGGGCAGCGCGACGTGCTGCTGCTTGGCCGCTCGCAGCAGGCGCAGCATCAGGTACCGCGCGCGCTGCTGGCCGCCGGCGTCGAGCATCGCGTCGAACGAGGCTGAGCCATTCGTCGGTCTCTTCCGGATCGAGGTCGTGCAGCTGGGCGGCGATGCCGTCCTTGATCAGGCTCAACCGCGGCGCAGACTGGTCGTTCACTGACGCTGTCAAGGCAACTCCTCGTGACGGTTCGGCGGGTCGGTCCGCAGGTCCGGCGTGCTGGCTCGTGGGATGGTTACCCTCGCCCGGCTCGGTCAGGCATGCCGTCCTCCGCCATCCTCTCGCATCCACGCCGGTGCGATCGCTCGTCGGGACGATCGGGCGCCGGTCGTCGCGATCTCGGGCGGTGCCGCTGTACAGCCGACTGGCGCGGGCCCGAATAAGGTATGCGCCCAGGGACGACAGGCCGTCCTGCCGGTCAGTTCGTGGAAGACCTCGAAGGGGAGCGATACAGGTGAGTGACGTCGCAGGGCAGTCGGTGACAACCGCTGCCCGGCTCGGCCTGAAGGCCGGGAACACGGTGGGGGAGGCCGGGTACGACGACGATGTCGACCACGACCTGAGAGACGCGATTGCCGATCTGATCGAGTCCGAACTGCTCGACGACGATGCCGACGAGGTACTGGACGCGGTTCTGCTGTGGTGGCGCGACGGCGACGGCGACCTCACCGACGCGCTGATCAACGCGATCCCGCTGCTGGCCGACGACGGGGTGATCTGGCTGCTGACCCCCAAGACCGGGCGGGACGGGCTACGTCGAGCCCAGTGAGATCGCCGAGGCCACCCGCACCGCCGGGCTGTGCCCAGACCACCAGCGTCGCCGGTGGCCCGCGATGGATGATCGCCCGGCTGGCCCGGCCGAAATCAGGAAAGGTACGGCGCTGATGGCTCTGCCGGTGGGAATCGACGCCCCGGATTTCACCCTGCCCGACGCGAACAAGACCCCGGTCAGCCTGTCCTCATTTCGCGGCAAGCAGGCGGTGCTGCTGGTCTTCTACCCGTTCGCGTTCTCCGGTACCTGCACCGCCGAGCTGTGCCAGCTCCGGGACGACCTCGGCGTCGTTCGAGAACGACGACGTCCAGGTGCTGGCGATCTCCACCGACACCTCGCAGTCGCTGAAGGCCTGGTCGCTGGCGCAGGGCTACACGTTCCCGCTGCTGAGTGACTTCTGGCCGCACGGCGAGGTCGCGAAGGCCTACGACGTGTTCTTCGACAAGGCCGGGATGCGCGCTGCGCGGCACCTTCCTGGTCGACGTCGACGGGGTGATCCAGTTCTCCGAGGCCAACGGGCCGGGCGAGGCACGGGATCAGAGCGGCCTGGAAGCGCGCGGTGGCGGCGCTGAAGGCCAGCAGCGTCTGACCGCCGGCCGTCGGTGCGCCGCCGTACGGGATCATCCATGGAGCCCACCGCCATTTGGCCGCCATCGAGGTGGACCGGGTCGCTCCGGTGACGCTCAGGCGGGGTCGGACTGCTCCGTTGCCGACGGCAGGCCGCAGCGGATGCGGTCAGCGATGAGACCGCCGATGACGCCGAGGGCTTCGACCTGTTCGGCGGACAGCGGATCGAAGAGGAATTGCCGGACGGCGTTCACGTGCCCGGGCGCCGCCCTGACGACGCACTCCCAGCCGGCCTCGGTGAGAAACGCGTTGGTGTAGCGGCCGTTCGTGGGATCAGGTGCCCGGCGGACGAGTTCTCGTTGTTCCAGCCGTTTGACGACATTGGACAGCCGGGACAGTGATCCCCTGGTCAACTCCGCCAGTTGGCTCATTCGCAGGGTGCGTGCGGGCGACATCGACAGCCAGGACAGCACCGAGTACTCGTAAAAACCCAGGCCGGAATCGTGTTGGAGTTGGGCGTCCAGTACCCCGGTCAATTGCATCGCGATGGTCGCAACGCCCATCCAGGCTTCGGTTTCCTGCTCGGTCAACCACCTCGGCTCGGGGTCGGCGACGGCGCTGCCGCCGGTAGCAGCGCTTCGGTCATCGGCACAGCGTATCGGGACGCGAAGGTTTGACTTCAAGTCTGAAGTGACGCATGCTGACTTCAGCCTTGAAGTACGGGCCTTCCATCGATTCGAGGAGAGACGACATGACGTTGTTCCGTTTGGATGCCAGCATCCGGGTGGCGGGCTCGGCCAGCCGCGAGATCGCCGACATCGTCGAGGCCGAATGGCTTTCCGTTCATCCCGGCGACACCGTGGAGCGCCGGCACATCGGTGTCGACGTCCTGCCGTCCGACGCCTGGCCGCACGCGGTCAGCGCCGCGTCGTGCCGGAAGTCGATCGGACGCCGGAACAGAAGTCGGCCGTCGCGCTGGCCGCAACCCTGGTCGACGAGTTGCTCGCCGCGGACGCCATCCTGCTGGCCGTGCCGCTGTACAACTTCGGTGTCTCCCAACACTTCAAGACGTGGGTCGACCTGATCATCACCGATCCGCGCGCCGCCGCCGGCGGTCCGGGCTGCTGGCGGGCAAGAAGGTCGTGCTGTGCACCGTGCGGGGCGGTGCCTACGGTGCGGGCACGCCGCGCGAGGGCTGGGATCACTCCACCAGATACCTCCGGCGCATCATCGGTGACGTCTGGGGCGCCGACCTGACCGTCGTCGAGCGGGAATTCACGCTCGTCGGCGTCAATCCCGCGCTCGACGCCTTCACGGACGTGGCGGCTTCGCTCCATGAGGGGGCCCTCGCCTCGGCTCGCGAAGCGGGCAAGGCGCTGGCCGCTTGACCGACTACTGTCCGAATCGGGCGCGCCCATCTCCGTTGCAGGCAGCGAACCGCACCGACGAGGGTGTCGGCGTCGCCGGACCTCGTCCTCGGTGGCTGAGCTCGTAGCGGTCCCGGCGATGACATACTGCCGGTGGCGCTCGTGAGAGTGTCGATGTGTCCGGTGGCCGCAGGATGCCCAACAGGCATGCTGCACAGGCAGCGATGCCGAGCAGGCAGTGATGCCCAGCAGGCCGTGGTGCCGGACAGGCAGTGGTGCCGGTCAGACAGTAGTACCCGTCATGATCGGTGCAGGGCGCGTAGCTCAGCGGGAGAGCACCCGGTTTACACCCGGGCGGTCGGCGGTTCGAAACCGTCCGCGCCCACTGTTTGTTGCAGGACCAAGTTTGTTGCAGGACCAAGTTTGTTGCAGGACCAAGTTTGTTGCGAGATCAAGCGTTGGTGCTGACCGCGCCGTCGGCGTCGTCCGTGTCATTGCCGCGCTTCAGCTCGGGGTCGGTTCGGGTCTGTCGTCTGCTGCGCCTCCGAGCGGCCGCCCGGCCGAGGGGTTCGCCGGCCCTGAAGACCAGCGGTCCGGTGATCGCGAGGATCAGTACGTAGGTAGCGGCCAGCGCGGCGAATCCCGGGGCGATGATCCCGGATGCCGTCGCCAGACCGGCGATCACGATGTTGAATTCGCCCCGGGAGACGATCCCCGTGCCGGCGCGGATCTGGCCGGCGATGGCGATGTCGGACCGGCGGGCAGCCCACATGCCGACGCCGATCTTGGTCAGCGCTGTGACGACGGCGAGACCGACAGCGGGCAGGAGCATCGCGGGAATCTCGGAGGGATCTGTCTCCAGTCCGAAGAAGACGAAGAAAACCGCGGCGAACAGGTCACGGAGCGGAGTCAGTACCTCGCGGGCGCTCTCCGCCACCCGTCCGGACAGCGCGATGCCGACCAGGAATGCGCCGACGGCCTCGGACACCTGCAGGCGCTGCGCGAGTCCGGCGACCAGCAGGGCAAGACCGAAGGCGATGAGCAGCAGCACTTCCTTGTTGTCGGAGATAGACGAACCGACCGAGTGCTCGACCGAAGCGCAGCGCGATCAGGAACGCGATGCTGATGGCGACCAGCGCGATCGCGACCGAGGTGGCACCTGCAAGGAAGCTGACGCCGGCGAGCATGGCGGTGAGCACCGGGAGGTACAACGCCATCGACAGGTCTTCGAGGACGAGAATCGAGAGTACGACTGGGGTTTCGCGGTTGCCGAGCCGGCCGAGGTCGGTCAGCAGTTTGGCGGTGATGCCGGAACTGGTGACGTAGGTGACGCCGGCCATGGCCACCACGGCCGGCAGTGGCCACTGCAGCAGCAGACCGACCACCGCACCCGGCAATGCGTTGGCGACCAGATCGGCCACGCCGCCAGTCGCGTGTTGTCGGAGGTTCGTCGTGAGTTCACTCGCGGAGTACTCGAGTCCGAGGAGCAACAGCAGCAGCACGACGCCGATCTCCGCGCCGATCTCGATGAACTCGTCGCTCGCGTCGAGCGGGACCAACCCACCCTGGCCGAATGCCAGCCCGGCGAGCAGGTAGAGCGGGATCGGCGACATCCCGATTCGTCCGGCGAGGCGCCCGAGCACTCCGAGACCGAGCACCACAGCGCCCAACTCGATGAGCAACAGGCCCATGTCCACCGACGGCTCCATTCTCCCTGCGCGGGTGCTCCTCCGCGCCAGGGCAGCGGGTCCGGCCGATGAGTGCTGAAGCCGGTCGAGTCCGCCGACGCCGCATGCCGGAGCGCCGTGTGCGGTTGCAGGCTATTCGTTGACGATCTGTTTCAGCGCATCGATCGCTTCCGCCGTGCCCACGACGACGAGGGTGTCGCCGCCGTTCAGTTCGGTGTCGGGGCCCGGGGACGGGATGATCTCTTTCTCACGCATGAGGGCGACAATCGACGCGCCAGTCCTCGTCCGCGCCTTGGTCGCGCCCAGGGTCCGGTTGTCGTACCTGGACCCATGGGCGATGCGGATCTTGCCTGTCGACAGACTGCTGATCTGCTCGCTCAGCGAGGCCAGCCGGGCAACGATCCGGCCGCTGCCCAGCACCTGGGCCAGGGCGTCGGCCTCTGAGGCGCTCATCTGCAGCACCGAGCTGCAGGAGTCTGGGTCGTCCTTGCTGAAGACCAGCAGATCGCGATCCCCGTCGCGGTGGCTGACGACTCCGATCCGTCGGCCGGCGTCGGTCAGGAAGTCATATCGCATGCCGATGCCAGGGAGCTTGGTCTCCGTGACCTCGACCTCGTCGTCAAACATGTTCCTTCGTCCTTCCGCACACGCCGGGCTCCCTCTCGGCTGTGAGCCGTGGTATCAGCGCCGTTGGATCACCCGGCGGTGACAACGGATCGCGCCAGCCGGTGCTGCGCTCGCGCCTAGCTGCGTGACGCGCGCGGTGAGTGCAACAACGAACCGCGTCAGCGTAATCCGGCCGTGGTACGGGGCTCGCGCTGGTTTGCAGGGGTCAGGTGCGGCCGGCCTCGATCTAGAACGGCGGCTCGTCATCGATCTCAGGACCCGCGGCCGGCGAAGGTTCGCCCTGGGGCTGCGGCTGCTCGCACTTCGATCGATCGGAATCGGACGACAGTGAGCGGGTGATGACGGCGTCGATCCACTCGTGGTCCGCAACCGAGCGCTCTTTCGACGCTGGGCCGGGATCGAAGTTCGCGGGTTGACGTGACAGGACCGCAACGGTTCGGCCGAGTCGGCCGGTCTGCTGGGCGGTCCGGATCCGGTCCCGCACCTGATCGCGGAATGCTCGTCGCATCGAGAGGTGGATCCGGACGGCAGCAGGGGTGGGTTCCTCTCGGGTGACGGCTCGGCCGCACTGCTCGCGGTGTTCAGGATCCGCCAGCCCGATCTCTGTGTGTCTCGCGAACTGAGCCGGTTGTTCACCGGGCAGGACGATTTCCCGGGGGTGATCGGTGTACCGGTGGCCGGTCGGGCTCGTCCAGGTCATCGTGCCGTCGGGGTGCCGTCGAGGTGTCCAATCGGTGTGATGCTTCGTCAAATGGTGCCGGCGACAGTAAGGGTCGAGGTTTGCCGGGTCCGTGGCACCACCGGACGCGGGATCGTGATGGTCGAAGGGGTCCCGATGGTCGAGATCACAGCGCCAGGCCGGTTGTCGGCACGATGGAAATCGGCAGGTGTTCGCCAGCACGCTGATCACGTCGCGGTCCTTCTGGCCGGGCCGGTACTGGTGGCGCGCGCCTGCGTACAACGGAGTCCCTGTCGTTGTGTCGACCACGGCCAGCGACAGACTGGCCGCGGCGGCCGCAAGGGCGGTCGCGAGTCCGGCGCTGATCGCGCCATAACCCTCGAGGTGCCCGGGGGACTGGTCGAGAGCCATCAGGGTTGACAACGACATTGTGACGGTGAGGTGGGGCCGGCGGCCCTGGCGGCTCAGCAGCCGGTCCGAGCCGGTGGGCTGGCGCCGCTCCTTGCGCTCGGTGTCGGTCGAAACCTCCGACATGGTGTTGCCGGCAGCCGCTGGCAGGTCGCGGTCCTTGTCGCCGCCGACCGGCACCTCCGTCGAGTCCCCGAGTTCGTCGTCGTACCAGTCGCTCTCGGAGTCCTTGGCGCTGTCATCTGAGTTCCCGTCGTGGGAGTCCCCGTCGTCGGCCACTTCTGCCGGCTGTAATAGGCCGCGAAGATCCACTCGCCCGTGCGTCAACATCTCGGTGGCCAGGTCGGTGAGCGCATCCGCCCGACGCTGTGCAACGTCGCGATCGTCGCCGGCCTTCTTGGTGGCGTCTGCCAGCAGGTCGATCAAGGTGAAGACGGACACCGCTCCGTCCGCCGGAAGAACGGCTCTGATCACACTCATCTGATCTTTGATCGGCTGGTGGGTGACTTCTCGGTTCCGGTGCGCCTTCTCGATCCGCTTGTTTGCAGCCTCTGGATCTGCGATGAGTACCGCACGGTCGACCAGCGGCCGCAGCCGGCCGGCGGTGCGTCCCGCGACCAAAGGCAGCGCGATCGCTTCCACTTGGATGCGGAGCTCGGGTTCAAGAACGCTGGTGCGCTCCGCGATCAGGGCCGCCCGCCCACGATCGATCCGACCCTCGCTGAGCGCGAGATGCGTGCCAGGCAGTTGGTCATGAAGATCGACGGCAGCATCCACCCGATGTCTGGCGGTGACCGGAGCGATATCCAACGCTGCCCCCAATTCAGCAGCGGCCAATCCGCGGGCATGGTCGACGACAAGCACTTCCAGAACGTCTGTGTCGACCTGACCGTTCGACGTGGAGGCTGCGCCGCCTTGGGTGAAGGTCTGCACCATCCGACTGATGTCGCCGGCACGCCCCGGCCGGGCGAACTCGGTGATCAGGGAGGCCTGAAGGGCCGCGACGTGCGACAGCAAACGCTCGCAGCCGCGGATTGCATCGACGAGAGCGGCCGGTCGGAGTTCGGCGGGGTCGGCGGCGGCGACAGCCCGCAAGGTGGTGAATCCGGGCAGGCTGTCGGCAATCGCGGACCAGTCGGCAGCGTCGCCACCCAAGATGGGCGACGAGGTCGAGGACCGAGCCATACGCATGTTCGAATAGTATCATGACACCTGGGATAGCGCTCGGTTGCCGTGCCAACCTCGACGAAATGGGTCGGGCCCCGCAAGGTCCCGCGCCACTGGGGAGCGACCGCGGCGGGGTTCGGGTAGGCGGCCTCCTGTCCGTACTCCGGCAGGCCCACTGCTGCTCCTCCGGCGCGGTTCGCTGGGCGGTCGCGGGGGCTGCCGCGCGGCTGCGCCCCGGCCACCCAGCCTTGCGTTCCCTGCGCCGCTCACCGGGCGGTTACCCATCAACCCGAGGGCAGATAACTGATCCGCTCTCGGGTCGCCCCACCTCTGCTCACCCCGCCCGGCTCACCCGCCGGCCACTTCGGCGGCCCACAGATCCGGCCCGAAGACCTCGTACCGGATCCGGTCGGCGGGCACCCCGCGCCGCAGCAGCGTCCCGCGCACGTGCCGCATGAACGGCAGTGGGCCGCAGGTGAAGACCTGGATGTCGTCGGGCAGCGGCACCGTTGTCAGATCCATGAAGCCGGCCTGCGAACGGCTGTCGCCGGCATCGACCGTCTCGTACCAGGTATGCACGGTGAAGTTGTCCAATTGCCGGCCGATGTGCAGCACGGTCTCGCGCAGTGCGTGGTCCTGGGCGGTTCGGTCGGCGTGCGCGACGATGACGGGACGTTCGGGCTGCGTCCGTGCGATGTGCTCGACAATCGGCAGCACCGTGGTGATCCCGGCGCCGGCGCTGGCCAGCAGCAGCGGGCTGTCGGAGCGGTCGACAACGAAGTCTCCCGCCGGTGCGCTCAGGTCCAGCAGGTCCCCGGCAGTGACGGTGTCGTTGAGGTAGCTGGACACCCGACCGTCCGGTGCGCCGTTGACGCCGCGGACACGCCGCACGGTGATCTGCATGCGGCCGCCCAGTGCGGTCGAGGAGACGGTGTACTGCCGCGGTTGCCGGGATCCGTCGGGCAGGTCGGCGAACACCGAGACGTACTGTCCCGGTTTGATGGTCGGCAACGGCTCGCCGTCTGTGGGCTCGAGGACCAGCGAGACGACGTCCACTGCTTCCTCGATCCGGCGAACCACGCGGTAGGGCCGGGTGGGCTGGGCGGGGTCGACACCGGCTTGCTGGTAGAGCCGTGCCTCCGCAGCGATCAGCTGGGTCGCGAAGAGCCAGTACACCTCGTCCCAGGCTCCGGCGATCTCCGGTGTCACGGCATCGCCGAGGACCTCACCGACCGCGGCGAGCAGGTGGTGTCCGACGATCGTGTACTGCTCCGGTCGAATGCCCAACGAGACGTGCTTGTAGGCAATTCGTTCCAGCACGTGCCGGAACGACGGAGCAGTCGGGTCGATGAGTTGGACCGCGTAGGCCACGACGGACGAGGCGAGGGCCCGGCTCTGCTCGCCGGTGGCCTGGTTGCCCATGTTGAACACCCGCAGCAGCTCGGGGTGTGCCGCGAACATGCGCGGGTAGAACCGCGCGGTGATCTGCTCCGCATGGGCGGCGACGACACTGGCCGTTGCAGCCACCACTGCAGCCGATTCCGGTGACAGCAGTGAGGTCGGACGTTCCTGCACAATCGTTGACGTCATTGGTCATTCCCTTTCGTCGAGGTTGTGGTGCCGCAGTGCTCAGGGCGCCGACCTGCTGTCGGTGCGGGGACCGCTGCGGTCAGTGCGGGTGCGTGTGGGGTGTTGCGTGTTCGGCGGCGGTGCCAGGCGTCAGTTCTGCGCGCTGGATGACGTCCCACTGATCGTCATCCAGATACGCGAGGGCGGCCGGGAAGAGCCCGTTCTCCTCGCGGTCGATGTGGTTGTGCAACAACGTGAGCATCCCGGGCACGAGGGTGAGGTCACCGAGTTCGATGCCGGCCAGGAGCTCGTCGAGCTCATCGTGCTCCGCGCACAGCGACGCAATGTGATCGGTGAACAGCTCGTCCTTCACCATCTCCGCGAACAAGCCGTCCTGCTCGCGCTGCGTGTGGGGATGCAGTAGTTGCGAGAGTCCGCGGCCGGCATGTTTGACTGCTTCGATGTCGTCAGCGCGGTGGGCGATCTGCAGCGCATAGGTGCTGTTGACGATGGCATCGTGCTCGGCGTTGAGCTGCGCGATGATCGGGATCTCCCGGCAACCGCAATAGCTGCACACAGCTACCAGCCCCGGCGGCGCGGCCGCGAACCGACGGGCTCGCCAGGCCGGGCAGCGGACCGTGAGCGGTACACGATGTAGGGCCGGAAGAGGTAGGCGACCGGTGCGCTGAAGGCGTGCACCAGCCTGGTGAACGGCCAGAGGGCGAACAGCGTCATCGCGACCAGCGCATGGATCTGGTACGACAGCGGCGCCCCCGCCATCGCCTCGCCGTCGGGTTGCAGCACCCAGATCGAGCGGAACCAGACCGACACCGACTCCCGGTAGTTGTGCTCCTCGCCGACCAATCCCGAGCCGATCAGTGTGGTCGCCAATCCGGTGATGATCGCCAAGAGCAACACCGCGTACATCAGTTTGTCGTTCCGGGTGGTCGCCATGAACACCGGACCCTTGGTGCGCCGGCGGTACACCAGGATTGCCGCGCCGCTGAGCGTCGCCAGGCCGGCGATGGTACCCAGGGTGATGGCCTGGATGTGGTACGCGTCCTCGCTCAGACCCATTGCGCTGGTCCAGCTCTCCGGAATGATCAAGCCGATCACATGGCCGGCGATGACCACCAGGATCCCGAAATGGAACAACGGACTGCCGATCCGCAACAAGCGGCTCTCGTAGAGCTGCGAGGACCGGGTCGTCCAGCCGAATTTGTCGTACCGGTACCGCCACCAGGTGCCGACCACCAGAATGGCGATGGCCACATAGGGAACGATGTCCCAGAACAATGCCGAAGCACTCACGGTGATTTCCGTCCTGTCCCGATACTGGGGGTTGGCAATGGCGTGCCGCCGACACGCGACAGCGCCGGTCGCATGCCGATGGTGAGAGCGAAGGGCTCCAGTCCCACCGATTCGGCGGGTGGGCCCTGCATGGCCAGCCGCCTGGCCTCCTTGAGGTCTGCCACGGTGGCAGGTGGCAAGGTCGCCTGCACTGCGCCGATCACCCCGGCGTAGATCGGCGACGACTTCAGCAGCCCGTCATGGATCATGTCGATCGGAGTGCGGTGGCGGCACAATTGCTCGTAGCCGGCCGCCTCGTCGACCGTCGCCGCGAACTCCAGGAGAACCGCGAGATGGTCCGGCAATTCGCGTGCGGGCGGGACAACGCCTGCGGCGCGGTACATGTCGGAGAAACTCAGCAGGGCCATGCCGCGGTTGCGGGTGTCACCGGCGGTGTAATACGTCAGGAACAGCGTGCGGCGTCGTTTCCAGTCGAACGTGTCGGCATATTGCACTGCTGCCTCGATGGGTGGAGTACCCCGCAGGTGAAGTACGGCTGCTACCAGGGGATCGCGCAGCGCCGCATCGAGGACGCTGATTGCACGTTCCACGGTGTCCAGCCGGTCGGCCTGCCCGGCATCGGGATAAGCGAGCAACAATGACGCCGCCTGCCAGACGATCCGCCGATCCGATCCAACGGGGCTGGATGCGCGACGCCGCAGCAGTTTCATGGCGTCTCCCGGCGGTCGGGTAACCGCGGTGAGCCGGGTCTCGGGGCGAACATGACATCCGGCGAGCCCTTGCCGTCCCAGTTCAGCAGGTTGACCCTTGATGACCTGGATGCCCCGACGCCGACCTCGTCGGACGTCTGCCGTTCACGAAGGGCCTGGAACGACTCGACGGCAACCGGCACCGGTTGGCCGCTGGCTTCCCCGAACGGTCCGGACCCGGCCGCATACATGCCGGGTCCGCCCTCGAAGTCCAGCGAGCATTCGGTGACGGTCTCCTCGAGTCGATGACCCTCCGAGGCGTACGCGGTCGGGATGACGTACCGGTCCTCGTATTTCGCGATGGCGAGCAGCCGGTACATCTCGTACATCAACTCCTCGCCCATTCCGACGGACGCCGGGATCTCCGCCCGGGGTCGCGACCGAGATTGATGTCGCGCATATAGGCGCGCATGGCGGCCAGTTTTTTCAGCACCCCGGTCACGACCGCGGTGTCACCGGCCGCGAACAATTCAGCCAGGTACTCGATGGGGATGCGCAGTGCCTCGATGGCGCCGAACAGGTTGTCGGGATCCTCTCCGTCGTGACCGTCACGGCTGATGGCATCCACCACCGGCGACAATGGAGGGACGTACCAGACCATCGGCATGGTGCGGTATTCCGGGTGCAGCGGCAGGGCGATGCGATAGGTCTTCGCCAGCGCGTAGACGGGGGAACGGCGGGCAGCATCCAGCCATTCGTCGGAGATTCCCTGTTCGCGCGCGGAGGCGATCACCTCGGGGTCGTTCGGGTCGAGCATCAGGCCGAGCTGAGCCTCGTACAGGTCGGTTTCCTTCTCCACCGACGCAGCCTCGAGCACCCCGTCCGCGTCGTACAGGATGAGGCCGATGTACCGGAGCCGTCCCACGCAGGTCTCGGAACACACCGTCGGCAGGCCGACCTCGATGCGCGGGTAGCAGAATGTGCATTTCTCGGCCTTGCCGGTGCGGTGATTGAAATAGACCTTCTTGTAGGGGCAGCCGGTGACGCACATCCGCCAGCCCTTGCATTTGTCCTGATCGACCAGCACGATGCCGTCCTCGGCCCGCTTGTACATGGCGCCCGATGGGCACGACGCGACGCACGACGGGTTGAGGCAGTGCTCGCAGATGCGGGGCAGGTAGAACATGAACGTCTGCTCGAGCTCGAGCTTCACCTGCTGGCTGACCTTCGCCAGAATCGGGTCACCGGCGAGGATCTCGGTGCTGCCGCCGAGGTTGTCGTCCCAGTTGGCTGACCACTCGACCTTCATCGGCTCGCCGGTGATCAGGCTCCGCGGCGGCGCGACCGGCATCTGCTCACCGAGCGGTGCGGTGGTCAGGTTCTCGTAGTCGTAGGTCCACGGCTCGTAGTAGTCGTCGATGGACGGCATCTTCGGGTTGGAGAAGATGGTGGCGAGTTTCTTGATCCGCCCACCGGCGCGCAGCCGCAGCCGACCCCGTTTGTCCCGGACCCAGCCGCCCTCCCACCTGTCCTGGTCCTCGTAGGTGCGCGGGTAGCCCTGACCCGGGCGGGTTTCGACGTTGTTGAACCAGACGTACTCCACGCCGGGCCGGTTCGTCCAGGCCTGTTTGCAGGTCACCGAACAGGTGTGACACCCGATGCACTTGTCCAGGTTCATCACCATCGACAGCTGAGCCATCACGCGCATCAGTACTGCACCTCCTGCGAGCGGCGGCGGACCACGGTGACCTCATCGCGTTGATTCCCGGTGGGCCCGAGATAGTTGAAGGCGAAGGACATCTGCGCATATCCGCCGGCCATGTGGCTGGGTTTGACGAGCAGTCGGGTCAGTGAGTTGTGGATTCCGCCGCGGTTGCCGTTGGTCTCCGACAGCGGCACGTCGATCGTCCGTTCCTGGGCGTGATGGACGAAGACCGTGCCCTCCGGCATCCGGTGGGAGATGATCAGCCGAGCACCATCACCCCGTTGCGGTTGACCGCCTCCACCCATTCGTTGTCTTTGGCGCCGATCTTGGTGGCGTCCTGCGGACTCATCCACATGGTCGGACCGCCTCTGGAGAGCGACAGCATGAAAAGGTTGTCCTGGTATTCCGAATGGATCGACCACTTCGAATGCGGCGTCAGGTATCGCACGCAGAGCCCGATACCGTCTGTGGTGGAGCCGATCTGCGGCTCGTCGAACAGTTTCGCCATGTCCAGTGGTGGCCGGTACACGGGCAGTTGTTCGCCCAGTTCCTCGATCCAGTCGTGATCGAGATAGAAGTGCATCCGGCCGGTCAAGGTGTGCCAGGGTTTCAGTTCCTCGACATTGACGGTGAAGGGCGCGTACCGCCGTCCCCCGGTTTCGCTGCCCGACCATTCCGCGCTGGTGATGACCGGCACCGGGCGGGCCTGGCAGTCGGCGTAGGTGATGCGTTTCTCCTCGCTGCCTTCGGCGAGGTGCGCCAGGGAGCGTCCGGTGCGCCGTGACAGCTGTTGGAAACCCTCGACCGCCAGCCGGCCGTTGGTGGTGCCCGGACAGGGCCAGAATGGTGTCGCTCATCTTGATCGCGGTGTCGATCGCGGGCCGTCCCGCGCCCGCACCTCGGCTCATCACGCCGTGCCGGGCGGACAGGTCCAGCACCTCCGCGTCGGGGTGCACGGTGACGCCCTTGGTGGTCAGCCCGAGCGAGTCGACGAGCGGGCCGAGCGATTCCCACTGTTCGGCCAGCGCCGGATAGTCGCGGGTGACGACGGCGATGTGACCCATGGTCTTTCCCGGCACCGGGACCTCGCCGGTCATTCGCCAATCCCGTTCGGTGCCACCCGGATACGCCGTCTCGCCCGGCGTGTCGTGCTGCATCGGCGTCATCACCACGTCCCGCCGGACCCCGAGGTGCTGCGCTGCGAGCCGGCTGAAAACCCGGGCGATGGTGTGGAACGCGTCGAAGTCCGATCGCGCCTCCCACGGCGGGTCGATCGCCGGGCTGAACGCGTGCACGAAGGGATGCATGTCGGTGGTGTTGAGGTCGTTCTTCTCGTACCAGGTGGCGGCGGGCAGCACGATGTCGGACAGCAAGGTGGTCGACGTCATCCGGAAGTCGATGGACAGCAGCAGATCGAGCTTGCCCTCGGGGATGCCGTCCTGCCAGGTGACGTCACGCGGCCGCAATTCGGGGACGGTGGGTGTCGCGCGCAGGTTCGACCGGGTGGTGCCGAGCAGGTGCTGCAGGAAGTACTCGTTCCCCTTGCTGGAGGACCCGAGCAGGTTGGCCCGCCACGCGGTGAGCACCCGCGGCCAGTTGCCGGGATCGTCGGGGTCCGTGACGGCGAGCTTGAGATCACCGGAGAACAGCTGTCCGGCAACGAATTCCGGAACCGGTACACCTGCTGCGTCCGCTTCGTCCGCGAGATCCAGGCTGCTCCGGTCGAACTGCGGGAAGAACGGCATCCAGCCCATGGCCACCGACGCGGCCAGCACATCCATGGTGTGCATGCCGGCGAACCGGCCGCGGCCGAGCGGGCTGGCGAGGGCGTCGGCTCGGTACCCGTCGTACCGCCACTGGTCGGTGTGCGCGTACCAGTAGGCGGTGCCGATCATCTGCCGCGGCGGGCGGACCCAGTCCGACGCCATCGCCATGGTCGCCCAGCCGGTGATGGGCCGGCACTTCTCCTGGCCGACGTAGTGCGCCCAGCCGCCGCCGTTGCGGCCCATCGAGCCGGTGAGGATCAGCATGGCCAGGATCGCCCGGTACGTCGCGTCGCCGTGGAACCACTGACAGATCCCGGCGCCCATGATGATCATCGAGCGGCCGCCGGACTCCTCCGCGTTGTGCGCGAACTCCCGCGCTATCCGGATCACCTGCGTCGCGCTGACGCCGGTGATCGCCTCCTGCCAGGCCGGGGTGTACGGGCGGTCGGCATCGCCGAAACCGGTCGGCCAGTAACCCGGCAGACCGGGCCGCGCGACGCCGTACTGGGCGAGCATCAGGTCGAACACCGTGCAGCACAGGTGTTCTCCGACCCGGCGTACGGGCACCCCGCTGGTCAGCACCTCCGCGTGGCCGTCGAGTGTGTCGAACCGGGTCAGCTTCACCTCCCGGGCACCGTCCGGGCCGCCGAGAACCGTCAGCTGCGGGGAGATCTCGCCCAGATCGAGATTCCACTTCCCGACACCGGAGTCGTTGTACCGGAAACCGAGGGACCCGTTGGGGACGGCGACCTCACCGGTGGCGCCGTCGATCAGCACGGGCTTGAAGTCCGCGCCCTCACCGGTGTCTCCGAGGTCGGCGGCCGTCAGGTTCTTCCCGGGCACCCAGGAGTCCCCATGTTGCTCGAGTTTCACCAGGAAGGGCAGGTCGGTGTAGGTGCGGACGTAGTCGACGAAGAACGGGGTGCGTTTGTCGACCAGGAACTCAGAGAGGATGACGTGCCCCATCGCCATCGCCATCGCCCCGTCGGTTCCCGGCGCGCACGGCATCCACTCGTCGGCGAATTTGGTGTTGTCCGAGTAATCCGGGCTGACGCTGACGACTTTCGTTCCGCGGTAACGGACCTCGGCCATCCAGTGCGCGTCGGGGGTGCGGGTGACCGGGACATTCGAGCCCCACATCATCAGGTAGGAGGCGTCCCACCAGTCGCCCGATTCCGGGACGTCGGTCTGGTCCC
The DNA here is from genome assembly GCA_963766015.1 of uncultured Actinomycetota bacterium. Classification (GTDB taxonomy): domain Bacteria; phylum Actinomycetota; class Actinomycetes; order Mycobacteriales; family Nakamurellaceae; genus Nakamurella. Next base: position 27,221 of record CAVXYU010000021.1, on the reverse strand, counting down.
CGAACACCTGCGGGGAGGCCACAGGGAGGTCGGCGTACCAGTCGTAGAACGACGTCATCGCGCCGCCGACCAGTTCGATGAATCGCGAGCCGGCGGCGTGCGAGACCATCGACATGGCAGGGATCGGGGAGAACCCGGCCACCCGGTCGGGCCCGTACCGGGCGATGGTGTGGACGTGCGCGGCTGCGGCGATCTCGGCGGCCTCGTCCCAGCCGATCCGGATCAGGCCGCCCTTCCCACGGGCCCTGTGGTACCGCCTGCGGCGCTCCGGGTCGTCCTGGATCTCGGCCCAGGCCAGCACCGGGTCCCCGAGCCGGATCCTTGCCTCCCGGTACATCTCGATCAGCACCCCGCGCGCGTACGGGTAGCGGACCCTGGTGGGGGAGTAGGTGTACCAGGAGAACGCAGCCCCGCGCGGGCAACCTCGTGGTTCGTAATCCGGTCGATCCGGCCCTGTTGTGGGGTAGTCGGTTTCCTGTGTCTCCCAGGTGATGATGCCGTCCTTGACGTACACCTTCCACGAGCAGGAACCGGTGCAGTTCACCCCGTGGGTGGACCGGACGACCTTGTCGTGGCTCCACCTGTCCCGGTAGAACACGTCACCCTCACGGCCGCCGCTCTTGGTGACGGTACGGAGGTCGGAGGAAACATCACTGCGGGTGAAGAATCGGCCGCTGCGCACCAGAAGATCGGCGACCGCACCGTCAGTACCGGATCCTGGATTCAAGATGTGCCTCTCGTGGGGAACCGACGTCAGCGGGGAGAACGATCCGACCTGGCCCGACCCGGCATCCGAAAACCGGTATAGGCCAAGGCAACCACACATGTCAGGGAAAGCAACCCGAGACCGACGGTGTAGTTGTTGTCCGTGGCGTTGTAGGTTGCGCCCATCAGCAACGGCGGGACGAACCCGCCGAGGCCACCGGCGGCACCGACGATGCCGGTCACGGTGCCGACCCGATCCGGCGGTGCGGAACGGGCGACCCACGCGAAGACACCGCCGGTCCCGATCCCGAGCATGAATGCCAGCACGATGAAACTGGCTCCGGCGGCCAATTCGGGCGGTGGTTGCAGTGCCACCACCGCAGCCATCACCGCAGATCCGGCCAGCGAGAACATCACGACCAGCTTCGGGTGGATCCGGTCGGACAGAATCCCGCCGATGGGCCGGGCAAGGACCGCGGCGATGGCGAACCCGGCGGTCCGGGTGCCCGCGTCGGTGGCGGAGAAGTCGTAAATCGTCTTCAGGTACGTGGGCAGGTAGGTGCTGAAGGCCACGAAGCCCCCGAACGTCACCGCGTAGAGGAACGCCATCCGCCAGGTCACGGCGAGGCGGCTCGCCGCAGCCAGTTTCGGCAGGACCGCATCAGTATTGGGTCGCCACGCGGGCGCATCCCGCATGACCGTCATGACGAGCACGGCGGTGCCGGCCAAGGCCACGGCAATGATGACATGCGCCGTGACGGCTCCGAACCACGTCACGAAACGGGGCGTGAAGAACGCGGAAAGTGCGGTGCCGCCCATGCCGACACCAAAAACACCGGTGGCAAATCCACGGCGCGCCGGTTCGTACCAGGCATTGACGAACGGAATTCCCACGGCGAAAGCAGTGCCGGCAATTCCCAGGAAGAATCCGAAGATCAGCAGCAGCACGTATGAATCGATGGCTCCGGCGAAGGCCACCAACAGCACCGGCACGATGGAGATCAGCGAGATGGCGGTGAACATTCGCCGGCCGCCGAACCGGTCGGTCAGAGCACCGACCGGTATACGCCCGACCGCGCCGACCAAGATGGGAATGGCCACCAGCAGGGCGGTTTGGCTGGTCGTCAGCGACATGGCCTTGGTGTACATCGCGGACAGCGGTGCGATGAGATTCCAGGCCCAGAAGTTGATCGCAAACGTCCACGTCGCGAGTGCGAGGTTCAGCGCCTGCCCCGGCACGGTGATCCCGAGGCGCGTTTCCGGTGGCAACGGGGTGGACCGGCTGGTGGTCATGCCGCCGATCCCGAACAACCCGGGCGAGGCGCCGGACCCGCCGTGACCTGCCGTCTGTCAAATGTCATCGTTGACTCCACCGTCGGAAAATGAGACCGGCAGATCTTAAGGACCTCGAAATAGCCAACGGCAGGGTCTAAAGTCCCGCCTGCCGGACGAGGCGGCAACTTCCGGGGAATAACGGACAATTCGGGCTGGCGGCGCTCGGTGCGACAGCAATGACGGGGATGAGGAGGTCCTCCACCCATCGTGGCCTGCACGGCTTGTCCGACCTTGCTGTCGGCCTGGCCGTTGGGTGCGCAACAAAAAGGCACGTCCCGGCGGTCGGGAAGTGCCTTTGATCAGCGCCTTGGTTGAGTGCCCCCGGCAGGATTCGAACCTGCGCACCCGCCTCCGGAGGGCGGTGCTCTATCCCCTGAGCTACGGGGGCGCGAAGAGAAACTCTACCGTACCCAGCAGCCCGGTCGGGCCAGCCGGACCGGGCTCACCGCGGTCCGGGTTTGCCAGGTGATCGGCCGGTGCCGGAGTTCGCGTGGCGGCCTACGCTCTGCGCTTCTACGGTGGGTCCGGACCAGCGGCAGGCACACCAGTCGGCCGCGGTGACCGTCCAGCAGAGGGGTGCGCGAATGGACTCGACCCATCCGATCTGCCGTGCCTGCGGCGTGCAGTACGAGAGCGATCACGACCTGGCCCGCTGCCCGATCTGTGAGGACGACCGTCAATACATCCCTCCGGAGGGTCAGCGCTGGACCACCCTGGCGGAGTTGTCCGCAGAGGGCTACCGCACGGTCGTGCGGGAGGAGATGCGGGGCATCCGAGGACTCGGCACGGAGCCGCGTTTCGCGATCGGGCAACGCGCCCTGCTGATCCCCGGCCGCGGCGGAAACCTGTTGTGGGACTGCGTCACCCACCTGGACGACGACGTCATCGCGCAGGTGCAGGAATTGGGCGGAATCAGCGCGATCGCCATCTCGCACCCGCACTACTACAGCGCCATGATCGAGTGGAGCGAGGCGTTCGGCGGGGCGCCGATCTACATCCACGAGCGGGACCGGACGTGGGTGCAGCGCAGCGGCCGGGTGGAATTCTGGGAGGGCAACTCCATCCAGGTGCTGCCCGGGCGGACCCTCCTGAGGGCCGGTATCCACTTTGCCGGCGGCACCATCCTGCACTGGGCGGAAGGACCCAGCGGCAACGGCGCCCTGTGCACCGGCGACATCTTCCAGGTGGTGGCCGACCGGCGCTGGCTGAGTTTCATGTACAGCTACCCCAACTACATCCCCGAGCATCCGGACACCATCAGGCGGGCCGTGCAGCTCGTCGACCCGTTGCCGTTCGACACCATCTACGGCGCGTGGTGGGGCATGGTCGTCACCGAGGACGCCAAGGGTGCGGTGCTGCGGTCGGCGCGTCGGTACTTCGAGCACATCGGGCTGAAATTCTGAGGACGCAACCAGGTCAGGGCGCGGGCAGCGGCTCGGCACCCCGTTCGGTCAGCATCTGCGTCATCACGGAGATCTCGGCGGCCTGCGACTGCGCCATCTTGGCCGCGAAGTTCCGCACCACCGGATTCGTCGCGTGCTCGGCCGCGTAGGCCATCATCGGCGCCCCGCCCTGGTGGTGCCGGATCATCAGCTGCAGGAAATAGGTGTCGGATGCCTCGCCGGTGAGCGTCTTCAGTTTGTCGATCTCTTCGGTGGTGGCCATGCCTGGCATCAGGGCGGCTGAGCCGGACGCAGTCATGGGAGCCGACGTCATCCCCGACATGCCCGAAGCCTTCGGGGACGCCATACCCGAAGAAGGCGCCGCCGACCCCATGTCCATCCCGCCGTGAACCGCGCCGGTGCCGCCCATCCAGCCCATCCGCTCGCCGTTGTTGAATTCCGGCAGGTCCCAGAGCGACAGCCAGCCCTGCATCTGGCCGATCTGATCGGTCTGGGTGTAGCCGATGTCGTACGCCATCACCGAGATCTCGTCATCGGTGGTGTTCTGCTCGGCGTAGTGCGCCATCAGCACACCCTGGTCGTGATGGACGATCATGTCCTGCGCGAAACCCGCGTCGACAGAGGAACTGTCAGGAGTCGCGGGTGCGGAGCCACCGAGTCGGCCGCTGAGTGCCAACCCGAGCGTGGCGCCGACCAGCAGCAGTACGACTCCCGCGGCCGCCACCAGCGCCACCATGGTGCCGCGGGAGATGCGGCGGGGCGGGGTGACATCGAGGTCGCCGGACCCGCTCGCAGGCTGCCCGGACATCAGGACGACGGTGCGCTGGCGGTGGGCGTCGGAGCAGGCGAGGCGGTGGGTGCCTCGGCTGTGCTCACCGGGGCGGTGGCGGTCGCATCCACCGATTGATCACTCCCGGCCACCGACATCTCGGTCGTTGCCGGGGTGCTGCCGTCGCCGCTCATCGGGATGGCGTCCGGGCCCGGGGGGGTCGGGTCGAAGGGGGGCGGGTTGACGACATCGAAACTCGGCTGCTGGCAGGTGGCACCGGTCTCGGGGTACACCCAGCGGTTCTGCCGCAATGCGGTGATGAACTGCTGCACCCGCGGATCGGAGGCCGAATCCAGTTTGAGCTGATGGGCCCAGGCCTGCAGCGAGATGGTGCTGTCCAGTCCCGGGTAGGGCGACAGGCTCAGGAACGGCTGGCCGTCGACGAGCCCCTTGAGAGTGGTCAGGTCGGCCGGGGTGATCGTGTCGGGGTTGTAGGCGATCCACACCGCGCCGTGCTCGAGGGTGTGCACCATGTTCTCGTTGCGGACCGCGACCGGGTAGACGATCCCGTTGCAGTTCGCCCAGGTGCCGTCGTGCGGACCGCCGACCGGCGGGAACCGGTTGTAGGCGACGCGCTGGTCGGCGGTGATGTGCAGGGCGGACTTGTAATCGATGTAGGTGGCAGGTGTCTCCGCGGTCGCCGGTGTGCTGGCGCCGACGTAGATGCCCTCGATCGCCGTGGAGGGGTCGGGGTTCTGCTGGGACGGAACCCACGGAGAGAGTTCCTCCTGGGCCTGGTCCTTGGCACGGGTCTGGTTCAGCACGACCACGAAGATGCCGGCGGCGAGGGCCAGCACGACAGCGACCGCGCCGATCGTCAGCCAGGGAGGCCCACCGCCCCGGGTGACCACGGGCGCCGGACGCCGGCTCTTCGCGTTCCTGCCACTTGCCATCATGATGAAGCGAACCTCGTTCGATCGGAGAAGTCGGTGATCCGCGCGACCCCCCGGGCCGTGCGCGCGTCCGTCCGGACGGTGCGGAGTCTACGGGGCGCCGTCGTGGCGTCCGTGTGAACGAGAGCTGTCCGGGTACCGCTGGTCATTCGGAGCGCTACAGCCTTCCTAGAATGGCCGGGTGAATCCCGCGCAGTTGGCCGATGCGATCCGTGATGCCCTGGCCGCGGCCGTGGCGGCCGGCGACCTGACCGTCGACATTCCAGACGACGTCCCACTCGACCGTCCCCGCTCTCGCGAGCACGGCGACTATGCCAGCCCGGTCGCCCTGAAACTCGCCAAGACAGCGGGTCGACCGCCGCGCCAGATCGCCGAGGCCATCGCCAAGCACCTGTCCGACAGGGCCGGCATCGCGGCTGTGCAGATCGCCGGGCCGGGCTTTCTCAACATCACCCTGGAGACCGCCGCGGCCGGTGCGCTGGTCGGCAGCATCGTCCAGGCGGGCCCGGCCTACGGCGGCGGGGATGCCCTGGCCGGGAAGCAGGTCAACCTCGAGTTCGTCTCGGCGAACCCGACGGGCCCGATCCACATCGGCGGCGCCCGGTGGGCAGCGGTCGGCGACGCGCTCGGCCGGATCCTGAGCACCCAGGGTGCGACGGTCGTGCGGGAGTACTACTTCAATGACGCGGGCGCGCAGATCGAGCGGTTCGCCCGTTCGCTGCTGGCTGCGGCCAGGGGCCTGCCTGCGCCGGACGACGGTTACGGCGGCGAGTACATCGCGGAGATCGCCGAGCGGGTCACCCGCGCGAATCCCGGGGCGCCGGGCCTGCCCGACGCCGAGGCCATCGCGGTCTACCAGCGTGCCGGCGTCGACCTGATGTTCGACGAGATCAAGGAGACGCTGCACCTTTTCCGGACCGATTTCGACGTCTACTTCCACGAGGACTCGCTGCACCAGAGCGGCGCCGTCGCCGCCGTGGTCGACCGGCTGAAGAATTCCGGGCACCTGACCTTCGCCGACGGTGCGTGGTGGCTCGGGTCCACCGCATTCGGCGACGACAAGGACCGGGTGGTCATCAAGTCCGACGGCGAACCTGCCTACATCGCAGGCGATCTCGCGTACTTCCTGGACAAGCGCTCACGCGGGTTCGACCTCTGTATCTACATGCTCGGAGCCGACCACCACGGGTACATCGCCCGGCTCAAGGCGGCCGCTGCGGCTCTCGGTGACGACCCCGACGTCGTCGAGGTACTGATCGGCCAGATGGTGAACCTGGTCCGTGACGGTGTGCCGCTGCGGATGAGCAAGCGCGCCGGCACGGTCATCACCCTGGACGACCTGATCGAGGCGCTGGGAGTGGACGCCGCCCGGTACGCGCTGATCCGCTACTCGGTGGACACCACGCTGGATCTCGACCTGGACCTGTGGACCCGGCAGACCAGCGACAACCCGGTCTTCTACGTCCAGTACGCGCACGCCCGGCTCGCCTCGCTGGCCCGCAACGCCGCCGACCTCGGCATCGAACTGGGCGATGCCTACGACCCGGCGCTGCTGGACACCCCGCGCGAGTCGGAGCTGATCGCCCTGCTCGCGGCCTACCCCGGCGTCCTCGCGACGGCGGCCGAACTGCGCGAGCCGCACCGGGTCGCGCGGTACCTGGAGGACCTGGCGTCGGGCTATCACAAGTTCTACGACTCGATCAGGGTGTTGCCCATGGGTGACGAGAAGCCAACGGACGCAACGATTTCGCGGCTATGGCTGTGTGCCGCCACCCGCCAGGTGCTCGCCAACGGCCTCGCCGTTCTCGGCGTCGACGCCCCGGAGCGGATGTGAGGGCGCATCCGGCAGGCCCGCGGTCAGGTGAGCTGCACACCGACCGGCCGGCGGAGGGCGCTCCGGCGGACCTCAACAAGCTCGAGCCGGTCGTCTGGCCGCGCAACGCCCGGCGCAACGACGCCGGGGTGCTCACCCTGGCCGGCGCGGACGTCAGGGAACTGGCCACCAGCTACGGCACCCCGCTGATGGTCATCGACGAGGCCGACTTCCGCAGCCGCTGCCAGGACTTCGCGAACGCCTTCGGCCGGTCAAACGCCGTGCACTACGCGGGAAAAGCGTTCCTGTGCACCGAGATCATCCATTGGCTCGACGACGAGGGTTTGGCTCTCGACGTGTGCAGCTCCGGCGAGCTCGGGCTTGCGCTGCGGGCCGGATTCCCGGCGCGCCGGATCGCCCTGCACGGGTCGAACAAGTCGAACGCCGAGCTGACGACGGCGGTGCAGGAAGGCATCGGCGCCATCGTCATCGACTCCTACGACGAGATCGCCCGGCTCGCCGGCCTCACCGAACACCGCTCGGCGGACGACGCGGTCCCGGTGATGATCAGGGTCACGGTCGGCGTCGAGGCGCACACCCACGAGTTCATCGCCACCGCCCACGAAGACCAGAAGTTCGGCTTCTCGCTGGCCGGCGGCGATGCCGCCGAGGCGGTCAGGCGGGTGGTCGCCCTGTCCGGCCTACGACTCGTCGGGCTGCACTCGCACATCGGCTCCCAGATCTTCGACCCGTCGGGTTTCGAGGTCGCCGCCCACCGGGTCGTCGCCCTGCTCCGGCAGATCATCGAGGACCATCCGCAACTCGCAGAGACCATCGTGGCGCTCGACCTGGGTGGCGGTCTCGGCATCGCCTACACGCCATCCGACGACCCGCCGGCGCCCGACCTGATGGCCAAGTCGCTGACCGAGATCGTCACCCGGGAATGCCAGATCGCCGGGCTCGCCGTGCCTGCGGTCGTCGTCGAACCCGGACGGGCGATCGCCGGACCGGGCACCGTGACGGTGTACGAGGTGGGCACCATCAAGGACGTCAGCCTGGACGGCGGCCTGATCCGGCGGTACGTCTCGGTGGACGGCGGGATGAGCGACAACATCAGGACCGCGCTGTACGACGCGGACTACACAGTCACGCTCGCCTCACGGTCCTCCGATGCGCACGCCGTGCTCTGCCGGGTGGTCGGCAAACACTGCGAGAGCGGCGACATCGTCGTACGCGACTGCTACCTGCCGGCGGACCTCGCGGTCGGTGACCTGGTTGCGGTGGCCGCGACCGGCGCCTACTGCTATTCCATGTCCAGCAACTACAACCGGGTGCCGCGACCAGCGGTGATCGCGGTGACCGACGCCGAACCACGGGTGTTGCTCCGCCGCGAGACCGACGACGACCTGATGCTCCTGGAGACCCGGTGACCACACCTGCCAACCCCGATCCGGCCGGCCCCGACCCGCGCGAGCCGATCGGCTCCGATCCCCAGGCGACCGCGAAGCAGCCCTCCCTGGTGCCCGGTGTGGTGCTGCTGTTGCTGGCCGGTGTGCTGATCGTGGTGACCCTGCTCAAGCCCGATCTGCCGCAGTGGCTGACGGTGACGATCGCCGTGCTGGCGATCGTGGTCGTGATCGCCCTGCTGATGTACGCCTTCAAGGTGTTCCGGGACGTCACCCGCCCCGGCGGCTCCCGGTGACCGGCGCCGCCGCCGTCCGCGTCGGTGTCCTGGGATCCGGGGTCGTCGGCTCGCAGGTGGTCCGGCTGCTCACGGAGCAGGCAGACGAGCTCGCTGCCAGGATCGGCGCGCCGATAGAACTGGTCGCTGTCGCCGTCCGGCGGCCGGCCAGGCATCCCGAGGTGCCGGCGGAGGTGCTGACCACCGACGCGGCCGGGCTGGTCGCGAGGGACGACATCGATGTGATCGTCGAGGTGATGGGCGGAATCGAGCCGGCCAAGGAACTGCTGCTCACCGCCCTGCGCCGCGGCGCAGGCGTGGTCACCGCGAACAAGGCCCTGCTCGCCGAACACGGTCCCGAGCTGTATCAGGCGGCCGACGCGGCCGGCGCCGACCTGTATTTCGAGGCTGCCGTCGCCGGTGCCATCCCGCTGATCCGGCCGTTGCGCGAATCCCTTGCGGGAGATCGCATCTCGCGAATCATGGGGATCGTCAACGGCACCACCAACTACATCCTGTCCGCGATGGCGGACACCGGGCTCGGTTATCACGAGGCGCTCGCGGAGGCGACCAGGCTCGGTTATGCCGAGGCCGATCCGACAGCGGACGTCGACGGCTTCGACGCCGCCGCCAAGGCCGCGATCCTCGCCTCGATCGGCTTCCACACCAGGGTCGGCGCGGCCGACGTGCACCGCGAGGGGATCGCCGACGTCTCCGCCACCGACATTGCCGCCGCGCGTCAGATCGGTTGCACCGTCAAGCTTCTCGCGATCTGCGAGCGGGTCGGCTCGGTCGCCGGATCGCTGGCTCCCGCGGTCGACGGCCGCGCGGGCGGCGAGGGTGTGTCCGCCAGGGTGCACCCGGTGATGCTGCCGCACAGCCACCCGCTGGCCGGCGTCGACGGCGCCTTCAATGCCGTGTATGTCGAGGCAGAGGCGGCGGGCCGGCTGATGTTCTACGGGCCAGGCGCCGGCGGCGCGCCGACCGCGTCAGCGGTGCTCGGCGACCTGGTGGCGGTCGCGCGGAACAGGATCGCCGGTGGGCGCGGACCGCGGGAATCGGCGTACGCCGCACTGCCCATCCAGCCGATGGGCCAAGTGCTCAGCCGGTATCACATCAGCCTCGACGTCGACGACAAGGCCGGGGTCCTGGCCTCGGTGGCGATGGCCTTCGCCGACGCCGGGATCTCCATCTCGACGGTCCGCCAGGAGGGTCGAGACGACGACGCCACGCTGGTCGTCGTCACCCACAGCGCTCCGGACGCCGCGCTGGCCGGCACCGTGGACAAGCTGGCTCAGCTCGACTCCGTCCGCCGGGTCACCTCGGTGATGCGGGTGATGGGAGACTTGCGATGAGCCGAACCAGAAGGGTGATGGTGTGACCGTGACTGCCACCGCCGCACAGGTCGGCTGGCCCGGGCTGATCGCCGCCTACCCGGACCGGGTCGCGGTGCCGCCCGGCGCCCGGGTCGTCACGCTCTTGGAAGGCGGAACCCCGCTGCTGCCGGCCGAGGCGCTCTCCGACCGGCTCGGTGTGCAGATCTACCTCAAGGTCGAGGGCGCCAACCCGACCGGGTCGTTCAAGGACCGCGGCATGACGGTCGCCGTCACCTACGCACTTGCGCTGGGTGCCAAAGCAGTCATCTGCGCCTCCACCGGCAACACCTCCGCATCCGCTGCCGCCTATGCCGCCCGTGCCGGGCTGACGTGCGCCGTTCTGGTGCCGCAGGGGAAGATCGCGGCCGGCAAGCTCGCTCAGGCGGTTGCCTACGGGGCGAAGATCCTGCAGATCGACGGCAACTTCGACGACTGCCTGGAGCTGGCCCGCAAGACCGCGGCATCACACGAAGAAATTGCGCTGGTCAACTCCGTCAACCCGGTCCGCATCGAGGGGCAGAAGACCGCGTCCTTCGAGATCTGCGACACGCTCGGGCGTGCGCCGGACATCCATTTCCTGCCGGTGGGCAACGCGGGCAACATCACCGCGTATTGGAAGGGCTACCGCGAGTACTTCGCCGACGGCGTGATCGACGCACTGCCGCGGATGTTCGGTTTCCAGGCCGCGGGCGCCGCGCCGCTCGTTCTCGGCCACCCCGTCCTGCACCCTGACACCATCGCGACCGCGATCAGGATCGGCGCACCCGCGTCCTGGACGGGTGCGATCGACGCCCGCGACGCCTCGCACGGGCTGATCGACGCCGTCACCGACGAGCAGATCCTCGAGGCCTACCGGCTGCTGGCCTCCACCGAAGGAGTTTTCGTCGAACCGGCGTCCGCAGCCTCGGTCGCCGGACTGATGGCAACAGCGCGGGACGGCCGGCTGCCGGCGGGTGCGCTCGTGGTCTGCACGGTGACCGGCAACGGGTTGAAGGATCCGGACACCGCGATGACGTTCATGACCGAGCCGGTGGTGCTGCCGGTGGCGGCCGAGGCCGTGACGGAAGCGTTGGGGCTGGATTGACGGGGGCAGTTGGATGAGGCCGGGACTGCAGCATGGAGTGGAACCGGCGGTGACCGGGTCGCGGACGAGCCAGTCGGTCACCGTTCGGGTCCCGGCGACCTCGGCGAACCTCGGTCCGGGGTTCGACAGCTTCGGGCTCGCGCTGGCGCGGTTCGACGAGGTGACGGCGGCGGCCACCGAGTCGGGCCTGATCGTCGAGGTGGTCGGCGTCGGAGCCGGTGAGGTGCCGTTGACCCACGAGCATCTCGTCGTGCGTGCGATCGCGGCGGTGTTCGAGCTGGTTGGCCGCCCGCTGCCCGGACTGCACCTGCGGTGCGTCAACTGCATCCCGCACGGCGGCGGCCTCGGTTCGTCGGCCGCGGCGATCGTCGCGGGTGTGCTCCTCGGACGGGAATTGCTCCGCGGTTCGGCCGACGACGTGCCGCTGCCCTCCGATCAGGACCTGTTCGCGCTGGCCACCGGCATGGAGGGCCATCCGGACAACGTCGCACCTGCGTTGTTCGGCGGGTTCACGCTGGCCTACGTCGGGGCAGACGGTCGTCCGGTGGCCGTGCGGCCCACCGTGCACCCCGACGTCAGGGTGGTTGTGTTCAGCGCGCATCGGGCCAGCTCCACCGAACGCGCGCGCCGGTTGCTGCCGGCCACGGTTCCGCACAGTGACGCGAGTGCGAACGCCGCCGCGGCGGGACTGCTGGTGCACGCGCTGACCGTCGACCCGTCGTTTCTGCTGCCGGCAACGGCGGACCGGTTGCACCAGCAGTACCGCGCCGTCGCCATGCCGGAATCGGCAGCGCTGGTCGACGAGCTGCGGGCGGCAGGGATCGCCGCGGTCATCTCAGGAGCCGGTCCGTCGGTCATCGCGCTGACGGCCGAACCCATCCGCCTGCAGGATTGGGAACGAGTAGGTTTCGACCTCGCGCACGTCGATGTGTGCACCACCGGAGCGACGATTTAGCCTGCGTGAACGGGCTTCTCGACCGCCCCGGCGGGTGAGTCGGGCGAACGATCCGACCGCGGACGGCGAAGACAGGGCCCGACACGCTCATGTGCAGTTGCTGATGCCGATGATGTGAGGTTACTGTTGAAGGCGATCACCGGCTGTGCCTGCTGCGACGATGGGTCTGCGAGCCGGAAATCGACGGTGGGGGACTGAAAAAGCCTCTTGCCGCTCCCACTCTGAATGACTCCTCCCGCCGGAACGTATCCCGGAGGCGCCGGATCGGCTCATGGTCGACTGCCCCGTCGAATCATGGATTCAGTTGAGGTGATCACCGACTCCGCCGTACCCATCCTGGGTGCGCAACGGCAGCTACCGCTTACCGCGGTGAACTCAATCCCGGCCAGGTCATCCGGCCGGACAGGAAGGATCTTCGTGACTGAAACCACGGAGTCGCTCGACAATTCCGCCACCGCGACCGCGCCCGCCAAGGGCCGGACCCGCAAGGGTGAGGGCCTGTCGGGCATGGTGTTGACTGATCTGAAGGCCCTCGCCGGCCAACTCGGGATCCGCGGCACCTCCGGCATGCGCAAGGGCGACCTGGTGGCTGCGATCGCGGCCCGGCAGAACGGCACCGGCGCAGGCTCGGCCCCGTCGGCAGGCTCGACGGGCAGCAATCGGCGGTCCGGCGGCTCCGCCTCGACCGGCACCGTCCCGACCGACAGTGCCCCGACCGACAGTGCCCCCAGCGCGGCGACCGAGGCGCCGACTGACGCACCGACCGCCAATGGCCGCGCGACCGTCGGTGACCCTGTTCTGCCGCTCGGCGAGCCGGGCGCGGACACCCGACGGGACAACTCTGACAGCCGGGAGAGTGCGCAACCCCAGGCGGGCACTCAGGCTCCGGCCGAGAGCGACCGGCAACAGCGCACCGACGACACCGATGGCCGCGATTCCTCGCAGAACGGTTCGGCGACCACCTCTGACCAGCGCGAACACACCGGTGATCGCGGCTCCGAGGACTCGAACGACTCCGAGGACGGCCAGCGCAACCGGCGGAACCGGCGCAATCGCCGGGACGGGCGCGACGGTCGCGACACCGGCGACGGCGCCGTGCAGACCGGCGAGCGCAACGGCCAGGCCAGGGACACTCAGAACCGTGACCAGACCCGGGAGCAGGGCCGTGAAGGCCAGTCCCGGGATCAGGGCAGGGACCAGGGCCGGGACAACCAGGGCCGTGACAACCAGGGCCGTGACAACCAGGGGCGCGACCAGAACCGCGACGGCCAGGGCGGTCGCGATCAGAACCGGGACAACCAGACCCGCGACAATCAAAACCGCCAGGGTCGGCAGAACACCGACAACCGTCGCGACGACGACGACGAGGGTGACGGCCGCGGCCGCCGCGGCCGCCGTTACCGCGACCGCAACCGCCGTACGTCACGCGATCGTTTCGCGCCGGACGGCCCGGCCGAGCCGGAGGTACGCGACGACGACGTCCTGGTCCCCGTCGCCGGGATCCTGGATGTGCTGGACTCGTACGCCTTCATCCGGACGTCGGGTTACCTGACCGGCCCGAATGATGTGTACGTGTCGCTGTCCCAGGTGCGCAAGAACGGCCTGCGCAGGGGCGATGCGGTGACCGGTGCGGTCCGTGCGCAGCGCGACGGCGAGGCCCAGCGGCAGAAGTTCAACGCCCTGGTGCGGCTCGACTCGGTGAACGGGCTCGAGCCCGAACAGGCGAAGAACCGGCCGGAGTTCACCAAGCTGACGCCGCTGTACCCGAACGACCGGCTGCGCCTGGAGACCGAGGCGCACCTGCTGACCACCCGCGTCATCGACCTGGTGATGCCGGTCGGCAAGGGCCAGCGCGCGCTGATCGTGTCGCCGCCCAAGGCCGGCAAGACCATGGTCATGCAGGCGATCGCGAACGCCATCACCACGAACAATCCCGAGTGCCACCTGATGGTGGTGCTGGTGGACGAGCGGCCTGAAGAGGTCACCGACATGCAGCGTTCGGTGAAGGGCGAGGTCATCGCCTCGACGTTCGACCGGCCGCCGTCCGACCACACCCTGGTCGCCGAGCTCGCCATCGAACGGGCAAAGCGGCTGGTCGAGATGGGACGCGACGTCGTCGTGCTGCTCGACTCGATCACCCGGCTCGGTCGCGCCTACAACCTCGCGGCACCGGCGTCCGGCCGGATCCTGTCCGGCGGCGTCGATTCGACGGCGCTGTTCCCGCCGAAGCGGTTCCTCGGCGCGGCCCGGAACATCGAGAACGGTGGCTCCCTCACGATCTTCGCGTCCGCACTGGTGGAAACCGGTTCGGCCGGCGACACGGTGATCTTCGAGGAATTCAAGGGCACCGGCAACGCCGAGCTGAAGCTCGACCGGCGGCTGGCGGACAAGCGGATCTTCCCGGCGATCGACGTCGACCAGTCGTCGACCCGTAAGGAAGACCTGCTGCTCTCGCCCGATGAGCTGGCGATCGTCGTCAAGCTCCGCCGGGTGCTGGCGGCGCTGGACACCCAGCAGGCACTGGAGCTGGTGCTCGATCGGCTGCGCAAGACCCGCAGCAACGTCGAGTTCCTGATGCAGGTGGCGAAGAACACGCCCGGCAGCGACTGAGCGTGTGACGTCACCGCTGGATGTGCTCGGTGCCGCGCACTACGCCCTGCTGACGACCTATCGGAAGGACGGCCGAGCAGTCCCGACTCCTGTCTGGGTGGTGCGGATCGGCGACGAGTTGCGGGTCTGGACCATTCGCGACTCCGGCAAGGTGAAGCGGATTCGGCGCGCCGGCCGGGCGCAGATAGCGCCCTGCACTGTCCGCGGCAAGCCGCGCGGGCAGTCCGTCGACGCGACTGCTCGGATGCTGCCGGACTCCGAGGCGCCGGCGGTGCTGGATGCGCTGGCGACCAAATACGGGTTGATGGGCTGGTGGACCAGGATGATGAACCGTTTTACCGGCGACACCAGGGCGGTCATCGGGGTCACGATCCCCTGACGTGTTCTCCGGTGAGGCGGCGGGCCGGAATAGCCGGCCGCTGCTCGCTGTTTGGCTAATTGACCGACCCATCTGGCACACTGGTCGGTCGAGCCCGGCTCCGGTTCACGCCCCCGACGCACCGTCGCGGACGACCCGGCGCCCCACGCAAGGCTCTACCGAAAGAGGACATCGCATGAAGACCGGCATCCATCCCGCATACGTGACCACCGAGGTCAGCTGCGGTTGCGGCAACACCTTCACCACCCGCAGCACCGAGAACAGCGGCAAGATCCACGTCGAGGTCTGCTCGAACTGCCACCCGTTTTACACCGGCAAGCAGAAGATCCTGGACACCGGCGGCCGGGTCGCGCGCTTCGAGGCGCGGTACGGCAAGCGCAGCCGCTAGCGCATCAACGGCGCCCGCCGGACCGACACGGTCCGCGGGCGCCGTTTGCTGTTCCGGGGTATCGCCGGCGTTCGTTGTTGATCATGCAGTCCAGCACACGACACGCCGGGCGACACGCCCGAAAAGCTGTGCTGGGCCTCATGATCAACAGCCGCTGGACCCGAAGTGACATCAATGCCGAGGAGGAAGCAGACAGATGACGTCCGCTGCTTCCGGTGACGTGCCCCGCGCGTCGATCGAGCAGTTGCTGGCCGAGTACGAAGATCTTCAGGCCCGGCTCAACGACCCCGGGGTGCACGCCGACCAGGCCGTCGCCCGGCGGCTCGGCCGGCGCTACGCCGAGCTGACGCCGATCGTCACCACCTCCACGGCGCTGGACGAGGCCAGGGGAGACCTGCAGGCGGCTCGCGAATTGACCGCGGAGGATGCGAGTTTCGCAGACGAGGCGCAGGCCGTCGCCGAGCGGGTCGCCGAGCTCGAGACCCGGCTGGGGGAGTTGCTCACCCCGCGGGACCCGGACGACAGCAAGGACGTCCTGGTCGAGGTGAAAGCCGGTGAGGGCGGCGAGGAATCGGCCCTGTTCGCGGGCGACCTGCTCCGGATGTACCTGCGCTACGCCGAACGTCGCGGCTGGAAGACCGAGGTGCTCTCGGCCACCGAATCCGATCTGGGCGGTTACAAGGACGCCACGGTGGCCATCAAGGCACCGGCCGCCACCGCCGACGGGGTGTGGGCCCGGCTGAAATTCGAGGGCGGGGTGCACCGCGTGCAGCGGGTCCCGGTGACCGAATCGCAGGGCCGCATTCACACGTCGGCGGCCGGGGTGCTCGTCGCTCCCGAGGCCGAGGACGTCGACGTCACGGTGGACCCCAACGATCTCCGGATCGACGTGTTCCGCTCGTCCGGCCCGGGCGGCCAGTCTGTCAACACCACCGATTCGGCGGTGCGGATCACGCACCTCCCGACCGGCATCGTGGTGTCCTGCCAGAACGAGAAATCGCAGCTGCAGAACAAGGAACAGGCGATGCGGATCCTGCGCGCGCGGCTGCTGGCCGCTGCCCGGGCGACCGCCGACGCCGCCGCCGCGGACGCCCGTCGTTCCCAGGTTCGTACCGTCGATCGATCGGAACGTGTTCGTACGTACAACTTCCCGGAGAATCGCATCGCCGACCACCGGGTCGGATACAAGGCCTACAACCTCGACGCGGTGCTGGACGGCGACCTCGACGCGGTGCTGGACGCGCTGGCCCAGGCGGACCGCACCGAGCGGCTGGCCACCGGCACGGCCGGGCGGGCATGAGTCGCCAGTCGCTGCGGTCGGCAATTGTCTCGGCCACCGCAACCCTTGACGCGGCCGGCGTGCCGAGTCCCGGCGTCGACGCGGAGGAACTGGCCGCGCATCTGCTGGGCGTTTCCCGCACCCGGCTCGGGCTCACGCCGCTCGTCGAGTCGTCCTGGGTCGAGGACTACCAGGCGCTGGTGGCCCGCCGCGCGCAGCGCATTCCGTTGCAGCACATCATCGGGTCCGTGCAGTTCGGGCTGGCCAGGATCGCTGTCGGTCCCGGGGTCTTCATTCCGCGGCCGGAGACCGAGTGGCTGGTCGACTGGGCCCTGAAGGCCATCGCGGACATTCGGTCGCCCGTCGTCGTCGACCTCTGTGCCGGCAGTGGGGCGATTGCGCTGGCGATCTCCGCCGCCCGGCCCGACGCCCGCGTCATCGCCGTCGAACGTTCCCACCAGGCGCTGGCCTGGGCCAGGCGCAATGTGGTCGCGCACGTCGACCGCGGCGGGACACCGGTGGAACTGCGGGGCGGCGACATCCTCGATCCGCGCCTGCTCTCCGACCTGGACGCCGCCGCCGACCTGGTGACCGCCAACCCGCCCTACGTACCGGACGGCACCGTTGTCGAGCCGGAGGTGGTCGATCACGACCCCGCTGAGGCAGTCTTCGGCGGGCCCGATGGTCTGGCGCTGATCCGGCCGCTGATCTCGGTGGCCGCCGGTCTGCTCAAGGTCGGCGGTGTGCTGGCGATCGAGCACGATGACACCCAGGGGGAGTCCGTGCCCGGCGCTGCTCGGCAATCGCCGGGTGCTGACCGATGTCGTCGATCACCCGGACCTGACGGGTCGGTCCCGGTTCGTGACGGCCACCCGGATCAGGATGACCACACCGTGAGCACGCACGGTGAACACGCACCATGAACATGCTGTGATCAGCCGGATGACCAGTACCGGGAGGACGACCCCGTTGACCATGTTCGATTGCGCGGATCCGGTGGCCAGGCGGGCCGGTCTGGAAGCCGCGGCGCACGCCGCCCGGTCCGGAAATCTTGTGGTGATGCCCACCGACACCGTCTACGGGATCGGCGCGGACGCGTTCAACGCCGCCGCTGTCCGAGCACTGTTGGCCGCAAAGGGCCGCGGACCGGACATGCCGGTTCCGGTCCTGGTCGGATCGTGGACCACGATCGACGGTCTGGTGATGGCCGTTCCGCCGGTCGCCCGGACGCTGATCGAGGCGTTCTGGCCGGGCGGCCTGTCTCTGGTCATCGAGCACGCGCCGAGCCTGAGCTGGGATCTGGGGGACGCCAAGGGCACCGTCATGGTCCGGATGCCGCTGCACCCGGTGGCTCTGGACCTGCTGCGCCTGGTCGGGCCGATGGCCGTCTCCAGCGCGAACCGCAGTGGCAGCCCGGCCGGCCACCACCGCGGACGACGCGACATCCCAACTCGGCGACGACGTCTCCGTGTACCTCGACGGCGGTCCCTCGCCGATCGGCGTGGCCTCCACCGTGGTGGACCTGACCGCAGAGGTGCCGCAGGGTTCTGCGGGCCGGCGCTGTCAGCACCGACCGCATCCGCGAGGTCATCGGCGAGGTCGAACTGCCGGCCTGACCGGGCAGCCGCCGTGACAGAAGGCCGAAAATGGCCGAAGGCCCGATCGGCGACGGCGTGTCGCGATCGGGCCTGCGGGCAGCTCCCGGCGTGGGGCTAGTTCTGATTCGTTGTCCTCGGCGGCGATGCTGGGTCCGGGCGTCGGACCTTATCCGTACGAAAAGTGAATCGGAGCTACATCTGTACGACGGCCCACATCGCCGTGCGGTTCCGCGGTTCGGCGATTTTCTTTCCGGCCGCTGCGCGCCGATGCGCGGAGTCGGTTCGCGGCGGCGCCGTCCCGACTACCCTGACCCGGTGGCGGAGTATGTGATCCCGACGCGCGAGTACGCGCTGGTCTTCGGGACCGCCGTGGTCGTCACCTTCCTGCTGACCGGGCTGGTCCGGCTGCTCGCCGTCCGGCTCGGCGCCGTCACACCGATCCGGGAGCGGGACGTGCACTCCCTGCCGATCCCGCGGATGGGCGGCGTCGCGGTGTACGCGGGTTTCGCCGCCGCGGTGCTGATGGCGCTGCAGCTGCCGGCGCTGGGCGGGGCGTTCGTGTCGTCGTCCGAGGTGCTCGGGGTGCTGGCCGCCGGCGGGTTGATCTGCCTGGTCGGCGTGCTGGACGACAGGTTCGACCTGGACGCCATCGCCAAACTGGCCGGACAGATCCTCGCGGCGGGCGTGCTGGTGCTGTTCGGCGTGCAATGGCAGGTGCTCTGGCTGCCCGGCGAGCGGGCCGACCGGCGGCAGCCTGGTCAGCCTCGACCAGACCCAGGGCATCGTGCTGACCGTGCTGCTGACGGTCGTGCTGACGAACGCGATGAACTTCATCGACGGCCTGGACGGGTCTGCTGGCCGGGGTGGCGGCCATCTCCGCCCTCGCGATCTTCATCTTCTCCGCGCGGCAGCTGGCGTTGTCCGGCGACGTCAGCTCCGCCTCCCAGCCGCCGCTGATCGCGGCGGCGCTGGTCGGGGCCTGCATCGGCTTCCTGCCGCACAACTTCTCACCGGCCCGGATCTTCATGGGCGACTCCGGCGCGATGTTCATCGGGCTGGCGATGGCCGGCGCGACGGTCAGCGCGGGCGGAAAGCTCGACACCTCCACGTTCGGCCCGCGGTCGACCATCGCCCTGCTGGCGCCGCTGATCGTCGCGCTGGCGGTGGTCTTCATCCCGGTGCTGGACTTCCTGCTGGCGGTCATCCGGCGGACCAAGGAGGGGCGCCATCCGTTCAGCGCCGACAAGCAGCACCTGCACCACCGGATGCTGGCCATCGGCCACACCCACCGGCAGGCCGTGCTGATCTTCTACTACTGGGCGTTCGTGCTCGCCGGCGGAGCGGTCTCGCTGGTCTTCGTCACGCTGGGAGGTCGCCATCGTGCCGGTGTCGCGTGCTGATCGCGGTGGGCACTCGCGTTCTCCGCCTGGCCCGAGATGCGGGCCCGCCGGCTGGCCCGCGTCCGCAGCGACAGTGCGCCGCCGGCGGTGGCGCCGTGACGCTCCCCGGCAAGGCACCGGACGACGGCACCCCCGGCCCGCGGCGCGCCCCGGTCGACCTGTCCGCGCAGGCCCGTGCCGCGCAGAAGATCGCCGACCGCAGCCGATCCGAAGGCATCTGGTCGCTCGGTCACCTGAGGCTGTGCTGGATCACCCTGGTCGCCGGTGCGGTCGTACTCGGCGTGGTCGCCGGTTTCACCCGGCGGTCTGGGCGCCGTGCTGGGCGTCCTGATCGGCACCGCGATCGTCGGCGCCTTCTTCACCTTCTCGGCGATGGTGATCGCCTGGGTCGGCAAGACCAATCCCAAGACGGTGATGATCGCCGCCCTGTTCGCCTACGTGATCAAGGTGCTGGTGCTGGCGATCGTGCTGATGACGATGCCGATCGACGGGCTCGTCGACGTCAGGTGGATGGCCGGCGCGATCGGCCTCGGCCTGTTCCTGTGGCTCGGCGCACACATGCGCTATGTCTGGACATTGAAGCTCTACTACGTCGACCCCGGATGATCTTGCACGCCCGAACGTGTTGCCCGTCACCAGCGAAAACGGTCGCGCAGCGCCCTTTTCGGTGATCCCAGACACGCGGTGGGGATCACCCTGGGTGGGTGCGACGGGGGTCTTGAGCAACTGATAGTGTCCGGGACGCCATGAAGATGCGTGCCGTAGCCCGGCCCCCCTCCGGGGGAGTCGATCAGGGCTGGGCGGTTCTCAGCACCATGATCTCCGGACTCGTGGTGTTCGGTGGAGTCGGTTGGTTGTTGGATCATTGGTGGGATACCCGCCTGATGACGCCGACCGGTTTGGTCATCGGAATGGCCCTGGGCATCTACGCCGTTGTGATGCGGTTCGGACGCCCCGAGACGACAAGCGTCACGAGCACATCGGCCCAAAAGGCCGACGCAGCAACAGCATTGAGAGCAGCGAAGTTGGCCAATCGAGAAAAGGCCTTCCACCGAGAACGAGAAGTACGCGCACGAGTGATGGCAGCACCCATATCAGCTGAACCCGCCGACGGGCCACCTTCGGCCGGCACCCGAAGGGAGACCGAGTGTCCCTGAGCATGAGTCTGCTCTCCCAGGGCCTGATGGCGGCCGAGGACGGCGAATTCGTCGCCCCAACCGTCGAGCACTCCTTCTTCTTCGACAAGATCGGCGACGGCAGCGTCATCGCATCGGTCAAGGCGATGGTGCTGCTGGTCCTGGGCACCGTGATCCTGATGGCGTTCTTCCTGGCCGCGTCACGCAAGTCCGCGATGCTGCCCGGCAAGCTGCAGTTCGCCGGTGAGGGAATCTACGGCTTCGTCCGCAACGGCGTCGCGATCGAGATCCTGGGCGGTAAGAACGGCCGCAAGTGGGCCGGTTTCCTGGCCACCCTGTTCGTCTTCATCCTGATCCAGAATCTTTGGGGCATCGTCCCTGTCGCCCAGTTGCCGGTCACGTCGCACTTCGCGATCCCGGTGCTGCTGGCCGTCATGGTCTGGTTCATCTACATGATCGTCGGGATCCAGAAGCACGGGTTCTTCGGATTCTTCAAGTTGATGTGCTACATCCCCGGGATCCCGATCGCCATGCATCTGCTGCTGATCCCGATCGAATTCCTGTCGAACATCATCCTTCGGCCGTTCACGCTCGCCATCCGGTTGTTCGCCAACATGTTCGCCGGACACATGCTGATCACCATCGCGGCGTTCGGCACGGTCTACCTGTGGGGTGAGGGCGGGTTCCTGAATTACGTGCTCGGGACGCTGCCGTTCATCGGCAGCCTCGGGCTGGTGTTCTTCGAGTTGTTGATCATCTCGCTGCAGGCCTACGTGTTCGTCCTGCTGACCGCGATCTACCTGGAATCATCACTGGCCGACTCGCACTGATACGCATACCGAGGTTTCACCGCAGTTTCCAGCACCGCAGTTTCCAGCACCGCAAGTTCCAGCACCGCAGTTTCCAGCACCGCAAGTTCCAGCACCGCAATTCCAGCACCGCAAGTTCCAGCACCGCAAGTTCCAGCACCGCAAGTTCCAGCACCGAAGTTTCCAGAACTGAACCGGCACCATCTGGCCCGCACCGGCGCGGTCAGTGATCGACCACCAGGATCCGGTACCGGATCTCGTGAAAGGGAGAAGCAACCCCATGTCTGTACACCAGCTCGCGGAAGTCACCGGCAACGTCGGCACCCTCGGGTACGGCCTTTCCGCGATCGGACCCGGTATCGGTGTCGGCATCGTGTGGGCCGCCTACATCACCTCGACCGCGCGCCAGCCGGAGTCGGCCGGCCTGACCAGGACCTACGCGTTCCTCGGGTTCGCCGTGTCCGAGGCGCTCGCCCTGCTCGGCTTCGTCGTCCCGTTCATCCTGACCTGATCCGCACCCGCTAGCTCAGAGTCCCGATAGCGCAGAGGTGAGGACCGAATGATCGTGAACACCGCGGCCGAGGAGGCCACCAACCCGATCGGCCTGCCCTGGGGTGAGGTGCTGATCGCGGCCATCGCGTTCGCCCTGCTGCTGTTCGTCCTGGGCAAGTTCGTCTGGCCCCAGTTCGAGCGGGCGTATGCCGCGCGGACCAAGGCGATCGAGGGGGGCATCGCCAAGGCCGAAGAGGCCCAGAACGAGGCGAAGGCCGCACTCGACCGGTACAACCAGCAGCTTGCCGGCGCCCGCGAGGAAGCCGCCAAGATCCGCGAGGATGCGCGTGCCCAGGCGCAGGCGATCCGCGACGACATGCTCGCCCAGGCACACGCCGAGACCGAACGGATCTCCGCTGCCGGACGCGCGCAGCTGGAGGCCCAACGCGCGCAGATCGTCGCCGAACTGCGGTCCGACCTCGGTCGGGTATCGGTCGAGCTGGCCAGCAAGGTCGTCGGTGAGTCGCTGCAGGACGACGCACGGCAGACCCGGACGGTCGAGCGCTTCCTGGCCGACCTGGAACGCTGATGCAACACATCGCCAGTCGAGAGTCGCTGATCGCGACCAACTCGCACCTGCTCACCGTTGCCGACCGCCTCGACACGGAAGCGTTGAATGCCCTCGGCACCGAGGTCGATCAGGTCTCCGACCTGCTGCTGAACGAGGTGCCACTGCGCCGGACCCTGTCCGAGGGCACGCTCGACGCGGACACCCGGGTGGCCATCGCACAGCGGCTGCTGTCCGGGAAGATCGGCCCGGCAGCGATGTCGGTGGTCGAGTTCGCTGTGCGGCAGAGCTGGTCGTCCTCCCGCGATCTCCAGGACGCGCTGCGCAAGGTGAGCCGGACCGCGATGTTCCTGCGGGTGGAGCGGACGCGGCGAGCTCGACGAGGTCGAGGATCAGCTGTTCCGGTTCTCCCGGATCGTCGATGCCTCTCCGGAACTCTCGGTCATCCTGGATGACCCGACCGCGGACCCGGGGGCCCGGTCGCGGCTGGTCGATCGGCTGCTCTCCGGCCGTTCGCATCCGCTGGTCACCGAACTCGTCGATGCGCTGGCCCGCGACACCGCCGGCCGATCGTTCACCTTCGGGGTACGGGAACTGGTCGACGCCGCCGCCGAGCGCCGGCAGAAGGTCGTCGCGTTCGTCAGGGCGGCCGTACCGTTGACCGAGGATCAGACGGCCCGGCTGAAGCGATCGCTGAACCGGATCTACGGCCGCGAGGTCTCCACGCACCTCGAGGTCGACGCCTCGCTGGTCGGCGGTATCCGCGTGCAGGTCGGTGACGAGGTCATCGACGGCAGCGTCGCGGCGCAACTGGAGTCCCTACGGCGCCGGATGTCCGGCTGACACCCGCCCCGGGGCAGCCCGCCGGCCCGGCGCACGACCAGAACCGCACGATCTGACATAGCAGTACCAGGCCTTGATGACACAGAACGGGAACGCGATGACCGAGTTGACGATCTCCTCCGACGAGATCCGCTCCGCGATCGAAAGCTACGTCTCCGACTACTCGCCCGAGGTGACCCGGGAGGAGGTCGGCATCGTCGCGGAGTGCGGCGACGGCATCGCCACCGTCGAGGGTCTGCCGTCGGCGATGGCCAACGAGCTGCTTCGAGTTCCCCGGCGGGGTGCTCGGGGTGGCGTTGAACCTCGACGTCCGCTCCATCGGCGCGGTCATCCTCGGTGACGCCAACACCATCGAGGAGGGGCAGCAGGTCACCAGGACCGGCGAGGTGCTCTCCGTTCCGGTCGGCGACGGCTTCCTGGGCCGGGTGGTGAACCCGCTCGGCGCAGCCGATCGATGGGCTCGGCGAGATCGTCTCCGACGAGACCGCGCGCTGGAACTGCAGGCGGCGTCCGTCGTCGAGCGACAGGGCGTCAGCGAACCGCTGCAGACCGGCATCAAGGCCATCGACTCGATGACGCCGATCGGTCGCGGACAGCGCCAGCTGATCATCGGTGACCGCAAGACCGGCAAGACCGCGGTCTGCGTCGACACCATCATCAACCAGAAGCAGAACTGGGAGACCGGCGACCCGAAGCAGCAGGTGCGCTGCATCTACGTCGCGATCGGCCAGAAGGGCACCACGATCGCCGGTGTCCGGCAGTCGCTGGAGGACGCCGGAGCGCTGGCGTACACCACGATCGTCGCCGCCCCGGCCTCTGATTCGGCCGGCTTCAAGTGGCTGGCGCCGTACACCGGCTCCGCCATCGGCCAGCACTGGATGTACCAGGGCAAGCATGTCCTGATCATCTTCGACGACCTGTCCAAGCAGGCCGAGGCCTACCGCGCCATCTCGCTGCTGCTGCGCCGCCCGCCGGGCCGCGAGGCCTACCCGGGCGACGTCTTCTACCTGCACTCCCGCCTGCTCGAGCGCTGCGCGAAGCTGTCCGACGAGCTGGGCGCCGGCTCGATGACCGGCCTGCCGATCATCGAGACCAAGGCCGGTGACGTCTCGGCGTACATCCCGACCAACGTCATCTCCATCACCGACGGCCAGTGCTTCCTCGAGGGCGACCTGTTCAACTCCGGTGTCCGGCCGGCGGTCAACGTCGGCATCTCGGTCTCCCGGGTGGGTGGCGCCGCGCAGGTCAAGGCCATGCGCAAGGTGTCCGGCACGCTCCGTCTGGATCTGTCGGCCTACCGCGAGCTCGAGGCGTTCGCTGCCTTCGGCTCCGACCTGGACGACGTCTCCAAGCGGGCGCTGGCGCGCGGTTCGCGACTGGTCGAGCTGCTCAAGCAGCCGCAGTTCAGCCCGTACCCGGTGCAGGAGCAGGTCGTCGCCATCTGGGCGGGAACCCGCGGTCACATGGACCGGGTCCCTGTGCAGGACATCCGGCGCTTCGAGACCGAGTTCCTGCAGTACCTGCGGCACTCCAACGGCAGCCCGTTGGAGGCCATCAAGAACGAGCGCGACCTGTCCGACGACAGCGAGAAGGCTCTGCTCGCCGCCCTGGGCGAGTTCTCCGACACTTCACCACCTCCGAGGGCCAGATCCTCGGCCGGCAGCCGGAGGTCAGGCGATGGACGAGGCCGAGGTCGGCCAGGAGAAGGTCCAGGTCCAGGTCCGGCGCCCGCCGGCCAAGAAGTGATGGACGGATCCGATGATCGGATGTCGCTCCAGCTGGAGGTGAGTGATGGCCGCCCAGGTCAGGGTGCTGCGGCAACGGGTCAAGTCGGTCCGTTCGACGCAGAAGATCACCAAGGCGCAGGAGATGATCGCCACCTCGCGGATCGCCAAGGCCCAGGCCAAGGTTGCCGCGGCTGCGCCGTACTCGATGCAGATCACCGACGTGCTGACGGCACTCGCGTCCGCGTCGACGCTGGACCACCCGCTGCTCAACGAGCGGGATGAGCCAAGCGGGCCGGCATCCTGTTGATCACCGCGGACCGCGGCCTGTGCGGCGGTTACAACTCCGCGGTGATCAAGGCGGCAGAGGAACTGTCCGCGCTGCTCCGGTCGCAGGGCAAGGAATCGGTCATCTACGTGATCGGCCGAAAAGGGCTGGGTTATTTCACGTTCCGCCAGCGTCCGGTCGCCGAATCGTGGACGGGCTTCTCCGAGCGGCCGACCTATGCCGACGCCGAGCGGGCGACCGAGGCGCTGCTGCCGGCGTTCACCGCCGGATCCGCGGGGACCACCGAGGACGGGCAGCCGGGCATCGACGAGATCCACCTGGTGTCCACGCATTTCGTGTCGATGATCACCCAGCGGCCGCAGGCGCGGCGGATGGCGCCGATGGAGATCGAGTACGTCGAGAGCGATTCGCCGGACACCCTGTTGCCGTCGTACGAGTTCGAGCCGTCCTCGGATCGGTTGCTCGACGAGATGCTGCCGAAGTACCTCAAGACCCGCATCTATGCCGCATTGCTGGACGCGGCGGCGAGCGAGTCGGCCGCCCGGCGCGCCGCCTGCAAGGCGGCGACCGACAACGCCAACGACATCATCCGCAATCTCAGCCGGCAGGCCAACCAGGCCCGGCAGGCGCAGATCACCCAGGAACTCACCGAGATCGTCGGCGGCGCCGATGCTCTCGCCGCATCGGGCAACGAAGAGGACTGATACATGACAACCCCCACCGAAGCACCCCCCACCACCGGCAGGGTCGTCCGGGTCATCGGCCCGGTCGTCGACATCGAGTTCCCGCGGGGCGGTGTCCCGCCGCTGTTCAACGCCCTGCACGTCGAGGTGACAGGTGCCGGGGACGCGCACACCCTGACGCTCGAGGTCGCACTGCACCTCGGTGACGACATCGTCCGCAGCATCTCGATGCAGCCGACCGACGGTCTGGTCCGCGGCGCGCCGGTGACCGATACCGGTGCCCCGATCTCGGTGCCGGTGGGAGACGCCGTCAAGGGGCACGTGTTCAATGCGCTCGGCCGCTGCCTGGATGCGCCGGGGACCGGTGAGGATGCCGAGCACTGGCCGATCTACCGCAAGCCCCCGGCATTCGACCAGCTCGAGGGCCGGACGACGCAGCTGGTCACCGGTATCAAGGTCATCGACCTGCTGACCCCGTACGTGCAGGGCGGCAAGATCGGCTTGTTCGGCGGTGCCGGCGTCGGCAAGACGGTGCTCATCCAGGAGATGATCACCCGGGTCGCCAAGAACTTCGGTGGTACCTCGGTCTTCGCCGGGGTGGGGGAGCGGACCCGCGAGGGCAACGACCTCTTCACCGAGATGACGGAGTCCGGCGTCATCAACGACACGGCGCTGGTGTTCGGCCAGATGGACGAGCCGCCCGGCACCCGTATGCGCGTCGCTCTGTCCGCACTGACCATGGCTGAGTACTTCCGCGATGTGCAGAACCAGGACGTGTTGTTGTTCATCGACAACATCTTCCGATTCACCCAGGCGGGCTCGGAGGTATCCACGCTGCTCGGCCGGATGCCGTCGGCCGTGGGTTACCAGCCGACGCTGGCCGACGAGATGGGTGAGCTGCAGGAACGGATCACCTCCACCCGCGGACGGTCCATCACCTCGCTGCAGG
>CAVXYU010000020.1:0-83984 GCA_963766015.1 uncultured Actinomycetota bacterium | reverse complement strand
GGCGTTGGCATCACCAGGTTAACATCCGAGAGTACGGACCCGCAGCTCCGTCCAGCCATCACGCGTGCTCATCCTTCCTCGGCCACGCTGCTCGTCGATGTCCGGCGGCTTCACCGTCGCCGTCCGGCGCCTTGCGGTGCTGGCCGAGCGCCAGCAGCGGGAACAGCAGCACGGACAGCATGCCGGCGCCGACCAGCGCCGCGGCGGTGCCGGCGGCCAGGTCGCCGCGTCTCGACGCCGATCTCGGTCACCGCGACGATGATCGGCAGCCCGGTGGCGCCGAACAGCACGATCGCCCGCCGGTCGCGCCGGCGCGAGCCCCGCGGAGCGGTCAGCAGTCCGGGCAGGCCGCGGACCACGCAGCAGCAGGACAGGAACACCGGCAGCAGCAGCAGCGCCGTGCGGTGCTGACAGCAGCGCGTCGAGGTCGAAGGTCACCCCGGTGTTGATGAAGAACACCGGCACCAGGAAGCCGAAGCCGACCGCCTCCAGCTTGGCGTCGATCGCCTCCGCGTCGGCCGGTGTCGCGCCCGGCGAGCAGCAGCTTGGTGATCACCCCGGCGGCGAACGCGCCGAGCAGCATGTCCAGGTCGAGCACGATGCTCAGCGCCGACCAGGCTGAGCAGCAGCAGATGCACCAGCCGGACCGCGAACTGCCCGCTGGTGTGCAGGGTGGCGGTGATCAGCGCATGCAGCCGCGGGTGCGGGCCGCGGCCGGCGAGGTAGATCGCGACCGCCGGTGATGCAGCACGAAGCCGATCAGCACGACGGTGGCGATGCCCGGGCTGCCGGCCGGACAGGAACAGCGAGATCGCGATCAGCGGGCCGAATTCGCCGACCGCGCCGATCGCGATGACCGCGGTGCCGAACGGCGTGCGCAGCTCGCCGGCGTCCCGCAGCACCGGCATCAGGGTGCCCAGCGCGGTGCTGGTCAGCGCGACACCGATGAACACGCCGGCCGCCGCGGTCGGCGCGAGCAGCACGCCGATGCCGACCCCGACCACCAGCGAGATCAGCCAGCCGAGCGATCGACCGGTTCAGCGGCCGGCCCGCGGATCCGCTCGAAGTCGATCTCGTTGCCGGCCAGGAAGAACAGCATGGCCAGGCCGAACTCCGCCAGCTTGTCGGTGAAGTCGTTCGGCTGCACCCAGCCGAGCACCGACGGACCGATCAGCATGCCGAGCACGATCTCGAAGACGACCAGCGGGATCCGGACGAACCGGCCAGCCACGGACAGCAGCGGCGCCAGCACGGCGCGCGGCAGCGCGATCAGCGCGGAGATGCTCACGGGTCCACGCGACCTCCGGAGTGCCGACGGGTCCCGACACCGTGCGGACTGATCAGCCGCGCTGGCAGTCTGACCCCGGATCCGGGCAGACGGCACGGCCTCGGTCGCCGGCGTCAGGCCGCCGGGCGCACGTGGATGCCGTGCGCGATGTCCGGCGGACAGTTCGGTGGTGCGTCGCGCCGTCCACCACGACCATCGCGTCGCCCCGGACCGAGAACTCCAGCACCGCACCGGGAACCACCCCGCCGCGGTGCAACCGGTCCATCACCATCGGCTGGTTCTGCACGATCTCGATGATCCGGCGCACCTCGTACCGGCCGCCGCGGCCGGCGGCCACGTCGGCGCCGATCAGATCGAGATGGGTCTCGGTGCACCGGCCCGGCCGGCTCGCCGAGATGGTCCAGGCCAGGAATCGGGTTGCCGTACGGCGAGGTCTGCGGATGCCCGAGCAGGGCGATCAGCCGCTGTTCGACCTGCTCGCTCATCACGTGTTCCCAGCGGCAGGCCTCGACGTGCACGTCCTGCCACTCGAGCCCGATGACGTCCAGCAGCAGCCGCTCGGCGAGCCGGTGCTTGCGCATCACGGAGATGGCCCGGTCGCGACCGAGGTCGGTGAGTTCGAGGTGACGGTCGTCGGAGACCACCAGCAATCCGTCCCGCTGCATCCGGGCAACGGTCTGGCTCACCGTCGGGCCGCTCTGGTTCAACCGCTCGGCGATCCGGGCGCGGAGCGGAACGATGCCCTCTTCCTCGAGCTCGAAAATGGTTCGCAGGTACATCTCGGTCGTGTCGATCAGGTCGTTCACGCTGGCGGTCCCCTTCTTGGCCCTCGTGATATTACCCGGCCGTCGGGCGCGGCGGCGCGGAGCCGCTCCGCCGGTACCGCCCTGCCGGATCGAGGAGGCGCCGCCGGCATGCGCAGCCTGTCCGACACGAGTACCCGCTGATGTCCGCCGACGCAGCCGGCCGCCCGCCGTCGCCGTCCGCGATTCCGCCGGCCGGCCCGCCGACCTGCTGCGCGACCGGCAGGGCGGCGCCGCCGGTGCTGCTCGACGTCCGCTGGACGCTCGCGGGCAGCGACCGGGACGGCTACCGCCGCGCGCACCTCCCCGGCGCTGTCTTCGTCGACCTCGACCGCGAGCTCGCCGGCCCGGCCGGTCGGGCGGCCGGCACCCGCTGCCGGATCCGGCGGATCTGCAGGCGGGTCTGGCGGGCCGCCGGGATCAACGACGGTTCGGCGGTCGTCGCCTATGACGGCGGCAACGGGCTGGCCGCCGCCCGGGCGTGGTGGCTGCTGCGCTGGTCGGGTCTGCAGCGACGTGCGGGTGCTCGACGGTGGCTTCCCGGCCTGGTCCGCCGGGCCCTCCCGACCGGTGGAGGCCGGTGACGGGCATCCGCCGGCCGCCGGGATCGATCACGGTCGTGGCCCGGCGGGATGCCGGTCGTCGAGGTCGACGACGCGGCGCGACTCTGGCCGGACGT
The DNA here is from genome assembly GCA_963766015.1 of uncultured Actinomycetota bacterium. Classification (GTDB taxonomy): domain Bacteria; phylum Actinomycetota; class Actinomycetes; order Mycobacteriales; family Nakamurellaceae; genus Nakamurella. Next base: position 81,214 of record CAVXYU010000020.1, on the reverse strand, counting down.
CCGGCGACGGCGTGCTGGTCGATGCCCGAGCGGCCGAGCGATTCCGCGGCGAGGTCGAGCCGCTGGACCCGGTTGCCGGGCACATCCCCGGCTCGGTGAACCTGCCGGTGCCGAGCTGCTGAGCCCGGACGGCACGGTTCCGGCCGCCGGACGAGATCGCCGACGCGTCGCCTTCGTCGGGATCGCCGGTCCGACACGATGCGGCCCGACCACCACCGTCGACGCCCACGGCCGCCGCCTCCTGCGGATCCGGGGTGACGGCCTGCCAGCTGATCCTGGCCGGCGAGCTCGCCGGGCTCCAGCTCGCGCTGTACCCGGGTTCATACTCGCAGTGGTGCGCCCTGGGCCGTCCGGTGGCGACAGGCGGCTGACGGCCGCGGAAGTGGAGAGCGCATGCGGGCCATACAGATTCGCGAATTCGGCGGCCCGGAGGTACTCCGGGTCCGGGAGCTACCGGATGTCGCACCCGGTCCTGACGAGGTCGTGCTGTCGGTCGAGGCGGCCGGTGTCAACCGGGCGGACATCCTGGTCCGCACAGGCCGCTACCACCGTGCGGGTCAGCCTCCGCTGATTCTCGGGGTGGAGGCCGCGGGCACCGTGCTGGCGGTCGGCACGGACGTCGTCGACATCACGGTCGGTCAGCGGGTTATCGCGCTGGGGGAGACCAATGCCCCGGGCTTTTACGCCGACCGTGCGGTCGTCACCGCGCGGAAGGTCGTCGCGATCCCGGACGCCGTCGACCTGCGAGCGGCCGCCGCGTTGCCGACGGCCTGGCTGTCCGCGTGGTACTGCCTGCACCGGCTGGCCGAGATCCGGCGCGGTGAGGTCGTGTTCGTCCCGGCGGCCGCGAGCGGGGTCGGGAGTGCCGCCGTCCGGATCGCCCTGGACGCCGGCGCGACCGTCATCGCCACCGCCGGATCGCCCGAGAAGGTCGCCTGGGTGTCCGAACTCGGAGCGCAGCACGTCCTGGACAGCACGACCGCGACCGGCGACAACCTGACAGCCCAGGTCGCCGAGTTGACGAACGGCAAAGGGGTCGACGCCGTTCTCGACCTCGTCGGCGGCCAGGTCTTCGCCGACGGCCTGCGGGTGACCGGGTACGGCGGCCGGGTGGTCGCGATGGCGAATGTTGCGCTGGCCTCGAGCACCATCGACACCAGGGACTTCTACCCCAAGAACGGACGGATCTTCGGCTTCCAGATCAACGCGCTGATCGAGCACGGGTACGACCCGCGGCCCGACCTGGCGGAATTGCTGTCCGCGGTGGCCGCCGGGCGGTTCACCGTCGACATCGACGCCGTCTTCCCGCTGGACCGTGCGGCCGATGCCCATCGGCATCTGGAGCGGCGGGCCAATCGCGGCAAGGTGCTGCTCGGTGGTGAGGACGTCTGACCGGACGCGACCTCCCGGGATGGGGATCCGAAACACGCGTGCGCGCACCGTGTGGAGCGCCCGGCGGGGTTGGCACTAGCCTGAGCCGATGACGGCGCCGTTGGTGGTCTGGGACCCTCGCATGCTGGGGTACGACCTCGGCGGAGACCATCCGCTGCACCCGTTGCGCTGGGAACTGACCTGGGCACTGGCCGGCGAACTCGGCGTCCTGGACCACTACGAGGTGCTGTCGCCGGACCCCGCGGACGACGAGACCCTGGGGCGCATCCACACTCCCGCGTACATCGCCGCCGTCCGCGATGCCTCGGAGCACGGCGCGCTCGGCGCGCTGCAGCACGGCCTCGGCACCGACGACAACCCGGTGTTCATCGGGATGCACGACAACGCGGCGCTGATCGCCGGTGGCTCCATCGCGGCGGCCAGGGCGATCGCGCACGGCGAGGTGCAGCGCGCGGTGAACTTCTGCGGCGGCCTGCATCACGCGATGCCGGATTACGCCTCGGGCTTCTGCATCTACAACGACGCAGCGCTGGGCATCCAGGCGCTGCTCGATGCCGGGGTGCGCCGTGTTGCCTATGTCGATGTCGACGCGCACCACGGCGACGGTGTGCAGGCGGCGTTCTACGACGACCCGCGGGTGCTGACGGTCTCCATCCACGAGACGCCGCTCTCGCTGTTCCCGGGAACGGGTTTCCCCGCGGAGGTCGGGCGGGACGCCGCACAGGGCACGGCCGTCAACATCGCCCTGCCCGCCGGAACAACGGATTCGCAGTGGCTCAGGGCCTTTCACGCCGTGGTTCCGGCGATGGTGCGGGCATTCGGGCCCGAGGTACTGGTCACCCAGCACGGCACCGACACCCACCGGGAGGACCCGCTGGCGAACCTCCAACTCACCATCGACGGCCAGCGGACGTCGTACCTGGCGCTGCGCGACATCGCCGAATCGGTGACCGGCGGCCGTTGGCTCGCGTTGGGTGGTGGTGGCTACGCGCCCGTGCGGGTGGTGCCGCGGGCCTGGACGCACATGCTGGCCATCGTCTCCGGGCACGACCTCGACCCGGCGACGGCGATGCCGCCGAACTGGCTGGCCGAGGCCGGCACCGCGCGCCCGGACGTCGAACTGCCGACCGTCATGAACGAGGGCACCACCGGCCTGGTGGCCTACGACAAGTGGGACGGCACCGACGGCATGACGGTGGACCGGGCCATCGGCGACACCCGCTCGGAGCTCTATCCGCTGCACGGACTCGATCCGCACGATCCGCGTGACTGACCCGCAGGCGGTATCGCTCACCGCGGTCGCGACCGAAGTACAGGACGCCCCGTACCCGCAGCACTGGGAGGCCGACGTCCTGCTGGCCGACGGCGGGGTGGTGCACCTGCGCCCGTCCGGCCCGGCCGACGCCGCGGAGATCCGCGCCATGCACGGCCGGATGAGTGCGAGAACGCTGTACCTGCGGTATTTCTCGGTGTTCTCCGAGGTTTCCGCCGAGCAGGTGTCGCTGTTCACCAGCGTCGACTACTACGACTCGGCGGGCATCGTCGCGGTCCTCGCCGGGCACATCATCGCGGCCGGCACGTACCACCGGAACGAGACCGGTGACACCGAGGCCGCCGAGGTGGCCTTCGTCGTCGAGGACGCGCAGCAGCGCCGCGGCCTCGGCTCGATCCTGTTGGAGCACCTGGCCGCCGCGGCACAGGAACGCGGGATCCGCAGGTTCACCGCCGAGGTGCTGGGGGAGAACACCTCGATGCTCAGGGTCTTCCTCGACGCCGGGTACTCCGTGCGGCGCGAGTACGACTCCGGCGTGGTCGATCTCGTTTTCGACATCCAGCCGACGGACAAGTCCCGGGAGGTGATGATCGCGCGTGAGCACCGCGCGGAGGCCAGGTCGATCGCCCGGCTGCTGTCGCCGCGGTCCATCGCGGTCATCGGCGCCTCCAAGGATCAGACGAAGCTCGGGCACGCGGTTCTGGTCAACCTGCTGACGAGCGACTTCACCGGCCCGGTCTTCCCGGTGCATCCCGAGGTCGGGTCCATCCGCGGCGTCCGCGCCTACCCCTCGGTGATCGACATCCCCGATGACGTCGATCTGGCCATCGTCACGGTGCCCGCGGCGAAGGTCGCCGACGTCGTCGAGTCCTGCCGGATCAAGGGCGTGCACGGGCTGGTGGTCATGACGGCCGGCTTCGCGGACGACGGTCCCGAGGGCGCCGAGGCCCAGCGGCATCTGGTGACCGTCGCCAGGGGAGCCGGGATGCGGGTGCTCGGCCCGAACTGTCTGGGGCTGGTGAACACCGACCCCACGGTGCGGATGAACGCCACGCTCGCCCCCGTGGTGCCGCCGCCGGGCCGGATCGGCTTCTTCTGCCAGTCCGGGGCCCTGGGCATCGCGATCCTCGCGGACGCCGCGGCGCGCGGGCTGGGGATCTCGACCTTCGTCTCGGCCGGCAACCGGGCCGACGTCTCGGGTAACGACTTCCTGCAGTTCTGGCAGGGCGACGACCGCACCGAGGTCGTCCTGCTGTACCTGGAATCCTTCGGTAACCCACGCAAGTTCGCCCGGCTGGCCAGGGTTCTCGCCCGGAAGAAACCGGTGATCGCGGTGAAATCCGGCCGTCATGCCGCGCTCAGCCCAGGTCTTGCGGCCAGCTCCCGGCACGTGTCCGACGCGGCCGTCGGCACCCTGTTCGCCCAGTCCGGGGTGATCAGGACCGACACTCTGACGGCGGCGTTCGACGTCGCGCAGTTGTTGTCCACCCAGCAGGTACCGAAGGGCAACAGGATCGCCATCATTGGTAACTCGAGCGCGCTGGGCATGCTCGCGGTGGACGCCGGGATCGACGAGGGCCTGCTGATCGTCGACGGGGCCGCCCTCGATCTGGGCGCGGCCGTCAGCGCCAAGGCGCTCGCGGCGGCCGTCAGCGCCGCGGCCGAACGGGATGACGTCGACGCACTGGTGGTGGTCTACGCGCCGTCGGTCGCCACCCAGGGACATCGGCACGCGGCCGCGCTGCACGAGGCGGTGATGAAGGCACGGGTGCCGGTGGTGACCACGTTCCTCGCGGTCGACGGGTTGCTGCAGCACCTGGTGGTCCGGTCCGACGACGGCAGCGCCGGCCGCGGATCACTCCCGTCGTTCCGTACCCCGGAGCGGGCCGTCGCCGCGCTCGCGCACGCGGTGCGGTACGGCGGCTGGCTGGCCCGGCCACCCGGCACCATCCCCGAACTGTCGGGGATCGACACCGCCGCCGCCAGAGGGGCGATCAACCGAATGCGCGGGCATGACGATCGCGAACGGGCCACCACCGATATCGAGGTCGTCTCACTCCTGCACTGCTACGGCATCGACATCGCAGCGTTCAAGGCGATCGGCTCCGTCGAGGATGCCCTCGCCGCGGCGGAGGAGATCGGCTACCCGGTGGCGCTCAAGTCGTTCGACCAGGCGCTGCGGCACCGGCTCGATCAGTCCGGGATCCGGCTCGGAGTGGAGTCGGCTGACCAGTTGCGCCGCGAGTACGACAACCTGCTGACCATCGCCGGTCCTTGGCTGTACGTGCAGAAGCAGGTGCCGCGGGATCACGCCGAGGTGCCGACGGTCTTCCGGATCACCGCGGACCCGTCGTTCGGGGCGCTGATCTCGTTCGGCATCGGGGGGGTCGCCACCGAACTGCTCGACGACAGGGCCTACCGGGCCGTACCCCTGACCGACGCCGACGCCGCGGACCTGATCGACGCGCCGCGGGCGAGCCCGCTGCTCAACGGGTACCGGGGGACCCGGGTGGTGCCGCGGGGTCCGCTGATCGACCTCGCACTGCGACTGTCGGTGATGGCCGACGATCTGCCCGAGCTGATGCAGCTGCAGTTGCAGCCGGTACTGGCCGGACCGGCCGGGGTGATGGTGACCGGTGCGACCGCGCGGATCGGACCGCCGGCAGCACAGCCCGACGTCCGCCGCCGCCTGCTCTGACGGTCAGTCCGGCGCGTTGGCCTTCGGTTCCGGTTTCGGCTCGTGCGCTGTCGAACTGCCCGGCGGAACGGTCGGGATCCGGCCGGTCAGGAACAGCGCCCCGATGGCGATCAGCCCGACCAGCGCAAATGCCACCTGCAGTGCCTCGAGCCGCGCCTGGGCGTTGATCTCGGTGATGGTGTCGATCTCCGGTTGGCTGACGCCGGCGTTGGCCAGGCCTGCGGCGAGTTGATCGTCGGAGACGAACGGAACGCCGCCCACCAGCTCCGTGGAGATCTGCGACTTGAGCGAATCACTGATCTCCGGGCTGCTGGCGACGCCGGCCAGGGCAACACCGCTCAGGGTCGCGATCAGCACCGAGCCGATCAGGGCGGTGCCCATCGAGGCACCGAGGTTGGTGGCGGTGTTCTGCAGGCCACCCACCTCTGCCGTCTCCTTCTGCGAGACCGCGGACACCGTGACGGCGCCCAGCTGGGAGGCCAGCGCGCCGAGGCCCAGGCCCATCAGCACCATCGGGATGGTGAGCACCGCCGCGTCGGCGTCCGGGTCCATCCCGGCGACCAGGAAACCGATCCCGACGATCATCAGCAGCAGGCCGATCCTGATCACCCGCCGCGGGTTGGCCCTGGGCCACAGCTTCGGGACGCCGATCGCGGTGACCAGGAGTGCGATCGACAGCGGGACCAGCCGGACCCCGGTTTCCAGAGCGGTCAGCCCGAGGACGACCGACAGGAACAGCGGCACGGCGAAGAACGCGCCCGCCTGGATCATGAACTGGGCGAAGAACATGCTCAGCCCGCCGGTCAGCTGCCGGTTGGCCAGCATGCTCGGCCGCACCAGCGGCTCCAGTGCGGCGGGATTCGCGGCGTTGATCGCTTCCAGACGGGTCTCCCAGCGCAGGAACCCGTACACCACCAGCAGGCCGCCCGCGATGCACCAGATGGTCAGCGAGACGTTGAGCAGCGATGGCCCGCCCGGCTTCGCGATCACCCAGCCCCACTCACTGGAGCGAAGCACGCCGAAGACGAACAGGCCGAGGCCGATGACGGACAGCACCGAGCCGATCAGATCGACGCGGCCGGGGGTCGGGGCGACATCGTTCACCTTGCGCAGCACCGCGAGGATGGCCAGCACGAGGACGACCTCGCCGATGAAGACGTAGCGCCAGGACGCGTAGGTGGTGACGGCACCGCCGATCAGCGGCCCCGCGGCGACGGCGACGGCTCCCGCGGCGGCGACCATTCCGTACGCGGCCGACCGCTTGTCGGGCGGGAAGTTGGAGGCGACCAGCGCGACGATCGCGGGCATGATCAGCGCGGCCCCGATCCCCTCCAACAGGGACCACCCGATCAGCAACACCGCCAGGTTGGGCGCGATCGCGGTGGTGAACGAACCGACGGCGTAGATGACCAGGCCGATCCCCATCGCCTTGCGCCGGCCCATGATCGTTCCCAGCTTGCCGCCGGTGATCATCAGGGTCGCCATGACAAGCGTGTACAGGGTGATGGCGGTCTGGATGCCGGTGATGGTGGTGCCGAGATCGGCGGCAACGGTCGTCATCGACACGTTCATCACCGAGCTGTCGAGCGTCATCAGGAATTGACTGCTGGCCAGCACCACCAACACCAGTCCGGCGCCGGACTTCTGGGTCGTCGTGGGGGACGGGGAGGTAGCCACGGGAGGATCTTCGCAGAACCGGCAGCCGGCGTGGCCATCCGTCCCGGGTGGTTCGCGGACGACACCGGACAAACGAAAGACCGGGCCCGCCATTGGCAGACCCGGTCTCTCCGGTAACGGCGTGCGCATCGGCTCTTCGGCCGCGGCGTCTGCCGTGATGATCTCAGCTGGCGTAGGACCGAAGAACCTCGGACCGATCGCCGACCCTCAGTTTCGCCATCGAATCTCGCTCGATCTGCCGCACACGTTCGCGCGAGATGCCGAAGACCCGGCCGATCTCGTCGAGCGTCCGCGGACGACCGTCGTCGAGCCCGTAACGAAGCCGGACCACGGTCTGCTCCCGGTCGTCCAGAGTGCGGAGCACCCGGTTGATGTCGTCGTGCATGAAGCCGGCGACGACGGCCGCCTCGGCGGAGGTCGATTCGCTGTCCTCGATGAAGTCGCCCAGCGGGGCCTCCTCATCGGAGCCGACGGGCATGTCCAGGCTGACCGGGTCGCGGGCGTGGTCGAGCAGGTCGGCGATCTTCTCCTCCGGAATGCCGGACTCGTTCGCCAACTCGGCCATCGTCGCGTCGCGGCCCAGCTGCTGGTGCAGCTCTCGCTTCAACCGGGACAGCTTGTTGACCTGTTCGACCAGGTGGACGGGGAGCCGGATGGTCCGGCCCTGGTCTGCCATGCCGCGTGAGATCGCCTGCCGAATCCACCACGTCGCATAGGTGGAGAACTTGAAACCCTTGGTGTAGTCGAACTTCTCGACAGCCCGGATCAGCCCTAGGTTGCCCTCCTGGATCAGGTCCAGCAGTGGCATTCCGCGTCCGGTGTAGCGCTTGGCGAGCGAGACGACCAGCCGGAGGTTGGCGACGAGCAGGTGATTGCGGGCCCGTGCGCCGTCGCGGACGATCATCTTCAGGTCGATGCGCCGCTGCGGCGACAGGCGCTTTCCGGAATCCAGCATATGGGTGGCGAAGACGCCGGCCTCGATGCGCTTGGCCAGATCGACCTCCTGCTCCGCGGTCAGCAGGGCGGTCTTGCCGATTCCGTTCAGGTACACCCGCACCAGGTCGGCGGACGGACCCTGGGCGTCGAGATCTTCTTCGCGGCTGATTGCGCGGGCCTTGGCAGCGGCCCGGTCGGCAGCGGCCGTGGCAGCAGCGGTCTTATCGGTCGTCGCAAGGGAAGTGGCGGCCATGTCATGCTCCCTTCATCACGTTCAGCGGACCGATCACTGTCGACCCGGCAATTATTCGAACGCCTGTCAGCCCTGATTTAGTTCCCTGATCCCGACGTTCTCAGCGTCTGCGGATGGGGGCCGCCCGACGGAATGATGCTTGCGGAGTAGATAAACCCGCGAGGCTGTGGCACCGCGTGTGCCGATGATGAGAACTGCATGTGAATGCCTTCACAAGGGGTGATGGAGGCTCACTCGACCGCCATTTCGGGTGCTCTGCGTGACCGTAGTCTGCGCAGCGTGAGAATGGCCGATCGGATGCAGCCGGAGCCTGCGGTGATCGTCACACCTCGATGAGGATGGTGAACGGCCCGTCGTTGACGCTCCGCACCGCCATGGTGGCGCCGAAGACGCCGGTTTCGACGGTGGCGCCCCGGCGCCGGAGCTCCTCGACGACCTCCACCACCAATGGCTCGGCGCGGTCCGCGGAGGCGGCGTTGCTCCAGGAAGGACGGCGGCCCTTGTCCGTGCGGGCATAAAGGGTGAACTGGCTGACCACCAGCAGCGGTGCACCCGCCGATGCGCAGGACTCGTCACCGCGCAGGATCCGCATCTCGACCAGCTTCCCGGCCAGTTTCCGCGCGGTGTCCACCGTGTCGGTGTGCGTCACCCCGACCAGCACGAGCAGTCCGTCACGGTCGATCCGCCCGACCACCGCGCCGTCGACACTGACATCGGCACTGCTGACCCTGCTGGCAACGGCTCGCACCGGGCCATCGTCGCATCCGCCCGCGGTCACCGCATTCAGCGCTGATCACCGCACTGGGCTGCCGGGTACACATCGGGCTGCGGGCCGCGCCGGGGACGTGCACGATGTGCCGATGAAACACCAGCGCACCGGGCATCCCACCGGCTCGACGGGTTCCCGGCAATCCCTCGGGTCCGCCGGCTCCCTGCTGTCCGTCGGCTCGGCGGGTTCCATCCTGTCGATCGGGTCGTCCGGCTCCATCCTGTCAATCGGGTCGGCGGGCTCCATTCTGTCGATCGGCTCGGCCGGGTCGGTGCTGTCCATCGCCTCGGTGATGTCGGCCGCGTCGGTCGCGTCCGCTCTGTCGGTGGGTTCCGTGCTGTCCCTGCTCTCGGCGTTCAGTGCGGGGCGCGTGCTGACGGCGGGCGCGCTGGCCGGCGTGCTCGCCGGGAAGCTCGCTGCGCGCCGGACCGGACGGCTGCGGCTGCCGCCGGCCTGACCGTCACTCCACGGGCAGCAGAAGTCCTCTGACCACCGCGACCCGGACTGCCGGCAGCACCGCAGCGGCGAGCGCTTCAGGGGACAGTTCGTGCACCGCCGCCAGCAGGTCGACCTGCAACTGCAGCGGAACGGTGCCGGTGCAACCGCCCAGCAGGGCCTGTCCCCACTCGTCGACCTGAAGCGTCGCCCCGGGTCCGCCGACCCGCCGCAGCAGGCGCAGCACCGTCGTCCAGCCCTCGTGGCCGGCCAGCGAGCGCTGCTCGAGCATCACCTGCGGGGACAGCGTCAACGGTGTCGCGAGCAGGTCCGCATCGGTGAGACCCTCGACCCATCCGCGCCGCCCGAAGAAGCCTTCGACCTCGTCGCCCGTGAGGTCCTCGTCGGGCCCGGTGATCTCGTCCAGCGTGACCGACGGGTCATGAGAGTCGTTGCGCTGCAGGGTGATCAATCCCATGCCGATGCCGACGACGTTCTCCGCGGCGAAATAGTCGAGCCAGCGTTCCGCGAGCGCGGTGGCCGCAACTCGGTCAGCCCCGGCCCGATCGGACCCGGGGCGGCCCGCTCCGGCCGAACGGGGGTCCTCGCCGGCATCACTGAGCCAGAGCCCGACATATTCGGCCGGGTCGGCCAGTTCGCGCTGCACCACCCATGCGTCGCAGCCGGTGCCCGACACCCAGCCGCCGACCCGGTCGCGCCAGTCGGTGCCGTCCCGGACGATCCAGTTGGCCAGCAGCTGGGCGGTGCCGCCGGGACGCAGGTGGGGGGTGATGCCGCCGATCAGCGCACGGCACAGACCGTCCCCGGCGACGCCCGAATCGCGGTAGGAGAAGCGTTGTTCGCCGTCGCCGATCACGAACGGCGGGTTGCAGACGATCAGGTCGAAGGCGTCGTCGGCGACCGGTTCGAACAGCGAACCGGCTCGCAGATCCCATTGCTGACCGTTCAACCGCGCGGTCGCGGCGGCGAGGGCGAGCGCTCGGCTGTTCGTGTCCGTGGCGACCACCTCCGCGGCGTGCGCGGCGAGGTGCAGCGCCTGGATCCCGCTGCCGGTGCCGAGGTCGAGGGCCCGCTGCACCGGCCGCCGGACCACGGCCCTGGCCAGGGTGATGGAGGCGGCACCAAGGCCCAGCACGTGGTCCGGGCGGACCGGTCCCGGGCGGGTGTCCGAGTCCAGGTCCGACACCAGCAGGTACTCCTGCGCGTCCGCGGAGTACGGCCGGATGTCCAACGCGGCGCGAAAGCCGTTCCCGCTGGGCTCCAGCGCACCGGTTCGGACGGCGTCCGCGATGCCGGTGTGCCCGAACGCCGCGCCGACCGCGCGCTCATCCTCGGTGGCACCCAACAGGAACAGCCTGATCAGCGTCGACAGCTCGGAGCCGTCCCGGGTGGCGCGCAGCGCCGGCGCCAACTCGCCCCGGCCCAGCGCCCGATGCGCACTGCGGCCGAGCAGGTCGGGCACCGTGACGGCGTCGTACCCGGCTGTACGGAGGTCAGCGCCCAGTCGATCGACGACGTTCGGGTCCGAGAGCGGGGGAGTCGTGGTCACCGGCCGAAGGGTAGTGCGCAGGAACGCGCCATCGGCACGACGGCTTGTGCGTCGGTCAGCGTTGCTGCCGGGCGAACACGGCGCGCACCCGCCGGTCGTCCTTGGCCCGGTACCGAAGGGCGTAATGCGGACGACCGCGATCGGGTTCGTCGTCGTCGGCGCGCACCATGTCGGCCTGCACGCCCTCCGCGCGCACCGCCTGCATCAGATCCAGTGCGGCATCGGGTTCGTCAACCGGTAGGGACACCGCGCTGCGCCGCCACTGCACCTCGTCGACCGCCCTGGTGATCAACAGACCGGTCAGCGCGCCGGCTCCGATGCCGGTGGCCAGCCGCCCGGCACCGCGGCGGCGAGCGGAGGCTGTGACGGCCAGCGCCGCGCCGGCCGCCGCGCCGGGCGCGAGCACAGCCATCCAGCCGGCCGGTGTCAGCACGGCTCGGTGGAAAGCGAGACCAGGCACCCTGAGCCGCCGGTTCCTGCGGATCGACACCCTCGTGGAGGTCATGCACTGCAGAGTAGGACGGTCAGCGCGGATCACCTACGGACCGCACCGGCCGATCAAAGGCCCGGCCGCGGCATGGGCTCTCATCGTCGGGCCGGCAGGGCGGTCGGGTGCTCGCGGGCCGGCCGTGACGATCGGCAGCGGCCTGTGCCAGGCTGGCGGCCATGACGGCGTCCGCACTGCACCTGACCGGGGACGAGCGGGCGGATGCCTTGCTGTCCACCGACCCGAACGCGCTGTTGATCGGCATGGTCCTGGACCAGCAGGTCACGATGGAGAAGGCCTTCGCGGGCCCCGCGGTGATCGCGGACCGGATGGGCGGCGGACTGGACGTGCGGGCCATCGCGGACGCCGATCCGGACAGCTTCGCCGCTGTCTGCTCCGAACGCCCCGCGGTGCACCGGTTTCCGGGAGCGATGGCGAAAAGGGTCCAAGCCGTCTGCCGGGTGTTGGTGGACTCCTACGAGTCCGACGCCGGCAATCTGTGGCGCGGCGTCCGCACCGGCGACGAACTGAGGGAGCGGATCGCGTCGCTGCCGGGATTCGGCGCGCAGAAGGCCGGAATCTTCGTGGCGCTGCTCGGCAAGCAGTACGGGGTGCAGCCGGAGGGCTGGCGTGAAGCCGCCGGAATCTACGGCGAGGACGGCAGCTTCCGGTCGGTGGCCGACGTCGTCGACGAAGACTCCCTGGACAGGGTGCGGGCCAGCAAGAAGGCGGCCAAGGCAGCCGCCAAGGGCGCTCCGGCCAAGGAATCCGTCTGACCGTGCCCCACCGGCACCACCCGTTCTGGCAGCACCGCAGAAATTCCGCCACAAGCTGTAGAAGACCTCACAGCACATCGCCCCCGGTGCCGGGTCCGGCGGCGTAGCGTTGACTTTGGTGCGTTGGCCGGTGGCTGGCTTCGCTCCCCAGAAGGTATCGACAACACGCGGTATCGACCCACCGCCGGCACGGAATCGGGGACATTGCAATGACGTCTTTCTCGGCGGATCCTTCGGCGACTGGTGCTTCCGCCGGCACCGGTGCATCGGGCCGGCGGACCCAGGCCACCGTGATCACCAGGGCGGAGCCGTCCTACGACGAGCAGCTGCGCTCGCGCCGCAAGCGCTACATGATCATGATGGGCCTGCGGGTGCCGTTCCTCATCCTGGCCACCGCGCTGTACCAGACGCCGTGGCTCGCGATGCTGGTGATCGCGATCTCGATCCCGTTGCCGTGGGCAGCGGTGTTGATCGCGAATGACCGGCCGGCGCGCAAGGCCACGACCGTCATCCCCGGCACCATCAACTACGAGCGTGCGCTCCCGCCGGGCGGCCGCGAGGTCGTCGACAGCACGCCCGACGATGTGGCCGGTGCGGCGACGCCGCCGGCGGGCAGCTACCGCTCCGGCTGATCCGTTCCCGGCCGGGCGCCGATCCTGGCCGCCGCCGCCGTCCCGGCGACCACGCCCGCACGCAGCGCATCCAACGCCGGGGCGCCGGCCAGCCAGGACGCCAGCAGTCCCGCGTTGAAGGCGTCGCCGGCGCCGGTCGAGTCCGTCTCGCAGGACTCCGGTGCCGGGACATTGATCCGTTCAGAGCCCGAGTACCACGACGCTCCATGCCGGCCGTGGGTCACCACGACGGTGCCCACCCAGGACAGCGCGTTGTCCAGGCCGCCGAGCGCCGCAAGCTCGGAGTCGTTGGGCAGCAACAGATCTACCCCCTCGACCCAGGACAGGAAGTTGTCCGCCCCTACCGACACGACGTGGGTGGACGCCTGCGGATCGACCGACGTCGTCCAGCCTGCTTCCTTCGCCAGTCGGAGCGCCGCGAGCGCAGCCGGCCGTGAGCCCTCGTCCAGCAACACGTACCCGGACAGGTGCAGATGGCCCCGGCCCGGCGCCGGCGGTAGTGAGACGTCGTCCACGCAGAACGCCGCGTTAGCTCCGCGGTCGGCCAGCATGGTGCGGTCGCCGTCGGAGGCCACCAGCACCACGACACAACACGTCCGCAGCACCGGGTCGACGGCGAACCGGCAGTCGATGCCGGCCGCGGTGAGCTCGGTCAGCGCCGTCCGGCCGGCCTCGTCCGAGCCGACCCTGGCAATCAGCGAGACGTCGACGTCGTGCCTGGCCAGCCAAGCCGCGGTGTTGCCGCCCGCGCCGCCGGGAGCCACGGTGACGGCAGCGCGGGTGTCCTGGCCGAAGACGACGTCGCCGGCGAGCTTGGCGACGATGTCCAGGCCGACGTCGCCGACGACCGTCACACGCGGGCGGGTCATGCCGCGCCGCCGGCGAGTGACGCGGCGATCGCCCCGGCCAGCGCGGCGTTCGCCAGCACCAGGGTCACGTTGACCTGCAGGCTGCGGCCCTGGGTGGCGGCGTGGAAGTACTCGAGCAGGCGCGGTGTGACGTCCTTCCCGGTGACCCCCTCGCGGTCCAGCAGGTCCAGGCCCGCCGCCAGGGTCCTGTCATGCAGTCCGGGGTCCAGTTGCTCGTCCGGCGGCAGCGGATTGGCCAGCACCACGCCCGCCCGGTCGGTCGCAAGGTCGCGGCGCGCCCTGATCACCGCCGCCGCCTGCTCGGGGCTGTCGATCCGCCAGCTGACGGCCTGCCCGAGTCGGACAGGTAGAAGCCCGGGAAGGCGTTGGTGCGGTACCCCAGGACCGGTACGGAGAGCGTCTCGAGGTATTCGAGCGTTGCCGGGACGTCGAGGATCGACTTGACCCCGGCGCAGACCACCAGCACCGGGGTACTGGCCAGCACACCCAGATCGGCGGACACGTCGAAGCTCTGACCCGCTCCGCGGTGGACCCCGCCCAGCCCACCGGTGGCGAACACCCCGATCCCGCTGCGATGGGCCAGCGCGGAGGTCGAGGCGACCGTCGTGGCGCCACTCCTGCCGAGGGCAACCGCGACGCCGACGTCCCGAACGGACAGCTTGGCGATGTCCGGGGAATCGCAGAGCCGGTCGAGTTCGTCGGCGGTCAGGCCGATTCGGACGCATCCGTCGAGGACGGCGATCGTCGCCGGCACCGCACCCGCGGCCCGCACAGTGGCCTCGATCTCGTCGGCGATCCGGCGGTTGTCGCCACGGGGGAGCCCGTGCGCGAGGATCGTGGATTCCAGGGCGACGAGCGGCCCGCCTGACGCCAGGGTGTCGGCGACTTCCGGGTGGATCGAGACCAGCGATGACACGAGGCGTCCTTAGATCGGCTGACGGTGGCGATGCCCGGTCGGATGGGGCGATCGGGGCGGGGACGGCAAACCGGGCCGGCCCGTTGCCTTCCGACTGGCATCATGATCGAGGCAGTGCCGGCATCACCAATCAGCCCTGAGAAAATCAGGGCGGAGAAACATCCGGCGGTCGCCGGCCGTTGGACGATTTACGGAACCGATATCAGCTCGTAGAAGGAGCAGACCCGCGATGACGACATCGACCCAGACTCTCGACAAGCCGCTCGAGGACACCACCACCGACGACGACACGCCGAAGATGTTCCACTACGTGCGCAAGTCGAAGATCGCCGAATCGGCCGTCCTCGGCAGTTTCGTGGTGGCGCTGTGCGGCGAGACGTTCCCGGTGACCAAGTCGCCGAAGCCCGACTCCCCGGTCTGCCCTGACTGCAAGAAGATCTACGAATCCATGAAGAAGGGCTGACCGGGGAAGAAGGGCGGATCCGGCAGTCAATCGCCGGCCGCCGCATCCAGCTCGGGGTCGGAGTAGCGGTTCCATTTGCGCTGCTCCCGCTTCGACAGCCGGGGCGGGTAGAACTCCAGCATCGCGTTGTTGAACTGGGCGCCGATGATGATCGCCATCGAGACGAAGTAGTAGAAGAGCAGGAACGTGATCGGCGTGGCCAACGCGCCGTACGTCAGGCCGTGCGAGTACACGTACGACAGATAGAGCCGCAGTCCGAAGCTGGCCACGATGAAGACCGCAGCGGCCACCAGCGCCCCCGGTACCCCCCGGTACCAGGGGTGTTTGTGTTTGGGGGCAACCTTGTAGAGCACGGTCAGCATGAAGATCAGGCCCAGCGCCAGCACCGGGTAGTAGGCGAAGTTGACGATGTCGGCGACCTGTGCGCGCCAGGACTCCGGGAACACCTTCGGCAGGTAATCGGGCCCGATCGCGAGCAACGGCAGCAACACGATGCCGGCCAGCAGCGCGACCAGGTAGAGACCGAGTGCGAAGAACCGCTCGGTGACCGGGTGCCGGACCTCGTGCTGGTTGTAGGCGATGGTGATCGACTCCACGAACGCCGACATTGCCGACGAGCCCGCCCACAAGCTGATGATCAGGCCGATGGAGACCACGTCCGCCTGGCCGTTGCCCAGGATCGTCTGGACGGTGTCGCCGACCAGGTTGTCGGCGACCTCCTCGTTGAAGATCGTGTTGAGGAACAGCAGAACCTGCTCGCGGACCTGATCGATGGTGCCGTCCGGGAAGTAGGACGGGACGATGTAACCGATCATCCCGAGCAGGGCGAGCAGCAGTGGCGCGGTGGAGAGCGCGCACCAGAACGCCGCCTGCGAGCTCATCCCGAACAGCGAATCGGCCCAGGCCTTGCTCAGCGTTCGGCCGACGATCTTCCGCCAGCGATGGCGCACTCTGGGAACGGGCAGTGGCATCGGCCCGGTTCCGTGCCGGTGCCAGGGAACCGTCAGCGAGTCGGCCGGTGACGTCGCGGACCGATGGATCACGGCGGTCGCCTCGGCCGAGTTGTCTGCGTCACTCGCGGGGGTCCCCGGTGCGCGGCGGGCTGCGGCCGGCCTGCTGCCGCCATTGGCCGACAGACCGTCAGCATTGGCCGGCGGACCATCGGAGTTGACCGGCACGCCGTCCGAGCGGTGGCCGTCCGGCGGGGTCGGCCCGCCGGAGGACGGTCGCAACGACCGGGTGTCGCCCGCGGTGACCGGCCGCACGGGCGCGGCGGATGTCAGCCGCTGGGTTGGACCGCCGGTCGGCGGTGGCGCGCTGGTCACCGTACGAGCATGCCCTGAGCCGACCCCCCAGCGGTACTGCGACACCATCTCGAAACACGCGGCGTCGAAACCCGCGGCGTCTGTGCCGGTGACCGGCCACACCGGCGACGCGTGGCCGTCATCGGCCGGGTGGGCGGTAGGGTCGGGGCCGGCCCTCGAGCCGCCAGGACAGTCAGATCGCTGTTGTGCGATCGCCCGGCGTCGGGGGTTTTTCCACGAGTTCGAGTTGAGACAGGGAGCGTTGCCGTGCGTCCGGTCGGTCCTTCGGAGTCGCAACTGCGGCCCTGGCAGCGCCAGGCGCTCGCGGCGTATGACGACACCACCGCCGCCGGTCAGCGCCGCGACTTCCTGGTGACCGCGACGCCCGGCGCCGGCAAGACGACGTTCGCGCTCGCCGTCGCCGCGCGACTGCTGCGACGCCGCGTCATCGACCGCATCGTGGTGGTGTGCCCGACCGACCACCTCAGGACCCAGTGGGCCGACGCGGCCGGCGCGGTCGGGCTGGTGCTCGAACCGGGCATGACGAACGCCCAGGGCCCGGTTCCGGACGGCACAGACGGGTATGTGACCACGTACGCACAGGTCGCCGGCCGGCCGGCAATTCATGCCGCCCGCTGCCGCCGGCAGCGGACGCTGGTCGTCCTCGACGAGATCCACCACGCCGGTGACGGACTGTCCTGGGGTGAGGCCACCGCGGAGGCCTTCGCCGAGGTGCACCGCAGGCTCAGCCTGACCGGCACCCCGTTCCGGACCAGACCAGGCGAGCGCATCCCGTTCGTCGAGTACGAAACGGACGGTGAGCTGCTGCGTTCGGTGGCCGATTTCACTTACGGCTACCGCAATGCACTGGCGGACCGGGTGGTGCGTCCGGTGGTGTTCGCCGCCTACACCGGCGTGTCCCGGTGGCGGAACAGCGCGGGTGAGGTGATCGCGGCGTCGTTGACCGATGCCGGGACGAGATCGGTCGAGGCCGCCGCCTGGAAGACCGCGCTCGACCCGGCGGGCGGCTGGGTGCCGCACGTCATAGCGGCCATGGACGAGCGGATCACCCACCTGCGGGAATCGGGGATGCCGGATGCGGCCGGCATCGTGCTGGCCAGCGACCAGGACGACGCAAGGGCCTACGCGGCCATCGTCCGGCAGATCACCGGCACCGCACCGGCGCTGATCCTCTCCGACGATCCGGCCGCATCGAAGCGGATCGAGCGGTTCCGCACGTCCGACCAGCGGATCGCGGTCTGCGTGCGGATGATCTCGGAGGGAGTCGACATCCCGAGAGCGGCCTGCCTGGCCTGGATGACGGCGTACCGGACGCCGCTGTTTTTTGCCCAGGCGGTCGGTCGCGTGGTGCGGGCCCGCGGACCCCTGGAGTCCGCGACGGTCTTCCTGCCGGCCGTACGGCCGCTGCTGGCGCTCGCCGCGGAACTGGAGAACGACCGGAACTACGTCATGGCGTCGCCTCCGCCGGTGCAGGACGATCTGGATGCGCTGGACCTGCCGCTGGAGCCGGCTGAGCCGACCGCATCCGGTGCGATCGAGGTGCTCGACTCACAGGCGGAGTTCGCGCATCTGCTGCATTCCGGCCGGGCTGTCACCGCGACACCGGTGTCCGCGGCAGGGTCCGGCCCGGCCGTCGTCGATGCCGGGCCGATCACCGCCGAGGACCAGGAGTACCTCGGGTTGCCGGGACTGCTCACCCCCGAGCAGACGGCCGCGTTGCTGGCCACCCGCGACTCGGACCTGCGTCGTCGAGTGCAGGCCGCATCCCAGGTCAGCGTGGCTGACCGGCCGGACGGTCAGCACACGGAGGCGTCGTCCTGGCGGGCCGCGGCCGCGCTCCGGCGGGAGGTCAACCAGCTCGTCGCCAGGGTGGCCGCCCGGACCGGCGCCGCACACGCGAAGGTCCACTCGCAGCTGCGCCGCGAGGTGCCGGGGCCGGCGTCGGCCGCGGCCGGGCCGGACGTACTGCAGGCGCGGCGGGATCACCTGCTCGGCATGCTCTGACGGAGCAGAAGCGTCGATCGCTCACCCTGTGGCGAGTGCCTTCCAGGCTCCCAGCAGCCCGACGAAGCCGGCCGCCAGGAACAGGTACCAACCTATCTGCGCCTGCGCGAACAGGGTGAACAGCCCCACGTCGAAGATCGCCCGCGCGCGCACCAGCATCCAGCCGGCGCCGCCGATGCAGAGCAGCGACACCAGCAGGGCGGCAAGCCCGAGGGGCCGATGGTTGATGGCGGCCATCATCGCCAGACCCAGGACGATCAACGCACCGCCGCCGACAGCCGCTCCCAGCACGGAGTAGGTGGCGATCTGCAGATCGCCGGCTGGGTCGGGCACTGATCTCAGCAGCCGGTAGATCTGCCAACCAGTGATGGAGACGTCATCCCCGGCAGCGCGCGGGTCCATCGCAACGGCTCGCCATGGCAGCAGCAACTGCCAGATACCGATTGCGCCGCCGATGAGCAGCAGCGCGGCCGCCACCGGGTCCGCCCGCGGCGGGCGCCGACCGGGCAGCGCGGGCATCGGTTGACCCGCGGCGGTACCGACCGCCCTGCTGGGTTGTACCAAGATCCGCCTCCCCGCCGGCCGGCTGGCGCTTCTGTTTCACGCTGCCAGGGCATCATCGCTCATCCGGCGGGCGGGGTCACGGCATTTGCGGCCAGGTTCGGCCGAACGGGTGCCGACCCAAACCTGCTGGCAGGCAAGCAATCCGGTCGGAAACAGATCAGGGGCGGGCCGTCGAAGACGGACCGCCCCTGGTCGGTATGCGTCGATGGGGCCGTGCAGGCCCGCGCCGAACAGAACCCGCGACCCCTTTCAGGACGGCGGGTGCCGCGACGATCAGCCCGCGTCGCGGGAGTGGTGCAGGACGGCCGCGAGCTGCTCGAGGCGCGCGCTGTGCTCCTGAGCGTGATGTCCACAGAAGAGGAGTTCGCCGCCCGTCGGCAGGACGGCCCGGACCCTCGCTGCCGCTCCGCAGCGGTCGCAGCGGTCGGCGGCGGTGAGTGCAGCTGGACTGGCCAGGATTCCGGTCATTGTCGTCCTCCCATCGTCGGCCACCGCAAGCGGTGGCGGTACGTCACACACCGTCAACGTTCCCGATGACGGCTACTGTCAATCCGGTCTTCACGGCCAGAGCCGGCGATCACACTCGATGACGACATCGCTACTGAGCGATGGACGACACGAGCGTCACCCGACTACCCAACTGGGAAGAGCCATCCCGCGGCCGCTGGGATACCGGGCCATTGGTGGATCGGCGTGACCGTCGGTTCCGTGGGACTCCTTCATCGTGCCACCCCGATGGGCCTGGACGGGGGCAGTTCGCCCGTGGCGTAGAACCCACTTTGACCACCCTCGGTGATGGGCCGCACAGCTAACTAGGGACTTAGGTCCCTTTGTTCAGAGGACCACCGGAGTTCACGCTGAGCCGTGGCACCGCCTGGTGCACGTTCGACCTGCCGTCAAGGAGCTCCGATGGACTCGCTGGGGATCGCCCGCTGGCAATTCGGGATCACCACCGTGTACCACTTCTTGTTCGTCCCGATCACGATCGGCATGGCCTTCTTCCTCGCGCTGACGGAAACGGCCTGGGTACGCACCCGGAAGCCCGTCTACCTCCGCATGGTCAAGTTCTGGGGCAAGATCTTCCTGATCAACTTCGCCCTCGGGCTGGTCACCGGCATCGTCCAGGAGTTCCAGTTCGGGATGAACTGGTCGAGTTACTCCCGCTTCGTCGGCGACGTGTTCGGCGCACCACTGGCCATGGAGGCGCTGCTCGCGTTCTTCCTGGAGTCGACATTCCTGGGCCTGTGGATCTTCGGCTGGGACAAATTCTCTCCCCGGTTGCACGCCGCCTGTATGTGGGCGGTCTCGATCGGCACCGCGCTGTCGGCGTACTTCATCATGGCCGCCAATTCCTTCATGCAGAATCCCGTCGGCATCACCGTCGACGTGGAACGCGGCAGGGCCGAGATGAACGACATCTGGGCGGTGCTGTCCCAGCCTCTCCAGTTGTGGGCCTACTCGCACGTGATCGCCGCCTCAGTCCTGAGCGGGGCGGTGATGTTCGCCGGCATCTCGGCCTGGTTCCTGATGAAGCAGCGTGACGTCGACGTGTTCCGGCCGTCCGTCCGGCTCGGGCTGGTGGGCATGCTGATCGGGTCGCTGCTGGTCCTGGTCACCGGTGATCTGCTGGCCAAGGCCATGACAGAGGTGCAGCCGATGAAGATGGCTGCCGCCGAGGCGCTGTACGACACCACGGACAACGCGTCTTTCTCGCTGATCACCATCGGAACCCTGGACGGTTCCCAGGAGGTCTGGTCGATCCGGGTGCCCAATGTGCTCTCGTTCATGGCCACCGGCTCCCCGAGCGGCACCGTCGAGGGCATCAACAACGTCCAGCAGCGCTTCGAGCAGAAGTACGGTCCCGGCAACTACCGGCCGAACATCCCCGTCTCCTACTGGTCCTTCCGGATCATGATGGGCGCCGGCTTCGTGATGATCCTGGTCTCGCTGGTCGGGCTGTGGCTCACCCGCCGTGGTCGGTTGCCGAAGAACAAGTGGGTTTGGCGGCTGGCGATGATCTCGATCGCCGGACCCGTCATCGCGAACTCGTTCGGCTGGATCTTCACCGAGATGGGCCGCCAGCCCTGGACGGTGGTCGGCCTTTTCAAGACCCAGGACTCCGTCTCGCCGTCGGTGTCCGGCGCCGCGGTGCTGACGTCGTTGATCATCTTCACCGCCGTGTACGGGATCCTCGCGATCATCGAACTCGGCCTGGTCGTCAAGTTCGTCAAGATCGGCCCGCCGACCGAGGTTGAGGCGCTGGCCTCGATCGAGCGCCGGCCGGGTGGTGGCGGGGCCGGCGGCGCCGATGGTGGGGACGGCGATTCGGCCGGCGAGACAGGCGAGAAGCCGATGGCCTTCGCCTACTAGCGGCCCGCTCGGTTCACTCGTCCAGCTGCAGGTCTCGAGTTGCAGGTCTGCAGTTGCAGCTCAGCAGTCGTTCAGCTCAGTACCGTCGGAGGAGCAATCGCCGTGTGGCTCAACAATTTGTGGTTCGGTCTGATCGCGATCCTCTGGATCGGCTACTTCGTGCTGGAGGGATTCGACTTCGGCGTCGGTGCCCTGCTGCGCCTGGTCGGTAAGGACGAGAAGGGCCGCCGGGTGTTGATCAACACCATCGGGCCGGTCTGGGACGGCAACGAGGTGTGGCTGCTCACAGCCGGCGGCGCGACCTTCGCGGCGTTCCCCGAGTGGTACGCCTCGATGTTCTCGGGCTTCTACCTGGCACTGGTGGTCGTCCTGGTGTGTCTGATCGTCCGTGGCGTCGCCTTCGAGTACCGGGGCAAGGGCCACAGCGACGTCTGGCGGGCCCGCTGGGATTGGGCGATGTTGATCACGTCATGGGTGCTCGGGCTGCTGTGGGGCGTGGCCTTCGGCAACATCGTCCGGGGTGTGCCGCTGGACGCCGACCACGAGTACGTCGGGACCTTCTTCGACCTGCTCAACCCGTTTGCGCTGCTGATGGGACTGTGCACCCTGAGCCTGTTCCTGACGCACGGCGCGGTGTACCTGGCACTCAAGACGACGGCCGACGTCCGGTCCAGGGCAAGGGGTGTCGCGTTGACCGTCGGTCCCGCTGCCGTCGTGCTGATGGCGTTGGCCGTCGGCTGGCAACAGATCATCCGCGGCACCGCGATCTCCGTCACCGTGGGTGTCCTGGCCGTTGCCTCGCTGCTGGTCGCCTACCTGCTCACCAGAGCCGAACGGGATGGTTGGGCGTTCCTGGCAACGGCGCTCTCGACGGCCCTGCTGGTCATCGGCTGGTTCGCCTCGCTGTACCCGGATGTGCTGCCGTCGACCGTCGACCCGGCGTTCTCACTGACCGTGGAGAACGCGGCGTCCACGCCGTACACCCTGACGGTGATGAGCTGGATCGCGCTGGTGTTCGTCCCGGTCATCCTCGCCTACCAGGCATGGAGTTATTGGGTGTTCCGGCGCCGCATCTCGGTGCACCACATTCCGGAGTCCCCGACCACGGTGCCGGTGGCCTGAGCCGCGCGCCCGGGGAACGACAGCGGGCCGGTTCCCGAAGGAACCGGCCCGCTGTGCTGTGTCGCTCTTGCCCCGATGTCAGGTCAGCGCACGGTAATGACCTCCGCACGGCTCCCGGACTTGCCGTGCAGGTGCAGCACGAGTGCCTTGGCCGGGTCGGCCGAGCCCAACCGGTAGGGGATGCCCACACCGTTCGCGTCGTAGAACAGCGGCGCCGTCACCTGGACGTCGGGCTTGGCGGCATCGAAGGTCACCGGCGGGGTCCGGTCGATGTCCCTGCCCAGGGCCTCCGAGCCGTACACGCTGTTCGTCCCGACGGTGTAGGTGATCGGGTACGTGTCCGCGGCGTCCGTCAGGCCGATGGCCTTGGGCCACACCGGGAGCAGCAATGTGTTGGTGTCGAACACGTTCGTGTCCACATCGCCGTCGTGGAAGTTCACCGGGTTGATGTCGATGACCTCGCCGGTGGTACGATCGACCAGATACGCTGTCAGGAGGTCCGTCGCAGGCTGGTTCTGGGCCTAGACCTGGTAGTCCGGCCTCCTTGTCGCTGTCCACGTCGATATCGACGTATGGAATCGTCGTGTTCCCGATCGTGGCCCAGTTTCCGTAGGTCGACAGACCGAACCACAGCCAGCCGTTCGCCTTGCTGCCATTGAAGTCCTTGGTGGCGTTGGCTCCCACGTACTGCAGGTCGCCGGCGACGGTGGTCTGGTTGAACGTGCATCCGTGTCGGTGGTCGCGGTCGTGCAGGTGGGCAGTCGCTTGCTGGCTGTACCCGAGATTCAGCACCGACACCTGCGAGGCGAACCGCTCGGAACCGTCGCCCTGATCGAAACCGTTGCCGCGCAACTGAATGGTCCGGGTGCCGGTCCGCGAGGTCACCGCCCGGCTCTTGGTGGTCGAGACCGGCTTCGCCGCTCCGTACACCGGAACCCGGAGGTCCTGCTTGCCCTCCTGGCGGACCAGCAGCCTGCCGGAGGCGTCGGAGAGGTACTGGCGTGCATCGTCTCGGCCGATGTCGGGTCCGTCTGCTCCGCCGCCATGGTCGGGTCGAGCGTGTGCCGCAATTCGCCAGGCGTGACGGTCATGGTGACCTTCACGTTCGCGGAGCCGTTCTTCTTGACCCGCACCGTCGAAGGGCTCACCTGGTAGCTGACTCCCGGCTGCTGCACCAGACCGTCGTAGGACAGTGACAGGTCGACCGGCGCAGATCCGGTGTTCTGCAGCCGGACGGTCCGGGTCTTCGTCACCGTGCTGCGGCCCATCGGCGCCTCGACGACACCGAACGACGCGCTGATGCCGCCGGCGGTGTTCGTCGAGTAGGCCAGGACCCTGGTCTGCACCGCGCTCAGCGCATCGACGCGCCCCGCGCCAACCCGGTTGGGTCCGTAACGGTCGCCGTTCCGGTCGTTCTCGGTGTACAGGTCGTGGCCGGCGGTGTTCATGATCGCCGCCTTGATCTGCTCGGTGGTCCAGGTCGGATGCACCTTCTTGACCAGCGCCGCGATGCCCGCGGTGTGCGGCGCCGCCATCGACGTGCCGGACATCACGGCTACATCGTTGCCCGAGCCCACCTTCGCCGACGCGATGGTGGCGCCCGGTGCCGTCACATCCGGCTTGACGACGCCGATCGACCCGTGCGTGCCCCGCGAGGTGAAGGACGAGAGGGTGTCCGTGATGGCGGGGGAGCGGTCCTTGATGGTGGCGACCAGCGAACCGGAGAACGTGACATTGAGTGTTCCGGCCGCGAGTGCCGGGCGGAGCAGGTCGGTTCCCGTTTTGGGTAGCTGGAACACCGGGATCGTGCTGTTGCCGCTGATTCCGGCCCCGAAGACCTCCAGACCGGAGGTGAAGATGGCGCCGATGGCGCCGGCGGCCTGGACGTTGTTCGACCGGGCGACGGAACCGCATTCCCGGGTCACGTCGTTGTCGTCCCACTCCAGCCAGGCGATCTTGCCCTCCACAGTGGCCGTGTCGGCGGGCGACAGTGCCGCGCACCCGTCATCGTTGGCGGCGGACAGCGGCACGACGTCGCCGGTGACGTCGGGCTGGCCCGACCAGTCGTAGGCGACCGAGACCTGTCCGGCGACGATGTCCGGCAGTTCGACCGGTGTGTTGATCTTGAGCCCGTCCCTGAGTTGGTACTCGTCCACGGAGCTGGCCACCGCCAGCGAGCGGATCGCGTTGCCGGGTGACCCGCCGGTGTCGGTGAGGTCGCCGCTGTTGCCCGCGGACATCACCGGCAGCACGCCGTTCGCTGCGAGCTGATCGACGACGGCGTTCTCCGGGTCGTCGACCACTCCGTAAGTGGAGCCGAGGGACAGGTTGACGATGTCCAGGTGGTCGGAGAAGTCGCCGTCCCCGTTGGGGTCCAAAGACCAGTCCAGGGCGGGAATGATGGCGTTGCTCGATCCCTCGCAGCCGAACACCCGCAGCGCGTACAGCGACGCCTTCGGCGCCATGCCGGGGCCGACCCGCATCGCATAGAGGTCGTTGCTGTCCAGTGTGGAGTAGTCCCCGCTGAAGGTCTTTCCGTCGGCGCCGACGCCATATCCGGCAGCGGTGCCCGCCACGTGCGTGCCGTGACCCTCGCAGTCAAGCGGATTCGGGTCGGGTTCCGGTTTCGATCCGGGTACGCCTGCGTCGTAGTCGTCGCCGACGAAGTCGTAGCCGCCGACGACCTTCGCTGTCGGGGTGAAGGGACCGGTTGAGGCCTGCCGGGCGGCCTCGAATGCCGCGACCGTTCCGGGGCCGCCAAAATCCGCGTGCGTGTAGTCGATGCCGGTGTCGATGACGCCGATCTTCACGCCTTCGCCGGTGACCCCCAGGCTCTGCCAGGTGTCGAGCACCCTGGTCAGGGACGCGGCGCCCGCGTTGTCGATCTTCTTCGGCACCAGGGCCGAGATCTTGACGACATCGTTGCGGGTTGCGAGCGCATCGAGCGCCTTCTTCGAGGCCCGGATCGCAACGCCCGGAACAGCGTTGCTGACCGAGAAGAGTTCCTCGGTTCCGGGATCGACGGCCGTGGCCGCCGCCACCACGGAATCGCTGGTCCTCTCGTTGTTGGTCGCCTGCGCCTTGGCAGACGCTCGCGCCTCGGCCTTCGCGCGCCCGCTCTGCAGGGTGCGGGTGGATGCTTCCGCCGCGCCGCGACCGCTGATCTCGACGAAGACGTCGTGCACGCCGCCTGTGCTGCGCTGCAGCGCTCCGGTGAGCTTGGCACTGCCGGTGATCGGAGTCGATCCGTGGTCAACGTCGACCGGGACAGGCACTGCCGTCCCCGGATCCGCCGGGTCGGGCGCTGCGCCTGCGCTGGCGCCGCCCCCCGCGACGAAGGCCAGCACTGCAAGACTCGTGCTCACCGTGACGGCAAGCACCTTCCTGCCTGCTCGATGTCGCATTGTCATGTATCGCCCACTTTCAGGCACACCGGTGCCCCGGGGGCCACTCGATCGATGCGCAACCCCGCTCCATGACAACCGGCTTGCGTCGGAGCGAGGCTAACCTCGGGTGACGAGAACCCGCTAGTGGCTGCCAGGAACTTTTCTGTTGGTGAGGGTCGCGTGACCGAATAACCCGCCGTTCGGGCGTTATTAGCCACAAAAAAGACGTGCCATGGCCCCGCAGCACGGTGTCAGCCGGAACATCCGGCGTGGCCGCACCCGCCGAGTGGGTTCTCGGCAGCCCGATGGCTGAAGCTCACGCCAGTCTGTTGGGGTAGGTGCGTTTCCGGCCCGAGCGCTCGGCTGATCGACGCTCGGATGATCGACGCTCAGCTGATCAATCCGGCGCGCATCGCGATGGCAACCATCTGGGCACGGTCACCGGTGCCCAGCTTCCGGCTGATCCGCGCCAGGTGGCTCTTGACTGTCAGAGCGGACAGCGACAGATGCTCCCCGATCCACTTGTTCGAGCGGCCGTCCGCCACGTCGGTGAGCACCTCGATCTCCCGGTCGGTGAGTTGATGGACCAGGCGGGGCAGTTCTGCCACAGGGGTTTTCGGGTGTCCGCGAAGCACCCCGCTGGCCCCGGCGTGCAGCGCGCCGATCACCGTTGCGACGTCCCCGGACGGCGCGAGTGCGACAACTCGCCGCCATGGTTCAGTCCGGAGCCGCCGAATCAGCCGCACCGCCGACTCGCCGAAGGCCAGGCTGACCAGGGCGAGATCACCGCTGGATCCGGCGTTGACGATGTCCTCGGCCGCACCGACCGACTCGGCCACGATGACCCGTCCGATACCGGCATCGATGAGGCCACCGGACAGGAGTTCGCGACTCTCTCTCGCCGGGTCGACCAGAAGTATCGTCACCACATTCGGCCGTTCGCGGCGCGGGTTCTGGTGGTGTGCGGCCCGCTGTGCGGGCATGCCGGAGCGGGCCCGAATTGGAGCCCTGAGGTCCTGGCTTGTCGTTTCCTGAATGACCACGGCTACCCACCCCAATTTATGCGCGATTTCCGTCGGTTACGGCACTCAATAGGTGATGGATACCCGGTATTGCCGATTACCAAACCTGCTTTCAATGCGCTTCGTCGTGGAGCCTCCGCCGGAATGTGCCTCCATTCGGGTCTGACCCTCGAAGGACGGCCGGCCACCGCCGACGGGCAGCACGGGACGAACCGGGCAGGCGCTGTCGGCCCGGTCTGTGACACTGAACCCATGCGCCCACTGGACCCGCGACTGATGCGGTACGCCGCGGGTGTTCGCACGCTCCTGGTGCTCTCGGTGCTGCTCGGCATCGCCATGGCCGGCGTTGTCATCGCGCAGGCGGTGCTCATCGCCGGCATCCTCGCCGACGTCATCATCGGCGGCGAGGGCCTGGACGACGTGATCGATCGATTGATCGTGCTGGCCGTCGTGATGGGCGCCAGAGCCGTCCTGGCCTGGGTGTCCGAGGAGGTCGCCCGCCGCAGCGCCAGTTCGGTGACGGTGGGTCTGCGCAGGGACCTGTTGCGGCATGCCGCCGCGCTGGGCCCGCGGTGGCGCTCGGGCGAGCACGGCGGCGAACTGGCGGTGCTGGCCACCACCGGGATCGAGTCGTTGCACGACTACGTGGCGAGATATTTGCCGCAGCTGGTGTTGTCGGTCGTCATTCCGCTGATCATGCTGGTCTACCTGTGCACCGCCGATCTGACCAGCGCGGTGATCGTGGCGGTCACCCTCCCGCTGATACCGGTTTTCATGGCCCTGGTCGGCTGGTACACCGACCGGCAGACCCAACAGAAGTGGCAGAGCCTGTCGCGTCTTGCCGGACACTTCACCGACGTGGTGGCAGGGCTGCCGACCCTGAAGGTTTTCGGCCGGGCCAAGGCGCAGGCCGAGGCCGTCCGACGGGTCACCGACGATTACCGCCGTACGTCGATGAGCACCTTGAAGGTTGCTTTCCTGTCGTCGATGGTGCTGGAACTGCTGGCCTCGCTGTCGGTGGCGCTGGTCGCCGTCGCGATCGGGTTGCGTCTCGTGTACGGCGACCTCAGTCTTCAGGTGGGTCTCGCGGTCCTGATCCTGGCCCCGGAGGCGTACCTTCCGCTGCGCCAGCTCGGCACCCAGTTCCACGCCGCGGCCGATGGGGTCGCCGCCACCGGGAAGGTGCTGGCCGTGCTCGACACACCGTTGCCCCCTTCCGGCACCCGGGCGGATGTGCCCGCGGCGCCAGGGTTCCGCCTCGACGCGATGACGGTCGGTGCGGTCGGCGAACGGGGAACTGTCGGCCCGCTGTCGTTCACCATCCCCGCCGGGGCGGTCACCGTGGTGACCGGTGACAGTGGCGCCGGGAAGACCACCCTCCTGCAGGTACTCGCCGGTGTCCAGCGTCCCGAGACGGGACAGGTGTTCGTCACCGGGCCCGCGGCGCAACGGACATCGCGCGACGACATCGACCTTGCCGAGATCGAGCCGGCCGCCTGGCGTTCGATTCTGGCCTGGGCCGGTCAGGGAGCCGCGATTCAGGCCGGAACGATTCGCGACAACCTCGCGCTGGGAAATCCCACCGCCGACGATGCGACATTGCGCGCCGCGCTGTCGGCGGCGGATGCCACCGGATTCATCGATGCGCTGCCGGCCGGCTGGGACACCGAACTCGGCGAGGGTGGCGCCGGTCTCAGCCAGGGTCAGCGGCAGCGGCTGGCGCTCGCGCGGGCAATCGCCCGGCCGTCGGCGGTGCTGCTGCTCGACGAGCCGACCGCCTCGTTGGACGAGAGACACAGAGCGGCGGGTGTTGGCCGGCATCCGGACGGCAGCCGTGGGACGGACGGTGGTCCTGGTGACGCACCGCACTGCTCCGTTGGGACTGGCGGATCATTCGATTCATCTCCGCCCGGCCGATCTCCCCGCCGGGGAACTCCCGGCGGATGACGTCGAAGCGCTCGGCAGTCGGCCCGTGGTGAGCACCCCGTCGTTGACGCCGCTGCCGCCCGACCCCGCCGTGACGGACGATGCGGCGACTGAAGATGTGGTGTCGCGGACGGCCCGCGGTGGCGCCTCCCCACTGCTGCGGCTGTGGGGACAGGCGCGCGGGCACCACGGCCGGCTCGTCGGCGCGGCGGTGCTCGGCGGCCTTGCCTCCGGTTGCGCGGTCGCGCTGATGGCCACATCGGCGTGGCTGATCGCCAGAGCCGCTCAGCAGCCGCCGGTGCTGTACCTGATGGTTGCGGTCGTCGCCGTCCGGACCTTCGGCATCGGCCGGGGAGTGCTGCGGTACCTCGAGCGACTTGTCTCGCATGACGCCGCGTTCCGGGTGCTGGGCACGATTCGTCAGCGGCTTGTGGCGCACCTGGCGGACCTGGCGCCCGCCGGGCTCCCGATGTGGCGCAAGGGGGACCTGCTCGCCCGCACCGTCGATGACGTCGACGATGCCGGCGATGCGTTCCTGCGCGGCCTGTTGCCGCTCGGTGCTGCCGTGCTGGTCTGCGGGGGGACCGTGGTGCTGGCGTTCCTGATCCTTCCGCTCGCCGGGCTCGCGCTGGCCGTGGCGCTGGTGATCGCCTGCATCGCGGCTCCGCTCATCACGGCCCGGCGCAACGCCCGCATCGAGCACGCCGTCGTTGCCCTGCGGGCGCGGCGTACCCAGCTGGTGACAGAGATGCTCGACGAACTGGCCGAACTCACCGTGCTCGACGCCATGGGCAGCAGGCTGGCCGAACTCGCCCGGCTCGAGTCGGACAATCGCCGGGTCACGGCCGGCACCGCCCGGGCCGCGGGAATCGCCGCGGGCCTCGCGGTGGCGGCGATGGGTGCGGCTGTGTGGCTGGCGGCGCGGGTCGGCGTGCCCGCCGTCGTCTCGGCCGACCTCGACCCGGTACTGCTCGCGGTCATCGTGCTGACGCCGCTGGCGCTGACCGACACCGTGCAGGCGGTGGGGACGGCGGCGTCCACCCTGCGCCGTTCCTCCGCTGCGGTCGCACGGTTGTTCGGTGTTCTGGACGCCCCTGCCGTGACGGCCGCCCCACCGGAACATCCTGCGCTGCTGCCCCTTTCGGGCTCGGGGCCGCATATCCGGTTGCGTGGCGTCTCGGCGCGCTGGCCCGGGGTGGACCATGACGCGATCGCCGGAATCGACCTCGACCTCGAGCCAGGTCAACGGATCGTCGTGCTCGGGGAGTCCGGTTCGGGCAAGTCGACGTTGTTGGCGGTACTGCTCGGATTCCTGACGCCGACCGCCGGCACGATCACCGTCGACGGCGTCGACCTGGCCGCACTCGACCCCGACGAGGCACGGACGCTCTTCGGCTGGTGCGACCAACGCGCGCATCTTTTCGACTCCACGCTCGCGGAGAACGTTCGGCTTGCCCGGCCCGACGCCTCGGACGATGACGTCGCGGCCGCTCTGCGGACGGCCGGTGCCGGGCCGTGGCTCGAGCGGTTGGCCGAAGGTCTGCACACCAGGGTGGGCGAGCACGGGCAGGCCGTCTCGGGCGGTGAGCGGCAACGGGTGGCCCTGGCCCGGGCGTTTCTGGCCGGTCGGCCTGTCCTGCTCGCGGACGAACCTGCTGCCCACCTGGACCCTGCGACGGCCGATGCCGTCACCCGGATCTTGCTGACCGAGGCCGCGGATCGTTGCGTCGTCCTGGTCAGTCACCGGCCCACCGATGCGGCGGCGGCGGACGAGGTCGTCCTGCTGGCCGGCGGCCGGCGGGTGCCGGCCGGCACGCGGCCTCCGGGATGACGCTCACAGCGGGAGCTCGCCGAGACGAGTGGTGGCAGATGGTTCTACTCGATGTAGAATCGTCCGGATTGAGTTGGTTATCCGGTGACGGGAGTGTCGATGGCGGGCCGCGGCGAACTGGAGCGGGCCGTCATCGAGGTGCTCTGGGATGCCGGCGAGCCGATGACGGCGCGCGCGGTGGTGGATCTACTGCCCGGTCGGGAGCTCGCGGTGACCACCGTGCTGACTGTGCTGTCCCGCCTCGAGACAAAAGGACTCGTGCGGCGAAGCAGGGACGGCCGTGCCCATTCCTACGAGGCGGTGGCCGACCGTGACGAGCACACCGCAGCGCTCATGCAGCAGGTCCTCGACACCTCCGCGGACCGCGATGCGACGCTCACCCGGTTCGTCGGGGGAGTGTCGGCCGAGGACGTCGAAGCGTTGCGGCGGGCGTTGGACGGCCGGTAGCACGTGATCTCCGGCGAGATCTCCGTGTCGTTGTTCGCCGTGCTGCTGATCGCGGTCGGGTTGGTGCTCACCGCTCCGGTGAGTGAGCGGCTGGCCCGGGCCCGGTGGCCGCGCCGGTCACCGCGGCCCGCCCTGGTGCTCTGGCAGGCGGTGTGCCTCGCGGCCGGATTCTCCGTGGTCGCGGGTCTGGTCGTGCTGGCCGTCGAACCTCTCGGCGACTGGCTGCTGGGCGGGGCATGGAACTGGTTCGCCGCACTGCTGACCGGCTCCCTCGACGTACCGGCATGGCGGCTGCTCTGCGGCCTGCTCGCCGCCGTCCTCACGGCAGTGCTGCTGACGGTGCTGCTCCGCACCGCGCTGCTGATCGCCCGCCGGCGGCGCGCCCACCGGCAGCTGCTGGACCTGCTCACCGCCCCGGCCGAGCGACGGACCGGTGCGCGGCGGCTCGTCCGTCCCGCCGATGTCCGGATCCTGGATCACCGTGCGGCCGTCGCATACACGTTGCCCGGCTGGCATTCCAGGGTCGTGCTGTCCGCAGGTCTGGTCGAACTGCTGACCGATGCGGAGCTGGCCGCCGTGATCCAGCACGAGCGGGCGCACCTGCGCGCCAGGCACGACCTGCTGGTGCTGCCGTTCCAGGCCTGGGCCATTGCCCTCGGGTGGGTCCCCGGTGTCCGGCCGGCCGGCGGCGCGGTCTCCGAGCTCACCGAGATGCTCGCCGATGACGTGGCGGCGGGCCGAACCTCCTGTGCCGCATTGGCTTCCGCGTTGGCGAAGGTGGCACTGTCCGGGCCGCCGCCGTTCGTGCCGCCCGATCGGCTGGCCGACTCGCCGGCCATCGCCGGTACCGCCGTCGCCGACCGGGTCCGCCGGCTGCTGGAACCTCGCCCGTTGGCACGTTGGCAGGTCTCGCTCGTGTACCTCGCGTCCCTGTCCCTGCTGGCGATCCCGGCCAGCGTGCTCCTGCTGCACTGGAGCTGACCGACCGGACCGGGACCGGGTTCGTGTGATCCACCTGCGCCGGAACAACCAATCACGGTTCCTGGAGTAGCCTTCTCGCGGCTGATGGTCCGCAGAATCCTTCACCTCCACCGCTTCGGCGGCGATGGTGGCGGGGCCGGTGGGACAACAGGGAACCCGGTGCGAATCCGGGACTGCCCCGCAGCGGTGATCGGGAACGACCGCCATCACCCCACCTCGGTGGGGTACAGCACTGGACCGCAGCGTCCGGGAAGCGATGGCCAGTAGGAAGTCCGGCACGGTCGTTCCTCGACCGCGCAGGCAGCGCCCGGGAGTCCGAAGACCTGCCATCGGTGCGTGGACCGCCGGTCCACGTCGTTCGGGACCGCGAGGGACGGTCGCGCGCGATCGGGCCACTCCGTGGTCCGTGCCGCTGGCTCCGAACCCGCCACCGCTCGGCCCGTCCAGGAGCTTTCTGTGCCTCGTCTCCACCCTGCCTCCAGGGTTGACCCCATCCATCCTCCACACGACCCGAGACGGCCGCGTTCGCGCGGTCGTCGGGCGCGCCGCAGGGCTGCGTCTCTGCTCGGCGTCGTCGCAGTGGGGGCGCTGCTGGCCGCATGCAGCTCCTCCGCCACCACCGCTTCGTCATCCCCGAGTGCGGCATCGGCCGCCGAAACCGGAAGTAGTGCAAGTGGTTCCGTGACAGGATCCGCCGCTGCCGGCGCCGCTTCGTTCGACGACAAGGGCTGCATCACCGATTACACCGAGGGGGTCGACTACTTCCCGGACAAGTCCGACATCAAGTACGCCACCAACTTCACCATCGAGTACGAGGACTCGTATCAGGTGCTGACGGTCAAGGAACCGACCCAGGGTGGCTCGGCGGAGTCCTACGTACTCGTCCGCTGCGGTGCCCCCGTGCCGAAACTGACCGGGAAACTGGCCGACGCCACCGTCGTGACCACCCCCGTGACGTCGCTGTACTCGGGTTCCACCTCGCACCTGGGCAGCCTGGTCGCCCTCGACCAGCTCGACGCGTTGACCGGCGTCGGGTCGAAGGCGTTCATCTCCGAGAAGGAGGTCCTGGACAGGGTCGCGGAACCAGGGGTCGTCGAGTATTCGGCCGCCGGGACCGTCGACGCGGAAGCGGTCGTCAAGGGCAAGCCGCAGGTTGTCATCACCGCGGGCACCGACGACCCGGCCTACGCCGTGATCAAGGCCGCCGGCATCCCGGTCCTGGCCAATGCCGAATGGCTGGAGAACGACCCCCTCGGCCGGGCGGAATGGGTCAAGTACTTCGCCGCATTGACCGGCACCGAGTCGGCAGCGGCGACCTTCTTCGACGGCGTCAGCACCGACTACGAAGCGCTCGCCGACAAGATGAAGGATGCGAAGGACGTCGCCGTCGTCCCCGGCCAGCCCTACCAGGGCACCTGGTTCGTACCTGGCGGAAAGTCCTTCAACGCAAGGCTCATCGCCGACGCGGGCGGCACCAGCGCATGGGCGGACGACACCACGACGGGCTCGATCAGCACCGACGTCGAGACCGTCTTCGCCAAGGCCGGAACGGCACCGGCCTGGCTCGCCAGCACCACCTGGACCACCAAGGCCGAGGCGCTGGCGGAGGAGCCGCGATTCGCCGAGTTCGCAGCTTTCAAAAGTGGCAACGTCTGGAACGCCGCGAAGGACGTCACCGCCGCCGGCGGCAACAACTTCTACGAGTTGGGGGTCGTCCGGCCCGATCTGATACTCGGCGACCTGGTTGCGATCCTGCACCCGGATCAGTCGCCCGGACACGAGTTCGCGTTCTACCTGCAGCTGAGCTGACGATGCGGACACGGCCGGTACTGGTGTTGGCGGCGCTGGCGCTGCTGACCCTGGTGACGGCCGTGCTCGCGTTCGGCGTCGGGTCGGTGCCCATCCCGCCGTCGGCCACGGTTCAGTACCTGCTCACCGGTGACGCCGGGGACCCGACCACCACGGTGCTGCTCGCCGAGGTCCGGATGCCCAGGGTGATCACTGCGATCATCGCCGGGGCGGGACTGGCGGTGGCGGGTCTGCTGATGCAGACCCTGTTCGCCAACCCGCTCGCCGACCCCTACATCCTGGGGGTGTCCTCCGGGGCGGGGCTGGGGGTGGCGCTGTCGGTGCTGGGGACCGGGACCGCCGCCGGGGCGTTCGCCACCACCATCGGGGTCAGCGGCCGGTTCCGCACCGTCGTCGCCGCGGCCCTCGGCGCACTCGCAATCCTGTTGTTGGTGCTCGCACTGGCCCGTTGGGTGCGTTCGGTCGTCGCCCTGCTGATCATCGGGGTGATGATCGGAGCGGCTGCGGGGGCGGTGATCTCGTTGCTGTTGGCTTACTCCGACCCGGCGCGGATCCAGAAGTTCGTGTTGTGGGGTCTCGGTTCGGTCAGCGGCACGACCAG
Organism: uncultured Actinomycetota bacterium; assembly: GCA_963766015.1. GTDB lineage: Bacteria > Actinomycetota > Actinomycetes > Mycobacteriales > Nakamurellaceae > Nakamurella. The sequence goes on along the minus strand of CAVXYU010000020.1, from coordinate 46,680 downwards.
GTCGGACCTGTGGTTTCTCGGCCTGCCGGTGCTGGTGGGCATCCTGCTGGCGGGGTTGGTATCGGGTTCGCTCAACGCCCTGCTGCTCGGGGAGACGTATGCGGCATCCATGGGGGTGGCCGTCCGCCGGTTGCGCACCATCGCCATCGTGGCGACCGCGCTGATCGCCGGCGCCATCACCGCGTTCTGCGGGCCGATCGCGTTCCTCGGCATCGCCATCCCGCATCTCGCCCGGCTGGCGCTGGGCCGTGCCGATCATCGCCTGCTGTTGCCGGCCAGCGTGCTGATGGGGGCGGTCGTCTGCCAGGTCTGCGCGGTGATCGCGGTGCTGCCGGGTTCGGAAGGGGTGCTTCCGCTCAATGTGGTGACGGCCGCGATCGGCGCCCCGGTCGTTGTCGCCGCGTTGCTCCGCAGTCGGACGCTCGCGGCGGGTGCGGCATGAGCGGTCCGGTGGGGGACCTGGTGCTGAACGCGGTGACGGTCGGATACTCCGGGACGGGGTGGCGGGCCGCACCGGTGATCGTGCTGCGCGACCTTGACCTCGTTGCGTCGGCGGGGCGGGTCACCGTGCTGCTCGGCCCGAACGGCTCCGGCAAGTCGACCCTGCTGCGGTCGGTCGCGGGTCTGCAGCGACTGTTCGGCGGTCAGGTGCTGCTCGCCGGTGCCTCGCTGCTCGATCTGGATCCGCGCCGCCGCGCCGCCCGGGTCGCTGTGGTGCTGACCGAACGGTTCGATCCCGGCTTGCTACGGGGAGGCGACGTGGTCCGGCTGGGGCGTTACCCGCACCGTAAGAGCGCGGGCAACCTGACGGCCGCTGACCGCGCCGTCATCGCCGACGCCATCGCGGCGGTGCACGCCGACGGATTGGAAGACGTTGCGCTGACGCGGATGTCGGACGGCCAGCGGCAACGGATCATGATCGCGCGGGCGCTCGCGCAGGAGCCGGCGCTGCTGCTGCTCGACGAGCCGAGTGCGTTCCTCGACGCGCCGGCCCGGATCGAACTGCTCGCTCTGCTGCGCCGCATCGCCACCGAACGCGGGATCGCCGTGGTCGCGTCGACGCACGACGTCGAGGCCGCGGTGCGGATGGGTCAGGACGGCTGGCTGATCGGACCGGACGGCGTCGTCACCAGCGCCCCGGTGGAGCAACTGGCGTCCGGAGGTGCCATCGGCACCGCCTTCGACACGCCGGCGGTGACGTTCGAACCTGCCAGCGGTATGTTCCGTCTCCGCTGATGCCGGCCGTCAGGCGAGCGTCGGGCGCGGCCCGATGGCCGCCGACACCAGGGCGCCGCGGCCGGTGATCCCGGTCTTGCCGAAGACGGACTTGAGGTGGTCCTGCACCGTGTCCTCGGCGATGCCCATGGCTGCGGCAACCTCGCCTGTCGGCGAACCCGAGCTGATCAGGGCGAGAACCTGACGTTCCCGCGACGAGAGCCCGTTGCTGCGCGAGAACAGGTCCAACCTCGGCCCGGCCGGGGTTTCCTCGATCGAGACGACGATGGATCCGCTGCGTCCGATGCGGCTGTCCGGCTCCAGGCGGCTGGCCCGCAGCGTCACCCAGGTGCGACCGGGCACCCACGTCCTCGATGTGGCCGGATGCGCGTCGACGTTCTGCTCGCGGGCAATCAGCTGTGCAGCGACGTTGTAGGCGGCTGCCGGGATCGGCGCGTGATCCATCGGCGTCGGTAGCAGCGTGCGCAGCCAGTCGCCCGCGGCGGCCGTGCGATCGGTGATCTGTAGGGCGTCGTCGAGAACGAGCACGGCAGGACCACCGATGGTCCCCGTGGTCCGCGGCACGGTGAACGCTTCTGCCTGACGACGGCGTAAACCGGTGGCGACGGGCGTGGCGATCTCCTCGAGCAGCAGGGCGTCCGCAGCGGAGAAAGGCCGGCCACCGATTCGCCACAGATCCAGAAACCCCCAGCAGCCGTAACGGTCCGCGAACACGACGGATGCGACGTCGGCGACCCCCAGATCCCGGAGGAGTCCACGCCACACCACGCTGCGTTCCGGCCGGCCACCGGTTCCGGCCTGCAGCAGGCCGGCAGGTCCTCCGTCACCCAGCAGGACGGTCCACCGGTTCACCGCGGTGCCGTACTTGAGCTTGATCAACAGCGGCAGCTGCGGCAGGCACGGGACGTCCGCGAGTGGAGAACAACCGACGGCGGTGACAGGATCGGTGAGCAACCAGACGTAGGAATCGAAGTCGATGACACGGCGGAGCGCATGCAGGATGGACGCCCGCAGATCGCGGTCACCCCGCCGAGAGGCGCACTGGCGTTCCACCTCCGCGCGGACTGCCCGCCGGGCCAGGGTCATCCCGGCAGTGTCCCGCCGCGGCCGCGACAGCACCATCCCCGCGCGCGGGGATGGTGCGTGCCGGGGCACGTTCCTAATGTCTGCTCACCACCGGCGCACGAGGCACCGGGCGTGTGTGAGGAGACTGAAGATGGTCACAGTCCGCATCGAGCACCCGATCAGCAGCTTCCCGGCGTGGAAGCTCGCGTTCGATCGCGACCCAGCGGACCGAAAAGGGTCGGGAGTCAGGCATTACACGGTCCTGCAGCCGGTCGACGATCCCAACTATGTGCTGATCGATCTGGATTTCGACAGCACTGACGAGGCCGACGTGTTCCTGTGCCGGATGCGCCTGGTGTGGGCCTCGCCGAATGCAGCGCCAGCGCTCGGCGGCGCACCCAGGGCAACGGTGGTGCATGCCGTCGAGACTGCGACGCTGTAACCGGCGGACAGCTGCTTGCGGGCGGTTTACTCGAGGTAGTCGCGCAGCACCTGGGACCGCGACGGGTGCCGCAGCTTCGACATCGTCTTCGACTCGATCTGCCGGATCCGCTCGCGGGTCACCCCGTAGACCTGGCCGATCTCGTCCAGCGTTCGCGGCTGGCCGTCGGTGAGCCCGAACCGCAGCCGTACGACGCCGGCTTCGCGCTCGGACAGCGTCTGCAGAACGGCCTGCAGCTGGTCCTGGAGCAAGGTGAACGAGACGGCGTCAACCGCGACGACGGCTTCACTGTCCTCGATGAAGTCGCCGAGCTGCGAATCGCCCTCGTCACCGATGGTCTGGTCGAGCGAGATGGGCTCCCTGGCGTACTGCTGGATCTCCAGCACCTTGTCCGGAGTGATGTCCATTTCCTTGGCGAGCTCTTCGGGCGTCGGCTCGCGGCCGAGGTCCTGCAGTAGCTCCCGCTGGATGCGGCCGAGTTTGTTGATGACCTCGACCATGTGCACCGGGATGCGGATGGTCCTGGCCTGGTCGGCCATCGCCCTGGTGATCGCCTGCCGGATCCACCACGTCGCGTAGGTGGAGAACTTGTAACCCTTGGTGTAGTCGAACTTCTCGACGGCCCGGATCAGGCCGAGGTTGCCCTCCTGGATCAGGTCGAGGAACGCCATGCCGCGGCCGGTGTAGCGCTTGGCCAGCGACACCACGAGCCGCAGGTTCGCCTCGAGCAGGTGGTTCTTGGCCCGTTCGCCGTCCCGCTTGATCCAGCGGAGGTCACGGCGCATCTGGTTGGTGAGGCGTTCGCCGGCCTCTTCGCTCTGCCGCATCCGCTCGGAGGAGTACAGGCCGGCCTCGATACGCTTCGCGAGGTCCACCTCTTCCTCGGCGTTGAGCAGAGCGACCTTGCCGATCTGCTTGAGGTACGCGCGGACCGAGTCGGCCGAGGCGGTGAGCTCGGCGTCCTTGCGGGCCTGCTTGAGCGCCTCGGACTCTTCCTCGTCGTCCCAGGTGAAGTCCTCGGACTCGGCCGCCGGGGCCGCCTCTTTGACGGCGCCGGGGATCGCAGCGGTGACCGCGGTGTTCTCCTCGTCCTCTTCTTCCTCGTCCTCGACCGCGCCGGGCTCGATCGCACCGACCACGATGATGTCGGCGACGTTGACCTCGACAGTGCCGTCGGGTGCCGCGACCGCCTCGACGGATTCGACCTCGATCAGGTCGATGTCCTCGACCGGGACGGCCAACTCGTCCTCGGGGACGACCAGGTCGTCACCGGCTTCGACGTCGGGAGCGGTGCTGCTCGGACCGGTCAGCGGACCTGCGGCGGGCTTCGCCCGTCGGGTACGTGTCGAGCTGGGGGAGGTTGCTGCGCCTGCCACTGATGACCTTTCGCTTCAACGAGCCGCCTGGACTGGCAGTCCGTACCCGTACGCGCCAAAGGACAGCTTGGCTGTCCCACGCGATGGATCCGAACTCGAGAACCGTGGTCCTGCCGGAAAGCGACTCTCCCATTGTAACGTCGAGCGTCGCCGATCACGACCGAACAGGCGCGGCCGCCCGCCGCCGGCGTGATCGAGCAGCCCGGCCGCCCGCGATTCCGGTGGGCTCAGTCCAGCACCAGGGCCTGCGTCGTCTCGGCAGGCGTCTCGCCGGCGGCGTCCTGCTCGGACTCCGAGGCTGCCAGCGCGGCGCCGACGATGCCCGCGTTGTTGATCAACTGAGCGACCACCAGCGGGGTCCGGTTCTTCAGCAGCGGAACCCACTTCTCCGGCTTCTTCGAGATGCCGCCGCCGAGGATGAACAGCTCCGGCCAGAGCAGGTTCTCGATGGTGCGGAGGTACTTCGACGCCCTCTTGGCCCACTGCTCCCAGCTCAGGCCGTCCCGCTCCCGGGCGGACGCGGCCGCCTTGCTCTCCGCGTCGTGTCCGTCGAGTTCGATGTGGCCCAGTTCGGCGTTCGGCACGAGCTTGCCGTCGTTGATCAGTGCGATACCGATGCCGGTACCGAAGGTGACCACGATGACCAGCCCGCGGCGGCCGCGTCCGGCGCCGTACCGGGCCTCGGCCAGACCGGCCGCGTCGGCGTCGTTGAGCACAGTGACCGGCCCCGGGAGCTCCGGTTCCATCGCATGCTTGAGCGAGGTGTCGATCCACTCCTTGTCGACGTTGGCCGCCGTCTTCACGACGCCACCGAGCACGACTCCCGGGAAGGCCACCCCGAAAGGTCCCTGGTAGTCGAAGTTCGCCGACACCTTGCCCGCCGTCGCGGCGACGGCTTCGGGGGTGGACGGTCGGGGAGTGTCCAGCCGGAAGCGTTGGCCGATCAACACGCCGCCGCGGAGATCGACGACACCGCCCTTGATGCCGGTGCCGCCGATGTCGATACCGAACGCCGTTTCTGGCTGCGATGTCACGTCGAGCTCCTCACGTCTGTGCTTCCCGCCCCGAGGATGAGGTGACGGTGGGGTCCGCGAATCGTACTGACGATGTCGGCGGTCGGCACAGTGGTCCGGCGACGTGTCCCCGGATGCGTGGGCTGGTGTCGCAAACGTCCGCTTCAGGCGGCGCAAGCGGCCTGTGGGAGCGGCGGAATGGGCGGCAGCGGCTTGGCCGACGCTGTCTGGCCTTCGATGACGGCGGGGGGTGTCGCGGCGTCCGTGATCGCCTTGAGCTGGTCCCTGACCTCCTTCGACACCGGGTCGTACAGATACCGACCGCCCAGCGCCAGGTCCACCGAGTCGTCCACCCTGGAGTCGACGACCAGCTGGGCGCAGGGCGCGACCAGCAGCACGGTTCTGGCCGCCGCGGCGCCGGCCGCACCGAACCGGACCTGGGCGACGCACCGCAGGTCCGCGGCGGGGTAGAGGGGGTCGTTGCTGCTGTCCAGGATGGATTCGAAGCCGGCCGATCGCAGTTCGTCCGTGACGGCCTTGGCCTGACCGCGAACGGAACTGGCGTTGTAGACCCGCAGCAGCACGGTGGCCGGGTTCGCCGGACGGACGGCCGCAAGGCTCTCGTGGTCGGCGTAGGCACCCAATGACGTCTTCACCTGCGCGGTCGTGATCGCGGCGGCCTTGGAGGTGGCGGCCTTGGAAGAAGCGGCCTTGGGTTTGGCGGGCTTGCCGGACGACGCGGCGGCGCCCGAGGCCGGAGCCTGGCTGCGGGTGGTCGGTGCGGTGGTCGCGGGCGCCGGCCCGGGTGCGTTGCAGGCGCTGCTGTTCTCCGGGTTGGGCCGCAGACTCGGGAACCAGACGATGACGGCGCCGACGAGCAACACCGCGATCACTGTCAGGGCGGGCCAGTACCGACGCCGTCGATAGCGATCTGTGGCGGAGTCGGGACTCACCGTGGGAAACCTCCTGTGTGCGGGACAGGGCAGGATCGCAACGCGCGTCGATCTGCGAAGTCATGTGCTGGGCAGCGGCCGGGCACCCGTTCGCCCACGCGCGCACGGCCCGACCCGCGGCCATCATGGCTGCCGCGACATGCGACAAGGGTAAAGGCACGCCGAGCCCTCGTCCGCCGATCGGCCGCGGAGCCGGCAGGCCGCCGTGGTGTCGGTCACCCCACGGCGCCCAGCAGGGAGCCGACGGAGGCCTCGGAGCGACGAATTCGGTGGGCCGACGGGCGGTGTCCACCCCGGTGACGCCGCCGACGACGCATCGGCTACTCTGCGCGCGCTGAACTCGTGACGGCGCCGGTGCGGGACCGAACCGGGGGAGGCGGCGCCCGCGCGGGGCAGTGTCCACGAGCAGAGGGACGTGCGCAAGGTGTGATCGAGAGCGCCACGGGCACAAAACGGGGGTCGACGGCGTTACCCCCGGAGCACCGTCCCGGAAACGAGCAGTATCCCGTCACCAGCCGGAAAGCGCTGTTGGTGCCGTCAGACGATGCAGACGATGACGAGTGCAAGCTCGAAGTGAGGAAAACAGATGGCTACCGATTACGACGCACCCCGCCGTAACGAGTCCGACGAACCGTCGGAGGATTCTCTCGAGGAACTGAAAGCACGCCGCAACGAGGCGCAGTCGGCTGTCGTCGACATCGACGAGGGCGACACCGCGGAGAGCTTCGAGCTGCCAGGCGCCGACCTGTCGGGCGAGGAGCTGACGGTCAAGGTGATCCCGAAGCAGGCGGATGAGTTCACCTGCTCCGTGTGTTTCCTGGTCCAGCACCGCAGTCGGTTGTCCTCCGACAACGGCGGCCGGCTGGTCTGCGTCGACTGTGCCTGATTCGACGCCCGTTTCGACAGCCGGGTCGGCACGGAACCGACGTGGACAGGCCGGTCGGCGCGCAGCCGCGCCGGCCGCCAGGTCGGTGAATTCCACCGTGCGTACGGATTGCCCGTGCGGGATGTGCCGACCGCCGACGTCGGCGGCGAGCAGGTCGCGCTGCGCCTGTCGCTGATCCAGGAAGAGGTCTCGGAGTTGGCCGCTGCCGCCGAGGCCGGATGATCTTGTGGGTGTCGCCGACGCACTGGCCGACATTGTTTATGTGGCCTACGGCACAGCTCATGTGTACGGAATCGACCTGGATGTGGTCCTCGACGAGGTGCACGCATCGAACATGACCAAACTCGGCGCAGATGGCCGCCCCGTCCGGCGCAGCGACGGCAAAATCCTGAAGGGACCCGATTACCGGCCGCCGGATATCGCCGCGGCCCTGGGTCTCCCGGCGGGGCTACCCTCAACAAGGAACACCTGACGCCCAGCTGGCCTCGGCGTCAACTCATCACCCGGTGATCACCGGCACGATGGTCACCGACGCGGGTCCAGTGCTGGAAGCGGGAGCCATGAGTAGCAAAGTAGCTGGCTGGTTGAAGCGGCTGACCAAGGACGACGACGAGATGGATGCCGACCGGCTCAGCGGCGAGGTCGGACGCCTCCGGCGCGGTCCGCGCGCAGATCTGCTGCCAGGGCGACAAGGTCACCCTGCAGGGCCGGCTGCGGTATGTCGACCTCCGGCCGACCGACTCGCTGGCCACGCTGGTCGCCGAGCTGTACGACGGCACCGAGGGCGTCCAGCTGATCTGGCTCGGCCGCCGTTCCATCCCCGGCATCGAGCCGGGCCGGACCGTCAAGGTCCGCGGGCGGGTGGCCATCCGGGACGGCCAGAAAGTCATCTACAACCCCGACTACGACCTGCTGCCGGCGCACGCGTGACCCAGGAGCGCCGACCCGATTCGGCCGGCGACATCCCGGATCTCGAATCCAGCTCGACCCACCGATGCGGCGGCTGTGCAGCCGCCCGGCCCGGGCCGCGACTCGGGTCTCTCCCGGTTTGTGCCCGACGACCTCGCCGACCGCGCAGCCGCCGAGTCGCGCCGGAGCGACCACGTTGCAGCGTCCGTCCGGACGCCGGCGAACAGCCGGCCGGTGACCCGCAGCCCGACAGCCCCAAGCTTCCGCCGACCATCTGGGAGCAGATGGGCGGCCCGATGGGCATGGTCGATTCCGGCCTGCCCGTGGTGGTGTTCATCGTCGGCAACGCCATCGGTGGGCTCGGCTGGGGCATCGGCGCGGCGCTGGCCGCGGCGGTGCTCATCGCCGGGTCTGCGCATTGCTCGCCGCCGGCCCGGTGACCCAGGCCATCGCCGGCGTCTTCGGCGTCGGCATCGCCGCCTACATCGCCTACCGCACCGATTCGGCCAAGGGCTACTTCCTGCTCGGAATCTGGAGCTACCTGCTCTACGGCGGCGCACTGCTGCTGTCGATGGTGGTCCGCTGGCCGCTGATCGGGCTGATCTGGGAGGGCATCAACGGCCGGGGCACCGGTTGGCGGTCCGATCGCAAACTCGTCCGCCGATACGACTGGGCGACGCTGGTCTGGGTGGTGGTCTTCGCGGCGCGCTACCTGGTGCAGAACTACCTGTACGACAGCGACCAGGTCGGTTGGCTGGCCGCCGTCCGGCTGTTGATGGGGTACCCGCTGTTCATCGTCGCGATCGCCATCTCGGTGTGGATCGTCGCCGGGTGCAGCCGAGCCATCGGTCCGGCTGCCGGACAGAGCTCACCCGGCGGCGCTGGCTCGTCGCGCGGACCCAGCACTGCGGCTGATCGGCAGCTGCCGGCGTCAGCGCAGCGCTTCCCGGACCTCGTTCTCCACCTCGGTGGACGCCACGAACAGCAGTTCGTCACCGGGCTCGAGCGGCTCGTCCGGCTGCGGCACGATGACCCGGCCGCCGCGCAGGATGGTGACCAGCGCCGCGTCCCGCGGCAGCTCGCAGGTCGCGCACCGGGCGGCCGGCGATGCTGGTCGTCGGCGGCAGCGTCACCTCCACCAGGTTCGACCTGGCCCTGCCGCAGGGTGAACAGCCGGACCAGGTCGCCGACCGTCACCGCCTCCTCGACCAGGGCGGCCAGGATGCGCGGTGTGGACACGGCGACATCGACGCCCCAGGCGTCGGTGAACAGCCACTCGTTGCGCGGATCGTTGACCCGGCCGACCACCCGGCCGACCGCGAACTCGGTCTTGGCCAGCAGCGACACCACCAGGTTGACCTTGTCGTCGCCGGTGCAGGCGATCACCACGTCGCAGGTCTGCAGCCCGGCGTCCTCGAGCAGCGCGACCTCGCAGGCGTCGGCGAGCACCCACTCCGCGGCCTCGATCCGCCCCGGCTTGATCGCCTCCGGGTCGCGGTCGATCAGCATCACCTGGTGGCCATTCTCGACGAGCTCACCGGCGATCGAACGACCGACCGACCCGGCTCCCGCGATAGCGATCCGCATCAGTGGTCCTCACTCTGGGAGTCGCCGGATAACCCACCGGCGATCGAACGACCGACCGACCCGGCTCCTGCATGTCGATCGCGATGGCGATCCGCATCAGAGACCGTCCACCGGGGAGATGGCGGCCTTGTCGGCCACGTCGTGGATGTCCTTGGAGAGCACCGAGGCGTAGATCAGGTCACCTTCCTGCACAACGGTTTCGGCAGCCGGCAGCAGACCGCGGCCGAACCGGACGACGAACGCGGTGTGGATGCCGACGCCGGCCTCCAGTTCGGACAGCGGCCGGCCGATCCAGTGCCGGTGGTACGGCAGATTGACGATCGTCACCGTGCCCGGACGGATCGCGCCACTCGCTGATCAGCCCCTCCGGGATGATCGCCCGCAGCAACCGGTCGGTCGTCCACGGCACCGTCGCGACGGTCGGAATGCCGAGCCGCTCGTAGACCTGCGCGCGCTTCGCGTCGTAGATCCGGGCCACCACGGTCTCCACGTTGAACTGCTCGCGGGCGACCCGGGCGGCGATGATGTTCGAGTTGTCGCCGGAGGACACCGCGGCGAACGCGTGCGCCTCCATGATCCTGGCCGCCAGCAGCACGTCCCGGTCGAATCCCATCCCGGTGACCTGCTGGCCGTGGAACTCGGAGCCGAGCCGGCGGAACGACGACGGATCACGGTCGATCACGGCCACCGAATGACCGGCCCGGCCGAGCTGCCGCGCCAGGGACGACCCGACACGGCCGCAACCCATGATCACGATGTGCACTGGGGATGCCCCTTCGATGGTGGGCCTGCTGCCCGGACCGCTGCCCGATGCCGCCGCCGCCGGTGCGGCCGCCGGCGACGAGTGAAACCTACAACCTGATCTCCGCGCATCGCCCCGGTGGCGCCGGTCAGCCAGACGGTGATGCCAGTCGCGTTGTGCTCATTGTGATCTGCGGACCGTAGGCTCCCGGTCTGTGTCCAAACTGACCACGGCCGCCAAGCGTTTGCTGGTCGGCCGGCCGTTCCGCAGCGACCGGCTGGCGCACACGCTGCTGCCCAAGCGCATCGCGCTGCCGGTGTTCGCCTCCGACGCGCTGTCCAGCGTCGCCTACGCGCCGCAGGAGATCTTCGCGGTGCTGTCCGTCGCCGGGCTCGCCGCCTATGCCTACGCCCCGTGGCTGGCCGGGCTGGTCGCGCTGGTGATGATCGTCGTCGTGCTGTCGTACCGGCAGAACGTGCACGCCTACCCCAGTGGCGGCGGCGACTACGAGGTCGTCACCAAGAACCTCGGGCCCACCTACGGCCTGCTGGTGGCCAGTGCGCTGCTGGTCGACTACATCCTGACGGTGGCGGTCTCCACCGCGGCCGGGGTGGCCAACATCGGGTCGGCGATCCAGGTCGTCGGCGACCACCCGGTGTGGTTCTCCGATCGGCATCATCGTGCTGGTCTGCGCGGCTGAACCTGCGCGGCATCCGGGAGTCCGGCTCGGCGTTCGCCGATCCCGGTGTACGCCTTCATCGTCTCGATCTTCGCGATGATCATCACCGGGCTCGTCGAGTTCATCATCGGCGCCGACGTGCAGGCGCAGAGCGCCGACTTCCACATGCAGGCCGAGTCGGCGCTGACCGGCTTCGCCGCTGGTCTTCCTGCTGCTGCGCGGCTTCTCCTCCGGTTCGGCCGCGCTGACCGGCGTCGAGGCCATCTCCAACGGCGTGCCCGCGTTCAAGAAGCCGAAGTCCAAGAACGCGGCCACCACGCTCGCGCTGATGGCCGCGCTGTCGGTGTCGATGATGCTCGGGCTGGTCGCGCTGACCCTGTACACCGGCGTGCAGTTCGCCGACGACCCCGCCACCCAGCTGGTCGGCGCGCCGGACGGGCTACTACCAGAAGACGCTGATCGCGCAGATCGCCGAGGCGGTGTTCGCCGGCTTCCCGCTCGGCGTTCTACGTCGTCTCGTTCGTCACCGGGCTGATCCTGGTGCTGGCCTGCAACACCGCGTTCAACGGCTTCCCGGTGCTCGGCTCGATCCTCGCGCAGGACCGGTTCCTGCCCCGGCAGCTGCACACCCGCGGCGACCGGCTGGCGTTCTCCAACGGCATCGTCTTCCTGGCCGGTATCGCGCTGATCCTGGTCATCGCGTTCCAGGCCGACGTCACCGCGCTGATCCAGCTCTACATCGTCGGCGTCTTCGTCTCCTTCACGTTCTCCCAGCTGGGCATGATCCGGCACTGGAACAGGCTGCTGCGCACCGAGCAGGACGCCAGCGCGCGCCGCCGGATGCGGCGCAGCCAGACGATCAACGCGATCGGCTTCTGCTTCACCGCCGTGGTGCTGGTGATCGTGCTGATCACCAAGTTCCTGGCCGGCGCGTGGATCGCCATCCTGGCGATGGCGATCATCTTCTTCACCATGAAGGCCATCAAGAAGCACTACGAGCGGGTCTCCAGGGAGATCGCCGCCGACGAGGACGACATGGTGCTGCCCAGCCGGGTGCACTCGATCGTGCTGGTGTCCAAGCTGCACCTGCCGACCATGCGGGCGCTGGCCTACGCCCGGGCGACCCGGCCGGACTACCTCGAGGCGGTGACGGTCAACGTCGACCCCGAGGACACCGCCGACCTGGCCCGGGAATGGGAGGACCGGCAGATCCCGGTCGCGCTGAAGGTGATCGACTCGCCGTTCCGGGAGATCACCAAGCCGGTGCTGGACTACGTGCGGCGGACCCGCAAGGACCAGCCGCGGGACATCGTGACCGTGTTCATCCCCGAGTACGTGGTCGGCCACTGGTGGGAACAGTTGCTGCACAACCAGTCCGCGCTGCGGCTCAAGGGCCGGCTGCTGTTCACCCCGGGCGTGATGGTCACCTCGGTGCCGTGGCAGCTGTCGTCGTCGGAGGCGCTGGACGAACGGATCCGGGAGCGGGCGAACCGCATCCACGTCCGTCCGCGGCCCGATGCCGGGCTCGACGCTTCGATCCGGGCGCCTTCGCCGGACGACGCCGACGGCTCGGCGAGCCGGGTGGACGACGAATGACCGTCGTCTCCGCCGACGAACTCGCGCCCGGCGTCGAGGTCGCAGGTCGACATCGGACCCGGTCGCGCACGGCGGGCACTGCGTCGCCCGGCACGACGGCCGGGTGATCTTCGTCCGGCTGGCGCTGCCCGGCGAACGGGCGGTGGTCCGGATCACCGAGGTCGAAGAAGGGCTCGTTCTGCCGCGGCGAGGTGATCGAGGTGCTGCGCGCCGACCCGCGCCGGATCGAGGCGCCCTGCACGCATTTCCATCCGGGTGGTTGCGGTGGCTGCGATTTCCAGCACGCCGAGCCGGCCTGCAGCGGGAGCTGAAGGCAGCGGTGATCGCCGAGCAGCTCTCCCGGCTGGCCGGGATCGAGCGTCAGGTCGAGGTCGAGGCGCTGCCGGGTGACGGGTTCGGCTGGCGGAGCCGGGTGCGCTGGGCGCTGGATCCGGAGGGCCGGATCGGGCCGCGCGGCGTGCGCTCGCACCGGGTCGAAGGAGTCAACAGCACGGCGCCGTGCCTGATCGCGGTGCCCGAACTGACCGCGCTGGCCGGTGCCGTCGACGTGCCCGCCGGGCGTCCGGCCGCCCGTCCCGCGGCCGGCGCACCCGGGGCGCCGAACACCGCCCGGCCGGCGGCCGGGGCACGCAACCGCGCCGAGCGGCGCGCTGCCGGAGGTGGCGCTCTGCCGGGACGGCAGCGGTACCACCACCGCGACCTGGATCGGCCTGCCGTCGACCGTCGTCGCCGGAGCGCGCGATCGGCCGGGAGTTCTCGGTCGCCGCGGACGGCTTCTGGCAGCCGCACGTGCACGCCGCCGAGGTGCTGGCCGACGCGGTCGCGGAGGCACTGGACGACGTCGACCTGCAGGGCCGCACCGGGTGGGACCTCTACGGCGGTGTCGGGCTCTTCGCCGAGGTGCTGTGCCGCGCCGTCGGCCCGGACGGGACCGTGGTGTCCGTCGAGTCGGACGAGCGGGCCAGCTGAGCTGGCGGCCGACAACCTCGCGGCACATCCGCAGGCCACCGTCCGGGTCGGCAAGGTCGAGCACGTGCTGCCGGACCTCGACGCCGGCGGTCGACGTCGATCGTGCTGGACCCGCCGCGGACCGGCGCCGGCGCCGCCGCTGTGCGCCGCCATGGCCGAGCGGCAGCCGGCCGTCATCGTCTACGTCGCCTGCGACCCGGCCGCGCTGGCCAGGGACACGGCGGCGCTGGCCGAAGCCGGATACCGGCTGGACACCCTGCGGGCGTTCGACGCCTTTCCGCAGACCCACCACGTCGAGTGCGTCGCCAGATACGTGCGCTGACCCTGCAAACGCCGGGGTGGGAACGCTCGCACTGACCACACGCGTCAGCCGCCGCGCGCTGTGTCGCTCGGATCGGGTCGACTTGTCGCTGCTCGGCCGATAACGCGCGACAAGGCGGCGCAACTTCCGCGGCTCCGGCGTGTCTGTACGACACGTCGTTTTTGTGCGCCCAGAGCGTTCCCGCGGAAACGTCTGTCGTCAGTGAAGCAGGGCGCGTGCTGCGCCGGTGTGGGCGAACGGGTGACGGGACGATCCGGCAGTGCCGGAAAAAAGGTGCGGCAGGGATGTATCGGTGACAGGCTGTACCGACTCTTGGGAGCCGTCACAGTCATTGGCGCCCTTCCGGCGGAGGAGTTCTCATGTCACTGTCCATCGGTTCTGTCAGCAGCGGATCCGTCCCGTCCGCCGGTGCCTCGTCCATTGCCGAAACCGCGGCCCGAAATGGGCCTGTCACGGCTCCCGGTACGCAGATCGCGCCGGCCCCGCAGCCGGAAGACCTGGTGGACGTGCTGTTCCCGCTGATCGACGACGACGAGTGGCCGCCGTGCCCCGCCGAGCAGATCGAGGCGGTGCTGATCTCGCACGATCTCGCCGAGATCCGTGGCGTGCCGTGGTTCGCGGCGAACATCAGCCGCGGTGACATCGTCAACGTCCGGCACGACGGAATCGGATACGTCGGCGGCACCGTCGTCAGCCGCGGTGGGCACTCCACGGTGCACGTGTTGGCGGCGTCGGACGAGGAACTCGCACCCGTCGTCGACCGACTGGTTGCCCTCGGTGCGAGCGCGGCCGGCGGCCTGACCCCGCCGATGCTGACCGTGGACATCCCCGAGTGGGTGGCTCTGGAGCCGATCCTCGACGTGCTGGCCGCCGCGGAGTCCATGACCTGCGCGCACACCGTCGCCTGCCGCCAGCACCGCCCGTCCAGCGCTCGCCGGTAGCCGGCCACCGCGATCGTCGCCGCACCCTCGGCTGCGCCCCGCGCTGCCCGGCGACGTTCTGACCTGTACCCCTTCGCAGTCCGCTGCCGGGCAGCACCACCGGCCCGACCGGGACCACCCGTCGAGTGTCGTCCGTGCAGTGAGAAGCTGCTGTCAGCGTGCCCTTTTGCCTGCTGAGACGTCACCCGACCCGCCGGTGGACGGGTCGCGCCCGCCTGGGCCGGCCTGCCACCGGAGGAACTCGCCCGGGGTGTTGGTGATGACAGCGTCCACGCCCGCGGCGCTGAGCCGGGCCCAGTCGCCGGGGTCGTCCGCGGTCCAGACGGCCACCGAGATCCCGGCCGCGTGCAGTTCCGGCACCACCCCGGCGCGACCCAGAACGGCCCGATGGTGGGGGTTGTAGGCCACCGCCCCCAGCTCCCGGCACCGGCGCACCGGATCGTCATCCAGCCGTTCGACGAGCAGCCCGAACGGCAGGCCGGGCGCGAGCCCAGCGAGTTCGCGCAGCACGTCGATGTCGAACGATTGCAGCAGCACCCGGTCGGCGCAGCCGGCCGCGCGGACCGCGGCGAGTACCGCCGACACCTGTGCCCTGGTGTGCGGGCCCTTGATCTCCAGCAGCACCGCCCGGTCCGCGGAGACGAGCTCCAGCAGCGCCGACAAGGTGGGCGGCCGCTCGCCCGGCAGGCCGACCACCTCGAGCTCCGCGACCTGCGCCGCGGTGTGCGCACGCACCGCGCCCGAGCCGGTCGTCGTCCGGTCCAGGGTGCTGTCGTGCAGGATCACCGCCACGCCGTCGGCGGTCGGCTGGGTGTCGGCCTCGACCCACCTGGCGCCCGTCTCCCACGCGGCGACGAACGCGGGAAGTGTGTTTTCCGGCACGGTGGCCGATGCGCCGCGGTGCGCGATCACGTACGGCTGCATGGCAGGCAGGCTACGTCGGCGCTCAACCCGGACGGCTCGTCGGACGTCAACTGGTCGCGCCGACGGCACGGCGAGCGCGGGGGACGGTAACGTCGGCGGGTGGGATGCCACCGTCGGCTCGCGGTCCGCCTGCCGGCCCGGCAGAACCGGATCGCCCGCTCGGCAGACCGCCAACGCGGTCGTTCGGCACGCGGTACAGGACATCAGTGGGAGGCGTCGGTGACACAGCAGGGCCCGTCGACAGGGCAGATCCCGCAGTCGCCGGTCGTCGCCGATGCGCAGGTCGATCTCGGATCTCTGTCGCCTGCGAGCCTTCGGGCGATGACGGACGACCAGCGCACCGCCCTCGCCGCGACGATCCGCGAGTTCCTGGTCGCCCAGACCTCCAAGCGCGGCGGTCACCTCGGGCCCAACCTCGGCGTCGTCGAGCTGACGATGGCGCTGCACATGGTCTTCGACTCTCCGAAGGACCCGATCCTGTTCGACACCGGCCACCAGGCCTATGTGCACAAGATCCTCACCGGCCGGGCCGATCGGTTCGACGCGCTGCGTACCCGCAACGGGCTGTCCGGTTACCCCAGCCGGGCCGAATCCGAGCACGACTGGATCGAGAACTCGCACGCCTCGACGTCGCTGTCCTACGCCGACGGGCTGGCGAAGGCGCTGTCCCTTCGGCAGGAGAACGACCGGACCGTGGTAGCCGTCATCGGCGACGGCGCGCTGACCGGCGGCATGGCGTGGGAGGCCCTGAACAACATCGCCGGTGCCCAGCACCGCCCACTGGTGATCGTGCTGAACGACAACGGACGCTCGTACGCGCCGACCACCGGTGGGATGGCCCAGCGGCTGGCCGCGATGCGTTTGCGTCCGGGCTACGAGCGGATGCTCGGCCGGGTGAAGAACACCCTGCCCAGGGCTCCGGTCGTCGGGCGGCCGCTGTACTCGGCGCTGCACGCGGCGAAGTCGGCCGTCAAGGACTGGCTGCTGCCGCAGACGATGTTCGCCGACCTCGGCCTGAAATACCTCGGCCCGATCGACGGGCACGACGTCGAGGCCCTGCGGCTCGCCCTGCTGGCCGCGCGGGACTTCCGCGGGCCGGTGCTGGTGCACTGCGTCACCCGCAAGGGCGAGGGGTACCCGCCCGCGGAATCCGACGACGCCGAACAGATGCACTCCCCGCCCGCCTTCGATCCGTCCACCGGCAAGCCGGTCGCGGCGGCCATCAACACCTGGACGCATGTCTTCGGCCGCGAGATGGTCGTCGCGGGCGCCGAGCGGCCGGAGGTCGTCGCCATCACCGCCGCGATGTGCGGGCCGACCGGGCTGACCCCGTTCGCGACCGCCTTCCCGGACGGGTTCTTCGACGTCGGGATCGCCGAGCAGCACGCGATGACGTCGGCCGCCGGTCTGGCGATGGGCGGCATGCACCCGGTCGTCGCGGTCTACGCCACCTTCCTCAACCGTGCGTTCGACCAGCTGCTGATGGACTGCGCGCTGCACCGGCTGGGCGTGACCGTCGTGCTCGACCGGGCGGGCGTCACCGGTGAGGACGGTCCCAGCCACCACGGCATGTGGGACATGTCCCTGGCGGCGATGATCCCCGGGCTGCGGATGGCCGCCCCGCGGGACGCGGCGACCCTCGCCGAGGAACTGTCGGAGGCGCTGGACGTCACCGACGGACCGACCGTGGTGCGCTTCCCCAAGGGTGCGGTCCCCGCGACAGTGCCTGCGCTGCGGCGCTTCCGGCACGCTTCCGCGACTTCCGGCCGGCGGACGACCTGGCGCTGAGCCGCTGGCAGGTGTCGACATCCTGGCCGAGCCGCCGGCCGGGCAGGACACCGATGTGTTGCTGGTCGCCGTCGGCGCGTTCGGCGGGCTGGCGGTGGAGGCGGCCGACCGGCTCGCCGCGCAAGGCATCGGCGTGACCGTGGTGGACCCGCGGTGGGCCCTGCCGGTGCCGGCCGAGATCGCCGTGCTTGCTCTGCAGCACCGGCTGGTGGTCACCGTCGAGGACGGTGGACGCTCCGGCGGCGTGGGTGCCGCTGTCACCGACGTGCTGGCCGGATCCGGTGTCCCGGTGCAGGTGCTGGGCATCCCGCAGCAGTTCCTGGAACCGGGACCGCGGGGCGAACTGCTCGGCGACCTCGGCCTGACCGCGCAGGCGGTCGCGCGCGGCATCACCGAGGAGATCGCCAGGAGCAGTCACGAATCCAGTGCCGCCGCCGACCGGCTCTCGGGCGAGCGGGAGCCCGGCGCGGCCGGCTGACGGAGTTCGGAGAGACCGCGATGCGGGTGCTGGTGGTGGAGGACGCGCGGCGGCTCGCCGACGCGATCGCCCGCGGGCTGCGGGCCGAGGGAATGGCGGTCGACGTCGCCTACGACGGGCTGGAGGGCCACCACAAGTCGACGTTCACCCGGTACGACGTCGTGGTGCTGGACCGCGATCTGCCGGAGATGCACGGCGACGATCTGCTGGCCGAGATCCTCGCCGCCGGCGACCTGACCAGGGTCCTGATGCTCACCGCATCGGCCGGCGTCGACGACCGGGTCGACGGCCTGTCGCTCGGCGCCGACGACTACCTGTCCAAGCCGTTCGCGTTCCCCGAACTGGTCGCCAGGGTGCGTGCCCTCGGCCGGCGGGCCACGCCGGCGGCGCCCCCGGTGTTGCGCGTGGGCGACGTCGAACTCGACCCTGCGCGGCACACGGTGAGCCGGTCCGGCCGGCCCGTCGAACTGACCCGCAAGGAATTCGGCGTCCTGGAGGTGCTGCTCGCGGCCCGCGGTTCGGTGGTGTCCAGCGAGGAGTTGCTCGAGCGGGTCTGGGACGAGAACGCCGACCCGTTCACCACCACCGTGCGGGTGACGATGATGACCCTGCGACGCAAGCTCGGCGAACCCGCGGTCATCGACACCGTTGTCGGCGCCGGGTACCGGGTCGCGACTGCATGACGTCGGCGCCGGCGGCAACCACGTCGCCCGGGAGCGGGCCCGGGGCAGGCCGGCCACCGATCCGGCCCCCCGTGCGGCAGGGCCTGCGGCTGCGGCTGACCCTGCTGTCCACCGCTCTGCTGGCGTTGATCGGGGCGTTGCTGCTGGCCCTGTCCTATCTGGTCGTCGGACGGGTGGTGGCGGCCCTGCCGCAGTTCCCGGCCGGGACGACCGTGATGATCGGCGACCAGGTGATGGACGCCTCGCAGGCGGCCGCCGAGATCGCCGCCCAGGGCAGGCGCACTGTGCTGATCGTCGGGCTCATCGCGTTCCCGCTCCAGGTGCTCGCCGGAGCGGCCCTGTCCTGGGTGCTGATCGGCCGCACCCTGCGACCGCTGTCCACGCTGACCAGGACGGCGCGGGCGCTGTCGGAATCCTCGCTGGACCGGCGGATCCGGCTGACCGGGCCGCGGGACGAGGTCGCCGACCTGGCCGACACCTTCGACGACATGCTCGGCCGGCTGCAGGCCGCGTTCGACGCCGAACGCCGGTTCGTGGCGAACGCCTCGCACGAACTGCGCACCCCGCTGGCGGTGATCCGCACCGAGGTCGAGGTGACGCTGGCCGACCCCGCCGCCGACGCCGCGGACCTGCGCCGGATGGGCGAGGTGGTGCTGGAGGCGACCGACCGGGCGAACCGGTTGCTGACCTCGCTGCTGGTGCTGGCCCGGACCCAGGCGCGCGGGGTGTCGGTCCACCGGTCCGTCGATCTGTCGGACCTGATCGGGCCGGCGCTGGACGCGGTGCACGCCGAACTGACCGAACGGGACCTGGCGGTGTCGGTGCAGGGCGGACCTGCGCGTGGTCCGGGGCGATCCCGCGCTGCTCGAGCGGCTGATCGGCAACCTGGTCGAGAACGCGGTGCGGCACAACGTCCGCGCCGGCTGGATCCGGATCCGGACCGGAACCGAAGGCGGGTCCGGGGTGCTCGAGGTGGCCTCGACGGGTCCGGTGATCGAACCGGCCGCCCTGACCGAGCTGTTCGAGCCGTTCCGGCAGGGGCAGCGCGCCCGGGTCGGTGCATCGCGGCACCGGGCTGGGTCTGTCCATCGTCCGGGCGGTGGTCGCGGCGCACGACGGGACGGTCGGCGCGGTGCCGGTGGACGGTGGAGGCCTGCAGGTGACGGTGCGGTTACCTGCCGGACCGGCGCAGATCGGCTGACCGCCGTTTGCGGCGCAGCTGTGGGTGCGAAAAGGTGCTGTGCGGGAAATCCTGTGCGGGCAGTGTCGTGACCCGATGGACGCGCTGCCGGCGCGTCATTCGACGACCTGATGGAGCGGCCATGCTGCTGAGACGCGGGGTCGCCGAGGGAATCAGGGACGGTGTCGGTGACGGCGGTGTTCCGCCGCTGGGACGCGCCGCGGGTCCGGCCGGGCGGCACCCAGCGGACACCGGCCGGGGTGGTCGGTTCGTCTCGGTGGAGCCGGTGGACGAGGCGACGCTGACCGAGGCGGACGCGCATCGGCGCCGGGATGGCGTCGCTGGCCCACTTGCGGAAGGCCAACGAGCGCGGCCGTGGAGCCCAGCTGTACCGGATCGAGGTGACGTTCGACCGGCCGGACGAGCGGGTCGCGCTGCGCGACACCCTGCCGACTGCAACAGATGTCGCGATGATCAGCGCCGCGCTCGATCGGATGGACCGGGGCCGGCGGACCGGCCCGTGGACCCGGGAGATCCTGCGGCTCATCGCGGCCCGGCCCGCTGTCCGGGCACCGGACCTGGCCGCGTCGCTGGGCCGGGAGACCAAGCCGTTCAAGCTGGACGTGCGCAAACTCAAGGAACTCGGGCTGACCCACAGTCTCGAGGTGGGCTACGAACTGTCGGCGCGCGGTCGGGCCTACCTCGAACTGTCCGGGGACGGGGACGGCGCCTGACCTCCGCCCGAGCCGCTCACCGGCGGTCGGCGATCCCACGGACGAAGGCGGCCTGCCCGGCGTGCTGCAGCCCGTCGGAGATCACGCTGATCAACCGCACCCCGAGCGTCACGGGCGGGTCCCAGGCCGTGTCGACCACCCGGTCAAGGTCGGCATCGGTGACCGTGCGCAGGTGCGCAGCGGTGGCCTCGTGGACGGCGTCCAAGTACCCGAGCAGCAGGTCGGCCGGCGCCTTCACCCGGCCGACGTCCTCGGTGCTCTGGCCGTAGCCGATCTCCGCGCGGTCGAACGGCAGGCCGAAACGGTCGTACCAGCCCTGGGCGGTCCACACCTGCTCGCTGCCGAAGGCGTCCGCAACGTGGTCGTCGTTCACCCGTGCCAGGTGCCAGACCAGCCAACTGATGGTGTTGGCGTCGGGATCGACGCGGAAGGTGAGGTCGTCCGCCGCGATGTTCTGGACGGCACGGCGCGCTGTCCCGGTGACGCGGTCGAAGGCGTCGAGCAAGACTTCGGACGTGTTCACTGCGGTCTCCACATCGAGGTCAGGGCCGAAAACGTGGCTTGCCGTTGGGGCTCGGGTCGGGTTCGTGCTCGGTCGAGGCTACCGGGCGGGCGAGCGGAACCAACGGGGCGCCGGCTATCGATCTGGCGATTTCGGCGGCCGTCGGGGGATGGCGATACGACCCCAGACGGCCTTCTGGAGTGCCAGGGTGAGCCATCCGGCCAGGGCCATGCCGGTCAGGTTCACCAACAGTTGCAGCGCACTGCCCCACACCTCATGCCACACCCCGAGCGCGAGCCCGAGGGCGACGTTGCCCGCCGCGGGAACCGTTGTCACCGAGATGAACACGCCGGAGAGCCCACCCAGCTTCGCCGAGGTCAGGGACAACGCCCCCGCGGCCGCGGCGATGAGTGCCACCACGAACGACCAACGGTCAGGGGTGTAGACGAACGCGGTGTCCGGCCGGGGTGCGGTGATGTCCGCGGAGTCGATCCACCCGATGGCACGTGCGATCAGTGCTAGAACGGTCGTGACGGTAATGGCCGCCGCGAACCCGACCAGCAGGGTGCGCACGGCCAGCCGGAGCAGCGTGGAGCGTCGTCGCACCAGGGCGACGCCGAGCGCGGCGACCGCGCCGAACTCAGGACCCAGCACCATCGCGCCGATCACCAGGATCTGGGAGTCCACCACGATCGCGATGCTGGCCAGGACGGTGGCCAGGGTCATGAAGCTCAGGTAGGTCCAGTTCAGCTCGGAATCCTCGTACGAACGCTGGACGACCTGCGCCCACACCACCGAGTCGGCGCTGCTCCCGGGCGACCGTCGTTCCGCGGCGAGCCCGGGCTCTGAGATCCATGTCTCGACGGGTTCGATCTGGATGATGCCGGTGCGTTGCACGCCGAGATCTCGTAGCCGATCGATGACGCCGTTCGCGGCTTCTCGGGCGACGTCCGCCAGCACCACGTCGCCCGGAGGCACGACCGAAGCGCCGCGGAGGACGGCAAGTCCGCTGACCGCGCGGTCAGCGGACAACGCTTCGACGACCGCGTCTGCGACCTCGGAAGCAGCCGAGATCCTCAGCTGCAGCATTTGCGTGCCTACTCCGATCAGCCGGGGCGGTCGAGCGAACAGAGCGTTGGTTGTCACCACTCCCGATGTAGGCTCCACGCTCGAGGCGCGATACCCGCACAGTGCAAACACTCTTCTAGCACAGAAGGTCGCCCAAGCGCCGATGACGATATTCGCCGGCGTTCCGCCGGAGATCGTGGCGGCCATCGTCGCCGACGCCGTGGGTCAGGTTGCGCCACCAGCGGAAACGGCCGCGCGTGATGACGTCGAGGTGATGTCCGCTGAGCCGGTGCGGTGGAACGACGGCTCGCTGGGTTGCCCGGAGCCCGGGCGCTCGTACACGCAGTCGCTGGTGAACGGCTACCGGGTGATCGTCCGGGTGGGAGATCACGAGCTCGATTACCGGGTGAACGGCCGGGGGCGGTTCCGGATCTGCCGGCGGGGCGGCGGCCCGTCCGGCAGGCCGTTCGGGTAGAAGTTGACCGGACAACAGTGAGCGGACCAGACCTGCCCGCCCGGAGACCGATCGCGAGGAGATGACAGATGCATCCGAACGCGGCAACCGTCGGTCAGGCACTCGCGGACGCCGGCGTCGCCGGGTCGGTACGGCAGCTGGCCGACTCGGCGCGGACGGCCGCGCTGGCCGCCGCGGCGCTGGACTGCGAGGTCGGGGCGATCGCGAACAGCCTGATCTTCCTGGCCGACGACGCCCCGCTGCTGATCCTGACGAGCGGCGCTCACCGAGTGGACACCGGCTACGTGGCATCACTTCTCGGTGTCGGTGCGGTACGCCGGGCTGCTCCTGAGCAGGTGCGCGCGGCCACCGGCCAGCCGATCGGTGGGGTGGCACCTGTCGGTCATCCGACGCCGCTGCGCACTCTGGTGGACGTCGCCCTGCGGGACCACCCGGTGGTCTGGGCAGCCGGCGGAACGCCGCACACCGTGTTCCCGACGAGCTATGACGAGTTGCTGAGGATCTGCGCGGCCGAGCCGATCACGGTCGAGCCGCCGTCCTGATCTTTCACGAACTGCGCTGACCGGGCGGGTGCCGTTCTGCGCACAGAAGCCGATCAGCCGATCAGCCGGCCAGCAACTCCGCGGTGATGCCGCGGGTGCGGCGGGGGTTGCCCACCATGACCGACGGCCTGGTCGGCAGGGTCAGCATGGCGACGTCCAGCCCGCGCGTCCGGCGCGGATTGCTCACGAAAGCGGTGTTGACGACAGCGGCGAAGGAGGACGGGACAGCGCGGTTGGCGGTCGGGGTGGGGGTCTGAGTGGGCGTCGTCATGTCGGCACCTTCGTTTCGCGGGAGTGTGCGGCGGGAGTGGAGAGCGGACAACTTCTCCGCCTTCCTCGAGCATGACGCATGACCCTTCAAAACAATGACGATCTGTCGCCTTCCTCACTCTACAAACCGTCGAAACTCACTCGAACGAGGGAACGCACCGCCGAAGCCGGTGGTCAAGCGGCGCGTTATGTTCGTGACGCAACGGTCAAACGGGCAAAGTCGCCACGCCCGGCGCAGCGAAGCGTCGACCGGTTGCCCGCTCGGACACGCCTGTCCGGTCCAGGTACGGCGTGATCCCGCCGAGCCAGAATGGCCAACCGGCGCCGGTGATCACGCCGAGGTCGAGGTCGGCGGCGTCGGCGACGACCCCCTCGTCGAGCATCAGCCGGGCCTCCTGCGGCGAGCGCGAGCAGCACTCTGTCCCGCACCTGCTCGGCGGTCGACGGCTGGTCGCCCTGGACGCAGCACCGCAGCGATCTCCGGGTCGAGCACCTGCCGCCGTTCTCGTCCCAGCTCAGCAGCGTCCGGTGGCCTGCCGTCGACGATCCGCCGGAGATTCTCCGAGACCGGGAACCGGTCGCCGAACGCGTCGTGCAGCGTCTCCTGCACGTGCAGTCCGACCGCCGGCCCGGTGAGCTGGGTAGCATCAGCGGGCTCATCGGCAGGCCGAGCGGGTCCAGCGCACCGTCCGCGACGTCGGCGGGGGTGCCCTCGTCGATCGCCGCCAGCACCTCGCCCATGCTCCGCAGCAGCAACCGGTTGACCACGAAGCCGGTGGCGTCCTTGACCAGGATCGGGCCCTTCCTCAGCGGCTTGGCCAGCGCGAAAGCCGTCGCCAGAGTCGCATCGTCGGTCTGCTCGCCGCGGACGATCTCCAGCAGCGGCATCACCGCGACCGGGTTGAAGAAGTGGAACCCGACGACCCGCTCGGGATGCTCCAGGTCCGCGGCCATCTCGGTGATGGACAGCGACGAGGTGTTGCGACGCCAGCACGGCCTCCGGGCCGACGTACTTCTCCAGCTCGGCGAAAACCTGCTTCTTGACGCGCGATCTCCTCGAACACCGCCTCGACCACGAACTCCGCGTCGGCGAACGCCGCGTAGTCCAGCGAGCCGGTGATCAGCGCGGTGAGCCGGTTCGCCTCGTCCTGGCGTGATCCGCTTCTTCGCCGCCAGCGCGCGATGTCCCGGCGCACCGCGGCCAGGCCCTTGTCCAGCCGGGCCTGGTCGACGTCGGTCATCACCACCGGCACGTGCAGGTTGCCGGGCGAACAGCAGGGCCAGTTGGCCGGCCATCAGCCCGGCGCCGATGACGCCGACCTTGGTGACCTTGCGGGCCAGCGCCGGATCGGGCGCGCCGGCCGGCCGGCGGGCACGCTTCTGCACCAGGTTGAACGCGTAGACGCCGGCCCGGAACTCCTGCGTCATGATCAGGTCGACCAGGGCCTGCGCGTTCGGCGGCGAAGCCCGTCGTCCAGATCGGTGGTCCGGGACAGCGCGATCATCTCCAGCGCCCGGTACGGCGCCGGCGCCGCGCCGTGTGTGCGCATGTCGGCGATGATCTTGCCGCGCTCCAGGGCGGCCGCCCACTCCTCGTCGTTGGCGCCGCCGAACTCGTTGCGCGGCACGGTGACGATGCCGCCAGCACCCCGGCCAGCCAGGCCAGCGACTGCTCGAGGTAGTCCGGCGGCATCGAGCACGACATCGACCACGCCCGAGCCGCAGCGCGTCCTTGGGCTTAGCATCCGGTTCTGGTTGAGCGCGTTCTCGACGATGACCGTCACGGCGTTCTCCGGTCCGGCGATCCGCGGGAGCAGCTGGGTGCCGCCCCAGCCCGGCAGGATGCCGAGGAAGACCTCGGGAAGGCGATCGCGGCTGCGTTCGATGCCAGGGTCCGGTAGTCGCAGTGCAGAGCGAGCTCCATTCCGCCACCCAAGGCGAAGCCGTTGACGAGGGCGAACGTCGGGATGCCGGACGTGCCGAGCCGGCGGAACACCCGGTGGCCGACCGCAACAGTCTCGGCTGCGCTGTCCCGATCGACGACCATCGCGGCCTGCGACAGGTCCGCGCCGACCGCGAAAATGAACGGCTTCCCGGTGACGGCGATCGCATCGGGAGCGGCGTCGATAGCGGCGGTGATGGCGGCGTCCAGGCTGGCCAGGCCGAGCGGGCCCAGGGTGTTCGGCCTGGTGTGGTCGCGCCCGTTGTCCAGGGTGATCAGCGCGACCCGCCGGCTGCCCGCCGGGGCGTTGGTCGCCGGGACGTCGATCAGCCGGGTCAGTGCGTGGGTGACGACCTCCGGCGCCGAATCGGCGGAATCCGTTGCGGTGCGGGCCTTCTCGATGGTGCTCACAGATCGCTCCCGGCGGTCTCGGTGGCTGTTTCCTCGTTCGACGCGGTGAAGTGCGGGTTCTCCCAGATGACGGTGCCGCCCATGCCGAGACCCACGCACAGCGTCGTCAGCCCGTACCGGACATCGGGGCGCTCCTCGAACTCCCGGGCGAGCTGGGTCATCAACCGCACACCGGAAGAGGCCAGCGGGTGTCCCACGGCGATGGCGCCGCCGTAGGGGTTCACCCGCTCGTCGTCGTCGGCCAGTCCGAAATGGTCGGTGAAGGCGAGCACCTGCACAGCGAACGCCTCGTTGATCTCGATCAGCCCGATGTCGTCCATCGTGAGACCCGCTCGGCGCAGAGCCTTTTCGGTGGCCGGGATGGGTCCGGTGCCCATGGTCTCGGGTTCGACGCCGGCAAAGGCGAAGGCGACCATCCGCATGCGCACCGGCAGCCCAGTTCCTCGGCGACGTCGGAAGCGACCAACAGGCAGCCGGTGGCGCCGTCGGTCAGTCCGGAGGCGTTGCCCGCGGTGACCCTGCCGTGCGGCCGGAACGGCGTCCGTAGACCGTTGAGGCCATCGAGAGTGGTTCCCGGGCGCGGCAACTCGTCGGCCCCTGCCAACCCCCAGCCCTGCTCGGAGCGGGTGGCGACGGGCACCAGGTCGGGCGAGATCTTGCCGTTGGCGAGTGCCTTGGCGTACTTCTCCTGGCTGGCGACGGCATACGCGTCGGCGCGCTGCTTCGTCAGCTGCGGGTACCGGTCGTGCAGGTTCTCCGCGGTAGAGCCCATCATCAGCGCCGACGGATCGACCAGTTTGTCGGCGACGAACCGCGGGTTGGGGTCGGCGCCCTCGGCCATCGGGTGGTGGCCCATGTGCTCGACACCGCCGGCGATGACGACGTCATAGGCACCGACCGCGATGCCGGAAGCGACTGTCGTCACCGCTGTCATCGCTCCAGCACACATCCGGTCGATCGCGAAACCGGGGACCGACTTCGGCAGCCCGGCAAGGATTCCGGCGGTCCGGCCGATCGTCAGGCCCTGGTCACCGGTCTGGGTGGCAGCCGCGATGGCGACCTCGTCGATCCGCTCAGGCGGCAGGCCGGGCTGGCGCCGGAGCAGTTCGCGGATCACCTTGACCACCAGATCGTCGGCGCGGGTCTGCGCGTACTGGCCCTTCTCGCCGGCCTTGCCGAACGGGGTCCGGACGCCCTCGACGAAGACCACGTCACGAAGCGTTCGGGCGCGGCACCGGCGGCCGGTCACCGGCCCGCTCTGAGATCGGTTCCGCTGAAACCGGTCCCGCTGCAGTCGTTCCGATGAATTGATGCCGCTGCACTCACGGACTGCTCCCTCTCGTCTGCCGGGCATGAACGGTGGCTGCTCGGAACGGCGAACGGGTGCTGTCGTCCGTGACCCGGAGTTCTCTCGGGCCTGACGCACCCTCGGCTCGTCGAGGGACCGCCGCGCCATCCTACTCCGGATGTTACTGGCGGGTAACTTGGCCCGCCGGCGTGCTGACGACGCCGCATCCAGGGCGGCCGTGAGCAGCGGTGCGGTCAGTTCGATCTGCCACGGACGGCTGCCGCGGTCCGCCAGAGCCCGAGAGATGCCGCGCCGGATCGTCCGGCGGCGACCACAGGATCCGCCGTACGACATCGGGCGACACCAGGTTCTCGACGGGGGTGCCGACCCGCTCGGACAGTTCGGCCAGTGCGCCGCGCGCGGCCTGCAACCGGGCAGCGGCCGCCGGATCCCGCGACGCCCACTTGGCCGGTGGCGGCGGGCCGTCGCCCGGCGGCCGGACGACGGGCAGTTCCTCGGCAGGCAGCGCCAGTGCCCTGCCGACGGCGGACAGCCAGATGGCCGCGCTCCGCCGCTGCATCCGACCGGAGAACACCGGCAGCGCGGTGAGCGCCGCGGCCGTCGCGGGTTTGCTCACCGCGGCAGCGATGATGGCGGAGTCCGGCAGGATCCGGTGCGGGGCGACGTCGCGCCGGCGGGCCAACCCATCGCGGGTGGTCCACAGCTCACGGATGACCGCGAGCGCCCTGCGGTCGGTGATCCGGTGCATACCCGACGTGCGGCGCCACGGATCCACCCGTGGCGGGCGGGCGGGGTGGTCAACGATCGCCGCGAACTCCTGATGGGCCCACTCGAGCTTGCCCTGACGGACGAGTTCGGCCTCCATCGCGTCGCGCAGTTCGACCAGTACCTCGACATCGAGGGCGGCGTAGGCCAGCCAGTCCTGCGGCAGCGGCCGGGTCGACCAGTCCGCGGCGCCGTGCCCCTTGCGCAGGTGGAGGCCGAGCATCTGCTCGACCAGCGGGCCGAGGCCGACCCTCGGCAGCCCGGCCAGCCGGCCGGCCAGTTCGGTGTCGAACAGCCGACGTGGCCGGATGCCGATCTCGGCCAGGCACGGCAGATCCTGGTTGGCGGCGTGCAGCACCCATTCCGACGCGGCCAGCGGCGCGTCCAGCACGCTCAGGTCACCGAGCGGGATCGGGTCGATCAGCGCGGTGCCGAGATCCGGTCGGCGCAGCTGCACCAGGTACGCCCGCGAGCCGTAACGGAAGCCGGACGCCCGCTCGGCGTCGATCGCTACCGGCCCGCCGGGTTCGGCCAGCCGGCCGGCCCACTCGCGCAGTTCGTCGCTGGTCGACGATCGGGCCGGCGACGGGGCCGCTCGGCACCAGCAGCGGGACGGCGCTCGGCGGGTCGTCTGTCCAGATGCCGCCGTTCACCGGCGCGTCGATGCCCTGCCAACGGCACGTCGGACGTCCTCCGGGGGGACGTCGGGGACGCCGACCTGTCGATCACCGGTGTCGGACATCTGCGGAACCTATCGCGCCGCGACGACCGAAGTCGCCTCCGCCACCATCGGGGTGCGGCGCGGTTGCTCAGGAAATGACTCCGGCACGCATCGCCAGCGCCACCATGTGGGCGCGGTCGCCGGTGCCCAGCTTGCGGCCGATCCGGGCCAGATGGCTCTTCACGGTGAGCGCCGACAGCGACAGCTGCTCGCCGATCCACTTGTTGGACCGGCCGTCGGCGACCAGTCGGATGACCTCGATCTCCCGGCTCGACAGGTCGTGGATGCGTGCTCGGGATGCTGGACGCCGCGGGGTTGGCGCGACGACCGATCAGCACACCGCTGACCCCGGCGCCGACGGCGTCGATCACGGGCCGATGTCGGCGGTCGGCGCCAGCGCGATGACCCGCGGCCAGCCCGACTCCCGCAGGCATGCACGACGCGGCCGGCGTCGGCCCCGAGCTGCAGGCTGACCAGGGCGAGATCGCCGCCGACCTGGCGGCGCGACGAGATCTTCGACGCCGGCGACCGAGGACGCCTCGAGGATCCGGCCGACGCCGATCTCGGCGAGGCTGGTCCGCAGCGGATTCGCGGGTCGCCCGGTCGGGATCGACGACCAGGATCGTCGCCATCCGCAGCGGTGTGATCGGGCCATCCCGCAGCGGGGAGCGCTGTGCCGGCAGCAGACCGGCGGTCAAGCCGTCCTCCGCGCGTCGCAGCGGGCTGATGCCGAGTGCCCCGCCGCTCGACGCCAACAGCCGAGTTGCTCACCGGACGTCCTCCAACCTGCCGAGCCGATGCCCGGCGTCACCATTTTCCGAATGCAGTGACCGTCGAATCATTGGTGCCGGCAGGCTGCTCGGGAGTACAGTCGTTCCGTTGTCACAGTTAGTGTCCGCCCTTCGGCCGTCCGTGGTCAAGCACCCGAAACGACCAGTCCATTTCGTCCGATCGGTCTCACCGTGACTCCGGACGGATCTGGCCCTTGGATGCAGCGTCACTCCTTCGGGCGGCAGGCCGGCCGCCACGGCACAGAAACCGGCGAAGGCCTGCAGGTGCAGGTCGGTGCGCTCGTCCGCCGTCCACGAGGCGCGCATCTCCAGGTCGTCGGCACGTTGCGGGCCCGCGATGTCGCCGAACCTCGTCGACGAGGTGGCCGTCACGGTGCCGCCCAGCGCGCTGTATCCGGCCCCCGACGCGTCCAGCGACTCGGTCAGCCAGCTCCATGCGACTTCCGGCAGCAGCGGGTCCACGCGCGATCTCGGTGTCCAGCTCGCAGGTGGCGAACACCACGACCCGCAGGGATCCGCCCCAGGCGTCGACCCCGTCCGGATCGAACAGCAGGATCATCCGGCCGGAGGCCGTCTCCTCGTCGCTGCCGGCCGGATAGAGCGTCGCCGACAGTGCGTGGCTCCACGGAGCCAGCCTGGCCGGAGCCGGCAGCGGCCCGAGCTCCACCTCGGCGCGCGACCCGGGCGACGTCGAGCCGGGCGACGGCCCGCCGGAACTCGGCAGGACCGGCGGCGGTCGTCGACGCGGTCATGCCGCGCGACACTACGACCGGCCACCGACAGCAGCACCCACACCACGCCGCCCGCGGCTGCAAGCCGGGCACCGGCGCGGCGGTCACGGCGGTCACGGCGGGCAGAGCGTGCCGACCGCGGGCAGCTCCTGCTTCAGCAGGTAGGCGTCGACCGCCGCGCTGACGCAGGCACTCGCCGGGTAGCTGCCGTGCCGGCCCGATTGCCAGCTGATCGAGCGTCGCCGAGCCGAGCTGCCCGGCCAGCGACCGGACCTGCCCCGTAGGGCGCGAGCGGGTCCCGCACGGCACCGGCGACCAGGATCGGCGCGCGCGCCGGCGGCCTTCACCGCGCCGAGCGCGGCCTCCGGCGCCGGCCAGGACGTGCACAGTCCGGCCAGCCCGACCGTGTAGGGACCGAACAGCGGCGCCGTCGGCCGGACGGCCTCGACCGCCGCCGACAGCTGGTCGGGCGACATCCGCAGGGCACTGTCGTTGCAGCCGTAGATGATCGCCGCGTTGAGCCAGGGCGTGCCCGTGCTGCAGCGCCGAGGCCGATTCCAGCAACCGGCCGATCGGGGCCGGGTTGCCGTCCGCGGCCGCGGCGACGGCCGTGGCCAGCTCGGGCCAGCCGTCCGGGTCGCCCAGCCGCAGCAGCAGGGTCAGCAGCACGCTGCCGCCGTTGGCGCTGCCCGCTCCCGGCCCGGCGCCGGGCGCGCGCGTCCAGCGTGCTGATCGCCTGTTCCACGGTTGACCGCGGATCGTCGCCGAGCGGGCAGCCGCCGGCTGAACGAGGCGCAACGGGCCGCGAAGTCGTCCAGCGCACGCTCCGCCGCGACCGCGACATCCGTTGCGGCTGACGTCCATCTGCGTCCAACGGGTCGGTCGGTGCGTCGAGCACCGCCGCTTGCGACCCGGCCCGGGTACCGGTCCGCGTACACCGCGGCGAGCGTGGCGCCGAACCCCTGCCCGATCAGGGTGAGGGTCGCTGTGCCCAGCGCCGAGCGCAGCGCGTCCAGATCGTCGGCGGCCGTCGTGCTGTTCACCAGGGACAGCTCCGGCCCGGCCAGATCGCCGCACTCGAAGGTCAGCGACCGGGACAGTTCAGCGATGGCGGTTGGCGGCGCCGGTTCGGTCGGGTCGGATGCCGAGGCTGGTCAGGGTCGCCGTGTCGTAGCCGGACAGGCAGTCGATGGGTGCGGACTGCCCGGTGCCGACCAGGTCCACGGTGATCACGGCGAAGTGCGTCCCGGACGGCCGGCGACAGGCCGGCCGCGACCGCGGCCACCCGGTCGCGGCCGTTCGCGCCGGGTGGACCGGACAGCACGACCACCGTCGGCGCGTCATCGGCGACACCGGCCGCGCGCGCCCTGGCCACCTGGATCGCCTGGTCGGTGAAGCTGACCCCGGTGCGGTCGACCAGCACAGCGGCGCAGTCGACGGTGAAGCTCAGACCGCTCTCCCGGTCGACGGCATCCACGTCGCTGCACGGCTCCCAGCTGATCGGGTCGGCCTGTCTGCCGCCTCCTCCGGGCCCGACCGGGGCGGACGACTGCACCGTCGCCGTGCTGGTGGACGGGCGCCGCGCCGAAGGTGGCCAGCGGCGGCCGCTCCGAAGGGCCGAGCGTGCAACCCGCCAGCAGCGTTCCCGCCGCGACCAGGGTCAGCACCGCCTGTCCACGGTTCCCGGTGCTCCGGCGGAACGTCACCGGGCGGTCCTTCGGTACCGGGTGAACAGGTGGCTGCCGGACACGGTGGCGGTCAGCAGGTGCCAGGCCAGCGGATCGGACAGCTCCATGGGCAGAACGGGAGCCGCACCGGAGCCCAGCATCAGCGGAGCGATGGTCAGGCAGTACTCGTCCAGCAGGCCGCCGGCGGCGAGGGCGGCCAGCAGGGCAGGGCCACCTTCGCAGTGAATCCGCCGGAGCCCCGACGCGGCGAGCGCGTCGATGGCGACGGCCAGCTCGATCCGGTCGGTGCCCGCGACGATGACCCGAACACCGTCCGGCACGGTGCCGGCGCCGTGTTCGGTGGTGATCACGATCGGCGGCGTCAGGGTGTCCGCGAACAGCGGCGAGCGAGGGTCGAGCCCCCGGCCGGTGACGACCGCGATCGGCGGCGGCTCGGCGCCGAACCCCCAGCGCAGACGCCGCGCTGCCCGGTCCGGCGGAAATCGGATGCCCCCGTAGCCCTCTGCCCGCACGGTGCCCGCACCCACCAGGATGACGTCGGCGAGATCACGCAACACGGCGAACAGGTGCTCGTCGGCCGCATTGCCCAAGCCGCCCGATCGGCCGTTCAAGGTCGCACCGCCGTCCAGCGACGTGATCATGTTGGCCCGGACCACCCTGGAATGGCGGCCACGAGGGTCGCCGGGGGTGTCGGCCGGTTCGGGGTCCGGCAGCGCCGCCCAGGCGTAGAGCGCGGCCAGTGCGTCGTCCGCGCCGGGACCGGTCGGCAGTGCCCCCACATGTGCCGCTGAGTGGAAGGGGTCGTCATCGGGTGTCGGGGTCTCCGGAAGCACCCCCCATCCGTACCACGCGAAGACGGGAGGCGGTTCGGAATGACATCCGGTCGGCTCTACTCTCAATCCTCGTGTCCGTGATCCAGCTGGTCGACCGCGATCCCGTCATCGGCCCGGATGAGTTGATCACCGGGCTGGTGCCGCCTCCCCGGTTCGACGCGGTTCGTTTCGAGACCTACATTCCCGCGCCCGACGAACCGAGCCAGCGGGCCGCGGTGGTGGCGCTGTCCGAGTTCGCGGCGCGGATCGCCACGCCGCCGCGCAGGGGTCTGTTCCGCAAGACGACGCCGGCGGGCGGCGGCTACTACCTCGACGGCGGGTTCGGCGTCGGCAAGACCCATCTGTTGGCATCTCTGTGGCACGCCGTTCCGGGACCGAAGGCGTACGGCACCTTCGTCGAGTACACACATCTGGTCGGCGCGCTCGGGTTCGGCGAGACCGTCCGCCGGCTGAGCGGGCACCGGTTGCTGGCCGTCGACGAGTTCGAACTCGACGATCCCGGCGACACCATGCTGATGACACGGCTGCTCGGCGAACTGTCCGAGTCCGGTGTCCACCTGGCCGCGACGTCCAACACGCTGCCCGGCAAACTCGGCGAGGGCAGGTTCGCGGCGGAGGACTTCCGTCGCGAGATCCATGCGCTGGCAGCACGTTTCGACACCCTGCGGGTGGACGGTCCCGACTACCGGCACGCCGGCCTGGCCGAGGCGCCCGCGCCGTTGACCGATCACGAGCTGGTCCTGGCAGCACGCGCGGCGGGCGACGGCGGCACCGCGGCGGCGAGCTTGGACTCGTTCGACGCCGTCACCGCGCGGCTGACCGATCTGCACCCGTCGAAGTACGGCCGGCTGGTGGACGGCATCGGCACGGTGCACCTGCGCGCCGTGCGACCGCTGGACGGCCAGGCCGCCGCGCTGCGCTGGGTGGTGCTGATCGACCGGATCTACGACCGGTCGATCCCGGTGCGGGCCTCCGGGGTGCCGCTGGACCAGATCTTCACGCCGGAGATGTTGCGCGGCGGGTACCGGAAGAAGTACCTCCGGGCGACGTCCCGGATCCTGGCGCTGGCCCGCGAAGGCAGCTGATACGACGACGCCGCTGCCGGCAGGTCAGCGCTCGGCCAGCACGGCGGCGAGAGTGTCGACCGCGTGGTCGATCTCGTCACGGGTGATGACGATGGGCGGGGCGAACCGCAGCGTCGTCTCGTGGGTTTCCTTGACCAGGATCCCGCGGCGGGCGAGCTCCTCGCTGATCGGCCGGCCCAGCCCGATCCGCGGCGCCAGCTCGGCACCGGCCCACAGCCCTCGGCCGCGGACCTCGGCGAGCCCGCCGGCACCGACCAGCGCGCCGAGCCGTGCGTGCAGGTGCGCGCCCAGTTCCGCGGACCGGGTCTGCATCTCGTCGCTCTGCAGCAGCGCGACCACCGCCCGGCCGATCGCGCACGCCAGCGGATTGCCGCCGAAGGTCGACCCGTGCTGGCCGGGCTGCAGGACGCCGAGCACGTCGCGCCGGCCGACCACCGCCGACACCGGCATGATGCCGCCGCCGAGTGCCTTGCCCAGGGTGTAGAGATCGGCCCGCACGCCTTCCTGGTCCAGCGCGAGGGTCGACCCGGTTCGGCCCAGCCCGGACTGGATCTCGTCGGCGATGAACAGCACGTTGTGCTCGTCGCACAGCCGCCGCACCCCGGCCAGGTAGCCGGCCGGCGGGACCAGCACGCCGGCCTCGCCCTGGATCGGCTCCAGCAGGATCGCCGCGGTGTCCGGGGTGATGGCCGCCTCGAGGGCCTCCAGGTCGCCGTACTTCACCGTCAGGAATCCGGGTGTGTAGGGCCCGTAGTCGTCGTGTGCGACCGAATCGTCGGAGAAGGAGACGATGGTCAGCGTGCGGCCGTGGAAGTTGCCGCCGGCGGTGATGATCTGCGCGCGGTTCTCCGCCACCCCCTTGACCCGGTACGGCCCACTTGCGCGCGACCTTGATCGCGGACTCGACGGCCTCGGCGCCGGAGTTCATCGGCAGCACCATCTCGGTGCCGGTGAGCGGCCGCCAGTTCCTCGCAGAACGGGCCGAGCTGGTCGTGGTGGAACGCCCGGGAGGTCAGGGTCGACCCTGCGCATCTGCTCGACCGCCGCGGCGATCAGCGCCGGGTGCCGGTGCCCGAAGTTCAGCGCCGAATACCCGGCCAGCATGTCGAGGTACCGCTTGCCGGCCACGTCGGTGACCCACGCGCCCTCCGCGGACGCGATCACCACAGGGAGCGGGTGATAGTTGTGCGCGCACCACAGCTCGTCGAGGTCGAGGAACGTCTGCGGGTCCGCCGCCGCCTCGGAGGAGGCGGTCGGCAGGTGGGTCGTCGGGTGGGTTGCGGTCACGGTGCGCCTTTCGGACAGGTCCGGAGCGCCAGGTCTTGTCCGCCGCCGGAAAACGACAGCCTACGACGAATACCCCATGCGGCAGGAGATCCGGGCGTCAAACGGCACATCCGCAACGGTTTCGCCGCACGCCACGGGGTGGGACGTGCTTGGGTGGGCCATGGCCAAGAAGAACTCGGGCACCGATGACGGGACC
The DNA here is from genome assembly GCA_963766015.1 of uncultured Actinomycetota bacterium. GTDB lineage: Bacteria > Actinomycetota > Actinomycetes > Mycobacteriales > Nakamurellaceae > Nakamurella. The sequence continues at coordinate 11,561 of CAVXYU010000020.1, read as the reverse complement.
GGTCCGCACATCGCGTTCGCCGCCCCGGCCGGCAACGTCGACATCACCCAGATCCCCACCGATTCCGCTCCGATCGGCCCGAAGTCCAAGTCGGACGCCGAGGACGGGCTCGTCGAGTTGGGGGAACGACTGGCGGCCCTGCAGGAGCGTTTGTACGCGCAGGGCACGGCCGGCAATCCGCGCAGCGTGCTGTTGCTGTTGCAGGGCATGGACACGGCGGGCAAGGACGGCGTGATCAAGCATGTCGTCGGGCTCGTCGACCCGGGTGGGATCAGGATGGCCTCGTTCAAGAAGCCCGACCGAGGAGGAACTCAAGCACGATTTCCTGTGGCGGATCGAGAAGCAGGTGCCGCCCGCCGGCCATCTGGGGGTGTTCAACCGGTCGCAGTACGAGGACGTGCTGGTCGTTCGTGTGCACGACATCGTCCCGCAGCAGGTGTGGTCGGCGCGCTACGAGGAAATCAACTCCTTCGAGCGCCGGCTCGCCGACCAGCAGGTCACGCTGGTCAAGTGCTTTCTGCACGTGTCGAAGAAGGTGCAGTCCGAGCGCCTGCTGGCGCGGCTCGACGATCCGACCAAGTACTGGAAGTACAACCCCGGTGACGTCGACGAGCGCCGGTACTGGGACGCCTACCAGGAGGCGTACTCGGACGCCCTGACCCGCTGCAACACCGTGTCGGCGCCCTGGCACGTCATCCCGTCGGACCGGAAGTGGTACCGGAACTGGGCTGTCGCGGCGCTGCTGGCCGAAACGCTGGAGCAGCTCGATCCGCAGTACCCGCCGGCCGATTTCGACATCGAGACGGAGCGTCGCCGGATTGCCGCGACCTGATCGGCGGCCGGTCGGGCTGAACCGATGCGGGTGAGTCGACGCACCCGATGCGGGGTCGTCATCGGCGACGGTGACAATGGCCCCGTGCAGCTGATCCCCGGTTCCGGTCGTTGGACGATCGTCGTGCCGTTCAAGTCGAGTTCCCGGGGAAAGAGCCGGCTCGAGGTGGAACCGGGACTCCGCCGCCGTCTCGCCGTCGCGATGGCCGAGGACACCGTGGCGGCCGCGGCTGCGGCCGAACGGGTCCGGACGTTACTGATCGTCGCCGAGGATCCATCCGACGCTCAGCAGCTGGCGAGGATCACCGGCGTCCGGACGGTGCTCACCGGTGTTGTCGGCCTGAACGAATCGATCATCGACGGCCTCCGCGGGCTCTCCCCGAAGGGACCGGTGGCCGTACTGCCGGGAGACCTGCCATCGCTGCGTCCCGGGGAGTTGGACGACGCCCTGCAGGCAGCCCAACCGCACGGCCTGGCGGTGGTCGCCGACCGGCAGGGCAGCGGGACGACGCTGCTCGCGGCGGCCGCAGCCGACGGGCTGCGGCCCCGCTACGGTGCCGGGTCGTTCGGGCGGCACCTCGCCGCCGGCGCCGTCCCGCTGGAGCTGCCCGTCAGCTCGGGCCTGCGCCGTGATGTGGATTACCCGACCGATCTGGCGGGCGTCACCGGGGTCCGGACGCGGGACGTCCTGGCGGTTGCGGGCTGCGGTGCGGGGTTGTGCGCGGCGCGACCCACCGGCTGATCGACCGTCCCGCACACGACGGCGGTACCTGTGTCGACGGATGCGGCGGTACCGTTCTGGGTGTGGATCGCCGATTCCTGCGACCCGGTTGGATGGCCGGGCACCTGCTGGTCTTCGCTGCTGTCCTGACCTGTCTGCGGCTCGGCTGGTGGCAGTGGGAGCGCACGCAGGAGACCACCGGAACGGCCCAGAACTTCGGGTACGCCCTGCTCTGGCCGGCCTTCGGCGCCGCCTTCGTCTACATGTGGGTTCGTTTCCTGCACCTCGAAGTTCTCAAGGACGAGGAGGACGACGAGGACACCGAACGTGGCCTGCGGGCCCTGCTCGACGAGGGCATCTCCCAACCCCGGACCGCGCATCCGGAGCTGCCGCCCATCGCCGCCGGCGACCGGGATCCGCAGAGTGTTGACGAAGCATTCACGAACGCCGCCGATCCGGACGCCGACGAACCCGCAGCCGCCCGACCGCGGAAGTCGCGCGGCGACCTGCAACGACCGAGCCTGGGCATCACCATCTCCGTCGCGACGGTCGGCGAGGACGACGATGAAGATCCTGAACTGACCGCTTACAACCAGGCGCTGGCAGCCCTGGCCGAGGAGGACCGCCGCCGTGCCCGTTGATCCCACCGGTGAACTGACCGACCCGCCTGCAGCCGCCGATGGCGGCTCCACCGTGCCCGGCCGGACGGCGAGCGACGCGCCGGTGGTGCCGCCGAAGATCATGGCGGCGTTCCGCAGGTACCGGGTGGCCGCTTACGTGGTGGGCTGGGGCCTGCTGCTGCTGTGCGCCGCGATGGTGCTGAAATACGCGTTCGACATGGGCTCGGCGGTTGCCATCTGGGGGCCGATCCACGGCGCTCTGTTCGTCGTCTACGTGATCATCGCGTTCGATCTGGCGTATAAGGACCGCTGGTCGCCGCTGGGCACCTTGTGGGTGCTCGTCGCGGGAACCATCCCGTTCGTGTCCTTCGTCGCCGAACGCCAGGTGCAGCGGAAGGTCCTGGCCCGGCAGAAGATGTAGCCGCTCCCGTCGGCGTCACAGACGTCGCCGTCACGGCGGCGCTGGTCCGGAGAAGTGGCACGCCCGCCGGGTTTCCCCGCCGGGCGTATGCAGCAGTGTGCTGGAGGCAACGCTGCGACGCCAGTCGCCCGAAAGGGTGGTCTCGGACAGCGAAGCGTCAGCTGATTGTCGGCGAAAACAACCACGACCGAGAGACTACTGAGCGTAGTGTTCCGACTGCGCGTTGCGACCATCTGTGCGGCAGAATCAGCTCGAGCCCGCGCTCGCCGGGCAGAGATGAGCAACTGGGGATCCCGTGCCTGACGGACGCGCGCCTGTACGCAGTGAACCTGGGCAGCGGCCCGCGGCCGAATCCGGCGGGTCGGCCAACCGGTCGGTGTGGGTCCTCGTCGCCCTCATCCTGGTGGCCACCGTTGCGAATCTGAATCTCGCGGTGGCAAATGTTGCGCTCCCGGACATCGGCAAGGCCTTCGACGCGAGCCAGACCGAACTCAATCTCGTTGCGGTCGGCTTCTCCCTCGGTCTGGCGGCGTCGGTGCTGTACCTCGGCGCGGTGGGTGATCGATACGGTCGCAAACTGCTCCTGGTGCTGGGGATGGCCGTCACGATCCCGGCATGCCTGCTCGCCGGGTTCGCACCATCCATCGAGGTGCTATTCGGCGCCCGGTTGCTCGGCGGTGTCGCTGCCGGGATGGCGTATCCGACCACGCTGGCCCTGATCACCGCCCTGTGGCAGGGGGCCGCCAGAACGAAGGCGATCGCGCTCTGGTCGGCTGTCGGTGGGGCGACCGCGGCATTGGGATCGCTGCTGTCGGGCTGGTTGATGGAGCATTTCAGCTGGAAGTCGGTGTTCCTGGTGTCGGTGCCACTGGCGGCGGTTGCGCTGATCATGGCGGTGATCCTGGTGCCGGCCCACGTCAACGAGACCACCGATCCGGTCGACAACATCGGGGGAGTGCTGTCGGTGATCCTGGTCGCCGCCCTGGTGTTGGCCATCAACTTCGCCGCGGTGCCCGGGGGTGGCTCGATGGCGCTCGGTCTCGGACTGCTGGCACTGCTGGCCGGGATCGGGTTCGTGCTGCGGCAGCAACGCGCGGCGTCACCGCTGTTCGACCTGCACATCGCGGGCCGGCGGATCTTCTGGGTCGCCGCGATCGCGGGCATCATCGTCTTCGGCACGCTGATGGCGGCGATGTTCGTCGGCCAGCAGTTCCTGCAGAACGTGCTGGGTTACACGACGCTCGAAGCGGGTTCGGCAATGCTCCCCGCAGCTGCTGCGATGGTCGTCGTCGCGCCGCTCTCGGCCCGGATGATCGGCGCCAGGGGAGCCCGATTCACCCTGCTGGTGGGCTATGCCTTCTGCCTGCTCGGGCTGGTCGCCGCCCTGCTGCTCTGGAAGGAGGGCATCCCGTTCTGGCCGGTGTGCCTGGCATTCATGCTGGTCGGGGTTGGAGTGGGCTTCGCCGGCACCCCGGCGTCGCATTCGCTGACCGGCTCGGTGCCGGTCTCACGGGCCGGAATGGCCTCCGGTACCGCAGATTTGCAGCGCGATCTCGGCGGCGCCGTCATGCAGTCGCTGCTGGGAGCCGCCCTGACGGCCGGTTATGCGGCCGCCTTCGCGTCCGCCATCGCCGCGTCGCCGGAAGCGTCGGAGGTGAGCACGACAGTGCAGACAGAGCTGCAGAAGTCGTTCGCCAGCGCGTCGTCGATGGCTGACCGGTACCCGGAGTACGCCAGCCAGATCATCTCCGCGGCCAAACAGTCGTTCCTGCAGGGCCAGACCATCGCCTACGCGGCGGGGATCGTCATCGTGCTGCTCGGGGCGGCGCTGGTGTTCTTCATGTTCCCGAGGGAGGACCGCGAACGTCAACTGCTGGCGGGGTACGCCGCCGAGGACTCGAAGGTGGCCACCTGACACCCGCTTCGCCGGCCGCTACTGCGCCGCCCGCGCCTCCGCGCAGTTAGCGAACGGGCCTGACGGCGACGCGTCAGGGGCAGGCTCGGGTCCGAAGAGCACCCAGCAAGGCCATCCCCGCCTCCGCCACGACCACCCCCAGCGGAACATGCCGTCGCATCGTTGACCTCCGTTGCCCTGTCAGCTCACGCCCAACGGTGCCTGGCGTATTTCCGTCCGCGAGTTCTTTCTGTGATCATCTGACCTGGCCATCGGGATCCGACCGCCGATTGTCGCCATCGCAACGGCTCGACACACACGGGGCGCGAAGTCAGCTGTGAGGCGTTCGCGTCAGGATCCTCGATCGGGTGATGACAGGCCGGTGCGGGCGTTGGCTCGCGCGACGCCGGACCGCACCGATGTTCCGCACAGCGGTTTGACTGTCGGCCATGGCGGGAAACGGCCCAGTGCCAGGCGAGGACCCGGTACGACTCCGGCAGTCGCCGCGCGACACGAAAAGCCCCGCCCTTAACAGGAGGGCGGGGCTTTTCCTTCACTTTACTCGGGTTAACGATATCTCCGCGACTGCACCGATTCGTCTGATCCCGGGTGGCGTCGAGCGCGGCGCGGAGGTCCGACAGGATTGCCGGCCGAGGAAGATGGTGACGTGCGGATCGTCCTGCAGGAAGTGCTCGTGCACCCGGATGCCGGCGTGCAGTACATCACCCTCGAGGTTGGCGTTCCCTTGTTCGGTCGGCCGGTCTATCAGGTGGCCGTTCGTTCTGGTGCCGGGGTCCGTGACGCCCGCCGGTACACCTCCGGGAACGGGCAGCGGTGGTTCGCCGAGGCGCCGTCGGATCTCTATTCGGAGGGGCGGATCGGGACCTACGGGCAGGCGCGCGAAGTGTTTCACACGAAGGAACCGGCGAAGGTCGCCAGAAAGGATTTCGACCGGACGGTGACGGCCCTGCGCGATAGAGGTTACGAGCCGCAGGAGCCGACCTGACGGCAGCGAACCGGTTCGCAAACGTAGACCTGCTGGTGCGCGATACTGGGATTGAACCAGTGACCTCTTCCGTGTCAGGGAAGCGCTCTCCCGCTGAGCTAATCGCCCTTCACCATTCCGACCTGATCAGCATTCGATCAGGAAAACGGCCGTGCTGCGAGGTGGAGACGGGAATCGAACCCGTGTGCACGGCTTTGCAGGCCGTTGCCTCACCACTCGGCCACCCCACCGCGGGGCAACCCAGGTGACGGCCTGCACCTCTTCGAGCGGATGACGGGATTCGAACCCGCGACCCTCACCTTGGCAAGGTGATGCGCTACCAACTGCGCTACATCCGCATGCCTTGCCCGGCCCGGTGAGGGCTGAGCGGCCCGGCAACTGTATCCGAACGGGGACGCGCTGACCAAACCGGCCAGAGCTCAACCATTCTCATCGCTGTGCCACCTGGCCAGGGCCTTGTCGGCCACCCAACCCCTCGATGGGCCCGGCAACTCCATCTCCACAGGGTGTGGGCGGGGAGTGTCGGCTGGCGTAGGCGGTCACCCGCCGGAGCCCGGGGCGGCCGGTGGGCCGCCCGGGTACATCGTGGTCAGGCCTCGAACGAGTCGTGAACCGGCAGCGACCGGAGGTCGGCGTCGAAGTCGTAGTGGTTCATCTCCTCGCCGAGTGGGACCTGCGCGACGCACCGCGCAGCGAACTCGGTGAGATCAGGAGTGTGGGCGAGCAAGCGGGCGGACACCGTGCCCGAGCGGAGTTCGATGATGACGCCGTCCCGGGTGGGGAACACCTGGACGTCGCCGATCCCCGCCGGCATGCAGGCGCCGTTGATCAGCAGTTCGCGGCCGAAGACCCAGGTGATGACCGGGCTCTGGTCGACGGACAACAGCATCTGGACCGCGAAGGGATCGTCGCAGTGGTAGCGCAGTTCGGCGTTGACCGCCGGAAGCGCGGCGTCGGAGATCAGCAGCATCTCGGTCGCAGCGGTGGTGACCCGGTGATGTTCCGGGCTGTGCTGTGGCATGTCGTTTCCGCCGTCCGGCGGCCTGTGCGCGGCGGGGCCGATATCCGCGCTTTTGGTCTCAGGCCGTTCCCTCTGCGAGTGATGACGGGCGAAACCAACTCCGGTCACGCGCCGCCGAATAGTTCACCCGTTCGGCCTAAGTCAGCCGATAGAGGCCGGTGAAGGCGCCGGCGGCAATCGGGTATGGTGGCCTCTGCTCGGAAGGCACCAGCCGCTCCCGGGCGATTAGCTCAGCGGGAGAGCGCTTCGTTCACACCGAAGAGGTCACTGGTTCGATCCCAGTATCGCCCACCATGTTATTGCAGGTCACAGGCGGTGTTCACGATCTTGGACACTGCATTGCCCGTCCAGCACCCACAGAGATCCCCCACTCTCTTTACGGACAGCGCTCGTCAAGGCGTGCTGCGACCGCGTCGAGATCGTCCGGGAACAGGTTGCTGGAGGCGTCCAACGTGAGGACAGGCGACGCGTGACCGAGCATCGTCTGCATGGCTTTGAGGTTTGCCCCAGAGGTCACCGTGCTCTGCACACCGGGTCACGGCTTGGCTGCGTTCACCGTTCCACAATTCGACCGCTACATGACGAGAACTCACAATCTTAGGTAATCGCCCGATCCCGGCACCGCTCAGCGGCCGGCCGGCCAAGAGTGCAGATCAAGCCTTCGGACGGGGCGTGGAACGACAGAAGATCAACGTTAAAAGTCGACGTTGTCGACAGTGACCGATGTTGCCCTATCGACGAATGCGAATCCCTGACGAGCTCGGCCAAAGTGTCTTGCAACCGATCCGTCAGCGCCTCCTCCAGCGCGCGTTCCGTCGGAACGATCAGTGAGGTCAAGCAAATCGGAAAAGTACGGATCCCGGACAATTTCCTGAGCCTGATCGGCGTCCACACCGTCCAATGGCTCGGTGAATGTGCTTTGTTCGCCACCCCGATGCGCTGGTGTAGGCCTGCCGCAACGTGATTTTTAAGAACCCGGCAGGACCAGCCATCAGCGTCGGCGTACCAGCCTCGGAGGTCGGGGTCCTCAATTGATCCAGCAGGGTGCAGAGATGGCCCACGGCAATTTCCCAACGAGCCGTTGGGAAATTGAACCGACCTGCGGCCACGCCGCCGCGAACGCCCGCATGTACTGCAGGTTCGTGGGGGACAGGACTTTCATGCCCGGGGAGCTCGCCGCGCAGATCGTTTGACAACCGCTTCATGACCCCGGAGTCCCAAGGCTTCTGCTCCTGCCGCAGCAGGATGAGGCTCCGATCGTCTTGATGGATCAGATGGCGTTCCGGAAACGGTCCTGACCTTGCGAACGCCACCCCATGGCGTGCTCCGCGGACCGCCTCCGTGTCACCACCGGGATACCGCCCGCGCGCGGAGGTGCGCCGAGTGACGAGGATCCGTAGCAAACTACGGGTCGACGCGCGCTGGTATCCGACCGGCACAAGGCCGTGCTTGGCCCATTCTCGCGTCGCCGCCAACACTGCTGCGGACGGCCCTCCCTGCGGTCAGACTGTCCTCGTGATTGGGAACGAAGCGTCGCTCACGGCACGCACCGCCACCGGAAAGGCCAGCCGTGGCGCGAGTGCGGCTGATCGGCGACTTCACGGTCGTCCTGCCGAACCGGGCGGTAACCCGATGGCCGCTAAAGGACGCCTCGGCACTGGTCAAGATCCTCTCGTTGACCCCGTCCCGCTCGCTGCACCGCGAGCGGGTGATGGACTTACTGTGGCCCGACCTGGATCCAGTGGACGCGGCTCCGCGGCTGCACAAGGCCGCCCACTTCGCCCGCCAGGCAACCGGTGAGCGCGACGCCGTCGTGCTGCGGGGGGAGACCGTCGCGTTGTTCCCCGGCGCACGGGTGGTCGTGGACATCGAGCAACTCGAGGAGGCGTTCGCCGCCGCCGGCGGCGGTACCGCTGAGGACGCGGCCGCCGTGCTCGACGCCTTCCCGGGGGAGGTACCTGCCGGCGGTCGCTCGGCGATGCCGGTGCTGCCGTGCTGGGCGGGTCCTGCCGGATGTGCGGGCTGTGTCCCCGGGTGGATGGTCGGGTCGAGGTCGGGCAGGTGTCCGGTGCTGGTGAGTTGCGCGGCGACGGTGGTGAGTTTGGTGTTGTGGTGTTCGGAGTAGCGGCGGAGGCCCGCGAACGCCGTTGTCGTGGCCTCCCGCACGAACGGATCTGAGCCGTGTGACCCCAGGAGTTGTCGAATGGTCAACCTCTCGTGGTCATCGCAATCGCGAGATGGGCCTACCTCCCTCAGGAACACGGATTGCAACGCCTATGGAACTGAGTGTTGCGCTGGGGTCTGTGCGTCCAACATCGGTAGGAGCTGGGCTTTCGTTCGGCCACTACGGGGGGTCGGGCCGTACCTTCATCTGGGTAGCCTTGGATCGTCCGGAAGGGGATCGTGCTGGTGGCTGATTCTGGCGCCGTTCGTTGAACGCACACCAGGGGAAGCACGAGGCCCCGGGTCGGGGCCTGACCCGCTCGGGCGGCCGAACTGCTTGGGCGCTTTGGCTTGTTTGCGCCGTGGTCGGGATCGGAGTGATCGTGGCGGTCTGGGTAGCGACCGGATCGTCGGATTCCGGGACGGTACAGCCGGTGCCTGTTGGCCCGGTCTCGACCCCGCGTTCGACCAGTTCAACCATCCTCGACTCGTCTACGCCGGCGACGACACGTCGGGATACGTCCAGCCAGACGGTGTCCAGTGCGACAACAGGTCCCGCCGGTGGTGCCTCGTCGGTTCCTGCCCCTGCCCCTGCCCCGGCTCAGGTGACCACGCCGACCACGACGACGGCAGGTGTTGGTGCACCGGCCGTGGTTTCGTCGCTGGGTCCAGACGATCCGGGTTTCGGCTGGCCGTCGTCGGCGTTCGGCTCAGCTCCATGAGTGGCAGCTGCGTGTACTGGCTCAGGTTCACTCTGAACGGGAACCGATCAACGATGCGTAAACAATGACGTTCGAATCATAGCTGCGAGCGTCGGGGTCGAATTTCCCTCCGCAGGTGATTAACCGGAGGCCGGCGTAGTTCAGATTCCCGTAGACTTGCAGGGTCGGAAAGTCGTTCTTCGGAACGATACGTACGTCGTCGACGGTGAAGATCGCTATTGTGCCGTCCTCCCGGGTGACTTCTACGGCGTCGCCGGGCCGCAGGTCGTGCAGGGCGTAAAAGACCCCGGGTCCGAACCGGCGGGAATCCACGTGACCAAGAAGGACTGCCGGGCCAATAGCTCCCGGGGTGGGGGAGTCCTCATACCAGCCGGGCCGGGAATTCGGGTCGTCCAGCGAGGGCACCTGGATGGACCCGTCAGGGCTCAGGCCGAGTGTGATGAGTGGAGATCTGATCGCTATGGCGGGCACCGACAGATACGTCGGCGGCGAGGCGGGCAGCACCGGACCGGTCCACTCCGTTGGTCTGGAAGCCGACCTCGACAGCGGCAGAGCCCGTCCCGCTGCGATGGTCGCGGCCGGGCCGGCGATGGCGGCTTCGGGGAGGGACATTGGCACGGCCGCGGATGTCGCCGGGAGGGGCTCGGCGGGCGACGGCCCGGGCCCTGTTCCGCAGGCCGTCGCACAGATGAAGACGACGGTGGTCATCACGGTCCAGGCAGCCGAACACTTGCCGCCGGCGTGAGCCGCCCGGCGGACACGCCCCCGGTCGGTGGAACCGGCTGGAACCCTGGTGAACCTCACAGATGCCCCTATGTCGGTAAAACGTCTTCATCATCCGTACGGCGACGGGCCGGCCGGCAGCGGGAGCAGGGTTACTTCTGAGCGGTCCGGCGGCGGCGGTACCCGGTCCAGGCGCCGGCTGCCAGGAGAGCCGCTACCAGGACAGCGCCGACCACGCGGTGATCGCTGTTGCTTCGAGCGGTAGAGCCGCCGCCGGTGTTGGCGGCACCAGCGGGCACGGCGGACATCTGCATGGCGACGAAAGCGCCGCAGAGCGCTGGATCGGTGGCCTCGGCAGGCACGCTCGGCTCGAGTTCGCTGGCGCCGAGTACGGCGTCGTACATGCCGTTGTCGTTGTAATCGATACCGTGCACCACCAGCACAGCGGTGCCCTTCCGCAAGTTGGCGATCACCTGAGGATCCAGAACGATGGTGCGTGAGTAGGTGTAGGAACCGGTCGATGGGAAGTCGGTGACTGCCATCTTCGCCATCGGACTGGTATCACCAATGTTGGTCAGGGACGTCGCGATCGTGCCGTAGAACGGTGCGCCGTCGGCGTGGCTGATCGCCGGCAGTCCGTTGTGCTGCCGGGCGCGGCTCGGGCAGGTCCCCTTGCCGCCGATATGAAGGTGCTGGCCATGCGGGGCACCATCCAACAGACCTTTGACCTGGATTCTGACCTCGGCAGTGTTTCCTTTGACGGTGATCCAGGAAGCCCCCGTGCCCGTGACGTGGTTCGCCGTCACCGGGGAAAGCGCAGCCTGGTACGACGCCGCGTCAGCCGCTGTCACCGGACCCGGAGCCAACAATGCCGAGCCCAGCACAAGGGATGCAGTCCATCCAACCAACAGGGTTCTATTCATGATATTCCTTCCGACCTCCCGGTCATCGCCAGCGGCCGCTCGGACCATCGACGAGATCGACGGCCATGCCGCCTCCCTCGCGCCGACGCCAGCCCCGATCCTGATCAGCCGGCGGCCTTCGAAGCAGTCTGCTCCCACCGCCCGCCCCAGCGCGTCTGGCGAATGGGGGCAGAGGATCAAGTTCCCGAGTGTGGTTCCCGGCAACAGCTCCCAGCGGTAAGTGGCGACCGAGGACATGCGACCAGACGGAACGGCTCCGTGCCCAAAACGTGAGGAACGCAGACGCTCCGGCGGTGGTGCCGAATGGCGACTGTGGGCGGCGATCGACGACAAGCGCCCGGGGGCGGTGATGCGGCGCGGACCCAAACCGGATCCGCGTGCTCAGACTCGATTCAACCGGTGGATGCAGCGCCAGTCTGTTGGATCACGAGTAGCTGCTCGTTCAATGCTTCCGCTGGGGTACGCCAGCCGAGGGCCTTGCGTGGTCTGGTGTTTCAGCGCCTGGGCTACCGCCCG
>CAVXYU010000019.1:0-48128 GCA_963766015.1 uncultured Actinomycetota bacterium | reverse complement strand
CCGGACCGCGCCGATCCTCCGACGCGACCCGACCTGCCCGAGAAATGGACGCACGACTACGTCCGGCACGGCACCACCACGCTGTTCGCCGCCCTGGAGGTCGCGACCGGCAGGGTCACCCAGACCTGCCTGCCCCGGCACCGCTCGGATGAATTCCTGCGGTTCCTCAAGCAGGTCGCGAAGGCCTACCCGCGGGTACAGCTGCACCTGGTGGTGGACAACTACGCCACCCACAAGCACCCCAGGGTCAAGGCGTGGCTCGCCCAGAACCCGCGCATCACCATGCATTTCACCCCGACCTCCGGGTCCTGGATGAACATGGTCGAGATCTTCTTCGGCATCATCACACGCCAAGCCATCCGTCGCGGCGCGTTCAACTCCGTCACCGACCTCATCCGCGCGATCACCCGATTCATCGACAACTGGAACACCGACTGTCAACCGTTCACCTGGACCAAGACCGCCGACGAGATCATCCCGCACGCCACCCGAAGTAAAGAAACCCAATTCACGCGACACTAGATCACGTGTTGCGAGTGAATCGGCTGGGGCTCTACGGCGACCGAGTGCCAATCGGTCGAGCCCGACGAGATCGCCAGCCTCGATCGGTTCCTCGAGCAGGTCCTCGACGGCGCCTGTGGCTTCCGACGAAGGCGGTCCGACGCCCCGCTCGCAGTCGCTGTCCATGCGCCTCGCAGGAGCGTTGTCCCAGCCCGGCCGCCGGCCGCGTTCCATGCCATTCGCATGCCATATCTAGCGGGGCCTGAGCGGCGACAGCGGGTAGAAGTGTGGTCCACACTGGTCGGATCGATCAAGGTGAGATTATTTGTGGTGCAGGGAAACTGCTGGTCAGAGGGCAGTTTGAGTGAGGATCGGCTGATCGCTGTGCACCGTGTTAGGAAACCGATGCTCTATTCCCTGAGCTATGAGGGCTGACCTGCGGGCACACTGTACAGGACGGTGTCAGTGCCCTCCCGCGTGCCGGCTGCGGGCCAACGGGTGGCAAGGACGACCGAAGTGAGGATACGTGCCTGGCGTTGCGCAGGTTCCGGGGTCCAGGCGGCGAGTGCCGATACGCTCATGCATCGGGATGCTCGGACCAGGAGTCGGCCGGCAGGTACACCGCGACATTGTCCATCCGGCGTTGGACGGAGGCGACCTCGTGCACGGCCTGTGCGAGCATGCTGCGGTCGATCGGAGACAGGCGGTCTCGCTGCAACACGTCCGACGGCTTTTCGGAGCGTTCGTATTGCTCGATCTGGTAGCGCAGCCGCAACCGTTGGACGACGTCGAAGGCCTCGATCAGATTGTGCGCCTGCTCGTCGGGCAGCACGGCTGACCCGGCGGCAGCTTTGAGCCGCTCGGGGGTGGGGAGCGCTGCAGCTCCCACGCTCAGTGCCGCCCAACGCGCGATATTGACGATCGGCAGCAATGCGTGTGTCTTGATGTCGAAAGTGTCGCGCCGGGTGAAGATGTCGCGCACAGAACGGTACCTGGCACGCATTGCCAGGGATTCCTGCATCAGCAACCGCATCGTGCCGGGGTGACGACGCACCTCCCGGAAGACTTCCATGACGGCGGGCAGTCCGGGGTCACCGTGAATCGGCCGGCCGTCCACCAGGAGCGAGGTCATGATGGCGCCCTGATTCTTTTCCGGATACCTGAGCCAATCCTGAGCGGCGGTGCGCCAGGACGCGTTCGTCCGTGCGAACGCAGGCCGGTCCGCGGTGGCGCCGTGGTCGTCGGCGGTCAGGCCCGCGTCCGCGAGCAGTGCTCGGATCTCTCCGAAAACCACCCGATAGCGGTCGATCTCGTCCGCGTCGATCGCATCGTCGAAGGCCACCGCCGAGTCGATGTCGGAACTAGGTGTGGCTTCCCGCCTGCCGTTGCTGCCCAACGACAGCCAGGTGAAATTGTCGACCGACAATTCCGGATGCTGCTGGAAGACCAGGGTGAGCGCGCGCCTGACGATGGTGTCCACAATCGCCGAGTAGACCGTGATGACCTTGCCCGACGCCAATTGCCGCGACAGCAGGTCATCGAGCACCGACGGGACACGTCGTATCCTTTCCTGCAGTTCCGGCACCGTCGACGCGCGCCGAATCTGCTCGTGGATCGACACACCGCCCGTCATCGGAGAAACGGTGAAGTCGCGCGGAGTCACGACACCACGGAGCGCTCCGGCCCTGTCGGTGACGAGCAGGAAGTCGGCGTTGTGGTCGAGCATCAAGATCAGTGCTTCGGCGGCAGAGTCGCCCAGAACGGCCGTCGGGACGGAGTCGTCCAAGACCATCCCGGCCGGCGTTGTGGCAGGTAGCCCTTCAACAAGGATCCGCCGACGCAACAGCGCATCGGTGACCGCCCCGAACTGGCCGTTCGCCAGCCGGACCGCCGCGCAGGAGCACCCGCTCTCGGTCATCAACCGTGCCACGTCGTTGGCCGGGGTGGTGATGTCGACGGCCAACGGTTCGCTGAAGATCAGATCGTCGACAAGGCTGTACCGCGAGATGACGGTCCGCTGCCGGGCGATCGCAACCTGCTCGGCAAGGAACTGTGCGCCGGTGCGGGATTCGAAAGCGGGTTCTACGACAGACGCGGGGATCGCCGCAACGGTCACAGGTGACGCTGCGATCGCCAGCGGTCCGACCGCCCGATTGACCAGCATCGCGGAGAAGCCGAAGATCCCACCGGGTCCGAGCCGGTCATCGGCCGCACTGTCGCTGTCCTGCAACGCGGTCCAGAGGTCCACGGACCCCGTGATAACCACGAAGACCTCAGTGGCTGGAGTGCTGAACGCATTCAGGATGATCTCGCCCGGCGCGAACCGCTCGAATCGCGCCGCCCGGCACATGTGCAGTCGCGCCGCGGCAGGCACACCATCGAACGGTGCGGTCCGACGCAGAACGTCGGCCAGAACGGCAGCGTCATCGTCGCCGCCCGGCCCCGATCGAACGTCCACCATCACCTCGAGCCGTGGGGTTACCAGCCGATCCTCCCGCGACGGGCCTTCGCCCGCGCGGTCGGGGTGGATTCCTCAGGCCGTGCCCGGCGTGGGCGGGTCAGGAATCGAATATCCCGAGGGCCGGACGGTGGACTCCAGCGACTTGGCCCACGACCCGTCTTCGATGTACTGCCGAAGGGCGGCGTTGACCTTGGCCACCATCTCGCTGTCGCCCTTCTTGACGCCGATGCCGTACAGCTCGTCCGAGAAGCCCTGGCCGATGACCCTCAACTTGCCGCGGTACTGATCCTGGGCGGCGTATCCGGCCAGAATGACGTCATCGGTGGTCACCGCGTCGACTTTGCTGTCGTCAAGTGCCGTGACGCATTCGGAGAACGTCGGCAGCTCGACCAGCGTGATCTGTCCCTGGTACTTCGCCAGGACGTTGGCCGCCGACGTCGTGCCGGGTACAGCGCACAGGGTCCTACCGCCCAGGGTTTCCGGACTGGTGATGTCCTCTTCGTTCCGACGCACCAGCAGGTCCTGGTGGGCCTCGAAATACGGCCCGGCGAAATCGATCTCCTTCTTGCGATCGTCGGTGATCGAGAACGTCGACACGATCAGATCTGCCTCGCCCGAGGTCAGCAACTCCTGGCGATCGTCGCCGTTGGCCTCCTTCCAGGTGATGTTCTCCGCCGGCACGCCCAACGCCGCAGCGACGTACGTCGCGGTGTCGACGTCGAAGCCGGTATAGGTGTCGCCGTCCTTGAACGACAGTCCCGGTTGGTCGAAGGCGATACCGATCGTGAGTGTGCCGCCACTGGTGGCTCCGGACACCGTCGACGGGCTCGGATTGGGACGCTCGTTGCTCGATCCGCACCCGGTGATCGCCAGCAAGATGGCGACCGCGGTGGCACCGGCCGCGGTGAATTTACGCCGCCCGACGTTATTCATGTCTTTTCTTTCTCGTGATGATGACGGACCGTTCTGCAGGACTGATCCAACCGTCGAACCACCTGATCGGATCAGGTGGGTATGACCTGCTCCCCGTGACCGGGATCGAGATCGTCGGGGGTGACGTCATTCCCGTAGGTCGGGCCGGTGTCGGACCAGACTGCCTTCAGCCGCCCACCGGTGTTGGCGATGACCTCCTTCCTGACGGCCATCCAGCCGATCGTCAGGCAGATCGCGAGCACCGGGATACCGAAGACGACCACGATGAAACCGGTCTTGTGCCAGAAGTAGGGCGAGGCCTGCCATCCCGAGATCGCGATCCCGACGATCACCAGGGCGAGGAAGGCCAGTCCGATGTAGCTCGTCCACGGGTAGCCGGGAGCCTGGAACTTGCTCTTCGGTATCACGCCCAGGTTCACCAGCTTCCGCAGCCGAAGCTGGCACGCGAAGATCGTTCCCCAGGTGAACACCACACCGATGGCGGCGGCCTCCAGGGCCAGTTCAAATGCGTCCGGGACGAGAAAGTTGAGCACGGCGCCGAAGATGAAGACCACCGACGTCATGACGATGCCCGCCCACGGCACCCCCGAACTGCTCATCTTGAGGGTGAACTTCGGTGCCTGCTTCGACATTCCCAGGCTGCGCAGCACCCGTCCGGTCGAATACAGACCGGAGTTGAGACTGGACATCGCGGCCACGATCAGGATTGCTTGGATGACCGCACTCATCCAGGTCATCCCGAGTCGCTCGAAAACGGTGACGAACGGACTGGTGCCGGCGGTGTATTCGGTGGTCGGCAGGATGGAGACCAGCAGCAGGATGGACCCGCAGTAGAAGATGCCGATGCGGAAGATGACGGCGTTGACGGCCTTGGGGACCTCGCGTTCCGAGTCCTCCATCTCGCCGGCCGCGACGCCGACCATTTCGATGGCGGCGTAGGCGAACACCACGCCCGACATGACCAGGATCGGGCCGTACCAGAAGTAGCCGTCGCCGGTCGGCCAGAACCCTCCCGGGTTGCTGTACAGGTTCTGGAATCCGGCCTCATGGCCGCCGACATCCATCTTGCCGAGAACCAGCACGGTCCCGACGATCAGGAACGCCACGATCGCGCCGACCTTCAGGATCGAGGCCCAGAACTCGAATTCACCGAACGCCCGGGCGGACAACAGATTGATGATCAACACCACGGCCAGGGCGATCAGCACGGTCGCCCAGGTCGGCATCAGTGGGAACCAGAATTGGACATACAGGCCAACTGCCGACAATTCGGCGATACCGGTCAGTCCCCAGTTCAGCCAATAGAGCCAGCCGGTGACGAAAGCGGCCTTCTCGCCGAAGAACTCCCGCATGTAGGAGACGAACGCACCAGATGTCGGGCGGTGCAACACCAGCTCGCCCAAGGCGCGCATGAGGAAATAGGCGATGACCCCGACAAAGGCGTAGCTGAGCAGCAGCGCAGGGCCGGTGCTGTGCAGCCGTGACGCCGAACCCAGGAACAGGCCGGTTCCGATGGCTCCGCCAATGGCGATCATCTGGACGTGCCGGCGGTTCAGTGATTGCTTGTAGCCAACCTGTTCGGCGTGGAGCGACTGAGGGGCGGCCTGCTTGTCAATGGTTGTCACGGTGGTGCCTCTCGATCGCTCGGTGGCCGTTGCAAGGTCGGCCGACAACCGGCCCGGGACGTGCGTTATCGGTCGGATCGTTCGCGTGTGGAAGTTGCGCTCTCATCAACCTGCCTTCACGAGGTCCGAGTGCAATACCTTCGAAACAAGCCGCAATATCGTCGCAACAATGTCGGTCCAGGCGCTCATTACCAGCGATAACTGGCCCCGACGGCGTGTATCCGCCGGCGCCGAACTCAAACCTCGTTCGAAGGAAGATATTGGCACATGAATCCGTGACCTCCGACCACGCAGCTCGGAATGTACGTCTTGCAAGGCTGGCTTGCCGGGTCGGTTGGCCCGTTCGGGTGCTTGCCTGCACCATGGTCGGCATGACTTCGATGACAAAGGGCGCCAATCTGCCGGTGGCTGCGTTGTCGGTGCGTGCCGTGTTGACCTGGTCCGCTGGTCCGCGGATACCCGATGTCGACGTCTCGGCATTGCTGGTCACGGGGCAGGGACGGGTCCGGAGTGACGACGATTTCGTCTTCTACAACCAACCGCGACACACGTCGGGAGCCGTCACGCACGGCGGGAAGTCGGCCGTCGGGTCGAGGATGACCGACGTCATCCGGGTCGATCTGGGCGCTGTCGAGCCCGTGATCGGTTCCGTGCTGATCGCCGCTTCGGCGGACGGCGGAGTGTTCGGGGACGTCCCCGGCCTTGCTTTGGCGGTGCTGGACGATGACGGCTCGCAGCTCGCGGTCTTCGAGATCACCGACGCCACAACGGAAACAGCATTTGTCTTCGGTGAGTTCTATCGGCGCGCAGGTGGCTGGAAGTTCAGGGCAGTGGGGCAGGGATATGCGTCCGGCCTCGGTGGTCTTGCCGCTGATTTCGGGATCGGAATCGACGGCGAGCTGCAGCAGATGGGTTCGGTCGACGGACGGGCCACGGGCGGCGATGGTGTCGGCGATGCGGCCGGCGAGCCTGCGGTCGCACCGCCAGAACCACCGCCAGAACCACCGGCCTGGCCGCCCCGGCCACCGCAGTCGCCGCCGCCTCCGCTACTGCCGACGCCGATGCCGCCGTTCCCCGCCGTGCCCTCGCCGTTTTCGAGCCGGGGTCGCTGAATCCCGCTGGATCTGTCATTCCGCGGGCAGCACGCGCAGCAGCCCGGCGGTGACCGCGGCCGGCGTGAGGTGCCGGTATCCGACGGTGTCGAAGACGACGACGAGCTCGTGCGGGTCGGCCGACAGCACCCGGCCCTCGCCCCAGGTGGCGTGTTGCACCCGGCTGCCGGCGAGCACGCCGGAACCAGGTACCGGCGGCTCGGCAGTGCGGGCCATGCCGTGCGGCGTCCAGGGCGGCGGCCGCCGGTCGTTGTCGCAGTTACCGCACGGTGGGTCGTAGTGCTCACCGAAGTAGGCGAGCAGTTCTGCGCGGCGGCAGGTTGGGGACTCGGCGTACCAGCGGACGGCGTCGATCCGGCTCTCTGCGACGGCCTGTTTCGCCTCCTCCGCGTTGTGCGTCCGGACGCTCGCCCGCAGTGGCTTGGTGGCGTCGGCGAGGTTGGGCGTGACAACGCCGTCGTGCAGCGTCGCGGCTCCGGCATCGACCAGTCGCTCCACCACCGTCTCGGTGCGGCGGCCACTCCACCCCACGATTGCGGTGAGATCGGCCAACGGCACCGGCCCGGCGGCGCGGCACAGCTCAGCGACCACGGCATCGACATCGGCGTCCTTCACCCGGGCAGCGGAGGCGAACATCCGGGGCAACCGCAGGTCCGCCGCGTTGAACACCAGCACCGCCCGGGCCGGCTGCCGGTCCCGACCGGCGCGGCCGACCTCCTGGTAGTACTCGTCCAAGCTGCCCGGCGGGCTGGCGTGCACCACGCTGCGGACGTCGGGTTTGTCAATGCCGAGCCCGAAGGCGCTGGTGGCCACCACCACATCCAGTTCGCCGCCCAGGAACGCATCCTGGGTCGCGGAGCGCTCCGCGACCGGCAGGCCCGCGTGGTACGGCGCGGCGCTGAGCACGTCGTGCCGGAAGCGGTCGGCCAGCTCCTCGCAATGCCGGCGACTGGCTGCGTAGACCAATGCGGGTGTCGGTCCCGCGAGAACGGCCCGGATCACGGCGTCGTCGGCGCGCTGACGGTCGGCCGCGGAACTGCCGTGCACCGGGTGCACGTCGAAGCTGATGTTCGGTCGGTCGAAACCCGCGACGACGACGGCAGGGTCGGTCATCCGGAGCCGTCGGGTGATCTCGGTCTGCACCGGCGGGGACGCCGTCGCCGTCAGCGCCAGCACCTGCGGCATACCCAGCAGCTCTCGCGCATCGGCCAGCTGCAGGTAGTCGGGCCGGAAGTCGAGGCCCCATTCGCTGACCAGATGCGCCTCGTCGACGACGAGCAGCCGGCACGGCCGTCCGGAATCGGAAAGCAGGTCCCGGGTCCCGGGCCGGGTCAGCTGCTCCGGCCCCAGCAGCAGGAAGTCCAGGTCACCCGCCGCGACCGCCGCAAGCGCTTCCCTGGCCCCCGCCGCGTGCACCGTCGCGTTCAGCTGGGCCGCGCGCACCAACCGGCCGTCCGGCAGCCGTCGGTCCTGCAGGCCGCGGAGCTGGTCGCGCTGCAGGGCGACCAGTGGGGACACGACCACCGTCAGCCCGCCGGAGAGCAGACCTGCGAGCTGGTAGACCGCGCTCTTGCCGCTCCCGGTGGCAAGCACGGCAAGGGTGTCCCGGCCGGCGAGCACCGGGTCGAGCGCCCGACGCTGCACCGGTCGGAGCTCGGCGTAGCCGAACACGCTCCTGGCCAGCGCCGACACGTCGGCGGGCGGGGATGGGGTTGTCATGGTGACCGGCCAGATTACGCGTCCGGCTGCAACCCGGGCAGCCGGTGCTGGAACTGCGCCGGACGGGGGAGGGTGCCGACTCTGAGCACCTGCTCGTGCACCTGCTCCAGTGCGACGCGCAGCGGCGGGAGCAATGCAGGATCCAGGCCGTCGAAGAACATTCGCCTGACCAGCTCGGCATGACCCGGCGTTGCCGCCACCAGCGCAGCTCGCCCGGCGTCTGTGAGGACGGCGTCGGTGGCACGCCCGTCTTCGGCTGAGGGGGCGCGGTCGACCAGGCCGCGCCTGCTCATCCGCTGCAGATGATGGCTGACCCGGCTGCGTTCCCAGCCGATGCGGGTGGACAGGGCGGTGAGCCGCAACCGGTTGCCGGGGGAGTCGGCCAGGGCGTTGAGCACGTCGTAGTCGGACAGCGAAAGGTCACTGTCCGATTGCAGTTGCCGATTCATCTCGTAGGTCAACCGCAGCATCACCCGCATGTAGGAAAACCAGGTCTCCTGCTGTTCGTCGGTGAGGGGAATGCCAGGCGCGCTCGGGTGGTTGCGTGACATGTCATGTTACTTTCTGTCCGATGGCCCCGTCAGTGTCGACTCACGGGACCGCGGTCGACCACTTCGAGGAGAACATCGTGACCGACGACCGAAAGCCAAGCTCACAACCTGTCGACGACGGCACAACCGAGACGATCACCGAGATCCTCGACCGCAGCGTCACGCTCGTCTTCAACGAGCCCGACGCCGAGCGCCGGGATGTGCTGATGGCTGCCACCTACAGCACGGACATCGTGTTCTCCGACCCCGACGGAACCGTCATCGGGCTCGATGCCTTTGCCGCCAAGATCGCCGAGTTGCTCGCGGGCTCCGCCGGGCTCACCTTCACCCTGTGCCGGCCCGTTCAGGAGAGCACGGGAATGGGAGTGGCCAGTTGGCAGCTCGCCCCAGCCGGGCAACCGCCCGTGGTGACCGGCACTGACGTCGCGCTGGTCGACAACGGCCTCGTCACCCGGATGTGGACACTGCTCGACGATTGAGTCACCAACTCCGCATCACCTAGCGATCAGGGCGAACCCGCTGCGCATCACGGACCGCGGCGGCGCTCGCCGGATCGCCGCCGCGCTCGAGTCCGGCCACCACGCCGTCCACGTCCAGCGGGGGCCGGTTCTGGCTGAGTTTCAGCTTCGCCTCGACCCGGCTGATGACGAGCTCCACGCCGACAATCGCGCGTAATTGACCCGCAACGAACCTCGGCGGTGCATCGTCGACCGACCACGGATCGTCCCTGGCCGCCTCGTGCCGATCGGTCAACCGGCGGACCATCGACTCGAGCCAGTCGACGTCGTCATGGATGACCAACCGGCCATGGACATGCGCTGTGCTGTAGTTCCAGGTCGGCACGACCCGACCGTGCTCGGCTTTGGAGGCGTACCAGGACGGCGAGATGTAGGCGTCACCAGGACCACGGAGGATCGCCATGGCCTCACCCAGCGCGGGCGTTCGCCACTGCTCGTTGTTCCGCGCAACATGGCCCAGAAGCGCTCCGTGATCGCCCTGATCCGGGTCGAACAGCACGGGCAGGAATGTCGCCAACAAGCCCGTCGCCGTCGCCGTGACAAGGTCGGCTGCCCGCCGGCTCTCGAGCAGCCGGCGGACCTGGGCGTCATCGGCTGCGAAGTGCTGCGGGACGTACACGACCCGAGTATGGGCCCTCCCATGGTGGTGGGCCAGCACGGCGCGGGCACGGACGGGTCAGCGTCGCTCGTACGGCGGCAGTCGCGACGGTCCGACGTGGGCATTCAGCCACTCGTTGACAGGCGCTGCAGCGCGCCACGTCTCGACGATGCGCCGCTTCGCCTGGCGGGTCGAGAGCCAGCTCGGAGCACCGAAATCGCGGCCGGCCGTCAGGCCCTTATGCCGGAGGAAGCGAATGCGCGGATGGTCGCGCGGGTAGCCGCGCGGGGCGGTCGACAACGCGCGGCCACTGATGGTGAACGTGCCTTCCAATCCGGTGACCCGGGCCACCAGATCGTCGCCGGTCAGCTCGTCGTCGACCGCCTGCCGGAACCGGGTCAACTGGTCGGCGGCCAGGTGGTAGTAACCCGACGCGGCCATCAAACCGTCCGCGTTGATCTGGACGTAGTAGAACTCCCCGCCTTCGCCTTCGGTCACCGCGCCCTGGCTGGTCTTGTACGGGCTCTTGTCGGCACTGAATCGCACGTCGCGATTCGGCCGGAACACCTTGAACTCCCCGAACTCCCCGGACAACTCGGAGGTCAGCGCCAGCATCGGGCCGCGGACGGCCATCTCATAGACATCGCGGTGGGAGGCCCAGAACTCTCGGGAGTTGTTCACGGTCAGCTGCTGATACAGCTCGGTGGCGGCCGTGGGAAAGCCATCGAACGGGGGACAGCTGGATCGTCGATCACCTGGATGACGGTACCCAGGCGCAGGATCGCGGACCTGTCGTGGCGTGTCGGTCAATGATCAGTTCGCCGTGAGGGTGGTCCACTCCGACCACGGAATGGCCCAGTCGTAGATGTCGCCGTCGGCGGGGGACAGGTCGACGCTGGTCCCCGTCACCTCGACCGGATCACCGTAGATGGCGGTCTGGAAGTAGGCCTGCGCATCGGCCGCGGAGAGGTTGATGCACCCGTGGCTGACGTTGTCCACGCCCTGCGCCGCGACGGTGTCCTGGTTCTGGTGGATGAACTCGCCGTTGTCGCTGATCCGGACCGCCCAGTGCTCGGTGACGTCGGTATAGCCGTAGGCGGGATTGCTCATCGTGGTGGTTTCCTTCTTGTCCATCACGATGTGAACACCCGAGCGGGTGACCCGGTTGCGGTCGCCGATGATGTCGCCGCTGCCGTAAGAGGCGTCATAGGTGGCGACGGTGACGCCGTCCTGCTGCACCACCATCTTGTGCGAGTTCGCATCCGCCAGTACGACCTGATTACGACCGATGGTGAAGTCCGAGGTGACCTTGTCGCCGCCGAACTGCCCGCCGCCGAAATCCACCCCGTACAGGTCGGACTCGACGTGCACGGTGGTGCCCTCGGGCCAGTAGGTCTTGGGTCGCCAGTCCAGTGATGGCCAGGTGTCGCCATCGTGGGTGATCCAGGCCCAGGCGCCCTCGACCTTGGGCGAAGTGGTGATGGTGACGTGCTGCTCCACCAGGGCCTTGTCGGCGGGCTCGGAGCCGAACCGGATGATGACGGGTGCCGCGACTCCGACCACCACGTCGTCACCGGGGGAGATCTTGCTGGTGATCTTGTCGGTCGGCGTCACCGTCGTGTAGCTGCCGGCGATCGGTACTTTTTTGCCGTCGCCGCCGGTGGCGGTGCCCGCGACGGTGTACGTCTTGCCGTAGCCCAGCGGCTCGGCGATCTTCCACGACTTCTTGTCGGCCGACAGGGTGCCCTTGACCTCGGCGCCGGTCGGGCTCTTCACCGACAGTGCGGTGATGGTGCCCTTGGTGACCGAGATGGTGACCGGCTGTACCGGCGAGAGCGTGGCCGTTCCCAGCGCGGGCGACGCCGTCACGGTGGCGACCGGAGCCGCATCAGCTGCCGGGACGGGCTGACCGTCGACCGGCCGGGCGGTGCATGCCCCGCTGGCAGCAAGTGCGGTGGCCGCCAGGACGGCGACAAGGGCCCGGAACGGTCGGGTGGTGTGCAGCAAATCGAGTGCCTCTCCTGGGTGCCGACAGAGCAGGACAGCCTCGACGAAGAAGAGGTGGCCGTTAGTAGACGCCCTCAGCGTGTTGGCGTTGGTCCCGAACCGCGTGAGCCACAACACGCTTCGCGCGCGAAATGGGACGGGCCGTCAGGGACCGACGCGGACGATCGCCCATCCGTACGCGGCCAACGGCACACCGGAAGCCTGTTCGGGCTCGCCGGGGGACGGGTTGTCGTCGTCCAGCAGCACCTCGACCGGCCCGCCCACGTCGAAGGTGTGCGGTTCGGCCGGCGATGTTCAGCAGGACCACCAGCGACTGCCCGTCCGGACCGGAGCACCGATAGGACAACTGGTCGTTGGCCAGCTCCAGGACCTCGACATCCGCTGTGGTGAGCCATGATTCGCGACGGCGGAGGCCGATCAGCGCCCGGTGGAGCCGGTAGACCGGCCAGCCGTCCGGGGCGAGATCGCCGGGTCCGGCAGGGAAGGCCGGTCGGACTTCGTCGTCGCCGCCCTGGCTGTCCTCCTTGACCCCGCGGAAGCCCTGCTCGTCGCCGTAGTAGATCGACGGGATCCCCGGGAGGGTGAACAGCACCGCCAACGCGTGGCCCAGGGTGCGGATATCGGTCAGCTTGCTGGCGATGCGGGTGACGTCGTGGTTGCCGACGAAGGTGAACGGCGTGAAGCTGCGGCAGAAGCCGACGTGCCGTTCAACGGCATGGGCCAGTTCGTAGAAGTTGCCGTCGTTCAGCGAACTCCAGATCGACTTCCACAGCTCGTACTGGGTGACTGAGTCCAGGCCCCCCTCGGTGACCCATTGCGGGAAGTCGCCGTGGATCACCTCGCCGACGAACCATGCTTCGGGGAACCGGGACCGGACCCGCGCCGTGACCGTGCGCCAGAACGGCAGCGGGACGGCGTAGGCCGCATCCAGTCGCCAGCCGTCGACGCCGCGGGCGAGCCAGTGCTCCATCGCCGCCACCACGTAGTCCTCGACGGCCTTCGACTCGTGGTTCAACGCGACCAGGCCGCCGTGACCCTCGAAGGTCCGGTACCCGAATCCGTCATGTCCGTCGGCGTTCCAGTCGATGTCGAACCAGTCCGCGTGGTCGGAGTCCTGCCGCCGCTCGAGAACGTCGGTGAAGCCGGGAAAACCCCGTCCGACGTGGTTGAACACGCCGTCGAAGAGCACCCGGACGCCCTTGTCGTGGCAGGCGGCGATCAGCGCGTCCACGTCGCCGTCATCACCGAGGCGGGGGTCGACCGCGAAGTGGTCGACGATGTCGTAGCCGTGCGTCTCGGAGGCGAAGATCGGATTCAGTGCCAGCCCGTTGCAGCCCAGCTCGATGACGTAGTCCAGCCAGTCGATCAGCTTTGGCAGCCGGTGCTGCACGGGCGAATCCGATGTTCGCGACGCCTCCGCCCCGACGAACCCGAACGGGTACACCTGCCACCAGATGGCGGTTTCAGACCACGAACTCATGGGCACCACCTCATCATCGAGTAGTTGCCGCGCCGAGCGTACCGGCCGCGTCCGTCCCGCACCGGACAGCTGGACGCCGGCGAGTGGCAGCGCATCCGACGGGCCCGAATTGTCGGTACTCATCCGGAAGCGTCCCTGCAGCCGGGTTGCATCCGCCCCGCGTGACACCGGGGTCTCGGTTCCCAGCGGCTGTGCGTTGACCCAAGCGGACAACCCGCCCGTACCGAAACGAGAACCCATGGCTTTGCATGCCGCGCTGGCGAAGGTGCAGGACGCCCCCTTCATCCTGGACGCGATCCGCGCCTCCGACGGTCTGACCGACGCCGCCCGCCTGGATGGCGGCCCGCATGCGGTCAAGATCCTGACCGCGGCCATCGCCGATGACAGCGACCAGGTCACCGCCATTGCAGCCGTGCACGCACTCGGCGCCGTCTTCGACGACGGGGCGGCGGCGGTCCTGTCCGACCTGCTGTCCGACGACAGGGCGTTCCTGCGCGAGCACGCCGCCTGGGCCCTCGGATCCCGCACCCCACGCCTGGACACGGTGGGCAGGCTGGTGTCCGGAGTGGCAGCCGGCGGCTTCGCCACCGTCATCAACCAGCGTGCGCTGCGACGCTGGGCGCAGATCTCCGCCGACCACATCGCGCTCGCGCTGGAGGGCGCACTGCTCTCCCGGGACGATGCAGCGGGCCGAGCCCGGCTGATCGACACCATGGGCCTCGTCCCTGGAGCAGTCGCTTCGCGCACGTTGCGGCGGATCGCAGCAGACGGCACCGAACCCCTCCGCTCCCGGATGGCGGCCGTTGCGGCGTTGGGCGACCGCGCTCCGGATGGCGGCTCCGTCGAGCTCATCACGACGTTGGCCGCCGGGGACGGTGACCTGGCCGGTGTCGCCAGGCTGGCGGCCTTCGACCTCGGTGCACGGCCGCACCCGATCGCGTTGCCGACGACGCCCGGCCTGTCGATCGCCCAGCTGTTCCTGCACGCCGACCTCGATCGCGAACTCACCCGCGCCGGAGCCGGCGACAACGGCGGGATCGCCACGATGCTGATCCGGCTGGGCGATGCTCTCGCGGCCGAACCCGGTATATCCCGGGTGCTCACGATGTCCAGGGGGTCCGTCGACGCGGCTGTGGACGCGTTGACCGACCCGCACACGGGGCACGTCCTGGCACCCATTCCGCTGATGACGGAGCCGACCGACGCGACGAACGCCTGGCCGGCCTCCGTCGCCGCGGAGCGCGGGATCCGCCGCGCGCTGACGGCGCACGGCAGGGTTGACGTGGTCCACCTGCGGATGGCCGACGTGGGCAGCATGGCGGCGGCAGCGGTGGCCACCGCGCTGGGCATTCCGACGGTGTTCACGCTCGCGCCCGACCCGCACGCCGTGATCCATGCCCTCGACATGACCGGCGCACTGACCCGCGGCGGATTCGGAGTGGTCGACACCCGCGAGCACTACTGGTACCGGACGGCGTTGGTCAGCCGGCTCGCGACCGGTGCCCACCACAGTGCGCTTTTTCCCCGCCCGGAACTGCGGGACCGGCTCGGTGACCTGCTGGGCATCGACATCGAAACCGAGCCCGGCCGCTACACCGTGGTTCCCGAGGGTATCGACGTGTCCGTCAGCGATGCCGCGCGCGCCCGCGTCCTGGCCGCGGGCACCGGTGCCGCCCGCGTACCCGTCACCCGGCTGTCACCGGCGCTGCACGACCTGCACCGGCTGGTCGCGGGGCTTCCGGCGGGTCGGCAAGGGCTGCCGATTGCGCTGAGCGTGGGCAGGTTGCACCGGGTCAAGGGCATGGCGACGGTGGTCGAGGCATGGGCGTCGGACCCGGAGTTGCAGCAGCGGTGCAACCTGCTGATCGCCGGCGGAGATCTGGACAACCCGTCGCCCGACGAGCGTGGCCAACTGCTGGCCATCGAAGCGGTGATCGCCGAATACCCTGAGGCCGCAACAGGTCTCATCCTGGCCGGCCACCGGCCCAACGGTGTCATCGCGCAGTGGATGGCAGCGGCGCATCTGGGTCTGCGCGGCTTCGTCGCGCCGGGCGGCGTGTACGTCTGCGGCAGCCTGAAGGAGGAGTTCGGGCTGGCCCTGATCGAGGCACTGGCGGCCGGACTGGTGGTCGTCGGTCCGGAGGGCGGCGGCCCGGCGACCTACATCGAGGAGGGTGTCACCGGTTTCCTGGTCGACACCCGATCACCGCACGAGGTCGGCGCCGGAATCGGGGCCGCCTTCGATCTGGTCGCCAAGCCCGACGACCGCGAGCGGGTCGCGAGAGCGCGGGCGCTGGTGGCAGAGCGTTTCACCATCGAAGCGATGGCCCACACACTGGTCGGTGTGTACGCCGGGGTGACGGCGCCGGTGGCCGGATGATCCATCGATGACGTTGCTCATCATCAGTCCGGACTATGCGTCGCACCTGCTCCCCCTGGCAACCCTGGGGACGGCCTGGCGTGACGGTGGCGACCGCGTCGTCGTCGCGAGCGGACCGGCGACGGCGTCCATCACGACCGAGTTCGGGTTCGAGCGGGTCGACCTCCGGCTCGGACGGGGGTCCAATCCCGGCGTGATTCGCGCCGAGGAACAGGTCACCGGTGAGGACGACGCGCTGCGCGGCTTCTTCGCCGCCACCGAACGGGGCATGGTGCCGACTCTGCTGTACCAGGCCGAGGCCAGGCGGGCTGACCTGCTCTGGGACCCGGTGAACACGGCGCAGCGGGTACAGGACGTGGTCGACGCCGTTCGGCCGGACCACGTCATCGTCGACCATCTGGCGTTCAGTGCCAGACTCGCCCTGCTGGCCGGCGGCGTCCCGCACGCCGACGTCGTGCTCGGCCATCCGACCGCCCTGCCGGTCGGTGACGAAGTGTACGGGTACCCGCCGACCTGGCCGACGGTGTTCGACCCGAACCCGGTCGACCTGGGGGTCCTGCTCCGGCGCTGCCAGCAGGTACGGGACGACTTCACCCGTGACTGGAACGCTGCTCTGAAGACCCTTGCCCCACAGCAGGTTCCGTCGTGTGACGCCTTCAGTGAGCACCCCGACCTGGTGCTGTTCAACTACCCCGCGGAGCTTCACGACCCTGCCCGGACAGAGCTGCTGCCCCCACACGCCTTCCTGGGATCGGCGGTGCGCCAACAGGAACCGCCCGCCGATGTCGCGCGGTGGCTCGACGCCGACGCGGGGACACCCGTGGTGTACGTCAGTTTCGGCAGCTTCCTGTCGGTCCGCGCGGACGTCCTGGCCCGGGTGGTCGCCGCACTGCGCACCCTGCCGGTGCGGGCCGCGTTGGCCGTGGGTTCCGCGGATCGGGACGCCCTTGGCGAACTGCCCTCGGATTGGCTGGTACGGGAGTTCCTCCCCCAGGTCGCGCTGCTCGAACGCGCCGCGGTGGCCGTCACGCACGGCGGCAACAACAGCGTCACCGAGTCGCTGACCACCGGCGTGCCGATGCTGGTGCTGCCGTTCTCGACCGACCAGTTCGCCGGGGCGGCGGCGATCGACGAGGCCGGCGTCGGGACGTCCCTGGATCCCAACGCCGCAACGGTTCCCGAGCTGACCGCCGCGCTGGAAGGGCTTCTCGAGGGCCGGAGCGGTGCGCTGGCGCGGGATCTCGGTGTCTCGTTGCGATCCGATCCGGGTCGGCAGCGCGCGTTCGACGCCGTGACGGCCGGTGGATCGGTGCGTTGAGCGCTGTGTCAGGGTGGGCGCATGACGACGTGGCGGGTGGACGGAATCCTGTTCGACCTCGATGGGACGCTGGTCGACTCGGCGGGGAGCGTCGAGCGGAGTTGGCGTCAGCTGGCGGACCGGATCGGCCGCCCATGGCCGGAGGTGCAACCCCACATTCACGGTGTCCCGGTGCCGCAGGTGATGGCGATGCTGGAGCCCGACATGCCGCCGGAGCGCATCGAGGAGCTGCGGGCGTTCATGGTGGAGTCCGAATCCACTGACACCGCAGGTGTTGTCGCGCAGCCCAGCGCGGCGGAGCTACTGGCCGCGTTGCCTGCTGATCGGGTTGCCATCGTCACCAGCGGCGGCGTTCGACTGGCCACCGCCAGGATCACCGCAGCTGGACTCCCGAGCCC
The DNA here is from genome assembly GCA_963766015.1 of uncultured Actinomycetota bacterium. GTDB lineage: Bacteria > Actinomycetota > Actinomycetes > Mycobacteriales > Nakamurellaceae > Nakamurella. The sequence continues at coordinate 30,527 of CAVXYU010000019.1, read as the reverse complement.
GGCCGTGTTCGTCACGGCCGATGACGTCTCCATCGGCAAGCCGGATCCCGCGCCTTACCTGAAAGGCGCTGAGCTGCTGGGATTCCCGCCGGACCGTTGCCTCGTGGTGGAGGACGCCCCGGCCGGGGTGGCATCGGCCAGGGCAGCGGGCTGCCCGGTGATCGGGGTACTGACCACTCATGCGGCGCTGGACGCACCGAGCGTGCGATCGCTGGCCGACATCAGCTTTGTCGAGGTGGACGGCGGCATCGAGGTCAGCATTTCTGACGCAGGTTGACCACCGCGCGCAGCCGACGGGTACGACCTGTCCGGCTGCCGCGCGCGCCGAGTTCGACGATCAGCATCGCCGCGATCAGCAGCGCACCCCCGGCCAGGGTGCGGACGTTCCATTGGCTGCCCAGGGCGACGGCTGTCAGCGCGCCGGCCGCCGGTTCGATGGTCAGCACCACGGCGACCCTGGCGGCGCTGAGCCTGGACTGCGCCCAGCTCAGTGCCACCATCGCCGCGGCCGTTGCCAGCACGGAGAGGAAAGCCACGGCGCCCCAGGTCATACCGTCAACGGGGAGCCGGGGGAGCACTGCCGTCCCCTGCACGGCGCCACCGACCGTCACCGAGATCAGGGCCATCGCCGCCACGGTGCCGGTCTGTGCGCGGGCGATGGTCAGCGCGTGTTCAGCGCGAGCCCAGCGGGACAGCAGGACAAGGTGCAACGCCCAGCTGGCGGCGGCCAGCACGGTGAGCAGCTCACCGGCGCCGAAGCCCGCACCGCGCATGCTGAGCAGTCCGAGCCCGGCGGACGCGACGGCAACGGCCGTCCAGGTCGACCCACTCGGGCGATCCCCGAACAGCGCCCAGCCGAACAGCGGGGCCAGCACGACCAGGGTGCCGATCAGGAACCCGGACATCAACGCGTCGGTGTATGTCATCGCCCAGGTCTGCAGCAGAAAGCCCGCACCCAGCAACGTGCCGAGCAGGACGGATCTGCGCCGGATGCCGGGTGGCAGGGGAACGGCGGACCGGCCGGCCAGCGTGAGCAACAGGGTTGCCAGCCCGAATCTCCAGGCAACCAGATCTGCGGCCGGCAGTGCATCGGCGGCGCCGTCCACGACGGAGAACGACACGCCCCAGGTCACCGCCACCGCCACCAGGACGATGGTGGGGAGCGGGAAGCGGGCCCAGCGACGGGGACCCCGGCCGGTGCGCGGCCGCACGGCACCCGTTGCCGGTGCGAGGACCGGCAGCACCGGAGCGGATCGACTGGCGAACGGGCTGATCATCGGGGACCTTCAGAGAGGCCGAACACCGGTCGGTCCGGCAGTTCTCTGAAGGTCGGTCAGGGCCCGGTGATACATCACGTCCAGATATCGGACGCATCACAGCCGATGGATCAACTGAAAGCGCCACGCACCAGACTGATGCCGGAATGCGCGGGGTTGCCGTTCGGCGGCTCGTCGGACACATCCACCGTGCGGTACTCGTCGGTGCTGATCCCGTTGGGCACCGTGAACGTCCCGGTGCCGTTGCTCAGCGTGCCGAGCGACACCATCCGCCCGTCATTGCCGAACAGCCACACCTCGTAGGCGTTGGACGAGGGCGGAAGATCCGGCGCCTCGACCCGAACCTCCGGGCCGGCCGGGGCGACGACCAGTTCGGCCTGCCCGAGTTGTCGCTGCTGCTCGTTCTTGAGCGGACCGTCCGGAACCGGGGTCAGGGGAGCGACAGCCTCGACGGTGACGTCCGTCGATCGATTCTGCGCAAGGATGACGCCGCCCGCACCCACCGCGATGCCGACCACGACAGCCGCCAGCGGAGCGACCCAACGGGACCATGTCCGCGGCGCTCCGCCGCCACTTGCTCGCTTCGACGTTGCGCCGCCAGGACGCCCCTGGTCCGGGTCCGCGTCGGTGGGTACCGCCCTCAGCGCCCGGCCGTTGCCGGCCCCGGCCGCCGTGACGACAGTGCTGGATGAGCCGCCGTCGGTCGGGCCGACAGCCTGCGCGGGCAACCGGCCGGCCGGCTGATCCTCCAGGTCGAGTTCAGCGGCGATCGCCTGCCACACGTGCTCGCCGGGTTGCGGTGCGTTCTCGCCGTAGTTGCTCAGCGGCGCGAGCCCGATGGTGGTCCGGAACGCCGCCACCTCTGCCGCACACTCATCGCAGTCCGCGACGTGGGCGTCGACGGCGTCGCCGACCGACTCGTCGAGAGCGAGGAGGGCAAGATCGTCACAATCAGGATGTTGCACCGTCCACCTCCCAACGCTTCCGTAGTTGAATCAATGCCCGCCGGATGTGGCTCTTCACCGTTCCGACCGGTAGGCCGGTCGTCGCGGCGATCTCCGAATGACTCAGATCGCCGTAGAACGCCAGCCGCAGAACCATTCGCTGCTCCGCAGGCAGCCTGTTGAGCTCGTCACCGACCACGACCCGATCGACCACCCGGTCCACCGACTTCGTCTCCGTCGGCGGCGGGGCGATGCTCTCGGCGGCGGAGACCACCTTCCGATCCCGATCCAGAGACGCGTACCTGTCGGCGATCAGCCGGCGGGTGATACCCAGCAGCCATGCACCGAGCGATCCGCGGTCCGGGTTGAACCCGTCCCTGCCCTTCCAGGCCCGGACGAAGACCTGCTGGACAAGTTCTTCCGCGTCATGGTGGTTCCCGAGCCGGAGCATCCCGACCCGCTGCACCATGCCGCCGTAGCGGTCGAACGCCTGGCGCAGCGCGAGGGCGTCCCCGGCCCGGAAACGCTGCACCCACTCGTCGTCCGCCGTCTGCTCGGGCGAGAGGCCCGACGGCGGCGTTGAGGGACTGGACACCTGAGCAGAGTAGGTCATCCACGGATCGGCACTGCAGTGATGGCAATGTTGTCGTCATATCCGAGCGTCGACTCGTTGAACGAACCGCCGCAGGTGATGAGCACCAACCGCGATTTCCCACCCCGATCGAAGAGCCGGTCGAGGGGAACCTGGTCCTTGCGCCATTCCTCCTTCGAGATCACCGAGAACTCCCGGGTGACGCCTTTCTCGTCCGACACCCGGACGACATCGCCGGGATTCAGATCGCCGAGCCGGCCGAAAACGCCGACGCCCTGCTGGTAATCGTCGACATGGCCGGTCAGCACCGCCGATCCGGCTGCTGCGCCGGGTGCCGGACCGAACCGGTACCAGCCCACCTCGCCCACATCCTTCGGGATCTCCATCACGCCTTCCTCGTCCACCCCGGCCGGGATGACCGGAGCATCGACGCCCAGCGTCGGGAGTTCGATGCGGACGGGCGGTGCCGGCGCCGGAGCGGCCTTGGGGGCCGCCTTCTTCCGTGTCGCAGCGGTCGGTTTGGGTTTCGCCGAACTTTCCGGTGCTGAACTCTTCGGTGCGGTGGACCTGGGTGCCGTGGTTTTCGGTGCTGCGTCGGTCTTCGGTGCCGAGCTTGTCGGTGCTGGGCTTTTCTCTGCTGTGCTGGGCGCGGTCGTGGCTCCGGGTGCCTGCGACGCTGCCGGCGAAGCGGTGGAGGCCAACTCGGCGGCGGCCGCGGCGTTCACCGTGGTGATCCTCTGGCCGGCGGGTTCGGGTTGGGCCACCCACCAGCACGACGGGCGCCGCGAACATCAGGGAGAGCCCCGCCGCCAGGCCGGTGGCAGCCTGGCGACGGGACATCTTGGTGCGCACGGTTGCGCGTCCAGGACGGCTCGGTCAGACCGAGCGATCCAGGTACAGGCGCCGTCCGCCGACGACCGCAACAGCCATACCCAGGGTCAGCATGACGACCAGGGCGATGGTGGCCGCGGGGCTGTCGGCCGGGCCCGTACCGGCGGGCACGCCACCCGGTGCGGAGTGCAGTCCGGTGACGGTGAAGCTGACCAGGGCCAGCGTTTTGTCCTCGGCGCTACCGACGGCATGCACGAACGTCGCGCTGCCCTCGGCCAGATCCAGCGATGCCGGGCCGATGACGACGGTGTCGGTGCCGGCGAGAACGACATCGGCATCAACCGTGCCGGCCGGGATGTTCTTCACGCCCTTCCTGCGGGTTGGTGACACCGGCGAGTACGACGGCGCCGCCTGCCCGGACATCGACCGCGGGAGCTGCGGCGTCATGGCGAACGACGAGGCGGGTGTTGCCGGCGGAGATCACCGAGACGTCGTTGACGTACGGGGTGACGGTCGGGGTGCCGTCCTCCTTGAGGTGGGCGACGACGGTGTAGCTGGTGCCCGCATCGACGGTGGCGGATGCCTCCAGGATCGGCGACGACGCGTCGGCCGCATCCGGCGCGGTGATCGCGATGTCGTAGGTGCCGGCCGGGAGGTCCAGCGGTCCCGCTACGGTTTCGGGCTGGAAATCGTCCAGGGTCAGTGCGCCGTTGACGTAAACGTCGACGGGGGTCTTGGGGATGCCGTGGACCACGTAGACCGTGCCGGTGTCCGCTGCCGATGCCGGCAGCGCGCCGAACAGGGTCGCTGCCACTGCGAGCGAACCTGCCGCCGTCGCGGCAATGAGACGCCTCATGTAAATCCTCCTCGTGCTGGGGGGTGAAGTACTGTCGAGGAGGGTTACCGCGGCGGGATGCGTATTGGATGCACCGGTGTCGGATTCAGTGGCTGACGCGAATGTCAATACGACCCAACATCACGGAGCGCGAACTCGCATGCGCGCGCATCGGCGCGATCAATCGTCGACGCCGCGCGCGATGAGCGCATCGCCCATCGCGTCGGCCGACCGCAACGCTCGGACGACCGCGGGCGCCGCCAACGCGCGGAGCGAGAAACCAGCCCCACGAGCCTTTCTCGCCTCGCTCACATCGCGGACGATGCCGACCATCAGCGGGATGCATCTGATTGTCAGGGCGAGCAGCAGACCGGCACGGTCGGCATCCACCCACCGGTGGAAGGGTCTCAACAGCCTGCCGAATACGTCGAGCATTGCTGTCACCCTTGTTGTCAGCGTCACCAACGCGGCGATTGCAACCGTCAACAACAGGCTGCCGCAGACCATTGCCGCGCGTTCCCAACCGGCGAAAATGATCTGGAAAACAGCGACCATCACGATGAACCAGCGCATCGGCCACAATTGTGCAATTGCCACGCGCGGCGGAATGCGGCCGAGTGCGAAGAACCCGGCGACCACCACGGCCGCCACCGCGAGTTGCCACGGCGCTGTCATCAGCAGGACCGCGGTGATCCCGACTAGCAGCAGGACCAGCTTCCAGCCGGCCGAGATCCGGTGCAGGACCGACGTTCCCGGTTGATAAAGACCGAGCGTTGTCATGTCAGCAGCTCTGTGTAGGTTTCCAGGGCCGCTGTCGGCGTGCCGTCGGCCACCACCCGACCGCCCTCGAGGACGACGACCCGGTCGAAGTCGTCGAGAAGGTGGAGATGATGCGTCACCAGGATGACCTGCTGCGAAAGGCCGGCCAGCAATTCGTTCACCATTCTCGCATTGCGCAGGTCGAGCAGTGTCGTCGGTTCGTCGGCCACCACCACATCAGGTTCGGTGATCAGTACGGCCGCCAGGGCCAGCAGTTGTTTCTGACCGCCGGACAACAGGTGGGTCGGATGATCGGCGTGGCCGTCCAGATCGAACCGCCGCAGCGTGGCCGTCACCCGGGCCCGCACCTCCGCGGCGGGTAGTTTCGACCTCCGCAGTGAGAAGGCGACGTCCTCGGCGACGGTCGGCATCACGATCTGGTTGTCCGGATCGGTGAACACGAAACCCACCCGGCGTCGAACCTCGCGACCCTTCGCGCTGGTGTCCAGGCCGTCGAGCGTGACGGAGCCGGCCGTCGGCCGGATCAGACCATTGATCATCCGGGCCAGTGTGGACTTGCCGGAACCGTTCGCGCCGACGATGCCGACCCTGGGCTCGGTCAGCGTCAGGTCGATGCCCGCCAGCACGGATCGGTCGCCGAAGCGGTGCGCAACGCCGGTGAACCTGATCTCCACCATCTGATTCACCGCCCCGGGGATTCGACCAGGACGGCCAGCCCCTGGCCGCCGCCGATGGCGCAGGTCGCCAGGCCGAACTCGGAGCCCGCCAACCTCGCGGCGAGCCGCAGCAGCAGCAGGGTTCCGGACGCGCCCCATGGATGGCCGAGCCCGATGGCGCCGCCCTGCGAGCAGACCCTGGACGGGTCCAGGTGCAGGTCGTCGATCGCGGCCAGCACCACGGACGCGAAGGCCTCGGTGATCTCGACGGCGGAGATGTCGGACAGCGTGATGCCCCGTCCGGTCACCGCAGGCCGTTCGAGCAGTCGGCGTACCGCGGCCACCGGGCCGAGACCGGGAAGATCCGATCGGTCGGCGGCGACGGCGGTTGCCACGATCCGGAGGTAGGGCAGTCCGACCGCCCGGGCACTGTCCTCGGTGCAGACCGCGACGGCGGCAGCGCCGTCGGAGATGCCGCAGGAGTTGCCCGCGGTCGCCGTGCCGTCCGGTCCGAAGGCGGGCCGTAGCCGGCCGAGGCGGGCGGTGTCCAGGCCGGCGCGCGGCCGTTCGTCGCGTGAAATGCCATGCACCGCGACGATTTCCGGGTCGTATACGCCGCCTTGCTGGGCGGCGACGGTCAGCGCGTGCGACCGGGCGGCGTACTCGTCCTGGCGCCCCCGGGAGATGCCACGCATCCGGGCGAGGGTGTCGGCGGCCTCGCCCATCCCGGGATCGGGATACCCGCGCGGGGCGAACGGTGCGCGGGTGTAGCGGACCGGGTCCTCGCCCGGCTCCGGCGGCCAGTACCGCCACGGCGCGGTGCTGGCGGACTCGGCACCGCCGGCCAGCACCAGACCGGCGTCGCCCGCCCGCACCCGCGCCGCGGCCTGCAGGACGGCCTCCAGCCCGGATCCGCACTGCCGGTCGACCGTCACCCCCGGCACCGTGATCTCCCAGACCGGCGGCCAGGGCGGCGACCCGGGCGATGTTGCCGCCCGGGCCGAGGCAGTTGCCGACGATGACGTCGTCCACCGGCAGATCCAGTCGCGTCCAGCTGCCCGGCGACCGACGGCGAGGACCGGTGCCATCAGGTCGATCACGTCACAACCGGCGAAGGCGTGACCCGCGGTCCCGACGGCGGTGCGACGTCCGCCGATCAGCACGGGGCCGAGCGGGTCGAACCGGGGACGGGTCACGGGCACCTACGGTAGTGGCCGCAGCCCCGGGACTCCCGCCGGCGGGGACGACGTTCCGGCGGATCCGTCGCGGGCCCAGCGCGCCGCCGCCAGGGCCACCGGGTGGCGGGCGATCTTCCCGCTCGGGGTCCGGGGCAGCCGGTCGGCGATCAACCACCGACGGGGCAACGAGTGGCCTTTCAGGAGTGACCGGGCGGCCGCGCGGATTCCGGAGAGATCGCCCTCCGGGCGGGGTTCGATCACCGCGGTGACGATCTCGCCGAGGCGTGGCATGCGGAACCCCGACGACGGCGACCTCGGACACCTGCGGCAGCGCAGCCAGCGCCCGCTCCACGTCCTCGGCGAGCACGGTGGCGCCGCCGGTGGTGATCGCGGAGTCGCCGCGGCCCCGGATCAGCAGCCCGCCGCCGGGGTCTGAGTCGGCCAGGTCGCCGACGGTGGCAAAACCCTCCTCGTCCCAGCGCAGGGGGCCGCCGCGACCGGCGGGGTACCCGGTCGACAGGTACGGCGAGCGGACCCACACCGTGCCGTCCCGCACCTCTACCTCGGCGCCGGGAAACGGCCTGAGTGCCGCCGGGTACCGGCGGGCGGCGACGAAGGACAACTCGGCCGCCCCGTAGTACTCGATGAGCGTCATGCCGCGGGCGAGCGCCTGATCGGCGAGCCGATCGGGCAGCACCGAACCGGCGACCACGACCGTTCGCAACGGTGCGTCGACGGGCAGTTGAGTCGAGCAGCCCCGCCAGTCTGGTGGGGACCGCGTGCGCTGCGGTCGCCTGTTCCTGGTCGGTCGGTGATCTCTGCGCCGACCGACAGGGCGTGCGCTGCGGCGAACAGCTGCAGGGTCGCGTGCAGCGGGCCGGTCAGCAGCACCCGGTCGTCCGGGCCGATCCCGGTGAGACGACCGAACGGTGCGAACGACCGGGTCCAGGACGCGGCGGTGCGCATCACCGGGCGCGGGGTGCCCGATGTCCCGGACGTCACGGCGATCAGAAAGGTGCCGTCCGGAACGTCGACAACCTCCGGTACCGCACCGGCCGGGTCGCCGATCAGCATTGCTCGTCCCGCCGACGCCGCGGCGAACATCAATGACAGGCATTCGATGACGGGCAGCCCCGTCGCCGAGATGGTCCCTACCCGACTCGTGATCAGCCGGCCCTGCTGCTCGATCAGCTCTCCCAGTGCCCGGTAGGTCACGGTGTCGCCGCCCGCGGTGATGGCGCGACGGTCGCCGGCTCCGCCGAGTCGCAACGCAGGTGCCCGCTGCGGTGTCCCCGGGGTGACGGGGCTCCGCCTGTGAGCGGGATCGCGGAAGGTCAGTTCGACACCCTCTGCGCCGGTGGCGCCGGTGGGCTCGCCGCAGATGTCGGGACGATCAACCCCGGGATGGCACGGTGGACCTGCTTGACGATCACGGCTGCGACGACGGCTTTGAGGACGTCACCGGGCAGGAACGTCAGCATGCTGCTCAAGGCCGGACCCCAGCCCCCGGTCCGGACGGCCGACCATGGCACGCCGAACAGGTAGATCACCAGCACACCACCGACGAGGTTGACCAGGATCCCCTGCCACAGCGGGTAGCGGGGCAGGATCCGAGCGGTCAGCAACCCGATGACGACGACCCCCGCCAGGAACCCGACCAGGTAACCGGCAGAGGCCCCGGCCCACACACCGATCCCGCCGCGACCGCCTGCCAGCAGCGGAAGGCCGGCTGTTGTCAACACCAGGAAGGTCGCCACCGCGAGGAAACCCTTGCGGGCGCCGAGGATCCCGCCGGTCAGCATGACGCCCAGCGTCTGCAGGGTGATCGGTACGGCGGAGGTTCCGATGGTGATGGTGCCGGGAAGGCCCAGCGCAGCGATGAGCGCCGCGAAGATGGCGATCTGCGCCAGATCCCTGGCCGTGTTCCGTCGTTGCGCCACGGGGTGCTCCTCTGCCGGTGGGTGTCACGGCTCTGCCGCCGGCGCGGAAAATGCCGATGTCGTAGGGGAGCATAGGGGACCGGCGGGCACCGGTCCTTGCTGGACCGAGCCCGCGTGCGGGCGTGACGGGGCGCAGTCGCTAGGGTGAGCCGACCGCAGAAGTCGCCCACCGGCGGCGCCGGTCGACAATCACCAGGAGGCCCTCGCGTGTCGACGAGCATGCACGCCGGTCGGGCGCTGATCGTCTCGATCACCGACCACACCCTGCACGGCGAGGACGATGGCGGCGCCGGAGCGCTGGTCACCGAACTCCTCGCGGAGGCGGGGTTCGTGGTGGACGGCTCCGTGGCGGTGCCCTCGGACGAGGTCGCCATCCGCACTGCGCTGAACACGGCCGTCATCGGCGGCGTCGATCTCGTGGTCACCGTTGGCGGAACCGGGGTCTCGCCCCGCGATGTGACGCCGGACGTGACTGCCGAGGTCATCGACCGTGAGCTGCCGGGCATCGCGCAGGCCCTGCGTTGGTCCGGGATGGCCGCCGGGGTGATGGACGCGATCGTGTCCCGGGGAATGGTCGGCGTCTCCGGCTCGACACTGGTTGCCAACCTGGCGGGGTCACGGGCGGCGATCCGTGACGGTATGGCCACCCTCAACCCGTTGGCCATCCACGTGATCGAGCAGTTGTCGGACCCGGGCGTCTGAGCGCGCTGGAGCGGCGGCGGTGACCGGAGAGGTTCCCGAGCAACCGGCAGGCACGCGGCCGGCGGACCGGCGGACCCTCGACGAGGTGTTCGGCGACGTGTTGCCGGACGTCACCCAGGACGAGATGGACGATCGGCCCGACCGCGGGACCGGTGACAGCGACCTCGACCGTTGGTACCGGGAGAACCGTCCGCCGCATCACGGCTGACGGCCCGCCGTCATCAGCCGGCGGGGTGCTGCTCGTGCGCGGAGGGGTTCGCGGCCGCCAGTTGTCGCTCGTTGCCGTCCCGGAGCAGGTCACGGATCTGTACCAGCAGATCCACCTCGGTCGGGTCGGCTTTCACCGGCTGCTTCCGCCTCGACGCGACGTCGAGCACCTTCTTCATCGGTGCGACGAAGACCGATCGAGCCGGTGTCGACCCCGCCGAAGGCGTTCAGCACCGGCTGGATCAGGTTGGCCTCAGTATGTTGCGATCAGGTGAACCGGAGCGCAATGGTCCCAACAACTGTCGCTGCAACAAGGCGATCCGCCGCCTCGACCGGGACCGATACCACGATGGGTGGGGCCGCAACACCTCTTTCGGTCGCTTGCCCCGCGACCAGGACCACCGCGTCCGGAGCCAGCACCACCGCGGTACCGTCCTCGCCGACCGCCAGCACGGCCACGTGCATACCCGCGCTGAGCAGGGCGACGATCGCCGCGTCGGCCGGCCTGATCGGGACTGCGATCCGCCCCGGGCTCGGTGCCGGTCCGGCGATGTCCGCCAGTCGGGCGTCGGTGAGGATCTCGCCGCGCCGAACCGCGGTGGTCAGCGCGCGGCCGACGGCCTGTGCGGGATCGCGCAGTACACCGTCCGGAACGCGCAGCACACTGATGATCTCCAGGTCCGACTCCTGCAGCCGGGTCCCGATCGGCAGATCTGCGGCAACGCCCACCACCGGCTCGCCCGCGGCGGTGTCGGTCGGCGTCACGGCCAGGACACCGGCGATCACGACCAGCATGGCGGCCGCCACGCGGCGGATGGTCCGGGGGAGCCGACCGCCGCGCCGCCGGTCGGCCAGCCACTGGCGCAGCCGCTCGTGCGGCAATGCCTGCAACCCCGTCCCCGCCAGGGGCGCCCGGCGACGTACGACGCCCCGCCTCCACCGGTTGAATTCGAACTGCATGAAGCCGACGCTAGGTGCCGATCACGCCGCAGCCGGGGAACCGTCACGGATTGTGGACAGCAGGGTGGTGTGTGCACAACAGCGGTTCAGGCCGCGGGCGCCAACCGCAGGATCCGGTCGTCACCGTCGCGGACATCGCCCCGACCGTCGGTGTTGGAGGTGGTCACCCACAGGCTCCCATCGGGCGCGACCCGCACGGTGCGCAGTCGCCCGTAGTCGCCGGAGAGATGGGCGACCGGTTCGCCCGTCACCGGACCTTCGGGAGATTCCTCGATCGGTATCTGCCACAACTGCTGGCCGCGCAGGCCGGCCATCCAGATCGAGCCATCCCAGAACGCGATGCCGCTGGGAGAGGCCTGGTCGGTCGACCACACGCGTTGCGGGTCGATGAAGTCGTCCCGGCCGCCCTGGCCCTCGACCGTCGGCCACCCGTAGTCACCGCCCGCTGTGATGAGATTCAGCTCATCCCAGGTGTTCTGGCCGAATTCGGCCGCCCACAGCTGCCCGGTGTCGTCGAAGGCGAGACCCTGGACATTTCGGTGGCCGAGGGAATACTGCGGGCCGGCGCCGGGGTTCCCCGGTGCCGGCTGCAGGTCTGCCGTCAGTCGCAGGATCTTCCCGCCGAGCGAGTCGGGGTTCTGCGCGTTCTCCCCGCCACCGGCGTCCCCGGTCCCGACATAGAGCAGCCCATCAGGCCCGAACTCCATCCGGCCGCCGTTGTGGATGCCGCCACTGGGTATGCCGCCGACTCCGGCTCGCTGATCGGACAACTCGCCGTCCCGTAGCGTCACGGCATCGATGTGATTGGCGTCCTGCGCCGTGTAATAGACATAGAGCCGGTTGTCCGACGAGAAGTTCGGGGACACGGCCAACCCGAGCAGTCCGCCCTCGCCGCCGTGGGCAACGTTGGCAACCATGCCGATCGGGCGGACGGTGCCGTCCGCGGCCACCGAGTTGATCATCGCGTTGTCGCGACCGGTGATCAGGGCGGTCCCGTCAGGCAGGAAACCCAGGCCCCACGGCACCGACAGGCCGGTGGCGACGGTGGTCACCACGAACCGTTGCTGACCGGCGATGCCTGTTCCGCGCGTCGCTGCCCCGGAGAGCACTGCAGAAGACACCGCCTGGGAGGTCGCCCCGTCTGTGCTCGAGGCTGCCGGGGTCGCCGGCCCGATGGTGGTTGCGGTCGGACCGGAAGCGGGTTGCGCCGAACAGGCCGCCAAGAACAGGAACGTCGCAACGACCAGGCCGGTGCGTGACCGCGCTGAGCGGGAGTGGGGTCGGCTTTGACGGCAGGTGACTGTCACCAGGTCCAGTATTGCCGAGCCGTTCACCCGGTCGGACGCTCGAGCGACGACGGGCGGCCTCAGCCGGCTGCGGCCTTGGTGGGACTGGACGAACCGCTGCTCGAGGAACCGGTCGACGAGCCGCCGGCCGAGGATCCACCGGACGACGAAGATCCGGAACCCGATCCGGCCGAATCCGACGATTTCTTCTCCGCGCCGCTCTTGGCCGCCGCTGCGTCGCCCTTCGCGCCCGACTTCTCGGGTGCCTTGTCGCCGGAGACCTTGGCGGCGCCCTTCTTGGCGCCCTCCCGGGAATCGGTGCGGTAGAAGCCGCTGCCCTTGAAGACGACCCCGACGGATCCGTAGACCTTGCGCAGTTGGCCGCTGCAGACCGGGCAGGTGGTGAGGGAATCATCGGTGAAGGACTGAACGGCCTCGAAGCGGTGGCCGCATTCGGTGCACGCGTACTGATAGGTGGGCACGGGGTCCTCCGGGTGGCGGCCGGGTCGCAACGACGCGACGGAGGCCGGGTGGTGGGTGCTGCAGCCGGGCGCTGGCACTCGAGCGCTTTGACTGCCAGATTCGATGATGCTCCCGAACAGGCTGAGCGCGCAAATGACCCCGGGGTCGGGCCGGTCAGCGGAACTCGCGCACCCCGCCGCCGGGCGTGACGACCGCGGTGACCGGCTGATCGAAGCCGTCGACCGGAAGGCTGTCGACGACCTCCCCGTCGAACAGCACGGCGATCAGAGCGGGTCGACCGCCGGGGTCGGTTCCTGGCCGGGTCTCCGGCCCGCGCAGCCGCTGCCGCAGTGCGAGGGTCCGGTCGTAGTGACCGCCGCCCCGGCCGAGCCGGTGGCCGGCGCTGTCGACCGCCAGCGCAGGAACCAGTACCGCGTCCGCGTCGGCGATCGCGTCGGGTCCCAGCCGCGGGCCTGTCGGCTCAGGGATCCCGAAAGACCCACGGGTCACCGGCCCGGGGTACTCGCACCAGTCGAGCGGCATCGCGCCGAGGGTGACCGGCACCAGGACCCGGCAGGTTGCCGCGACCCGGTCCAGCAGGTCCTGATCGAGCGGCTCGGTGGGCAGCGGCAGATAGCCGGCGATGCACGAGAGTCCGTGCAATGTGACGAGCAGGTGCCCGGCGTTGGCCGTTCTGGCCGCCTGCCGTTCCGTCTCGTCACGCGATCGGCGGGACGCGATGAGGACGGCGCGCAGGCGATCCTTCTCGGCGCCGATCGGCGCATCCGCTGATTGCACGCAGCACACGTTAGGCCAGCGCGGGACCGGTGTCGGCCGGAACGGCGAGAGGGCAGGCACTACGGTTGGTGACCATGAACGCCCCTGTCGTCCCCCCGCCGGCGGTGCCGCGACCTGATGGCGGCGCCTGCCCGGATGGCGGCACCACCCGACACACCCGTTCACGTTCGAGGTCGACCGGATGAGGTCGGTCGCCGAACAACTGGAACGGGTGCTGGCCATCGCGGTGACCCCGCCGGCCGTGCGCGTCGCCATCTCGGAGGCCCAGGGGCTGTTGTGTGCCGAGGAGGTCGTGCGCCTCGGCTGCCTTGCCGGCGTTCGATCAGGCCGCGATCGACGGATATGCCGTCCGCTCGGTGGACGTGGCCATCGCCAGTCGAGGGGCACCCGGTCGTGCTCCCCGTCGTGGGTGAGATCGAGGCCGGCGCGCGGTCACCGCACCGCCTGCAGCCGGCCCAGACCGTCTATGTCGCAACGGGTGCCGCCCTGCCGACGGTGGCCGACGCGGTCTCCCGCGGTCCCACACGACCAGGGCGGCGGCGCGCAGGGTGTCGGTCAGCAAACCGGTGGAGTCCGGGCAGTACGTCCGGCGGACCGGCGAGGACGTCCAGCCCGGGGACGTCGCCGTCCGGCTCGGCGCCTTCATCGGATCGGCGCAGGTGGGACTGCTGGCCGCGGTCGGGCGGGACAAGGTGCTGGTGCACCCGCGGCCACGGCTGTCGATCGTCTCGGTCGGCGACGAACTGGTCGACGTGGCGCGGACGCCCGGTCCGGGTCAGGTGTACGACGTCAACTCGTTCTCCCTTGCCGCCGCCGCAAGGGACGCCGGTGCCGAAGCCAACCGGGTCGGCATCGCGCCCGGCGATCCGCGCCGTTTCCGGGAGCTGATCGAGGCGCGGCTGCTGGTCTCCGAGATGGTGGTGATCGCCGGCGCCGCGGGCGGGCACACGGCCGAACTGGTGGTCGAGGCGCTCGCCGATCTCGGCGAACTCGACCTTTCCCGGGTGGCCATGCAGCCGGGCTCGGCGCAGGGTTTCGGTCTGCTCGGGCCGGACAAGGTCCCGACCTTCCTGCTGCCGGCCAACCCGGTGTCCGCGCTGGTGGTGTTCGAGGTGATCGTCCGGCCGGTGCTGCGGATCATGCTGGGGCGGCGAAACCCGTACCGGCGCACCGTGATGGCCCGCACGCTGGAGCCGATCACCTCGCCCGCCGGGTCGGCGCCAGTTCCTCCGCGGCCAGCTGATGCGGGATGACGAGGACGATTACCTGGTGCACATCCTCGGCGGCAGCGGGACCCATCTGCTGGCCTCGCTCGCCGAGGCGAACTGCCTGGTGCTCGTCGACGAGGGCACCACGTCGGTTCCGCCCGGCAGCGAGGTTCCGGTCTCGTTCCTGGCCCAGCGGGCGTAGCAGTCATGAGCCCGGCTGGTGTCTCGGCCGGCTTCTCCGGCGCACATCCCGGGCTGGCCCACGACTCTCGGGCCCGGTGAAGACCAGCGCGGAAGGGTCGTCGGCCGGCCGCTGCGCCGATCGGACTGGGCCGACTGGCAGGCGCTCGAGGTTGCGCGACGAGGCACTCATCGCGCCGTGGGACGCCACCAGCGACGCTCACCTGGGAGCAGCGTCATTCGAGCTCGATGTGGCGGTCGCACCGGACGCTGCTGCGGGTGGGTGCCCGCCGCGGGCGAGGTGGTGCCGTTCGTCGATCACGGTGGAAGGCCGCTTCGCCGGCCAGGTGACGCTCGGCGGCATCCAGCGCGGTGCGCTGCGTTCGGGCTGGGTCGGGTATTGGGTCGACTCCCGGTTCCACGGCAACGGAGTGGCGACCGCCGCGGTCGCGCATGACGTGGCGCACGGCTTCGGCCCCGTCGGATTGCACCGGATCGAAGCCACGATCGCGCCGGAGAACCTGGCGTCACGAGCGGTGGTGGCGCACCTCGGCTTTCGTCAGGAGGGGCACCTGGTCCGCTATCTCGACATCGCCGGTGCATGGCGGGATCACCTGCTGTACGCCCTCACCGTCGAGGAAGTCCCCGGCGGCCTGCCGCAACTGCTGGAGCGATGGCGGACCGGCGACCCCACCAGGTGAGCCGACGAGGCGGGATCCGGACGTCGGCAGGCTCCGCCAGCGGAGCCGACCAGCTGGACAGCCAAAGGGTGTGTCCCTACCCGGTCTGCAGGCCGTCAGTCGTTAGCGTGATCTTGACCGGCCGGTCTGTCGTCGCGCGCTCTGCGGCCCGAGTGAGGGGAGCACCCGATGAACATCCCGACATCCCTCATCGTCGTGCTGTTGGTGATTGCCTGGTTGGTCGTGCTGGTGCCGATGGTGGCCCGCCGTCGTGAACGAGTTCCGCAGGTCGAGCCGGCCGGGTCCGGGTTCCGCGTGCTCAGGCGCGCTTCCGCGTCGCTGCGCCGCAGGCCCGCCCGGGGGCCGAAAGGACGAATGATGAGCAACTCCGACCAGGTTGACGACGGCACGCCCGACGGACACGACGACGAACTGGTCGCCGTCGGTGCCGACAGCCCCGACGCCCAACGGGCCGACGCGCAGCCGGCCGACGCGGCGGAGGAATGGGCGGCCGCGCACTCGTCCCGGCCGCGCAGGGTAACCGCCGGATCCACCCCGTTCCGCGCCGCCCGAGCAGTTCGACCGACGCGATGACGGCAGCGTCGACGACGCGACCACAGAGTGTCGACATTCCCCACCTGACAGACGATGTCGACCGCGACGGGCCGATCGATCGGCCGCAGGTGCCCGGACGAGATCGACGAGCAGGAATGGTCCGACCATGTCGCGGCGGCTCCGGTCGGTACGCCGTCCGGCGAGGTCGAGGACGTCGAACTCCGGCCGGTACCCCGCCGGCCGGGCCGGGGCGGCTTCGATCCCGAGGCAGCGGAGGCGACAAGGGCGTACCGCTACCAGCAGCGGCGCCGGGTCGCGCTGATCCTGCTGATCGCGACGGTCGCCTTCTCGGTGCTCGCACTGGTGCTGGTCAACTGGCTGTGGGTCGGCGCCGCGATCAGCCTGACCCTGCTCGTCGGTTACCTCAGCTACCTGCGCCGCCAGGTCCGGATCGAGGCCGCGATCAGGCAGCGCCGGATGGAACGGCTGCAGCGGGCCCGGCAGATCAGGCCGGAGTACCAACGGGCGCCGCGCCGCGCCGCGGGGCGGGCTGTCCGCGGTCGTCCCCGGGCGCACGGTCGTCGACCTGGACGATGACGACCCGGCATTCGACGATCTCGATCCCTACCACGAGCCGATGACGTACCGGCGGGCCGCGGGGCAGTGACGTCGCCGGCCCGGGCGTCGGCGGATCCCTACAGCCAGGCCGAGTTCGGCGTCCGGTTCGACTGGGGTCTACAGGGGGCCACGGGCATCTCGTCGGAAGCCTCGGCGGTGATCGTCGTCGATGTGCTGTCGTTCACGACAACGCTGTCGATCGCCGTCGACCTCGGTATAGAGGTATATCCGTATCGCTTCCGCGACGCCTCCGCAGCGGCCTTCGCCGCGTCACGGGGCGCTGTGCTGGCGGTCGGACGCCGCGAGGCCGGCGGCAATGGAGTCAGCCTCTCGCCGGTGTCCGTCAGGCGGGCCGCCACCGCCGACGGGCCGCTCACGGTGACCAGCAAGCTGGTGTTGCCGTCGCCCAACGGGGCCGCCATCTGTCGTCAGCTGGGTGAGGCCCAGGTCCTGGTCATCGGCGGCGTGCCTGCGGAACGCCGGCGCCTGCGCGCGGTGGGCCGTCAAGGCGGTCCGCGGGCCCATTGCCGTGGTGGCCGCCGGTGAGCGCTGGCCCGGAGACGCGCTGCGGCCCGCGGTGGAGGACCTCTGGGGTGCCGGACTGGTGATCGATGCGCTGGCCGCCCTCGGCGCGGGACCGCTGTCACCGGAAGCGGCGGCCGCCCGCGCCGCCTACCAGTCCCTGGGCAGACCAGCGATGGCGCTCGGTGCCTGCGCGTCCGGTCGCGAACTGGCCGAGGCGGGTTACGCGGAGGAGATTTCCGTCGCGGCCGAGATCGACGTCTCCGACGGCGTTCCCGTGCTGAACGGAGATGCGTTCCGGCTGGGGTGAGGACGACGCGGACGGGTGTTGTACGGACCTGCTCGCCGCGCGGGGCGGCTGGGCGGCGTGGACGCGGACCCGCCGACCCGCTGCTATTGTTGTCGACGGCTCACGGTGCAGACCGCGACCAGGGGCTGTAGCGCAGTTGGTAGCGCGCTTCGTTCGCATCGAAGAGGTCCGGGGTTCGATTCCCCGCAGCTCCACCACGTCAACGGCCCGGATTCGAACAGCTGAATCCGGGCCTTATTGCTGCAGGCACCAAAAGGGCACCGCTGCATCATCATTCGGCATCGTCCAGGGCCCGAAGGATGCGGTCTGCGTCGTCGGTTCTCCGGGTGTAGAGGTCTAGCGTGGTGGACGCCCGTTCGTGCCCCATCACCCGTTGCACCATGTTCGGCGGTACCCCATCGTCAACCAGCCAGGTCGCATACGAGTGCCGCAAGTCGTGATAGCGCAATCCGCCGGCCTGCCGTCGGGCAACCTGAATGACGGCGACGTTTTCGGTCGCGCAGCGGACTTGATGTCGTTTGGCGTCCTTGTCGGTCCAGGTGCCGACCCAGTGGGCACCGTCCTGTGCCACCGACCCGAGCATCCCAGCTCTAGCCAGCTGACGGTCGGCCGACGCTCCGTGTCGAGTCGCCCGCGAAAGCTTGTTTGATCCGCGGGACGGGCGTGGTCGCCGGCTCGACGGGCGCCGGTGCTGGTCTCGATTTCGTTCCTCCGGGCGGGCCCGGCGGCGGCGTGATGTTGCGGCGTCGGACGATGGCGGTGACCTTTCGGGGCGGCTCGGCCGGGCCGGTTCGGTCGGCGTGACCGGTCCGGTCGGGTTCTCCTGCGGGTCGTTGACCCGGTGACTGCGTCCGCGGCGCCAGCGGGGCAGTGGAGTGAGCCGTCCCAGGCCGGCCATCGCCCCCGCGCCTCTGCTCGGAGAGCTGGTGCGGGTTGCCGGTGGCGGCGTAGGACAGCATGCCGGTGATGCGTTTGATCGGGCGGGTCAGCAGCCACGCCAGTAGCGAGGCAAGGGCGAGGATGATGACGCCGGCGGTGGGTTCGAGCTGGTAGCCGCCGATGGTGGTGGGGCTGAGCATGACCATTGACAGGTACGTCATGAGTGCGCCGGCCGCGCTGAACATCAGCACCACGAGCAGGCTGCCGGCCATTACGCCCAGGACCCGGCGGGCCAGGTGCGGGCGGACCATCATGCCTATGCCCACGAAGAGGCCGGCGATCAGCCCGAGCCGGAGGAGCAGCCGGGCGGTGAGGACGGCGGTGTAGGCGGCGGCTGGGAACGGCGCGGCCGCCGCCGATGCGGCGAGTGCACTGAATCCGACGGCGGTGCGGTTACCGGCGCGGCCCTGGATGTAGGGGTAGATCTCATCCCCGGCATCCTCAAACGATATGCAGCTTCAGTGGCGGCGACGACGTTGCCGGGCGGGCCGGGTTTCTCGCTGCGACCGCAGACCTGCTTGTTGTCCTGGTAGGTGCACCACACCGCGCCGGCCGGTGCGTTCTGCTGGACCTTCGTCAAGTCCGGGAGTTTGAGGTGACGGCCTGCCCGTTGGGGAACCGCGTACCGAGGTCGGCGTCGGGGCCGGCGAGGTTCTGCGACCCGATCATGCCCTGCTGCCAGTAGCGTTGGATGGTGTTGCGGACCAACACTTCCGGGTACAGCCACCGCCGCAGGTACTCGGCGTTGGCCGGTCCTTCGGGTCGGGGGCGTATTTCGTGGTGCAGGCGGTGCCGGCGACTTTGAGGAATCCTCGTGGTCCAAATAGGGTGCGAACAGGGCCGTTTGGTCGAACTGGCAGTGCTGGATCGGTGGCAGCACGTCTGCCGGCAGCCGGCTGAGCACTTCGGTGTCGATGCGTTGCTGGGCGTCGACCAGGGCCTGGTCGGCGGAGCGGACGAGGTCCATCGGCGACGCCGCGGCGATGGTCAGGATGGTCAGCCCGGCCACCGCCGCTGCCACCCGGCGGAGCACCTCGGGCCGGTTCCCGCGGATCGCCAGCCCCAGGACGATCAGGCCGAGCATGGCCAGCGGCAGCCACACCCACGGCTGGATCAGCACCGCGTACCCGGCGGAGGTGACGGTCGACATGAAGGTGTCCAGGCTGCTGAACGTGTCCGGGTCGAGCGCGCGGGCCCGCATGCCGGTGGCCGAGGCATCGAGCAGGACGGCGCCGCCGAGCAGCCAGTTCCCTCCCTGCGTCGATTGCGAGGCGCCGGAGGCATCCCACTGGGACTGGATCCCGACGAGCTGGGTGATGGAGTTCAGGCAGCCGGGGTCGTAGGACCACCAGAAGAACCCGGCGTAGCCGTGATCACCGTAGGCGGTGCCGTCGAACGGCAACTCCTGCTGCGGATCCAGAAACCCGGCCACCCCCGCACCGGGTGTCTCCGCGGGCGGCGCGAGGCGGCAGTAGTCGGTCGCGTCCGGGACCCCGCCACCCACCGGAGCAGGTGGCCGATCCCGTTGTGTCGGCAGATCTTGTCGAACAGCACCTCGCCGCCCCGACCGAACCGGTCGGTGAACTGCTTGCCGTTGTCGGTGATCACCTCCGCCGGCGCTCCGTACTGGGACAGGGCTCGGGCGAACGCCACGCACACGGCCCGGCCGGTGGCCCGTTCCACCACCTTGGCCCTTACGCAAAACCTCGAGTGGTCGTCGATGCCGGTCACCAGCTTCGCTTCCCGGACGTCTCCGGTGCGCTGGTCGACCAGCCCGACACCGCCCACGATGTCGATACCCCACAACTGCATCGGACCGGGACGTTCGAAGCGACGGTACGAGCTTCGGGGCGCTTCCTGGGCCTTGCCCGCAGGAGACCGATGCCGGATCGGGATCCGGTCGATCGTCCGCTCCGCCGGCACAACCAAGTCCGGCGATGGAGAACGCAGCAGTTCCAACCGGATCCATCGCGACCCCCACCGAGGATGCCGACGGCGCATCTCCGCGACCGCCACCTCGACCGTGGGCGGCACCTGATGCGGGCACGACTGCGGCCGGTGCGACCGGTCCATCAACCCGCCCAGCTGGTCGGTCAGATACCGGCCCACCCACCGGTGCACCGTGGCCCGATGCACCCCGGCCTGGCGGTCGACCTCGGTGACCTCCGCACCCGCCAGAACCGCTCGAGCCGCATCCAGCCGTTGTTCGACGACAGACAACACAACCAGAGCCAATCCCGGCCTCCTCGGAGCACGGGACGCCCCACGGAGACGCCCGGCCCAAGGGTGCCGAACCAACCCCGTGTCGCACATCAATTGGCGGAAGACTGTCGCACATCACCCGACGGAGGACAGTTACAGGACAGTTACAGGACAGGTTGTCTTGGATCAGGAGATGGTTAACGATTCTGTGCCAGGTGATCCTTTACACCGGGCCTAGACAACTTGGGGTGCGACCGATCGTGGTCGGTCGGCCTTGATGTTACGACGGGGGGGTTGTGGTCCGTCGAATCACTCCTGGGTTTCGCCGTCGTCCAGCTCGATCGCGAGGGTGGTGTCGGCAACGTGGACCGTCACGGTTTCGTGCTGTTGAGACCTCGCCCCGAGCGGAACCTTGTGGCCGCACACGGTGATAGCGCCCTGCGAAGCGGGCGAAAATTTGGCGCCGCAACCGTTTGCGAAGCTTTTGAGGGACCTGGCGGGAAATCCGGCACGACCGATGGCCGAGATTCGACACTGCCTGATAGTTAAAAACTGACCCTACTTTGGGCGGAGGTATTGCAACTACTTACGTTGTGCAATCATCTCAACCAGCGCGTCGCGTTCGGGAATGAATCCGAGCTGTCGCAGGAGAGCCAGGTTGTCGCGATACTGACGCGTCTCCTGCATCCGGCCGTCCCGGAACGTGTCGAATGAGATCACGGTGACGGTCATGTGCTTACCCGAGGCGGGTAGGACATCGAAGTCGTGTTTGTGGGTGGCGCTCCAAGTGAAGCGGCTGGCTACGGAGTCGCCGTCGGCAATCTGCTCCTCAATGGTCCAGACCGAGTCCGGGAACGCTAGTAGTGATTGGCTCATGATCTTTCTGAGCGCGGCGGGGCCTTCAAATCGTCCTAGTGAGTTGTCGATGTACAGGTAATCTTCCGTAACAAGCTCAGGTATGAGGTCCAGCTCCCGACCGTTGATGACGCCATCGATCAACCGGCGGATAATTGCGGTGTTGTCAGTCATGTTCCCACCCCTCGCGTTGGACTCATCAGAGTCTACTCGGGCTGTCTACTGAATTGGTTGGGACGACAAACTGAATTGACAGTTCGAGTTCAGGTGGCCCGGTGCCTGTCGAAACGTGGCAATTACAGACGGAACCGCGAGATCGCTGCACAAAAGTTTCGGGCGGCCCCGAAATATATTTGGCTTAGCCCACTCGGGGTGCCATCGATCGTGGTCGGTCGGCCTTGATGTTACGGACGGGCAGTGTCGTAGTCCGCCGGATTACGCGGGTTTCGCCGTCATCGAGTTCGATCGCCAGGGTGGTGTCGGAAACGTGGACCGTCACTGTTTGGTGCTGATGGGTCCGGCCGAGCGAGACCTTCTGGCCGCACACGGTGATCACGCCGGTGCTCGAGACGCGGCGCTGGACTCGTACCGGTTCGGTGGAGGGTCGGGGTGGTGGGCCGGCGGGCCGGTTCCCGCGCAGCCGGATGATCTTGTCGTGGCTGAGCGGGTTCGGCCGCACCCGCAGCAGCTCGCGACTGTCCAGGTCGAAGAACATCAGGGTGTCGCGTTCGATGCGGATCCCGAGCCGGCGCCCGCCGAGGATCTCCGCGGCCAGGACGACGTGGCCGCCCAGGACGACGGTGCCGGCGCGGGAGACGACCCGCTCGACCTCGACGGCGTCGCCGGGTTCGATCGGTGGCAGCGGGGACGGGCCGCCGGCCACTGGGCACCCGCGGCGACCAGCCGGGCCAGGTCGGTCACGGTCAGGTGCGAGCGAACCGTCTTGATCCGGGTCCCGCCGATGAACAGATGGATCAGATCGGTGTCGGCCCAGAACCGGACGACCTGACCGGATCGAGCCGGTCCGAGCCAGAGCTGCCGGCCGGCGAGTTGGAGGTTCCCGGCCGGCGGGACGACCCGGTCGAACTCCACCGCCCCACCCGGGTAGCCGGCCGTGGTGCCCGAACCCGTTACCGGCTCGGCTATCTCGTCGGCGTTGCTGGCTGGTTCGTCCGAAGCATCGTGGGACGCAACGAGCGTCGGGGGCAGCCAGAGCGGCAACAACTCTCGCTCCGCATCGCCGGTCGGAGTGAAGCGGTCCGCCGGGCTGACCGGCCGCTGATCATCCAGCGCTTGGTGGGGTCGGTCGGCGTTGTATTCCCGGACGAACTCGTCGACGGCGGCCTGCGCCGCGGCCAGCGACTCGAACGGGTCGTGATCATCGAGCAGTTCCCGCCGCAGCGTGAGGTGGAAGCGTTCGATCTTGCCGGTCGTGGTCGGCGACGCCGGCTGGGTCAATCGGTGGGTGATCCCGTTGTGCCGGCAGATCTTGTCGAACAGCACCTCGCCGCCCCGGCTGAACCGGCCGGTGAACTGCTTGCCGTTGTCGGTCAAGATCTCGTCCGGTACACCGAACCGGGCCAACGCGGCGGCCAGCGCCAGACACACCGCCCGGCCGGTGGCCCGCTCCACGACCGAGGCGATCACGCAGAACCGGGAGTGGTCGTCCACCCCGGTCACCACCTTCACCTCGCGGAGCACTCCGGTGGCGGTGTCGACCAGCCACACGCCGCCGACGATGTCCAGCTGCCACAGTTGCATCGGCCCCGGGCGTTCCCACCGTTGGTAGGAGTTCCGTGGCCGTTTCCGCTTCCGCGGCGTGACCAGGCCATGCCGGATGAGGATCCGGTTGATCGTCGCCGTCGACGGGACGGTCAGTGCGCCGGGCTTCTTCAGCAGTTCCATGCGGATCCGCTTGGCGCCCCAGCGGGGATGGGTCCGTCGCATCTCGGCCACCCGCACCGCGACGGCGTCGCTGGCCTGATGCGGACACGACCGTGGCCGGTGCGAGCGGTCCGCCAGACCGGTCACGCCCTCGGTCAGATACCGCCGCAGCCACGCATGCACGCTCACCCGGGACACCCCGACCGCGGCCGCGACTTCGGTGACCGTGGCCCCGCCCAACACCGCGCGGACCGCGTCCAGCCGCTGCTCAACCTTCGACAAGACAACCAGAGCCATTCCCGGCCTCCCGAGCACGACGATGCCCACGAGCATCGCCCTCAAGACGGGGCCGATCACGGCCAGGTGTTAACACTACAACCGCAGTTTGTTGTCGGCGGCGCGTTTGTGCTGGTGGGAGCGTGCTCGGGCCTGGCTGGTTCGTCGCCAGGTGGACCAGTGTGTGACGTGGTTTGTGATTCTGATCAGGGGCCAGAGGATTCGATTGAGTAGTCGTCGGATTTCGTTGCACGTGAGGGCGATGAGGCTGTCGTTCTGATTGAGGACCCCCTTTTTTCTTCGGCTGTCTTGATGATCGTGAGGAACGCGAGGGCGATCATGGAGAGTGTCATGTGTTTATACCAGGCGGTGTAGTCGCGGACCTGGTAGTGATCGAGGCCGGCTTCGTTCTTGGCGGTCTGAAAGCACTCTTCGACGGTCCAGCGACTGGCTGCGACGTGGACGAGTTCTTCGAGGTTTATTGGTTTGTTCGAGCAGCAGAAGTAGTAGGCGAGGTCGGTGGTGTCGTCGATGCTTCTTCTTGCGAGGATGTACCGGTGGCCTTCGGTATGTGAGTCGTCGGTCAGTTGGGTTGACGACCAATCGGCGACTCGTGGGCCTTTTGTGCCCTCACCGGCGCTCATTCTTTGCCATTGCGTCTCGGGTCCGGCGATGACTACCTCAGCGGTACTGGGACCGGTGTGCATGGTGACCTTTTCGGTGCGACGAACCGCCATCACGTAGCTGATCCTTTCGTGTTCGAGGTAGGCGCGGAGCGGTTCGGCCTGGCCGTAGACTTCGTCGGCCGTGACCCAGCTGAACGGCGTGTCGGCGGCCCTGGCGCGTTCGATCATCCGTTGTGCCAGTTGGTATTTGGTGGAGAACTTTGTGTGCTCCGGGATGCCTGCCGCGGCGCATCGATCGGGGTCGTTGGTCCAGGCAGCGGGCAGGTACAGTTCGCGGTCGATGAGTGCATGACCGGCAGGTGAGGTGTAGGCCAGGAATACGCCGATCTGGCAGTTCTCGGTCTTGCCTGCCGTCCCGGTGTACATTCTGGCGACCCCGGCCGATTTCTTGCCCTTCTTCAAGAACCCAGTTTCGTCAACGACAAGTATTGCGTTCTCTTTGTCGCCGATCGCATCGACGATCACGGTCCGCAGGTCGTCGCGCGCTCCATCTTGGTCCCATTGGCTCGCGTTGAGGAGGCGCTGCATTCCGTCCGGAGTCTTGTCTCCGGCTCCTTCGGCTATGGTCCATCCATTTTTTCGCTCCAGTTCTGATAGGAGGCCGCGGACGTAGGACGCGGCGCGGCGCCTGGGTTCGATCCTGGGGAATCGACTGGAAAATGCCCCCATGAACGCATCGAATCCCGTGCCCCAATGGGAGAAATCGATATCCATTCCACAATTATCGAATGTGAAGGGCCATTGATCGGTGATATCCGAGCGTGTCGCCTCTATTGATTTCACGCCATCCGCGACACTTCAAACCACGCGTGAGAGTAATCCCGTCTGTTCGAACCAGCGCTGGCAGGCTGGCTCCGGGCAGTCAGATCCGGTCACGATCTGCGGTTGTAGTGTTAAGCGTCAGCTGGTACAAGACTGTTAAGCATCACCCGCTACAGGACACGCTACAGGACACGTCTCTC
Source organism: uncultured Actinomycetota bacterium (assembly GCA_963766015.1). GTDB lineage: Bacteria > Actinomycetota > Actinomycetes > Mycobacteriales > Nakamurellaceae > Nakamurella. The sequence goes on along the minus strand of CAVXYU010000019.1, from coordinate 5,202 downwards.
GTGAGAACTTTCTCTACTCGTTCAAGCCGATTCGGCGTGACCGAGAGCTTCAAGACCTTTACTGATCTGAGCGGCGGTGCCGTCGAGTTCGTCCGGCGTCCGGCGCCGCCAATCGGCGTCGACGCTGAAGCCGTCACCGGCAAAGCGGGGGAACACATGAATGTGAGTGTGGAATACCTCTTGGAACGCTGCGGCGCCATCAGCCAAGAACAAATTGACCCCCTCACAGCGAAGGCCACTTCGGCGAAGGGCCCTGGCCAGCAGATGTGCGATACCAAAGACGGCCGCGCCCAGATCCGCATCTAGGTCGTCGAGGTAGGCGACGTGCCTTTTGGGAATGACGAGTGTGTGACCCGACGTGACGGGCTGTATGTCCAGGAATGCCAGGACCCGATCGTCCTCATAGACACGGCTGGCCCTGGCCCGACTGGCAACGATGTCGCAAAAAATACATTCCGCAACCGCCGGCGTCATGTGTCAGAAGGTTTCCCTGCTCGCAACAGGGTGTCAACCCGATCCGGGTCAGCATTCGCGGTTCTGCTGCTCGTGCCCGACCAGCGTGTAGCACCACGGATCTCTGCCGAGCGCTGAAATCAGCCGCGATCTTGTTCTGACGTGCCGGATAGTCAATCGCGAGCTCTTCGTTGCACGCCAGGTGTTTGCGCTGGATGCGACGTTGACCCCGGGGTCCGAAGTACCGGTTAGCATCGGCTCGTGATCACCCAGTTCGATCTGGACGTCGGCGGCCGGGCCCTGCACGCCTACGACACCGGGCCGCGCGGTCGGGACGAACTAGCCGTGTTCTGGCACCACGGACGCCTAACATTGGTGCGCCGCCCGTGCCGCTCTTCGACGCCGCGGGCAGGCTCGGCATCCGCTGGGTGTGCCACGACCGGCCGGGCTATGGCGGGTCGACTGCGATCCACGACCGAGACGTGGCGTCGGCTGCCCGCGACGTCGCGGCCGTCGCAGACGCGCTCGGCATCGAGACCTTCGCCGTGATGGGACATTCCGGCGGTGGTCCGCATGCGCTCGCCTGTGGTGCGCTGTTGCCTGAACGCGTGCTGGGCGTGGTCAGCGTGGCCGCGCTGGCGCCGTTCGACGCGGAGGGGCTTGACTGGTTCGGCGGCATGGCCACCTCCAACGTGTAGGGGGTGCACGCCGCGGCGGCGGGACGCATCGCCAAGGAGGCCTACGAGTCCTCCGGCGCAGGCCCCGACATGGAGTTCACCGATGACGACACGGCGCGCTGAAGGAGAACTGGTCGTGGCTTCTCGAGGTGGTCGGCGCCGCGGAGGCGGCGGGTCCGGGCGGGTTGATCGACGACGAGCTCTCCTTTGTCAATCCCTGGGGCTGCGACCTGGCCTCCATCACTGTGCAGACGCTGCTCCTGCACGGCGGAGGGACCGCGTCGTCCCGAGTTCGCATGCTCGCTGGCTCGGCGACACAGTTCCGTCGGCCGAGCTCCGGCTGTCCGAACAGCGACGGGCACATCTCGGTGCTGCGACATGCCGAGTTGGCCCTGGAATGGTTGAGGGGCAGCGCACATGACGGTTTTCGTAGACTGACTTGAACTCAAGCAGCTGTCCAGTGCATGTGTGCTGGATCGCTGCCTGAGTCAAGTTCATGTTCAGGAGCGGAAGATCAGTCCTCGATCAGCTCTGCGACCTCACCCTCATGCAGTGCCGAGTAGATTTCATTCCGGAGCCCGTTCGCTTCTTCGTCGGTCATTGTTCTTGAGAGCGGCCTAAGTGTCACCCGGACAAGCGCGTTGACTTGGTCGTCCCTGAGCCGCAGGCGGGTTCTCGCACCTTGAGGTAGTTCCGAATACGGGGTGAGCGCAAGGACTGTCACCGATTCGAGATCGTCCACCCGATCCCCCAGGGCTGTGCGTGCTTTGTCTCCCAACGTCTCCGCGTCCGCGTCAGCATCCACGACGATGGAGATGTCACGGCGAACTGCCGGCAACATCGAGACCGGCGTCCAACGCGACAGATCGAGCATTTGACGGCTGACTCTTGGATCGGCGGCTCGAAGGAGTCGGATGTCGGGGAGTTGCTTGCGGAGCATGAGCGCCCGGTCCAGTCCCATACCCAACGCCAGCCCCGACCATCGCTGTGCATCCATGCCGGCCGACCTCATGATCCTTGGGGCGATCAACCCGCACTCGCCGAGTTCCAGCCAATCGCCGCCGAGCAGCACATCGATTTGGCGGCCCTGCACGGTGTACGGATGGGCTGCCGGGAGGGCACGCCACCGGGCCCCGGGTAGCACGGCCTCGACCACGGTGCTGAGCATCGCCTCAAGGTCGCTGCCGGTGAGAGTTGGTGCAGAACGCAAGCGCCACAGGTCAACCTGATGAGGTGCGCCGACGTGGGTGCGATCGATGACGTCTCGGCGGTACACCAGGCCTGGCAGCACCGACAGCCGGTCATGCTCGGCCCGGGTCGCCAGGGAGCGGAGGATTGCCGGAATGGACGCAGAGGTGTGGCTGCGGAGCATCACGGTCGGACTGACGTAACGCGAATAGCGCTGGTCTCGAGTGACATCGGCTGAGTCGAAGCCCAACTCGTCGTAGTTGTCCGCGACGGATACCAGCGGGCTTTGCCGGATGACGTCGGCGGGGATGTCCCACAATTGCGTGAGGGCCGTAACGACGTCGGCGAGCACGATCTGCATGGCGTGGTGACCGTGCTCGGGGTCGGACAGGTCGCGAAGAGTGAGCGCAGCAGTCAGTTCCGTGGCGGAAAGATAAGAAGGCATCGTGAGTCCTTGGTCAAGAGCGGGTAGGGGGAACCCCCGGACGGCTCTGCCGTTGGACCTGTCCTGAATAACTTTACTTGCTTTGCAATCTCGTCGGCTTTGTCCAACAATGTCGTTGCGCTTATTCCAGCCGGCGATGAAGGCCCTGATCTTGGTGTTGAGGTCGGTCACGGAAGTGAAGGTGCCCCGTCGGATGGCTTAACATAGATCATCCCGAACCACACCTCGACGAGATTGAGCCACGATCCAGATGTCGGGGTGAAGTGCACCTGGATCCGCGGGTTATCCGCGAGCCAGTCCTTGACCTCCGGGGTCTTGTGCGCAGCGTAATTGTCCATCACCAGGTGCAACTCCCGGCCGGGGTGAGCCCGGGCGACCTGTTTGAGGAAGGAGAGGAACTCCTGCCGGCGGTGCCGTGGCTTTGTCGTCGCGGTGACCTTGCCGGTGGCGATGTCCAAAGCGGCGAACAACGTTGAGGTGCCATGCCGGACGTAGTCGTGGGTGCGGCGCTCCGGGAAGCCCGGTTGCATCGGCAGCATCTTCTGCGTTCGGTCGAGCGCCTGAATTTGCGACTTCTCATCCACACAAAGGACTATAGCGCTCTCCGGCGGCGCCAGATACAACCCGACGACATCGGTGACCTTGGCGACCAGTTCGGGGTCGGTGGAGAACTTGAACGTCTCCGACCGCCAGGGCTGCACCCGGTCATGTCGCCACGTCCGCAGCACCGTGTTCTGCGCGACCTTCAGCTCGTCGGCCAGCAGCCGCGACGACCAATGCGTCACCCCGAGCCGCTTCGGCGGCGGCGTCAAGGTCGCGGTCAGGATCGTGTTGCGGTCGACCGTACGCGGACGACCCGGCTTCAGGTCGTCCTGCAACCCCCGAACACCGGACTCTGCATACCGGTTGCGCCACAGATTCACCGTCGGCCGAGACGCCCCGACCAACTCGGCGATCTCCACGTTCGGCGTGCCATCCGCGGCGAGCAACACGATCCGCGCCCGGGTAGCCAGCCCCGCCCGGATCGACGTCGACCGGACCAATCCGGTCAGCACGTCCCGGTCACCATCCCGCAATCCCAAAGGCTGTACACGCACACCTGATTCTCCCGCAACGCCGCGTAAAGATACCTCAGGCGCGCCGCACTAGGCGCGCGTTGCTGAGCCCCAACGACCGGAAACCGGCCGAGGGCCCATAAATCGCAGCAACGAACGCATACGACGACTATACCGACCTTCCGCTTCCGAATAAAGACTTCTCTGCTGGATCGCCAGAGCTGGTCTCCTTATGACTTGACTGAAGCAGTTATCCAGCACGTGTGTTCTACTGGGTTGGTGGCGATGCTCGCCCTGACGACTTCAGGTTGTCGCTTGATCACTACCGCATCGTGGATCAGTCCTGATCGAGAAGTGGCCCACCGTGTGTCCTAACCTGCACCCTTTGGGGCATGACCGTTGCCTAGGAAATCGCCCGTGCGTCCCGTGAACGGGCTCAGTCACCCTCAGTCATGATCCTTCAAAGACGCCCGATTGGTGCGGCCAGCCTTGGCGTTCGGTGGATACGTTCGGTTGGAGGGTTGCCGTGCGGACCGGGGATGACCAGATCCTGGGTGGTGATTCCGACAGGCAGTGTCCAGCTTCCTCCATCGTCGTGAAACACGGCTAACCGCTCAATGGCCTGGTCGATGTTCTCGGAGTCGGAATCGAGTTGCTCGATCCGAATCGCTTCGATCAGGTGCAGGCGGTCAGCGAGATAAGGGTTGAACGGCAGGACCTTTCCCTCCCTGAGAAAGTCTCAGATCGTTTGCCTTCCACCTGTGCGTTCCGCCAGTCCAGACAGGCCACTCTGGGCGATCGCGACACGCGGGCCAATCCAGCAGGCATCACAAAAAAATACATCGCCAGTGCGGCCTGAAGGGTCCGGTTCGATTAGTGGTCGACCGTCACGTGGTTGGCCAGTTCGGCCGCGAGATCGTCAATTGCGTTACGTCGTATCCCTTACTGCCGTTCCGAACGCTGGTGACCAGCTCGTTTCAACGTCTGTGACCCCAAAGGTCAGATGTGATGGATGCGTCGTGAGCCACTCCTCCCACCCTGCGGATAGGGTCGATGTCGTCGGTGTGACCTTCCCCCCGATCCACGGACACCTGCGGTGTGGGGTCAGCCCGGGGTGAACCGGCTGGGAGTGCAGGACCTCAAACGCGATGGGGCTGTGCATTCCAATGCTGGAATGCCGACGCTTTGGATTATACCAGCATTCTAACCACTCAAAGATTGCCGACGCAAGCTGCTCGCGCGTCAACCACTTCTTCCGGTCGAGCAGTTCGATTTGCATGGTTCCCCAGAATGATTCCATCATGGCATTGTCGTAGCAATCCCCGACGGTGCCCATCGACGACAATAGATCGGCATCACGTAGCCTTTTGCCCCACGCCCAGCT